>JARGFP010000100.1 GCA_029210585.1 Bacteroidales bacterium
GATCGGCTGGTGCATAGTTCACATAGGATCGAACTTGATGGAGAAGAATCAATGAGGAAGAAATATAAAAATAACTAAATTTAGGCATGAAAATGACTGCGAAAATGTGTGCTGAACAGGTGTCCGTTTTGCCCAGGAACGACTGTCCGGATAACTCAGGACTGAGTGTCCGCTTTCAGCAGGAACAGGTGTCCGAATAACTCAGGACTGGCTGTCCGCTTTCAGCGGGAACGGGTGTCCGAAATCGCAGGAATATGCAGTGTAATATTAAATGGTTGCATCAATACGTTGTCGCACCCCGCTGGGGTGCGTGGATTGAAACTGGTTATCAGCATGTCAAAGAATTCGGGACTTATGTCGCACCCCGCTGGGGTGCGTGGATTGAAACGGACACCTCAGGTGGTGTGGCTGGCTTCTATGGCTGTCGCACCCCGCTGGGGTGCGTGGATTGAAACCTGATACAGCGGTGGCAATGTCTTACTGGCATGCGTCGCACCCCGCTGGGGTGCGTGGATTGAAACTTTATTTCTTTCTTGCTACACACATAAACTGGTGTCGCACCCCGCTGGGGTGCGTGGATTGAAACAAATTCTGTCCAGGCAACAGCCGGTGGTGATACGTCGCACCCCGCTGGGGTGCGTGGATTGAAACTTTTTATTTAAATGAATAATTGAAAGTTTTAAGTCGCACCCCGCTGGGGTGCGTGGATTGAAACCTCCAGACGTGTTGCAACTAAACTCATATTTTTGTCGCACCCCGCTGGGGTGCGTGGATTGAAACTTGATACAGCGGTGGCAGGGTCTTACTGGCAGTCGTCGCACCCCGCTGGGGTGCGTGGATTGAAACATTTATTGTCGAACGTTGTAAAATAGGCCTTAAGTCGCACCCCGCTGGGGTGCGTGGATT
>JARGFP010000101.1 GCA_029210585.1 Bacteroidales bacterium
ACCTGCATGGCAGTACTACTCAGTCCGTTTACATCCGTCACTGTCCAGGTTACTGTTGTACTGCCCGAGGGGAACGTCGCCGGAGCATCATTAGTCACACTCGCCACTCCACAGTTATCCGATGTCGTCGGAGTCCCAGGTGATACCCCCGTAGCCTCACAGCTGCCTGCATCAGTACTGACCGTTAAAGCAGACGGTGCTGTAATCGTTGGAACAGTGACATCAGCTATTACTACATCCTGGGTTTGGGTCGATATATTGCCGTTACCATCATCGTATGTCCATGTTAGAGTGTAGGTACCCTGCGTGGTGTAGGTCAGTGCGTCTGACGTGGTTCCTGTAATCGTTCCTGCGCAGGCATCCGTGGCTGTCGGGGCTGTTGCTATTGTACCAGAACATTCACCGGTGACAGTTGGCAATGTAGCAGCATCAGGGACTGGTGCTGTGACATCGTCAACGATCACCGTCTGGTTCTGAGTTATTGTATTGCCGTTGCCATCATCGTATGTCCATGTTACTGTGTAGGTACCCTGCGTGGTGTAGGTCAGTGCGTCTGACGTGGTTCCTGTAATCGTTCCTGCGCAGGCATCCGTGGCTGTCGGTGCTGTTGCTATTGTAGCGGAACATTCACCCGTTACAGTTGGCAGGGTAGCAACATCGGGGACTGGTGCTGTGACATCGTCAACGATCACCGTCTGGTTCTGAGTTATTGTATTGCCGTTGCCATCATCGTATGT
>JARGFP010000102.1 GCA_029210585.1 Bacteroidales bacterium
ATACCTATGTTGTTGCAGAGCTAGTCATAGATCAACACGTCCTTCTCGTAATACAGGATGGAATTATCCATCACGTGTTTCCATTTGTAATGCCTGTTGACTGAAAAAACAATATGTCAATGAACTGCTGATATTTTGCCTTCCTTAGAAGGCGCGCCCCCCTAGGGGGGCCATGCTAGATATTTTGAACGATAGTTTTATCATATGTAAACGAGCTGCTGATAGATTGCTCAATTAAAAACATGTAAACGAGGTGCTGATATATTACAAATATCCTTTTGATTCTACATCAATCCACAACTATAAGGTTTAGATTTCTGAGTTGTGAAACGGTGGATATCCTTTTGATTCTACATCAATCCACAACATATCACCTCGGTAAGCCACGAGCAGGGGAGGTGGATATCCTTTTGATTCTACATCAATCCACAACCCTGACAAGGTGTTGGAGCCTCCTACAATGGGTGGATATCCTTTTGATTCTACATCAATCCACAACTGTTGGCAGGTCAGGCAGTCCCGTTATGGTGGTGGATATCCTTTTGATTCTACATCAATCCACAACTACTCTGATGCTGCAGGGACGCTAGACGAGGGTGGATATCCTTTTGATTCTACATCAATCCACAACACTTATTGTGATTGTGATTAAATACCTCATGGTGGATATCCTTTTGATTCTACATCAATCCACAACACGACAAGTCGTAGCCTTTACGGACTTGGGGGTGG
>JARGFP010000103.1 GCA_029210585.1 Bacteroidales bacterium
GATTGAAACATTCGATGGGGATAAATTCGATTTCGCTTGTCAGTCGCACCCCGCTGGGGTGCGTGGATTGAAACATAATCCCATATGAACTGATGATTAATTGGCGGAGGGCAAACAGAACCCGGAGGCAGTGGCATGATCGCCGCAATAAAAGCGTACGTATTACCTGAGCTCTTAGATGTCTTATGCTGAATATTGATATAACATTCACGCCCAAGTATTTGTTCAATCTCAAACTCATTAACACCGGATAGATCACCAAGCCATGATGATAGATCGTTATAAAGATTCGATTTCTCATTAAAACTGGCAGTGTAATCCTTAGAAATAGATAGAGGCTGTTCGCCTTTGTCCATATCAAACACCTTCATCAGTGTTGGTAGCTCCCAATCAATACGAATGGTGTTACGCATGGTCCCGTCATAGTTGTTCGGAACGGTCCCGATGTGCATAATCTTGTAGCACCTTGCCGGGTACACCCCAACTGGGGCTGGATCTCTGGATACTGTTTTTTTGATTTTCATAAATTTTAAATTTAATGTTCACCTATATCGGTCGTTTATATATCCTATCTGTATTTTCAAATTTTAATTTATGTGTCTTATCGCTAACACGGCTATGAAGCTTGCGCAAATTAAAAGTTTTCTTGGACACCTTACCAAGATAGCCCTCAAGGCGCAGGGTGACATAATCGCTCGCACAATGATCGCAGAACAGCCGCCC
>JARGFP010000104.1 GCA_029210585.1 Bacteroidales bacterium
CCCCTCGATTGGAAAACTAATAGGAAGGTTTAATATGTTAATAAGTTTCTCCCTCCCGTGCTCAATTAAATACTCATTAGCATCCTTGCATAAATCAAAATCCACTTTATAACAACGTTCTATGCCAAGCCTGGAGGCTAATTCATTTCGCAACTTAACTCCTGGTATATCTGCATCGGTTGCTAATATAATCCGTTTTTTATCTTCAAAATAATCAATCGAATTATTTAGCCAATCGAAATTCGCACCATTAGGAACGCTTATCACATGATGAAACCCACACTCCCACAAAGTAAGCGCATCCATCTCTCCCTCTACAATAATTACATCTTCAGAGGTTTTAATCCCATCCAAATTATAGGGAATCAATTCAGCATCTTTGAATAATTTAAAATTCTTATGACCATCCCTGTACTTTATATTAATCAATTCTTCATCCCTGAAATAGTTGAATTGTTTCAATCCACGCACCCCAGCGGGGTGCGACATCCTTATGGTCATACGCATCCGTGCCCTGAACAGTTTCAATCCACGCACCCCAGCGGGGTGCGACTTAATAGTGATATATCTATTTAACTTATCAATAGTTTCAATCCACGCACCCCAGCGGGGTGCGAC
>JARGFP010000105.1 GCA_029210585.1 Bacteroidales bacterium
TTCTACTTTGACACATTAAGGTATTCTTTTAAATAACAGCTATTTATCGCCTGTTGTCGTCGTCTGTGTCGGTTATACATCAAGTTTAATACATCTGTTTCTGTCATTTCTTTCATCATATTATAGCACAACCAATCTCTGATATCACGTGCTGATAATAACGGTATGTCATTAAAGCACAGCAGTTTCTCTTTTAACATAAAGCACATGGTCATAATATTTAATGCAACCTGGTGGTGCCATGCCATCCATTTTCGCGTTTGGAACTGATCCATCCCCAGGATGTATTTCGATTCCTTGATGCAATGTTCAATGAAAAATCTTTGTGCCTGCATATATGCAAGTGCCCTGGGAGTATACTGAGCCAAATCAGCATTAGTAAAGGAGTATTTGATCTCTTCACCTGACCTGGTGCGTATCCTTCTGATAATTAGCATCCTCTCTTCAATCAGATTCACCTGCTTATTCCAGATATACACCCTGACAAAATGATACAATCCCCGTAATGTGCCTTTCGCAGTTTTACGAACCTTTATTTCTTCCCAGTCATTCTGTTCAAGGTCCTTGAGATAGTCCGATACCAATATACCTTGTTCTTTTACCGT
>JARGFP010000106.1 GCA_029210585.1 Bacteroidales bacterium
TGCACTCTTTCGCTTTACCATAATGTAAATTTAAGCTTAAAAAGTGCTAACATTTAATTGGGGTCAATATAGTTTCGAAGGAAACAATACTGTGCAGTGATAGCCATGTTAGTTACAAGGGGTTCGCAATTGATAATGAGATTGAACACCATGCCATACGCGCGGATTTAAAGCAGTTTGTCAAACAAAAAGTGTATCACGTACAACATGTAAATTCAATTGACAGCAGGCTAAAGAAATGGCTAGCCCTACTTTACGGGTTATCAAAAATTAGGGGTATAATATACTCATAAATAACGATATACGATCATCATTTCATTCCCCTAAATTGCAATGTAATCCTTCATTTCGAAGAGCTCGAATAGCTTTTCCTGAATTTCATCCATCTTGGTTAGTGTCCGGGTCTTCTGTTCCTTTTTGTTTCCTTGCCCTTTCTGCTTAGGATAAATATTGATCACCTGTTTGATACCCTTCAAAGAATCATGTAGTCGGCCCATAGACAGATTTATATTTTCTTCCCTTATTTTCATGATCATCAGGGCCCTCATCAATAGCGTGATTGTGCAATACAGGCCATGAACCTTGATTTTCTGATCGG
>JARGFP010000107.1 GCA_029210585.1 Bacteroidales bacterium
ATATCTAGCTGTTTCTAATGAATCTTCTCTGCAACACGATGATACTATTAAAAACAATATCAATACTTGAATTATTATTTTCATATGTTTCATCAATTATCATTAAGATGCTTAAACTGTTGGTAAAGTTGCTTTAATTTGCACACAACGTTCCGGCGGTATGTGGAGTGCCCGTGCCTGACGATAGGAAGGCTGGCGCTCCTTTTGCCATCGTCTTATTCTGTTTTATGCATGAATTTACGAATATTTTTTCGAAAAGGGTTGAAGTCATTTTGCAAAAGGTGTGACAAGGGGATTACACATATCGTTTGTTGTGCCGTCGTACTTTATCTAATAATTATTTGTTACATTGATTTTATCAGTCTTTTCTATTCCATAAATATTAATGTTCTCTGATTTTGAATATTTTTTCCATTCCCTTAATAACTTGTTAAATTCATCGTTATCACATAATTCAAATCTTTTGAGTGCATAATACATTGCAGTAATTGAAACATTAGTAAATCTAGAACGATGTCGTTCTTGACAATTCGGACACCACATCATTGGCGGCTGAATATCTAAATCAGTTCGAATTTGATTTAATTTTTT
>JARGFP010000108.1 GCA_029210585.1 Bacteroidales bacterium
TCGACCTGAGAATTTCCCCTCATCGTCGCACCCCGCTGGGGTGCGTGGATTGAAACTCTTGGGCCAACTTACATGAGAAGTATTGGAGCGTCGCACCCCGCTGGGGTGCGTGGATTGAAACCTTGCTGAAGGAACGAAGATTCAAAAGGCAATACGTCGCACCCCGCTGGGGTGCGTGGATTGAAACTGTTTGCCCTCCGCCCATTAATCATCAGTTCATGTCGCACCCCGCTGGGGTGCGTGGATTGAAACAATTTCGAAGAAGTTGAATTGCCAAGGGTCGTTGGTCGCACCCCGCTGGGGTGCGTGGATTGAAACAATGTAGATCCATTTTCTGCATCACAGCAAAAGTGTCGCACCCCGCTGGGGTGCGTGGATTGAAACCACCCATGTAATATATTCAGTCGGCAAAGTATATGTCGCACCCCGCTGGGGTGCGTGGATTGAAACAAACTCATCAAGTGTCATACCTATCTTTGGCTTGGTCGCACCCCGCTGGGGTGCGTGGATTGAAACGATGATTATATTGTCGTCTTCCAATATCCATGCCGTCGCACCCCGCTGGGGTGCGTGGATTGAAAC
>JARGFP010000109.1 GCA_029210585.1 Bacteroidales bacterium
CTTATATACTATGGAATCAATTTTCAGAGTATTTTGCCAAAAAGCTCTTTGACGTTTTGAAATGGACAAGATTGCTGAAGCAGACCATCTGTTTAGATCTTTCTATGATACTGTAAGCAGCCGTTGGAGGTGTCAAAAAGCCTGTTTTTCGTAGAACTGAGCCCCCCTGACCATGTGAGATGAGATTGGGATATTTCGGTCTTTTTTGCTTTTTGACTGTCGAACAAAAAGTTGTTTCCTGTCCAGATCAACATCCTCAATCAACAAAGAAGCAGCTTCGCTGATCCGAAGCCCGGTATCGTAAATAATACCCGGCAGAATCCTGTCCCGCAATACTGTTGGAGCTTTGAGTAAGCGTTTGATCTCTTCTGTAGAAAATACTACAGGCAGCTTCTGTGGACGCTTGATACTGGGAAGGGTAAGATGCAATGCATCACATTCATTCAGCCGATATAGCTTTCTTAATCCATAGCAAGATGCTTAAAGGAACTTTGGGAATCTGTATCCCGGTTGACAATGAAATAGAGATAATTATCAATCTCATCCGGC
>JARGFP010000010.1 GCA_029210585.1 Bacteroidales bacterium
AATCCCGACCCCAATTTTTTCTTTTACTCTTGGGTGAGTTTCAAGCAAGTTCATAATGTCATTAAAGTCGTTCGTATTCAATTCTTCTCCAAAGTTGTAAGCGTTCAAAATAGTCTTGTAGTGAGTTAATGCGTCCTTTTTAGTCGCAAATTCAATTTCTCCTATTTTGATTGGTTTTCTCACTTGTTCGTTGTCGTTTTAAAATGCACCATAACGTTCGACGATATGTGGAGTGCCCGTGCCTGACGATAGGAAGGCTGGCGCTCCTTTTGCCATTCGTCTAACATCTTTCGAAGAATGAATTTACGAATAGTTTTTCAGAACCAGGGTGTCATTTTGCAAAAGGTGTGACAAGGGGATTACATATATCGTTTGTTGTGCTTTCGTGCTTTTTTATTTCATATCTAATTATTAACTTTTGCTGTACCATCAAGAAAGTCATAACCGTTTGTCATTTCGTTAGTTCCGACAATTCTTGTCAGATATTTTCTAGTATCAAATATAAACTTGACTGAATAACCACCGGCAGCGTCAGAGCCGGAAAGGTAAATGTATAAGTTTTTATTGTCTCGCGTTAAATATGGTTCAACTTGCAAGTTATCCAGACAAATATGTGGCTGATAGAGGTTTGAGAATGCTGTGTCTGGAATAATTAGATTCTGCTCATTCCATTTAATTGTTAGTGATTTGATTTCTGATTTGGGGATTGTTCCGTCAATACCATAGCTGTATCTACCGTCAATTATGTTTTTTACTAGTAAATAGTCCACATGTTTTTGTCCATTAATCAATTTATAAACTGTGTCAACAAGTTCATTCTCATGTTTTAAAGGTTCAAATGGCCCCTTAACAATTTGAATTTCAATTTTGTCACCGGTTTTGGTGGTGTAATAAAAATTTATAATGTCACTAGAACAGGTAAGCCCCTTGACTTTCTCTAAATGTTTTCGATCTTCAATATATATACTGTCAGCGGGAGTATTTAGTGCACTAAATAGCTCTTGTCGTAAAACTCTATCCCAATCTTGACCCAAACAAGTCAATGTTACTAAGAATGTCGTTATAAATAAAATGGTTTTTCTCATAATAGTATGTTTGGGTGATGGTCCAGCATGAAGCACAACTTGTTTTTAAGTAGAATAAAGTTAAGTATTTTATTTGAGTAGGGGTGTGTATGTCGACAAAAAGTACTTAAATGGATTAGAGATCCATGTCGTCGAGGGGATTGGGTAGGTTTTTTAAATCGTTGTCTGCAACGTGGGTGTAGATCATTGTGGTTTTAATGCTGGTGTGACCGAGTAGCTTCTGGACGTAAGGGAGGGCGGCGCCTTTTGAAATCAGATGTGTGGCATAACTGTGCCTGAGCATGTGGGGCGTGACTCGCTTGGTAATACCGGCCTTCACGGCTGATCGCTTGATTACTTTCTCAATGCTGGTCGCTGAATACTGCTGGCCACCCTGGCCTTCCAGTAAAAAGTCATCGGGCTTGTATGCCTTAATATAACCTGTAAGTAACTTGTGCAGGTTTTTTGAAATGTATGCCGTCCGGTATTTGTTTCCCTTGCCATGAATTCGAATGGTTCCCGATTCCAGGTCAAGATCGGTGGTCTTTAGTGCCAATATCTCAGCCCTGCGCATTCCTGTTGAATAAAGCAGGCTGATAATCAGCTGGTGCTTCTTATTTGCAATACCCTCTATCATACGCTGGATTTCTCGCATGGATAACACCTTCGGCAAATCCTTCGCAGATTTCGGCCTGGGAAGCTCAATATCCTGCAAACTGATTCTGAATACCAGGTTGTATAAACTCCTGATAGCACTGATATGCATATTCAATGTACTGTAGGAATACCCCCTGTTTAAAACCATGTCGTTGAGGTACTCCTGTATCTCAAGATTGCCTATCTCCTGCAAATTCCTGCCTTGAAAATGACCAATGAAACGTTGTGCATATTCCAGGTAACTGACTGCTGTTCGATTGCTCCTGTTGCGAAACGACAGTTCCCGCTGAAACCTGTTAAGTACTGCAATATCTGCTTCACTCAAAACAGAAAGACTGGCCTGGGGACTGATGTTGTTTATGTGACTCGTTGACTTCGTCACTGATTCAATTGCTGATGCTTTTAATTCAAATGCATAGGCTTTGGCTGTCTTACATAATCGCTCGTAATTGTCACCCAGTGGAATGGTCCAGAACTTGTTAACTGAGTCGTAATGTGAACCTTCCAATACCCGGAGGGCTTTGAAAAATTTGGAATCAAAACTGTGCTTCACATACATCTTACCCGATTCCCTGTCAAGCCTGACATGTGCCTCCTTCTTTAGCTTCTCTTCTTCTACATCAATGATTTGTTTCAGGTCTGTCCTGTCTTCAATAAATACATATCTGCCATTGTACAACCCATTCAGATATGATATAACTTCTGAATGATAGGTGATGTGCCACATTTTTAACCCGCCACAAAAACGGAATCCGCTTAAACGCTTAAATGCCTCAATCTCCATTTGGCCGATGCCCGGGAAGCCAAGCTGAATTATTCCTCCCAACCTGAAGAGTTTCGTGTCTATCTTTTTCATAAGTACTGATGCGCTAATATTTCAATAAATAGCTGAAGGGTTTTTCTATTGGTTGTAAGAACTTTTTCTTTTTTCGATTTGAATATTAATCTGGCTCTATATTAATTTGATTCTAGCTGAAAAATCTGATAGTTGCATGGCTCATAACTTGATACATAATTGGTTTTTTATAATTTACTTTTAGCGCTTCAGCACAATGCATTCTTCATTTATAGTACTTTTTGTTCTGTTAATGTGCTCAGATGGGAGAATATCCGGACAAAAGGTGGGCTTTTTATCAAATAAGGCAAAAAATATTAGTTCAAGGATTCTGGTAAACCGAGTTCGAAGAATATAAACGTCCGGGGAGTATAAAAAAACCAGTGGAAATGCATCTCCTGACCGCATTCCTGAAAGATTATTAACACATTGAAGCAGATCTGCATGAGAAGACAGCGTATATTTATGATTGGGCTGAAGCTGTCTTATGTTTTGGCACACTGATGATGCAGTGTGCATCAATAAGATGTGCTAACGATTATTGATGTATATAGTGTTGAAGCTGACACTTTACAGATGCTTTTATCGCTGGGACTGTGATGTAGACCATTTAAAGTGCCCTGCCTGAAAGATCAATCTGTCACCTTTTAGTACCTTACTTCTAATCTCTTCGGGGTTAGTTCCCCGAAGCTTTGCTTCAAATAAAAGCTATAATTCCACTGATACCTCGTCAGCTCTGCTGCGAGGAGGTTCATTTGGCAGAATATTTCGAAGCACCTTCTGTAGGATAATCCCGATAGGCGCTACAGAGGTATGAAAAATATTTCAACTTCAAAAATTTATTTGGTTCTGGCTTGTCCAGGTTAGGAATTTCTGATTTTGTGGATGATGCATTTTATTGCCGAAAAGTTGCATATCAATCTTGCTGCAAAGTTAGTTAAGGCTACTTTCGCTATATTTGTTTCACAACCAATAGTAATATTTATGAAATATTTAAGCTTCCTCATGTTGTTCCTGGCAGGTGCAGCCATGGCACAGGACCCGGACGATACAATCCCGTCTTCCATCGTGAAAGGTCTCGAATTCAGAAATATCGGGCCGGCGTTCTCTTCAGGAAGAATCGCCGATATTGCCATCCACCCTGAAGACGAAAATACCTGGTACGTGGCGGTCGGCTCAGGAAATGTGTGGAAAACCACCAATGCCGGGGTTACCTGGATGGCCATATTCGACGACCAGGGTTCATACTCCATCGGATGCGTGACCATCGATCCCAATGATCCCAATATCATCTGGGTGGGTACCGGCGAAAATGTGGGCGGACGTCACGTGGGATACGGCGATGGCGTCTACCGAAGTCCGGATGGCGGAAAGACATGGAAAAATATGGGACTGAAACAATCCGAACATATCGCGGAGATCATCGTCCATCCCGAAAATTCCGATGTTGTTTTCGTGGCTGCCCAGGGACCGCTATGGAACGGCGGGGGAGAGCGGGGTTTGTATAAAACCACCGACGGGGGCAACACCTGGAACCAGGTGCTGGCAGATAATGAATGGACCGGGGTGACAGATATCGCCATGGACCCCGAAAACCCCGACAGGATCTATGCCGCTACCTGGCAACGCCACCGCACCGTGGCAGCATTCATGGGCGGCGGCCCCGGCTCAGGGATCCACCGGAGCACCGATGGTGGTGCAACCTGGGAAAAACTATCGACCGGGTTGCCCTCCTCTGACATGGGGAAAATCGGGATCGCCATCTCACCTTTCGACACAGATATCATCTATGCTGCTATTGAACTCGACCGCAGGAAAGGAGGACTGTATATCTCCCGAAACGGTGGAAGCAACTGGACGAAACAGTCCGAAACCGTCTCCGGGGCCACAGGACCCCACTACTACCAGGAGCTCTATGCTTCACCCCACCACGAAGGAACACTCTACCTGGTGGATGTACGCATGCAGGTGTCCGACGACCACGGAAAAACGTTCAGCAGGATGAAGGAAACACGCAAACACAGCGATAACCATTCCATTAATTTCAGGAAAAGCGATCCCGACTACCTGCTGGTGGGAACCGACGGCGGAATCTATGAGAGCTTCGACCAGTCAGAAAACTGGCGGTTCATCGATAACCTTCCCGTAACACAATACTATAAGGTGGCGGTTGATGACGCCGAACCGTTCTATAATGTGTTTGGCGGTACCCAGGACAACGGAACCCATGCAGGACCCTCACGCACAGTATACGAGGAAGGCATTCGCAATGCAGACTGGACCCATATCCTGGGGGGAGACGGCCACCAGACCGCTACCGAACCAGGAAATCCAGGGATCGTCTACGGTGAAAGCCAACAGGGATACCTCTACCGGATCGACCGCATCACAGGGGAACAGGTGTTTATTCAACCCCAGCCTGGAAAAAATGAGCCGCATGAACGGTTCAACTGGGATACCCCCATCCTCGTGAGCGCACACGATCCGGCCCGCATCTACACGGCATCCTACAGGGTGTGGAGATCAGATAACCGCGGCGACAGCTGGAAAACCATTTCGGGCGACCTCACCGAGGGACTGGAACGCATCGAACTACCGATCATGGGCCGCAAACAAAGCTGGGACAATCCCTGGGATATCTATGCAATGTCCAACTACAGCACAATCACTTCCCTGGCCGAATCACCGGTTGAAGAAGGAATCCTGTATGCCGGAACCGACGACGGATCCATTTACGCCACCTCAGATGGCGGTGCCTCCTGGAAAAAGACCTGGATCGGATCCGTAAAAGGCGTTCCTGCTACCGCATTTGTCAATGACGTCAGAACTGATCTCTTTGACGCGAACACGGTTTATGCCGCACTGGATAACCACAAATATGGTGACTTCAAACCCTATATCATCAAAAGTACAGATACCGGTAAAAACTGGAAACTGATCTCCGGGAACATTCCGGACCGTACCCTTGTCTGGCGCCTGGTGCAGGACCATGTTAAAAAAGAATTGCTCTTCGCAGCCACAGAGTTCGGCGTATATTTCACAATCGATGGAGGAACATCATGGACACAGCTGAAAGGCGGACTCCCCACCATCTCCTTCAGGGATATCACCATTCAGCGCAGGGAAAGTGACCTGGTGGCCGCCTCATTCGGACGGGGATTCTATATTCTCGACGACATTTCACCACTCAGGAAGATAACCCCGGAACTGCTTGAGGAAGAGGCGGTGCTGTTTGATGTGAAGGATGCCTGGCTGTACCAGCCGAAAGGTGTAACGGTGGCGCCCGGAACTTCAGAATACAGGGCGGAAAACCCGCCATTCGGGGCCACAGTCACTTACTACCTCAACGAAGACCTTCAATCGCTGAAACAGGAGAGAAAGGAAAAGGAAAAGGAACTGGAAAAAGAAAATGCAGATATACCATTCCCGGGATGGGAAGCGGTGGAGCAGGAACTTGATGAGGATGAACCATTCCTGCTGTTTACTATCAACGACGAAGCCGGTAATATTGTCAACCACCTGCAGGCTCCGGCAAAAAAGGGAATCAAACGGGTGAACTGGGACCTCAGGTATGCTTCGAAAGCCGGAATGGATCCCGATGCGGGAGCGGAAAAACTGCAGGTCGAAACCAACGGATACAGGATCACTCCCGGTACCTATTCTGTATCCATGCATGCGGTACAGGAAGGGAAGGTCAGAAAATTGAACGATCCCGTTACATTCAGGGTAAAACCACTGTACGATGGGGTGCTCGAGCCGGTTGCAACGCAGACCAGGGAGACCTTCAGAAAGGAACTGGATGATGCCATGCTCGCATATGCAACCGTCAGGAACCAGCTTTTGGATGCGAAGAACCAGGTGCAGGTAATGAAAAATGCCTGCTTCCGGCTGGATGAAAATGCTGCCGGGCTCCTGGAACGGGCCTATGAAGCTGAAGATGCTGTTCGAAAACTGGATACCAGGATGACAGGACTGGATACGAAGGATGAAGTAGGGGAGAAACAGGTTCCCACCCCGGGCAACAGGCTGTCGGCAGCACGACAGGGCCTGTCCACCAGCTACGGACCCACGCAAATGCACAGGGAAAGCCTTGCACTGGCCAGGGAGGAATTGCAGCAGTTGAAGGCTGACATGGACAAGGTGATCGGGGAAACACTGCCGGAGCTGGAGAATGTACTCAGAGAGGCAGGGGCTCCGATCATCTCAGAATAGTAACGGCGATGTAGTAAAGCAAAGGCCCCCGGGAGATTATTCAGTCATGCAATATGTTCATCTTCCATGCCTGATGTTTATCTTCCTTGCCTGATGTTCATCTTCCTTGCCTGATGTTCATCTTCCATGCCTGATGTTCATCTTCCATGCGTAAAGTTCGTCTGCATAATCCGTAGTTCATCTGCCGTGCCATTAGTGTCCGGTTAATTTTTATCGAATCTGCTGTAAGCCTTTATTAATAGGCACTCTAAGAGATATGATCTTTTTTCGATTTGAATTCAAAGAAGAATAATCTGTGGTATTTATAGATACAATTAATGTATATTTCATATATTGAGAATTTTACATTAGGTAATATATTGCAAATTGAATTTAACCCGACACTAGCTGCCGTGCATGAATTTCATTTACCATGCCTGAAGTTCATCTGAAGAAGGCTGAAATCATTTCGGATTGTATGCGTTGATGCTACATGAGCATATCCAATGTGAACCGAAGATTGTGCATTCTTCATTCTGTCTTTGTGCCTTCGGCAAAACAGGCTATCTTTGATTTGCTAACCAAATGAATTGATTTATGATACGATTTAGCCCAATCGTAATTTCCCTGCTGGTGCTTTTTAATGGATGCACCGACCGTCAGCAACCCCTCTCTGAATTGATCGATGAGCAACTCAGCTTTGCCGTTGAGCAATACAAAGGGATGCATGCCATTGTGCCGGCAGACCGCCTTCCCCGATCTACCCATATGGAAACTGGAGAGCTCGTTACCTCAGATTCGCGCTGGTGGTGCAGCGGTTTCTTCCCGGGATCACTCTGGTACCTGTATGAGTATACCGGCGATGAAATGCTGAAGGAGATGGCCATGGCACGGACCGCCCTTGTCGAAGAGGAACAGTACAATACCGGTACGCATGACCTGGGATTTATGCTCAACAATGCGTTCGGGAACGGGGTGCGTATTGCCGGTATCGAAGCATATAAGCCCGTGATGATCAATGGGGCTTACAGCCTGATGACCCGCTACAACGAAACCGTGGGCTGCATTAAGTCATGGGACCATGGCAACTGGACTTTCCCGGTGATTATCGATAACATGATGAACCTGGAATACCTCATGTGGGCCTTCAGGGAAACTGGCGATACGGCTTTCTATGATGCGTGTGTTTCACACAGTGATAATACAATGGAAAACCATTTTCGCGACGATTACAGCTCTTACCACCTGGTCGACTACGATACCATTACCGGCGAGGTGCTGGGGCGCCAGACGGTGCAGGGGTATGCCGATGAATCGGCGTGGGCACGGGGTCAGTCCTGGGGATTCTACGGGTACGTGACCATGTTCCGCGAATCAGGGGATAATAAGTACCTGGACCAGGCGGTAAATATTGCTGATTTTTTACTCAGCCATCCCAATATGCCTGAAGATGGTGTTCCTTACTGGGATTTCAATGCACCGGAGATTCCCGATGCTCCGCGGGATGCCTCGGCAGGAGCCATACTCGCATCCGGACTCATTGAACTCAGTGGGTTCGTTGCGGATGAGGATGCAGAAACGTACCTGGCATTTGCTGAAAAGATCGTGCGCACGTTGTCATCACCCAAATACAGGGCCGAAGCAGGATCAAACAATTATTTTATCCTGGAACACAGCGTTGGCCACCTGCCGAAGAATTCAGAGGTGGATGTGCCGCTGACCTACGCAGACTACTATTTCATTGAAGCACTGTTGAGGCTGAATGCGCTGAATTAGGCATCACACACCTGCTTTCATCAGGGCTTTCAGCTCATCGAGGTGGTCCGTGTACACTTCGCGTGGTGTGCATTCATGCGTTACACACACAGACGCCGCCATGCCCGCTACTTCTCCCATCAATCCGCCGGTGCGCATCACGCGTGGGGATCCTAAACCGATGTGGGTCACGCTGATGTTCCTCCCGGCCATGAACAGGTTGTCTATATTTCTTGAATAGAGACAACGGTAGGGCATATGATACGGTGCATGCTTCGGGTGCGTATACCAGCTGATGAATTCCTGTCCCGGGAAATATTTGCTGTTCAGTGAATCGGCAAAATGGATGTCGATACCCCAGGTGAGGGTTACCGCTGCATCATCGTATTCCGTCCTGTTCAGAATATCCAGCTCGCTCAGGATCACATCACCCATCAGCCTTCGCGATTCACGCTTACCGGCAACGTAGGCGACCCAGTCCAGTGCATTATGCGCGTATTTTTCCGGCAGGTTGTGCTTCAGGTACGACCAGTTGCCGAAGACCGCCCGCAGGTTGTGATCACGTATGTACTCCGCCTCCTGGATGATGTCCCGGTCAAACCCGCTCTCCCAGCGCCAGGTACCGCTGGTGGCATCGATATAATAATCATCTGTGAACTGCAGCGCCCACGGGACTTCAGGAAAAGTGGATGGCTGTGCCATTTTCACCGATCGCCACAGGTTTGAGCTCCCCATGGTCATGCTGTCGGCCTCTGCCGGGGCACTGGGCTCGCCGGTCAACTCCCTGCTTTCCCGACCATACCGGGTGTCGGCTCCTGCCATGGCTCCCACGGAACCATCCCCGGTGCAGTCGGCAAAATACTTGCCGTGAAATACGTGCTGTTCACCCGTTCTGGTGTTGATGGCATACACACGCTCGATCTTACCATCATTGATTTCCAGCCAGTTTGCATGCGTGTCCAGGAAAAGATCAAGGTTCGGAGTGCCCTTAACCAATTCCAGTTTCAGGTCGTCCTGGAAACGTTCGGCCTCCGCAGCATTGGGCGGATGATGATCGTTCAGGGACCTGACAATGTTTCCAAGTGCAGGATAGAGGTTCTCCTCCACACTTCCCACCAGGTGGACCCGCACTTCGGAACTGTTGTTTCCTCCCAGGACGGGCCTGTTTTGTATCAGAACGGTCTTCAAACCGAGCCTGGCAGCCGAGACCGCTGTGCTGATGCCTGCAATTCCGCCACCCACAACAACCAGGTCATAGGTTCCTTCATCTGTGATATTTTCAGGTATTGCCCCCGTCCGAGTGCGCAGACGGAAAAGCTTATATGGTACGTTGGGTAAAAACTCATAATCTTCCTTTGAAAGAAAGATGGCATCCACACGCCCGTTGAAACCGGTCAGATCATGCAGCCGGATTTCATGGGTGCCCGCTTCCAGTTCAATGGTTCCTCCCTTCGCCCAGCCCCATTGTTCCGGAGTTTTTCCAAAAACGGTATCCAGCTCCCGGTCATCAATGCTTATCCTGAACAATCCCGGGGCAGGTGCTGCATCATGCGGAGCTACCCAGTTGAAGGTGCGCACTGCTACATGGTATGCTCCGGGTTCCCTGATATCGAATGAGGTAACCGCGTCTTCCACCGGCACCCCCAGTCCGTGGGCCATCAGGTAGGGTGAACCCATCTGGTCGATGAATTGCGCATCATTGACCCATCCACCGTAATCCTCGAATGCCTCGGCCTCAATAAATACCTTGTCTTTGGTGTAGTCGCAGCCGGCAGCCAGCAACAACATCAATACGATCAGACTGTACTTCATGTTTCCCATAATTATTGGCAATGTAAATCAAAATTTTTAGTGTTTTTAATGCTGTTGAATTCCTTACCTGTCCCAGTCCAAAGCAGGACAATCGAAATCGCCCTGACAAAGCGACCAGCGAAACTAATAAAATATGACGGTACTGCTGTCAAAGGAATGTTAAACGGTACTTTTTTAGATACTATATAGGGTCTGCTGAAAAAGTCTGTAGTGCATTTGATACAAAGCGGCAAAGCGAAAATCGAAAAATCCATAGATCTCTTGAAATCCTAATCAAAAAATGCTTTCAGCGCTTTCGTAAAAAATTAACTGGACATGAGTGAACCCTAAAATGAACCATTCGGACTATTCCTTTTTATGCCAGGTCAATAACTTTATTTTTTCTACAGTATCTAATATTACAGGTTGTGGTTAATCTTTTAAGTTACAGATAAACAAGGGTTAAGCCAAATTATTTCGGCGCTTATTTCATTTAAAATCAGACTTTATATTAAAGTTTACCGAACCTTGTAAAAATAAGGGCCTATAAAATATTTTCAAAAAAGAGGCCGGACACTTCTGAACTTATTACTATTCTGGTGAAATAGTAAAACTCTCTTTTCCTTTCAATCCACTTCTTCCGGTTTTCAGCGTGATCCGCCAAAGGGTATTTCCCCAGACACCCTCCAGGCGCGGATCGTCAATCTCCACTTTTTCTATGTCGGTGCTGAAGTGCCTGGAAAACTTCATTTCGAGGTCCGTTGCTCCGTTGGACACCCTGATCAATCCGTTCCTCAGAATATCGGGCTCAAAGGCTGTCATGAAATGCCATTCATTCCGTTCCAGTTGCCGGATCTGTGCCCATTCATCGGTGAGGGTAATTTTTCCCGCTCTCCGGTCCAGTTCGAGATGACGGTTCCAGGATGCTGTATATGCATAACCAGGATAGGCGTCTGCAATATCCATTGAGACAGTGGTCTCCCGGTCTGAACTCGTAAAATCAACATCCTCCGCCCTGAAGGCATCACCGTCCTGCTGCATCTCCCCGTTCAGCGTGGGCAGGTTGTGGTATGCCGACTGCATGGTCCAGATATCATAGCGTTCATTGCTGAAGGTCTTGCGCGTGTAGGTACCGACACCTGCATCTATGAAAACTGGCAGCCCGTCGTAAAACACAACAAAATTACCCACATCGTTGTGGTTGTGACTCTCGTTGTTGAATCCTCCTTTTATGGCCATGAAAAAACCTTCGTTGTTCCTGTTTTCCCGGGATACCACCACTTCGAGGTCGGGAAAGAAATAGTTGATCTCCGGGACAAAGTCACCGGCAAAGGCGGCAAGCGCATCCCTTATCATGAGTCCTGGAATGATCCGTTGTCCGAACGGCGACCTGCCGGATGGAACGTTCCCGGGCTCATAGTTATGCCGGAACTGTTCAGCTGCCATGGCCATCATCGTACGATCGCTGATCGCGCGCCCGATTCTGAAAATCGTTCCCGGGTCGTGGTGATTGATGGCACTGCCATCTGCAAAATTCACGAACCAGTCCGCGTCAATGTGTATCTTGTATATATAGCTTCCAATATTCCTGATCAGTGGCTCATCAAACACATCCAGCGCACCGTCCGTTGCCTGGTGCAGCAGGAAAAGGCAGTCAAAAAGCGAAGCACCGGCTCTTCCCCAATAACCCGGTCCTTCGTCACAACCACCATCGGCAGGGTGTGGATTCAGGTACTGGTCGAGGACATCCAGTGCCTTCCAGGTGGATTCGGCCCGCCTCTCCTGGTCGTCTTCAAGCAATAAAACCGCTGTTAACCAGTTCGATACGATCCAGGGATTCCAGTTGTTCGGAATTCTCCCGGTATACCCCATGTACCAGAAATCGTTGTGGTCCAGCATACTCTGAATGACACGCCGGTTCACCTCTTCATAGATCCGTTCCCTGATCAGCGGGGTGACTGCATCAAATTTCTCACCGAAGTAATAGTCCACCCACCCAAGGAGCGCCGCTGTTTCCGCACTGAACAGGTCGACGAAGACATCGTTCCTGTCGTGCAGTTTGTCACCCGATGAATGGGCCGGTACCACCCAGGTGGTCTCCTCCAGAATCAACCAGACCCCGTTGATGATATCGTCCATGAACCGTCCCTTGTTCTCTGCAATTTCAGCCATGCAAAGTTCTGCAACGGCTTCGCGACGAGCATAATACCTGTTGGAAAACCGGGTGCGGTTGCCGTCAATGTCGAAGTCCATGTACCTGCGCGCCAGCAATGACGGCCAGTCGTAGTCCATGTATTTTTCGCCGTTGCTGATGAGCACCTGGCGTGTTTCAGCGTCGAGCTCCAGCCAGAAGTCATCGTCGATCGCGGGGAGGGGACTGAATTCGGATTTTCCGGCCAGCACGAGGGCCAGCTTTTCCTGCGATATGGCCCCGGTGAGGATGTTGCGTGGGGCGGACTGGCCGGAAACATTCAGGATACAGAAAAATGCCGGTAACAGGAACAGGAAATGTGCAATGCGGTATTTCATAGTTTTTTTTAACGAATATACTCATTTGTTCATAATGAAAGTAATTTCTTCCTGGCGCCTGGGATTGGATTGCATTTGATGGGCGTTAAGCCGTGTTCCTGTTCGTAAGCAAGTGGCGTATACATATTCACCGTGCATACTGAAGGTACCGGAACAGAAAATGCAGGAATCGGTTAGAAAGACCAACAGCTAAAAAATCCTGAATGCTTTTATGATTATTGGATTTTAAATGGTACGCATGAATCTGAACCGGCCACTTCCTTGTAGGGTGGAACACCGGGCGAACTCATGCACAATTCATAAAGTAACACGTTCCGGGGTGATCACATGAACAGGTCTGCCAAAAATTGATCCAGGAGCAGTAATCCTGAATATACGAGGGGGATGGTGACAATGCTCAGGACCGTGGATACAAATACGTTTTCCGTGGCCAGCACTTCGTCGGATCCGAATTTGTGCGCCATTACCACGATGGTGGCCATGGCGGGCATGGAAGCTTCGAGCAGGACCACTTTGCGTGCGATGTCTCCAAACTCAGGGAAAAGCCAGTAGGAGAGGAGGTTGATGGTGACCGCCAGGATCAGTGGGACCAGCAGCAGCTTGTTGAAGGAAAGCAGGAACACATGCGGCTTTTTGAAGATACCCTTCACCCTGGTTTGCACCAGCATCGCACCAATGTAGAGCATGGAAAGGTAAATGGTGGATTTTCCGAGTCCGTGCAGTGGTTCGTAAAGCAAGTCTGGAAGACCGAGGTTGAAGAACATGATCAGCAATCCAAGGAAAAATGCGATGGTATTGGGATTCAGCATATTTTTCCATACTTCGTTGCGTTTTCCCCCGGCACCTTTCAGGAATACCCATACTCCAAAGGTCCACATCACCGAGTTGGAGGCGAGTTGAAAGACGGCCGCATACAACAATCCCTCACCCCCCGGAAAGAGGGCGTCCATCAGTGGAAAGCCGAGGAAGACAATGTTTCCGAACATGTGGTGGTTGATGAATACCGCACGTTGGTTGGCTTTCAGGCGGAGGATCCATGCCGAAAGATCGCCTGCTGCATACATCACGGCCAGGGCAAAATAGGCAAACAGGAAGACCAGACCACTGTTGCGGAGGATCACCGGGGTCACATCAATGCGGGCAAAGGTGGTGATGATCAGCAGGGGAAGGGTCACATCAAACACCAGGTCGGCAATTCCCTTTCTCGCTCCTTCGGTAATGATTTTCAGTTTTGTGGCGATGATGCCAATCACAACAAGGATGGCGAGAATAGCAATCTGGTAAATAATGATGTTATTATGCATGTATGCTTAACAAATAATATTCAACACTGAATGATCTGTACAATAACAATTTTTTCGGAGCTCGTATCAGCATATTTAAACAGACCAAAGGCTCAGCTAAACCGAATTACTATATTTACTCCACATCGGATGAAATATCGTTCAGGTCCTTGCGCACCAGTTTCCTGAATTCGCGGCGCATTTTGACATCGTCCAGCCAGGTATACACAAATACCCGTCTGCGCAGGTTTTCGGGCGGGGTCCAGATGTCCTTTTCAGTCACCAGGTCGGGATTCATGATCGCATGGATCAGCGCAACATCCCACATGATCCAGGAGCGATGCTCCGGATAAAGCGTTTTCCACCGGTCCACGAGGTAAGTGTACTTTGGCGCCCTTGAAGAAAGCATGTCAAAGGTTTCGGTGCGATCGAAAGTATATTTCTTACTGGTCGTGGCTGTCATGATGTGTGTCTCAAGCCCTTCCCGGTTCAGCAGGTAATCCATGGCATCCAGGTCGTTGCGGGTGTTGAATTCGTTCTTGTTCCATACCTGCTCACGGTCATCGTACCTGAGCCCCATTGCATACCAACGTATCTTTGAAATAATGGTGGTATCCTGCAGGATCGCGGTGGCAAGGTTGGTAGGCGCCCCAAGGGTAACCACATTCAGCTTTTCCTTGAAACCCAGTTTCGCTACTTCTTCGCGTATGAATGCTGCAGCAGCAGATGGAATGGGTTTGACATCCCCCCAGAAGCCGGTCGGTCCTGCAGCACCAAGTGGATGGGGAATGTCGAATCGATCGTTCAGCTTTAAAAGTTCCTCATTGATGCGCTGACTTTCATACACGGAGCTGTCGCCGCCGCGGGGATGATTGTACCATTGTGCCGAGGTGAGCCCGATCACATCGATCTTGGGATCAATCAGCGCAAGGGTAATGGCGTACAAGTCATCAATCTCGTTGCCGGAATCACTGTCGATGATCACTGAGACATTGTCAGGACGCGCGATTTTTTTCCCATAGGTAACTGCTGTGATCACGATGGAAACAATGATACCGATGACCAGGATCGCACGGATCACTTTCCAGATTTCTTTTTTTAGCCTTCCAAAAAAACCCATTTTCGTTTGAGGATAAAATGTTGTTGCAATTTGTCGATTTTGTATGAAAAAACCGAGCTAATTCTCATGGTTTCCCAAAATAAGTGATCACCAGGATAGATCAGTTCGGCACGCAGAAATTCTTTTCCCTCATCAATTTTCCACAATTATCGTAGGAACATTCACCATCATTGGCGCAGCCTGTATCTCCCTATCTATCAGTACATCAATGATATAACCTTCAACGGTTACCTCCCAGCCGTTGTATTCCATCCGCGGATCAAAGTAGTTGTTCCAGTGTCCGGCACTGAATCCGAAAAAAGTGTCGAAGCCCTGCCCGTTGGGATTGTGCGGATAGTGTTCTCCGTTGTGCCATTTTCCGTAACAGGCGGTGCTGTACCCTTGCTCCGACAAGGATTCAGCAAAGGTCCTTTCTTCGGAGCGCATCACCTCCAGGCCGTGTGTTACCCAGGTTGTACCTGTGCGCAGATGGTATCTTCCCGTGAGCAGGCTGGCCCTTGCACATACCGGGCTTACGTAGAAGCTCAAAGTAAACAGACTGCGCTTTTAATGCATCCAGGTGAGGGGTGGAAACGTAGAAATTTCCTGTAAATCCAAAATCCCCGAAACCCTGGTCATCCGAGATGATCAGGACAATGTTGGGAGGGGTTTCCCGGCTCGAACAGGAAAACGGTACGACAAAGAGCAGTAGCGTGGAAAGTTTCTGTATCATTGGATCTCTTTTTGGTGCCTGGTTTCGAAAATCATTTTATCAGCTTCAGGTTCCTTACGTGTTGATTGCGGCGTTATTTTATGATTTTACGATTAACTGTCGGGTGATACATTACCATAAACTCAGTCTTTTCCGATCAAGCTGCGGTGCAGTTGTATATTTAGTCGATTAACATTCACGATGTTACATTATTTTACGTCCAGGTTCCTTTCGATCAATTCGATTCTTTGCTGTACACTCAGGTGACTGTGGTTCAGGTCTTCGGGAGTGTTCATGCAATAATCCACCAGCCGGTCAACGGTCGAAGTAGCCACATGCATCCTGGTATCGGAGGAGGCATAATAAATGAAAACGTCATCGTTTTTTGTCCTGATCCAGCCATTGATAAACAACACGTTGGAAACATCGCCTACGCGCTCTATCCCTTCCGGTCCCATAAAATGTCCGCCCGGGCGCGCGATCACCCTGGTGGGGTCCTCCAGGCTGGTCATGAACATATACAGCGTATAGCGTAAGCCCGCTGCACATACGCGAACCCCGTGTGCGATATGCAGCCAGCCCCTGTCTGTTTTCAGGGGTGCCGGTCCCTGTCCGTTTTTCACTTCCTTAATGGTATGGTACACACGTTCATCGATAATGGTTTCGTCGCCTATTTCAGGTTTTTCCATGCTGTCGCTGAGCGCCCAGCCGATCCCACCGCCTGTGCCTGCATCGATGAATCCATCCTGCGGACGTGTATAAAACGCATATTTTCCCTGGTGGAATTCAGGATGAAGCACCACATTGCGCTGCTGTTCTCCCCGGTGCTTCAGGTCGGGCAATCTCTCCCAGGTTTCGAGGTCTTTCGTGCGCACAATCCCTGCCTGGGCGGTTGCGGCGGAGGTGTCAGATGCAGGGACAGACTTGTCCTTCCGTTCGGTGCAGAACACCCCGTAGATCCACCCATCCTCGTGAGCGGTCAGCCGCATGTCATATACATTCACATCCGGATCATCGGTCTGAGGCAGCGCAATGGGAACCTCCCAAAACCGCCATTTGTCGATCCCGTTCTTACTCCCGGCAACGGCAAAGAAGGATTTCCGGTCGTTCCCTTCCACGCGCACCACCATATAAAACTTTCCATTGAGCATGATTGCCCCCGAATTCATGGTGGCATTGACCCCGATACGCTCCATCAGAAATGGATTGGTCTTGTAATTCAGGTCATACCGCCATGACAAGGGTGCATGCGCTGCTGTGAGTACCGGGCGTTTGTACCGGAAGTAAATACCGTTGCCTGGCTGTACCTTCCTGTTCTTCTTATTGATCAGTTTTTCGTGCGCTTTTTGCAGCTTTTCAAGCCTTTTCTGAAATGCTTTCTTTCCCATATCCGATATTTTTTATGTAAACTAATAATGGGTCATTGGATGCGACCTGTACCGCTGCGCAATGTGGTGGACCCTGTTTTAACAGGTATTATCAGTATAATGTGCAATATGTCGTTCATTTGATATGTCCTGCTCATGTGCGCAGTTCAGTTCAGCCAATTGGCAGTGCATCAATACACAGCTAACTCTCCAACCTGTCCCACCAGGCATGACATGGATAACTCTCCAGCCTGTCCCACCCAGGAACGATAAGATTAATTCTCCAGCCTGTCCCACCACGTACGCTTCATAATAAAAAATACCACTGCTGTGATCCCGATGGTGATCAGCATGGGAACATGCAGTTTAATGACCAGGAAGATGGGCAGTGCTACCAGTGCAGTCTGACCGATGGTTCCCAGGACGATATTGAACATGTCCATACCGAAATTCCTGTTTGGTTTGAAATCCGGGTCTTCAGACATCACCTGTTCGCGGATGGGCTTCCAGAATCCCCATGGACGCACATTTTTGTAAAACTTTACCAGCACATCGTTACTCGTGGGCTTGTGAAGGAACGTGCCAAACACACAACCGATGGCAGAGAGGAACAGGATCACCGGGAAGAAATAGAGGATACGTATGTCAGGGGCCTGGCTCGGAAAGATCGCTGCAAGCATGTCATAACCCAGTGCCGAGCTGATATAGGGTGTAAGACCTGCAACAATGCCAATGAGCATTCCCCAGAAATAGCCAAATGCATTGAACCTCCACCAATACCACTTCAGAATGTTGGAAGCCATGTAGGAGCCCCACAGGGCAGACACGAGGATCTGGAGGACCTGGTTCACATTCTTGGCGAAAAATCCAAGTACAATGCTTACCAGCACGGTTAGAATCCCAGCCGTGTAGTTGGTGAATTTGACCTGGGTGTTGGAAGCATCAGGATTGATATACCGAAGGTAAATGTCATTTGTGATGTACGCCTGCGCTGCATTCAGTGTACCTGCAAACGTAGACATGAACGCAGCGAGCAGTCCCGCGAGCAGCAATCCGAGCAATCCCGCCGGAACAAATTCGGCAATGGCCGACGGCAGGATCTGTTCAAAATCGATCGTTTCTCCCACCATCAGGTTCAGCCTGTCGTAAAAAAGGATTCCCAGCAGGGCAAAACCTGCGATCATCAGGTAACGTGATGGCATCAGCACAACGGAAACGAAACCACTCATCTTGGCTGCTTCCCTGGGTGATTTGGTAGCAAGGATCTTCTGCATGTCATAGTTCGGTGCCGGACCTGCTGCCGAAACCAGGATACCCTTCATGACCATCATCCAGAAGAACAGGCTGAACAGCTGGTAACCATCCTCTGCTATTTTACGGTTCACTTCAGGAATAATGTCCGACCAGTCCATCTCCAGCCTGGACCCAAACCACGGACTGGTCCAGCCTTCCGGGACCAGCGTCGCAATATCCACATTTCCCAGCTTTACCATGGCGATCGCCGCGATAACGATGGCTGAGATAGTCATGATGCTATACTGCACCACGTCGGCCCAGACGATGCTGTTCATCCCACCGAGTATGGCATAGAGTACTGCAAATAAGGTAAATATAACACCATAAAAATGAGGAACATAGGTAGCGCCAATGGCAGCTTCCAGTCCGGCGTTCCAGTTTTCCGGCATAAAGATCATGATGAATTTTCCCAACCCGATGAAACCGTATGCCAGGAATCCCAGGCAACCAAGCAGGGCAAAAATGACCACGATGTTATGGGAAAGCCTGGCCCCCTCGCCAAACCCGAATCGTGTTCCGATCCACTCAGCACCCGTGGTGACATTGGAACGCCGCAACCAGATGGAGAGATATACCATCAGGAACATCTGGTTAAAAACCGGCCAGAGCCAGGGAAGCCAGATACTCTTCAGTCCGTATACAAACCCGATCGTTACCAGCCACATGGTCCCGCTGATATCGAACATCCCTGACGCATTGGAGAGCCCCAAAAAATACCACGGTAGTTTATTGCCGCCCAGCAGGTAAGAAGATTTGTCCTTCTCGGCCCGCTTCTTCATATAGAAGCCTATAAATACAGTAAAGCTCAGGTACAGACCAATGAGGATGAGGTCGATCACTTGTAGTTTCATCGATAGCCAGGTTTAGTTCGGTATGTAAAAAAAGCAATATTTTGTGAAACTTTGCTGTAGCTGCATGAGAAATAATTTCAGAAACAGTTATCTGACAGTAACCGGGTAGGTGGATTGATATGAAAAATGAGATTTTCGCCATGTGCACATGCATCTATCCAACAATCCCCGATAAAACATTCAGAGATTTTCACTTTGCCGCTGCATGATCGAAGGTTTTTAATTAAGTTTACAGTCAAATCTATAATTCATGGAAATAACCAGAAACATTTTTGGAACACTGCCCGATGGCAGGGAGGCAATACTTTTCAGCCTGAAGAACGACCGCGGGATGGAGGTGGATATCACAAATTATGGAGGAATCATCACTGCGCTGCGTATACCGGATAAGCATAAAATGCCTGGCGACATCGTGCTTGGCTTTGAGACACTGGATGAGTACCTGGGTGACCATCCTTATTTCGGTGCGCTTATTGGCAGGTACGCCAATCGGATTGCAGGTGGTAAATTTAGATTGGAGGGCAGGGAATATACCCTGGTAAAGAATAATGGTCTTTGCCATTTGCATGGGGGAACTGTAGGTTTCGACAAGGTACTATGGACAGCTGCTGCGGAAAGAACACTGGATTCAGTTACACTGAAACTTGGTTACCAGAGTCCGGATATGGAGGAAGGGTACCCCGGGAATATGTTGGTGGAAGTGGAGTATACCCTGAATGATCAGAATGAACTGGTCATTGCTTACCGTGCTACTTCAGATAAGACTACGCACGTGAACCTGACCAACCATTCCTATTTCAACCTGAATAACTGCAGGGGGGATATCCTCGACCATGTCCTGATGATTGATGCAGACCGGGTAACTGAGCTGGATGCAGATTCGCTGCCAACCGGAAAGATCCTGGAAGTGGACAATAGCTGTTTTGATTTCAGGAATGCAAAACCCATCGGCGAGGAGATCGAAGCAACCCCTCCCGGCTATGATATCAACTATGTTGTGAATGATTATGACGGCGAACTGAAACGCATTGCCACCGTGTACCACGAGGCGTCCGGCAGGGTGATGGATGTGCTGACCACGCAACCCGGAGTGCAGCTCTATACCTCTAATTATGTGGAGAATATCAGGGGCAAAGAAGGCGTGGTTTACAATAAGCATGCAGCAGTGTGCCTGGAGACACAGCATTATCCTGATACACCCAATCATACATCTTTTCCATCCACCGTGTTGCATCCCGGAGAAACGTACCACCAGGTGACAATATACAGGTTCAAATGGTGAGATACCGGTTCTTTTGGCGTGCCATCGCTGATGAGGAGTTTTAGTTGTTTTTGTATACTTTAACAGTTAGGGATAGTATCGTTCAGCTTGTGTACAGCAACTTCTGAGGATAGTATCGTTCAGTTTGTGTACAGCAACTTCTGAGGATAGTATCGTTCAGCTTGTTTACAGCAACTTCTGAGGATAGTATCGTTCAGTTTTGTACAGCAGCTGATGAGGATAGTATCGTTCAGTTTTGTACAGCAGCTGATGAGGATCATATCACTCTGTATACATATTGTAACCGCCGGGGATCATTGAGATGAATTGCCATGATGCTGTTGTTGAGGAAGTATCGGTTCGGTTTGCATATTGCGTCTGTTGAGGTTATCTTGCAGTTACTTTATCGGAGTTCAGTCGGAAGCCGGTATGTCATAGATTTAAAATAACGTCCAGCCCATGAAAGGATTATTTGATTGCAAAGAGTAATAACATTTCGCGCGTGAGAAGATTATTAGGTTGTATATTGTTAATTCCGATGCTGCTGCAAGCGCAGCAGCATGGATCGTGTCCGCTGGACCACTACCTGGAGGAGGTGTATGAGAATCCGCTCTATGAAGCGTGGCTGTCAAAGTATGATGTAACATTCTACCACCTCAGCCTGGAGGTTTCCAATATGGATACCTACCTCGATGGGTTTACGTCTATTCATGTGGTTGTTGCTGAAACAATTGATTCCCTGCTGTTCCAGTTGAACAGTGAATTGCAGGTCAGTGCCATTGAGGTGAACGATGCACCTGCATCGGGATGGAGGCACGGTGATGACCAGCTGGTGATCCCCGCGTTAGCTTCCACCGGTGATCACCTCGCGGTTAAAGTTCATTACCAGGGAGATGCTGGCCGGGACCGCGGCTTCTTTGCCGGTATTACTTCCGCATATGACAATACGAATCAACAGTGGGTGACCTATACGCTTTCCGAACCTCTGAATGCGCGTGACTGGTTCCCGGTAAAGCAGGTGCTGACCGACAAGGCAGATTCGGTATGGGTGGATCTTATTGTCGACAAGGAACTGATGGCAGGATCAAACGGAATCCTGGAGGAGATCGAAGATGTAGGTGGTGGCAAGCACAAATTCAAATGGCGTTCCCGCTACCCGATTGCCTATTACCTGGTTTCCCTTGCAGTGGCAGACTATAGGGATTATTCTTTCCAGGCTGCGCTCTCCGGACCAGGGGACTCTGTGCTTGTGCAGAATTACATCTATGACGATGATGAATATTTTAACAGGTGGAAATCGCGGATCGACGATACCGGCGAAATGATCACATTGTTTTCAAACCTCGTGATCGATTATCCATTCGCCAGGGAAAAATACGGTCATGCCGTCGCCCCCATGGGTGGCGGAATGGAACACCAGACCATGACCACCATTGCTGCCTTCAGTTTTACCCTGGTGGCACATGAGCTGGCCCACCAGTGGTTTGGTGACAATATCACCTGTGGGAACTGGCAGGATATCTGGATCAATGAAGGATTTGCTTCCTATTTTGAGTATGTGGCACTCCAGAACCTGGTATCACAGGAAGAAGCAGACAATTGGATGATGTATGCACAGCTGCTTTCCTTTGAGGAGACCGGATCAGTATATGTGCCCGCGGAGGAAGCTGAAAATGTAAACAGGGTATTCGATTATGGATTGTCCTATAAAAAAGGAGCTGCGCTGATCCATATGATCAGGTATGAACTGAACAACGATGCTTTGTTCTATGAGATGCTGCGCATCTATTCCGAGCGATATACAGACAGCCTTGCGACAGCAGTGCAGTTCAGGGAAGTACTGGAGGAGGTCAGCGGAATGGATTTCAGCTGTTTTTTCGACCAGTGGTATTACGGGACCGGTTATCCCAGGTTTAACCTGGTGGCGGAGGAAATGAATGATACATTGTATGTGCAGAGCCTGCAGGAACCCTCCACGACAGGCACTCCGCTCTTCAGGATGCATTTCGACCTGCTGATATCAACCAGTGAAGGGAATGATACGGTAAGACTCTGCCAGGAGATGAATGAGCAGGTGTTTGCAATACCGGTCAGCGGTGAGGTTTACGACATCCGGTTTGATCCGGAAAACCACCTCCTGGCAAAAAGTTACGCAGAATTGAAGCTTGCTGGAGGAAGAGAATATGCAATAGGACCTAATCCATTTAATGACAGGATGTTGTTAAGGTTCAGGAACCTGGCGGGAGGAGAGGAGGTGAAGATATGGAACCTCGAAGGGAAACTTGTTATGCATACAACAGTAACTTCAAATCCTTCAGAACTGAATCTTGAGGGGCTCATCGACGGACCTTATGTGATGGTGCTGACCGGACCTTTCGGTGAGGTAAGGGAGACCATCTTTAAAATAGGGAAAAACTGACCCCGGCTGCGCGGGTAATGTTATCCTGAATTGTCCTCCATGGTGTTCCGGAACATCTCAATGCATCCTGCGCGGGTAATATTATCCTGAACTGCGGCAGGATACCCGCAATCGAACCATGCGGTCTCTTATTCTGCTTCCAGGACAGTTTTCAACAGTTTTTCACGGTCCGATGAGGGGCCGGCAAAAATTTCAATGTTCCCGGGATCAAGGGTATAGGTGTCCTGTTCAAGATGATAATAGGCCAGTTCATCCTCAGATAATTCGATACTGACAGTTTTCGTTTCACCGGCTTTGATCATTACACGCTCAAACCCCCGCAGGTCCAGCAGCGGACGGGCATCCGGAGTGCCCGTCTCGTGGATATAGAACTGAACTACCTCTTCACCATCCACCTCACTGGTGTTGGTAACATCTACAGAAACAGTTACGGTTTCGCCGGATGCAATTGAATTCCGGTCGAGAGAGATATTGCTGTACACGAAAGTCGAGTAGGAGAGACCGTGTCCGAAGGGGTACAAAACATCTCCTTCAAAATAGCGATAGGTCCTGTTTTCCATGGAATAATCATCGAAAGGAGGCAGATCGTTTACCGATTTGTAGAAGGTCACCGGCAACCTGCCGGCAGGATTGTAGTCCCCGAACAGCACATCCGCAATGGCTGTACCTGCCGCCTCACCAGGATACCAGGCTTCAAGTATAGCAGGAACATTGTCGTTCTCCCAGTTGATGGAGACTGCCGAGCCGTTCAGCAAGACCAGCACAACCGGCTTACCGGATGCAACGACTTTCCTGATGAGGTTGCGCTGGATTTCCGGAAGATCGAGTGATGTCCGGTCTCCACCGTTGAAGCCTTCCACTACCACTTTCATCTCTTCGCCCTCCAGTCGTGGTGACAAACCCATGAACATGATCACCTGGTCGGCCCAATTCACTGTCTCCATGGCCTGTTTCTCCAGGTCTTCCTCAGGTGGTGTCCACATCAGGTGACACAGTGCATCTCCCTGGTCGTCCCACATCATCAGCTCAATTTCGTAAGGCTGACCTGCCTGAAGCGCCACATCGCGGTAAATTTTGTTGGGGTGGTGCACATTGTTGTTTTGCAACAGCTCTTTCCCATCCAGTTTCATACGAAAATACTTGGCTTCACAACCCAGTGCATAGGTTCCGCTTTTTTCCGGCACCAGGTACCCGGTCCATGTTGCCGAAAAGTTGTCATCCTCCAGCTCCTCATAAGGGGTCATGTCCCACCAGTAGAAATCGACATTCCTGTCAACTTTCTCCACCACCGGTTCCCCATCGGCCTGTTTGTTGCTGTAATATGCTGCCTTCAGCCCGTTTTCGGCTAATTTTTTATTGGTATACAGGTACCCGGAAGGTATCACTTCCAGGAAGGGTAGTCCTTCGGCATGGGCACACCCACGGGCATACTTCACAGTGGAAGCGCCATCTGTTTTATCAATAATACCCTGCAGGGGTGTCACCGGCTCGAAAGGTGTCCCATTGTAATTGCCACACATCACCTCGATATCGGCTGCGTTCGGACCAATCACCGCAATCTTTCCGATCTCCCTGGAAAGGGGCAGGGCATTGTTTTCATTTTTCAGCAGTACCATCGACTTCCTGGTTGTTTCGAGTGCCACGCGATTGTGTTTGGCACTGGATACCAATGTTGCGTCCAGTCCCGACCAGGGAACGTTTTCAGGTGGATCGAACATGCCCAGTTTCATCCGGGCAGTCATCAGCCTTTTTACAGCAACGTCCAGGTCTGCTTCAGCAATAAAACCCTGGTTCACAGCTGACACCAGGCTGTCGTAGGAAAATCCGCAATTCAGGTCCGTTCCGGCCATCACTGCGATGGAGGAAGCTTCTGCTGCTGTTTCCACTATATTATGGCCATCGAAAAAATCACGTATGGCCCAGCAGTCGGAAACCACATATCCTTCAAACCCCAGCTCGTTCCTGAGCATATGCTCGAGCAAGGCATCACTTCCGCAGCAGGGTTCACCCATATATGCATTGTAGGCGCACATCACAGAATAGGCTTTGCCTTCTTCAATGGTTTTTTTGAATGCCGGGAAGTAGGTGTCCCGGAAATCACGGTCGTTCACAACGGCATTGAATGAGTGACGCAGGGGTTCGGGCCCGCTGTGTACTGCATAATGCTTGGAGGTGGCGATGACTTTGAAATAATCAGGATGATCGCCCTGCAAACCCCTGATAAACTGGGTTCCGATCTCACCGGTCAGGTAAGGATCCTCTCCGTAAGTTTCCATGCCGCGTCCCCAGCGCGGATCACGGAAGATATTGATGTTGGGCGACCAGAATGTGAGCCCCTGGTAGATGCCCCGTTTGCCTTTCGGCTGGAAATCATTGTACTTGGCCCTCGCCTCGGTGGAGGTCACATCGGCCATTTCAAAGATCATGGCACGGTCCCACGTAGCAGCAAGCCCGATGGCCTGCGGGAATACGGTTGCGCGACCGGCACGTGCAACGCCGTGAAGACATTCGTTCCACCAGTTGTATTCAGGAATGCCAAGCCGGTCGATTGCTTCAGCAGTATAAGCCATCTGGGAAACTTTCTCCTCCAGCGTCATGCGCGCCACGAGGTCGTCGACACGTTTTTCAACCGACAGATTGGTGTTGAGGTACCTGGGTCCTCTGTCGGAATTACAGGCTGTACCCATGATGAGGATGGCCAGTAATACCAGTACGTTGGTTTTCATAGCAGTTCAGGATTGGTTGAGATGTAAAGATAAAGGTTTATCAGAGATTCGGAAAGTAAAAGAAAAAATCCGGAAAAGAACAGAAATTATGTGCACAACTACATCCATACCAAATTCAGAAAATATGGATGAGGAACCAAAACAGAAACCATAGAAACAATCCCCCGAGGAAACCCGGGAGGAAGCTGATGAAGAGCCTCAGAAAGAACTAAAATGAGCAACAGGCGAAACCATGGGAGAACTAAACTGAGCCACAGGAGTTGCACCATGGAGGTGCAACAGGGGTTATAATTCTATCTTCTTGGCACCATCACCCACTTCGGCAATATAGAAATCGGCCTTCAAACCAGTTTTTTCCTTGTATTTTTCTCCCACCTGGCTGATGAAATCATCGATGGAATCCTCTTTCACCAGGCTGACGGTACATCCGCCAAAGCCTGCACCGGTCATGCGGCTGCCAATGGTACCAGGTATCTTACGCGCTTCTTCCACCAGTGTATCCAGTTCCTTGCCCGTAACTTCGTAATCGTCCCGCAGGGAATCATGCGACTGGTTCATCAGCTTCCCGAATTCTTCCAGGTCGCCGGCATTCAGTGCAGAAATGGCGCGCAGTGTACGGTCGTTTTCAGAAATGACATGATGCGCCCTGCGCTTTATAACTTCATCGGTGATATTCGCGGAGAGCTCCCTGAATTCATCCAGCGACAGCCGGCTGAGATTGGGAATGGGTTTCACCTTGCTGATCTCCGCGACAGCAGCATCGCATTCCGACCGGCGCTCGTTGTACTTGGATTCGGCGAGTCCGCGCCGCAGGTTGGTGTTGGCAATGACAATCTTTATTCCATCCAGCACCAGGGGCACTTTCTCGTAATCGAGTGTTTCACAATTCAGGAACAGTGCATGGTCTTTGGCACCCATTCCGCTGGCAAACTGGTCCATGATCCCGCAGTTGACGCCGACAAATTTGTTTTCAGCATTCTGACCGATTTTCACCAGGTCCATTTTTTCAATATTGAAACCAAATATATCATTGAGTGCCGTGCCTGTCACCATTTCAATGGAAGCAGATGAAGAGAGCCCGGCACCATTGGGAATATCTCCTGAATAGAGCATGTCGAGTCCCTCGATCTCTTTTGCCTCTTTGTGAAGTTCACTGATCACCCCCAGGGGATAGTTGATCCACGATTTACCTTCCTTCTCAAACGGCTCATCCAGAACGACCTCCCCGCGGTGATCAAAATTGGTAGTGGCAAAACGCACTATCCGCGAATTGTTTTTCCGCGCAAGCAGGTACGTCCCGAAGGAAAGGGCACAGGGGAAAACATATCCCCCGTTGTAATCGGTATGTTCTCCGATAAGGTTCACTCTTCCTGGTGCAAAATATGCCTGGATCTGTCCGTCACCCTCACCGTAAAGGGCGATAAATGCTTGTTTGAGTTCTTTTGTATTCATCTGGTCTGGTACAATTATGTTATAGCGAAATCCAAAAGTAGAAAAATTTTCTAACTTTAGGCAGTTAAATTATGATTTCAGGGAAGTTCATTTCACGTACAATACAGCGGTCGCCCGGCAGCATTTTCCTGCTGGGTTATGTATTGGTCTTTCCGGCGCTCCTGGTCGTTGTACTTTCGGTGCCGAAAGAGACAATACATCTGAAAATGAATGCTTTGCATACACCATTTCTGGATGTACTGATGAAATACTGGACCTTCATGGGAGACGGACTGCTGCTGATTATCCTGGTCACAGGGCTGCTGCTCATCTCCTTCAGGCATTTTTTCACAGGCCTCGCTGCATTTGCTATCGGCGGGCTTTCGGCCCAGGTATTAAAAAGACTTTTTTTCAGTGATCTGCCCCGGCCGGTAAAGTTTTTTGAGCTTTCGGGAGCAAGTGAACAATTGTACCTGGTGGAGAGAGTCGACATGCATGCCTGGATGAGTTTCCCTTCGGGTCATACTGCCACGGCCTTTGCACTCTTCTTTGCGCTGGCACTGACGACCCGTTCAGCGGTGGCACAGGTCGGGCTTTTCGTGCTTGCACTGGGGGTGGGGTACAGCAGGATCTATCTTTCACAGCATTTCCTGGTGGATGTGGTGGGAGGCTCGTTCCTTGGACTCATCTCGGGGTGGCTCGCCTGGCTGTGGATCAGGAAAGTTGACCGAAACTGGATGAACCGTTCCTTAGCCGATGTAAAACGATGAAACGCAACCTGCATCCCATGTTGGTGATCCTGCTGATCATCCTTTACGGAATCATTTTCCTGGTTCCTTTTAGCGGAGCAGTGCACCTGTTCGATTGGGATGAAATCATCTTTGCGGAATCGGCCAGGGAGATGATCATCAGCGGAGACTATATGACCGTCACCATCAACTACGAACCCTTCTGGGAAAAACCTCCCTTGTTCATATGGCTGCAGGTCATCTCGATGAAACTCTTCGGGATCAATGAATTTGCCGCACGGTTTCCCAATGCCATCTGCGGAATACTTACCCTCATCATCCTGTTCCTGGCCGGAAGAAAGGTACACGGGAACCGCTTTGGAATGCTCTGGTCCCTGGCATACGCCACCGCAATTCTGCCGTTTTTTTATTTCCAGACGGGCATTATCGACCCCTGGTTCAACCTTTTTATTTTTCTTGGGATATTGTTTTTCATTTTCTTCCTTGAAGGTATGCATTCGGTAAAAAGGTACCTGCAGGTTTCCCTGTCGGCTTTTTTCCTGGGACTGGCAGTGCTTACCAAGGGACCCGTTGCCGTATTGATCTTTGTCCTGGCTTTCACCGTTTTCCTGATCCTGCGGCGCGGAAAGATCAGTGTCGTTCCCATGCATGTGGTTGTCTTTTCCCTGGTGCTGCTTCTCACGGGAGGTTCATGGTTCATGGTTGCCATCATGAACGGCAATATGGATGTGGTGCGCTCTTTCATCGACTACCAGGCCGGGTTGTTCTCAGAGGATTTTGCAGGCCACGGAGGTTTTCCGGGTTTCCATTTTGTAATCCTGCTGTTTGGGGCATTCCCGGCTTCAGTGTTCATGCTGTCGGGCATCACCAAAAAAAAGGAGGATGTTCGAAAGGCACATACCCTCAGGATGTGGATGTATATTTTGCTGGCAGTGGTACTGATCGTTTTCTCCCTTGTGCAGACCAAGCTGGTGCATTACAGCTCCCTGGCATGGTTCCCCATCACGTTCATTTCCGCATGGGTGATCCACCACTGGCTCGACCGGAAGCTGGAGATCAAACGCTGGCAGCTCGCTTTACTCGGGGGCATCGGAACGGTATATGTTTTGCTGACGGTCCTGGTACCTACCGTAATGCTGTATCCTGAATTGTTCACCGACAGGTTTCCGGAACTTACTGATCCTTACGTTTACGGTGTGTTGCATGCAGAGGCAGGATGGGGAGCGGCTGACTACCTTCCGGCACTTTTGCTGGCTGGAGGATTGATCTATGCGCTGCCCCGGATCCGGAAAAGGGAATTTAAGGGATTATTCGCATTACACATCGTCACTTTCTTATTTACATTCAGTTTGATGCTGTTATATGTTCCCAAAGTTGAAAAAATGATCCAGGGTCCTGCAATCGCCTTCATAGAAGAACATGCAGGCACAGATAACCGGGTCGTGGCGCTTGGATTCAAGAGTTTTGCCCCTTATTTCTATGGTGAGTGGATGCCGGGATACATGCCAGGGGACAAAGAGGACTGGATCAGCAGGGACCGCGATGGACATCCACTGTACGTGGTAATGAAAGCAGACAAGAGTCAGAGGGTCATGCAGAAATACCCGCGTCTGATGATACTGGAGGAAAAGGGAGGATTTGTTTTTGCCATCCTGATGCCGGAACCGGACTGATGCCGGAATCAGCTTAAACGAACTGTTTTTTCCTGTTCTGCACTTTCGTAAGCCGCTTCGATAATCCTTATCACATCTCTTGCCTCCGGGGCCGTAACGAGCAAAGGCATTCCATTCCGAAGGTGTGCGTAGATGTTGTCATAATAGGCCAGGTAGTTACCCGGGACAGTCGGAATTTGCAGTTGCTGGTCCTTCCCGCTGAATTCTGAGTGCAGGTAGCCGAATGCCGACTGATCCTCTTCTCCCCAGTTGGCTGAGCCGGGGACCCCACCTTCCTTAAGCGCCTGCTCCTGCGGATCAAGCCCGTATTTCAGGAAACTGCCATGGGTGCCATGCAGGATGTACCGGGGACCCGGTTCCTTTACCAGGTAACTGCCCCGTACAAGACATTTTACCCCGGGATAGTGCATGAAAATATCAAAACTGTCATCAATGGCACTGCCTGTCCGCTGCGCCCTTACATCGGCGTACAGGTATTCCGGCATTCCGAACAACTGGAGGGCCTGGTCAATCATATGGGATCCCAGGTTATACAATGTTCCGGCACCCAGCCGTTTTTCCTCTTTCCACGATTCCTGGACATAGTTCCTGAACCTGTCGAAATGCGATTCAAAGGATACCAGGCGCCCCAGCGATCCGTCCCCAATTACTTTTTTCACTGTCAGGAAGTCCCCGTCCCACCGGCGGTTCTGAAAAACAGATACCATCAGCCCTTTATCCCGGGCCAGCGCGATGATGTTATCGGCATCCCCGCTTTTAAGGGTAAAGGGCTTTTCCACAACAATATGCTTTCCTGCATCCAGTGCTTCCATGGCCATCCCGAAATGCAGATAATCAGGGGTATTCACAACAACCAGCTCGATATCCGGGTCTTTCAGTATTTCATCATACGTTCTTACCAGGGTTGCACCCGGGTGCCTGCCTGCAGAATCATGCTTGTGCCGTTCGAGGATCTTGCTTATGCTGAATCCCTTGTGATTTTCCAGGAGCGGACCATGGAAAACGATCCCCGACATTCCGTAGGATGCAATGGCTGTATTGATCGGCCTCATTTAATGTTCTTTTAGTTGCTGAAAATACGATTTTCATCGGTTGATCCGCACAAAATAACATCAAATTATTGCAGATCATTTCTAAAAAGCTGATCGTTTTCATGATATCGGTAAATGTCCCTTCAATAGTAATCCCTCAAAATGTTATAAATCATTCTCTTAGGCTTATTTAAGGCAATTTGCACGCACATGCCCCGTTCAGGAGCAACCGGGAAAAGGTGTGCGAATCGTCACTTTTTGTGAGATTGTTATTTTTTTTGACCTGCATATATTACATTATCGTTATTTTCGCAGCGGAAACTTGAACATGCACCAGGAGTTGCATGCCTGGGCTTTATGTAATCATTCAAAACAAAAAACAGATAACAGATGCTGACAATTTTCAGAAAAATGAACCGGACGCTGCTTGCCATCATACTTGTACCTGCACTTGCGATCAGTATTTCTTCATGCAGCACAAAACCAACAACCCAGCCCCAGGCGAAAAACATAATCTTTCTTATAGGTGACGGGATGGGATTGCACCAGGTGTATGCAGCCTATACCATCAATGGCGGATCACTGGACATGATGCGTGCCACGCACGTGGGTCTGCAGACGAACTATTCTGCCAACAGGTACATTACCGACAGCGCTGCAAGTGGTACAGCCCTGGCATGTGGAAAGAAGACCAACAATGGCATGATCGGAGTGGATACTGCACGCAATGAGCTGGAGTCCATTCTGAAAGTGGCGGAGCGCAAGGGCATGGCCACCGGGCTTGTCTCTTCTTCCGCCATCACCCATGCCACTCCGGCGTCGTTCATTGCCAATGAAGTGAGCAGGAACGACTACGAAGCCATTGCCGCTGATTTTCTGAAAACCGATATCGATGTGTTTATCGGGGGTGGCCTGGACCATTTTACCAAAAGGGAAGACGGGCGCGACCTGGCAAAAGAACTCGAGACAAAAGGATATACCGTTGCCACCGATATCAGCCAGGTTGCTGCACATACCAGTGGAAAGCTTGCCGCGCTTACCGCAGCGGTGCACCATCCGAATATGCTCAGTGGCAGGGAGGACATGCTTCCGTTTGCTGCCAGGAAGGCACTTGAATTGCTGAAACAGGATGGGGACGGTTTCTTCGTTATGATCGAAGGATCGCAGATCGACTGGGGCGGACATGACAATAACCAGGAATATGTATTGCAGGAGACCCTGGATTTCGATGCAGCTGTGAAGGTAGCAATGGATTTTGCTGAAAAGGATGGCGAAACGCTAGTGGTGGTTACCGCCGACCATGAAACAGGCGGGATGATGATCCTGAATGGTAATATTGAAAAAAAGAGCGTGGAAACAACCTTCACTACCGGGGGCCATACCGGGATCATTATTCCTGTGTTTGCTTACGGACCCGGGGCAGAATTGTTCACAGGTTTCTATGACAACACTGATTTTAAAGCCAAATTCATGCAGGCCCTTGGAATCAGTGATACGGAAGAGTAAGTTCAATGACTTACTGAAGAACAGGTAACACCACAGGAGAACAGGTAACACCACAGGAGAACAGGTAACACCACAGATGAACAGGTAGCGCCGCAAAGAAGAACAAACTCCGGCACATGAAAGGAACATGTTCCACCATTTAAGAAAAACAGGCTCCTCTACTGCCAGAAGAACAGGTATTGCCATATAAGTAGAATGGGTTCCGGCACTGGCAAAGGACCGGTATCCCCAAATGAGTAAAAAAGGTTCCACCACATGCCGATGAAAAGATTCCACCACTTATATCTCCTGCCACTGCTGTTTGCAGCTACTTCGTGTACGTACACGTTCTATCCCACCAGCTGCGAATACCCGGTGGCAGGTGCAGTGAAAAAAACCGCCGTTCTTTCTGACTCACTCATCGAAACGAGCGGACTGGCTTACCAGGATGCACGCTTCATCAGTTTTAACGACTCAGGAGGTGATCCCGCCCTTTATTTTTTCAACGACTCCGGATCGGTCCTTCAGAAAACCATTGTGCGGAATGCGGTCAATGCCGACTGGGAAGATATCACGCATGGGAATGGTTATTATTACGTGGCCGATGTGGGGAACAATTTCGGAACAAAAGATACCCTGCAGATTTATAAAATCCGCGCCGCTGCGGCAGGGCTTCCCGACTTCCTGGTTGCTGCGGAGGTGATCTCCTTTTCCTACGACGAACCTGTGAGCAGGACCGGTCGCGGGCTTTATTCACACGATTGTGAGGCCCTGTTTGTATACGGGGATTCACTCTACCTTTTCGCCAAAGACTGGGTGCATCTTGAAACCCGCGTATATGTTTTGCCCGTGGATGCCGGACATTACAGGATCAAATCGAAGGTTGCCTACACGGTGAATGCGCTGATTACCGGCGCAGATATTGACAGGAGCAGTAAGGAGGTTGTGCTGGTGGGATACAACAAAAAACTGATTCCTGTCATTATCAGGTATGGTTTTAATGAGGACCCGGCGCTTATCTCCTGCGGGGGAAAGGCACGCCGCTTCCTTCGGTATGCAGGGACGCAGATGGAAGGGGTTTGTTACGATCCCTATGGCAGGATCTTTATCAGCTCCGAGAAAAGACTGTACAGGCAGGCCCTTTATCAGGCATATTGATATCTTTGCAAAAAAAGAGCATCGGAAGAAAAATCTGCCGGAGTTTGAAATGAGAAAGCATTTGAAGTGGGATCAATATAGGGACAGCATGCAGGTACAGGAAAATAAGATCAGTATATCCAAGGAATGAAAAAACAGGAACAGAACGATCAGTTTGAGCAGGGAATAAAGGTGCCCCTTGTGGAAGAATTCTATACGCTGCAGGGGGAAGGTTTCCATACAGGTCATGCCGCGTATTTTATCCGTATTGGAGGGTGTGATGTGGGTTGCAGCTGGTGCGATACCAAGTTCTCGTGGAACCCGGAACTGCACCCGCCTGTGGCCATCCGCGACATCGCCGACCGTGCAGCACTGTACCCGGCTGCAGCAGTGGTGGTTACCGGAGGAGAGCCCCTGATGGTGGATATGGGTCCGCTTACCTCCTTGCTGAAAGAGCGTGGTATAGAGACATACCTGGAAACCAGCGGAGCATACCCGCTTACCGGCACCTGGGACTGGATTTGTCTTTCTCCCAAGCAGAACATGCCCCCGGTGGGAGATATTCATCAGCAGGCCCATGAGCTGAAGGTGATCATCGCAAGGGAGCAGGACCTCGAGTGGGCAGTGGAACATTCCGGCCTGGTCAGCGAAGCGTGCAAACTGTACCTTCAGCCAGAATGGAGCAACCGGGAAAAAATGCTTCCCGTCTGCATAGATTTCGCCAAGGAAAATCCTTCCTGGGGAATCTCCCTGCAGGCGCATAAATATATGCGGATTCCATAAATTGGCACTGCTGTTGCATTGAACAAACCGGGCAATTGAAAGACTGCAATCGAATCGTTACTTTTATGCAAAATTCATCCGCCATGAGGAATATCTCTTTTTTGCTCGCACTTTTCAGCTTTCTGCCGCTGTTTTCGCAGGAATATGCATCTGATTCGAAGCGGGCAATCAGGAATTTTGAAAAAGCCCGTGAGTTTTTTGTCCTGCAACAGGATGAGCAGGCTGAGGAATACCTGCAGAAAGCAGTGGAGATCGATACCTCATTTGTTGAAGCGTGGTTCATGCTGGCGCAGATCAGCCTCGACAAACAGGAACCTGGCAGGGCAGCAGATTATTATCTGAAAGGAGTACAGGCAGACCCGGATACACCAGGTTATGCGGCGGGATACCTGAAGGTTGCCGAATTGAAATACAAGGGTGGCCGGTACCACCAGGCACGCCGGTATCTCGACCTGTGGCAGAGATGTGGATTCACGGATGACCGTTCCGCTGAACTGTCATCAACCCTTGAGAAAAACATCGATTTTTCCATCCGGGCAGTCAGTAATCCCGTGCCTTTTAACCCGGAATCGCTGGGCGAGGCGGTGAATACTGAACAATACGAGTACTGGCCCTCACTCTCGGTTGATGAGCAAACGATTTTTTTTACGGTCCTGGGACCTCCGAATCCTGATCTGGGTCCTGCCAGGCTGAAGCTCCAGGAGGATTTTTATTTCGCCCGGAAAGAGGACGGCCAGTGGGTTGACCGGGAATACCTGGGTCCGCCGGTAAATACCAATACCAACGAAGGGGCACAGTCGATCACTGCTGATGGCAGATATATCTTTTTTACTTCCTGCAACAGGCCGAACGGTCACGGTCCGATGTGTGACCTGTATTTTGCAAGGATCGATGACTCCGGCAAATGGACCGACCCGCTGAACCTCGGTAATGTGGTCAATACCCGGTACAGTGAAAAGCATCCTTCTGTTTCGGCAGACGGACGCATTCTTTATTTTACCAGCAACCGTCCGGGAGGAAAAGGCGGCTATGATATATGGATGACCAGGCGAAACGGGAATTCATGGACCGACCCGGTGAACCTGGGAGACAGCATCAATACCCCGGGAATTGAACAATCCCCGTTTATTCACCCCGACGGGAGGTCCCTTTATTTTTCTTCCGACGGCTGGCCCGGTCTTGGAATGGGGGATGTCTTTGTTTCCCGGCTGGACACCGGCGGGAACTGGAGTACCCCGCAAAACCTGGGGTATCCGATCAATACGCACAACGAAGAGATGGGTTTCGTGGTGAATGCAGGAGGCGACAGGGCATATTATTCAACCAATCGCCGCGAGGGAACAGATACCGATATCTATGCATTTGATATGCCTGAAGAGGTACGCCCACGGCAGGTTTCCTATATCACCGGGCGGGTATATGACGCGCGTAACATGAAAGGACTGGAAGCATTGTTCCAGCTGATCGACCTGGAAACAGGTACGCTGGTGATGGAGTCGGTATCCCGACCGACTGAGGGAGAGTACTTTGTGAGCCTTCCGGCAGGTACTTCCTATGCATTCAATGTATCCATGCCGGGATACCTGTTTTACTCAGACCATTTTGAAATGGATAAGGTGTATTCGAAGATGGACCCTTTCAGGAAGGATATTCCCATGAAACCCATTGTGCAGGGTAAGAAAATCGTATTGAACAATATATTCTTTGATACCGATTCCCACCAGCTGCAGAAATCATCCAGGGTGGAACTGGACAAGATCCTCGAATTGCTGGTGCGCAACCCGGGATTACGCATTGAGATCTCTGGTCATACCGACAATACCGGGTCACCGGGCCATAATATGGAGCTCTCGGAAAAAAGGGCCGCAGAAGTGGTTCGCTACCTGGAAGAAAAAGGAATTGACCCGACCAGACTTACGGCCAGGGGGTATGGAGAAAAAGTGCCCGTGGCTGACAATGCCACCGAAGAGGGCCGGGCCCTGAACCGCCGAACAGAGCTCAAAGTATTGTGATATTTGGTTAACTTTGAACTACTATTTCAGAAAATGGTTTTCCTGCTGAGAAAAATACCACCCTACCTGGTTGATAAAACGAATGTACTGCAACAAATCTCGTTCACTGCGGTTTTTGCACTGATATTTATCAATATATATGCACCATTCAATGCAGAGAGCTGGTTCAATGCCGGGAAAGCGGAATTATTCTTCTATTCCAGTTTGTATATCCTGGCGGGAATGCTCGTGATCGTTGCCAGCAGACTGGTTTTTATCGGGCTGGCCCGGCGTACACGCATTAACTTCCTGGTCTATGTATTCTGGATATTCATGGAATTGCTGCTGCTTGCCGGTGCATATACCTTGATGGATATCCTGATACTGCAGAATGACAACAATCCATTTGAGCAATTTTTCAGATTGCTGCTGGTTACAGTGTTTGTGCTGGCCATTCCATATGCACTCTCCTGGTTGTACTTTTCCTGGCAGCAACAGAAGCAGAAACTCGAAGAACTTTCGGGTGCTACTTCCCATACCTACAGCAGCAGAAACATGGTCAATTTTTATGATGAAACCGGTAAGCTTCGTTTTTCACTGCACGCTTCAGATGTCCTGTTTATTGAATCTACCGATAATTACGTAACGGTCTACGTCCAGGACAAGGACCGCATGAAAAAGGTGATGCTGCGCAATACCATGAAACGTCTTGAAAAAGAGCTGGAAAAGACATTGATCCAAAGGTGCCACCGTTCATACATGGTGAATTTCGAGAACGTGAAAATGGTCAGGCTCTCAGGCACAAGCCTCTATATTTACCTCGACAATGCCGATGAGAGCAGAATTCCGGTCTCCAGGACGTATACGGAGAAAGTACACGAGATGATCAACAGGATGTCGGTGTGAGTGGACCGCCAACTATGGATGTGGAGCCAACGCCCGACTTGTCAATGGCAGGCAGTAATTGCTTTCTCCGGGCCGCTCACTACCCATGGATACATCAACTGTCCCGGTTTGCCCCATGAGTATTGGGACCTGTTATGCAGGTACAGGAATAAATTTTCATGTTGCAGAATATTTTTCGCGACCTGTTACTTCTGTTATCTTTACTTCCCTTTATGCATCATCAACAGACATTACATGTTGTTGATGCGTGGAGAATGTTACACAAATGAATCATTTCAAAACAACGTATCATGATACAGCGACCTTTAACTGTATTGCTTGCAATTGCGCTTGCAGTCACTACCATGACAACCAACGCCCAGCAAACGGGCTACACCTTCACAGATGAGATCACCATCGAAGTCACTCCTGTCAGGGACCAGTACCGCTCGGGAACCTGCTGGAGCTATGCTGCCATTTCCTTTCTCGAGGCTGAACTGATAAGGGAAAAGAAAGGGGAGTATGACCTTTCAGAAATGTTTCTTGTAAGGAACTGCTTTACCGAGAAAGCCGATAAGTACGTGCGCATGCATGGAAAGACCAATTTTGGCGGCGGAGGACTCGCACACGACCTGGTCATGGTATGGAACAAGTACGGGCTGGTACCCGAAGAGGCATATGATGGCATGACCATTGGAGAAGAGAGGCCTGTCCACGGTGAAATGGAGGCGGTGCTCACAGGCTATGTTGAACAGGTGATTAAAAATCCGAACAGGAAACTCACACCGGTATGGAAAAAAGGATTTGAAGGAGTCCTGGATGCATACCTGGGCGCGTATCCCGTTGAATTTTAATACAATGGCACAGGATATACCCCGAAAAGCTTCGCAGCAAGTCTGCAATTGAATCCTGCCGACTATGTCACCATCGGATCATTTACCCACCATCCGTTTTATGAGCCGTTTATTCTCGAGATTCCCGACAACTGGGGATGGAACGAGATCGATAATGTGCAACTCGATGAGCTGATGCGGGTGCTCGATCATGCGCTTGAAAACGGATATTCCGTATGCTGGGATGCGGATGTGGGTGAAAAGGGCTTCAACTGGAATGCAGGGATCGCCCTGCTGCCCTCAGAGAATATCGAGGATCTTTCAAACCTGGAACAGGGCAGGTGGAGCGAGATGTCGGACAGGCAGCGCCAGGCGATGTTCTATGATTTTTCATCACCCAGGAAAGAAATGGAGATTACACAGGAGAACAGGCAGGAATGGTTCGATAACTACACGACCACCGACGATCACCTGATGCACATTACCGGGACGGCCGTTGACCAGGATGGAAATAAATTCTACAAAGTGAAAAATTCCTGGGGTGTGGACAACCACGTTTACGAAGGCTATTTCTATTGTTCCGAAGCCTACATGCGGGCAAAAACCATCTTTTTTATGGTCCACAAGGATGCCGTTCCCAGGCAAATCAGCAAAAAACTGGACTACTAACCCGGAATGAATATATATTGCCGGAACTTATGTATGCTGTTGATAACAAGGCTTTGAACTTTCCCTGACAATCCTATCTTTGTGACAACATAACCCATAGTCACAACCTATAGCTGTTAGCGAGAGATGAAGTTGAGAAGGATCGTCCCGTTGTTTCTGGGATTGCAGATGTTCATGGCCCCGGTGAACCCCGGTTTTCTTTCAAAGGGAGAAATAATTGCTGCTGCGGCAAAAGCACCCGCTTTCCTGTCGGCAAATAATTCCTGGGTGGATTCGGTCATGGGCCAGATGACCCTGGAGGAGAAGATCGCGCAGTTGCTCATGGTACAGGCCTATTCCAACCGGGATCCGTCGCACCTCGATGACTTAATGGAACTGGTGGAAAAAGAGAAGATCGGAGGCATCATCTTTTTCCAGGGAGGCCCGTTGCGGCAGGCACACATGACCAATGTCCTGCAGCAACATTCCGAAGTGCCGTTGCTCATTGCCATGGATGCGGAATGGGGACTGGACATGCGGCTCGACAGCGTGACCAGGTATCCGCGGCAGATGGAACTGGGGGCCATACGGGACAATATGCTGATCTACCGGTTTGGCCAGGAACTGGCGCAGCAACTCAAGGACCTTGGGGTGCATATGAATTTCGCACCTGTGGCAGACATCAATAACAATCCGGGGAATCCGGTGATCAATACCCGCTCCTTTGGAGAAGAACCCGTTCAGGTTGCCGCAAAGGTGAATGCCGCTTTCCTGGGAATGCAGAATGGCGGCATCCTTGTTACAGCAAAACATTTTCCGGGTCATGGCGACACACGTACCGACTCGCACTATGACCTCCCGGTGTTGAATTTCAGCAGGGAGCGGCTTGACTCGGTTGAACTCTATCCTTTCAGGCATGCCATCAAAAGCGGACTCACGGGAATTATGGTGGCACATCTCCAGGTAAATGCCCTGGATGACCGCCCTCACCGGCCCGCATCGCTGTCAGATACCATCGTAACACATTTGCTGCAACAGGAGCTGGGATTCGAGGGGCTGATCGTCACAGATGCCATGAACATGAAAGGTGTAAGTGACCATTACCAGCCGGGAGATGCCGAAGTGGAGGCATTGAAAGCAGGGAATGACATCATCCTGATGCCTTCCGACGTTTCCAGGACCATCCACCATATCAGGCGGGCAGTGCAACGCGGGGAAATTCCGGAAACACAGGTGGACCGGTCATGCAGAAAAGTGTTGCTGGCAAAGAAATGGCTGGGCCTCGACACCTTGCGGACTGTCGAAACGCAGGGCCTGTATGGGCGGCTGAATGACCGTCGTTACCTTCCCCTGAAGGAAGCGCTGGCAACGCAGGCCATCACGATGGTGAAGAATGACCAGGAAATAATTCCATTCAGCGAACTGGAAAAGATGACACTGGCCACCATCAACATCGGAGCAGAAGGACCGACGACCTTCACACAATACCTGGATAAATACAAAACCGGGCACCATTATTACTTTAACGGCCCGGCCGGATTTCCGGCCGATTCCATCCTGGAAAGTGAGCTGTTGAAGTACAACACATTGATCATCAGTACGTATTATACAAGGTCTTACGGCAATAATTTCGATATTCCGCCCGGGGTCAAGGAATTTATCAACGGGCTCAACTTTGACGGGAAAGTGGTGTTCAACCATTTTGGCTATCCCTATGCCCTTGGGGTCCTGGGCAACCTGGAGAATGCAGATGCAATACTTGTGGCATATACCAACCAGGAGATCAACCAGCAGTTTGCAGCGCAGGCACTTTTCGGCGGTACTTCCATCAGCGGAAGGCTTCCTGTATCGGTCGGAGACCGCTTTCCGGCAGGCACGGGCTATGAAACAAAAGGCGGTACACGTCTGTCATATGGCAGTCCCGAGGGTGTGGGGATGAATTTCGACAGGCTCCGGAAAATCGAGGAAACCATCTACAAGGCACTTGCCATGAAGGCAACCCCGGGCTGCCAGGTGCTGGTCGCACGAAAGGGCAGGGTGGTCTGGCAGGAATCATATGGTCACCACACCTACCGGAGGAAACAGCCTGTAAGAAATGAAGACGTGTACGACCTGGCCAGTATTACAAAGATTGCCTCAACGATCCCTGCACTGATGCGGCTTCAGGACCAGGGTCGATTCAGTGCAGACAGCATGCTTGGAGCCTACTACCCAGCACTGGACACTTCACAGAAGGCCCGGTTGCAGATCAGGGATATCCTTACGCACCAGGCGGGGCTGCAGGCTTGGATCCCCTTCTATATGGAGACCATCGAACCAATGGATACCTCGCAACGGCTCATCAGCACCAGGTTCAACGATACCTACCCGTATAAACTGGGTCCTGCAGCCTATGCAAACCGGAACATCGTTTACAGGGACAGTGTCTTTGAACTGGAATACAGTCCTGGTTACCCTCTCCAGGTGGCGGATCACCTGTATCTGCGGCAGGATTACCGCGATTCTGTCTACCGGCGTATCATGGAATCACCCCTGGGTGATCCGGCGTATCTTTACAGTGACCTGGGCTATTACTACCTGTTCAGGGCTGTCGAGGAGATCACAGATACGCTTTTTTACCCCTACAACTGGTTCAACTTTTATGGTCCGCTGGGCGCAGAGTCGCTGGGATTCCTTCCATTGAACCGCTTTAGCCGGAGCCGCATCGTTCCCACGGAAAACGACCTGATATTCCGGAGGCAGCTTGTGCATGGCCATGTGCATGATCCCGGGGCAGCAATGCTCGGGGGCGTGTGCGGACACGCCGGGTTGTTCTCCAATGCCAATGACCTGGCAAAACTCATGCAGATGTACCTCAATAACGGAACCTATGGAGGTGAGCGGTTCATTGACTCAGCAACCATAGCAGACTATACGCGCTGTCAGTTCTGCGAGAAGAAAAACCGCCGGGCACTTGGCTTTGACCGGCCGATCACTGACAAGGATGATGCCGGACCGGCCTGCAATTCTGCCTCCGAACTAAGTTTCGGTCATTCCGGCTTCACAGGCACCATCACCTGGGTGGACCCAAAATATGACCTGCTGTACATCTTCCTTTCCAACCGCATCCACCCCGACCAGTTCAACATTCAGCTTATTACGGAGAATGTCCGTACCGAAATTCAGGAACAAATCTACCGTTCGCTCTCAGAGTAGTGTTAAAAAACAGGTGCTGCTGTTCATTATTAATGCACCTTTCGGGGATAACCCCATGGTTAATCCGCTAATTTTGTACTACCAAATCAAATCAAATCATTTTAACTCAATATGAAGCCAACACACATTGAACACATCGGTATTGCAGTGGAAGATCTCGTTGCCGCGATCAGGTATTATGAGGAGGTGATCGGCCTTGAATGCTATGCCATTGAAGAGGTGAAGGACCAGAAAGTAAAAACAGCCTTCTTCAAGTTAGGCGATACCAAGATTGAATTGCTGGAATCCACTGATCCGGAAGGTCCTGTCGGGAAATTTATTGCAAAGAAAGGTCCGGGCATCCATCACCTTGCCTTCGCCGTCCCGGATGTGGACAAAGCGTTGGAAGATGCCGCAGGAAAAGGTGTGCGACTGATCGATGCAACAGGCAGGAAAGGGGCCGAGGGACTGAACATCGGTTTCCTGCATCCCAAATCCACATTCGGTGTACTCACCGAGTTCTGCAGCGGGTAAACGCAACACAGTTTTTCCGGAATACCCGGATTATACAGAAGAATATAAGGAATACCCTGAAAACCCGGTAATAGTAGTATACAGATGACACAAATACCCCAAACAATATGAGCAGCACAGACAAGATCAAGCAATTGATCGCGTTGCGTGAGCAGGCAAAGGCTGGTGGTGGCGAGGACAAAATCGCTGCCCAGCATTCCAAGGGAAAGCTAACGGCGCGGGAGCGGATCACCATCCTGCTCGATGAAGGCAGTTTTGAGGAATACGATATGTTTGTCACGCACCGCAGCCATGAATTCGGCCTGGAGAAACAAACCTACCTTTCTGACGGCGTGGTCACCGGTCACGGTACGATCGATGGCCGTGTGATATATGTGTATGCACAGGATTTCACCGTTTTCGGCGGATCGCTGTCCGAAACCCACGCCCGAAAGATCTGCAAAATCATGGACCAGGCCATGAAGGTCGGGGCACCCGTGGTCGGGATCAACGACAGCGGCGGTGCCAGGATCCAGGAAGGGGTTAAAAGTCTTGCCGGATACGCCGAGATTTTTGAACGCAATATCCTCGCCTCGGGAGTGATCCCCCAGATCTCGGCGATCTTTGGTCCCTGTGCAGGCGGCGCAGTATATTCACCGGCGCTGACCGATTTCATCATCATGAGTGACAAAACCTCGTATATGTTTGTCACGGGTCCCAAAGTCACCAAAACGGTTACCGGAGAGGTGATCTCCACGGAAGCACTTGGGGGCGCCGAAATGCATTCCACCAAATCGGGAATTTCGCATTTCAAGGTGGAATCGGAGGAAGCCGGACTGTTGCTGATCAGGAAGCTGATTTCCTACCTGCCGCAGAACAACCTGGAGGACCCGATCCAGACCGAATGTAGCGATCCCATCGACAGGATGGAAGACGATCTCAATGAGATCATCCCGGAGGATTCCAACCAACCCTACGATATGATGGATGTGATCCTGAGCGTGGTGGACAGGGAGGAATTCCTCGAAGTGCACAGCAGGTATGCACGCAACATCATCGTGGGATTTTCCAAATTCAATGGCATGCCGGTGGGCATCGTGGCCAACCAGCCCAGCCACATGGCAGGGGTACTCGATATCGAAGCCTCCAGGAAGGCCGCCCGGTTTGTGCGGTTCTGCGATTGCTTCAACATACCCGTGGTAACATTCGTGGATGTGCCGGGATTCCTGCCCGGTAGCGCACAGGAATTCGGCGGAATCATCATCCATGGTGCCAAACTGATGTTCGCATACGGCGAGGCGACTGTTCCAAAGATCACCATTACCCTGCGTAAATCCTACGGCGGGGCTCACGATGTAATGAGCTCCAAGCAACTGCGGGGTGACCTGAACTATGCCTGGCCCAGTGCTGAGATCGCTGTAATGGGAGCCAGGGGTGCCGTTGAGATACTCGAGGGCCGTACATTAAAGGAGATGGAGGATCCGGATGAGAAAGCAGCTTTTATCGCTGAAAAAAGCGATGAGTACACCCGTAAATTTGCCAATCCGTACGAAGCAGCGAGATTTGGCTATATCGATGATGTGATCGAACCACGAAACACCAGGTTCCGGATCATCAGGGGATTGCAGACCCTGGCCACCAAAAAGGAAATGAATCCCCCCAAGAAACACACAAACATACCACTATGAGTGCGCTCTGGCTATTTTTGAAAGGCAATATCACCACCGAATCACTTGTAATTGCAGTGGTGGGTTACGTGGTGGTATTTGCTTCACTCGTGCTGCTGTTCTGGCTGTTCAGTAATATACCGAAGCTGATCTATATAAAGCCCTGGAAAAAGAAAAAAGGCGACACGAAGGATGAGGAAGAAGCACACGGTATGGCCATTTCAGGGGAGACCACTGCCGCCATATCACTGGCACTTCACCTCTACCTTTCAGAAATGCACGATGAAGAGAGCGGGGTATTGACGATCAGGAAAGTTTCCAAAGCCTATTCGCCCTGGAGTTCAAAAATATATGCTGTCCGTAACCAGTTCAATCGCAGATAGAAATCATGAAGCAATTCAAATTCACCATCAACGGAAACGATTATGCAGTGGATATGATCGGTATCGAAGAGAATATCGCCCGGCTGGAGGTCAATGGTACACCCTACGAGGTTGAGATCCATAAAAAAGTGAAATCCTCTAAAACCCCGCGCGTGATCGCACCCCCGGTGAAAGAGCCTTCCAAACCGGAGATCGAAAAACGGGAAAGTGGAGACGCTCACCCGATAACCGCTCCGCTGCCGGGGAACATCATCGCCATTAAGATAAAACCGGGCGACATCCTCGAAAAAGGACAGCTGCTCATGATCATGGAAGCCATGAAAATGGAAAACCAGGTGCTGGCCGACAGGAAAGGGGTTGTGGAAAGCATTCCCGTACAGGTAGGAGATACCGTACTGCAGGGAGATATCCTGGTACAAATCATCTGATGACATGAGAAGATTACTGACAATTTTTGCGGTTATTGCTGTTATCTGCGTGTTGCGATTGTTTGTTACACCGGGCGGACAATTCAGCGAAGCACAGGCTGCTGAAGGCCAGGAGGTCATTGCAGAGGCGGATGACGAGCCCGAAACCATATTGGAGACAACAGTTGAGGGACTCAGGCAGTTTTACAGGTTCACGGGATTCAGGAATGCCACGGCAGGACACATCATCATGATTGCTGTGGGACTGCTCTTTATTTTCCTGGCCATTAAATATGACTATGAACCGTTGCTGCTGATTCCCATCGGGGCAGGGATCATTATGGGAAATATTCCTTTTTTCCAGGCGGAAGGCGTGAATCTCCAGGTTGGGATTTACGAGGAAGGCAGCGTGATGAACTATCTCTATTTCGGAGTGATGCGCGGAGTGTACCCGCCCCTGATATTTTTAGGAATCGGCGCCATGACCGACTTTTCCTCGCTGATCTCAAGGCCAAGGCTGATGCTGCTGGGAGCCGCGGCGCAGGTAGGGATCTTCCTGACCTTCCTGGGCGCGTTGTGGCTTGGGTTCGATATCAGGGAATCCGGCGCTATCGGAATCATTGGCGGAGCCGATGGCCCGACTGCCATTTTCCTGTCTTCCAGGATCGCTGAACACCTTATTGGGCCCATCGCCATCGCTGCGTATTCATACATGGCCCTGGTACCGGTGATCCAGCCACCCATCATGCGGCTGATGACAACCAAGAAAGAACGGGTGATCCGCATGGCACCGCCACGCGCGGTCTCACAGACAGAAAAAATATTGTTCCCGATCATCGGGCTGATCATTACCGCGTTCATTTCACCCAGTGCGCTGCCGCTGCTGGGGATGTTGTTCTTCGGCAACCTGCTGAAGGAATCCACCCGTACCAAGCGGCTGGCGGAAACAGCGCGCACCTCCATGATCGATATCGTAACCATTGTCCTGGGACTTACCGTGGGAGCATCCACGCAGGCAGACCGGTTCCTGACCACCGATTCACTCATCATTTTCGGTCTCGGGGCCCTCTCTTTCATGGTGGCGACCGCCGGCGGAATCTTCTTTGCCAAAGTGATGAATGTCTTTACACCCGAAGATCGGAAACTTAACCCGCTGATTGGTGCAGCAGGGGTGTCGGCTGTTCCCGACAGTGCCAGGGTGGTGCAGAATTTTGGTTTGAAGGAAGATCCCTCCAACCACCTGCTGATGCATGCCATGGCACCGAATGTCGCCGGTGTGATAGGCAGTGCCGTTGCAGCAGGGATCCTGCTGAGCTTTCTCTGGTAACATTGCTTTTAAACATAACCGCCAGAACACCGTGGCAGGATGCACTGCGTATTTTTGTTAATGATTCATAACCCCGGATTTCATGGAAAAAACAGGAGTGGCCGGCAATACCGGTGATAAAGTAAGGTCAGACTGCTGGGTCTCCGTTACACTCAACGACCACGGCGGACCGCGTGTGCACCTCACAAGCAAAGTCAGCTCCATCTATGGAGAAAGCATACACGCATTGTTCAGCGAGGTACTCGAGTTTTACGGGATCAGTGATGCAGAAGTGACCATCATGGACAGTGGTGCATTGCCCCATGTCCTGGCTGCCAGGCTGGAAGCGGCGATCAGGAAGGTGTCCAATACCAGGAAAGCTTTTTTACTGCCGGAAATCGGGCGCAAGGTGCTTCCTGCACCAGGGGATCGTTTCCGGATGTCACGGCTCTATCTCCCCGGCAATAATCCCGCCATGATGATCAATGCCGGAATTCACGAGCCGGATGGCATCATTCTCGACCTCGAGGATTCAGTGGCCCCGGACCGGAAGGATGAAGCACGTATCCTGGTCAGGAATGCCTTGCGGAATGTCGACTTCTACGGGGCCGAACGCATGGTGAGGATCAACCAGTTGCCACTGGGACTCGAGGATGCAGCAGTGGTTGCACCACATGGCGCCGATCTTCTCCTCATACCCAAGTGCGAGGAGGCCTGGCAGGTGCAAAAGGTGGAAGAAGTGGTACGCGCGACGATGGACAGTGAAGGCATCAAAAGGGAAATCCTGTACATGCCGATCATAGAAAGCGCCCTGGGGGTCGAAAATGCATTTAAAATCGCAACCGCATCAAAGAATGTTGTTGCCATGGCCATCGGGCTGGAAGATTTTACTGCCGACCTGGGTGTGGCCCGCACGCAGCAGGGGACAGAATCGTTCTATGCACGTACACGCATTGTAAATGCATGCAAGGCGGCCGGAATCCAGCCGATCGATTCAGTATACTCCGATGTGGCAAACATGGAGGGATTGCTCGAAAATGTGAAAGCTTCAGCGGCACTGGGATTCGAGGGCATGGGATGTATCCACCCCGGGCAAATCAGGGTGATACACGAAGGCTTCAAACCCTCAGCAACTGATATTGAAAAAGCCCTGGAGATCACTGCAGCGTACAAAGAGGTCAGGGAAAAAGGACTGGGTGTGGTGTCGCTGGGATCGAAAATGATCGATGCACCGGTGGTGAAGCGTGCCGAACAAATCCTGCTGCTTGCCAAAAAGTTTAAATTGTTGGCAACTGACAGGTCCTGAGAGACAACGGAAACGCCTTCGGATAACTACGTAAGCACACTACTTAAGAGCATCGGGAAATCAACGGACGCGCCTTGAGAAAACTACGACAGAACCTTTCGGAAACCATGATGCCACATTGAAAGTGAATAGATAATAAGAAAAAAACCAGCAACCAGTGATATGAAATTTACAGAAAACGCAGCAGGCAGGAAAGTCCCCGTAATGGTCAACGGACAGGAGATGGTTCCTTATAAAGGCGTGGGGAAGCACAAGCCGGCCGGTAGGAAACATGCTCCTGCAATTGCAAGTTGTGCCGATTACCCCGCAGATGGCAACAAGCGTGTGGACAACCTCAGGGAGGCACTGGTAAAAGCAGGGCTCACCGACGGGATGACCATTTCCACCCACCACCATTTCAGGAACGGCGACCTGCTGGCCAACCGCGTCTTCGATATTGCACATGAAATGGGTGTGAAAGGACTCAGGTGGTTCCCGTCTGCCTCGTTCCCATGTCATGCACATCTCATCAAATACCTGGAAGACGGTACAATCCACCATATCCAAGGAAGTATGAATGGTCCCCTCGGAAAGTTTGTCTCTGAAGGAGGCATGCAGGGAACAGGTGTATTGCGTTCACATGGAGGTCGTTACCAGGCTATACAGGACGGGGAAGTAACAATCGATATCGCGGTGATAGGCGCTCCCACTGCCGATCCCTTTGGAAATGCAAATGGTCTGTATGGCAACTCTGCCTGCGGGTTGCTGGGATTTGCACTTGCCGATTCCCAGTATGCGGATAAGGTAATCGTGGTGACCGATAACATGGTCGAATTTCCCTGTATACCCTGGCAGATCCAGGGGAACTACGTGGATTTCACCGTGCAGGTTGACAAGCTGGGCGACCCTGAACAGATCGTGTCAGGCACCACGGAGATTACACGTTCACCCGACCGGCTCCTGCTGGCCGAGCTGACTGCAACATTCTGTGATGCAGCCGGGATTATCAGGGATGGTTTTTCGTTCCAGAGCGGGGCAGGAGGGACCTCCCTTGCTGTAGGAGAATATTTCCGGAAAATCATGCAGGAGAAAAACATCCGGGCACGCTTTGCCAGGGGTGGCAGCAACAAGTACCTGGTATCGATGCTCAGGGACGGGCTGGTGGAGTACATACTCGATGGACAGACTTTCGACCTGGACGGCGTACAGAGTATGGCTCAAAACGCCGGACATGTATGGACCAGTCCGTTTACAAGCTATAACTACCATGGCAAAGGCAATTTTGCCGGTATGGTGGATGTGGTGATCCTGGGTGCCACCGAAGTGGATACGGACTTCAATGCCAACGTGGTTACCCATTCCGACGGGTACCTGCTGCACGGGCTCGGTGGATGGCAGAATTGCCTCTTTTCCAAAACCGTCATTCTCCCGGTACCCCTGTTCAGGGACAGGATTCCTGTAATCAGGGACCGCGTTACCACGCTTTGCGGACCGGGGGAACTGATCGATGTGATTGTTACCGAACGCGGCATTGCCATTAATCCCCTCCGGAAAGACCTGCTGGAAAAGGTTGAAGGTGCAGGACTCCCCATCAGGACCATACAGGAACTCAAGGAAGAAGCGGAAAGCATCTGTGGCGTGCCCCAAACTCCTGCGCCGGGGGAGGAAGTAGCTGCAGTGATTAAATGGGTGGATGGAACCCTGCTGGATACCGTGTACAGGGTAAAGAGCTGACCATCTTTGAACTCCCGGATGGATACAGGGTAGTATTGTTCCTTTACCTGGTCGAAGGATATGACCACGACGAGATATCAGAAATACTCGGTATTACAAATGCTACTTCCCGGACGCAATACCACAATGCGCGGAAGCAGCTTGCAAAGAAACTGAACGAATTAAAAGCAGTATCATGAGTGACCTTGAAAAATACATCACAAAGATGCGCGGTGCACTGGACAGTGACGAACCCGCTTCGGGTCACCTGAAGCGATTCAGTAAAAAACTGAAAGCGCAGCAGCAACCGGTCCGGCGACTGAATTTCCGGCATGCATTGCAGATTGCTGCATCCATAGCCATTATTCTTGCATCCGGCATCGTGATCGTCAAATCGGGCAAAGGCGGCAGCAAAATGGCTGTAAATCCCGCTGCGGAGGAATTCCAGCAGACAAAAAACTTTTATGCATCGCAGGTGAATGCCCGCTATGAGGACATCGCTTCCCTCCCATTTAATTCCGGGGAGGAGAAAGAAATGTTGCTTGAGGAACTTTCAGAAATGGATGCCTGGTACCAGGAACTTCTCAGGGAGCTGAATGCCAACCCGGGCGATGAACGTGCAATGAATGCGCTTATTCAGCATTACCAGCTCAAATTGCAGGTAATGGATCAGATATTGGAACAATTGATACAAGTACAAAATAGTCAAACCAACGATTATGAAAACGCAAATATTTAAAAACAGTAAATACTTCCTGCTGATGATCCTGTTTTCGGGGTCCGTCCTGACAATGTCAGGACAACCGGCAGAGAAAAAGATCAGCAGGGAATACAGTGTCAGCGAAGGATTTACACTTGGTATTGACAACAAGTACGGTGAAATAAATATCGTGAACTGGGAACAGGACAGGGTTACCGTCGATATCACCATTACCGTCGAGGCCAGGTCCGAATCAAAGGCCGAAGAGCTGCTCAAGCAGATCGAAATAGATATTTCCGAAAGCAAATCGGAAGTATATTTCGATACAGAGGTAGAGAAGATCAATGCCGGTGGCAAGACAACCATCAATATCAAATACGACGTGAAGGCGCCGGCTTACATTAATGCCATGCTGGAACAAAGTTACGGGGAGGTATATATCCAGGAACTTACAGGCACCGCAGAACTGGAGATCAGGTATGGCAGCCTGAGGGCCACTTCCCTGGTGAACAGGGAGCAAAACAGCTGGAATACGCTGGACCTGAAATATGGTAATGCTACTATTGAAAACGTCAGCGCACTTTCAGCAGAAGTGATGTACAGCGAACTCACAGTGAATACGTCGCAGGTATTGGAAACCGAAAGCGCTTATTCCAAGCTTTTTTTCGGAACGGTGTCGGAGTTGAGTGCTGAATGTAAATATGACAAGCTTAACGTGGATCTCCTGGAGGGCATCCTGGAAGTGGATGGCGCTTATACCAATGTATCTGTGGTCACTATTTCACAAGGATTCTCACAGGTTTTTATCGACCTTGCCTACGGGAACTTCAAGGCCGGACTGGAAAGCCAGGCTGCATTTGCAATTGAAGCAGAAGTATCATTTGGTTCGATCAGGATTCCCGATGGCGATTACGAGATGGAAAAGGAAGCCACCAACCAGGCAGTAAGGGGAACAATCGGCGGCAAGTCCGCTGCAAAGATTCTTGCCGATATCAAATACGGGAACCTGGTGCTTGAATAAACCTCCGTTTCATTATAATTTCAACACTCCCTGAATAATTGTATATTTAGGGAGTGTTTTTTTATCGCGCAACAAAACCTTTGTGAACGAGCCGAATCAAATCTTACCAATTAATCTACCCAGATGATGAAGTTATATGTATACACCATGGCAGCCTTGCTGCTCAACGGATGCAATCCCGGTTCAGCGGGAGAAAACCAGGTGGCCCGGACATCAGATCCGCTGCCTTATGAATATGCCATCGTGATTCACGGTGGAGCAGGAGGGGCCACCCGGGAAGGACTTGGAGAAGAGGGCATTGCCGCATACGAGGCTTCCATGGATTCTGCCTTGCAGATTGGCCTGGAAATACTCCGTTCAGGCGGCCCGGGGATCGATGCAGTGGAAAAGGTGATCAGGTACCTGGAGGACAACCCGCTTTACAATGCCGGCAGGGGAGCAGCCCTTACCAGTGAAGGAATTGCTGAACTGGACGCGAGCATCATGCGTGGTTCAGACCTGGAGGCAGGTGCAGTAACCGGGCTCACTGAAGTACGTCACCCGATCAGTGCCGCCAGGCGGGTTATGGACAGCTCGGTGCATGTCATGTTCTCCGGTCCGGGTGCCACGATATTCGCCAGGTCGCAGGGACTGGAAGTGGTTCCGCCATCCTTCTTCATTACCGAATCCAGCCAACGCTCCCTGGAACGTTCGCTCAGGGCAAACAAATTCGGTACGGTGGGATGCGTGGTGCTGGATACACACGGGGACCTGTATGCGGGGACATCCACCGGCGGGATTACCAATAAAAAGCATGGCAGGGTAGGTGACGTGCCCGTGATCGGGGCCGGCACCTATGCCAAAAATGATGTTGCAGGAGTATCCTGTACTGGTCAGGGTGAATATTTTATACGCATCACCGCAGCCAGAGAGGTGACCGCGCTGATGGAATACAAAGACTATTCCGTTGAAGAGGCTGCAAGGGAAGTCATCCACCAACAGATCGAAGGGATGGGGGCCCGCGGGGGGATCATCTGTCTTGACAGGTACGGACGTGTTGCCATGGAATTCAATACCTCTGCGATGTTCAGGGCGTATGGCAATTCCGATGGAACACACCTGGTGAAGATATTTCCCGGTGAGGGATCCTGACTCAGGGTTGCAACCGCTCCTTGAAGGGCAGGAAGGTCATGAAGTCGGCATGATGAACGATGTAGGCTTCCACAGACCTTTTTACCATGTTCCCTTCCCCGGCATGGGTGGCAATGATGTGGCAGATCTCGGGAGGGACACCGCATTTTTCCGCCAGGGAAACCCCTGAGAAGGGATGCCTCAGGTATTTACCATAGCGACCCTGTACTGCCTTCCCTTCCGCATCCAGCTCATATTCAAGTAATTTTCCCACATCAGCAAGAATGGCCCCGGCGATCAGCACATCCATGTTCACGGGAAGTGCATCCCCGAAGAATTCATTCATTTTTTTGCCACTCTCCCGCGCGATATGCACCACCGCGCGCTTGTGATCCATGAAACTCACCGTGAGATCGGGTCCGCACAAAAGCGTGAAAGGGATGACCCGCAAATCAGCGGGACCCAGTACACTTTGTTCAAGGGCCATCTGCCAGGTGGCCGTTACCTTTTCCCTTAGTTGCCTGTCGCTGATCCATACGATCTCGGGCCACAGGTCGAGTATTTCTTTTGCTTTCACTCCTGTTTGATTTATGATCATGTTGCTACAACGCTGCAATAACAGCATCTGCCATCTGCCGGGTGGATGCTGCCCCCAGTTCAATTACCCCGGGTTTACCCGGCATTTTCATCATATCGTAGGTCATTACCTTGCCCTCTTCGATGACCCGGGCAATCGCATTCCGGATGTTGCCCGAAATTTCAACTTCCCCGAGGTGGTCCAGCATCAGGCATGCAGATTCCATCATGGCGATGGGATTCACGATCGAGGTCCTGTACCCGGCATACTTGGGAGCCGATCCGTGTGTTGGCTCAAAAACAGCGACTTCTTCACCAATATTGGCACTGCACGCAAAACCCAGTCCGCCGATCAGACCGGCAAACCCATCGGAAACAATGTCCCCGAACATATTGCCCGCGACGATCACCCCGTAATTTTCAGGATTCTTGGTCAGCCACATCATCTGTGCATCTATATTCGTATTCCACAATTCAATGTCCCTGAAATCATTGTTTTGCATCTCCCTGGCCATCTTGTACATCATCCCGGATGTTTCCCTGATTACGTTGGGCTTCTCGCATACTGTCACACTTCCATACCCATATTTCTGTGCATGATTGAATGCAGCACGCAGGATGCGTTCTGTTGCTTTCTTTGTGAAAATACGCGTGGACACAGAGATTTCTTCTTTCGGGACCATCGAAAAATTCTGAATGAATTTCGGATGGCTCATCAGCGCCTGGTACACCATATCCGGCGGATTGCTCCACTCAACACCGCCGTAGAGTCCTTCTGTATTCTGCCTGAAGATGACCACATCCACCAGGGGTTCCTCGATCGCACCGTCCTTTCCGCGGCGGATAAAGTTCAACGGATTTCCCTTGTATGTCTTGCAGGGCCTGATGCAAATGTCAAGATTGAAATGCTGACGCAACCCGACGATGGGGCTGGAGTAGACAAAGTTTTTGTCCCGCAGCGACGGGTCAAGTTCCTCCATCGCCTCGTCCTTTGGCTTTGAGGTGATTGCTCCGAAGAGCCCGACTTTGTGTTCTTTCAATAGTTTGATGGTCCGGTCCGGCAGCGGATTTCCTTCTTTTCTCCAGAACTCCCATCCAATATCCCCTTCAACGTAAGTGGCGTTGAATCCTGCTTTGTTAAGCACTCTGATCGTCTCATCCAGGACGGTCTTTCCGATACCGTCACCGGGCATTGCTACAATGGTTCTTTGCATCATCTTTGATAAAGGTTAGTCAAGGTTACGTAAGTTTTTTATCTTTGATAAATATATAACAAGCGGTCCGTACTAAATTTGTTTTATATCATATTTCAAGTAAATATATTTCATAACATCTTTTTTTGGATTAGCCCATAACCTTTTATTAATGAAAGATTTAAATCCCGAAAGGGTCTGGAGTTATTTCGCGGAGATACTGGAGATCCCCAGGCTTTCGAAACACGAAGAAAAAATCATTGCCTACCTGGAGAAATTTGCATTAGCACATCAGCTGCCTTTTCAGAAGGACAATGCCGGGAACTGCCTGATTACCAAGCCGGCCTCGGCGGGATTTGAGAATCGCGCGACGGTGGTCCTGCAGAGCCACCTGGATATGGTGGGTGAAAAACTGACTGAAACCACGCATGATTTCAGCAAGGACCCGATCAGTGTCAGGATTGAAGAGGGTTGGATGACGGCAGAAGGTACCACCCTGGGGGCTGATGATGGCATCGGTATCGCTGCCTCCATGGCCATCCTGGAGTCGGACGAAATAGTGCACGGTCCGCTGGAATGCCTGTTTACTGCAGATGAGGAGAGTGGTATGACGGGGGCGTTCGGATTGAAGGAAGGTTTTATAAAGGGAAAGATCCTGCTGAACCTGGACTCCGAAGACGAAGGTGAGATATTTATCGGCTGTGCCGGCGGGATCGACACAGTGGGCAAGCTGAAAAAAGTGACCAGGCCGGTGCAAGCCAACAGGGTGGCCCTCCGGTTCACAGTGGATGGCCTGCAGGGAGGACATTCCGGGGATGAGATCCACAAGGGATTCGCAAATGCCATTAAAATCATGAACCGGATGTTATGGAACATGGACCAGCGGTTCAAGGTGAACCTGGTTACTTTCCGCGGAGGAAAGCTCAGGAATGCGATTCCACGGGACGCCCAGGCAACCATCGTTGTAAAGGAGAAACACCTTGGACATCTGAAAAGTTACTACAATACTTTCATGGAAATGATCACCAAAGAGATCCGGACTGTTGAACCTGGATTCGAAATGACCATGAAAGAGGTCCGGATACCTGAATTATGTTACAAGAAAGGATTTCAGCGCAGGTTGATGAACATGATATACGCCTGTCCGCACGGCGTCATCAGCTGGAGTCCGATTATTCCCGGACTGGTGGAGACCTCCACCAACCTGGCGGTGCTGAACGACAAAGATCATGATTTTATTGAACTTGTTACCAGCCAGAGGAGTTCCGTGGAATCGGCCAAGCGCGACATCGCGAATAGGGTAGAGGCACTGATTACACTGGCAGGCGGAGTAACAGGACATTCCGAAGGCTACCCGGGATGGAAGCCAAACAAGGACTCAGAGATACTGGAGATCTCTGAAACAATCTACAAAAAACTGTTCCATACCGATCCGGAAGTAAAGGCGATTCATGCCGGACTGGAATGCGGGCTGTTTTTGCAGAAGTACCCCGACCTCGATATGATTTCCTTCGGTCCGACGATCAAGGGAGCACATACCCCGGATGAGCGCATCAATATTGAAACGGTTGCAAAATTCTGGGATTTTCTGCTGGAGATACTCAGGCAGGTGCCGAAAAACAACCAGTGATGCATACCTGGTGACGATGAAAGAGGTACCGGGAAATATCCGGTGATGCATACCTGGTGACGATGAAAGAGGTACCGGTAAATAGCAGGCATTGTTCTGCCGTTCCTGGAGCAGGTGTCAAAAAAAACCATTAACGCACAGGTTGTTGAACCTGAAGCAGGTACCTGGAAAACCAGGATGGAGCCGGGACTACTCCACGGGCTCGAATTCTGATTTATTCACCCCGCAGACCGGGCAGGACCAGTCATCGGGAATATCCTCAAACGGGGTTCCGGGGGTAATTCCCGAATCCGGATCACCTTCCACGGGATCATACACAAAGCCACATACGGTACACTGGTATTTTTTCATTGGTATATATCTTTAAGGTATTATCATTATTCAGACAAGTCCGTATTCAGCGATACAATTGATTTAACCTTCCGTACCCGGAGCATCAGCAAAACCAGTATTCCTGTAATCACCTCTCCCGATTGATAGTCCAGTTCGGAGCCCCGCATGCTGTGCGGGATCATATAGATGGCAAACAGGAACAGCGCAGCAACAATCACCATCCATCTCCGGGCCTTCTTCCGGTTCATCACCAATGCTGCAATCCAGATGATCACAGAAAGCAGTACTTTGTTGTCCGTTAAGTCTTCGCCGAAGGGCCAGCCTGTCCAGTAAGCACCGAAGGCATATTTCTGCACAATCGGGCCGAGGATCAGTCCACCGATGATGAACAAAATCACCGTGATCAGCGCATTGCGCCTGTAGGAGTCCATATTCATAGCCGCCTGGATGCCGGTGGCATTGGACCACAGCATGGCCAGGAACATAAAAAACACATGGGGCATCAGGGCCCATGCAGGCACATTCCCCTTGAATCTCACTACAATGTTTTTATCCAGACCGAGATCGACTTCACGGTCATTGTGCCGCAGCTCCAAATGGTATTCCAGCTTCCCGGCCGGGGGCTGCTGGGGCAGGAACGCGATCAGGTTCTGGTCGATCCTGTGAAGCCTGATGGTATCCCATGGTTCGTAAGTGGGAACCCGCCTGTAAATGACAGCTCCACTGAATGATTCGGGCAGGGTGATTTCTACCGGGCAGTCTGTTTCCCCGCCATGGGAGCGGGGAAGCTCAAACGCATAGGTTGTTCCGTTCGCCTCGACCTCGATATCGATCGGGTAGGTGGGTCCCGTCATTCGCTGGTACACCGATGCAGCCACCGTGATCACAAATGCAATGAGCCAGAAGATGGTTTTCTTCAGCAGGATCCTTACTTTCGTCATAATTTCAATAATAATTCTATGCAAACACCGTCACGTTCAACCTGAACGATCACTGACTGGCCCTCCTTTAATTCAGATAATCTTTCCATATAATCGTGTACGTTGCCGATACGTTTCCCGTCAACGGCAGTGATGATATCGCCCCCTTTCATCCCGGCGATCGCTGCCGGCCTGCCTTCGGTGACAAATGAAACCGGCATACCTTCGTTTCCGTCGTACATCACATCCGGCATCAGCCCGAATGTCACCATGCCTTCCCTTCCGCGGGAACCGGACGATTCCTTGGGGCCTGCCATTGTGAATTCAATTTTTTCAGGCATTTCTGAAAGGGCATAGGCCAGGTCGGAAACAAAGTACAATACATCCTTCATTCCCTCGTAATCCAGCTTTTCCGGTGAGTCCGCCGGGGTATGGTAATCGGTATGTGCACCAGTTGAAATGAACAGCACGGGCACATCCTCCGCGTAAAACGACGAGTGATCGGAGGGGCCGTAACCGGCTTCGGAAGAGGAGATGCTAAAATTGTGCTGTTGCTTCAGTGAATCCAGCAGGGTACGGAATACCGGGGAAGTGCCTGTGCCACCGATCTGCAGCTGGCGCTCGGGATTCAGACTTCCAATCATGTCCAGGTTGATCATCACCTGTACCTTTTCAAGGTCGACGACAGGATTGGCTGCCAGTGTCCGGGAACCCTGCAGTCCCATCTCTTCTGCAGCGAACGTGGTAAACAGGAAGCTTCTCTGTGGCGACCTGCTCATCAGGTGCTGGGAAAGCTCAATCACACCTGCCACACCGGACGCATTGTCATCTGCCCCGTAATGCACGGACATGGTATCCTGCTGCCGCGATGAGGAACCCCTTCCGCCCATGCCAAGGTGGTCGTGGTGCGCGCCAATAATGATGTATTGGTCTGAAAGTTCACTGTTTCCTCCCTGCAGCCTGGCAAGGGTATTGTGGGTCGACAGTTCCCTGGATACCACTTCGGTCATGAGGGTCGCATACAGTCCTGTGGATACGGCAACATTATCGAAAGAGCTGATCATCCCAAAAATACCGTCCTGGTCTCCGGTTTGGAGTATTTCTGCAGCAGATCCGTTAAGGAGTACCACTGCGGGAATGGGCAGCGGCAACCTTTTTTTGCTCTCCAGCGGGGGAAGCTCACCGGTTGCGATATACACCACTGCTGCAGCCCCATGGTCCGCAGCAGCCAGGCACTGTGACCTGAGAAAGGTGTAGGCATCATGCCCGTTTCCAGGCAGACCTGCAGGCAGGGGTATTGTGAGAATGTTTCCCTTTACCGGTGATGCGGTTGTTTCCGGCAAATGCGTTGAAAGAATCAGTTCGCCCGTGACCGTATCGGTGGCACTGAAGCCCAGCACGTGTATATCGGGCTGCCTGATTTCTGCACCGGGTCCTCTCCCGATCAGCATCCTGTTGTTTTCCGTTACCAGGAAACCACTTTCCACCATTACCTCCTGCAAACCATTCTCTTTGAGGGGTACCATCCCCGACAGGTCAAATTGTTCAACAATATAGGCGGTCAGAACAGAGTCTTCCGGTGTGCCCGGTTCCCTGCCCTTGAGGCTGTCACCTGCCAGGAAATAAACCATATCGCGCAGTTCATTCGTGGTGATCTGGTGGTTGAATTTCGGCTGACATCCCGTGAACAGGATGGCCGCAGTCAGCACCATGAGCATGGCGCGCACAATTCTTCCGGCCTTTGAAAAGACAGCTCGTTCTTCCGGTGAAAAGACAGCTCGTTCTTCCGGCAAGCGTCCTTGCGCTCTTTTGCTCCTTTTCCGGCTGCAACTGACCGGATGCATGCGTTTGCATGTTTGCTCCCGGACTACTGGTTTGTTATGCCTCATTCCACGTTGCTTTAACGGGTTTTGAATGAAAAACTCAAAAATAGGTATAAAAAAACTCAAATAAAACTTGACACCCATGATAAAAATCAAATACTTTAACGGCAATGTTTGACATATTAAGCAGATATTAATGTTTAACAAAAACATTAATATGAACGAAGTTTTCCTGCAACTTGCATGGAAAGCGAAAAACGGAGCACAATAATGGATACGAACAAGTTTGCTTTTATTTTTGATATGGACGGGGTGATCGTTGATAATGCTGAATGCCATTACCATGCATGGGAAGAATTCTGTCGAAGGAAGGGGTATAACTACCAGCGCGCGGATTCACGCTACTGGTTCGGGAATACCAACCGGGAAATCCTGGAAAAGATCATGGACCGGAAACCCAGCCCGGAAGAGATCAGGGAACTGGGAGAAGAAAAAGAGGCGATCTATCGCGAATTGATTGCACCTGACCTTCGCCCGGTGGAAGGCCTCGAAGCATTACTGAAAGCAATGAACACGTCTGGGTTCAGCGTGGCAATGGCTACCTCTGCGCCCATAGAAAATGTTGATTTCGTACTGGGACGACTGGGGATCAGGCATTATTTCGATCCCATCGTGGATGCCTCGGGGGTGGAGAATGGCAAACCGTCACCCGAGATCTATCTCAAGGCAGCCAGGCTGGTCGGCAGGGAACCCGCAAACTGTCTTGTTTTTGAAGACGCCATTGCCGGGATCCGTTCGGCACGCAACGCCGGGATGAAGGTAGTGGGACTGGTCACCACCCTTGAGGAAGAGGAACTGGAAGATACGGAGCTGAATATAAGCGATTTCAGACAGACCAGCCTGGAGCAGCTATATGGAATACTTTCAGGGGATTTCTGATAAGGGAATGCGGAACAGCATCTGTAAGGCAATGTGACTGGAGCACCCAAACAAATGCAGCCATCTCCTGGCGATCATGAACTACCGGAAAAACGGCAACCTGAAGCTGCTGTTCATGAAACCTTCTTATGGTCTGCGCCGGCTCCTACACCTACTCAGGCTCCTACACCTTTGCATGGACTTATGGTTCTTTATTACCCCTCTTCCAGGAGCGTATCAAACACCCGCCGGGTGGCTTTGCTGTCCCAGTCGGCGGCACCCACTTTCTTGCTGACGATTTTTCCGTCGCGGGAGATGATAAAAGTGGTGGGAATGGAACGCACTGACAGGGCTTCGGGCATGCCGTTTCCGCCATAATAGGAGGGTAGCTCATACCCCCTGGAGTCGAGGAAATTCTGCACCTTCCCGGGGGATTCGGCTGAGACAAGGATGAATTTCACCATGTCCTTGTAGTCGTTGTAGATTCCCTGTATTTCGGGCATTTCAGCAATGCAGGGCGGACAGTAGGTTCCCCAGAAATTGAGGAAGATCACTTCTCCCTGCAGGTCTTCCGGTGCTACTGGGATACCCTTCTCATTATTGATGTTCCAGTTGTACTCATTTGCTGATAGCTGGTAGGTGCCTGCATCATTGGAGATGGAAGGTTTCCGGAGGTGCAGCATCACTTTGTTCAGGTTGGTGGCGATCATTTTCCTTGGTCCCGGGATCACCAGCATGATCAGCAACACCCAGAAAAAGATATCACCGGCTTTCTGGTGCCACTTCCGTGCTTTCCACTTATCAAATCTTTCTTTTATTGAAGCCATTTTCTTTACATTAATTATTCCGCACAATCAGTTTTTCTTTCTTGCAGTTCCGACCTGCGCTCTTGCGAGAACTCCCAATGGCCTTGTCCGCATTTTTCCGGAATGCGGTCATTCGCAACAGGATTGTTTTTTTCCAAAATTTTCCGGTTCCACTTTCCTGATGACCATGTGTCCGTTTTCGGTTTCCTTCCTGAGAACAAAGTTGAACCTGTTGATGTTCAGGCAGAGGTGAAAATCTTCTTCCGGGGCATAATGTTGTTTCTCTGGCAGGAAGAACCTGGCACCGCTCGTTTCCCTGATCTGGCGAACCATGGCAGGGAAATCACAGGGATTGCCGTTCAGTTCACCGGCGATGTATGCTGCACACCCGTCATCCTCCTCTACCGGGTACAGGCAGGCATATCCCATGGGCACCAGGGATACGGTAACTGGTTTTTCCTCTTTTATATACTGTACAATCGCGCCAGCGTTTACAAAGCTGCCGGTGATTACCTCATCGGCATGCTTTGCATTTTCCAGTCCCTGTGTCCCCGAGCTTGTGGTATGAATGATGGTTTTACCTGACAGGTCGTGCAGCAACAGCTGTGCGGGTGAATTCCCGAAATCAAATCCCTCGGGTCGCTGCTCATGGCGTTCCCCCACCAGCAGGGATCCAGGGTATTTTTCTTTTAACAGCCATGCCTGTTCGATGTCGGCCACTGGAATGATTTTCTCTGCACCGGCAGCAAATGCATAACACTCCAGGGAAAAGGCCCTGAATACGTCAATAACCACGGTCAGACCGGTGGCCTGCTGTGCCCCTTCAAGGAGTCCTGAAATTTTTATTTCCACAAAAAAATTGTAATCAATTGAATAATCAACATTAGGAACCCATATGAAACAGGAACCTTGAATATGCGTTTGCGCCGCAAAGATAACCATGATATTTTACAATCCGGGTTTTGAAAAAAAAGCTACCTTTCGTACTGAAGGATAACCGGCAAACTAAATCGAATTCCTCTTGTAGATTTTGATATTGCCATTTTGAGAATAAACCGCTATTACCTGAACTAAACGTACCAACATGAAACGATCACTTACCTTGTTCCTGCTTGTCTGCTTAATGACGGGTCCACAATTTTTAAATGCGCAGGAAGGCTACCAGCCTTCACAGGAAAACCTGGAGAACCGGGAATGGTTCCAGGATGCAAAATTCGGGCTGTTTGTCCACTGGGGTGTCTACTCCCTGATGGCGGGCGGGGGAGATATGGGCATTGCCGAATGGATCATGCACCGGAAAGAAATACCCATTGAACAGTACGAACTGTTGCCCGGAAATTTCTACCCGGTAAAGTTCGATCCGGCCGAATGGGTCAGCCTGGTGAAGGAGGCCGGAATGAATTACATCACCATCACTTCCAAGCACCACGACGGATTTGCAATGTATGATTCCGAGATTTCTGATTACAATATTGTAGATGCCACGCCCTATGGAAAGGATGTCATTGGAATGCTGAAGGAAGAGTGCGACAGGCAGGGGGTCAAATTGTTTTTTTACTATTCGCAGCTCGACTGGCACCATCCTGACTATTATCCTAGGGGCAATACGGGGACCCATTAAGGAAGACCGGATCATGGCGACTGGGACAACTACATTGATTATATGAATGCCCAGCTCTCAGAACTGCTGACCAACTATGGCGAGATTGGCGGGATCTGGTTTGACGGGATGTGGGACAAATGGGAAGCGCCCTGGCGGCTTGCGGAGACGTATTCCCTGATCCATGAGCTGCAGCCCGGAACGCTCATTGGCAGCAACCACCACAAAATGCCTTATCCCGGCGAGGATTTCCAGATGTTCGAGCGGGACCTGCCCGGACAAAATACCATCGGATTCAACCAGACCGGGATCAGTGACCTGCCGCTGGAAATGTGTGAGACCATGAATGGATCATGGGGATTCAATATCAAGGATACCGCCTTTAAATCCACGGAATACCTGTTGCACCTGCTTATCCGGGCTGCAGGCAAGAATGCCAATATGCTCCTGAATACCGGTCCCATGCCCAACGGGGAGATTCAGCCAGCCAACGTGCAAACGTTGAAGGAAATGGGTACATGGATGAACAAGTATGGTGAGACCATTTATGGGACCAGGGGAGGCCCTGTTGAAGGCGACTGGGGTACGACCACGGTGAAGGGTAAACAGGTGTATGTCCATGTACTGGATCCATCTGTGGAACAACTGACCATACCCCTGCAGGGAGGCAAAGTAAAAAGCCTTACCCTGTTTGAGGACGGTTCAAAGGTGAAATTCACCATTCGGGTCGGCCCACTGGTCCTTGGTGGCACTTGCCACGTATACGGGTCTGGGTGCCATCAGCGCAAGCAGCATATGCTGGTCCACAGGAAGCTTATGCTCCCTGTTATTGTACCTGTTGAACCTGTCGCAAAACCAGTGGGGAAAAACAGTGTTGATCCGTTCTACTTTTTCCCCGAATCGGCGCCTGGATAAAGCGGCACCCCCGCACCCTGAATTATTGGAGATCACGGCTGAGAATCGTGCATCATTTGCACCTGCTCACAGTGCCGTTTTTCCGAGCCGGGAATGGCCGATTGCTATGATCCTGTTCGGATCAGCAACCGTGTCTTCCGAAAGGTAATCGGCAATGAACGACATCCCCTTTGCCCACATGGAGATTGAGCCCGGACAGTAGGCTTCAGCGTCTTTTTCCGGCTGTGCGAAGAGGGAGTGAAAGCCATTATCAAACCCATCGTCGTAGTCAGGGTCAAACTCCCCGTAATAGGCGGTGGCCACACCATACCCGCTGTTTATAATGGTTGCCAGGGGCCAGCGGGAGGCATTCGCGCCGCGGGATTCCGGGGAGGCGTGGTTATCCGAAATGTGTGCATGCTCACTGTTCTTTACCCAGCGGTTGTGGATGGCGATCGTGCCCAGTGTATCGATGGTGTGGTTGCCCGAAAAATTGAGTCCTGCGAATACAGGAACGCGGTCCATGTTCCTGGGAAAAACATACAGGATTGTGAACTGTTCCTCACCGGAAGAAGTCCTGACTTTCCCGGTAACTTCCTTCACAATTGCAGCACTGTCGAGGTAGTGTTCCGACAGGACCTTTTCAGTGAAGCTGATGGCATACTCCTTTTCCGGAAAATGACCATACATTTCTTTTGAAAACAATTCCAGTATTTCGGGTTTTCCACCTCGTTCCATACCTCGTAACCGTTTACAGAATCGCCTGCTTCTGTCACCAATAGGTCCGGCAGGACATAGGAGGGAACTTCTGCCTCATCATAGATCGGTTCATCATTGTTGTTGCAGGAAAATAAAAATCCCAGGGGCAGGACAGGGACCACGAGTGGTGTGCTGTGTATCATTGCATTATTTTTGGGTGGTTAAGGAATGCAATATAGAAAAAAGCAGGTATATTCCTGCTTTCCAAACTCTCAACTTATTGTATTATATTTGTTTCAGATTCTTACGCGAAATATATGATCAGGAAACTCAGGGACATTTTTCAGAATGAGATCATCCGTGTTGATCTCAAGTCGAAATCGAGCCGCAGGCGTTTTGTCATCCGGCAAATCCGCATCTATGTGTATGCGTTCAGGGGATTTTTTGAAGACAGGGCTGCACTGCGGGCTTCCTCCCTTACCTATTTCACGATGTTGTCGATCGTGCCGATCTTTGCCATGGCCTTCGGTATTGCAAAGGGATTCGGGTTTGAGGACCGGATGAATGAATTCATCGATAATAGTTTCCAGGAGCAGGACCAGATGATCACCTGGATCAAGACCATGGTCGCAAGCCTGCTTGACAATACCAAGGGAGGACTGGTGGCAGGGATCGGTTTCATCATTCTCTTCTGGTCGGTGATCCAGGTACTGAATAATATAGAACTGTCATTCAACGATATCTGGCAGGTCAAGAAAGCCCGCAGTCCGATCCGGAAATTCTCGGACTACCTGGCGATGATGATCATCACCCCCTTTGCCATTGCCCTCTCAGGTAGTATCACCGTAAAAATCAACCAGGCAGCCAATAATTTTGAATTCATCCAGCCCATGCTCAAGGTGGTGCCCTATGCCTCCATTTGGCTGCTGTTTACGGTTATCTATATCGTAATGCCCAACACCAAGGTGAAATTCAAGTATGCCCTGGTCGCCGGCATTGTGGCCGGAACACTTTCCATGCTGGTACAGTGGGGATATTTCGAATTTCAGATCGGTGTGACCAGGTTCAATACCCTTTATGGTAGTTTTGCTGCCATTCCACTCTTCCTGCTCTGGCTGCAGATCACCTGGCTGATCGTTTTGATGGGCGCAGAGATCAGTTTTGCCTACCAGAATATTGAGAATTACGAATTCGAGGATGAAGCCCTGGAACTCAACCATGACAATAAACGGGTGTTGTCTCTGGTCGTCGCACACCACATCATCAGGAATTTCGAGGAGGGGGGAAGGCCCAAAAGCAATGAAGACCTCAGTCACGAGCTGGGCATCCCCCTGCGGTTGCTGAACCAGCTGATTTTCGATATGGTAGAATGCGGCATCCTTGCGGAACTGGCCAATGACAGCTCCAAACTACGTACCTACCAGCCTGCGATCGATATCAATAAGATCACGGTGAATGAACTCTATACCCGGCTCGAAAAACTGGGAGGAGACCATATGATTGCCACGGAATCTGCAAAACTGGATAAGATCACGAAGATCCATGAACACCTGCAGGATGCCATTCGGGAAAGCCCGTCCAATATCCTTGTCAAGGACATATAGGAAATTGTGATCTATAAGAAATGTGAACACTATTATATTAAATTAATATCTTAATCTCCTTGAAATTTTAAAATTATTACTTATACTTGCAGGAGGAAAAGAAAAAATGAAATTCTATAGCATACATACTGCACATTTTATTCATCATCATCACGCAGTGCTGTGATACGGTAGGATTTTGTAAACATTTAACAATAACGAAGAGGTTTGCAGATTCTGCAGGCCTTTTTTGGTTTTGAGACAATGGAAAAACTAAAAATTGCAATTCAGAAATCAGGCAGGTTGTCTGAGAAATCGGTCTCTATTTTACGCGAAGCGGGAATATCGATGACCAACGGGGAGCGAAAGCTCATTTCAGTATCGGGCAGCTTCCCCATCGAGGTACTTTACCTCAGGGACGATGACATCCCGCAGTATGTTAAGGACAAGGTGGCCGATATCGGTATCGTGGGCGAGAATGTTTTCGCCGAGAAGGGATCGGACATTTCAATCGTGGAAAGACTGGGTTTTTCACGTTGCCGAATGTCGCTGGCCATTCCCAAAACGGAGCATTACAGTGGACCTGAATATTTCCATGGGAAGAAGATCGCCACCAGCTACCCGGTGATACTGCAAAGGTTCCTGGATGAAAAAGGGGTGGATGCCGAAATCCACGAAATATCGGGATCTGTGGAAATTGCGCCTGGCATCGGGCTGGCAGAGGGAATATTCGACATTGTCAGCTCCGGCAGTACCCTGATCAGCAATGGACTATCAGAAGTAGAGGTGGTGATGCATTCGGAAGCAGTGATCATCGGCCGCAATGATCTTTCGCAATCGAAACGGGAAATTCTCAACGACCTGCTGTTCCGGATCAGGAGTGTTCAGGCAGCCACCAACAACAAGTATATCCTGCTTAATGCGCCCAATGACAAGCTCGATGAGATCATTGGCCTGATTCCCGGGATGAAATCACCTACCGTGATGCCCCTTGCCGAATCAGGATGGAGTTCTGTACATTCGGTGCTCAGCGAGCGTCAGTTCTGGCAGATTATAGGTGAATTGCAGAAGCTGGGTGCACAGGGAATCCTTGTGATCCCTATCGAAAAGATGATCGTATAACTTAATCCTTTAAAAATGAATACATATAACAACCCCGACAGATCGACATGGGAGGAGATTCTCCGCAGACCGGTGATCGATACATCGAAACTGGACGATACCGTCCGGGAGATCCTTGAGGATGTCAGAACAGGTGGTGATGCTTCGGTAATCAAGTACACTTCCAGGTTCGATGGCATCACGCTGGATCAGCTGGAAGCGAACCCGGATGATATTGCCGCAGCAAAATCAGAAGTGTCCGATGACCTGAAGGCGGCAATAGATGAGGCCAACAGGAACATCCGGAGATTCCACGCCAAACAGCTCGGCCCCAATGTCTACGAAGAGACCACACCCGGGGTGCGGTGCTGGCAGAAGACCGTTCCCATTCAGAAGGTTGGACTGTATATTCCAGGAGGGAGTGCCCCGCTGCTCTCCACGGTACTGATGCTGGGTATCCCGGCGAAGCTGGCCGGATGTGAGGAGATCGTGCTGTGCACACCCCCGGGGGAGAACGGGAAGATCTATCCCGGTATCCTCTATATTGCTGACCTTCTGGGAATCAACCGGATATTCAGCATCGGCGGTGTCCAGGCCATCGCAGCCATGGCATACGGAACCGAAAGTGTGCCGAAAGTCAACAAGATCTTCGGTCCGGGCAACCAGTATGTCACCGCTGCCAAGCAACTGGTGAGCCGCGACAGCGTGGCCATTGATTTTCCTGCCGGACCCTCTGAACTGGCCGTGATGGCTGATTCCACTGCTGTACCTGAATTCGTAGCCTCCGACCTGCTCTCACAGGCAGAACATGGTCCCGACAGCCAGGTAGTGCTGGTGACGGATCACAAGGAGATGATCGGGGCAGTGCAGGAGGAGATCGAAAAGCAGCTGGCAGTGCTGCCACGGAAGGAATTTGCTGCCAAATCATTGCTGAACAGCAAAATGATCTACATGGACAGCTGCCTGGACAGTATCGACCTGATTAATTTCTATGCGCCGGAACACCTGATCATCGCTTGCGAGGAATATGCACTTATCGCCGAACAGATCAAGAATGCGGGCAGTATTTTCCTGGGGAATTATACACCTGAGAGTGCAGGCGATTATGCTTCCGGAACCAACCACACCCTGCCTACCAATGGCTGGGCACACGCTTACAGCGGTCTGAACATGGATGCATTTGTAAAGAAAATTACCCTGCAGGAGATCAGTAAATACGGACTGTTTAACATCAGCAATGCTGTGATGACAATGGCGCTGGCCGAAGAACTGGAAGCCCACAGGAACGCAGTAAGTATCCGGTTAAGAAGCGATGACATCGAAGAAGCAGAATAATGACACGTGACATCTCCCGATTGATCCGTCCCAGCATTGCAAACCTGGTGCCGTATTCATCGGCACGGGATGAATACACAGGCAGCGCCGCGGTATTTCTGGATGCCAATGAAAATCCGTTCAACGGGCCCTATAACCGGTATCCCGATCCACACCAGGCTGCGCTGAAGAAAAAGATAGGTCTGCTGAAAAACGTGGATCCCCGGCAACTCTTTATCGGGAACGGATCTGACGAAGCCATCGACATCCTGTTCAGGATATTTTGTACACCCGGTGTGGACAACGTGGTTTCCATCGACCCGACCTATGGGATGTACCAGGTAAGCGCGGATATCAACAATGTTGCCCTGCGGAAAGTGTCGCTGACCCCTTCCTTCGGGCTTGACCTTACCGCGTTGATTTCGGCATGTGATGCGCAGACCAAAATGCTGTTCATCTGTTCGCCCAACAACCCGACTTCCAATTCGTTCGCTGCCGAAGAGATACTGGCACTCACCGGACAACTGGATGTGATGGTGGTGGTGGATGAAGCTTACATCGATTTCAGTCAGCGGGAGAGCCTTAAAAACCATGTTGCGGAAGTTCCCAGTCTTGTGGTGCTGCAAACTTTCTCAAAGGCGTGGGCACTTGCCGGAATCAGATTGGGTATCGCCATTGCCGACCCGGAGGTGACCCGGTACATGTCCATGGTGAAATATCCTTACAACATCAACATGCTGACCCAGCAGTTCGCGCTGGAGGCCCTTGAAAACAAGGCACAGGTGCAGGAGTGGATCGCCCTGATTCTTGAAGAGCGCGGACACCTGGAACGTAAGCTGAACCAGTTCAGTTTCGTTGAACAGGTGTATCCGTCGGATGCAAATTTCCTGCTGGTGAAGGTCGGTAAACCCAAGAAAGTATACAATTTCCTCGTGGAGAAGAAGATCATTGTGCGCGACCGTTCCAATATCCGGTTGTGCGACGGGAGCCTGAGAATTACCGTGGGAACGGAATCGGAAAACCGGGTATTGACGGATGCATTGACACATTACCAGCACGATTTTATCGATTCGTGCGGATTATAATTTAAATGGATTATATTTTTGCAGGCGAGTGCAGCTAATGTATAAGATATGATGAAAAAAGCATTGTTTATAGACAGGGACGGGACACTGATCGTGGAGCCACCGGCAACCTTCCAGGTCGATTCCCTGGAATTACTGGAATTTCTGCCGGGGGTCTTCCGAAACCTCTATCTTCTTCAACACCTGACTGACTATGAATTGGTGATCGTTTCCAACCAGGATGGATTGGGAACCCCCGCAAATCCCCTTGAAAAGTTCGAACTGGTGCAGGGGAAAATGTTACAATATTTTAAAAATGAAGGCGTTGTATTTGATGATATTCTGATTGACCCTTCCAGTCCCGCGGACAAATCACCCAACCGGAAACCCAACACAGGAATGCTGACAGCCTATTTGCAGGGGGAGTATGACCTGGAGCAAAGTTTTGTGATCGGCGACAGAATGACCGATATCCAGTTGGCCAAGAACCTGGGAGCCATGGGGATCCTGATCGGACCACCAACAATGCAGGAGGAGCTGAAGAAGGCGGAACTGGAAGCGGATTGTGTGTTGCTTGCCGGGAACTGGGACGAGGTGTACCGGTTCATTCGCGCATCGATGCGCAGTGGCAGGGTGGTACGCAAAACCAATGAAACCGGTATACTGGTGGAGCTCTCGCTGGATGGAACGGGGCGCTCGGAGGTATCCACCGGGCTGGGGTTTTTTGACCACATGCTGGAGCAGATTGCGCGGCATGGCAATGTTGATCTCAGGGTACAGGTGAACGGGGACCTGCATGTGGATGAACACCATACGGTGGAAGATACGGCCCTGGCACTCGGGGAAGCATTTCTGCAGGCCCTGGGAAACAAAAAAGGAATCCGCCGGTACGGGTTCACTGTTCCAATGGATGATTCACTGGCCAATGTGGCAGTGGATTTCGGCGGACGTCCCTGGCTGGTATGGGAAGCCACATTCAATCGGGAAATGATAGGTGGGGTGCCCACGGAACTGTTTTCCCATTTCTTTAAATCCTTTTCAGATACTTCAAAGTCCAACCTGAATATCAAAGCAGAAGGAACCAACGAACACCATAAGATTGAGGCAATATTCAAGGCGTTCAGCAAGGCCCTGCGGGGTGCCGTGGAACTGGATGCCGGAAGTGACCAGTTGCCCAGTACCAAAGGGGCACTCTGACGGCAGAGGTGCCTGGACAGGATGGATTAAATGTCCATTCGGACCTAAATGGATTGTAAGAATTATACGTAATGAACATCGTTATTATAAAATACAACGCGGGAAACATCCGGTCGGTCGATTTTGCACTCAGGAGAATGGGTGTTGAAGCGGAGATCACCGATGACCAGCAAAAGATCAGGTCGGCAGATAAAGTGATCTTTCCCGGGGTGGGAGCAGCCGCCAATACCATGGACTACCTGGCGACACGGGGACTCGACCAGCTGATCAGATCTCTCCAGCAACCGGTGCTGGGGATCTGTCTTGGTCAGCAGCTGATGTGTGACCGGTCTGAGGAAGGAGATACACAATGCATAGGTGTGTTTGACCAGCCGGTGCTGAAATTTCCGCCCCATGACAAAGTGCCGCATATGGGCTGGAACCAGTTGCTGGAACCTGCTGGTGCGCTGTTCAGGGGCGTGGAGGAAGGAGCGTATGTCTACTTTGTCCATTCATACTATGTTCCGCGTTGTGATGATACCGCTGCCGGGTGTCGTTATATCTGCGATTTCAGCGCAGCGATGCAGAAGGATAATTTCTATGCCACCCAGTTCCATCCCGAGAAAAGCGGACCCACAGGACAAAAAATACTGGAAAACTTCATTGCCTTATGATCGATCTTATTCCAGCCATCGACCTGATCGGGGGTAAGTGTGTACGCCTTACCAGGGGAGATTATTCCAGTAAGAAGGAATACGGAGATCCGCTGGATATGGCCATGCAGTTTGAGGACCATGGCGTGCGCAGGCTGCACCTGGTGGACCTGGACGGGGCAAAAGCGGGAAAGGTTGTCAATTACAGGATACTGGAAGAGATTGCATCCAAAACCCGGCTGGTGATTGATGCCGGCGGTGGCATCAAATCAGACGAGGACCTGCGGATCATTTTTGATTCGGGTGCAGCCATGGCTACCGGTGGCAGTATTGCAGTGAAGGAACCGGAGGTGTTTGAGCAATGGATCGTTGCGTACGGACCGGAGAAGATCATCCTGGGGAGCGATTTCAGCGAGGGACGGATCGCTGTCAGCGGATGGACCGAGGCGACAGGAGAAGAACTGATGCCTTTTATTGGCAAGTGGACAGGAAAGGGGATTACCAGGACCATTTGTACGGATATCAGCAAGGACGGAGTGCTGGAGGGAACCTCGGTAAACGTATACAGGGAGATCCTGGAGCAGTTTCCCGAGCTGTACCTGGTGGCCAGCGGTGGTGTGGCCTCACTGGATGACGTCGAACTGCTTGTGGAGGCCGGGGTACCTGCAGTGATCATCGGGAAGGCGATCTACGAAGGCAGGATCGGTTTGAAGGAACTTGAAAATTTCATACAATATAAGAGTTAGAGTATGCTGGCAAAGAGGATTATACCATGCCTGGATGTGCGTGACGGCATGACAGTGAAAGGAATAAATTTTGTGGATATCAAAGAGGTGGGGGACCCCGTGGAACTGGGTTCGAAATATGCCCGAGATGGTGCCGATGAGCTGGTGTACCTCGACATTACGGCCTCCCACGAAAAACGGAAGTTGTTTTCCGACCTGGTGCGGCGCATTGCTGCCCACCTGAACATTCCCTTCTCTGTAGGCGGAGGGATCAATGAATTAAAGGATGCAGATGTACTGCTCTCTGCCGGTGCCGACAAGGTATCGGTCAACAGTGCCGCCATCCGCAACCCGTTGCTGGTAGACCAGATCGCGGAAGGATTCGGCAGCCAGTTTGTAATTGTTGCCATTGATGCGAAGCTGGAAAACGGTCGCTGGGGCGTATACATCAATGGGGGACGCATCCCGGTGGAGAAGGAATTGTTCAGCTGGGCGAAAGAGGTCGAAAGCCGCGGCGCCGGGGAAATCCTCTTTACTTCCATGAACCACGACGGTACGAAGAACGGGTTTGCCTGCGATGCACTCCGCGCGCTTTCAGAAAGCCTGTCCATCCCGGTGATTGCTTCCGGCGGTGCAGGCAGCGAGGAGCATTTCGCGGAGGTATTCACCCGGGGAAAAGCCGATGCGGCCCTTGCTGCAAGCATTTTCCATTACAACGAGATACCGGTGCCACAACTGAAACAATACCTCAGGGAAAAACAGATCAACGTAAGATAACCAGGATCAGCGTGAGATAACTAAGATCACCTTAAGATTACACAGATCAATGCAAGATAACACAGATCAATGCAAGATAACACAGATCAATGCAAGATAACACATACCAATTAAGATAACACAGATCAACCCAAGATAACACAGATCAATGCAAGATAACACATACCAATTAAGATAACACAGATCAACCCAAGATAACCATGATGGATTTTGATAAAATGGACGGCCTGGTGCCGGCGGTCATTCAGGACAATGTTTCAGCTAAAGTGCTGATGCTGGGTTTCATGAACAGGGAAGCCTATGAAAAAACAAAGTCGGAAGGAAGGGTCACCTTCTTCAGCCGGACAAAGAACAGGCTGTGGACAAAAGGGGAGGAGAGCGGGAATTTCCTCGATGTGATGGAAATCATAGAGGACTGTGACCAGGATACGCTGCTGATCAAGGTGCATCCGCACGGACCCGTGTGTCATACCGGCAGTGATACCTGTTTTTCAGAAAAAAATGACCCGGGTATTTTATTCCTGCAAAAACTGCAGGACCTGATTGCCACCCGTAAAAAGGAGATGCCCGCCAACAGCTATACTACGAAACTGTTTGAGGCCGGCATCAATAAAATTGCCCAGAAGGTGGGTGAGGAAGCCGTGGAACTGGTGATCGAGGCAAAAGATGACAACGATACACTGTTCCTGAACGAATCGGCCGATCTCCTTTACCACCTGCTGGTGTTGCTGACACAGAAAGGGTTTGACCTTTCAGATGTGGTCAGGATACTGGAAAAGCGCCACAAATAACCCTTTTAAAATTCGTTCAGGGTCTTTTTGATGATGTCCACGCATTCCATTAGCTGCTCCTCGTTGATCACGAGTGGTGGTGCAAACCTGATGATGTTTTCGTGGGTAGGCTTGGCCAGCAGACCATTCTCTTTCAGCGCCACGCATACATCCCATGCAGTCTTGCCACCTTTTGGTTCAATGACAATGGCATTCAGCAGACCCTTACCACGTACCAGGCTCACCATCGGGTGATTCAGTTTCTTCAGTTCCTCACGGAAAATCTTTCCCAGCTTTTCAGCATGCTCCGCAAGTCCTTCTTCACGGATCACTTCCAGCGCCGCGATCGCTACCTTGGCAGCCAAGGGATTGCCCCCGTAAGTGGAGCCGTGTTCACCCGGTTTGATCACCAGCATGATGTCGTCGTCGGCAAGCACCGCAGAAACAGGATATACGCCGCCCGAGAGGGCTTTTCCAAGGATCAGGATGTCGGGGCGAACACCCTCGTGGTCACACGCCAGGAGTTTTCCTGTCCGTGCAATACCGGTCTGGACCTCGTCGGCAATAAACAATACGTTTTTCTCCTTGCAGAGTTTGGCAGCCTTGCTCAGGTAACCGTCATCGGGAACATATACACCTGCCTCGCCCTGGATCGGCTCAACCAGGAATCCTGCCACGTTGGGGTCTTCCATCGCTTTCTCCAGCGCATCGATATCGTTGTAGGGCACCACTTCGAAACCAGGCGTGTACGGACCAAATCCCTTGTAGGAATCCGGATCGGTCGACATGGAGATAATCGTTACCGTCCTGCCGTGGAAGTTGCCTTCACACACGATGATCTTCGCCTCATTTTCCGGAATTCCCTTTTTCTCGTAGGCCCATTTGCGGCACAGTTTAATGGCGGTTTCATCGCCTTCTGCGCCTGAGTTCATGGGCAGTACCTTGTCGTAGCCAAAAAATTTGGTGACATATTCTTCAAATTCACCCAGCACACTGTTATAAAATGCCCTGGAAGTGAGCGTAAGCTTGCCTGCCTGGTCGGTCAGTGCCTTGATGATTTTCGGGTTGCAGTGTCCCTGGTTGACCGCAGAATAAGCCGAAAGGAAATCGTAATACCGCTTGCCTTCCACATCCCAGACGTACACCCCCTCACCTTTATCAAGCACCACCGGCAGCGGGTGATAATTATGGGCACCAAATTTTTCTTCTCTCTGAATGTAATCTTGTGTGTTCATGGGTTCAGTTCTTAATGTTAAGTCTCCTTTATTATTTTCAGCTGTAAAGTTAATGGAATGCGGATTTTTATCTGCATGTTGCATGGAAAGAATTTCGCCCATCCTGGTGTCTTTTAACATTAACCGGATGCCATGAGAACTTTGTTTTAGTTTATTTGTTAAACATTCAACAAAAGACAGAAATACAAATTACGAAGCATCCAACAGGCCGGATGATTCAATCCAAATAAATTGATCTGGGTGAATGGATATGGATGCGACGATCCGGACTGGCGGATCGGCATAAATGGATCAGGATGAATGGCTTAGGATAAGATGATACGGTTAATACGACCGCGCTAAGGCGATCATGACATCATCAGCTGGCCAGGCAATATGGATAATACAAACATCGCAAACACAATGACAATGAAGATACATCACATCATATCAGACCGCTGGAGCCCGGTGGCATTTTCCGGAAAGCCGGTGGAGCAGGAAAAACTGGACGCACTTTTCGAAGCGGCCCGCTGGGCACCTTCAAGCTTCAATGCGCAACCCTGGAAATTCATGGTGGCGCCAAAGGGGGGAAACCTGTACCCGGTGCTTTTTGAACTGCTGTTTGATACCAATAAACAATGGGCCATCACAGCCCCGGTTCTGGCCCTGAGCATGGCCGAAATGGTTCCGCCGGGGCGCATCAAGGAGAACAGGTTTGCCTTTCACGATACCGGGATGGCAGTGGCAAACCTGCTGGCGCAGGCAACTGCAAGCGGACTCATGGTGCACCAGATGGGCGGTTATGATGCGGAGGGTGCAAAAAAGGTGCTCAACCTGCCTGTCCGTTACGAACCCGCAGCCATGATTGCCATCGGTTACAAGGGAGATCCGTCGGAACTGCCGTCAGAAATCGCATCCCGTGAAAAAAATGTGCGTACGCGCCTGCCACTTTCAGAATTTGTATTCACCAGGAAGTTCAGTGACTAAGCAACATTCCCGGGTCATCGGCATTTAACAATAGCAAAAGGTACGCGTTAACAGTTACAAGGCATGGCTTTGATGTCAATAATTCCACGTTGGAAATAAATTGAGATATATACAAATCAGCGCTTACCAGGAAGATAAGATTGAGGTTGGGGGTGGTCAGAATTTCGCCGTTACCTTCACATTGAACCTTCTGCCTGTAAGGTAGTTGGGAACACCGAATTGCGCAGGAACCCCACGCTGGTTGGAAATGGTCCTGATCCATGTATAGGATGCTTCATTACTGATGCCCAGTAAGTTGAAGATTTCCCCGCTGATCCAGATCGTCTGGAAATGCCGGAAAGGATTCCGTTCCGCCAGCTGTTGTTCCTCACGCTTCAGCACTTTTGAGAAACCAAGGTCCACCCTGCGGTAGGGACGCATTTTGTAGGTGGTGTAATACCGGTCTTCATCGGGATGACTCAGAGGCAGTCCCGTACCGAAGAAGGCACTCAGGTGCACTTTGTAATCGGGATTGTTGGGCAGGTAATCCTGGAAAAACACTCCGGCACTGAACAGCTGGCTGGTTGGTCTGGCATAGTACCCGGCATCTTCATAGAATTTTTCGCCATTCACTGTCACTGCCACCGAATCCCCTTCGATATCTTCCCTGGTCTGCATGAGCGAGGCAGTGAACCAGGATTCTGCTCCCGCAACAAATTCACCGTTCAGTTTGATATCAATTCCCGCAGCATAGCCTTTCGCAATATTTTCGCCGGCATACTGGATCCGCACATTCTCAATTTTATACGGAATCAGGTCATCCAGCCATTTGTAATAGATTTCCGAAGTCAGCTTGAGCGGCCGTTCCCAGGCGCTGAAAATATAGTCACCACCCACCAGCAGGTGCACCGACCGCTGTGGCCTGATGTTGCGATTGATTTGGTCGTCGGGCATCCGCATTTCCTTGTAGAATGGCGGCTGGTAGTATGATCCGCCGGATATGTGGAACATCATGTCCCGTTCCCAGTCGGGTTGTATACTGAATGTGGCGCGCGGACTGATCATTACCGACTTGTTGAAGTTCCATACGGACCCCCTGACCCCCATAGTGAGAAAGAGATTTGCTTTTTCGGCATTGATCTCCCAGGTATCCTGGATAAATGTATTGACCAGGTCGTAGCTGATCTGGTTCTCCGCCCTGGAAACTTTTGAAAGTACGATCGCCTCGCCATTGGAAGGAAGCACATATCCGGCCGAGTCCACCAGTTCCCATTCATTGATCCGGTCATAGAAATCCTGGTACTGGTACTTCAGTCCCCATTTCAGGAGGTGATTTCCGCTAATGAATGAACCGATATGCGATCCGGCCAGGACGTAGGCATCCAGGTAATTACGTGCATGATTGTGCATGCCTCCAACCCCCAGGTTCAGGATGCTGTCGCCATAGGTCTCCGACCCGATGGTATTGTCCAGTTCATTGATCCAGTACTGGCCCTGGATATCAAAGGTTTCCCGTTCGCTGGTCCGGAACCCGGTGGCGATGAACTTCAGGCTCAGGTTATTCGAGGGCTGGACATGCAGCGACAGTGCCCCGAGATACGTATCGAACCGGTCCACTTCCTGCCCGTCGTAAAAGATGCGCAGGTTGAACGGCAGTTCCTGTGTTCCGAATTCCGTGGTCCGCGTTTCGGGGATGAACTGGTATTTGTTGGCCGAATAGTTCCCGAGGAACGAGAGCTCCACTTTCCTGGAGAACCTGTAGTTGATCAGTCCCTGCAGGTCGGAAAACTGCGGCTTGTAGTCACCACTGGTTTCCAGGGTATTCAGCAGGTAGGAGGTGGTTTTATACCGGTAGCCGGCGAGGTAGGTGAGTCGCCTGTTTTTCGTGATTCCTTCCACATGCACCGAAGCTCCGAGCAGGCTCAGGTTCACAGAACCTGCAAACTTCGTCGGTTTCTTGTAGGTAATATCCAGTGCCGACGACATCTTGTCATCGTACCTTGCATCGAAGCCCCCGGCAGAAAAACGGATGGACGATACCAGGTCGGAGTTGATGAAGCTGAGTCCTTCCTGCTCCCCCGAGCGCACCAGGAAGGGCCGGTAGATCTCGATATCATTGACATACACCAGGTTTTCGTCAAAATTTCCTCCGCGAACCGAGTATTGAGAGCTGAGTTCATTGTTGGAACTGACGCCTGCCTGGGATTTGATGATCGCTTCGATCTTGCCAGTGGTGGAGGGCATATATTCAAGGTCTGCCACATCAATGCGCTGAAAAGTACTGGCACGGTCCTGCCGGGCACTCACGGAGATCTCGCCGAGGCTGCGTATATCGCGCTGGAGGATGATATCGGCCCGGAACCTTTCACCTGCGGCAAGCGATACCTTCCTGCTGGTACTCACGAACCCCACGCACGAGATCACGATCTCCACCTCGCGACCGGCTGGAAGCGCAAGTTCAAAGGATCCGTCGGCCCTGGTCATGGTGCCTTCCCTGGAATCCACCAGGGCCACATTGGCCAGGTCCACCGGCAGTCCGGTTGAATCGGTAACGGAACCGAAAAATAATGCCTTCTGCTGGGCTGTCAGCAGCACAGGGATCAAAGCAAGCAGTATGGTCAGGTATAGGGATCTCATGAATGCAACTGAACAATGGAATAACTCCCGCAGGTAAGGATAAATTGTATGTGCGATGGTTTTTCTGGCTTATTCATCACTCTTGAAATCTCCCCGCTTGAGGGCATTGAAAAACTCGGCCCAGCGAAGTGGATCGAAAATGGTATAATACGGATACTGTCCCTGGTAATATAACTGGTTGTATTGCTGTTGCATCACCTCTCTGAAATTCATGTTGGGTGTGGATACTGCATCGTTCATTTTGATCTGTGTCTTGATCAGCGCAATATTTTTCATGGCACGCTGCTCATCATCTGTAGGCATCTCCATGGCAATGAAATCCTCCTTGAACTCCTGATAGGTTTTCCAGGGGAAGACCTTTACCTCGGCCAGCCTGAAGGTATCACTGACCATGAAGATATCTGATGGATACTGGTCCGTCGTGAGGGTATCGGGGATCACGTGCAGGGTAGGCTTGTATCCCACGTGGCTGAACAGGATCGTGTCGCTGGGTTGCACGACAAACGCAAACAGCCCCCTTTCGTCGGCGGTAGTACCGCGGTTGCGGTTGAGAATGATAATATTGACATGTCCGATCTGCCGGTGCTCCAGGTTCCTGATGATCCCGGAAAACTGGATCAGTTCAGGATCCCTCTTGCCGGATGCAAGAAATTGTGCATCCACTTCTGCAGAAATGAATGTTGAGAGGAGAACGATGGTAATGGCTGCCCGCAGATTCAACATGATGACCTATAAACGTTCAAAAATAGTCAAAATTACAGTATATCTGCCCCGGTCTGCCGATGAAGCTTTAAATTTGTGTTTTATTAACATTTATATGCAGCAGATATGATTTACCAGAAAGAATTTACAGTTCAGGCAAGGCGACGAGGCTTTGAACTGATCACACGGCAGGTGGAAGAACAGCTGCCAGGAACAGGGGAGAACGGTATTTTGCATCTGTTCATGAAGCATACCTCTGCAGGACTCACGTTGAACGAGAATGCCGATCCCTCGGTACGTGATGATTTTGAAAGCTTCATCGATCAGCTGGTGCCGGAAAACCACCCGGTGTATACCCATACCATGGAAGGTCCGGACGATATGCCTGCACACCTTAAATCCTCCATTATCGGTAACAGCCTCACGATTCCCGTTACCAATGGCCGGATGAACCTGGGGACATGGCAGGGGATCTACCTGTGTGAATACAGAAACCATGGCGGACGCAGGAAGATTGTCATGACACTGTATACCTGACCGCCGGCCTTCCTGTGCAGCGCGAACTTCCTGTCGCGAACGAGCTTCCTGTGCAGCGCGAACTTCCTGTCACGAAAGAGCTTCCTGTGCCTGACTGCCTGCCTGTTGCTACCGACTTTTCTATGCCGGGCTGCTTTCCTGTGCCGGCCTGTCTACCTCTCACGAACGACTTTCCTGTGCAGCGTGAACTTCCATGCCATGGTGTGCCTCCGGCAGATGTTGAATAATATATTCCTGACCGTTTATTTTTCTCTAATTTTGAGATCAAAATAAAGACAGGAAAAATGGACAAACTTGTTCTTCTGGGAGATGAGGCAATTGCCCAGGGCGCTATAGATGGTGGGATTTCAGGCGTATATGCCTATCCGGGTACACCTTCCACAGAGATTACGGAATATATTCAACGCTCGAAAATCGCGGCGCAGCGTAAGATCCATTCCGAATGGTCGGCCAACGAAAAAACCGCCATGGAGGCTGCGCTGGGAATGTCGTATGCAGGGAAAAGGGCCCTGGTATGCATGAAACATGTGGGACTCAATGTGGCTGCCGACGCGTTTATCAATTCAGCCATCACCGGGATCAACGGCGGACTCGTGGTGCTGGTGGCGGATGATCCTTCCATGCATTCCTCGCAGAATGAACAGGACTCCAGGTTCTACGGTAAATTTTCCATGGTGCCGGTGCTCGAACCTGCCAACCAGCAGGAGTGTTACGATCTTACCTACAAGGCATTTGGACTATCGGAAAAGTACAAACTTCCGGTACTGGTGCGTGTCACCACCCGGCTGGCCCATTCCAGGGCAGGGGTGATCCGCCGGCAGTTGTTGCCCCAGAAAGAAACCATGATCCCGGAGGACCATACACAATTCATCCTCCTTCCGGCATTTGCCAGGAAGCGCTACCGGGGATTGCTTGACCAGCAACCCGACATGGAAGCAGACGCAGCTTCATTGGGGTTCAACATGATACAGCAGGGGAAAGACCGGTCAAGGGGCATCATTGCCTGCGGAATCGCCTACAACTATTACATGGAGGTCGCTACCCGTTACCAGCTCGATCACCCGGTGCTGAAGGTATCACACTACCCTGTGCCCACTGCGATGCTGCAGGAGCTTGCCGATTCCACGGAAGAGTTGCTGGTAATGGAAGAAGGATATCCCATGGTGGAAGAATTGCTGACAGGAGTGCTCAAAACCAAGTACCGTGTCAGGGGAAGACTTACCGGGGATTTACCGCGTGACGGGGAACTGAACCCGGGAGTTGTTGCACGGTCGCTGGGGATCCAGGTACAGGAAGGCAGGGATATCCCGCAGGTGGTGGCCAACCGTCCACCTGCCCTCTGCAAGGGGTGCAGTCACATCGATATGTACAATGCATTGAACGAAGCACTTCAGCCATATGGTCCGGGACGGGTATTCTCTGACATCGGCTGTTATACCCTTGGTGCACTTCCGCCCTATAATGCCATCAATTCCTGCGTGGATATGGGTGCATCGGTTACCATGGCCAAAGGTGCTTCGGATGCAGGTTTGCGGCCCGCTGTGGCGGTGATTGGTGATTCCACCTTTACCCATTCAGGAATGACCGGACTGCTTGATGCCGTGATCGAACAAACCCCCGTAACCGTGATCATATCGGATAATTCAACCACCGGGATGACCGGCGGACAGAAATCGCATGCCACCAACAGGCTGCTGAATATCTGCAAGGGCCTGGGCGTGGAGGAAAAACATATCATTGAGATCAATCCGTTGAAGAAGCACCACGATGAGAATACGCAAATCATTGCAGATGAACTTGCATATGAAGGTGTTTCGGTGATCATTGCCAGCCGTGAGTGCATCCAGACCGCCTCAAGGCGAAAAAAGGAAGCAAAGAAATAAGGTCCGGGGGTTGCCGGATAACCTGTACCATAAGAAGGCAGAGCAACTGGTTGGGGGATAGAATATATTTTTTAACTTATTTAATGACAGTATTTTAAATTATAATATACTTGTAAATCACCAGGACATGAAGACAGATATCATATTGGCAGGGGTAGGCGGACAGGGAATCCTCTCCATTGCAGCTGTTATCGGAATGGCAGCCATTGACAACGACCTCTATGTGAAGCAGGCTGAAGTGCACGGGATGAGCCAGCGGGGCGGGGCAGTGCAGTCCCATCTCCGCATTTCGGATCAACCGGTCCATTCCGACCTGATCCCAGCGGGGAGTTGTGATATGATCCTGTCGGTGGAGCCCATGGAATCTCTGCGTTATGTGTCATTTTTGTCTGAAAAAGGCTGGCTGATCACCAATTCCAAGCCATTCGTGAATATCAACGACTACCCTGACGTGGAAAAAATTTACGGGGAGATCCGTAACATTCCCAACAGTTTGCTGATCGATGCAGATGCAATCGCAGCGGAGGTCGGTTCCCGGAAGGTTTCGAATATTGTGATGCTCGGGGCTTCAGCCGATTACCTTGGAATTGATTTTTCCTCCCTTGAGCAAAGCATCCGGGTTATCTTTGGCAGGAAGGGAGAGGAGATCGTGCAGATGAACATCAATGCACTGAATACCGGGAAAAAGGCAGCCAGGGTGCAGTCAGTCAGCTGAAAAACGATTATCTTTCGAAAAAACTCATCATTATGCTCTTTAGGGAAGACATTGATCAGATCCGTGACCGCGGATCGGACCTGCGCACTTTAGAAAAACAACTGGAACGCTTTCAGAAGGGATTTCCCTATGCCCGTCTGAAAGCCCCTGCCTCGGTAGGGAACGGGATTTCAGCTTTCACCGATACAGAAAAGAAGGAAATCGCAGATTATTTCGATACCAGCAAAAGGGCTTACAACATCTGCAGGTTTGTTCCTGCTTCCGGCGCTGCAACACGCATGTTCAAGGATCTGTTTGCATTGCGGTCAGCCCTGGAAGGTAAGTCTGTCGAAGAGCAGCAGTCCTTCCTGCTTTCAGATGCCACGGCAAAGCAGTTTTTCAATGACCTCGACCGGTACCCTTTCTATGCCGATCTGCCAGCGGAAGAGCATGCTTCCCCGCTGGATGTCCTGGACCTGTTGCTGACACAGAAGGGACTGGATTACGGCATGCTTCCGAAAGGACTGCTGAAGTTCCATACGCACAAGGGACGGACCAGGACTGCGTTTGAAGAACATCTTCATGAAGCTGCACACATCATGCTTCCGGGAAAAACAGTCAAGGTGCACTTTACAGTTTCGGAGGAGCACCTGGATGGATTCAAATCACTTGAGAAGAAGATCGTACCGAAACTCCGGGAGCAGTATGGTGTGCGCTTTGTGGTGTCCTATTCATTCCAGAAAAAGGAGACTGATACCATTGCCGTGGATATGACCAACGCACCTTTCCGGGATGAGCAGGGTGCACTGGTATTCAGGCCCGGAGGTCATGGTGCATTGCTTCAGAACCTGTGGGACATTGACAGTGAGGTTTTGTTGATCAATAATATCGATAACGTTTCTCCCGAGCGAACTAGTGCAAACAGGGTCTTGCACAAGAAAGTGCTGGCAGGTACATTGCTGCAGGCCAGGGAAAAGGTATTCGGATTGCTGGACCAACTCGAAGATACGCTTTCGGAAGAGGTGGCCGATGCAGCTGCCCGGTGGCTGAGGGAAGTCGCATTTACTGTATTCCCCGACGATTTTTCACAAAAAAGTTTACCGGAAAGAGCTGCCTGGCTCCGTGAAGTGCTGGACCGGCCGCTGCGGGTCTGCGGGATGGTCAGGAATGAGGGTGAGCCCGGTGGCGGGCCATTTTATGTGGAAGATACGCAGGGGAACACTGCACTGCAGATCGTTGAATCATCGCAGGTGGATCCCGATGATGCCACACAGCAGGAGCTGTTCCGTAAGGCCAGCCATTTCAATCCCGTGGATATTGTGTGCAGTACCATAGACAGGCATGGGAAAAAATACCGTTTGCCGGAGTTTACAGACGAGGAAACCGGGTTCATTTCGAAAAAATCAGTCAGGGGAAAGGAGCTAAAGGCACTGGAACTTCCGGGACTCTGGAATGGATCCATGGCCCGCTGGATCACATTGTTTGTTGAGGTTCCGGGATCGACCTTCACTCCGGTAAAAACAATTTTTGACCTGTTGCGTGAGGACCATAGGGAGTAAGAGATGATCCTGCTACTTTAGGATCCTTTCCATTCCTTCTGCCCAGAGCAGGGTCCAGCCTTCGATCCAGTTTTCCGAACCAAATGCGCCCTTGTAGGGAACCTTTTCGTACCAGTCGTTGTTGTAGTCTGCCAGGTCTTTAAACACTGTGGATTGTGGCAACAGTTGCAGGTTCGGTCCGCTTAACCCGAGGGGATTGCTGAAAAAATTGCTCCATTGTTCCAGTGAATCTGCAAGGATGGTATTTTCAGTCAGGAAAAGCTCGTTGACTGCATTGTAGCAGTAGATATCCAGCAAACTGTCGCGAGGTTCATAAAATTCGTTGTTGTCAAGGGTGAGTGACCCATTCTCAAACATGGAATAGGCATCTCCGCTGGTACCTGTATTGGAAATGGCAATGCCTTTTCCGGGATATTGCAGCAATGAATTCCGGATATGTCCGGCACCAAAGCTGAAATAATCGATCAAGGGGAGCGTATTGTTTTCCGGGTATCCAATCAGCGTAACATTATAAAAAGTCGGGAATGCATCAGGAAGAAGTTGCAAGGGCTGCAGTCCGCCGGACCACTCGATGCCCTTATCCGAATAGCTGTGGTTGATTCCCAGCAGGAACTGGCACTTGCCACGGTATCCCTGGTCGATGTCGAAGGCATCATCGCCGCAATAGGAGACCACGATATTTTTACAGTTCACGGTTCCTCCGAAAAATTCCACGCCATCATCTTCATTGGCAATGACTTCCACGTAGTCGATGACAGTCTGCCTGCCCACACCCCCGAGGGTGAGCCCGTTGATTTCATTTCCCTCCCCGATGTTGGTGCCGCCATGTCGGATGGAAACGTACCGGAGGATCCCTGAATTATCGTCCTCATCAATCCCGCCATAGATACCACGTGGTTCATTCAGGGGAATCCCCTCGATCATATCCTCACCTGAATCGGTGTTCAGAGGGGCATTTCCAAGGATGATTAATCCACCCCATAATCCCCTGGCCTCTAGCGGCACGCTTCCTTCAAGGTCGTCGCCCTCCACGGTGAAGATGATCGGATCTGACACGTTCCCTTCAGCAATGATATGACCGCCCCGTGCAACGATCAGTGCACTGGACAGTGATCCCTGTCCGGTTTTTGCCCTGACCACGGTACCTGGCTCAATGGTAAGGGTTTGTCCATCGTTGACAAACACGAATCCGCTGATCAGGTAGCTTTTGTCACGGGTCCAAGTTACAGTTCCGGTACCTCCTCCCAGGTCGGTGATGACATCCACATTCTCGAGGCTGTAGTCACTTTTCCTGCATCCTGCCACTCCGGACAGGAGCAGCATTCCCATGAGAAGGGCGTATTTTATTTCAGAAATCTGCTTCAAGGTGCACATAGATAAGCTGTTCTTTCGCTCCATTGCCGGCATACTCCACCCAGTCCTGGTAATCGAGCGTAATGTGGATATTCCTGACCGGCGTATACTGCAGTCCTCCGATCAGCGCACTTCCGTCGTTGGGAAGGTTCCAGGGAATTTCATTATCCGGAAGTATATTTGAGAATAACTGGTCATACCTGAGGAATACTTCCCATTGGTTGCTGAATGCATAGGTACTGTAAACGGAATAGCCATACCGGTCGCGGTTCTTGTTCGACTGGTAATTCCGCTGGTAATTGTATTCCCCGGCCATCCTGAAATTGCCATTTCTGTATCCCGCAAAACCTGAGAAAGTCATTTGAGGTGTTGTGGAGGTGAAGATGGCATAATAGGAGCGGAACGTAAGTGCAGCTGATGGCCGGTAGGAGAGGCCCCATCCGATCTTGTAGGTATCGTCACGTTGCGGACTCGAATACCCTTCTCCATTTGAGATGACCAGGTCAGACTCCACCTTGTCGCTGAATCGGTACCTGGCACCTGCGCCCAGGTCGGCGCTGGGACCAAAACGGTATTCATCCATATAGGATTTGTACAGGTACCGGTAGTCCCAGAATTTTTCCTGTACCTTGAATTGCTGCATATCAAACAATCCTCCCCAGGCTGTAAATGCGCCCTTCTGGTAAGTTACACCGGCATTTTTGAAGTATGCGTATCGCCGCAGCCGGCTGAATTCCGAGAGATCATCAGGACTGCCTACATCGAGTTTGACCTCTGCGGAAAAATGCTCACTGATCTGCCTTTCGTAACCGAAATAGGCCCTTGTCAGTTCGAAGGCTGTGGCTTGTGAAGGGGCATTCAGACCGTAATTGAAGTTGCTGTAAATGCGACCGGAAACGGTGCCCAGGTAGTTTTCATTGGCTGGCGACTGCGAAAAACCGATGTGGCATACAGCAAGAAGTAACAACAGGGCAGGGTTCCTCGGTCGGGTCATCGTGCAAGCGTTTTTAGTCGGAAGATGAATGGTTTTATGCTGCTGGTAAAAATAGGATTTTTGCCTGTAACAGCATGATGATTCCACCGCAACTTAGTATTTGTTTTTCACATCCTGTTAATAAAAGCAGTCTGACCGGCATGCCTTGTGTTTCGATGGAAGTTGGTACACATCCGCTCAAAAGGAATAGTTTTTCACATATGGTGCTTTTTTATACCTTTATAGCTTCATATGATAAAATTATGAATTGGAATGAATTCAAGATCCTGCTGGTGGATGACGAGCGGGATATTCTCGAGTTTCTCAGCTACAATCTTAAAAACGAGGGATTTGAGATTCACACAGCCAATAACGGTGCAGATGCGCTTCGGCTGGCTGCAGAGGTGAAACCGCATCTTGTTTTGCTGGATGTAATGATGCCCGAGATGGACGGAATCGAGACCTGCGAGGAGATCCGCAAGATCCCGGAACTGGAGAATACCCTCGTGGCTTTTCTGACTGCCAGGGGAGAGGATTATTCCCAGATTGCCGGTTTTGAGGCAGGTGGTGATGACTACATTACCAAACCCATCAAGCCCAAATTGCTGATCAGTAAAATAAAATCCCTGCTGAAGCGGACAACCTACAGCGCTGACAGGCATGGGGATGAGCAGCGGAACCAAATTGTTTCAGGTGACCTGATGATCGATAAAGACCGGTACCTGGTGATTCAGAACGGGAAAGAGATCATCTTTCCCAGGAAGGAATTTGAACTCATTACATTGCTGATCTCAAAGCCCGACAAGGTGTTCTCCAGGGAAGAAATCTTTGACAACATCTGGGGCGACAACATTGTTGTGGGTGACCGGACCATCGACGTTCATATCAGGAAACTCCGTGAAAAGCTGGGCGATGATTGTATCAAAACAGTGAAAGGCATCGGATATAAATACGTAAAGCCGTGATCAACGGCTTTACGCGGGGCAATCCAAACTCCTGATACTGCTTATAATTATCCTGTATTTATTATTTCATTGAATCGATCATGCTGGCATCGGCCTTGATCAGTTGTACCACGTGTAAGATCAGGTTCTTGGTCTCTGTCAGCATTTCAATGTAGGTCATACTTACCTTTGTTCCTTTCTGTTTCTTCTTCAGGATTTTGATCCGCTGTTTAATGATGCCATTGATGGATTCAATCAGTTTGTCCCGTTTCGCTATGATCTCATCCATATCACTGGTTTTCCGGTTCTGCATCATGGTGATGGTGAAATTGAAAAATTCATTGATCTCTTCATTGAACTGCTTCAGATCTTTGAATTGTTCACGGTCAAGCGCGTGGTTGTTATCGAGATGGTTATAGGCTGGCAGAATCACATGGTACAGGGAGTTGCCCACCTCTTTCAGGTGGTCGATTACCTGTACATAATAATGGCCACTTTCCAGCTCATTCTCTTTCATTACGCGCAATGTTTCGGGGACATCATTTTTCAGGGATTTAATGCTTTTATTTAGTTTCTTGGCCTGTTTTTTAATGGATTTCAGCTCTTTATGGTTCTCTTTTTCAAAACCTGCGAAAGTAAGGAACAGCAACTTGGAAATCTTGATAATGGCGGTCTTTACTTCGTCCTCGCAATGCGCAATGATCTGTGGTGTTTCAGTCAGCCTTCCATTTTCCCTCTTTTCGCTGTCTTCGACGCGTTTTTTGTGCAGGGCATGCGTTCTGATCAGGATAAAGATGGAGAGTGCGATCAATGCAAGGATCACCGGCAGCTTTCCGAAGAAGATAATGGTTGCGATCAGGAAGGATACGATAAAGGCAGTCAGGGCTGTAAAGAACCAGCCACCGATCACGGTGAGCACGCCCGAGATCCGGTATACTGCGCTCTCCCTGCCCCAGGCACCATCAGCCAGGGATGACCCCATGGCAACCATGAATGTTACATAGGTAGTGGAAAGCGGCAGCTTAAGGGAGGTGCCGATGGCGATCAGGATACTCGCGACGACCAGGTTGACTGAAGCCCTGACCAGGTCAAAGGCAACCTTTTTCTTTTTATATTCCTCCGCACTTTTGCTGGTATCAAACCTTGAATTCGCAAATTTTTTCACACCTGCAGGGGTGAATTTACCTATGGCATTGCTGATCTCGATCGTACGCCGGACCAGGAAACGCGCCAGGCCCGATGAGGCAAATCTTTCGCTTCCTTCACCCTGCCGGCTCAGATCAATGGAGGTTGCAACCACGGACTTGGCTTTCTTTGAAAGCCGGAGTGTGATTACCATAATCAGGCCTGCTGCCACCAGGAAAATCAGGGGTGTATTGACTTTTTCGGTCAGGGCCGTCATCATGAATGCATCGGGATCAACCCCGGAAGCAATAAAGGCCTTGAATGATTCAAACCCTGCCAGCGGTACACCGATGAAATTCACCAGGTCATTTCCTGCAAAGGCCATGGCAAGGGCGAAGGTGCCGATCAGCACTGTTAACTTCATGATGTTGATGCGGGTAAACAATACCAGCAATTGCAAAATGGCAGTCCAGCCCGCAAAACTGATCAGCAGGATGCTGACCGAGTGTTCATTCAGCCTTTTCACCATTTCTTCATCAACCAGTGTGGATCCCTTGGCTCCTTTAATGAGCAGGAAATAGAGGATGGCAGTAATGGCAAAACCACCCCAGATGCCTCCCCAGTATTTATAGGTCTTGAGAATATTGAAAGAAAAGGCAAAACGCACGATGGCCATGATGATCAGTCCGACAGTAAAAGCAACCAGTACCGACAGGAAGATTCCAGCAATGATCAGCATGGCACTGTCGGTGTTGATAAAGGTCGACATGTTGGTGAATTCACCGTTGGATCCCAAAATTTTGAACAGGGCAACAGCCACAGAGGATCCAAGTAATTCAAAAACAATGGAAACGGTTGTGGAAGTAGGTAATCCGACCGTATTGAAAAAATCCAACAGCAGGATATCCGTCATCATTACGGCCAAAAACACAACCATGATCTCTGAGAATGAGAACATATCGGGATGGAAAATACCTTTTCGGGCCACTTCCATCATACCATTGGAAAATACCGCTCCTACAAGCACACCCGCTGCAGCAATGGAAAGGATAACCATAAAAGGGGCAGCTTTGGAGCCAATTGCAGAATTCAGGAAATTCACTGCGTCGTTGCTCACTCCTACGACCAGGTCAGATATTGCCAGTATGAAAAGAACAATAACGATCAGAAGGTAATATGATTCCATTGTCAGGTGTTAAATTTTTATGAGCCAAAAATAGACTTTAATTGCATTTGCTTTATTAATCATATGTTAAATTAAAGTAAACATGTCGTTACCCCTGTCTTAAGCAAAACTATCATTTTATTTATTAAATAATGCTTACTTAAGGATAATTTTACTTCTGTGCGCTAGCTTCGTTAATCAATAGAAGCAGACTATGAACAGCCCTACGCAAACGATTCTCCTGGTAGATGATGAGCAGGATATACTCGAGTTTTTAACCTACAACCTGCGACAGGAAGGTTTCTTTGTCCATACTGCATCCAACGGAAGAATTGCGATCGAAAAGGCAATTCAGCTCCAGCCTGATGTGATTCTGTTGGATGTTATGATGCCTGAAATGGATGGGATCGAGGTGTGTGAAGTGATCAGAAGAACGCCGAAAATCCGTGATACGCGCATTGCCATGCTCTCTGCCAGGTCGGAAAGTTATTCACAGATTGCCGGGCTGGAAGCCGGGGCAGATGATTACATGGTTAAACCTATCAGACCGAAGGTGCTGGTGAGCAGGATCAAGGCACTGTTAAAGCGATCTGACCTGTCGAAGCCTGGTGAAGTTGCTGCTGACAATACTTACAGAAGATTTGGAAATCTCAGTATTGACATTGGGAAGCATGATGTTAACGTAAATGGAGCGCAGTTGAGCCTTCCCAAAAAAGAGTTTCAGTTACTCGCGCTGCTGTCATCCAGACCTGAAAAAGTCTTTACCCGCGAGGAGATCTACAACCATGTATGGGGGGATGAAGTTGTGGTCTCTGATCGCACCATTGATGTATACATCAGGAAATTGCGCGAGAAGATTGGCCAGGAGCGAATTACCACCATCAAAAGTGTGGGCTACAGGTTTGAGGGTTGATACCCGGAGGCGGGTGTACCATTGATTAAAGATTGTGTCTTACTGCCGGCTACTTTACTTGTATCAGAATATTTCTTACTTTTATGAAGTGCAGTCATGCTGAAATGCAGGCATCAGGTGCTGCACCCGTGATGTAAGTTCTTAAAAAGTAGCTATATGAAAACAACAAGGGTACTTATTATCGTCGTTCTGGTGATTGTGATCATTCCGTTGATCGGATATGCAGGATGGATGTTGAAAAAGGGAGAATCACTTGAAGTTTTCGTTGTGAATAAATCATTGACCGAGTATCGCGGGAGCGAGAACAGGGCAATGAATTCGGTATTGAACCGGCAGAAGATACTCACTGCAGGTAACCGTCTGTATAACCTGAAGACAGACCACCACGGACTGCTCTGGGATAAAGGAGAATACATGGTGAAATTCCCCAGGCTGAATGAGCTTGACAGGGTTGCCGAAATCTCCGATATGGTATACTACGCCGATGCATCGGGGATCATGACGTCCGACACCAGGAGCCTGGGGGAAGGGGAAACAGACCAGGTCGAATACGGTGGAATCAACAATACAGATTATACCTTTATCAGGAAGCTGATCTCCATGGACAAGCCGCTGGTGCTTGAATGCAGTTTCCTGGGTCCCCCCACCGAACCGCTGGTGCGCTATAACCTGGAGCAGATGACAGATGTATATTATGTGGGCTGGCTGGGAACGTATGTGAAGGATCTTTCCAGGGAACCAGGCCATGGCGCAGTGGAAGACTGCAAGGAGATGTACAGGAATTATACCGGTAAAGAATGGTCGTTCAGGGGACCCGGTATCATCCTGGTCAATACAGGTGCCGGCAGAATCCTTGTACTGGAAGAGGGGAAGGAGATACATACATCCGACGGACTGATTGTCTCAACAGAAGATGCCATGGAAAAATATGGTTTTCCTGAGGCTGTGAATTATTCCGGATGGTTCACCCTGCTGCATCCGGGAAGGAATGAAGTCTGTTCAGAATTTCAACTCAATCCCACGGAAGAGGGCAAGCAACTCCTTAATGAATTCGGCATACCGGAAACCTTTCCGGCACTTATCCATGCAGAAGATAACCTCTGGTTCCTGGCAGGCGATTTCGGTAAATGCAAATCCAGCAAGGTAATCCCGAGGTTGTGGTCCGTAGGCCCGTTCATGGAATGGCTGAATGGCAATGGTAAAAATGAATCCAATTTCTTCTATACCTATTACCAGCCGTTCATGCGCACGGTCCTTGAAGAGGCCAGGGAGATGAAATCAAACTAAATTGCCATAAAGAAAAAAGGAGCCTCCTTGAAGAAGATCATTACGGTTGCAATTATCCAGCCAGACCTGCACTGGGAAGACCCCGGTGCAAATCTTTCACTGTTTGAAAGAGAGATTATGGATATCAGGGAAGAACCTGATCTCATTGTGCTCCCGGAGACCTTTACCACCGGCTTTACTATGAACGTGGAGGACCATGCCGACGGGGAGGGTAAAACGGTTGCATGGATGCGGGAGATGGCAGGAAACAAGGGATGTACCATTGCCGGAAGTGTTATAATCAGGGAGAAGCAGAAGTACTTCAATCGCCTGTTATGGGTGGAACCTGCGGGGAAGGGGGTGCACTATGACAAGCGACACCTGTTCAGAATGGGCAGGGAACAGCTCCATTTCTCACCAGGAAAACAGCGGGTGGTGGTTGCCCTTGGCGCTTTCAGGTTCCTCCTCCAGGTCTGTTACGACCTGAGGTTTCCCGTTTTTGCCAGGAACCGCGGCGATTATGATGCTATCCTGTACGTAGCCAACTGGCCCACTGCCCGGCAACCGGTGTGGGAGACCCTGCTTACCGCCAGGGCCATCGAAAACCAGGCATACGTGATTGCTGCCAACCGGTGTGGCACCGATGGAGAGGGAATGGACAACTGCGGATTGTCGCGGGTAATCGATCCCAAAGGAAATATAAAAGCCCGGTTGGATGACCAACCGGGCGTCTTGGTTTCATCGCTCGACCTGGAGGAACTGCAGTCATTCTGCAAAAATTTTCCTGCGCATGAGGATGCAGATGATTTCCAGTTGCGGCTTTAGGATGAACTAGCAGCTGCAACCACCATCGCCGCAGTTGCCGCTGGCGCAGCCACCGCCACTTCCGTGCAAGTGACCGTGAGAAAGATCTTCCTCGGTGGCTTCCCGGATTTCTGTTACAGTGCCTGTAAAGAACAGGTCCTTGCCTGCCATCGGGTGGTTGAAATCCATCTTCACGGCATCCTCCCCAATGGAGAGGATCTTTCCATTCAACCGGTTACCTGAATTGTCCATCATCGGGACCATGTTACCGACCTGCAGAATATTGTTATCCACTTCACCATCAACTTTGAAGACATCGAGCGGCACTTCCACGATCGCGTTCTCAACAACAGGACCGTATGCATCTTCGGAGTTCAGTCCGAATTTGAATGTATCCCCGGCTTTTAAACCATCCAGGTTTTCTTCAAATTTTGGCAGCATACCGCCTGTCCCGTATATGAAAGTCAGGGGATTGACAGTAGTCACGGTCTCCACCACTTCACCATTTTCAGCGTCTCTTCTCAGTTCGTAAGTAATTGATACTACTTTGTCTTTTGTAATTTCCATAAAGCATTTTTAATATTGAAACAAAGAAAGTAATAAAAATTGTAACCTTAAAGAAATATGTCACTTACCTCAGGTGAAACAATATTTAGCAAAGTGGTGAATTCTCATTACATTTGATAGTATTAACAACATCTTTTTTTATGAGAATACTGATTACAGGGGCGAGCAGGGGGATTGGCGCTGAGCTGGCATTGCAGCTTGCTGCAGAGGACCAGCATCTGTTCCTGGTTGCCCGCACTGAGGACCGGCTTCGTGAGGTGGCGAATCAGTGCAATGCGCTGGGAGGAGCGGGTGCCGCAGTTGCTGTTCCGTATGACCTTGCCGGCATCCTGGATAAACCTGCAGGATTTACAACGCTCCTGGAGCAGCATACTGATTGCCTGGATGTGTTGGTGAACAATGCGGGATTGCTGGTCAGTAAACCATTTGCTACATTTACTCCCGCAGAAGAGCGGCGGGTTTTTGATACCAACTATTTCATGCCCGCACAGCTGATCCGAATTTGCATGCCTTTCCTGGAGCGTTCGGCAGCCGCCTCCGTGATCAATGTGACCAGCATGGGTGCGGTGCAGGGGAGTGCGAAATTTCCCGGTCTTTCGGCCTACAGCTCCAGCAAGGGCGCCCTTGCTATTCTCACTGAATGTCTCGCTGAAGAGTTCAAAACGCTGAATATAAAGGTGAATGCACTTGCTTTTGGAGCGGTGCAGACAGAAATGCTTGAGGAAGCCTTTCCCGGACTTCAGTCGGGCACCAGTCCGCAGGAGATGGGTAGTTTCTTCAAGTGGTTTGTCATGGAAGGATGGCGGAGGATGAACGGGAAAATGCTCCCGGTATCCGACAGCACTCCCTGATATAAACCGGGAGAACCATTGCCCTGACGAAGAAGTTCCTCACTGTTGGTTGCGCGGATAACAAATCATAACCAGGAATCCGTCTGCGCAATTTTCAACCATCCTGACCGGTTACTCCATGCTGTCCGGGTTAAACCCTTCCACAAAGTTCTCCTGTTTGTATTCCATGACTTTTACCGAACCCTTCAACAGGAGGAGCCCGTTCATGGCCAGTGCACGCATTTCATCTTCCCCGGGGTAGATGAACACCGGGGCGATGAAGCCGACATGCTTCTTGATATACCCTGTAAGATCAGGATTATGCGCAATACCCCCGGTGAGGATGATGGCATGGACCTCGCCTTCCAACGCGGCAGCCATGGCTCCGATCTCTTTGCTGATCTGGTACCCCATGGCTTCCTGCAGCAGCATGGCTTTCTTGTCTCCCCTGCGGGCGGCAAGCTCCAGCTGGTGGGCATTGTTGGAGCCGGTATAGGCCGTGAGTCCCCCTTTGCCGGTGATCATTTTCTTGATTTCATCGTGACTGACGCCCTTTTTGTAGCAATAATCGACCAGGGCCCCTACGGGCAGCGAACCGGAACGTTCCGGGCTGAAAGGCCCGTCCCCGTCCAGCGCATTGTTTACGTCGATCACCCGTCCTTTCTTATGCGCCCCCACCGAGATCCCGCCTCCCAGGTGGGCAATGATCAGGTTGAGGTCTTCATAGTTCATGCCGCACGACTGTGCATAGGTGCGTGCAGTGGCTTTCTGGTTCAGTGCATGAAAGATGGATACACGTTTGATTTCGGGGTGACCGGTGATGCGTGCCACGTCCTGCAATTCATCCACTACCACCGGATCGGCAATATACGGCCTCGCATCGGGGAGATCCCTGCAGATATCTGCTGCAATCAGTCCGCCCAGGTTGCTGGCATGTTTGCCCATCACGCCCGCGTTCAGATCACGGATCATTTCGTCGTTGACCTCGTAGACCCCTGAAGGAATGGGCCTGATGAGCCCGCCACGCCCGATGACGATCCTGATCTCCTCCAGCGGGATACCGTTCTCCCTCACCTCCTGCATGATCAGCCCTTTCCTGAATCCGAACTGGTCTGCCACCTCCTTAAACTCCGCAAGCTCCCCGCATTCATGCCGGATGGTTTTCAGGAACACCGAATTGTTTCCATTGTATACCGCGATCTTGGTGGAAGTGGAACCCGGATTGATAGCAAGAATATAACTGTTTTCCATTATTATATATAGATATATTTTTTATAGATAATAAATATAAATATTATGTATGTATATTATAATATTCCATAACAATGACATCTGCACGCCATCTGTCACATGCTGGTAAATCCGTCATTTGGGACAATACATTTTGCTGATTGCCCCGGCAAAGCTCAGTGCTCCGAAAGGATCAGGTGGCTGCAGTAGTGGCTGCTGCCAGCAGGATCGAATCAAATTTTGCCTGTTCTGAGTCCGACCGGGAAGTGAGCACAATGGGCGCCACAGCTCCGACGATCATGGAAGCAACTTTTGCTTTCGCAAAAAACACGAGCGACTTGTACAGCACGTTCCCCACTTCGATGTCGGGCATCAGTAACAGGTCGGTTTCACCGGCCACTTCGCTTTTGATCTCCTTGTGACGTGCGCTCTCTGCGCTGATTGCATTATCGAAAGCCAGGGGTCCGTCGACAAGGCAGTGCCTGATCTGGCCCCGCTGGTTCATTTTCGACAGCAGTGCAGCATCCAGTGTGGCACCCATGCTGGTGTTCACCTGCTCGACAGCACCCAGCACCGCTACTTTGGGTTCCGGCACGCCTAGTTTGTTGAATACTTCTACGGCATTGTTCAGTATGGCGATTTTCTCGTCGAGGCTGGGCGCGATATTCATTGCCACATCCGTAACCCCGATGAGCTTGTGGTATGTCTCGACTTCGAACAGCGCAAAATGGGAAAGCAACTTCCCGGTGCGCAGTCCGTAGTCTTTGTTCAGCACTGCCTTGAGCAAAACAGAGGTACCCACCTTACCTTTCATCAGTACATCTGCTTTCCCGTCGTGGATCAGCCTTACCGCCTTCTCCGTTGCCCTGACGGGGTCTGTTTCATCAATAAACTGGAAACCTTTGATATTGAGTTTCATCACCTCGGCCAGTCCTTCGGTTTTTTCCTTGTCACCAACCAGCACAGGTTCAATGATGCCCTCCTCTGCGGCCCTGACCACGGCGCCAAGGGAATGGGCATCTTCAGAAGGGACAAGGACCAGTTTCTGCGGTTTTTGGGACTTTGGCAGGAATTGCCGCAGGTCGTCAAGTTTTGTCAGCATGTTCGATCAATTAATAACGTATACAAATAAACGCAAAAGAGGGCTTTCAACGGGCAGGGGAAGCCATGATGTTAAACACATTTCTCCAGGATCTTGTAGGTATCCGTTGCGATAAGCAATTCCTCGTTGGTCCTTACCACAGCAGCTTTCACCCGCGACTCGGGTTTCGTGATGAGCTTGTTCTGTCCCTTAATCCCATGGTTGGCCACCTCGTCGAACATCAGTCCCAGGTAATCCATGTTCTGGCAGATCATCCGCCTGATATTGAAGTCGTTTTCGCCCACGCCACCGGTAAAGATCACGGCATCCAATCCATTCATGATCGCAGCGTACGCACCGATGAATTTCTTGATCCTGTAGGTATACATATTCAGTGCCAGGGCCGCCATTTCATTGCCTTCATAATAGGCCAGCTCCAGGTCGCGCATATCGCTTGAAATACCTGATACACCTTTCATTCCGCTGTTTTTGTTGATCATGTTGCTCACACCTTTCAGACTGAGATGTTCCTTGTCGGCCAGGAAGAGCAGGATGCCCGGATCAATGTCGCCTGTCCGGGTACCCATGATCAGCCCGTCGACCGGTGTAAAGCCCATGGAGGTATCGATCGATTTACCGTATTCAACGGCGGTAACAGATGCCCCGTTGCCGAGGTGACAGGTCACCAGCTTCATATCACGCGTGTCCTTTCCAAGCACGTTGCTGGCCACCCGGGATACGTATTTATGGCTGGTGCCATGGTATCCGTACTTCCTGATCTTGTATTTCTTGTAGAATTCCATTGGAATGGCATACATATAGGCATGGGGAGGCATGGTCTGGTGGAACGAGGTATCAAATACAGCCACCTGCGGGATGCCGGGCAGGAGGTTCTCCACCGACATGATTCCCTTCAGGTTGGCAGGATTGTGCAGCGGGGCCAGTTCAATGTTGGCTTCCACATCCCTGATCACATCTTTCGTAATCAGCACACTTTCCTTGTAGCTTTCTCCTCCCTGCACGACGCGGTGACCAACGGCCTTGATCTCTTTCAGGTCCTTGATCACGCCGATCTCCTTGTCTGTAAGCAGCTGGAAAATCTTATCAATGGCCACGGTATGGTCGGGGATCCCTAATTCTTCGCTGATCTTCTCCTTGCCGGCGGGTTTATAATTCAATATGGCATCGTTGAATCCGATGCGCTCAACGATTCCTTTTGCGACTACTTCGGTTTCTTCGTTCATATTGAACAATTGGTATTTCACTGAAGAAGAACCGCAATTTAAAACGAGTATTACCATGGTTGTTATTTCTGGGGTGTTTATTTATTTTTCATTCCTGCTGCCTGGTTGGCTGTGATAGCGACAAGGTTTACAATATCACTTACCGAACAGCCTCTCGACAGGTCATTGATCGGTGCTGCCATGCCCTGCAGGACCGGACCGATGGCTTCGGCATGGGCCAGCCGCTGTACCAGCTTATAGGCGATGTTCCCCGAGTTGAGGTCCGGGAAAATCAGCACATTTGCCGTACCTGCCAGCGGACTTCCGGGTGCTTTGCTTTCGCCAATTTCCCTGATCAGTGCTGCATCAACCTGCATGTCACCATCGATGATCAGCGTGGAATCCATCTCCTTTGCTTTCTTCGTGGCATTGACCACTTTGTCGACCATGGGGTGTTGTGCACTGCCCCTGGTGGAGAAACTGCACATGGCGATCCGTGGTTCGAACCCAAGGATATGTCTTACCGTGCCTGTTGTGGCAACAGCGATCTCGGCCAGTTCATTTTCTGTAGGATCGGGATGCACGGCGCCATCGGCAAAAACCAGGATGCCATTCTCCCCGAATTCCTTGTCTTTCAGTATCATGATAAATGCACCTGATACAACGCTGATGCCCTGCATGGTCTTCACAATCTGGAAGGCAGGCCGCAGCACGTCTCCCGTTGCATTCCTGGCACCTGCCACTTCACCATCTGCATCTCCTGCCTTGATCATGAGTGTGCCGAGGTAGAGCGGATCTTCCACCAGCTCCATGGCCTGGTCCATGGTCATTCCCTTTGACTTCCTGATCTCAAAGAGTAATCTGGCATATTCCTCTTTCTTGTCATGTGATTTCGGATCTATGATCTGTGCCTTCTCAATGTTATTCAGGCCATATTTCTCGACGAGCTGACCAATCGAACCGGGATCCCCCAACAGGCTAATATGGGCAAGTTTTTCCCTGATGATCTGGTCGGCTGCAAGTATGGTTCTCTCTTCGTCACCCTCGGGTAACACGATCCGCTGGCAATCCTTTGATGCCTTTTCGCGTATTGTTTTAATTAAATCCATTGAAAATCAATTATTTAGTTTTATAAATTACGAGAAATAAAAGTAATTATTTAAATCATAGTTTCATAAAGAAACTTCATGATGTAAATCATGTTTTGTAAATAATGGCTGCGCACACTTTTTTTATTTAAAATGGTTCAATGTTCATAACTAAAAATGATTTCCATGCATATAGATGAGATTTTTGAGCAATTGTGGGTCCAGTATTCAACTGAAAATCCATCGGTGAAGAAGATCCATGACCTCTTTGAGCAAGAGGGTGAAACGATTGTGAATGACCATGTTGCATTTCGTACCTTCAACGATCCAAGGGTAAATATTGACGTGCTATCGCAAGCGTTTACAGCACGGGGATACAAAGAGGCCGGCAGTTACCGTTTTCCGGAGAAGAAGCTATTTGCCAGGCATTACGAGAAGGAGGGCTATCCGCGGGTCTTTATCAGTGAACTGTTGCTGGAAGAATTTTCCGGCAAGCTGCAGGCGAAGATAACAGACCTGGTCGTTTCCTGCAGTGCGGAGTCACTTGATCCCGACCGGCTGATCATCGCCGGGAATATTTTCGGTGAATTGCATCACAAGGTTTACGAGATGCTACGCGAAGCATCCGAGTATGCAGCCTGGGTATATGCCTATGGATACACGGCCAATCATTTCACCATCAGTATCAATCATCTCAAGCAGTACGATACCATTGAGAAAGTGAACAGTTTCGTGAAGGAGAACGGATTTCAGCTCAATACTTCCGGCGGGGAGATCAAGGGAACCCCGGAACAACTGCTCGAACAGTCCAGCACGCTGGCAGACAGGGTGAAGGTCACTTTTTCTGAAGGAGAATTTGAAATCCCTTCCTGCTACTATGAATTCGCCCGCAGGTACAGGGATGCAGACGGGAAACTGTTCAGCGGATTCATTGCCGGATCGGCAGACAAGATCTTCGAAAGTACCGATTACAGGAAATAAAGTACCGATTACCGGAAATAATGTGCGGAATGTGCTCCGATAATAAATTCTTTTATCTTTGCTTTTCAGCAGAATCGCAGAGTAAGAATGGAAGAGACCGGGCATTCCCCAAAACGCATAAATGAAAGGATAGGCGAAGCACTGGCCAGCCGCCTGCAGGCCCTGGAAGCCATGCTGGATGGTGATCTCTATACATCGCTCAGTACACGGCTGATGTATGCCACCGATGCTTCTGCATACAGGGAACTGCCCCTGGCTGTCTGTCGTCCCATCCATGAAAATGATATCATTGCCCTGGTCGGTTTTGCGCGGGAACAGAAACTGACGCTGATCCCCAGGGGTGCAGGTACATCGCTTGCCGGACAGGTGGTGGGAAGGGGACTGGTTGTGGATATTTCGAGGTATATGACCCGCATCCTGGAAGTGAACCATGAACAACGTTGGGTAAAAGTACAGCCCGGGGTGGTCCTGGATGAACTGAACCAGGAACTGCGACTATCGGGACTGTTTTTCAGTCCTGAAACCTCCACTTCCAACCGCTGCATGATCGGCGGAATGATCGGGAACAACAGCAGCGGGTTACATTCCGTGGTCTATGGAACCACCCGTGAACACCTGATTTCCGTACGAATGGTCCTGTCGGATGGTTCGGTGGCCGAATTCGGGGAACTCGACCGTGCGGAATTCGATCAGAAATGCAGCATGGAATCACGCGAAGGAGAGATCTACCGGAATATCCGGAACATCCTTGATAACACGGAAAACAGGGCTGCCATCCGAGCCGGGTTTCCGGATCCGGGAGTGGTACGCAGGAACACCGGGTATGCCCTGGATGAACTGGCTGCCAGCGCAATTTTTGATCAGGAGCATGCTAAATATAAGACATTCAATTTCTGTAAGCTGATTGCGGGCTCAGAAGGAACACTCGGATTCATCACCGAAGCAACACTGCAGATGGACCCCCTTCCTCCCACGGAAAAGGCGCTCGTCCCGGTACATGTGGATTCGGTGATGGATGCCATCCGGGGAAACCTGGTCGCCCTGGAACACGGTCCGGCTGCTGTTGAATTGATGGACCGGACGATCCTGCAGCTTACCGAGGGGAACATTACGCAGCGCAAAAACCGCTTTTTTGTCGAGGGAAATCCCGGCGCTATCCTGATCGTTGAATTTGTGGGGGACGACATGGCGGAAATCCGCCAGAAAGCTGCTGCAATGGAAGCCGCTTTCAAACAGAAAAAAATCGGGTACCACTTTCCATTGATCACGGGACAGGACATCCCGCGGGTATGGAACCTTAGGAAGGCAGGACTGGGTGTTTTGTCGAAAATGAAGGGTGATGCCAAGCCTGTCTCTGTAATTGAAGATACAAGTGTACTTCCTTCAAAGTTAGAAGATTATATTACCGAATTTAACCAATTACTTGAAGTTCATGGACTGGAGTGTGTGTACCATGCACATATCTCCGTGGGAGAGCTGCACCTGAGGCCGGTATTGAACCTGAAGGAACAGAAAGATGTAGACCTGTTTTACACACTTGCCAGGGAGACAGCGCTGCTGGTGAAAAAGTACGGGGGATCGCTGAGCGGGGAGCACGGGGATGGCCGGTTGCGGGGTGAATTCATCCCACTGATGGTCGGGGAACCTGTGTTTGCATTGCTGAAGGAGGTCAAGGCAGCATGGGATCCGGAAGCGGTTTTCAACAACGAAAAAATCATTGATCCGCCACCGATGAACACGTTCCTGAGGTACCAGGCCGGCCAGGACACTGAGCAGCCGGAGACCATTTATGATTTCAGCGGGGAGGGCGGAATGCTCCGGCATATCGAGCAGTGTAATGGCTCAGGAGATTGCAGGAAAACAGAGAAAACAGGAGGAACCATGTGTCCCAGCTACATGGCCACCAGGGAAGAATGGACCACTACGCGGGCACGGGCCAATATATTGCGGGAATTCATTGGAAAACAAGGGAATAAGAATCTTTTTGACCACCAGGAAGTATATGATGTGCTGGACCTGTGTCTTTTGTGCAAGGCCTGTAAATCAGAGTGTCCCTCGAGCGTGGATATGGCCAAACTCAAGACTGAGTTCCTGCAGCACTGGTATGAAGCACATGGCGTTCCATTCAGGACGAGGATGATTGCATCGATTACCACGATCAACCGTATGGGGTCCCTTGTGCCTTCCGTTTTTAATTTTTTCGCTACCAACAGGTTTTTTTCCGGATTACTGAAGAGAATATTGGGATTTGCACCGGAACGCAGTATTCCGACACTTGGCAGGAAAACAGTCAGGCAATGGGCAAAAACCCACATGCAGCAGCTGAATGACACGTTGCCACCAGCCGCACCGGAGGTAAGTTATTTCGTGGATGAATTCACCAATTATAACGACACCCATATTGGTATTGCCACGATCAGACTGCTGAACCGCATGGGAGTCAGGGTATTTGTATATACGGCAACGGAAAGTGGCCGTACCTGGTTGTCCAGGGGATTGCTCAGGAAAGCCCGTCAGATTGCACGTGCCAATGTGTCCATGTTCCGTACCCTGGTCAACGAGGAACGACCGCTGGTGGGGACAGAGCCTTCGGCCATTCTCTGTTTCAGGGATGAGTATCCCGACCTCGTGGGGGATTTCATGAAGCATGATGCACTTGAATTGTCGAAAAATGCGTTGATGATCGAGGAATATATCTGCAGGCTACTTGATAAAGACATGATAGATAAAGGATTGTTTACCAGTCAGTCGAAAACGGTCAAACTGCATGGCCACTGCCAGCAGAAAGCGGTGGCCAGTACCGTTGAGACCATCAGGATGTTGTCGCTGCCGGAAAACTATTCGGTTACCGAAATTCCTTCCGGCTGCTGCGGTATGGCAGGGTCTTTTGGATACGAGAAAGAACATTTTGCGCTGTCCGTGAAGGTAGGTGAACTGGTCCTGTTTCCCGAGATCAGGAAATCCGGAAGCGATACAATTTTTGCTGTGCCGGGAACCAGCTGCCGTCACCAGGTGAAAGACGGAACGGGGGTGCATGGGAAGCACCCCGTGGAGGTATTGTATGAGGCACTGTTAAGAAATACTGAATAACTGTATTTTAAATGCTTATATAAAACATGGGTGTATTGAAAAGTATCAAGCAACTACCCCTCTGGGTGAAGATTTTTATCGGGATGGGATTGGGAATCCTCATGGGCCTGGTGGCTGTCTGGACATCGCTGGAGAAGTTCACGATCGACTGGATCAAACCCTGGGGGAACATTTTCCTGAAATTATTGAAGCTGATCGCAGTTCCCCTGATCTTCGTCTCCCTGGTAAAGGGAATCTCCAGTCTCTCCAATATCTCCAAGCTGTCGCGGATCGGGTTAAAGGCCATCGTGATCTACCTGGCTACCACGCTGATTGCTACAACGATAGGCCTGGGTCTGGTGAATCTCATACAACCTGGAAATGTCTTTCCCGAAGCGCGCCAGGCGGAATACCGGGAACGTTTCCTGGATGATATAAGTGACAAGCAGCTGTTCGCAGACGAAATGAAGGACCAGGGCCCGCTGTATTTCTTTGAGGATATGATCCCGGAAAACATCGTATTTGCTGCAGGAGATAATTCCAGGATGCTGCAGATCATTTTCTTTGCCATCCTGTTTGCCATCGCATTGGTATTGGTGCCGGAAAAGAATGTGCGCGTGGTGAAACAATTTTTCGACGGTCTGAACGATATCATCCTGAAGATCATCGACCTGATCATGCGGTTTGCTCCCATCGGGGTGTTTGCACTGATGGCAGGACTGATCGTGGATTTTTCAGGTGATTCGGAACTCTTCTCTGCACTGGGAATGTATATGCTCACGGCAATACTGGGACTCATGCTCCTGATCACGCTGTTCTATCCGTTGCTTATCCGGGTGTTTGCCGGTATCCGTACCAAAGATTTTTTCCGGGGCATCCTCCCGGCCCAGCTGGTGGCTTTCTCTACCAGCTCCAGTGCCGCCACGCTGCCGGTCACACTCAAGCAGGTGACCAATGAATTCAGGGTTTCCAGGACCGTTGCCAACTTTGTGCTTCCGGTGGGAGTGACGATTAACATGGATGGAACGTCATGCTACCAGGCAGTTGCTGCCGTCTTCATTGCCCAGGTTTTTGGCATGGACCTGACCCTCAGTCAGCAGCTCTCCATCGTTTTACTGGCTACCCTCGCTTCGATCGGTTCACCCGGTGTGCCAGGGGGCAGTATTGTCATGCTGATCGTTGTGCTGACCTCAGTCGGGATACCGGTTGAAGGACTGGCACTTATCCTGGGAGTAGACCGACCCATCGATATGTTACGTACCGTCGTGAATATTACAGGTGACTCTACCGTTGCCTCCATCGTGGCCAAATCAGAGGGTGACCTGGGGTATGTAGCAGGCCAGCACATGGGTCCGGCTTCAGATCAATCATTGTGATGGTGCGGGTGAAAATAATATAAAGCCATTATTAGACAACACGTTACACAAATGGAAGAGGTGTGTCAACCCCGCGAGAATCGCGTATTTATTCTTTTCCCCACCGGGGACATGGAAATACAGGCTTCCGGCAGGCCAAAAGGAGCAGATCCAGTGGAATTTCAAATATCAAGATGACAGCCACACATTTCCCACATACTTTTCTCTCCAGTCAGGACGCCGGTAAATACAATCTTTCAGTTTCACAATCAAGGTGTACCTGACAGGATAGGGTAGTAGTATTATTTGATGCTTCACCTGCTGCAAAAAAGAATCGACCTGATAATGTCACAAATGGAATACACCTTATTGGTTGGTGCTGCCATTTTACGCACGTGGACCACCAGGTCACCGATATTACAATTGTAACCAATTCCATCACCCAATCCATTTCATCACCACACATTACAAATGTAACTAGAAAAAATTACAATAGAATTTGCTTTTTTCTACTGCAAAATATACAGATGTATACAACTGTTACAACGTGCTACAATACAATTGTAAACAAATATTCAGCACTTATAATTTGATATTCAGACTTTATAACAGACTATAAATCAGTTTAATAAAATGATTAATTCAAGTACTTTATAATTAAATCCCATGAAAAGAAAGGCAAACCCTGTTTCAAATTATCAAAATATAGCTTTAACTATTTATATATCAGTAATAAAAGTTATTTTAGTTGAAGTAATACTTATTTTAGTGAAAAATGACCTGTTTCAGGCTGTTTCCAAGCTGTTTCAGGTTGTTTATATATAGCCAGCCAGCCTGCACCAGACAATGAATGCGAAACCTGTTTAACACTGGAAGAATGCTTATTGAAATCAAAACCAGGTGATGGAATCGTCCACACATTCAAAGCTTACCGGGAGAAACAAACAAACAGACCACAGATGGGTTGGAGTTACATCATGCTACATATGTATACAATTGTAACTTACAAATGTATACAAAAGTAAACCATAAATTTGTTACATTTGTAAAAAAGCAGATTCAGTATGGAAGACCGTTTATTGAAATTTTTGGATACGGAGCAGTTATCCTCTTCAAAGTTTGCCGATGTCATCGGAGTACAGCGTTCCAGTGTATCGCACATACTAACGGGACGGAACAAACCCAGTTTTGATTTTCTTCAGAAGACACTGAAGGCGTTTCCAATGTTAAATGCTGACTGGCTGATACTTGGTGAAGGTGATATGTATGAGGGTGAACGTGGTCCTGGAGGCGGCAGTCTTTTTGATCAGCCCGCAGTTGTACGAGAGATGCCTGCATCTGACCAGGAAGTGCGGAGTGAGGTTCAGCCCTCCTATGAGGCTTCATCAACCGTTCCTGGCGAAGATATTCATGAAGCAGCAGGCGACGGGGAGGAAAATGTACATTCTGGGGAGGTTCAGCGCCAGGGACCGAAAGTGCTGAATAATGCTGCTGGTATACCGGAAGATATTTCACCGGAACTTCCTGCTGGCAAAATGGTCATCCCTGGAAAGAAGGTACAGCGGGTGGTTCTTTTATACGATGATAATTCCTTTGATGCCTACGAGCCGGCTTGATGAAATCTGTTATCTTTGCACAAAAACCAGATGTACAGGCTTTTTATCCGTCCCCTTCTTTTTCTCCTGCCACCCGAGGTGATTCACCACCGGCTCACAAGTACGATTCGTTTTATATTCCGCATTCCCGGCGTGCCCAAACTTGTAAGGGCAGTATATGGGGTCAGGGACCCTTTGTTGAAGACCTTATTTTTGGGAATGGAATTCAGGAACCCGGTGGGACTGGCAGCAGGGTTTGACAAGAATGGCGAGGTATTCAACGAGTTTTCCGATTTTGGTTTCGGTCATATCGAGGTCGGCACGGTTACCCCAAAAGGCCAGTCCGGAAATCCCAGGCCGAGGAGTTTCAGGATCCCGGCAGACAAAGGGCTGATCAACAGGATGGGATTCAACAACCAGGGTGTGGAAGCCCTGGTGGACCGGATCAGTAAAAAACGACGTAGCGGAATCATCCTCGGGGGAAACATCGGGAAGAACACGCTGACAGCCAATGAACGGGCGGTGGACGATTATGCCGCCTGCTATGAAGCACTGTACGGACATGTTGATTATTTCGTGGTGAATGTAAGCTGTCCCAATATCAGTGACATGCATGCGTTGCAGGACCAGGAAGGACTGGAGGCGATCCTGGGCCGTTTAGCGGCGCTCAGGGACCTTCAAAAGGATTTTACGCCCATTCTCCTTAAAATCTCCCCGGATTTAAATAACAGCCAGATAGACGCCTCCCTGGCCATTGTTGAAAAATACGGCATCGATGGCATCGTGGCCACCAACACCACCATTAGGCGTGACGGATTGAAGACACCGGATGAACGGATCAGGTCCATCGGGAACGGCGGAATGAGCGGCAGTCCGGTCACCCGCCGCAGCCTGGAAGTTGTGCGGTATGTTGCCGGCAAAACAGGAGGGAAGCTGCCGATTATCGGTGTGGGCGGGATCATGACCACCGAAGATGCCCTCAATATGCTGGATGCAGGGGCCACCCTGGTGCAGGTATATACCGGGTTTATCTACAACGGACCGGGATTTGTCCGCCGGATCAACAAAGCCATCCTGAAACGCAGGAAAAGCGGGTGAAGACTAATTAAGATTCCCGGGCTCCAGGTCTCCCGACCGCAGCATGGTCCGCATTTTTGCCATTCTTACCGGGTCAGGTAGCAAGGTCATATCAAACGGCCTGGCAACGGATTTCTTCGCTATCGGTGAAACTCCTGTGATCTCCTCCAGTGCAGCAGCAATGGTCGGATCGGTGATATCCCCGAATGGTTTCATGGCCAGGGGATTCTCTTCGATATAGATGTCGGGTACGAGTCCGTTTACCGTGCCACTGAACCCGTTGGCGCTGGTATATTTAAATACCAGGGGCTGCATGGCCCAAGTATGCCTGGGAGGTTCTTCCGTATCCGGGATGGTAAATGATCCGTAGAATTTTCCATAGGTATTTTCACCTATCTGAGTGATATTCATGTATGGCTGTAGCCCGATGATGATCATCTCGGAGGCCGATGCGGAATGCCAGCCGGTAAGGAAATAGGCATCTGACAGGTTCAGGTTGTAGCCGGGTGTTTCTTCGAAAAGCATTACCAGGAATTCTGATTCTTCGCCTTCCTCGCTGACAAAATATTGCTGGTAGGCTTCGTTCCATTCGTAACGCACAAAGATATTGTTGCCGGCGATAATGTCAGTGGGCACCATATTGGAAGCGATGTGGTTGGCCACGTAAGCAAATCCTCCGGGATTGTACCGGATGTCCATGATCAGTTCGGTGATGCCTTTCGACTTGAAATCTGCAAAGATCAGGTCGAGGGAATCGACCCACTTTTCCTGTTCGCCCCCGCTGAAGCCGGTATAGGCAATGTAACCCACTTCCGCACCTTCGTATTCAATGATCTCATGATGGTTGACGGGGTTCTCTTCGATCACCTTCGCGATAAGGGTGACCTCTTTTCCGTTGGGCGTTAACGTATCGTTATAAAAATCCGAAAAGCCCAGTGTAACCTCCTCGCTGTAAAATAGATTGGCGTAGTTGTAGATATCCAGTTCAGCACCATTGATCTCAGTAATCACCTCCCCGCGCCTTACGCCTGCACTGTCGGCAGGAGAGCCGTGTGCCACGTATTCCACAGCTACAACTACATCGTCGGTATTTCTGAGCCTGATGAAATAGGGAGAGATGCCATTCGACAGCGATATATTATTGAAACTGTTCACCAATTCCTGGTAATCATCGGTGATCCACGAAAACCGGTCCTTTTCGTTCAGCAGGCTTTCAAAGAATGCTTCAGGATTGGTTTCTTCGGTGGGATAGAGACTGCGATCCACATCTGCGGCCCAGTAGTACACATCGGTCATCACATCCCATATCCAGTCGATGATGATCTCGTTTTCGGTCGGCCCTGGTTCGGGTTCAGGATCAGGATCATCTTTTTTACAGGAGAATGAAACAACCAACAGGGTACTTATAAATAAATATGCCAGATTTTTTTTCATACATTTATTCTTCATATTATACAATTTATGAGGGTTCATACTTATAACTTACATTTTTCGAATTTAGTTCACCTGCCACATTGTTTTCACGATTTTTCTATCACGAAACTTTATTCGGACCTGCCCGGTTTTCAGCAGAAGCTGGGAATCAATGGCAGCAATGATTTTAATCATTCCAAAAACGTACCTGGTCCCGGGCGCTTCATTCCTTCTACTGTGCCTTGCCCGTCATGGGGACGAAGCGCACGGGGTATTTCAGATCGCGGATCAGTCTGCCCTTTTCTGTTTTCCTGAGCACAACCAGGAACTGGACCTCGCTTTCAGCGCCGATGGGGATGACGATCTTACCGCCCGGTTTCAACTGTTCCACCAATGGTTCAGGCACATCTTCCGGCGCGCAGGTTACGATGATCCTGTCGAATGGGGCGTGTTCGGGCCAGCCTGCATATCCGTCTCCAACTTTTACATGCACATTGGTATATCCCAGTTGAAGGAGCGTGTTTTTTGCCCTGTTTCCCAGTTCAGGAACGATCTCAATGGTAAAGACTTCCGCTTCCATTTCTGCCAGTACTGCGGCCTGGTAGCCGCTTCCGGTGCCTATTTCAAGGATTTTCTGTCCATTTTCCGGCTCCAGTAATTGTGTCATGGATGCCACGATCACCGGCTGGGAAATGGTTTGATCGTAACCAATGGGCAGTGGTCGGTTCGCGTAGGTATACCGTGCCACATTGTCCGGCACAAAAACATGCCGGGGCACTGCATACATGGCATCCAGCACACCAGGATCGCTGATCCTGATTCCCTGGTAATCTGCGATTTCCTCGTAAACGAGTTTCCTTCGTTCTTCCTGCCGTTCACTGAAGGCAGGATGATCGTGCTGGGCAGACAATACAGCAGCAACAACCAGTCCGCATAGCAATAAGATCAATTTCAAGCGCATAGGTGTATTTTTTTCAGATTAAATCTGATTCACTTACAACAATGCAAAGTTACAAAATCCTGTCAGGAGAGATGAATCCGGGTTGCTTTTCTCTACTTTGCCAGGGAATCATTATCTTGTTGAAAATATGCTCCACTGTATTGCACCATACACCAGTTCAGGACGGATACCGGGCTGGAATTGCTGAAAGCACTGCAACGCATCGCAAACAGGATATTGATCGCCGATTACCATCATCCACTGCCCGGGGGATTTTCCGGGGGCCTCACGCGGCTCATAGAACGAATGGCAGGGCAGGAGCACAACAGCTGTTTCCGTGCCTGCCTGGCCAGCGGGGGACTGCCCGGGATAACGGAAGAGGTCTTTCCGGATGACCCGGTCACCATTCAGCAGGCAGGCAGCGTATTTACGCTCGCTACCATTGGATAGGTTCATCTTGCGGACAAGAGCACTTCCGGTAATGGCGCTCTCCGCAGGCGTCTTTGATACTATTCCTCAACAGTTTCCCCGTTTTCGATCCTTCGGAGTCTGATCATGCGGGTATTGATCATCTTGCTGATCTGCACGGTGATCTTGTACATCACCGGGACGATCACGAGTGTCAGGAACGTGGCAAAGGTCAGTCCGAAGATCACGGTCCAGGAGATCGGTCCCCAGAAGATCACCATGTCGCCGCCGAAAAAGATATTCGGTTTCAGTTCCCGCAGCAGCCCGCCGAAGTCGATGTTCAGACCCACCGCCAGCGGGATCAGTCCCAGGATGGTTGTGATTGCGGTCAGCAGCACCGGCCGGAGCCTGGTACGTCCGCCTTCGATGATTGTATCGGTGGCATGGTGCACCGGCAGAAATTCGCCCTCGCGCAGACCGAGTTCCCTGCGTTTGGCTTTCTTCAGCAATTCAATGTAGTCGATCAGCACAATGGCATTGTTTACCACGATACCGGCCAGGGATACGATCCCGATCCCTGTCATCACCACCACGAAATCCATCCGGAAGGTGGCAATACCGCCGAATACACCGATGGTGCTAAACAGCACGCTTGCCAGGATAATCGCCGGTTTCACGATCGAATTGAACTGTGTGACCAGGATCATCAGGATAATCGCGACGGCGATCAGCAGTGCGTTGATCAGGAATGCCATGGATTCCCGTTGTTCTTCCTGCTCGCCGCCAAATTCGTAAGTGTACCCTTCGGGGAAATCGTACGCTTCCAGCACTCCGGCCAGTTGCTGGTTGATTCGCGTGGCATTGTATCCTTCGATCACATTGGACGACAATGTGATCACGCGCCTGAGGTCTTTTCTTTTCACTGCACCATAGGTACTTCTGTATTCCACATCGGCCAGTGCCGAAAGCGGTATATTGATCAGCTGTCCGTTGTCCACGTACGAAATCCCCATATTCAGCAGGGTAGAGGAATTATAGCGGTATTCCTCCTTCAGTCGCATGTTGATGGGGTATTCTTCCTCACCCACTTTGAAATCCGATACTTCCCTTCCAAACAGGGCGGTACGCAGTGTATTTGCCACCTGGTAAGTGGAGAGGCCATAGCGCATCAGTTTGTCCCTGTCGAGTTTCACCAGCAGTTCCGGCTTGCCCAGGTCGAGGTCCATGGTCAGACCTTCCAGTCCCATGATCCCTGCCTCGTCGATCCTGTGCAGGACCGAGTCGGTGAGCATGATTATCTGTTCAAAATCATCCCCTGCGATTTCAATGCTCACAGGGTCCCCGGCAGGGGGTCCCATGCGATCCTTTTCAATGGACAATACCACGCCAGGATAGCGATTGAGCAGATGGTCAGTGAGCTCACGCTGGATTTTCGAGGTTTCGATACCGTCGCGCAGTTCATATTCCACGAATGATACGGTGGTCAGTGCCTCGTTGGGATTGTTGCCTGCCTCGAACTGGTCGTTGCCCACACCTACCGTGGTGAGTACCGATTTGACAATATCGCGGTAGGGTTCGATGATCCCGTTCACATCTGATTCCAGTTCCTTCATGAAGTTATTGGTGGCAGTGACATCGGTTCCGATGGGCAGCTCTGCCACGATATTGATGTAGGAAGGCTCATTATCGGGAAAGAAAACCACGTTTACGTCCCTGGCCTGGAAAAACCCGATGGCAAAGATCAGCAGTATGAAGGTTCCGATAAAGAAGAAAACCGGGTTCCATTTCCTGAGTGCGAATCTGAGAAACCTGGAATATACCCCATCCAGCCAGTCGAGGAACACATTCTGGAACCAGTCTTCTGCTTTGTGGAAAAACAATGCATTCAGCAGGCCGATGATACCAAATATGATGGCCAGGGTGGCGATGGCGTTCCATCCCGGGATATAGAACAAACCGCCTGCACCTATGAATGACAGGGCGATAATCAACCCACGCTTCACATTGGGCATGTTGTTCTTCCGGTCGGGTCCCATCCTGATGAATGTAGCGGAAAACACCGGTACGATGATCAGTGCCACGAACAGGGAAGAGGTTAGCACGATGATCAGTGTGATCGGCAGGTTCTTCATGAACTCGCCCGTAACCCCGCCCCAGAAAGCCAGGGGCAGGAAAGCCGCAAGCGTGGTGGAGGTAGAAGTGATAATGGGGTATGCGATCTCCCCGACAGCGCGACGTGCTGCTTCATAGGGACCGAATCCCCGGTCCACGAACCTGTATATATTTTCCACCACCACGATGGCATTGTCGACGAGCAGACCGAGTGCCAGGATGAGAGCAAAGAGCACGATGAGGTTCACTTTGAAGCCGAGCGCATTCAGGATAATAAACGAGAGGAACATGGACATGGGAATGGCCAGTCCGACGAACAGGGCATTTCTTGTGCCCAGGAAATAGAAGAGCACAAGGATCACGAAGATCACGCCCATGATCATGCTGTTTTCCAGGTTACTCAGCTGCATACGGATCATTTCCGACTGGTCATTCGTCAGGGTGACAGTCATCTCGGGTGGCAGGTCACCACTGGCTTCGGCCTGGTCGATGATCGCGAAGATCTGGTCAGTGGCTTCCAGCAGGTTTTCACCACTTTTCTTGATCACCTGTACACTCACCACCGACTGGTTGTCGAGCCTGGTAAAGGTTTTCGGTTCTTCGTAGCCATCTGTAACGGTGGCTACATTCTTCAGGTACACCACAACTTCGCCTTCGCGTTTCACGATGATATTCTCCAACTCCTTTACGTCTTCAAATTCACCCACTGTCCGCACGGAGCGACGGGTATCGCCCAGTTTGATCTCACCGCCGGAGATGGATACATTCTCCTGGGAGATGGCAAACTCGATATCGTCGAACGAAAGTCCGTAGGATTCCATCTTCAGGAGGTCCACATCCACCTTGATCTCACGCTCATCCACCCCGCGGATCTCCACTTTAGAGATCTCGCCTACCGATTCAATTCGTTCTTCCAGGATTTCGGCATAGTTCTTCAGTTCCTCCACGCTGAAAACGCCCGACAGGTTGATGTTGATGATGGGGAATTCGGAAAAATCGATATCCTGCACCAACGGATCGAACAGCAGGTCGCCCGGTAACTCGCTTTTGGCTTTGTCCACGGCATCCTTTACATCCTGCAGTGCCACCTTGATATCCACATCTGTATTGAATTCCACGATGATCATCGAGGCATCCTGTGCTGATGTGGAGGAGATTTCCTTGATTCCTGTAACAGATTCGATTTCTTTTTCAAGGGGCCTGGTGATCAGGTTCTCAATATCCAGTGGCGGGTTGCCCGGGTAGGTGGTCTGCACCAGCACGGTTGGCAGCACGATCTCGGGGAACAGCTCTTTGGGCAGGTTCCGGTAGGAGAAGATCCCGAAAAAAATGATCAGCGCGGTGAGCAGGAAAACAGTGTTCCTGTTCTTCAGTGCCGCCGTGGTTATTTTAAATTCTCTGAATTTCTGCTTGCTCATGTTCTTGCTTGTTATTCGATGCTCCTCAAGGGGACGTCATCTCGTGCCAGTGTTATTCAATAATCCTTACGGGTGCCTCGTCACTTACCAGGTTGTACCCGGCCACGATCACCTGGTCACCTGCCTGGATCCCCTCAGTGATCATGGTGACATCCTGAACCGTTCTTCCGGTCTTCACATATACCTTTTCAGCTTTTGATCCTCCAGTCGCCTCATTGATGCGGAACAGGAACGTGCCGTTAAAATCTTCCTTCAGGATGATGGAGGGGACCAGCAGGGCATTTTCGTCAGAAAAATCCCGGAGCCTTATGGATGAAAGCATATTGGGTTTCAGCTGTTGTTCGCTGTTGTCTACAAGCACTTCCACGTTGAAGGTGCGGGTCACCGGGTCGATCACCATGCCTGTCCTGTGCACCGGACGTTCCAGCTGCAGGTCGGGCAGGGAAGCAAAGCACAGTGCAGCCATTTCACCTACCCTGACTTTCCCGAGGAAGGATTCGGATACCTCAGCGGTGATACGTATCTTGTCGAGGTTCACCAACCGGAGCATTTGCATGCCGGGGGAGGCCAGTTCGCCGGTTTTGACCATAATGTCATCCACCACGCCGGCAAACGGGGCACGGATGAACGCCATTTCAAGCTGGGACTGAAGGGTGGCAAGTCGTGCTTCGAGCGATTCCTTGTTGTTTTTTGCTTCCAGGTACTGCAGTTCGCTGCCGATCTCCTTTTCCCACAGCTGCTTTTGCTTTTCGAAGATTTTGGCAGCCAGCCCGAGATTGGTCTTCACCTCATCGATATTGCTTTGCGTGACATCGGTTTTCAGGCGGATCAGGAGCTGCCCCTGTTGGACCCGGTCACCCCGGTTCACAAGTATGGAGCTGACCTGTCCGTTCACTTCCGGGCTGATGAATGCATCCTGCAACGCTTCCACGGTCCCGGTAGCTTCGAAAAAGCTTGAAAACGATTCCGGGGTCATTTTTTTCACCTCCACTACTATTTGCCTGGCTTCACGCTGGCCCTGGTCCGGGCTGTTTTCCTGCTGCTGTTTCTTCTCCTGTTCCAATTCACTGATCTTCTGGTTGTATTCTTCAACCAGTTGCCTGTATTCGGCAATTTCTGCATCAATATCCTTCTGTCCCTGTGGTGCACATGAAGTGATAAAGAGCGCGATAACGATATAGACGATATTTTTCATAGGATTACAAAAAAGTGTGCTTAAATCTTGTTCATTAATATGTCGAGTGTTACTTTGGCATTCAGTAGTTCCACCATTGCGGATGTATAGTTGCTGAGTGTCTGGAGGAACTGGTCGTTCACCTGCGTAAGTTCCAGGCTGCCGGCAAGTCCCCCGTTGTATTTGGTTTTCGTGGTATTGACCACCTTCTGTGCGAGCACCAGGTTTTTCTTTTCACTGCTGAATTTTTCATACGCATTCGCCAGGTCATACTGTGCCTGCATGAATTCGACTTTCAGTCCCCGGGCCGTGAATTCCCTGGTGTTTCTCGCCTGTTCGTATGCGATCCGTTTCTGCGCCACACCGGCCATTCTAAGTCCGCTGCTGAACAACGGGATGTTCAACGATAGTCCCACCGCCGATGCCTTGTACCAGTCCTCCTCCGTATCAAACAGGTTGAACTCATCCCGCTGTGCCGTGAAGTCCATGGTAAAAAAAGCAGAGAGGTTGGGCATGTATTCGGTTTGCTTCAGTTTCATATCCATGTATGCCAGTTGTTCCTGGTCACGAAGTATCTGGTAGTCAAGGTTTGATTCCACATCCATCTCCACTGATCCGAGCACCTGGTAATCGAGTGCTTCCACGAAATCCTCCAGTTTGTCGGTCAGCTCGATTTCCTCACTGGCATCGAGTCCCATCTGGAATTTCAGGAGGCTCCGGGAGGCCACCAGTTGCCGTTCCATGGACAATACCGCGTTTTCAAGATCGGAGAAGGTAACCTCCAGCTGGTCCACCTCGATTTCTTCGATGAACCCGGCCTTGTAGAGTTCACGGGTATCCTCAAGGGTAGCCTGCATATTCGCGAGATTGCCACGAAGGGCTTCCAGTGTTTGTTCCGAAAGCAATACGATATAATACCCTTGTGTAACAGTCTCTTTCACCTGCTGTTCTGTCAGTTCGCGGTTCGTCTGGGTAAATTCCTTAAAGACCTTCGCAGTCTGAAGCCCCACAATGAATGATCCGCTGAAGATCACCTGGTTCGCCACCATTCCTGCTGTAGCAAAGTGTTTGGTACCGAACTGCACTTCGATCTTGTCTGACGGATCGCCCAGGAAGTCGGGGATCAGCGTGGTGGCAAGACTGAGGTTGTTGTTGTAGTTGACAGAAGCGCTGACCTGGGGCAGTCCGGAGGCGGTGGCTTCCCAGACCCGCTTGTCGGCCGACAATACATCCAGGCGCGCATTCTCGGCGTTCAGGTTATGGACCACCGCGTGCTCCATTGCTTCACTTAGAGAGAAGGAACGGGGTGCCTCGGCCTGTTCGTGCAATCTCACCTGCACAGGTTCCTGCACCGCTTTTTGTTCGGCCGGTACCTCTTCCTGTACTGGTTCTTTTATGCTGGCGATTACCGGTTCCTGCACAGGCTGCTGGGCCAGTAAGGTCAGACCTGCGATAATGCCTGTACATGTCAGTATGAATTTTCTCATTGTTCAGTTTGTTTTTCAGATTGATCCAGTTGCTGCCTGAAGTATTTCAGTCCTTTATCGTTGCAGATACCATGAATGTGGTACTTGAATATTTCATCAATGAACCTGCCTGCAGAGAGTTCTTCTTCATCAACAATCCCCGATGCATGCAGCATTTCCACCCGGGCCACATGTAATTTCGAAATGACACGGGCATCCATGTCCTGCCTGAAAAGACCTTCAGCGACCCCTTTTTCGAGGTTGCGCATGATCATCTCATATAGTTTTTTTCTCTTGTACTCCACCCATTCGTTATAGATCGCCGGGTAATATTTTTTCAGGTCGAAATAGAACGTGGGACTGTGGATGCTCTGACTGAGGTGGATCTGTTTGTTCACGTGCATCAGCTCATCGATGGCGTTCATTTCCGAACGAAACATTTTCTCCATCGATTTTCGCTGCAGTTCAATTTCATAGTCGATCACTTTCCGTATCAGGTCCTGCTTGTCGGTAACGTGCCGGTACAGGGTCTTCTTCGATATACCCAGTTCACGGCACAGATCGTCCATCGTGATGGATTTGATCCCGTATTTGCTGTACAGCGACAATGCGCTGTTCAGAATCCTTTCTGTGCCTGTTAATGCTGTTGTATACATCGGGTACGAATTTTATGTAAAAAGTTTCCCTGGTATTCAGCAGTTAGAAACAAGGGTTGTTGAAAATTGTTCAGGCAATTTTGTTAAATTGTTAAGAAAAAAAGTTAAACAAAAAATAATGTTGGTGGAAAAATATTTGCGTATTTCGAATATTTCTGTATAATGTCGGTGGCGATTAACATTAAATTTCAAAAAAAGTATGATAGAAACGAAAGTGTTTAACGAAACAACCAAACCGGATGCAGCAACGCGCACCGCGATCATTGATTTCCTCTACAAACACCTGGAGCAGTTCGGGGATGCCTGGGACGATATTGCCAGGGCAGTGGATTATTCCCTGAAAAACTACGAATCCTTCGGAGGGTTTGTACTTGTCTCTTATTTCGGCAACCAGATGTCGGGAGTGGTCGTGGTGAACCGGACCGGGATGAAAGGGTATATTCCAGACAACATACTCGTGTACATTGCCACGCACAATGAAATGCGGGGACAGGGTATTGGCAAACACCTGATGAAAGAGACGCTTGCCCTCGCAGACGGGGATGTTGCATTGCACGTGGAGCCTGACAACCCGGCACGTTTCCTCTATGAAAAAGTGGGGTTTACAAGCAAATACAAGGAAATGCGCTACAAGCAGGCTGAAATCTAACGCTCTATAAACAAAAAAAAATGGCGTTCATTGAATTAGAAATCAAAAAGTTAAAGGAGAATTACAATCACCTTGACAAGTTGTTCAGTAAGCATGACATCCAGTTTTCGGTGGTATCCAAAATGCTCTGCGGCAATAAATTATATCTCTCCGAATTGCTGAAGCTGGGCGTGAAGCAGGTGTGCGATTCACGGGTATCCAATCTGAAGACCCTCAAGTCCATCAATCCGGATATCGAAACCATTTACATCAAGCCACCTGCAAAGCGCACCCTGAAAAGCGTGGTGCAGTATGCTGATATCAGCATGAACACAGAGATCAATACCATCAAGTTATTGTCAGAAGAGGCGCAGCGGCAGAACAAGAAGCACAAGATCATCATCATGATCGAGCTGGGTGAGCTTCGCGAAGGAATCATGGGGGAAGATTTTATGGCTTTCTACGAAGAGGTGTTCAGGCTGAAGAACATCGAAGTCGTGGGCATCGGAACGAACCTCACCTGCCTCTACGGCGTGTTGCCCAACCACGACAAGCTGATCCAGCTTTCCCTGTATGAGCAGCTGGTGGAAGCCAGGTTCAACCGCCATATTCCCTATGTTTCAGGCGGTTCCTCTGTAACGATCCCGTTGATCCACCAGAAGCTGCTTCCGGCCGGCATCAACCATTTCAGGGTGGGAGAGACCCTGTTCATGGGATCCAACCTGTTCAAAAACGAAACATTCCGGCACATGCATTCCGATGTGTTCAAGCTCTATTCAGAGATCATCGAACTAAGCGAGAAACCGCAGGTGCCGATCGGAGAACTGGGGCATAACGTGGAGGGTACCTCCTTTGAATTCAACGAGGAGGACAAGGGAAAACGCTCCTACAGGGCCATCATAGATATCGGATTGCTGGATGTGGAGCAGGATCATATCTTTCCCGTTGACAAGGACCTCAGCGTGGTGGGTGCCAGTTCAGACATGTTCGTGATCGACCTGGGCGACAATAAAAAGGACTACAAGGTAGGCGACCTCCTGGAGTTCAACATGGATTACATGGGAATGCTCCGGACAATCAATTCGAGGTACATCGACAAGCGGGTGAAGTAATTTAGAATTTATTGATACATCTCCTGTTGATTAACCTCAGTGGCCGATGCATTCTCCGTAAAAAAATCAATGATAGCCGGACAAATATCGATCTTTCTTCTTATGCAAAAGGAGTCTATTTCCTTCGCATGCATATGGAAAGGGGGGTAGTGACAAGGAAATTGATCATTCAGTAATAATTACCAGATGTATCTCTTTAAGATTCAGTGTTGATGAGCGTATTCCATACAAAAAGACCGGACAAATCCATGCATCGGTACAATCGCATTTGAATCCCTTTTCTTTCTTCCCTGCATAAAAAAAATCCCCGGTGAATGAACACCGGGGATTCTTTTGGGTGGTGATTCAGCTGAGGCTCGAACTCAGGACCCCATCCTTAAAAGGGATGTGCTCTACCAACTGAGCTACTGAATCATCCGTTTTTGCTTTTTAAAGCGGTTGCAAAGATAAATACTATAAATTTATTATCAAAAAGAAAAATTGCGAAAAAAGGAGTCAATTTTCCTCTCTCTCAATAAGTCTGTGAATACAAGGATTCTAGAGGTATCCGCATCGATCGGAAATATTTTTTTCATTATTCCTGTAATAAATCTGCTGCATGTTCGTCTCCCGTGTAGAAAACAGAAGTAAACAAGTAATCATTTTAAAAAAAACCGATCATGAAACGTTTAGCCCTTTTATCAGCAACCATCCTGGTACCGTTCTTTGCCATTGCGCAGTCAGCTTCTATCGACCGGCTTATTGACAAGTACAGCGGACAGGATGGTGTGACCATAGTGAATATCAGTCCGCAGCTCTTCCAGATCATGTCTGCCATGGATGTGCAGGAGGTGGAAGATGCGGAGTTCCCCTTCGAGAAACTGTCGGCGGTGAAGGTGCTGTCCATTGAGAATGCAGAACTCCTTGCCGGTGCAGATTTTTACATTGAAGTGATGTCCGATCTGAACACCAGTGAGTACGAAGAAGTGATCACAGTGAAAGATGGCAGCGATGACGTCCATATGTGGATGAAAACTGCCGGTCAGCAGATCCTGGAGTTCCTCCTGGTGGTTGCATCACCGGACGAAGGTGTGGTGGTATACATCAGCGGTGATTTTAACATGAATGATATCGAAGGCCTCGCTTCTTCCTTTGGCGGAATTGAAGAGCTCGAAGGACTGAAAAATCTTTAATATTCGTTAACTTTATCGGATATTGTTACGAACCTGAATGAAGTCCTCAGAATTTAAAATCTTACTCCTGCCATTCAGCTCCCGGTTGTACCGGCTGGCATATGGCCTGCTGGGAAACCGGGAGGAGGCTGAGGACACGGTTCAGGAGGTATATCTGAAACTCTGGAAAATGCGCGAGGACCTGGGCAAGTACAACAGCCTGGAGGCACTGAGTGTGCGGATTACCAGGAACCTTTGCCTGGACCAGCTGCGCAGAAGAAAAACGACACGGGAAGTGCACGGAGAGGAGGAGCGGGAAGAGCGGATCGAGACAGAAGATCTGAGCCAGGAGCGTACCGAGATCCTTCACAGGCTGATCAACGAATTGCCGGAACCACAGCGCTCACTGGTATATTTCAGACACATCGAGGGAAAAGAATACCACGAGATCGAATCGCTGATGTACATGAAGGAGAACGCGATACGCGTGAGTATCTCCCGGGCCAGGAAACAATTGAGAGAGATGTTGCAAAAACAGTATGCATCATGGATAAATTAGAACATATTAATGAATTGCTGGAAAAGTTCTACCAGGGGGCCACTTCGACCGAAGAAGAGGCCGAACTGCAGGACTATTTCAACAGGGAGAAGGTGCCGGAGGAGCTGCGGACCGACAGGGAGCTGTTTGTCTCCATGGCAAGTGCCCGTGAACCTGTGGAAGTTCCTGCTGATCTGAACAAGAAGATCATTTCGGGCCTTTCCGCAGCAGAGCACGTCGAATCCAGGTCGCGGCGGATCGGGATCTATTCCTTTTCTGCATTGGCGGCAGGATTGCTGATCCTGCTCAGCGTGTACCTGGGGTTCCTCAGGGAAGACCAGAATCCGGCCATGACACAATATGCCATCGAAGACCCCGAAATGGCGTATAAAGAAGCTAAAAAGGCCCTGGAGTATGTCTCCATGAAATGGAACGATGGTACGGAGCAGCTCGGCAACCTTCAGCAGGTCAACAAAACCATGGAAACGGTCAGCACCATGAATAAACTCTCCAGCGGATCCAGGGAACTGAATCTCCTGGGCAACCTGAGAAAAGCGGACCAGATTCAATTACAGTAAACATCGTAACAATATAAAGTCATGAAAAAAATCATCATATTACTGTTACTGGTAGCCCTTGCAGGTACCATCAGCGCACAATCAGCCATCGACCGGATTTTTGACAAATATGCCGGGAAAGACGGGTATACAACCGTTGTCATCAACAGCTTCATGTTCAAGTTCCTGTCGAATATCGAGACCAGTGATCCGGAATACGAATCTTTCAAATCTGCCACGAAGGGCATAGAGTCCATCCGGATCCTCACACAGGATGGCAAGGGATCCCAGGCTTTCGGGAAAGAATTGTTAAAGATACTGCCCTGGGACGAGTACGAAGAGCTCATGGTGGTGAAGCAGTCTGACGAGGAAGTGGTGTTCCTGGTAAAGGAGGAGGGAGACAGGATTGTGGAATTCCTGCTCATTGTATCGGGTAACGGGGATGAAGATGCGCTTATTGTCATCACAGGGAACATCGACCTGGAAAGTATTTCGAGCCTCACCAGAGGCATGGATCTGCCGGCCATGGAGAACCTGGAAGGACTGGATAAATAAACAGTGTGACCCGTTGCATGGACCTGCCGGCATTATACAACCCGGAGAGACTGGAGAAGGTAACAATATGATCCGATGTATAGACCGGCCGGCTATAAAACCCGGGAGGACTGGAGAGGTAAATGTTCTGCAGGGCATTCCGGAAATACTGAGAACTGCCCCTTCAGTAATAGAGCACCTTTTCCACCTTGTTCTTCCTCAGCCAGCTGCTCAGTATTTGCCGCACATCCCGGTTGTCGAGGGCCGGTTGAATGCAGTTCAGCATTTGCTCCACGCCCAGGTAGCCTTCGTCGACCGAGAGGTAGCCATATCCCAGGTACATACCCTGCTCAATCCTGATGACGCATCTTTCAGAGGAATCCCTTCCTTCATCGATGATCAGCATGTTGCCCTGGTCGAGCCGGTATTTCGAAAGCATCTCCTCTGCACGTCTGTTGTACTCCTTTACAGATTCCTGCTGGACGCAGGCGCCGTTGCATTGACGGATACCGTAATGAAAGCAAGCTCCTTCCGTGATATATAATCCGCTTAATTTCTGACACAGCCAGTGCTTTTCCACCTGCCGTGTCAGCATCTCCCTCGCTTCAGTCTTGTTGTTGAAAGCAGTCACGGGATGTTCCATCCGGTCAGCCACCCTTGCCAGCTGCAAAGTAATGTATCCGAAACTGTCCTTGCCCGTGTACAATCCCCAGTGGGAGAGGCTCCTGCGTTGAGCCCTGTTGTAAATGGGTTTGTTTTGTTTGATCTCTTCTGATTCCTTCAGCAGCGCGATCAGCTCACTGCCTGTAAGTTCAAAGGAGATGGAAGCGATGCGTTCCCGCATCTCCATGGCACGCTTGCCCTCGTTGTTACCCAGGTGGGAGAGGACCCGTTTCCTGATGTTCTTGCTTTTGCCGATATAGAGCAGGGTGTTGTTCACATCATAAAAATAGTATGTTCCGGTCTTCTCAGGCAGTGCCTCGATATCCTCCACCGACAGGTTCCCATTCAGGTTCTTGTATTTTTGTAAGGGTCCCATGAAAGGATCGGAGGTATTGCCGTTCAGGCCCGATTGGGATTTCAGCAGTTCAAACAGCTTCACGGTGGCCAGTGCGTCGCCTGCGGCCCTGTGCCTGTCGTTGATCGTGATGCCCAGCTCGCTGCAAAGCTTTCCGAGGCTGTATGATTTGTGACCGGGGATCAGTTGCTTGCTGAGTTTGACGGTACAGAGCGTGTCGCGCTTGTATTCGTATCCCAGCCGGCTGAATTCACTCTTGATGAAGCCGTAATCAAAGTTCACATTGTGGCCAACGATCACGTGACCTTCGGTCCGTTCAACGATTTCTTTTGCAATTTCATAAAACCGGGGCGCCTCGGCAACCATATCATTGGTAATGCCCGTGAGACCTGTAATAAAAGCCGGAATATGCTTTTCCGGGTTAATCAGGGTGGACCATTCATCCACCACCTTTTCGCCGTCGTGGAAGTAAATGGCGATTTCCGTGATCTTCTCCGCCTTCGGGCTTCCCCCGGTCGTTTCAATATCAAGAATGGCGTACATCTGCTCTCTGTCTCTGCCCTCCCCGGTTATATGTTCAGGCCCATTCCGTCAGGGTCCATGGTACGTTTTGCCAGGATCCTACTTCTTGTTTTTGGATTCATCTTTATCTTTTTCAGCAGCTTGCTTTGCCGGCGCCTTCTTCTTCGAAACATCCGTTGCTTTCTCCTTTTTGTCATTTGCAGCTTCGGTCTTCGCTTCTTTCTTCTCCTCTGCAGGCTCTGCTTTGGCTTCCTCCTTCTTGCCCTTTGGAGCTTCGGCCTTCTCCTCCTTTGCAGCCTCAGGCTTACTTTCCTCCTTCTCCTCTTTCTTCTCCTCCTTTGCAGCCTCAGGCTTACTTTCCTTCTTCTCCTCTTTCACTGCCCCTGACTTCTCCTCCTGTTTTGCATCCCTGGCAGTATCAGCTTTGGGTTCAGGTGTTGCTTTTGCTGCAGGCTTTTCAACTGGTTTTTCCACAGGTTTCTCAGCTGCAGCCTCCTGTGCCGCGGCTGCTTTTTCAGGTTTTATTTCCTCCACCCTCTTTGCGGATGTGCCGGCTGGCATTTTTCCCGCAGGTTTGGCAACTGTTTTTCCGGATTCCTTCTTCCGTGGCCGCAATTTTCCGTATGAACCACTGAATAGTTTTCCTCGTTTGGTTTTCTTGTCTCCTTTGCCCATGCTTGTATGTTTTTAGTAAACTATCAAATTTAACGATTATTTGTTTTCCTGCAAACCAAAGATCGGCACAATACAATGAACCTTTGATCCGGCCGTTAGGTTATACATATGATTGAATGATGTAAATTTGAATGTATGATGCCCAACAGAACTATATTTATATTACTTATCGTATTGTTTTTCATTCCCGGGCTGATGGCACAGAAGGGCACTGGAACGGACCAGGTCATGGAGGTGCCAACGGCCCCCAAAGTAATTAAAGATCCCATGAAATATAATAATCTGAACGAATTTGAGCAGTATGTGATCCTGCACAAAGGTACCGAGCGTTCCGGAACAGGCGAATACGAACATCACAAGGAAAAGGGCACTTATGTCTGCAAACAGTGCAATGCGCCCCTGTACAAATCGGAAGATAAATTTGAAAGCAACTGCGGGTGGCCCAGTTTTGACGATGAGATCGAGGGGGCCGTTACCCGGACGCAGGATCCCGACGGACGTCGGACGGAGATTACCTGCAGCAATTGCGGCGGTCACCTGGGACATGTGTTCCTGGGAGAGCGGTTCACGGAGAAGAATACCCGTCATTGCGTCAATTCCGTAAGCATGAAGTTCATCCCCGATCGGGAAGAATAGTCTTATAGCAGGAAAGGACCATCCCCCGTCATTGCGTCAATTCGCTATGCCTGAAATTTATCCGCGGCAAAGAGACGCTATAGCCTGCAGTGCATACAGTGCGGCAGAATGTGATCAGCTGTACCTGAGGTAGTCCTTGTACTCAAGGAAATAATCCTCCAGGGCAGTCATGCGGTCAAAAAAGAACATGTTCACCCGGTTCCAGGTGTTCCGGTCCAGGATACTCACGTCTTCTATGGCTGTGTAGATCCTGCTGACCGACTTTTCGTTTTCCCGGATATACTCCAGTTCCCACCTGGTATTTTCTCCCAGCGCCTTATTGATCTGGCTGCGGGTTGATTCCAGTTTTTCATACATTTCAAGGCGCTTGTCGAGGTTCCGTGTCTCAATATCAATTCCAACCAGCGCGGTGACCTCATCGAAATGGAAACGCAGGTTCAATGCATTGATCCCGGTCTTGTCGAGGATCCATTTGCCGGTGCGGCCTTTGCCTTTCCTGCGCTTGTTGGTAAACTCCCGGAACTGATTCCAGAATTCGACGCGGAGTTCCTTTGCTTCTTCACGGGAATACATGTTTACTGACTTTGATGTGCTTAAAGATAGTTCAATCGCATCTAAAGAAAAAAGAACCCGGGCGTCAATCCATCACTGACCATCACCGCCATGTCGGAGCGGGCCGCGGGAAAGATTTATTTGTCATAGTAGTTTATTAGTCCCAACTTTGTTGGTCAAAACAGTAAAACCTGGTTATGGACAACATGACAAAGGACTATAAGGAATCGCTGATCGCCATGCGACGGCACCTTCACCAGTATCCGGAAACGGCTCACCAGGAGGAAAAGACCGCCCAATACCTGCTGGATTTTCTCGGACAATTCAACCCCGATAATCTGATCAGCGGGATTGGCGGTCACGGGATCGCGGCCATCTATAACGGGAAAAACAAGGGGCCAGCCGTGCTCATTCGTTGTGAACTGGATGGACTCCCTATCAAAGAAGATAGCAGGCTGGAACACCGTTCTGTATACGAAAACAAAGGACACCTGTGCGGACACGACGGGCATATGACCATGGTGGCCGGACTGGCACCGCTGCTTTCGGTATCACGTCCGCAATCGGGATCTGTCATACTGCTGTTCCAGCCTGCGGAAGAGACCGGCGAGGGCGCTGACCGCGTGCTCAGCGATGAAAAATTCGGGCACATACAACCTGATTATGTATTTGCACTACATAATCTGCCCGGCTTTCCTGAATCGGCCGTTATCACACGCAACGGGGTGTTTGCTTCTGCTTCGAAGGGACTGATCATTGAACTCGAAGGTGCCTCTTCGCATGCAGGTCACCCGGAAGGAGGAAATAACCCGGCCGTGGCTGCAGCCCAACTGGTGCAGTCGATGCTCACCATTCCCCAGAAACACCTTTCAATGCATGACGCTGCATTGATCACCCCGATCCACATGCGGGTCGGACAGCCGGCATTCGGCACATCGCCTGGCGACGGGGTGGTGATGTTCACCATCAGGGCCCACAGCAATGCCTCACTTGAAACCATGGAGAAGGAGATCCTGCACCAGGTGAAACACATTGCCAGAGCCCACAACCTGTCTTACCGGTTCAGGTGGATCGAGCCGTTCGAGGCCGTGGTCAACGACCCCGGTTGCGTGGAGGTGATCGAAAAATGTGCGGCTGACCTGGAACTGGAAGTGATTCACAAGGAAATCCCGTTCCCATGGTCGGAGGACTTCGGGGTGTTCACCAACAAATACAAGGGTGCGCTGTTCGGAATGGGTGCAGGGGAGAAGACCCCGCAGCTGCACAACGAGAATTATGACTTCCCCGACCAGCTGCTGGAAAAAGGAACCATGATGTTTTACCGGATTATCGATGCATTGCTGAATACAGATAGCAAAAAATGATCCTATTATATCATTTTCTAATATGTTGCACACTACCTATATAGAATTGAGCGCGAAGGCGTTGCAAAATAACATCGCATACATGCGTGACCAGTTGTCCAATGGAGCCCGGTATTCGATGGTGATCAAAGGCAATGCATACGGACACGGGATCGAGACGATCATCCCGGTGGCAGAACGCTTTGGTGTGGATCATTTTTCCGTCTTCTCGGTAGCGGAAGCCAGGAGGGCCTTCAGGGTGGTATCGAAGGGGAGCGAGGTCATGATCCTGGGATGGATCGACAAGGATGAGCTTGAGTGGGCCATTCAGAACAATATTTCCTTCTATGTCTTTACCTTCGATCGTTTGTCTGCCGCGTGCAGGGTTGCCAGGAGGCTGAAGAAGCGTGCACGCATCCACCTGGAGATGGAAACCGGGATGCACCGTACCGGGTTTTCTGAAAAAGAGATGGAAAAAATGTTCCGGTATGTAAGCAGGTACAGTGCCCATTTCACCATCGAAGGAATCTGCACCCATTATGCCGGGGCGGAATCGATCAATAACTACACCAGGATCAGGAAACAGATTGCCAGCTTCAATGAAAATGTGCGCAGGGCGAAAAGCGAGGGGATTGTACCGCGATACCGTCATACAGCATGTTCGGCCGCGGTATTGCGTTATCCTGAAACCGTGATGGACCTGGTGCGGGTGGGGATTGCCAACTACGGGTTCTGGCCCAGCGATGAATTGCGGATGAACCACTTCATCGACAGTGAAAAAAAAGGGGTCGCGCCCTCGGATCAGCTTATCAGGGTGCTTTCCTGGAAAAGCACGGTGATGAGTGTGAACCACGTGGGGGCTGGCGAATACATCAGCTATGGTACCACTTACCTGACCAACCGGGACACCACCATTGCCACGGTTCCGGTGGGATACGGGTACGGCTACACGCGCACCCTGAGCAACATGGGACATGTGCTGCTTCACGGCAAACGCGTCAGGGTGGTGGGTACCGTGAATATGAACATGCTGGTGATCGATGTTACCGATGTAAAGCGGCCCCGGATCGGCGATGAGGTGGTGCTGATCGGAACCCAGGGCGACCTGGATATCTCCGTGAGTTCCTTTGGAGACATGACCAACAGCCTGAATTATGAACTGCTCGCGCGTCTCCCCAGTCATATCCCGCGGAAGGTGGTTGACTGATACTGTTTTTTTTACTACATTATTTTCCGATTATTGAATCGTATATTCAAAAAATAATCTACTTTTAGCGGTTTAAAAATCAGTGATTTATATGATACTTAAGTTATTGTAATTTAGATCAATACAACAATTTATTGATGAAGAACACCTATTTTGACCTGATCGAGCAGAGTTTTTATTTCCCCCAGGAAGGTTTTGACCTCCGGGACGATTATCTCACGTTTCACGGGGTGGCCCTGAAGCACCTGATTAAAAAATATGGTACGCCATTCAGGTTTATCTACCTGCCGAAGATCGGCGACCAGATCAAGAAGGCCCGGAACCTGTTCAACAGGGCCATTAAATCCAGTGGTTACAAGGGGAAATACTACTTCTGTTATTGTACCAAGTGCAACCATTTCTACCACGTGATCCGCGAGGCACTGAAGCACAATGTCAACCTGGAGACTTCCTCTTCCTATGACATCGACCTGATCATGGACCTGTATGAAAAGAAGCTGCTGGATAAATCCAGGATCATCCTGCACAACGGGTACAAGACCGACGATTACCTGAAAAGGATTATTAAGATGCAGGAGGCGGGGTTCAAGAATTCGGTGATCATTCTCGACAGCAAGGCAGAGCTTGACAGGCTGGAGGCACTGCAACCGAAGGAGAAGATCAAGATCGGCATCCGGATGGCCATCAACGAAGAGGCCCAGTCGGCCTACTACACTTCCCGCCTGGGCATCCCGGAAGGGGAGGTGATCGAGTTTTTCAAGACACGCATCCGCGGCAACGACCGCTTTGAGCTGAAGATGCTGCACTTTTTCATCGATTCGGGCATCAAGGACACACTCTATTACTGGGGGGAATTCAAGCGTGCGCTCAAACTCTATATCGAACTCAAGAAGGAGAGCAAGAACCTCAATTCCTTCAACCTGGGCGGCGGCTTCCCCATCAGGAACCACCTGGGATTTGAATACAACTACGAATACATGATCCGCGAGATCATCAACGCCATCAAGGAGGACTGTCAGAAAGAGGGGATCCCCGATCCGGATATCTTCACCGAGTTCGGACGGTATACAGTGGGAGAAGCCGGGGCGATCATCTTTGAAGTGCTTGAGCAGAAGAAGCAAAATGACAATGAGACCTGGTACATCGTCAACAACAGCCTGATGAACACCATCCCGGATGCATGGTCCATGCATGAGAAATTCATCCTCCTCCCGGTCAACAAGTGGGGGAACGAATATGGCAGGGTGAACATCGGCGGGATCAGCTGCGACCATTCCGATTACTACAACTCGGAGGACCTGAACCAGGAAGTGCTGCTGCCCAAATATGCCGACAAGGACAAGGAACCGTTGTATATCGGGTTCTTCCATACCGGCGCCTACCAGGACTCCATCAGTGGCTACGGCGGCATCAAGCATTGCCTGATCCCTGCGCCCAAGCATGTGATCCTGGACCGCGATGAGAAAGGAAACATTATCGATTACGTGTACAGGGAAGAGCAATCGGCCGACGATATGTTCAGTATACTGGGATATAATCATTAGTCAGGAAAGCCTCATCATTGGGTATAAATATTTTTATTATTTGAGGCAGCTAGTCACCAGGAGAAAAATTTAAATTCATAACTAATTAAATGATAATACTTTAAAGAAATTATTTAGTATGAAAAGATTCGGAGGCATCGACAAGGAACTGACCACGCTGCAAAGGGCGGAGGTGCTGCTGCAGTCCATTCCCTACGATGGTACAAGTACCTGGGGGAAGGGGGCCGACAGCGGCTTCGAAGTGTTCCTTGAAGCTGCCGAAAACATGGAGCTTTACGACATTGAAACCAATTCGGAAGTATACAGGAAAGGGATCCACATCCTCGACCCTGTTACGGAGGACCGCACCCCTGAGGCAGTGTACCAGGCAGTGCTGAGATCCACCCGGGAGGTATTGTCATTGAACAAGTTCCCTACATTTTTCGGAGGTGAACACTCTGTGAGCATCGGTATTATCGATGCGTTCATCGAAAAATACCCGGGCATCACCGTGCTGCAGCTCGATGCGCATGCCGACCTGCGGAGCAGTTACGACGGTAGTGCCTACAACCATGCCTGTGCCGTGCATGCCGCGAGCCGGAAGACCAACCTGGTGCAGGTGGGGATCCGCAGCATGGACAGCAGTGAATTGCCTTATTTCGACCCTGCGAAGTGTTTCCTGGCAGAAGAGATGGATGGAAACAGGGACTGGATGCAGCGTTCCCTTGACCTGGCAGGGGACCAGGTCTACATCACCATCGACCTGGATGTGTTCGACCCTTCGGTGATGCCGGCCACCGGCACCCCGGAACCGGGCGGGATGTACTGGTACGAGATGCTGGTCTACCTGCGCCGTGTTTTTTCTGAAAAGCAGGTGATGGGCTTCGACATCGTGGAATTTGCACCCATCGATCTGCTGAATGCCCCCGGCTTCATGGTGTCCAAACTGTATTACAAAATGTTGTCATATTATTTTGCATATGGAAAGTAAAGGAAATATCAGCCGTTTTATCGAGGAACATTTCAGGCACTTTAATGCTGCGGCCCTTGTTGATGCTGCAAAGGCATATATCGAACAACTGGAAAAGGGCAACCGGATGATGGTGACCCTGGCCGGTGCCATGAGTACCGCTGAGCTCGGACGGTCCCTGGCAGAGATGATCCGCCAGGACAAGGTACATATCATTTCCTGCACCGGTGCCAACCTCGAGGAGGACCTCATGAACCTGGTGGCACATTCACATTACAAGCGTGTGCCGGGGTACCGCGACCTCACCCCGCAGCAGGAGTGGGATCTCCTGGAGAAGGGGCTCAACCGGGTTACGGATACCTGCATCCCCGAAGAGGAGGCGTTCCGCAGGTTGCAGAAGCATATTTTCGAAATCTGGAAAGCGGCCGATGAGAAAGGAGAACGCTATCTTCCCCATGAATTCATGTACAAGATGATCCGTTCGGGTGTACTGGAGCAGTACTACGAGATTGATCCGAAGAACAGCTGGCTGCTGGCAGCTGCGGAGAAGAACCTGCCGATCGTGGTTCCCGGCTGGGAAGATTCCACCATGGGCAATATCTTTGCTTCCTACTGTATCAAAGGGGAATTGTCGCCGCAAACCATGAAGTCGGGCATTGAGTACATGACCTGGCTGGCAGACTGGTATACTGAACAGACGCAGCAGCACGGGATCGGCTTTTTCCAGGTCGGTGGAGGCATTGCAGGGGATTTCCCCATCTGCGTAGTACCCATGTTGTACCAGGACCTGGAGCGGACCGACACCCCCTTCTGGAGCTATTTCTGCCAGATCTCTGATTCCACCACCAGCTACGGATCCTATTCCGGCGCCGTCCCCAACGAAAAGATCACCTGGGGGAAGCTGGACATCCACACCCCGAAGTTCATTATTGAGTCCGACGCCACCATCGTCGCCCCGCTGATGTTTGCTTATATCCTTGGTAACTAGGTTTATAATGCTTTCCATTTGAACTAAAACATTATTTCCTGAAGATCACAGGTATTGGCTGTTTGTTATAGTCGGACACTATTCCTGTGAAGTGTATTCACGTGGTGCTTTCTATTGTTTCGGAAGCGCTTTGATCACGATCTCGGTGCTGCAGTGCGGACAGATGTAGATCTCGCATCCCACGCAGGCAAAACAGTTACCGCAGGATTTGATGATGTCATCTGTTTCGCTCGGTTGCGCACACTCCGGACATATAACTGTTTTATTCTTCATTACGAGACCATCATTGTTTCCAGTCGCAACCGGATTCTTCTGTGTATTTTCTTCTTTGTATCATCCCCCAGCACCATGATGAAGTTGAGTGCTGCCTCAGTTAAACTGCTACCGGGGTTGAAAGATCGAAATCCCGGATGCAGTCAGTGTCACCTGCTGTTGCTGTATTTTACGATCAGTTCGTCGTGGAGGCGGTTGTACATTTCCAGCACCTCGTTCATGTTTGCCTGGACGTATTTCGTAAGATAGTCCTTCGCCTCCTGTTCATTCTTCTTGTAGAGACCCATCGCGATGTTGTCCACCTCGTCGCGTTCGTCGAACAGCCGCTGCTCGAACGGATCGCGGACTGCCCAGACATCCTTGATCATCTCCTGCCATTTCAGGTACAGCAGGTTATCGACAAAATCGATAGCCCAGGCAGCCGATTCGCGGTTGTATTTAGTTGGATCGTAGTTCTTGTAGCATTCAGCAATCTCTTCCGTGCCTGCATAGATGGGGACATACGGACTCGTATAGGCATTGTCGAGGAAGACCCAGTAGATCCCGCCGATGGGGTCGGGGTACCAGTCGCGGAGTTGTGCGATCATGCCGTAGAATCCCTGCGGACGGGCCACATTCCGGCGGTTGTTGATATCCAGCAGTTCACGGAGGTCTTTGGAAGGGAAGGGAGTTGCGAGCGGACTCTTTTTGATGCCTCCTTTTCCATCCGGCACGTACCAGTCGTAGTCTTCCGTCATGTCATAGATCGTCCCCTCGAACGTGGACCGCTGGAAGGCCATCACATCCTGCAGGCTTATTTTTTTCTCCACCTTTACTGATGTGGGATACATAGAAATTGGTTCCACATACTGGATATACTGGTTGTATCCCATCATATGGCCGTCTTTCAGGCTTCGTTCGGGCCAGTCGGAAAAATTTGGTGCGTAGGTACTGTAGAAGAGCCACAACCGGCTGGAGGCCCACTCGCGGAACGTTGGGGCGTACACCTCCTGCAGGCTGAAGGGTTGTGTTCCTTTCGGGTCGTACCATCCTTTTTCCACGGCAAAGGATTTGTAGTTGGGGGAGCACATGAAATTCGTTTTGTCCTTTTCATCTACTTCCTGGATAATGCTCCAATTGGCCACCACCAGCGCGTGGTCGTCGGGTATTCGTTGTGCCACCCATATGGCGCCCGGTTTTCCGCTTTCCGGGTCCCAGTCGGATCCCACGCTGAAGATCTCGATCACCCAGATTTCCTTCGTATCACCGATCACCAGTGTTTCCGACTCCCCGTCGCAGGATGGAAGGAACCCGTATGTGCTCATCAGGTTACCGATGAATTCAACTGCTTCACGGGAAGTTTTGTAGCGTTGCAGTGCGAATGCCTGTGCCTGCTCCACCGTCATGATCTGTTTACAAGTCGCCATATCCACCCTCAACTCCTCCCGCTGGCTCGTTGTACTCTCCGCGATGGCCAGCTGGTGTTCGTTCATATGCGGGTAGGCCGAATGGAAGTATTTGTACGTGCGCAGTGCCTGTGGGATCTGTCCGATCACATCCCCGAAATCGTTGAGTGGACGGTGGATGTCCTGGATGCCCCAGTGCACATCGGCCATCATCCCTTTTTTATAGAGTTCTTCCGGCACCACCCGTATCCGGCAGTCTGCCCCGCAGTCGGTATGTGATATCATCACCGACCCGTCGGCCGACGCATTTTTCCCCACGGCAATGATCGTGCAGGTGTGTGCAGCAGGGTGGAGGAGGAGAAGCGTAATTGTGAGGCTGATGGTTTTGAGAAATTTGTGGTAGTTCATATTTCAGTATTTTATTTCTACTTTGACACATTAAGGTATTCTTTTAAATAACAGCTATTTATCGCCTGTTGTCGTCGTCTGTGTCGGTTATA
>JARGFP010000110.1 GCA_029210585.1 Bacteroidales bacterium
CCAAGATACTCCGTATCGAAACCACAACTAACGATGTTAGTTTTTTTAAACACTACCGGGAGGTCGAACACCGCAATGGCAACAAGTCAATGCAATATGCCCATTTGAAAAAAAACATTTACAGCCTTACCTTGTTAGCTTTACTGTTCAAGGCTTCAAATAAGCGGTATTTAGAATTTATTTCGGCTTTTGACAACAAAGAAGCCGGACGTAAAAGGCTAGATAAGGTAACCAGATCAAAGCAAGAGAATAATAGAAAATACAAGGGGTTCAACTTGTTTTGTGATACAGATCTGTCTTTATTGCTTACTGTTCTAAGAGGAGAATACAATATCTCTGGATTCAGAAACAAAGACATAAGAATGAGGATACCCGGGTTTAATACAGGAAAGATATCAAGACTTATTAAACGGCTGAAAGTATTTGGGCTTATAAAAAAAGCTGGGAAAACATACAAATACCATTTGACGAGGTTGGGTAAAGAACTTGTTATTACTGCTGAAAAGCTTAAAGAAACAGTATTGATCCCGGCATTGAAT
>JARGFP010000111.1 GCA_029210585.1 Bacteroidales bacterium
ATCACGTTTGCCATAACCTGCGCCAAGCTGCGCGGCGAGTGGGCCGAAGCCAGAGGCGAACCCTTCGACTGGCGCGGCAGCCTGGTCTACGCTGGAGCGATTCTGCTGTTAATCAGCGGAGCCTCCAATCTGGACCAGGGCACTTGGGCCTGGCTGCTGGCATTCTGCGGAACTGCCGGGTTGATTTTCTTCCTGGTATTGGAATCGCATACGGACTATCCGGTGCTTAATGTCGCTCTGTTACGCAGCAACCGGGTGTTTGCCTTCTCCAACCTGGCGGCCCTGCTGAACTACGCTGCGACCTTCGGCGTCACCTTCTTCCTCAGCCTCTACCTGCAATACGTCAAAGGCCTGAGCCCGCGCGATGCAGGGATGATCCTGATGATCCAACCGATTATCCAGGCCGTTTTTTCACCACTGTGCGGCCGACTTGCCGATCGTTTCTCCGCGGCGGGCGTGGCGACCATAGGTATGGGCCTTTGTGCGGCAGGCCTCGCCATGGCCGCCGGCATTACCGCCAACACATCAATGAC
>JARGFP010000112.1 GCA_029210585.1 Bacteroidales bacterium
CTGTTGGGGTGGTTATATTTTTTCATGGTATTACCCCCTATCTTCATGCAGCGGAGTAAATAGGTCTCCGTCATAGAGTTTGCCGTTCGTTTCTGGAGGCACGTATGTGCTTTCAACCGTGCAAAACTTATCAATTGATAGTATCTTATTAACTCTATCAACCAGCACCCCTGTTCTAAAGGGGCTGTCTAAAAGATTTCCCTGATTATGCGTTTTAGCCATCGCTATTAGAACTGGCAATGGCGTGATGACGATATCTATTGTCCTTTGAAAGTGGAGATGCCTCCCACTCCAGTAGGCAATTAACCACTCGGCGTTATCTGACATCTCTGGCCGCATTACAACGGTACTGAATCCGTTGTCTGTAGACACGACCTCAGGGTGCATGTCTACTTTGGACCACTCCACTTCTTCCGGGGTTCTACCCGGAAGAATTGTTCCGTCCTCGAATTTAAATTCATGAGGACTATTAAAATTAGTCACCCTCAGGCCGTTTGACAATGTTACAATGTCTGTT
>JARGFP010000113.1 GCA_029210585.1 Bacteroidales bacterium
AGCAGTTCGCGGGCCTCCTTTCTGCGGATTAATTCCGTTTCTGGTTCGGGCTGTTTCATTGTCCCCAACTCTTCGCGCACAATGTCACGGATCATTGTCCCTAGCTCTGTAATTTCAATTTCTTTCAGTATCATAATTGTTGAATTTTAAGTAAATGTAATATTAAGTGTTTTTCTTTTCATAACTTGGTTTTTTAATTTTAAGCTAAGTAACAAAATAGATATATACAAAGCAAGGGTTTTGCGTAATTTAGAACACATCTAAATTAATTTGATTTTTAATTTTCTCAATCATCATAGGTGTCACAGCGTTATCATCAATTATCAAAAACTTTTTCTTAAACTCCTTTTCAAGGTCAACACTCGGACCCATGACGTCAACATAGTAATTCTATTGCTTTGGATATTTCCGTTTCTGGGTCTTTCCTTATGGTTTGAAGTGGTTCATTATTTTGACTTGCATTTCAATAATTCATTACGATCATAGAGAATGGTACCCCCAATGCGAAGGGGCGT
>JARGFP010000114.1 GCA_029210585.1 Bacteroidales bacterium
CGCGGATGAACTGCCCGACGGCTTGGACATCCCCGAAGAACTGGCCCGGCGCCAGACACGCTTGGAGGCCATTGCCAAGGCCAAGGCCGAACTCGAGCGGCGGGCGGCGGAGCGCCATGCCCGCGAGCAGGCCGAATACGACGAGAAAATGGCCCGCCGCAGGGAGAAAGAGCGCCAAACCGGCAAGAGGACCAGGGGCAAAGAGCCCAAGTCCCCTACCCCGGGACCGCGCAAGCGAGACCAAGTCAACCTGACCGACGAAGAGTCCCGCATCATGCCCGTGTCCGGGGGCGGATTCGAGCAGACCTACAACGCGCAAGCAGGGGTTGATATGGACTCCGGCCTGCTCGTCGAAAGCCACGTCAGCCAGCAACCCAACGACAAGAAAGAACTGGAGCCCGCCCTGCAGCAACTCCGGCACCTGCCCGGCAAACTCGGCAAACCCAACGCCCTCGTAGCAGATAACGGCTACTACAGTGAAGCCAACGTCAACACCTGCGAGCAACACCGCATT
>JARGFP010000115.1 GCA_029210585.1 Bacteroidales bacterium
TTTGTGTTTGGTTCGAACCCTACCCGGGAAACGATCCCGGGCATGCTCCAAGTAGGGTTTACTTCCTGTTTAAATACCCCTCCCTGTGCTGATAAGCTTCGGTTGTGGTGCATCCACCATTATGCTTTGAGAATTGATACACGGTCAGGCTATCTGGGTTCACCCCCAATGCCCATGCGGTCTCGGCCCAATCGTCAGAGTCGTCCGGTTGGATGGCGAACACCACCTCGTGGTACACCCCCTGTTCGAATACCGGGGGGTTGATCAGGTCTCTAAGTACCATCAGCATTAGAACTCCTGCCACTATCAGGAAAGTCCAGAAGAATAATTTTGCTACGTTTTTCATGTCTTTAAGTGTTAAAGGTTAAACATTTAGTGGCCCCGGCTGGTTGCGATCCAGCTACACCTGAGACGGAGCCGGGCAAAGGGAAAAGCCATTATTCCTGATCCACCTCCAGAGTGAATTCATATCCGCATCCCCAATTAGAACACCCATGATGCTGGATGTATTC
>JARGFP010000116.1 GCA_029210585.1 Bacteroidales bacterium
TAAATAAAATATTCAAATCCTTTTCTTACAAGATAACCTGCTTTCATTTTGTAATCAGGTTCAGCAGATTTATTACCTTCTGGATTTATCATTTCTTTGTATTCATCCCGAAGACTGCTTACATCTGCAAAACTCCTGTAATATAAATTTTTATCTTCAAAAAAACCGAAATTACTCCAGCTCACAATTTCAAGAAGATTTCTTACCATTCCACGTAGACTACTACCTGGTATTCGAATTTTTCCATCTTCTTTCAAACTACCTCCTATATATATTGGCGTAATTGTTTCCATTTCACAATCAAAATAACCAGTAAATCGATCTGAAAAATATGTATCATGGAGTGGTATTGGATCTGACTCAACCACAGATTTATTCAATGGTACAAAATTATATGGTGCATTAGCAGGTTTTTCTTCTGAATGTGTAATAAATTTATCAATGTTTTCTTTCTTACCTGTTTGTTGAAATTTATTAGTTTGTTGTTTATTAAATTTGTCTGGT
>JARGFP010000011.1 GCA_029210585.1 Bacteroidales bacterium
GAATAAAAGGTTGGTGGCTGCCTGGGATAATCAATTTTTGCTGAAAATTCTGCGAATTTAAATGCGTCGACCCTGGCATCCATGGTACTTATTTGCAAAAGCATGCCATCTGCACATTCCGTTTGAGGGTTATTGTTAATGTGACTTTAAATGTAATGAATATCGTATAATCCCATAAGTATTGCAATAAAAAAATCATATCTCTACTCTGAATGGCAGATGCCCGGGAAAATGCAATGGGATTATGTTACAGGTCTCCGGATGGTCATGATCCCCCGCTACCTGCACTTGATCCATATTTACCAGTTTTATTTATAAAGCTGGTATATTTGCCTTATGGAAGGATTTGAGAAACGTATATTCCGTGTTCAAAACGAAAAGGAATTTGGCGCCCTTGCCATGGAGATCTTTCACCTGCAGGCAATTGAAAATCCTGTGTATGCCGCTTTCCTTCGTCACCTGGGGGTCGACCACACGGTGGTACAAAATATCAGCGAAATCCCGTTCCTCCCCATCGAACTCTTCAAATCACACCGGGTGGTCACCGGAAACCGGAAACCTGTACTGCACTTCGAAAGCAGCGGGACCACCGGTCAGGTGCCCAGCCGGCAATACCTGGTATCAGAAGCAATCTACCGGGAAAGTTTTGTACGCACATTCACGGCGAACTACGGGAAGCCTGAGGACCTCTGTATCCTGGCACTGCTCCCTTCCTACATGGAACGTCAGCACTCTTCACTGATTTACATGATGGACCACCTGATCGGACGAAGCAAATACACCGAAAGTGGGTTCTACCTCCACGACCTGTCGGGACTGACTGCCGTGCTGCAAAAAAGAGTACAGGATGGACATCCCACGCTGCTGCTGGGTGTCAGCTTTGCCCTGCTCGACCTGGCGGAGCAGTATCCCATGAAGTTATCGCCAAATATTACGCTGATGGAAACCGGCGGCATGAAAGGCCGCCGCAGGGAGATGATCCGCGAAGAGCTGCATGCGGTCCTCAAGGCAGCGTTCAATCAACAGCATATCCATTCAGAATATGGCATGACAGAACTGCTGTCGCAGGCCTACGCTAAGGATGGGCGGCACTTTCACCCGCCACCGTGGATGCGGGTGATCACCAGGGACCTCTACGATCCACTCACCCTGCTGCCGCCGGTGCGCTCGGGAGGAATCAATGTGATCGACCTCGCCAACCGCTGGTCGTGCAGCTTCATCGCCACGGGAGATGTGGGCAGGGTACATGCCAACGGTTCGTTCGAAGTCACCGGTCGTTTCGAACAGGCCGAAGTGCGGGGCTGTAATTTGATGGTGGTATAGTACAGCCTGCTGTTGTTATTCAGCCGCTATGTTGAAACAACCTGCTCGAATCAGGTTATTTACTTGGTAATTATCCCGCTGTATAAATGTTTGCTGAGGAAATATATATTCAACATACCGGGGAAGCGCATATTTGCTTTCTCAGAAATCAGGCCATATCATCTGTGCCTCTCCAGTTCCGCTTTCTGTTTCCTGGAGAGACTGCCAACAAGCAGCTTATAGGAATGATCGATCCATTCCTTCAGGTTGGCCTCGCCCACACTGCCATAAATATCGACTCCGTTCCAGTGTTGCTTGTTGAAATGCCAGGCAGGGGTAACCTCTTCAAAATGTTCCCGCAGTCCGATGGCCCGTTCGGGATCGCATTTCAGCGTGACGCCCCGCTTCTCTTCTGAAAGGTCCAGCACGGCGAACATTTTTCCGGCGACCTTGAACACCAGGGCGGTGTCATTGAAAGGAAGGCTCTCCGTCACTGCCGGTTTGGCAAGACAATATTCCCGTATCTCTTCGTTGTTCATGCTCCCTTATCCTTGCATTGAAAAATGCCGGTCACAATCCGTTTCCAGTTCCTTCAGGTATTTTTTCGATACGTGAAGGGTGTGCCTGGCCTGGTTAACAATCTCACAGGTCATGTTCTTTCGGTCCACCGCTGCGAGGTAATGCAGGTTGACAATCGCCGACCTGCTGATCCTGGAGAAACAAAGACTGGGAAGCATCTCCTCCACTTTCCCCAGGTTGATGGAAACGGTCAGCGGTTTGCCCGAATCCAGCTCAACGATCGTATAATTGGAATCTGCCCGGCAAAACAGGATCTCGTCAGGATCAACCATCGTAAATCCGGTCCGGTTCCTGAACTTCAGTTTCTTTTTTTCATTGAGCTGGTAAATGAGCTGCGAAAACCGGTCGTTCATCCGCTCGGAGTGTACCTTCCTGGAAAATTTTGCAAGGGACGCTGCCAGGTCAACCTTTTTTACCGGTTTCAGGAGGTAATCAAACGCCGAGGATTTAATCGCACGAATGGCATATTTCTCATATGCCGTGACAAAAATCACCTCAATGTTCACTCCATGCTGCAACAGCTTCTCCACAAGTACAAAACCATCCTTGTTGGGCATCTGTATATCAAGCAGTAACAAATCGGGTCTTGATTTCAAAATCATGGGAAGTGCCTCATCAATACTGCCCGCTTCACCCAGGATGCTCACCCCGGGTATATCGGACAACAATTCAATGAGTAAGTCGCGGGCCGACCGTTCATCGTCGATAATGATCAGGCTTAAATGCTTCATATTTGTTGATTTTCGGATCCGAAATCCCTAAGGATCAAAAGAGTCACTTTTGTCCCCGTCGCACTGCCATCATCATTCAACAGATCCTGGATCGCAAAAATAAACTTTATCATGTGAATTCTCAAAAGTCGTTTACACAATTGCATCGCACAAAATAGCAATCACGCAGCATAATTCAAAGTTTTTCTATTCCACCCCGGGAAGGATGGCATCTTCCAGGTGTTCCAGGTCCAATACCGTCCCCTTCTTAATCACAGCCAGCAAGTCAAACCGCACCGGGAGCCGCACCTGGTACTGGTACAGGTAATGTTCAGAGGCCTCCAGGATCAATCGCTCCTTTGCCTCCGACAACAGGTCCTCCGGGGGTGGGAATCCACCCTGGACCCTGGCCTTTACCTCGGCCACCACGAGCACCCTGCCGTCGGTACAGACAATATCCAGCTCTTTGTGTCCGTAACGCCAGTTGCGGTGGAGGATGCAAAAGCCTTTCGAAACCAGGTACCGGGCCGCAAAATCCTCGGCCTCGGCGCCAAAATCATGTGATTCAGCCATATCATTCTGTTTAAAGTGTATCAATAGCGTCGCGAATCCGGAAGAAGGTTTTTCCGCCAGGTAAGCGCAGCAGCTGGTCCGCTTTTTCAGAAATTCTTCCTGCCTGTACAACCGTAGCATTAAGAAACGCTTTCTCTCAATACATCCGAAGCGTGCCCGCCCCCTGTTCAATGGTTAATGTGCTGACCCGCCCGAATATCAGTGGAAAATTGAATTTATTATGCCCGGCAGGAAAACCGAACATGGCTGGAACGTTGTATTTATATACTTTTTCAGCAATGATCTCAAGTGCATTTTTTCCGAAGGGAACTGAATTATCGTGCATGCCTGAAAAATCACCCACCACCAATCCCGCGATTTTCTTAAATATTTCACGCAGTTCAAAATTGGTTACCATCCGGTCGATATGGTACAGGTACTCATCGAGGTCCTCTAAAAACAAAATGCTGCCCTCATATTCAGGCTCGTACCGCGTGCCGGCCAGTGAGTATAGCACCGAGAGGTTCCCTCCCGTAAGCCTTCCCGTAACTCCGCCGGGAAGATCCAGCGGATGACCTGCAACATGGTATTCCTTCTGTTCGCCCCGGAGCGTTTCCAGGAGGTGTCTGAAAGAGGTTGCATCCTGTGGCTCCTCCATCACCATCGAAAAGGGCATGGCGCCATGCAGGGTCTCCATGAATTTACCCATGGCCGCGTGCAGTGCGGTCACATCGCTGAATCCAACCATCCATTTTGGATTTTCACGTACCAGCTCCCAGTCCATCCCCGGCAGTAGCTGTGCGGCCCCGTATCCTCCGCGTGCTGCAAATACAGCCTTTACTTCTCGATTCATGAACAGCTGCTGAATATCACACAGGCGTGCTTCCACGGAACCCGAGAACTGGCTGTCGGATCCATACAGGTTGTCTGCCTCCACAACCCGGTAACCTTCCTGCTGCATCAGCGCCGTGAAAGGGGCGATCTCTTCAGGAACCACCTTCCGGGCTGGTGCGATGATCCCCACGGCATCCCCTTTTTGTAACCAGAAGGGTGTGATTATTCCACTCATACATGCGAAGGTAAAAATAAAGTGGAATCCGTCTCTCCGAATCATTTATTATCTTTGCGCAAACTTTGGTGTTCCCTGCCCTTGAAATCCTCATTACTGAACGTTGAATTTTCAATGGCACAAATACGTAATAAAGCTTAACAACTGTGAGAAAAACATTCAAACGCTACCTGGTCACTTCCGCACTTCCCTACGCCAACGGTCCGATCCACCTGGGACACCTCGCCGGTGTATATGTGCCGTCCGATATTTACACCCGTTACCAGCGGCTCCGCGGCAGGGACATCATCCACGTGTGCGGCTCCGATGAACACGGGGTGCCCATCACCCTCAAGGCACGCAATGAAGGCGTAAGCCCGCAGGATATCGTCGACAGGTACCATGCCCTCAACAAAAAGGCATTCAGTGATTTCGGGATCACGTTCGACATCTATTCCAGGACCTCCAACAAGGTGCATTCCGATACCGCATCGGAATTTTTCAAAAAACTGTACGACGAGGGAAAATTCATAGAAAAAACCACCGAGCAATATTACGACGAGGAAGCTGGATCCTTTCTTGCCGACCGCTATATCACGGGCACTTGTCCGCATTGCAGCAACCCCGGGGCCTATGGCGACCAGTGCGAACAGTGCGGCACCTCGCTCAGCCCGATGGACCTGCGCGACCCTGTTTCACGGCTCAGCGGAAGCAAACCTGTGGTGAGGAAAACCAAACACTGGTACCTGCCGCTGGGCCAGTATGAACCGTGGCTGAAGGAGTGGATCCTGGAAGAACACAAGGAATGGAAACCCAATGTATACGGTCAATGCAAGTCGTGGATCGACCAGGGGCTGAACCCGAGGGCCGTGAGCCGCGACCTCGACTGGGGAGTGCCGGTGCCAGTGGAAGGTGCCGACGGCAAAGTGCTGTATGTATGGTTTGATGCCCCGATCGGGTATATCTCAGCCACCAGGGAACTCACCGATGACTGGGAAAAATACTGGAAAGATGACGAGACCCGCATGATCCATTTCATCGGGAAGGACAACATCGTGTTCCACTGCATCATCTTTCCCACCATGCTCAAGGCCGAAGGGACCTTCATCCTCCCCGACAATGTTCCGGCCAACGAATTCCTGAACCTGGAGAACAACAAAATCTCCACCTCCAGGAACTGGGCAGTATGGCTGCATGAATACCTGGAGGATTTCCCGGGAAAACAGGATGTAATGCGCTATGTACTCTGCGCCAATGCCCCCGAGGCCAAAGACAATGACTTCACCTGGAAAGACTTCCAGAACCGCAACAACAACGAACTGGTGGCCATCCTGGGCAACTTCGTCAACCGCGCCCTGGTACTTACCAATAAATATTACGGCGGAAAGGTACCGGCCCCGGCTGCACTGAACGCATATGACAAAGAGGTCCTCGGTGAGATCAGCAACATTGCCGGTTCCGTGGAACGGAGCCTGGAGAATTTCAGGTTCCGCGAAGCTGTCAAGCTGTCGATGGACCTGGCACGACTGGGCAACAAATACCTGGCCGACACCGAACCATGGAAGGTGATCAAGACCGACCCGGAACGGGTGCAGACCATCCTGAATATTGCGCTGCAGATTACTGCCAACCTGACGATCCTGATGGAACCCTTCCTGCCCTTCTCCATGGAAAAGCTCAGGACCTTCATCAACCTGTCAGATGCCGGGTGGGAATCCCTGGGAAGTGCCGATCTTCTGAAACCCGGTCACCAGCTGCAAAAGCCTGAATTGCTGTTCGAAAAAATCGAGGACGAAGCCATTACGAGGCAGCTTGACAAACTGGCCAACAGCAAGTCAAATGGCGAAGGAACGCACGAGGTAACTCCCCGGAAGGCAGAGATCTCCTTCGATGATTTCTCAAAGATGGATATCCGCACCGCCACCATCCTGGAGGCTGAAAAGGTTCCAAAAACCAAAAAACTGATCAAAATGCTGGTGGATACCGGGATTGACAAACGCACAATCGTTTCGGGCATCGCGGAATACTATGATCCGGAACAGCTTCCCGGACGCCAGGTATGCGTGCTGGTGAACCTGGCACCCAGGCAGATCAAAGGAATCGATTCACAGGGAATGATCCTGCTCTCTGAAAACAGCGATGGACAGCTCTATTTTGTGGAGCCAGGTAAAGATGCCCACAACGGGGCCGAGGTGAACTGAACCTGCAGTGAAACAACCCAAACAGATCCTGCGGAAATAGCAATGGCCCGGGTGATCCTTACCTGGTCAGCAGCCAGGCATTGCCCAGTCCTTCCCCTGTTTTAAGCGCGGGAAGCGCATTCAATGCCTCCTGCTTTGTGGCGAAAGATTGCACGGAAACCCTGTACAGCCTGTTTTCTGTAAGGATAATCTCCGCCGGGTAACCCGCAGCCTTCAGCTGATCCGACATATCGGTGGCATTGCCCAGGTTCCGAAAACTACCAGCAATAATGAAATACCTGTTTTCCAAAACAGGGGGCTGCACCGGTCCGTCATCGATCTCCTCGTCCTCCTGCAAGGATTCTCTGGCAGCTGCATCAAGATCATTCTGTGCCTGTGTTCCCATGGCAGGTTGCTGTCCTGTGCCCTCAGCCGCACCTTCAGTCCCTTCATTCCCGATTTCTGTATCCCTGATGATGATTCCTTCTTTTCCTACCTCGAGTCCATTGTCTGAAGGGATCAACAGGACCAGGACCAGCACTGCGATAAGCAGTCCGGATACAATCCATATCACCCGCCACCTCCTGACCTGTTTCCGCTGTACCTTCCCTTTCTGAGGCGTTTTCACGGACGCAGGCGGATGCAACGAAACATCTTTTGCTTTCCCACTGCGGACTTCCCCGGCCCCTGCTTCCTGCGCCTGTTCTGCTTCAACATCCTTTACCGTGGTGTCCCCTTCACCTGTGACATCGGTTGCCTCTTCCGCTGCTCCTGCAGCCCGGGTTTCCTCTTCCCGGGATTCTGAATCTGCCGCAAGCTCACCCGGCCCCCTTCCGGCGGCCTCCTCTTCCGATGCTCCTGTTGTTCCTGGCGGTTCCGCATCCTGTTCTTCACCAGCCTCCTGCTCATCCTCATTCTCCAGCTCCAGCAAATCGAGCGACGACAATCCGAACAGCCCGGAATCTATCACCCAGTTGGGGTCTTTTACAAAATGAATCCTGTTGTCATCATCCCTGGAAAACTCCCCGACCATGTCCAGCTGGTACCGCTCTCCCTTATCGAGTTTGAACCTGATGGCATCCACCAGCTCCAGCACCTGCTGCCTGGCCTCTTCAGGATCCATCTGCTCACCGGCAGCATATTCCTCTGCCAGCCTGCCGTTGTCATTCGGCTGCGTGGCATCGAACTTAACCACTGCGCCGGGCGGATCAATACTGCCATCATCGCCCCGGACTCCTTTTCCCTCTTCAAGAACCAGGCTTCCAAAACCGGGAAGTACGACCGCTTCCTTCTTTGATAAAATTTGACGAATGTATTTTCCAAGGTATGCCATGATGGGTATGATTGGGTAAAACGACCACTACGTAACAAAATTAATACAAAAGAATGTACATAAGATATCCGGTGGTTCGAAATCTGAACATAGTTATCAACGTAAAACGAGGGATTTTCCGTTATCATACAAGCAGTTATTGCTATATTCGTATTCTGAAATAAAACAGTCCTTCGCTATGAGGCAAATACATATGGTCGATCTGTATGGTCAGTATCTCCGTCATAAGGAAGAGATCGACCTGGCCATGCAGGAAGTGATCAGCTCCACAGCATTCATCAAGGGTCCTGACGTACAGTCCTTCCAGGAGGAACTCGCGGCATACATGGGCGTCGACCACTCCATCACATGCGGAAACGGCACGGATGCCCTGCAGGTTGCCATGATGGCCCTGGATTTGCAACCCGGCGACGAAGTGATCACCACGCCGTTCACGTTTATTGCCACGATCGAGGTGATCTCACTCCTGAAACTGACGCCCGTCCTGGTGGACGTGGAACCCGGTACCTTCAACCTGGACCCGGAAAAGCTCCAGGGGGCACTTTCGGAAAAAACCAGGGCGATCGTCCCGGTACACCTGTTCGGACAAGCAGCAGACATGAACAGGATCCTTGAATTTGCCGGCAGGCACAACCTGTATGTCATCGAAGACAATGCCCAGGCGATCGGGGCAGCCTACCGCCTGGCCGACGGATCCACAAAGAAAGCAGGGGCACTGGGGCACATCGGATGTACCTCTTTCTTCCCCAGCAAAAACCTCGGCGCCTATGGCGATGGTGGGGCGCTTTTTACCAACGACATGGATCTTGGACAAAAGATCCGTTCCATAACCAACCACGGGATGACCGAAAGGTACCACTACGACCATGTGGGCGTGAATTCCAGGCTGGACACCCTCCAGGCCGCCATCCTCCGGATCAAACTGCGGCACCTCGATGCCTATAACCAGGCCCGCCAGGAAGTTGCAGCTGCCTATGATGCCGCTTTCGCCGCGATCCCGGAACTGCAGGTGCCCGTACGGAACCAGGATTCGGAACACATCTTCCACCAGTACACCCTGCAGGTGAACAACGGCTCACGGGATGCACTCAGGGATTTCCTGAAAGCGCATGATATTCCTGCAATGGTGTATTATCCGTTGCCTCTCCATCTCCAGGCAGCCTATCAGCAGCTGGAATACAAGGAAGGAGATTTTCCCGTTACCGAAGCCCTCTGTAAAAAAGTGATCAGCCTGCCCGTACATACGGAAATGGAAGAGGACCAGCTGGTACATATTATCGATACCGTAAAAAAATTCTTCAGCAAGTGACACAGGAAAAAACATACTTCGCACACGAAACCGCAGTGATCGACGACGGATGCCGGATCGGTGAAGGAACAAAAATATGGCATTTCTCACACGTGATGACCGGTGCCGTGATCGGGAAAAAATGCAATTTGGGACAGAACGTGGTGGTCTCACCCGATGTGGTTCTGGGCGATAATGTGAAGGTCCAGAATAATGTATCCATCTATACAGGAGTGATTTGTGAAGACGACGTCTTCCTTGGACCCTCCATGGTATTCACCAACATTGTCAATCCCCGCAGCGCAGTAATCCGCCGCGACCAGTACCTGGAAACCCGCGTGGGCAGGGGGGCCTCCATTGGTGCCAATGCAACGATCATCTGCGGAAACCCCATCGGTGCCTGGTCCTTTATCGGTGCAGGTGCCGTGGTAACCCGCGAAGTGCTGCCCTACGCCCTGGTGGTCGGCAACCCGTCGCGCCAGGTGGGATGGATGAGCAAATACGGACACCGGCTGGAGTTCGGGGAAGACGGCACAGCAATGTGTCCTGAAAGCGGAGAGAAATATGAACTGAAAAATAACCAGGTTAAAAAAATTACGTAGTACAGCATGTTGCACCCCTTTTCGTTGCACATGAATATTTAAAACAGAATCTAATCAATGAGCAAGAATTTTACCCTTATCGGCATTGCCGGCTACATCGCCATCAGGCACGTAAAGGCAATCAGGGATACAGGCAATGACCTGGTGGCTGCACTGGACCGTTTCGACAGCGTAGGGTTCGTGGATGCCTTTTTCCCGGATGCCGACTTTTTCGTGGAATTTGAACGTTTCGACAGGCACATCGCCAAGCTGAACCGCACCGGCAGACAGATCGACTTTGTCTCCATCTGCTCTCCGAATTATCTCCACGATTCACATATCCGTTTTGCACTGCGCAGCGGCGCCGATGCCATCTGTGAAAAACCGCTTGTGCTGAACCCATGGAACATCGACGCCCTGAAGGATTACCAGGAAGAGACCGGGAAGAAGATCTACAACATCCTGCAATTGCGCCACCACCCCAGCATCATTGAACTGAAGAACAAGATCGACAACGGGCCGGCAGATAAGATATACGACATCGACCTTTCCTATATTACCAGCCGTGGCAAATGGTACCACTATTCGTGGAAAGGAGACGAACACAAATCGGGCGGTGTGGCCACCAATATCGGGGTGCACTTCTTCGACATGCTCACCTGGATCTTCGGGGAGGTGAAAGAAAACAAGGTGCACCTGCTGAAAAAGGACAAGTCGGCCGGGTTCCTCCAGCTGGAAAAAGCCAGGGTCCGCTGGTTCCTCAGTATCGACTTCAATGATGTCCCCGCCGCAATCAGGGAAAAAGGGCAGCGCACTTACCGCTCCATCACGGTGGACAGGGAAGAGATTGAATTCAGCGGCGGGTTCACCGACCTGCACACGATCTCCTACCAGGAGATCCTCGCCGGAAAGGGATTTGACGTGGAATGTGCCAGGAGCTCCATTCAGACTGTTTATGATATCAGGAATGCAGCCATCTCAACACCTAAGGAAGATTACCACCCATTTATAAAAAACACCTAAGAAAAACTCGATATGTACAAAGAACTCGTTGACAAAAAAAAGACCATGGCGGTGATCGGACTGGGCTACGTGGGCCTGCCTATCGCACTCGAATTCGCAAAAAAAATAAAAGTGATCGGTTTCGATATCAGGGAAGACCGCATCGAACAGATGAAACGCCGGATCGATCCCAGCAATGAACTGGAAGCCGAAGATTTTGACAATACCGATATCACCTTCACCGCCAACATCGACGACCTGAAAACAGCCGACTTTTATATCGTGGCGGTCCCCACACCCATCGATGAGCACAAGAAGCCGGATCTCAACCCGCTCCTCAGCGCCACCCGCACAGTCGGAAAGGTACTGAGCAAAGGCAATTACGTCGTATACGAATCCACTGTCTATCCCGGCTGTACCGAGGAAGACTGCATCCCGCTGCTTTCAGAAATCTCCGGGCTGGAGTACATCACCGACTACAAGGTGGGATTCTCACCCGAAAGGATCAACCCGGGAGACAAAAAGCATACACTCACCAGCATCACGAAAGTGACTTCGGGATGTGATGCGGAATCGGCAGAAGAGATTGCAAAGACCTATGAGATCGTAATCGCCGCAGGTGTGCACCGCGCCAGCTCCATCAAGGTTGCCGAAGCAGCCAAGATCATCGAAAATACCCAGCGTGATATCAATATTGCGTTCATGAATGAGCTTTCCATGATATTCAACAAAATGAACATCAACACCTTCGAGGTGCTGGAAGCAGCAGGGACAAAGTGGAATTTCCTTCCCTTCTTCCCGGGACTGGTGGGCGGACACTGCATCGGGGTGGATCCCTACTACCTGACCCATAAATCTGCCATGTACGGACACCATGCACAGATCATCAACGCCGGAAGGGGAATCAACGACGGAATGGCCGCATGGGTCGCCAAACAGGTCACCATCAGGCTTTCCCACCAGTTCACCAACCTCAAAGATTGCAGGGTCCTGGTAATGGGTACCACGTTCAAGGAAAATGTGAGCGACATCCGGAACTCGAAAGTGGCCGACGTGGTCTACGAACTGAAAGAATTCGGAATGGGAGTAGAAGTCATCGATCCCTATGCCGATCCCGAAGAAGTGCAGGAAGAATACGGCTACAGCCTTATTGAACAACCCTCAGGAAAATACCACGCTGTGATCGTCGCCGTAAGCCATGCGGAATATGCGGAAATGGATGAGGCTGCACTGAACGGTTTGCTTGTCCAGGAGGGCCTTTTGGTGGACCTGAAAGGACTTTTCAGGAACAGGATTAATAATTTAAACTACTGGAGTCTGTAAAAACAACCCATTATGCGCACAGTACTTGTAACAGGAGGAACCGGGTACATCGGTTCACACACGGTGGTGGAACTGCAGGAAGCCGGCTACAAAGTGGTCATCGTCGACAACCTTTCCAACTCCTATGCCGAAGTGGTGGACAGCATCGAAGCAATCACCGGCACCAGGCCTGTTTTCGAGAAGGTGGACCTGAAAGACCGGGAGGCTACCCTGGAGGTGTTTGAAGCTCACCCCAATATTGAGGCGGTGATCCATTTTGCAGCACTGAAAGCCGTAGGCGAAAGCGTTGAGATCCCGCTGGAATACTACAAGAACAACATCGATTCGCTGATCCACATCCTGGAGGCCATGCAGCAATACGATGTGAAAAATATCGTATTCTCCTCCTCCTGCACCGTGTACGGTGAACCCGACCAGTTGCCGGTGACGGAGCAGGCACCGATTAAAAAAGCCAATGCACCCTATGGGAATACCAAGCAGATCTGCGAAGAGATCATGCAGGATTACCGGGTTCCCAATCCACAGATCAATGTCATCTCCCTCAGGTATTTCAATCCGATCGGCGCACATCCCAGCGCGCTGATCGGTGAACTGCCCATTGGCGTCCCGAACAACCTGGTTCCTTTCATCACCCAGACTGCCATCGGTCTGAGGGAAGAATTGAAAGTGTTCGGGGATGATTACAATACGCCCGATGGATCGGCTATCCGCGATTATATCAACGTGGTGGACCTGGCAAAGGCACACGTGGTATCCATTGAAAGATTGCTGAATGGCAACAACAAACAGGGATATGAAATCTTTAACCTGGGTACCGGTAAGGGAAATTCGGTGCTGGAGGTGATCAAAGCCTTTGAAAAAGTCACAGGTGCTCCGCTTAAATACAAGATCGTCGGGCGCAGGGAGGGGGACGTTGAGCAGGTATATGCCGACACACGCTATGCAAATGATGAGCTGGGATGGAAAGCGGAAAAGGACCTGGAAGAAACACTTGCCTCGGCATGGAAATGGGAACAGCATTACCGGTCGAAAGAAAAAGAACGCGAATAGAATACACCCGTTCCCCGGCAATTTGAACAAAAGTTATTGCCGCTTAATTGACACCCTCATCATTAAAAATGGATGTTTCAGCGGAGCAATAACAATAAAAAGAAGTATATGAAAAAAATATTGATCACAGGAGGAGTAGGCTTTATCGGCTCACACGTCGTCAGGTTGTTCGTGAACAAATACCCGGATGTGCAGATCATGAACCTGGACGCCCTCACCTATGCCGGGAACCTCGAGAACCTCAGGGACATTGAAAATGCCGCGAACTATACGTTCATCAAAGGGGATATCACGGACCAGGATTTCATCGAACGTCTTTTTGCAACCCATGATTTCAGCGGGGTAATCCACCTGGCTGCAGAATCACACGTGGACCGCTCCATCGAGGATCCACTGCTGTTTATCCGGACCAACATCATCGGTACGATGAACCTGCTGAATGCCTGCAGGAACAGCTGGAAATCCTTTGAAGGCAAACGGTTCTACCACATCTCCACGGATGAAGTCTATGGCAGCCTGGGCGACGAGGGTTTGTTCACGGAAGCAACCCCATACGATCCCAAAAGTCCCTATTCGGCCTCCAAAGCCAGTTCCGACCACCTGGTAAGGGCCTACAGGAATACATACAAGCTGCCGGTGGTGATCTCCAATTGCTCCAACAACTACGGACCCAACCAGTTTCCTGAAAAGCTGATACCGCTCTCCATCAACAACCTGAAGCACAGCAAGCAGATTCCCGTATATGGAAAGGGTGAAAACATCAGGGACTGGCTCTATGTTGAGGACCATGCAGATGCCATCGACAGGGTATATCACCAGGGTGCGGATGGCGAGACCTATAATATTGGCGGAAATAACGAATGGAAAAATATTGACCTGATCAGGCTGTTGTGTAAGATCATGGACAAAAAGCTCGACAGGAAACCGGGTACCAGCGCCGGGCTGATCACATTCGTGAAGGACCGTGCCGGGCATGACCTCCGCTATGCCATCGACAGCAGCAAGATCAGCCGTGAACTGGGCTGGCAACCTTCACTCACTTTCGAAGAGGGTCTGGAAAAAACCGTCGACTGGTATCTGGAGAACAACAAATGGCTGCATAACGTCACTTCAGGAGCCTACGTGGAATATTACAGGAAGATGTACAAAGAATAAGGCACCTACTCTACGGTGACACTTTTCGCAAGGTTCCTGGGCTGGTCCACGTTGCAGCCGCGCATTACCGCGATATGGTAGGCGATCAACTGCAAGGGTATGGAAGAGAGCAGGGAAACCAGGACCGGGTCGGTATCCGGGATCGCGATCACATGGTCCGCCATCTTCACGATCGTATCATCCCCTTCCGTGACAATGGCAATCACCACACCGTTACGTGCTTTCACCTCCTGCACATTGCTGACGATCTTTTCATAGGAGTTGTCACGCGTGGCAATCACCACCACCGGCATGTTCTCATCGATCAGGGCAATGGGCCCGTGTTTCATTTCGGCGGCAGGATACCCTTCGGCATGTATATAGGAAATTTCCTTGAGCTTCAGTGCTCCTTCCAGTGCCACCGGGTAAGAGACACCACGGCCCAGGTAGAGCGCATTGGTCACATCCTTGTAGATGGTTGCAATCTCCTTGAGGGCATCGTCATGCTCCAGTATTTTCTCAATTTTTCCCGGGATCGCTTCCAGTTCGTTCAAGAGTGCAGCATACCTGTCATCTGCGATCAGCCCCCGGCTCCTGGCCACCATCATGGCCATCATGGTCAGCACCGTCACCTGGGCAGTAAAGGCCTTGGTGGATGCCACTCCGATTTCCGGACCGGCATGGGTATAGACCCCGGCATGGGTTTCGCGCGAAATACTCGACCCCACAACGTTACAGATTCCCAGCACAGTTGCTCCCGATTCTTTGGCCAGCTGGATCGCTGCCAGCGTATCGGCCGTCTCCCCGCTCTGGGAAATGGCAATCACAATATCTTCCTTGCAGATCACCGGGTTCCTGTACCTGAATTCAGACGCATAATCCACTTCCACCTGCACCCTGGCAAGATCCTCAAACAGGTATTCTCCCACCAGTCCGGCATGCCATGATGTACCGCAGGCAAGAATCACAATACGTTTGGCCTCGATAAGCTTGTCGTACACATTATATAATCCGCCCAGCTTGATCTCGTTCTTTTCAAGGTTCAGTCTTCCGCGGAAAGTATCCCTGATGGCCCTCGGCTGCTCAAAGATTTCTTTCAGCATAAAATGATCGTAACCGTTCTTTTCGATTTCCGAGATCCCCAGGTCCAGCGTCTGCACGCGTGCTGCCAGCGCATCGTCCCTGACCGTGGTCTTCAGCACCAGCTCATCCATTTTGATCACCGCCACATCGTCATTGTCGAGATAGATCACCCGGTCAGTGTATTCAATGATCGGTGTGGCATCCGAAGCCAGGAAATACTCATTTTCACCCAGACCGATCACCAGGGGGCTGCTTTTTCTCGCTGCAATGATCTTGTCCTTCTCTTCGCTGCAGAGGATCACCAGCCCGTAGGCCCCAATCACCTTGGAAAGCGCCAGGCGTACTGCTATTTCAGCAGAAACCTCCTGTGACCTATAAATATACTCAATCAGGTTGGCCAGGACTTCCGTATCGGTTTCACTCCTGAAGGCGTATCCCTGCTCTTCCAGGCTGCCCTTCAGGTAACTGTAATTCTCGATGATCCCGTTATGGATGATGGTGAAAATTCCATTCATCGACACATGGGGATGGGCATTGACATCGCTGGGTTCTCCATGGGTGGCCCAGCGGGTGTGACCGATCCCGATGCTGCCCGTGGTGTCCTGACCGGTACAATAATCCTCCAGGTCGGTAACCTTGCCCTGTTTTTTATACACGTTAATGTCTCCGTTCAGCAATGCCACACCGGCGGAGTCATACCCCCGGTACTCAAGTCTTTTCAATCCTTTCAACAGGATCGGATAAGCATTCTGCTTACCAATATAGCCTACAATTCCACACATAATTAAAATTTCGTATAAATGAGTTCCAGTTTTAGACCACCTTCATGGCCCGAATGGTTGCTCCAGAATTTAATTATTTTGTTTGAGGTGGCGGGATCATCCACATAGATATACAATTCACCGTTCCCGATCTCGCCGGAAACGACAGATTGAAGATGTCGCGCAATGTTAAAGGTATAAAAATAAAGCGGATCCAGGAAAGCACTGTTTTCATTGGATTGGGTGAGCATTCCGAAAAACACCCGGTCGGTGGCAATCACCCGGTCATACATGGGGATATAGGTTCCGTCATCCAGGCGGGTCTCCATCATCAGCTGCTGCGGGTAGTCCTCTTCGGGAATTCCCATAATGCTGTCGGGGACCACATAGAATACCAACCTGGCGGCATTGATGGCAATAATGCCCTCGCCAACGTAGTCCGTAATATCCGGAATTGTCACTTTCACGTTCACCCCGGCCATTCCCTGTGCATAGGCGATACCAGGCACCGCGCCGGGATCATCCAGGCAGGTGGCAATGGTGGTGCCTGTGAAATCGTGCTGGAAAATATTCACTTTCTGGGCATGATCATCATTGAAGCCCAGGGTATAGGTACTGAGCGGAATGGTATCTGCCGCGATCTCTACAATGGTGTCGTGGAAGTACTTGAACTTCAGACCTGCCAATGAATTGGTCAGCTGCAGCTTTGCCAGGGCCCCGCCTTCGTCGACTGGTTCCATTGTGATATAGAGTCCGCGGAACAGCCGTTGGGTCCTTGAGGGGTAAAAGAAAGTGGAATCATCCGGGTTAGCGGCTGCTATTATCCTGTCCAGCAGTTCGGGATCATTGATGTCGAAATCATACAGGGTGCCTGGCTCGGGAACGATCACTTCGTCCACCAGCGGCTCCGGGTCATATTTCCCGGTGACGTCATAATCCGAGTAATAACTGGTTCCCATGTCCAGGCTGTCAGTGAATTCATACACCCTGATGCGCATCCCTGCAGCCGTATCGCCCAGTACTTCATTAACAAAAAGAGAGAGCCTGAGGGAATCGATATAGGGCTCCTCGCCAAATTCGCCAACGCGGGAAAGACCTAACTCAGTGACGATCTCTGCCCGGGTGTGCCCCCTGATGGAATCCACCATACTGCCCAGGAAATAGGTCCTCGTGGTGGAGGCATTATCCAAAACGGAAGTGATGCGCGGCCTGGAACGTACCAACCGTGTTTCAAGATCGGTAATCGTATCGGAGTATACCATGATGGTATCCTCTGAAGGAAAAATATCCACCCCCAGGTTATTGTTCTCGGGATCACAGGCATGGAACAGTACAGCGGTAAACAACATTACCAGCATTGTCAGGACCATCTTCCCTGCAACTCCAACCAGACTTCTATATTTCATAGGGTAACTCAAATTACGGATTCAGAATATTCTCATAGAAAACGGAATATTCCTCGATATATTTCTCCGGATCCTTGTAATCAAGGCTTGGTTTCCCTGATTCATTGATAATATCCACAATATTGTCCGGGAGATCATCACTTCCCTGGATGGCTGCATCTGAATACTGCAGCGACAACTTTACCAGGTTTTCATAGGTGGGATCCTTGATAACGGCGAGGTCGTCCCTGCTCACACCATTCAGCACCGCCTTTTCCTGTAGTCTTTTATCCATCGGCTTGTCAAAGCCATTGTTGTAGTATGAAAATACGACCTTCGAATCGGCAAATAAAGGATCTTCCCTGTAGGCCTTCTTAAGGTACAACGGCACAAGTGAAGTGAACCAGCCATGACAATGCACCAGGTCGGGCGACCACCTCAGCTTTCTTACCGTTTCCAGTACACCCCTTGCAAAAAAGATCATCCTTTCGTCATTGTCCTCGAAAAAATTACCCTTTTCGTCCTGCATGGTTGCCTTCCGCTGGAAATAATCTTCATTGTCGATGAAATATACCTGCATCCGGGCTGCCTGTATGGAAGCCACTTTGATAATCAGCGGATGATCCGTATCATCAATGATCAGGTTCATGCCCGATAAACGTATCACCTCATGCAACTGGTTCCTGCGCTCATTGATGCTCCCGTAGCGAGGCATGAAGGTCCGGATCTCCTTGCCAGTCTCCTGAATACCCTGTGGCAGGTACCTGCCTATACGGGACATTTCATTTTCCGAAAGATAGGGGGTAATTTCCTGGGAAACGAATAAAACTTTTACACTTTCCATTATTTATCAGGACTTGTTTTTGTTCCTGCAAAGGTACTAAAAATTATTGAGACCCCAAGGTGTTCCGCCTCCTTGTATATGCAGTAACATAGTGACTGGTTATAATTTCCGTGATGCCTGCATACATTCAAAACAGAGAGAACCATTAATCAGTCGGCAGGTTTTCCAAGTGGAATACTTATCTTTGTGCCTGCGGAAAAAACATGAAACAGATCAATCATATCCCGCCTCTGCAGAAGGCTGTCTCCGATGCAAGGGAAAAAGGGAAAACAATAGGCCTCGTCCCCACCATGGGTGCGCTGCATAAAGGCCACATTTCGCTGATCAATACAGCGGAAAAAAACGGTGATTTCATCGTGGTATCCATCTTCGTAAATCCTACGCAATTCAATAATCCCGACGACCTGGCGCGCTATCCCCGCGACCTGGTCTCCGACCTGCGGATGCTCGTTGGTCATGGTGTGGAGATCGTATTTGTCCCCGCGGTGGAGGAAATGTATCCCGAAGCAGATACGCGGCAGTTCGACCTGTCACCCCTCGACCAGGTGATGGAAGGAAAATTCCGCCCGGGACATTTCAATGGTGTTGCACAGATCGTCAGCAGGCTCTTCGAAGCGGTTCAACCCGACCGTGCCTACTTCGGGCAGAAGGACTTTCAGCAACTTGCAGTGATCCGTAAGCTGGTAGACCAGCTGAACCTGGATATTGAGATTATCGGCTGTCCCATCATCCGGGAAGCCGACGGTTTGGCCATGAGCTCAAGAAACCAGCTGCTGACCCCTGAGCAAAGGGCCGCAGCCCCCCATATCCATGCAGTGCTTCAGAAGGCAAGGGCGCTGAAAAACAGCAGGTCACCCCGCGAACTGCAGGCAATGGTTAAGGAAGCTATCAATAACCACCCGCTGATGCAACTGGAGTATTTTGAAATCGTTGATGATCAGGAGCTTAAACCCATTGTTTCATGGGATAACTCCGCGAACAAAGTAGGCTGTATTGCTGTTCATTTAAGTGAGATCAGGTTAATAGATAACATTTATTTTCATTAACTTTGTATTATGAACATTGAGATTGTAAAATCCAAGTTACACAGGGTTACGATAACAGAAGCAAACCTGAATTATGTGGGAAGTCTGACCATCGATGAAGACCTGATGGATGCTGCCAACCTGATCGAGAATGAGAAGATCCAGGTGGTCAACATCAACAACGGTGAACGACTGGATACCTACGTGATCACAGGGGAAAGAGGCAGTGGCGTGATCTGCATGAACGGTGCCGCGGCAAGGAAGGTACAGGTGGGAGACATCATCATCATCATTTCCTATGCCACCATGGATTTCGAAGAGGCAAAAACATTCCGGCCCAGCATTATCTTCCCGGATACCGCGACCAACAAACTTACCTGACCCTGCTTTGAATAAATCGATCCGGCAAACAGTAAAGTTCTCAGTGTTCCTGGCAGTGGGAATCCTGCTCCTCTATTTCGCCTTCAAAGGAGTCGATTTCCAGGAAATGTGGGAGCATCTCAAAGGAGCAAAATACAGCTGGATCGGGTTGTCGCTGGTGTTCGCCATTATCTCGCATATCAGCCGCTCCAGGCGCTGGATCATCCTCATCGAACCCCTGAAATACAAACCATCGCTCTGGAATACCGTCAATGCCACACTGTTCGGATACCTTTCCAATTATGCCCTTCCCCGGGCAGGCGAAGTTGCCCGCTGCGTGGCCCTTGGACGGAAGGAGAAAATACCGGTCGACGCGCTGATCGGTACCGTGATCGTGGAAAGGGCCATCGACCTGCTGTCCATGTTCCTCATTATGCTGATCCTGCTGGTGGCCCGCTTTGAAAAATTCGGCGCATTCTTCAGCGATTACATTTTCCAGCCGCTCAGCGATAAGCTCTCCGGAATTTTCGGGGAGTCCATCATCTTCTGGATCATCGTGGCCGGTTTCCTGCTGGTCGCTGCCATCGCGCTCTTCCTCCTGCGCGAAAGATTACTGAAAATCAAACTAACGCAAAAACTCGTCAATATCCTGAAAGGCGTGACCGAAGGACTCAAATCGGTTTGGAAAATGGAACACAAATGGGAATTCCTGTTCCATACGTTTTTTATATGGCTCAATTATGCACTGATGACCTGGGTGGTGATATTTGCGCTGCCCGACATTACCGGCGACCTGAAATTCGTCGACGGAATTTTCCTGCTGGTGATCGGCAGCATGGGCATGGCCGTGCCAGTGCAGGCCGGGATCGGAGCATTCCACTGGATCGTCTCGCGGGGACTCCACTATGTATACGGGTTCGATCTTAACGAAGGACTGGTCTTCGCCACGTTGCAGCACGAATCCCAGACCCTGCTCATTCTCTTACTGGGAAGCCTCTCCATGGTCTTCCTCTTTTCAACAAAATACAAACCAACACCCATTCCTGAACTTTCTGAAATTGAACCTGGAGAAAAAAATACCGGATAAGATCGTCAGCACAGCTGCGCTTACCCGCATATTGCAGCAAGCCAAAGCCGCAGGGAACTCCATCGTTTTCACCAATGGCTGCTTCGACCTGCTGCACCCGGGACACATCCGTGTGCTTGCAGCCGCCAGCGGGGAAGGGGATGTGCTGGTCGTGGGACTCAACTCCGATACCTCTGTGCAAAAGCTGAAAGGAAAAAACCGCCCGGTGATGGACCAGCAGGCACGTGCCATCGTTCTGGCGGCACTCTCCATGGTCGATTACGTGGTGATCTTCGAAGAGGAGACCCCGCTGGAACTGATCCGGCAACTCGCACCCGATGTGCTGGTAAAGGGAGGCGACTACCGCGAAGATGAGATCGTGGGAGCACAATTTGTCAGCGACCGCGGAGGCAGGACAGTCACCGTCCCCCTGCTGGAAGGTTTTTCCTCCACCAGCCTGATCGGTAAAACAAAGAAATAAGGTCCTTTTCCGCCTTATTCGTAACTTTCTCCTCTGAAAATTTCAAATCTGCACAATTTACCTGTGCGGGAACCGTGGATTTTATGTAAGTTTAATACCCGTTTTTAACACGATGGCCAAATCAAAAACAGTATACGTATGCCAGAATTGCGGCACTGAATCTGCCAAATGGGTGGGCAGGTGCAACAGTTGTGGCGAATGGAACACCCTCGCCGAACAGGTGATCCACAAATCCCCCGCCCGGAGGTTTGAATCCGATCCCGGCCGCAGGTCCGTACCGGAAAAAATCACCGAGGTGCGTTCCGACAAGATGCAACGGTACGATACCCGCAACAATGAATTCAACCGCGTACTCGGGGGCGGTCTTGTTCCCGGTTCCATGGTCCTCATCGGCGGGGAACCCGGGATCGGCAAATCCACCCTTGCCCTGCAGATCGCCATCAAATTCCAGGCATCCACCCTCTATGTCTCCGGCGAAGAGAGCCCGCAACAGATTAAAATGAGGGCCGAACGGCTGGGCAGCCTGAACGAAGCCACACTGGTACTTGCTGAAACCTCCCTGCAGGGAATCATCACGCAAATCAACCAGGTGCAGCCGGAACTGGTGATCATCGATTCCATCCAGACCCTCTTCTCCGAGGAAATCGAATCCACCCCCGGAAGCGTCTCACAGGTAAGGGAATGCGCCGCACAACTGCTGCGGGTGGCCAAACAGACAGGCATACCGGTGATCCTCATCGGACACATCACCAAGGAAGGGAACCTGGCCGGACCGAAGATCCTTGAACACATAGTCGATACCGTGCTGCAGTTCGAAGGCGATTCGCACCACATGTACAGGATCCTCCGGGCCAGCAAGAACCGCTTCGGATCCACCTCCGAACTGGGGGTGTTCGAGATGCGCAACGATGGCCTTGCCGAGGTCGCCAATCCCTCCGAAGTGCTGCTCAGTCAGCAGTCCAATGACCTGAGCGGCTCGGCCGTTGCCGCCAATATCGAAGGAATCCGGCCACTGATGATCGAAACCCAGGCCCTGGTCAGCACCGCCGCATACGGAACACCGCAGCGCACTTCCAATGGATTTGATGTCAGGAGGCTGAACATGCTCCTGGCGGTACTCGAGAAACGAGCGAACTTCCACCTCTCCAGCAAGGATGTGTTTATCAATATTGCCGGCGGACTCCGGGTGGATGATCCTGCCACCGACCTGGCCATTGTAAGTGCCGTGCTCAGCTCAACGGTCGACATCGCCCTGGACAAGAAGAGCTGTTTTGCAGGCGAGGTGGGCCTGTCAGGGGAAATAAGGCCGGTGGGCAGACTCGAGCAACGAATCTCCGAGGCCGAAAAGCTCGGATTCAGTACCATATTTGTTTCAGCATTTCACGACAAAGCCATCCAGACAGACCGGTTCAACATCCGGATTGTCAAACTGGCAAAGGTCCAGGAATTGCCCAAATACCTGTTCGGATAATGAACACCCGGGAAAACAATGCGTATACACCGCTGCTAACCATCAGGGACCTGGAGATAAAAGCAGGTGAAAAGGTCCTGGTCGATCGCATTTCCCTCGATATCCCACGCCGGACCATCATGGGACTGGTGGGGGAGTCCGGCTCGGGAAAAACCCTCACCGCGCTGTCGGTACTGGGACTCCTGCCCCGTGGCGTCAGGGTCACTTCCGGCAGTATTATCCTGAATGGCACGCCGGAGACCACGGAGCTGCTCGATCTTCCGGTCAGACAACTCAACCGCGTCAGAGGCAACCGCATCTCCATGATTTTCCAGGAACCGATGACATCGCTGAACCCCACCATGAAATGCGGCCACCAGGCCATTGAACCCCTGCTGAAAGATAACAGGCATAACCATGCCGAGGCAAAACAGGAGATCCTTAGGTTGTTCAGGGAAGTGAAACTGCCTGATGAACACCATATTTACAATGCATGGCCCCATGAGCTCTCGGGCGGACAAAGACAGCGGGTGATGATTGCCATGGCACTTTCCACCAACCCCGACCTGCTGATCGCCGACGAACCCACCACCGCACTGGATGTCACGGTCCAAAAAAATATCCTGGACCTGCTCTCAGACCTGAGAGAAAAATTTAACCTGGGCATCCTGTTCATTACCCACGACCTGATGGTGCTGAAACAGGTCGCGGATGAAATTGCCGTCATGTACCAGGGAAAAATCGTCGAAAGCGGCAGCACAAAGCAGGTCCTGGACCATCCTTCCACACCCTATGCCAAAGGATTGCTGGCCTGCAGGCCGCACCTGGATGAAAAGCCGGAGCGGCTGCCAACGGTGGCCGATTTCCTGGACCCGGAGCGACAGTCCCAGCCACCACGCAAGGAACGCACCGCCGGTAACAGCAAAAAGGTCCTGCTCTCCATACAGGACCTTGAAGTCAGTTTCCACAGCAGGGGCAGGTCCGTCAACGCGGTGAATGCTGTCTCATTCGAGGTATACAAGGGCGAAACCCTCGGACTGGTTGGGGAATCGGGATGTGGCAAAACCACCCTCGGCCGGACGATCCTGCAGCTGATCAAGGCCGACAGCGGATCAGTGATCTTCGAGGGAAAAGCATTGAACAGGATGCGCGCGGAAACCCTGCGACACACCAGGCGCAGGATCCAGATCGTTTTCCAGGATCCCTACTCATCACTCAACCCGGGAAAAACCATCGGAAGCATCCTCACCGAACCGATGGTGGTGCACCAGCTGGCTTCCGGGAAAGCGGAACGGGAAGAGCGGGCACGCAAACTGCTGGAGCAGGTGGGCATCCCCGATGATGCCTACAACCTCTATCCGCACCAGTTTTCCGGGGGACAAAGGCAGCGGATCGGCATTGCCAGGGCACTGGCCTGCCAGCCCGATTTTATCATACTGGATGAAAGCGTTTCCGCACTGGATGTGAGTGTGCAGGCACAGATCCTCAACCTGCTGAATGACCTCAAGGCGGCGTATGACCTCACCTACATCTTTATCTCGCACGACCTGACCGTGGTAAAATATATGTCGGACCGTGTAATGGTGATGTCGGAAGGCAGGATTATAGAATCCGGCACCTCGGAAAAGATCTACATGAATCCCTCGGCAGACTATACGCGCAAACTGATCAGTGCCATCCCTGCATAATGCTAAAAATCACCGAAATCAGTGCTTGAGGGCTGGTCCGATACATCCACGCAATCCAGGTCCACATGAAAATCTTCGGGCTGTTCAAAATAAGCCTCCTGGGTGATACCCAGGGTGGAATCGGCATACACCTTTTCAAAGAATTTCGCCCAGATGGGCAGTGCCATATTACCTCCTGCACCCATACCCAGGCCGTCGAAATGAACGGAGCGGTCCTCACCACCCACCCAGACACCCGCAGAGAGCCGCGGAGTGATCCCCATGAACCATCCGTCGCTCTGGTTCTGCGTGGTCCCGGTCTTGCCCGCAATCTCACCCGAGAATTCATACCTCCAGCGCAACCGGTAGGCCGTGCCCCGGTCCACCACATCCTTCAGCAGACTCAGCATCAGGCAGGCTGTTTCTTCACTGATTGCTTCGCTCTCCCGGGCCTGGAAGGTAGAGACCACGTTTCCGTATTTATCCTCGATCCTTGTAACATATACCGGTGATACATAGATCCCCTGGTTGCTGAATGTATTGAACGCACCTACCATCTCCTCCAGAGAAATATTGGCCGGACCATAGATCATCGCAGGTACCGGATCGATGTGGGAGGTGATCCCCATTTTGCGCATCAGCTGGATGACGTTTTCCGGTTTGTAATTCTTGAACAGCCACGCCGATACCCAGTTATGTGAATTGGCCAGCCCCCATTTCAGTGTCACATATTTCCCTGCATTGCTGTTGGGAGGCGGAGCCTCAGGAGTGTACGTAGAATCCCTGTCCCTGAAGGTGATGGGCACCAATGGGATCTGCCTGCAGGGTGAAACCCCCTCCTGCATGGCCAACAGGTAGAGAAAAGGCTTGACGGTGGACCCTACCTGCCTGCGTCCCACGGTCACATGATCGTACTGGAAATACCTGTAATTATGATCTCCCACGTAGGCTTTCACCTGGCCCGACCCGGGTTCCATGGCCATAAAACCTGCACGGAGGATATGTTTCATATAGCGAATGGAATCATAGGGACTCAATACCGTATCCCGGAGCCCGCTCCAGGAGAATACCTTCATTTCCCTGGGCGTATTGAACACATCCATAATGGAATCCTCCGGCATGCCCCTGCCGCGCAGCCTCTTGTATCTTTCTGATTGTCCAATGGCCCTGTTCATGGTATTGCGGATTTCCTCCCGTGAGATGTCTTCGAAAGGTGCATTGGGCCTTCCCCTTTTCTCTTTAAAGAATGCCGGCTGCAGGTATTCGCTCAGGTGCTCTGCCATTGCCTCTTCTGCATATTCCTGCATCTTCATGTTGATGGTGGTATAGATTCGCAGACCATCACGGTAAATATTATAGGCCGAGCCGTCCGGACGGGGATTCTTATCGATCCAACCATAGAGTGGATCATGTAACCAACGTATCGAATCACGCCTGAAATTCTCATAGGAACGGTATTCCTCACGAACAGGATAATCCGCTTCCATGCTCACCCTCAGGTAGGTCCGGAAATGGTTCGCATTTCCCTGCATATGTCCGGCAAGGTTGAACTGTGCCTCCACCGGAAGCTGTTTAACGGAGTCCGCAAGTGCGGTATCCAGGTAATCATATTTCACCATCTGGTCGATCACCACGTTCCTGCGGCTGAAGGCATTGTCCGGATTCAGGTAGGGATTATACCGGGTGGGAGCTTTCAGCATCCCCACAAGGATGGCGGCCTCCTCCAGTTTCAATGAATCGGGGGAGGTGTCAAAGAAAGTGCGGGAGGCCGACTTGATACCAATCACCGCATCACTCCCGAAGGGTACGGTATTCAGGTACATGGTCAGTATCTCGGGCTTGGTATAACTGCGCTCAAGGCGCACAGCGGTATTCCATTCCTTGAATTTCACAACGGCCATGTGTGCCGCCCTGCCGATCTTCGTATTGTTCTGCGTCGTATCCCTCGGAAACAGGTTTTTCGCCAGCTGCTGTGAGATGGTGCTGCCGCCGCCCGCGTCCTGGCCCATCAACACAGATTTCACGGCCACCCGTGCAAGACTGCGCATATCGATTCCTGAATGACGCTTGTACCGCACATCCTCCGTAGCCACCAGTGCATCAACGAGATAGGGTGACAATTCGTCATATTCCACCAGCGTCCGGTTCTCCACAAAGAACTTATCGAGCAATTCACCGTTATCCGTATAGATTTCTGACGCCAGGTTGGTTTGCGGGTTCTCCAGCTCTTCGAAAGTAGGCATGAATCCCATTTTTCCCTTCGCGATCAGGACAAAAAGTAAAATAATGAAAATAAATGCGAGTCCGTATAAGCTCCAGAGAACAGCGAGGAATACCGTGTGTTTATCGGCTTTTTTCAGCATCTTGGAAGTTGTTTGCGACAAAAATAGTAATTATTTACAGCAAAAATTTGAGAGTACTCAACCAATTGGTATAATTTTGTGCTTTTATTAAGAAACGTATTGGGGGAGAAATTATGATTGAGAATTTAGTAATTGTTGAGTCACCGGCTAAAGCAAGGACCATTGAACGGTTCCTGGGAAAAGATTTCGTGGTCAAGTCAAGCTTCGGCCATGTAAGGGACCTGGCCAAAAAGAACCTGGGAATTGATATTGAAAATAATTTCCAGCCGGAATACATTGTTTCGGCCGATAAGAAAAAGGTGGTGAAGGAGCTGAAGGACCTTGCAAAAAAAGCCAACACAGTCTGGATCGCATCTGATGAGGACCGCGAAGGAGAAGCCATCGCCTGGCACCTGCAGGAAGTCCTTGACCTGGAAAAGGAAAAAACCAGGCGTATCGTGTTCCATGAGATCACAAAAGAAGCCATACAGCACGCTATCGAACATCCGCGCAGCATCGATGTGAACCTGGTCAATGCGCAGCAGGCACGCAGGGTGCTCGACAGGCTGGTGGGATTCGAGCTCTCCCCGCTCCTGTGGAAAAAGGTAAAGCCTTCCCTGTCGGCAGGCCGCGTACAAAGCGTGGCAGTAAAACTGATCGTGGAACGTGAACGTGAAGTGAATGCTTTCCGGTCCAACGCCTATTACAGGGTAACGGCAACCTTTACAGTTGCAGCAGCAAACAATGATACATCAGCCGGACAGGAGGTGAGGGCAGAACTTTCAAAGCGTTTTGACACCATCGAAGAAACACGTGCCTTTCTTGAAAAATGCGCCCAGGCAAAGTTCAGGGTCAGCTCCGTGGAGAAAAAACCGGGAAAGAAATCTCCTGCCCCACCGTTCACCACATCCACACTGCAGCAGGAAGCCAGCCGGAAACTTGGATATTCGGTCTCGCAGACCATGTCCATTGCCCAGCGGCTATACGAATCGGGACAGATCACCTATATGCGTACCGACTCTGTGAACCTGTCGAACCTGGCCATCTCCACAGCTTCAGCAGAGATAAAAAGTTCATTTGGCGAAAAATACCTCAAGGTGCGCAAGTATGCCACCAAATCGAAAGGTGCACAGGAAGCACACGAAGCAATACGTCCCACCTACATCAGCAACCGCACAATCAATGGCAGCAGCCAGGAACAACGCCTGTATGAACTGATCTGGAAACGGACCATCGCCTCGCAGATGAGCGACGCACAATTGGAGCGGACCACAGTGAAAATAGACGTGTCCACCACTGATGAACACTTCATCGCCACGGGCGAAGTGCTTATTTTCGACGGCTTCCTGAAGGTGTATATCGAATCCACCGATGATGAGAACGAGGAAGAAACCGGGAGCCTGCTCCCCCCGCTCAGGGAGAATGACCAGCTGAACAACAAGCGCATTGAAGCGGTACAGAAATTTACCCTTCCCCCGGCAAGGTATACCGAGGCAAGCCTGGTCAAAAAACTCGAGGAACTGGGCATCGGGCGTCCTTCCACATATGCTCCCACTATCTCTACCATCCAGAACCGGGAATACGTGGTAAAGGAAACACGACCCGGGCAAAAGCGGGAGATAATTACCCTCACACTCCAGCAGGGGAGCATTACCGAAAAAAAGAAAACGGAAACCACCGGGCACGAGAAACAAAAACTCTTCCCCACGGATATCGGCATGGTGGTCAACGATTTCCTGGAGCAGTACTTTGTGAGCATCATGAACTATAACTTCACCGCTGACGTGGAGAAAAAATTCGATGCCATCGCAATGGGCAAAGAAGACTGGACTGCTATGATATCCGAATTTTACGATCCCTTCCACAAAAAAGTGGACGAAACCATGGAAACCTCTGAGAAGTCGAAAGGCGAACGCCTGCTGGGCGAAGATCCGGAATCGGGCAAACCGGTTACGGTAAAGATCGGAAGGTTCGGTCCCATGGTGCAGATCGGGGAAGCAGAAGATGAGGAGAAACCGCGATTTGCCAGCCTGCTGAAAGGGCAGGGCATGGAAACCATCACACTCAGGGAAGCCCTTGACCTGTTCAAACTGCCACGGACACTGGGACAGCTGGAAGGTGACGACGTTACTGTTGCCATAGGCAGATACGGACCCTATGTCCGTCACCAGAACAAATTCGTCTCCCTGCAAAAAGAAGACGATCCCTACACAGTTGGCCTGGACCGGGCCATTGAGCTGATCATGGCCAAAAGGGAAGAGGAGAAAAACCGGATCATCAGGGAATTCGATGATAAACCCGGTCTGCAGGTGCTGAACGGAAAATATGGTCCGTACATCGCCTATGACAAGAAGAATTATAAAATACCGAAAAGCAAGAAACCCGAAGAACTTACCCTGGAGGATTGCATGGAGATTATCGAGAAAACACCTGACAGGAAACCCTCCCGCCGACGTAAATCATAAAATGCACACTGTATGGACCTCAATGGATATTTCGACCCTGTAAGCCTTGACCGGCCCGAGTTTCACCTGCTTCCGGAGAAATATTCCTTTGTCAGGAACATCTCCATTCATACCCCCGACAGGCCCATCCGAAATATGGACCAGTACCAGCTGGCACTGATCGGGGTCCCGGAAGACAAGGCCGCCTATATCAGGGGAAGCGCCTCTGCCCCCGACCGTGTAAGGAGTATGCTCTACCAGTTGAGGAAAATCAATAAGAACGTGAAGGTATACGACCTGGGAAACCTGAAGATTACCGGGAACATCAATGACACCTATTATGCCATCCGCGACATCACCCTCGAATTGATCGAGCGCAAAGTGATCCCCTTCTTCATTGGTGGCTCCCAGGACCTCTCCTTCGGGGTCATCCTGGCACTGGAAAAAATGAAAGGCATCAGGCAACTGGTAACCATGGATCCCCGGCTGGACTTATGGCCGGAAAAGGACCCGGAGATCAATTCCAGGAACTACCTCAACTATATCCTCGACAAGGAGGTCAAGAAACGCTTTACCTATTCCAACCTGGGGCACCAGGTATATTTTATTGCTGAGAACCAAGTGGATATCCTAGAAAGGGAATTCATGGAAAGTGTGCGGCTCGGGGAACTCAGGGAGGACATCAGGAAGGCAGAACCATTGATCCGTGATGCCGATTTCCTGGGAATTGACATGAATACCGTGAGACACTCCGATGCCCCTGGTGTCACCAACCCTTCCCCTAACGGCTGTTTCGGTGATGAACTTTGTGCCATCACCCGCTATGGCGGGATCAGCGAAAAAGTGAAAGTGTGCGGATTGTTTGAACTCTCGCCGGAAAAGGACCTTAACGACCAGACAAGCCACCTGGCTGCCCAGGCAGTTTGGTACTTCATCGACGGATTGTCCCACCGACTGAAAGAAAACCCGGTCGAAACCTCCGACCATACGAAAAAATTTATTATCACACCGGATGAGCTCGACCAGGAACTTGTATTCATTAAAAGTAACCTTTCAGAAAGGTGGTGGATCGAGATCCCTGTGAAAAATCCGCTTACAAATCATAACTATTTTATCTCATGTTCGTATGAGGATTACAAAAAGGCCTGCAACAATGTGATTCCTGACAGGTGGTGGAGATATCTGCACAGGTTAGGTAATTAATCACGGAGGTTTTGCGTTCTATTGAATACGAAAAATTGGAATTCACCATCAACCAGGTTGGTACGGTTGTTTAAATCTTGGGGTGGTTATTAACATTCTGGTGTTAATAATATTTGTGCCGACGGATATTTTTTACTTATTTTACTTCGGCAAAAATGCGGAGTTACAGATGATACAGGCATTTTAGAAAGCACATGAAAAAACTGGCAAGCATAATCTTCTTTGTTTCCATTTCACTTGCTGTGATTGCTCAGCAGGATCCAAAGCTGAGTCAGAATATGTTCCTGGTTCCCGTATTCAATCCGGGAGCGATGGGGCAGTCTGACATGATCTGTGCAGCCGCATCGTTCCGTAACCAGTGGGCAGGATTTCCCGGTGCTCCCGTGGTCTCAACATTTACCGCACATGCCCCGTTTTCCCTGTTCGGAAGATCCCATGGGGTGGGCATCAACCTGATGAATGACAATGTAGCACTGAACAACGACCTGTTCGTCAGTGCTGCCTATTCCTACAAGATCGATTTTGGCTCAGGCGTACTGGGTATCGGGCTGAATGCGGGCTTTGCCAATCACTCTTTCGATCCGTCGGGTCTGAATGGTGCAGATGTGATCGATATTACCGGCGATGATGCCATTCCGCAGAATGCAGCGAGCCTCTTCGGCTTCGACATGGGAGCAGGAGCTTACTACTCCACCGATAAATTGTATTTCGGGCTCTCCACAACGCACCTGAACCAGACCTCTTTCGATTTTCCCGAAGAACTGGCAGAGACCAGGCTCATCAGGCATTATTACGCGGTTGGGGGATATACCATCCAACTTCCCAACCCTACATTTGAACTGATACCATCGTTCATGCTTCAGACAGATACAAAAGACCACCATATTTACCTCAACACCAACGTCAGATACAATAAAAGGTTCTGGGGAGGAGTTTCATATTCAGTGGGGGGTGCGGTAAGTGCCCTGTTTGGAATTGAACTGATGAATGGGATCAAAGTGGGCTATTCCTATGATATCGAACTTTCACCGCTGTTTAAATACAGCAGCGGGTCGCACGAAGTGACTGTAAGGTATTGCTTCGATCTCAGTCTGGATAAGAGTCCGCAAAAATATGAGAGCATTAGATTTTTATAATTAATTACTATATTTAGATTGTTTTTATAATTTGAACTTCTTGATAAAGACGGTTATTGCATAAACACCCAAGCCATGAAAAAAGTACTTATACTGGGATTATTGGTAGCACTATTAAGCAGTTGTGCCAACTACAACACAGGAGAACTCGTCGGAGTACAGGGAAGAAAAGCTTATATTGAGCCCGATCCGTATGGAATGCTTTTTATCCCCACCGGGTCATTTACAATGGGACCCAGTGACCAGGATGTAGCATGGACACAGAACGCCCTGGCCAGAACCGTGTCGATTGATGCTTTCTGGATGGACGAGACAGAAATTACCAACAACGAATACAGGCAGTTTATACATTGGGTCCGCGATTCCATCATGCGCAAAGGACTTGCCGCTGCAGATATCCAGGATTTCCAGTATATCGACCAGAACGACCAGCCGGTCATCCTTCCCTCCGGGGAACCAAGGATCAACTGGGATACCCCGCTTGACGTGATCAAAAAAGACAGGGAAGGAAACATGAAGGCCATCGTATATGGTGATCCGCTTTCCGGCGACCCGGGCCTCGACCTTTACTATACCGGCGAAGACCAGCTGTCACCGCGCGGCAAGGAACTAAAGGTCGAAAATCTTATCTATAACTATTACTGGGTGGATTTCCAGCAGGCTGCCAGGCACAGCAACAGGATGAAACTGGAATACAACACGGGTGATCCCGAACCAACTGTCACCTATGGCGGACAGGTTGTAAGGCCCGACGGAACCAGGGAAGATGTGGAAGGCAGGAGCTCTTTCGTGAACAAGGACTGGGTAATGGTATACCCCGATACGCTTTGCTGGATCGCAGATTTCACCTACAGCTATAATGAACCCATGGCCACCATGTATTTCTGGCATCCCTCCTATGACAACTACCCCGTGGTGGGTGTCAACTGGAAACAGGCCAACGCCTTCTGCAGTTGGAGGACCAGTTACCTGAATGATGCCCTGTTCAAATCAGGATTGGCACTTGTACAGGATTACAGGCTGCCAATGGAGGCCGAATGGGAATTTGCTGCCAGGGGAAACCTGGATCACAGCATGTATCCATGGGGAGGTGTCTATCTGCGCAATAAAATAGGATGTTTCGTGGCAAACTTCAAACCGCTTCGTGGTAACTATGTGGATGATGGTGCACTTGCCACTGAAAGGGTTGCAACATTCTCTGCCAATGAATACGGACTGTACGACATGGCCGGTAATGTGGCGGAATGGACCATCAGCGCCTATGATCCTTCAGCATATGTGTTTTCCGCAACATTGAACCCCGACTACAAGTACAATGCAAAACCAAATGACCCGCCGGTAATGAAACGTAAAGTGATCAGGGGCGGTTCATGGAAAGATGTTGCCCGTTATCTGCAGGTAAGCGTACGTGATTACGAATACCAGGACACAGCCAAATCCTATATCGGATTCCGTTGTGTACGTTCATATTTAGGTACAAATTAATAATCAACTATTGTTATGGGAATCACAGAAATAGTCCAAAGTTCAGGCTGGAAGTCTTTCACAGCCAAGCTTTATGGTTTCGGAGCATCGATTGTGATCATCGGCGCCCTGTTTAAAATCCAGCACTGGCCCGGCGCAAGTATTGCGCTTACCAGCGGGCTCCTGATCGAGGCAATTATCTTCTTCTTTTCAGCATTTGAACCGCTGCACGAGGAACTCGACTGGACCCTGGTATATCCGGAACTTGCCGGCTTGTCGGACCCGGACGAAATTGATGAACTCAAGGAAGAAGCCCTTGCAGGAAGAAATGTCGGGTTACAGAAATTTGACGATCTGATCAAGGAATCCCAGATCAGTGAGGCAGATGTGAAGAACCTGGGGAAAAGCATAACTGCCATCTCTGCAACCTCAGAATCCATTGCCGACATCACAGCAGCATCACTTGCTACAAAAGAGTATTTCAATAAGATGGGCAATGCCGCAACCAATATGGACCAGGTGGCAACCGCCTACGGAACCAATACCGGGCTGCTCAACCAGCAGGTGGAAACGCTTGCTTCCTCTTACCAGAATACTTCCCGCCTGATCGATGAAAAAGGAAAAGAGATCGCTGAACGGTTTGCTGCATCAAGTGCCAACCTTACCGCTGCCTATGAAGCCATGTCGGGCGAAGTAAAACAGGAACATACACAGATCTCTGAAAGCCAGAAGAAATTCCAGGGACAACTGGAACAGCTGAGCAAAAGCCTTGCCGAGCTGAATACCACCTACCATTCACAACTCGAAGGAAGCAAAGAACACCTCAAAGGTACTTCCGACGTGTACAAAGGTCTCAACGAAATGGTCAGCAGCCTGAAAACTTCCGTGGATGAAACACAGAAGTACAAGGAAGAAATCACGAAGCTGAGTGAGAGCCTCTCGGAATTAAATAACATCTATGGTTCGATGCTCTCCGCAATGAGCATCCGCAAAAAGTAACAATTAATCTGATTTAATCCATTTCGTATGGCACACGGTAAGGAAACCCCGAGACAGAAAATGATCGGCATGATGTATTTGGTGCTGACAGCCATGCTGGCGCTGAATGTGTCCAAAGATGTGCTCGATGCATTTGTTATCGTGGATCATGGTCTCAATCAGACCACCGATAACTACGCTTCAAAAAACGAGGGGTTATATGGAAAAATCGACTTTGAATATGCGCAGAACCAGGCCAAAGCAGGAGAATGGAAAGCCAAAGCTGATTCGGTCAAACAGATGTCGGAAGACCTGTTCGCATTTATCAATGAGTGCAAGGTCCAGATCGTAGAGATCAACGATCCCAAGGCCATCATTGACGGCGAGGTGGAACTGGAAGAAGTGAAGAAAAAGGACGATACAGATACCCCGGCACAGGTAATGATCGTTAATAAAAAAGGAGATGAGCTGGAGGAGAGAATTGACGCTTTCAGGGAAAAAATGATCGGGATGATCCAAAACCCGGAAGAATACAGGGGCCTGATTGAATCTATCGAGGGAAACCTGGCAACGGATCCGTACCCTGCCGAAAAAGTGGGTGATCCCGATGTGGCCTGGCCCGAACATAACTTCGAACACCTGCCACTCGCTTCCGTGATCACAATCCTTTCCAAACTCCAGGCCGATGTCAGGAATGTTGAATCCGACATGGTGAGTTACCTCCTGGAACAGGTTGGCGCCAGGGACTTCAAGGTCAACGTGCTGGAAGCTGTGGTACTGCCGAACTCCAATGTGGTATTCAAGGGGCAGGAATACAGGGCCTCCGTCTTCCTTGCAGCCTACGACTCCACGAAAGCCCCCGAGGTGGTCCTTAATAACGGGCAGACACTTAAAGTTGAAGGAGGAAAAGGCATTTATACTTCCACCTCCAACACGGCCGGAGAAAGGAGCTGGGGAGGTGTGCTGAAACTGGACAACGACGGACAGATCATTGAACGGGAATTTCAAACCACCTACCGGGTAACCGAAGCCAACGCGGTGATCTCCCCCACCAAGATGAATGTATTCTACCGGGGGGTTGCCAACCCGGTATCTATCTCTGCATCAGGCGTTCCCGAAAGCGCTGTGAGCCCAAGGATTTCGGCGGGCAACATCCGGAAGGTCTCCGCAGGCAACTACATCGTGCAACCCGGTCCCAGGGAAACCACCAGCAAGGTCAGTGTATACGCGAATGTTGAAGGAAAACAGAGCTTCATGGGAGAAATGACCTTCCGCGTAATGAACCTCCCCGACCCGACCGCGCAGGTGAAAGGTATACCTAAGGGAACAGGATTTTTGACACTCGGTGACCTGACACGGCTGCAAAAAGTGGAAGCCATAGCTGAAGACTTTTTGTTTGAAGTGGATTTTACCGTCACCAATTTTAAAGTGAATGTCGTAGCTTCAGGAGGTATCAATATTATTGAGGAATCCAAAAGCGAGAATTTCACCTCCGCACAGAAGGAACTCTTCAGAAATATGCGGGCAGGACAACGTGTGTTTATAGAAGACGTGGAAGCCATCGGACCCGATGGTGTAAAACGTCAGCTTAACGGTATAACAATTAAAATTCGATAGTGATGAAGATAGCCAAGTATCTGTTTGTAACCATAATAGGGGCATGCATCTCCTTAAGTGCCTTTGCACAGCAGCCCAATACAAGCATTTCACAGGGAGGACCAGGAACAGCCCCAGATCCGAACGAAATCGTCGATGTTTACGACAGGGTGAACATTACCCCTGATAAAAAACCAATCCCCTATCCCTACCTCCGCGAAGCCGATGTGATGTGGGCAAAGGATATCTGGAGGATCATTGACCTGAGGCAACGGATGAATTATCCGCTCAGGTACCCGGAAACCGAACCTATCGAGGACCGGTACAGCCTCTACCTGTTGCTCATGGAAGGAATACGCTCCGGCGAGATCACCCCATATGCCTCACAAGACTTCAATAATCCGCTGACAGAACCAACCACGCTGCAGGTGATCTACAACAGGATAGAAGCCGATACGATTTTTGACGATAACGGGAATCCAAGTGAAATACTTACCAATGGTTCTTCTGTGAAAGGATTTTATATCAAGGAAAAATGGTACTTCGACAAGCAGCATTCAGAGATGCGTGTGCGGATCTATGCAATGGCACCGCTACTGATCACACCGAAGATCGACCCTATTACAGGACAGATGCTGCCCGGTGTAAACAGGATCATTCCTTTCTTTGTCTACTTCCCGCAATGCAGGAACCTGATGGCTACCCACACGGTGTATAATCCGAATAACGATGCCCAGGCCCTTTCATTCGATGACCTGTTTATACAACGCAGGTTTGCAAGTACGATCGCACAGGAATCCAATGAGTTCGGCAACCGTTTCATCATCGATTATGTCACCGGACAGGATGCACTGATGGAAGCAGAACGGATCAAGCATGAACTTTTCATCATGGAACACGACCTCTGGGAGTATTGATTGCTGCCCGTTGGAAAATATAAAAGAGGCTGTCCCGATCTTTTCAGACAGCCTCTTTTTATTCGTACCCCTTAAAAGCACCTTTTCAGATATGCAATGCTCAGAAATTCAGCTTTTCTTTTGAAACACCCTCTTTTTTTTACGATGCCTGAGGAGATCTTCCCGTGCCAGGCTTCCGCTTCCTGTTAACCTATATGAAGTGGTCACCCAGGTCCGCCCTGATGTCATTGACAAATTCCTTGATCCTTTGCTCCTCCTCTTTCTTGCAAATCAGTAACACATCGTCAGATTCCACTACGATGTAATTTTCCATTCCCTGCAGCAGCACCAGCTTGTCCTCAGGAACATTGATTACGTTGCCGGAAGAATTATAGAGGAAGACATGCTTCCCGGATACTGCATTTTCATGCCCGTCCACTTCCATCTGCTCATACAACGACCCCCATGTACCCAGGTCGGACCACCCGATGTCGGAAGCGAGCACATACACATTATCTGCCTTCTCCATGATGGCATAATCAATACTGATGTTCTTGCACCGTTCATAGGTTTCAACAATAAACTGCTCTTCTTCCGCTGTACCGTAAACCCCGATACCCATCTGGAACAGCTGGTGTACCTCTGGCTCATACTTTTCAAATGCTTTCATGATCGATGGAAGGGACCAGAAAAAGATCCCGGCATTCCAATAAAACTCCCTGCTCTCATAAAAAATCTGCGCCATCTCCTGGTTGGGTTTTTCGGTAAAGGTCTTCACCTTTTTCAGATCGATATTTTCATAACCGGGAACCTGTTTCTGCACAGCCTGTATATACCCGTATCCCGTTTCTGGCCGGCTGGGCTGGATTCCCAGGGTCAACAGGGCCTGCTTCTCACTTACAAACTCGAGCCCGCGCCTGACCTGCTCAAGAAACGCCTCCTCCTTGATGATCAGATGATCGGAAGGGGCTACAATGATGCTTGCCTCCGGATCCTTCTGAAGAATGCGGAAATTGGCATAATCAATACAGGGAGCCGTATTCCTGCGGGAAGGTTCCAGCAGTATATTCTCCTGCGGAAGGGAGGGAAGCTGTTCACTTGTAATATCTTTGTATTCAGCATTGCTGACAATGTAAATGTTTTCCACCGGGATCAACTCCGTAAACCGGTCGAAGGTATGTTGCAACAATGTTTTCCCGGTGCCAAGTATGTCAAGAAATTGCTTGGGACGCTTTGTGCGGCTGAGCGGCCAGAAACGACTGCCGATTCCGCCGGCCATGATGATGGCATAATATCTGTTCTGCATATAAATTCAGGTTATTTCTATTTTAAAAATACGTAAATATTTAGAACATCCCTGCTTTAAAAATGAATAATATGACAACAATCAGATTCATGCTTGCAGGATCCTGGTGACAGTCACGTACAAATACCAACATATGCCAATTTATCCGGGGAGTTAAAATGTTTGCAGTAACACAGGTCCCGGGCATTATGGACAGATGCAGATTATTTGTACTTTTATACGATGCTGAAAGCACTGTCAAATATCGGCAGGTACCTGGTGATGCTCAGGGCCGTCTTTTCAAAGCCCGAGAAGTTTTCCATCTACTACCGGCAAACCATCCGTGAAATGGAAGACCACGGGCTGGGGTCCATCGGAATCGTCGCGATTGTGTCTTTTTTTGTCGGGGCAGCCATCACCATCCAGACCGATTTCAATATTGAAAACCCCCTGCTGCCACGATATATCATCGGCGTAACTGTGCGGGACTCCCTCCTGCTTGAATTTTCTTCTACAATGGTCGGACTTGTAATAGCGGGAAAAAGTGGTTCCAGCATTGCATCACAGATCGGAATGATGCGGGTTACCGAACAGATCGATGCCCTCGAAGTAATGGGAATCAATGCTGCCGCTTACCTGATGCAGCCCAAGCTCATTGCACTGGTGATCTTCCTTCCGATCCTTTGTGCACTCAGTGTTGCCCTTGGACTCCTGGGAGGATACCTGGTATGCCTTGTCGGAGATGTGGTACCGGTATCCGATTATATATACGGTATTCAATATGTGTTTTATCCCTATTACCTTGCCTATGCTATGTTGAAATCTGCCGTGTATGCATTCATCATAACAACAGTGGCCGGCTATTACGGCTATCATGTGAGCGGCGGCGCTCTGGAAGTAGGACGGTCCAGCACACAGGCATTTGTCCTGAATTGCATACTCATACTGATGGCCAACCTCGTAATCACCAATCTCATACTCCATTGATCACACTGAAGAACCTATATAAGAAATTCGACGATCAGTATGTACTGAACGATTTGAACATGACCCTGGAAAAAGGAAAATGCAACGTGGTCATCGGTCAGAGCGGATCAGGAAAAACAGTACTGATGAAGTCCATCGTGGGACTCCTGGAAATAGATTCCGGCGAGATCCTGTATGATGAAAGAAACTTTACCAGAATGGGGAAAAAAGAACGACAACTCCTGCGGAAAGAAATGGGAATGCTCTTCCAGGGAGGCGCCCTGTTCGATTCACTTACCGTCGAAGAGAATGTGATGTTCCCGCTCAATATGTTCACCAGTGACAACTACAGCAGCAAACTGAAACGGGTCGACTTCTGCCTGGAACGGGTGGGTTTACGTGGGGTCAACCAGCTCATGACCGCGGAACTGAGTGGAGGAATGAGAAAAAGAGCAGCCATTGCAAGGGCCATTGCCCTGTCGCCCAGGTACCTGTTCTGTGACGAACCCAATTCCGGACTGGATCCAAGAACAGCCATACGTATCGATAACCTGATCAGTGAAATCACCAGGGAATATGACATCACCACGCTGGTCAACTCCCACGACATGAACTCGGTACTGGAAATCGGCGATAAAGTGATCTATATCTACCAGGGATGCCAATGCTGGGAAGGCACCAAGGAAGAGGTGCTGCATACCGACAATGAAGCGCTTAATAATTTTGTCTTTGCCACCCGCATGGCCCAGCAAATCAAGGATATCTGAAAAAAACGGGGACATCCCCCCGTGGCTGTCAATGGAAACAACGCGCTTACCAGATGGTTTTGCGCTTCCTGCTTTCTTCCATTTTCCCGCCTCTCAGTGGCAACCACCAGGCATGATTCACATAAGAAAACCGTGCAGCAGCCTGTTGCTGACCCTATCGGATCATCGGCCTGTCAACGGGCTTGCTGCGTTTCGAATACCTGTCCCAGCCAAAAGCCAGGTTCATACCGAACCAAAAACTGAACGACCTGGTGTCCAGTGGCTTCAGTGCACCGCTGATGATGTTGTCGGAGATCAGGTACAAATTGAACGGTCCCACATTGAAGGATACCCCCGCCCCGATATTGTTGAAGTTGCCTGACATGTATGAATAGGAGAGGGAAAGATTGATGAACTTCCCCGTAGTCATATTCACACTTCCTGTAAATTGTTGCGAAAGGTTCTCGTTCAGGAAATCTGTCCGGGACAGCAAACCAAAGCCGATGCGTTCAACAGGATAATAGGATACCCCCACAAACAATTTGGTATTGAGCCTGGCAAAATAGGGCTGACCGGTTACAAAAGAAACCGCATTCCACAGTGAATCCTGTAATTCTGTTAAAAGGGTGGTATCCACACCGGTGAATGGATTGACTTCGATTCCTTCAAAATCATATTCAAAATCAAAGGAGCCCTCGGCGGAGTTATTCCAGTTGATCCCGCCCAGATCCATTACTGATGCTGAAAGCAGCAGTTGCCTGAAGGGCCTGTAACTGATCCCTGCATCCAGGGCCAGCCCGAACTGCTGCATGTCAAAAACCGTGGAAACTGCACTCCTGGGATCAATCTGGTTGAGAAAGGTTGTATCAATCTCCACAGGCGATCCGTCCTCAAAATCTTCCAGGAACGTCACAAATGAAGGTCCGGCAACATTGAACTGCATGTCGGATTGAACATTCCACACATCCATGGAGGTTGCGATGTTGAATTCCGAACTTTTGGTATTCAGGTTGGCCAGCCCGAAAAGTGCCTTTCCCCGGATACCAACATCCAGCCCGGGAAGGATAAAGTCCTTCCTCGACCATCCCAGGGAGGCTTCGGTGAATACATTGATGTCTGCCCCCAGACCACTCAGCGTGATCTCTGAACCATTGGGTGCACCGTTAAAAAGCAGGTCAAAGGCACCCCTCGGATAATATACATTCCCGTCTGCCCTGGCAGTCACATCAATGGAAATAAAACTCTTTCCTGACCTGAAGCCTATCGAGGCAAGGGAGGTGCCCATCCCTGCGAGCAAATAATTGACATCATCCAGCTGGTCCAGAAACCCCCGCTTGTCGCCCATGGGGTGAAAGGGTGTGATCAGGGAATCAATCGAAGGGTCGGGATGCTGGTAAATCAGGTCGGACCACCCCAGGCTGCTCGAGCTGACCTGGAACCTGAGCGGCGCCAGGCCCGGGAAACCGAGATAAAAACCGCAACCCGGCTGAATGGATGGATTGATGCGGTTGGATTGCGGTACCCCAGGCATAAAATACATGGTATTCGGGATTTGGGCATTTCCCGGGATTGCTGTTGCCATGAACAGGATCCCCATTGCTATGATCATGTGATGTGACCTCTTCATAAGTCTCTATTGTGGGTTAGCTAAAAATTTCTTATTCAAAGTTCCCTGGAATTGATGCGAAAATCAGCATCAATGGCCAGCTTGTAATGCAGCAGGTAGGAACTGTAGAATTTCACAGTGGAACCACCGTTATCCGAAGTAACAGCCCGGGCCTTGAGCACCATCTTCCTGGCACCCTCCAGATCATCAAGCCGCTCTGCAGTAAGTTCCACATCCACCACATGCTCCTGCAAGGCGCTCCTGTCCAGCTCTCCCTCGCTGTTCACAGGGGCAGCATTCAGCAGTATCTTCTGTTCACTGAAAAGGGAATCCATTTTAACATCTGTTGCATCCAGGAAGTAGATCTGCACCGAGATTTCAAGAGGCCATTCATTGGTGGTGGTCAGCCTGAACAACGCCTCCTCCAGGAAGGACAAATTCATCAGCAAACTGTCAAATGCCATATCCAGCGTATCGGTAAGGGTATACCCACTGGTTTTCAGCCACATGGGAAGCATCATCTCTGTCTCTACAACCATTTTGCTGTCGTCAAGGAGGAAATTCTGACTGGTGGATCCGGGTGGATTGCCCGTGCTGGCACCAAATGAGAAATCGATCAGGTCAGGAACACTGGCAATCAAATCATCAATGTTACTGGTTTCCACGTTGAAATGCAGCTCTGTAGTTACCTCCGTACCCACCTGGTCCACAGTTGGAGCATAGATCTGAAAAGGGTTCATGGTAGTGTCCCTGAACATAAGGTAGGTATACAAGCCATCCCTGAACGACCGGGCCCGGAGTGTGTCTATACTTAAGGACAAGGGTACGCCAAAAGAATTGTGCACCGCAATATTGAACTGGGGGTCGGCAAAATAGATGTCCGGCACTTCGTCCATCTGGTCAAAAAAACCAATTTCAAGGGATTCCCTCAGGCTGGTGATGCTCCTTTCCGCAATAAAACCATAGACCACGTCATATTCAAGCGCTGAAAATTCACAGCGCAGACCTGCTTCTTCACCCGGCGATACCGGTTCAGGAGACTTGACGAGCGTAAGGTTGAAATTCAGCACTGTCTCAGCACTTCCGGATATCTCATCCATGGTGATCTTGTACCCCGCAAGATCATATGAGGTGGTATTATTGAATGTGCCGTAGGTGTTGCTTATCGGAAAGAAAATATCCAGGCTGTCACCAGCAGGGTCAATGATATTGCTGCTGGTCACACGCAATTCTCCCGAGTGCCGGAACTGGCTGTAGGCTTCAAGGTCCAGGGACCCCGCCTTCACCATGATACTGTCGATGCGGTCTCCTGGTTCAATACTGAACTCCAGCAGTTCCCTCTTGTAAAAAGTCTGCTCCGAACCAACCGGCAACAGGTTCCAGGAAGCAACATTCACATCTGTTTCAAAATAGGTTTCCCTTACAATATGGTTGGGGATGGTGATCAGCTCTGCCGCATTAAGCGAATACGCCGTATCACTGTAATAAATATAGATCAGGCTGTCTTCGGTTTGCCCAACCAGTCCTGATGAATCATTCAGTGTCTCCAGGATGTCCTGTATGCTGAAATTCCCATAAGCAATGGGGGCAGCCAGGGAAGGATGCACTTCCACTTCATCAGAAAGACGATCCAGGCCAAACTGATCCATGTAGCCATCACACGCCCCGGTCATCAGTATCAGGATGATCGCAGTTGTTGTCAGGATAATACTTTTGCTTCTCATAGCTATTCAATTGAATAATTATATAAAAACCCGTTCAGGCTACCGACAACCAGGTTGAACCTGCTGTCGGATCCTGCAAAATACCCGATTGTGAACCGGGTGTTCCCTTCCAGGGGAAATCCTTCATACATGGTGCCGTCGGAGTTCAGCAGGTAAATTTCGTTCGCCTGTTTATCGACCAGCCCCAACTTTATATCCGTGCTTGAGAACTCATAAATATCAGGCACCATGCCAATATTATTTTTTGTCTTAAACGAGAATACCTTTCCCCCGCTGAGATCCGTTACTTCCAACCCGCTGCCATCTACAAAAATCATCTCCGGTTTTCCATCCTGGTCCAGGTCCCTTATACGGAAAAAATGCCCGGAAGATGCATCATGTTCCAGCAATTGTCCGATTTCACCGTTAATACCGACACCGATCACATTCCCCGATGAATCGGTGGTTACAAACCTGGGGTTGTCCCCTGCAATATTCATATCCAGGTAAAACTGGTTATTTTCAGATACAACAAAGGTTTCCTTTATATCTATCCGCTCCTTTCCCCTCCTGTCGAGGAAATACGCCCTGACACCATCCGAGAACACGATATAATCCTTTTCCCCGATCCTGAAATGCTGGACCGGCTGCCGCACCATTCCCTCCGATCGCCTGAAAGACCAGCCCGGGACCGTCTTTCCCTCGAGATCGTATACATATACCCTCCTGTCATTGCCTGCAACAAAGATCCGGTATTCCTTCCTGTTATCATAGTCAAACAAAGACATGCCATTGGTTGCACCGGCACGCAATTTTACAGGATATCTTTCCACGTAATTGCCGTTTCTGTCGATGAGATGAATACTCCCCGGGGTATTGAAAAGGTACTGCAGTTTGCCATTGGCATAGAAATCCACCTGGTATACATCGCTCAGCAGCGGCCCGTCGAGCGGCACCTGCCAAAGGACACGTCCCGTACTGTTCACAAGGTAAAGGGCATGGGAAGCATCCTGCACCATGATCTCCTTCTCAGAGGTATAATGATTGGTGACCAGCCACGGCTTGGTGATGATGGTGGAATCCAGCAGACTTTCCCATACGGTAAGTGCCTTTTCCTTGATCTTCCGGGAATAGCTCAGACTGACATTTGAATAGAAGATACCACCCTCATTGGAAAACTGGATGATGATGCCCGGGATCTTGCGCAGGGTTCCCCTGATACTGTCAGTGAGCGCCAGCGCAGGGTTGCTGAGCAGGGCGCTTTTCCTGTAGAGGTAATTTTCCGGCCTGATAAAACAGGTGAAATTGGCCCGGGTCGACATCAGGTTACTGACTTTCTGGTAATACAATTCGTTTTCGAGGGTTTTGTGCAATACGTTCTGATAAATTGTTCTTGTTACAGCCTGTTCCGAATCACTTAAAATGACATAATTGTCGTAGAAGGCAAAGTGTGTTTTCAACAGTTTCCTGACCGGGGGAAGGTCGTAATGGACTTCAGGAAAACGGTAGATATCGAAACCCACCTCTTTGTCCAGCATGAACCGGCTCGTGTAATCTGAAAGTTCTTTCCCACGGGCTCCTGCCAATACAGAGGCCCATGTTGTCATCTTCGTCATCGCTTCGGACCTGCTCCTTACTTCCAGGATCACTACTTCATGAAATGATTCATTTTTATGATCCTCCAGGGCGAACCATGCAATCTCATCCTTGATAAGTCCCAGCAGTTCTTCGAACATTCCCTCTCCAAGCACCTTTTTACTGTCATTGTCCATGGCCTGGAAGCGGGGGAGAAGATCCCTGCTCCGCAGTTCATTTTTAAAATCCGCAATGAACCTGTTTACATCACTGATCCCGAAAGCCTGGAATTCAGAAACACTGGAAGGAACAAAAGAGGTGGCTTCCATCCGCACCGGCGACTGGTTCCTGAAAATATTCAACCAGCCGGCCAGCGAATCATTGGCGTATGTCATGCCAGTCAGAATGACCGCATCATCTCTCAGATCAAGATCGTATTCCCCCCATGTTGCGAGCCCGGAAAGAGATGACAGCTGACGATGGTGACCGCTTTCAACCCATGGGAAAAACAACTCGTCCAACCGGTTGTAGTTCAGGTACAGGTTCCCCGGGACATATTTGCCAGCAGTTTTGGCTACAATCCTGAATCCCTCCTGGTTCCTGATGCCACCGTCGGAATGCAGGCTCCGGATCGCCTCCTCCAGCAGGATTGATGATTCACCTGCAATCAATAAACCATTTGTAAGTACGTACGAAAACCGGTCCGATCCCTGGGCATTTCCAAACGAAACATCGGTCAATTCAACTGCCTCATATTTTCTTGTATTGATCTCTGCATTGCTTCCTGCCATCACCCTGATCTCATTATCCACCTGCTGGGCCGAAAGCTGTTCGCCCAGGAAGATGAAGAACAATGCCGTATGATTGCGCTTCCCCTGCAGGTGCAATGAAATACTCAGTGCACTTTCCTGAAGCCGGGAAGAAAGCAAAGGCATCCGGGACAAACGATCGGTCCAGCGATCTGCAACACTGTCAAACCCTGCAAATATATACTTCTTGTGCAATTCATCCCATAACTGGTTGCTGCCGGATAACTCCCTGGTGAAAAAAGTGTAATCGATCTGCTCGATATAGACGATGGCACTGGATGGTACCGCCTCGGCAGCGTGGACCCGTTGTCCAACATCATTTTTTCCAAGGAGCAGGTAAAGGAGCAATCCCACACTCACAACTGCAACAGCACCACCAATCAATAACTTCTTAACCATGAATCAAATACTTTGATCTCAAATGTATTAAAAAGAGACCGTTCTGCGAACAGAACTTACCAACAGTTCCCCGGAATCTTCTTACCTTTATCAGTTGTGGTAAAAAATGTAAACCCCTCCGGGGTCAAAACCCCAGTATGGTACAGTTTTTGAGGCGTTGCGTGTATTCATGAAACAGATACTAAGCATACTTTTTATCCTGCTGGTCACCAATACGTCCGGTCAGCAATTGCGCATCCTGTCGGAAAACAGCAGTGAACCCATTGCCAACGTAGCCATTTTTAACACTTCACGTGAACGGGCAGCCATCACCGACAGTAATGGATATACAGGCACACTGGCTTTTTTGAAGGGCGACACGCTGGTGTTCCAGCACCCGTCATACAATACTGTCATATATCCCTATGAAGAAATCCGGAACAAACAGGTCGTCAGGCTCTCAAAGCGAAACATCCTCTTCGATGAATTCGTCATTTCCGCCACCAAATCACGCGAAAGCAAACAAATCCTGCCCTATAAGGTGAGCGTGCTCCGGGAGAAAAACCTGGTGAACAATCCTGCACAAACCGCGGCGGATATCCTTTTGGAGACCGGGAACATTGCTATTCAGAAAACCCAGGCCGGCGGGGGCAGTCCCATCCTCCGCGGCTTCGAAGCCAATAAGATCCTCCTGGTGGCAGACGGTGTGAGAATGAACAATGCCATTTACCGCTCCGGGCACCTGCAAAATGCCATTACCATCGACCATGCCATCCTGGAACGCACCGAAATCATCTTCGGACCCAGTTCACTGATCTATGGAAGCGATGCACTGGGCGGTGTCATTCACTATTATACCAAAGACCCCGAATTGTCGGAATCGGAAAAAATATATTTCAGCGGCAGTGCATACACACAATACTCTACCGCAAACACAGGCAAAGTCGGACACATTGATTTCAATGCCGGTGGCAAAAAGATCGGATCCCTCACCAGTGTAACCTATAAAGACTTTGAAAATATCAGGATCGGCTCCAACAGGAACCTGTTTTATGGCGACTGGGGAAAAACCCTCCATTATGTCAAACCGGGGAACGACGGCAGGGACAGCATGTACGTGAACCAAAACGAACTTATCCAGCGCAATACAGCCTACCAGCAATTCGACCTGCTGCAGAAATTCAAATATGCACAATCAGAATTTGTCGACTGGATCCTGAATATCCAGTATTCCACCTCTTCCGACATCGACAGGCTGGATAACCTTAACGACTACGACCGGGATGGAATACTGAAATATGCGGAATATTATTACGGGCCACAAAACAGGCTGCTTGCTTCTGTGAAGAATGTCAACCGCAATGACAACCCCTTTTTCACCAATGCCACCTCGATCTTTGCCTACCAGCGAATCAACGAGGACCGCATTTCCCGGAAGTTCAAATCGAATGACCGTCTGCACCAACTGGAGACAGTAAATGTACTGAGTCTGAACATCGATTTCCTGAAGGTGTGGGATGTCAATAAAAAACTGAATTACGGGTATGATCTCATCTATAACCACGTGGGTTCAGGTGCCTTTTACGAACATCTATCCACCAGCGAAATACGTCCGGCCCAAACACGCTATCCATCCGGGGGCAGCAACACTTACTCATCCTCAATTTATGCAAGCTACAAGAAAATTTTTTCCGACAAGCTGGTGCTGAATGGCGGACTCAGGTACAATTTCTCCCACCTGAACTCAGTTTTCAATAATCCCGCCCTTGAATTTGACACCACCCGCTTCAGCAATGGCGCCCTTACCGGAAGCCTGAGCCTTGTGTACCACCCGGGACCAGCCTGGCAAATCAACGGGATCCTCTCCTCGGGCTACAGGAATCCCAACGTTGATGATTATGGAAAAATCAGGGCGAAAGACGATTATATCATCATTCCAAATCCCGATATCAAACCCGAATATACCTACAACGCCGAAACAGGAGTCAGCAGGGTTATCGAAGGATTTCTGCGCATGGATATTGTTGGTTACTATACCCTGATCACCAACGCCATTGTCCGCACCGACTATACACTGAACGGCCAGGACTCCATGATGTACGATGGCGACATCTACCGGGTCTCCGCAAATTACAATGCCAACCTCGGCCATATCTACGGCGCATCCGTGAACGTGATTTCTGATTTCTACAATAACATTGTACTGAAAGGCTCCATCAATTATACCAGGGGTCGAAACCTCACCGACGATGTGCCCCTGGGACATATCCCCCCTGTCTTCGGACGGGTGAGTATCACCTATGACTACAAGAAATTCCGGTTCGACAGCTTTGTACACTATAACGGATGGAAATTCGCCGACTCATTCTCCCCCTACGGCGAAGACAATGAAGAAGAAGCCACCATGTTCGGATACCCTTCCTGGTGGACACTCAATATGCATACATCCTACCGGATCAATGAGTATATTACCGCCCAGTTCGCCATCGAAAACATCCTTGACCAATTCTATAAACCATTCGCTTCAGGGGTGAGTGCACCCGGACGGAATTTTACCCTCACACTCCGAACACATTTCTGAGACAAGACCATCCATGACAACGGTAACCCCCCATATCGAAGAGAGCTGGAAAAATGCACTTAAGAAAGAATTCCAGTCGGAATACTTTGCAGCACTGAAAGCATTCCTTGTAGAAGAACGATCCCGCTACACCATCTACCCGCCAGGTCCGAAAATCTTTAACGCATTCGACAGTACACCACTGCACCAGGTAAAAGCTGTGATCCTTGGACAGGATCCCTACCACGGACAGGGCCAGGCACACGGTTTATGCTTTTCTGTGCCACGGGGCATCAAACCTCCCCCTTCACTTGTGAATATTTTTAAGGAAATTCATGCCGACACAGGCCTTCCCCTGCCCGACCATGGCAACCTGGAAGCATGGACCCGGCAGGGAGTGATGCTGCTGAACGCGACACTCACCGTACGTGCATCCAGCGCAGGATCACACCAGAACAAGGGTTGGGAACAATTTACCGACCAGGTCATCCGCCTGATCTCTGATCAGCGCGATCACACAGTCTTTTTGCTGTGGGGACGCTTTGCCCAGGCCAAGGAGGCCCTGATCGACACCAACAAACATTTGGTGCTGAAAGCAGCCCATCCATCCCCCCTCTCCGCACATAACGGCTTCTTCGGGTGCCGCCATTTCTCAAAAACAAACACCTTCCTTGCCGCAAACGGAATGAAACCGATCAACTGGCAACCCTGAATCCGGAACCAATTCTGCTTATGCTGAAAAGCATGGGATTTATCAAGAAACCAAAATCCCCGAACTGTTTTTGGCACAGTATTTGTTATTTTTATAACGACAGTTCATCCAAGCATATACCTGACATTATTCGGGGCACGGTCCGTCTCTTTCAGAGGCGGGCTTTTTATTTTCAGAAAGGTTTATAACCAATGATCTCCCGCACCTCCCGAAGGGTCCTGGAGGCGCTCTCACGGGCACGTTCAGCACCGTTTTCCACCACTTTTCTCAGGTATACATCGTCGTTATAGATATCCAGGATCCTTTCACGAAGCGGGGTGGTGAAGGCAACGATATCCTCCGCAAGTTGCTTTTTCAGGTCTCCGTACCGAATCGTACAATTGTTGTAGGCCTCCTCGAAATGCACCACTGTCGCCGGATCTGACATGAGTTCCAGCAGGTAGAACAGATTCCTGATCGGCTCCGGCTTTTCCGAATTGGGCGTTTCCGGACCCGCATCCGTAACAGCACGCATGACCTTTTTCCTGATCGCTTTGGGATCGTCGGCCAGGTAGATCCCGTTTCCTTCCGATTTGCCCATTTTTCCTGTACCGTCAAGTCCGGGCACCTTCACCAGGTCACTCCCGAAATTGAATGGCTCGGGCAAGGTGAAATATTCCACGCCATACATGTGGTTGAAGCGTTTTGCAAATTTCCGGGCCATCTCCAGGTTCTGTTCCTGGTCCTTGCCCACCGGCACTTTGTCGGCATTGTGGATGATGATATCTGCACACATCAGTACCGGGTAGGTCAGCAACCCCGCATTCACATTCTCGGGCTGCTTCCTGATCTTCTCCTTGAAGGTGGTGGTCCGTTCCAGCTCCCCGATATAGGCATTCATGTTCAGCAGGAGGTACAGTTGCGGGATCTCCGGAACATCGCTCTGGATATAAATCGTGGCCACCTCGGGATCGATCCCACACGCAATGTATTCCGAAAGTACCTTCCGGATATTGTCATGCAGGTTCTCTGGTTTTGGGTGTGTCGTAAGTGAATGAAGATCAGCAATAAAGAAGTAGCAATTGTATTCATGCTGCATCCTGACAAAATTCTTCACTGCACCGTAGTAATTTCCCAGGTGCAGGTTTCCCGTGGATCTGATCCCGCTTAATACCGTTTCCATATGATTTTCGAAATAAAATGCCTACAAAACTAATACCGAATTTCAGGGGGTGCAAATAATCAATGCATTATTGTACACCATTTGCTCATTTTCATTCTTTGCGGTCCCTCTTTAATTCGTTACTTTTACATCCTTTTCAAACTGTACAATGGCCGGGTGTTGATAAAACCCGGAAATTTGCTTGCGAATAATTTGTAATTTTTCACGGGATAAAATTGATCTATGGAGTCAACCAGACAACAGAAAGTATCGAGAATGCTCCAAAAGGAACTGGGGGCCTATTTTCAGCAACATACCCGGGAGATACTTCCGGGAAAAATGATCACGGTAACCGTGGTACGTGTAAGTCCCGACCTGGGCGTGGCAAAGGTCTACCTGAGTATCTTCCCCCTTGATAGGCAGGAGGAACCCCTGGAAAAAATAAGGGCACATGCGCCCGCAATCCGTAACATGATCGGCAGGAAGATCAAACACCAGGTACGGTCCATCCCGGAATTCATTTACTACCTGGACGATTCCCTGGATTATATTGAAAACATCGATAACCTGCTCGGCGACGATAAGTAACGCAAAGGGCACCCTGCACAAGTGGTGCAAATGTAACGTATTATATATCAACGATTAAACAAATATTTTGTGAAATATGACCCTGTAAAACGTAGTCTTGGTGCTGTTTTCAATACCACCCCGTTCCTGCGTAAACTATTTTACCACCTGCTCAACCTGCTGCTGCTCAGGTCATGGCATATCAGGAAGGAATTGCGGAAGCTCAGGAATTCCCTGCCGGCAGCACCGGCGATCCTGGACGCCGGTTCCGGATTCGGTCAATACGATTATACCATGTCCAGGCAATTTCCAAAGGCACAGATCACTGCGGTGGATGTAAAACAGGAGCAGATCGATGATTGCAATGCATTTTTTGAACGTATCGGCAGGTCCGACCGCGTGAAATTCGAATACGGAGATCTCACCACCTACCAGCAGCCGGACGCATACGACCTGGCTCTTTCAGTGGATGTAATGGAGCATATAGAGGAGGATGTTACCGTGTTCAGGAACCTGGCTGCCAGCCTTAAAAAAGGAGGCGTGCTGCTGATCTCCACGCCTTCTGACAAAGGTGGAAGCGATGTCCATGATGACCACGACGATTCTTTCATCGAAGAACATGTGCGCGATGGATATGCCATTGAAGATATTGAAGCCAAGCTGAAAACCGCGGGTTTCACTTCGGTCCGAAGCAGGTATGCATACGGTACCCCGGGAAAGATCTCCTGGAGACTTTCGATGAAATGGCCGATCAGGATCGCCAATGCAGGCAAGCTCCTGATCCTCCTGCTGCCTTTCTATTACCTTGTGTTCTACCCTTTTGCATTTGTACTCAATATCATCGACCTGCATACCATGCATAAATCAGGTACCGGATTAATAGTTACAGCCATTAAATGAGATTTCCCCTCTATATTGCACGCAGGTACCTCTTCACCAGGAAGAGCCAGAATGCAATTAATATTATCTCCGGGATCTCCATGCTGGGAGTGGCGGTCGGCGCCATGGCGCTGGTCGTGATATTGTCAGTATTCAATGGATTCGATGAAGTAGTGAAATCACTGTTCAATTCATTTGACCCGGATATCAGGATCACAGCAACACAGGGGAAAGTCTTTACACCGGATGAAAGGTTTCAGCAGGTGCGCAAACTGGAAGGAGTGGCATATTTTTCTGAAGTACTGGAAGAAAACGCCCTGCTGAAATACGACGAAAGGCAGCATATTGCAACCATCAAGGGAGTGGATGCGTCCTTTATCAATGTAACCGGCATAGATTCCATGGTATACGAAGGCGAGATGATACTGAAAGATAACAACCGGTCCTACGCCGTGGTGGGTCAGGGCGTCGCCTATAACCTGCAGATCGGTCTGAATTTTATCAATCCGCTGTTTGTGTATATGCCCAAAAGGGTGGGGAGGATCAACCTGGCCAATCCCGACGATGCCTTCCGCAGGCAATATATTTTTCCCGGTGCCATTTTTGCCATCGAACAGGATTACGACTCAAAATATGTGATCGTACCCATTGAATTCATGCGGGAATTGCTCGATTATACCAGCGAAGCCTCCGCGGTTGAGCTCAAACTGGATCCGGCATACAATGTCGCTGAGACACAAGACAGGATCTCGGAAATTCTGGGAGAGGGATTCCTGGTGCAGAACCGCACACAACAAAATGAACTGTTCTACAAGGTCATGCGGTCGGAGAAATGGGCCATTTTCCTGATCCTGACCTTCATCCTGGTCATTGCATCCTTCAATATCATCGGATCCCTCAGTATGCTGATCATCGATAAAAAGAACGATATCCGCAGCCTGAGGAACATGGGCGCCAGCCAGAAACTGATTGGCCGGATCTTCCTGCTGGAGGGATGGCTGATCAGCATCACCGGCTCTGTAATCGGCATCGTCCTTGGCACATTGATCAGCTGGTTGCAGGACCGGTTTGAATTACTGAAACTGAGCGGCAGCGGGACATTCGTGATCGACGCCTACCCTGTCGACCTGCAGCTGGGAGATGTACTGCTTGTTTGGATTACTGTACTGGTGATCGGGTTCCTGGCTGCACTGTACCCTGTACGCCAGATCAGTAAAAAATACCTGTCGGAACTGGAAGGAAGGGAAAGTGGACAGTGAAACGAACTGATGTCATGAATGAGAAGTGTACTGCATATATTTCGCTATTTATAACGAGTTTAAATTCAACGGTATACCCGGCTTGCAGGCAACCATGCAGAACCTTCCCTGCAACCTGTGCGTAAAAACACCGATGTGAAGAATGCTTTATAAAACTGACAACCAGTTGGTATGAATATATTGAAAAAATATTTTGGCGTGATGCTCCTGCTATCTGTCCTTACAGGTACCCAGGCCCAGGACATCACTGAAGTGAGCACCACTTCAACCCCGGTATCCTGCGGAGGCGAATCCGACGGAACCATCACGGTCACGGTAGACGGAGGCATGGGAAATCTGAACTATTCGCTGTTCAAGGATGGGGTTTTCGAGACTTCCAGCAGTTTCATTCCGGATCGCACGTATACATTTGCCGGGTATCCCAGGGGAACAGACTATTTCATTTTCATTTCCGATGCCGACCCGGTAACCACGAACCTCTTCGTTCCCGCCAGCATCGGGGGGCCCGATACCATCCGGATCACCGGTACACTCATCACGGATATCAACTGCGCAGATGTCAACGACGGCACCATCACTGTCACCGCTACAGGTGAAGATGGCAACCTGGTCTATACACTCAACGGACCTGTGACCGGCCAGAACAACCACGGATTTTTTAGCGGACTGCCCACCGGCACCTACGACGTTACCGTCTCACATGGTACCTGCAGCAGTACCGATAATGTATCGGGACTTTTCATCGACATTCCCCCGCCAATCACTGTCAACCTCGACATCAATACTCCTGTGAGCTGCTTTGGCGGCAGCGACGGAGCACTTGAGATTACCCCTTCAGGCGGTATTCCACTGGGTACCGGTACCGGCTACACCTACTTCTGGACAGGTCCGAACGGATTCACCTCTGCACTGGAAGATATCGCAGGCATTGAAGCAGGCGAATATTCGGTTGAGATAACCGATGGAAATGGTTGCACAACAACCCTGGGGCCGATTACCGTTGACCAGGCAAGTGAAATCCTGGTCACTGTGACTTCCTCAACCAATGTTACCTGCAACGACGGGGCCGACGGTTCGGCAACCATCAATGTGACCGGCGGAACACCCGGTTATGTTTTTCTCTGGGAAGGTCAGTTCACGGGAACCACCCGCACCAACCAGGATCCTGCAGGACTGGAAGCAGATACCTACTCCCTCACCGTTACAGATGCAGCCGGCTGTGCCAGGGATTTTCCGGGTGTGGTTACCATCTCTGAACCCGGCCCCATCACCGTTACCCTTTCCGGCACCACCAATGTAAGTTGCTTCGAAGGATCGGATGGCACGGCTGATATCACCGCAGCTGGCGGAACATTCCCCTATACATTCACCTGGACCGGCACATCCGGTTATACACCCACGGGGGAAGACCCCAACGGGATGCCGGCCGGAACCTATTCCCTTGAAATTACCGACATCAACGGGTGCAACCAAAACTTCCCGGATCTGTTCACCATCACGGAACCCGAAGATATTACGGCTGTGCTCGACGGATCAACAGATGTTTCCTGCTTTGGCGGGAACGATGGAACCGCCCGGGTGACCATCGAAAAAGGTACGGGTCCGTATACCGTCCGGTGGATTGGCGACCTGACCGGCCATGTCAGTACCACAGAGGATCCTGCTGACCTTGTTGCAGACACCTATGACCTCGAGGTGACAGATGCCAACGGATGTGTGAAGGTGTTTGACAATATCGCCCTGATCGGTCAGCCGGACGATATCACAGCCTCCTTTGGCATCACGGATGTGGCGTGCAACGGCGCATTCACCGGCGAAATCACAGTGGTGCCCCAGGGAGGGACCACTCCATACGCTTTTGCATGGACAGGCCCGGATGATTTCACATCGCCGGACCAGGATATTGCCGGATTGGAGGCAGGTCCTTACGACCTGACGATTACGGATGCACAGGGATGCACCAGGGAATTTAACAACAATATTGTAAATGAAAACACAGCCATCACCGCATCATTCATTGCTGCCAACCTCACCTGCAATGGCTCCGGTGACGGGGAAATTGATGTCACCGTGATCGGCGGAACACCACCATATACTTACAGCTGGAACGGCGACAACGGGTACACCAATACTACAGATGCTGATATTTCAGGACTGGCTGCGGGCAGTTATACACTCACAGTCACGGATGCGCTGGGGTGTGTCCGGTCATTTCCAGCCCAGGCCTTAACCGAACCTGCTCCCCTTGCAGCAACATTCAGCCCTGTCAATGTAACCTGCTTTGGTGCTGATAACGGCAGCATCAATGTCAGTGTAAGCGGGGGAACTTCTCCCTATGGCTTCCAGTGGACAGGCCCGAACGGATTTGACGAAACAACCGAAGATATCTCCGGGCTCGAACCGGGAAGCTATTCCCTGGAAATCACAGATGACAGCGGGTGCGAGGCCACCTACACAGATGAAGTAACGATCACGGAACCCACAGAAATTACGGTGGTCGCCACATCAATTGATATCTCCTGCAACGGTGCAGATGATGGCTCCTTCAGTATCATCACCAGTGGTGGAACACCCGGCTATACCTATGCCTGGTCCGGGCCCGGCGGATTCACTTCCGACCAACCCAACCCCGAATCACTTGGACCCGGAACCTACAGCCTGACCGTTACGGATGGCAATGGCTGCATCGGGATCTTTAATAATATTGCGACCATCAATGAACCCACAGCCATTGAGGTAACCTTCAGCGACCAGACCAACCTGGAATGTTTCGGCGACAATAACGGGAGCATTTCTATTGATGTAACAGGCGGTGTTGCTTCATACACTTTTTCCTGGACCAACAGCGCAGGATCCGTCGTTTCAACCGATGAGGATCCGTCTGGTTTGACGGCAGGCACCTACTCCCTGGTGGTCACCGACAACACCCTTTGCAGTGTTACCTATCCTGACGCAGTGGAACTCACTGAGCCATCACAGCTGACCCTCTCGCTCACCATGACCGGTGTGCTGTGTCCGGGGGAAAGCAATGGCACCATAACTGCATCTGCTGCCGGGGGAACACCTGGTTACAGGTATGCGCTATCCCCGGGTGGACCGTTCACTCCGAATAATGATTTCAACGGATTGCCGGCCGGACCGTCTACTGTGTATACCAGGGATGCAAACGGATGTATCGCGGAAGCAACCATTAGTGTGGAAGAACCCCTGCCCATCTCCATCACCTCGCAATCCGCTGTTCCGGCAACTTGCCATGGCACATCCACCGGTGCAGTGATTGTTACAGCCGAAGGGGGTACCCCCGGTTACACCTATACCCTTACGCCAGCCTTGCTGCCTCCCCAAAACAACGGAACATTCAGCGGGCTCCCGTTAGGGGATTACGTGGTTGAGGTAGACGACAGCGAAGGTTGCGGACCGGTACCTTCAGGAACGATCACCGTTACCGAACCCACCGCGATACAGGTAGATTCTGTTCACACGGGACATATTTCCTGCAATGGCTCCGGCGACGGAAAAATCTCAGTATACGTCAGCGGAGGTACTCCCCCGTATGAATACTCCACGGACAATGGGGCCACTTTTCAAACAGATCCCGGGTTTACCAACCTTGCCCCGGGAACATACGATGTGTTTGTAAGAGATGCAAACGGATGTCCGCTTCCTGCAGGTACCTATACACTGAAAGAACCACCCGTCCTCACCGTCACAGGAGTGGTCACAGATGTAACACCCTGCTTCGGGGAAACAAACGGGGCCATTGAGGCTGCAGCAACAGGAGGATGGAACGATTTTGCATACAGCATCGATGGAATCACTTTCCAACCCACCAGAGATTTTACAGGCCTTACCGGCGGAGACTATACCATCACCGTCAGGGATACAGGAAACTGTACTGTTATGGCTGATTTCACCGTTGCCCAGCCGGAAGCAGTCACTGCCACCGTGGTAAAAACAAACTATGTGGGCGCATCGCTGGGGACGATCACGATTTCGGATCCTGCGGGAGGTACCCCACCCTATGAATATTCCATCGACGGACCTGCAGGTACCTTTACTGGCATAACCAGCTATACCGACCTGTCGGCCGGCGCCTATGAAGTGGTTGTGCGGGATGCAATCGGATGCATCTACCAGAAGACAATAATAATTTTCGATATCCTGCCTCTTGCCATGACAATACTTTCAACTGATGTTACGTGTCATGGACTGAACAATGGCACCATTGAATTCCAGCCCCAGGATGCCGAAGGCGGCGTATACTATTCGATCGACGATGGTGCCACCTATGTGACCAGCCAGTTGTTTGAAAACCTGCCCGGGGACTCCACCTACCAACTGCATGCCTACGATGATGCAGGCAAAGAGTACTCAGGCAGCGCGATCATTAACGTACCTGCCGAACTGACCGTTTTTGCCAGTGTATCTCCTGCCAACTGTAACGCATTCAGTGAGACCGGCGGAGTGAACCTGACCATCAGCGGAGGCACCGGGGTGAAAACCGTGGATTGGTCAGACGGCAGCACAGGAGCACTCCTTTCGAACGCATTGGCCGGGCAGCATATCTATACCGTTACAGATGAAAACGGCTGCGTGGTTACCGACACCGCCACTATCCCGGCTTTCGTGATTGTCAATGCCGAAGCAGGCAGAGACACAACAGTCTGCGCCGGTTCAACACTGGTGCTGGATGCCGTTCCAGGCGACGTAATGCTCTGGGAACCTGCTACATACCTGAGCAATACAGCTGTTCCGAATCCTGTCGTTTCCAACATCACCGATACAATCGTGTATACATACACTTCGCGCGAGACCGGCTCAGGGTTTGGATGCTATGACACTGATACGCTCAAGATCAATGTGTTGCCAACCTATGGCATTGAGATTACACAGGATACATTTGCCCTCGAAGGCCAGCCGATCCAGCTCCAGACCGTAACCGATGGCAATTTCCTGACCTACCAGTGGATTCCTGAAACAGGTCTTGACCAATCTGACGTGCCCGACCCTGTGGCTTCCATAATTAAAAGTACCAGGTATATCCTGCTTGCCACCAACGACTATGGATGCATCGAATCCGATTCGGTACTGATCGAACTGGTGGAAGACCTCACGGTCTACAACGCCTTCTCGCCAAACGGAGATTACGCAAACGAATATTTCGAAATTGATAATGCATCCAAATTCCCGGATATCATCGTCCAGGTATTCAACAGGTGGGGCAGCAAGGTCTTCTATTCCGAAGGATACAGCGATGACAAGCGCTGGGACGGAACCTTCAACGGGAAAGAGGCCCCCGTGGGCACCTACTACTATGTGATCATACCAAAACCGGGCGCAACACCCATTACGGGGAATGTAACTATAATCAGGTAAGCGATGAGAAAACTACGAACCATATTGATCCTGTTTGTCATGGCCGGTTCCCTGAACCTGGCCGGCCAGCAGCTGCCACAGTTCTCGCAGTACATGTTCAACGACTTCGTGCTGAACCCGGCGATTGCAGGAATACACGATTATTACCAGATCAGGACCAACCACCGTTTCCAGTGGGTGGGAATGACCGATCCGCCCCTAACCAATTCCATTTCGTTTTACGGTCCGCATTCCAGCATGGACATGGGATTCGGCGGTACCATCTACACCGATGTGACCGGTCCTACAAGCAGGACGGGAGTGTCCGGATCCTACGGTTACAACATTGCCGTTTACGGTGATATGCGGCTTTCCATGGGACTCAACCTGAGTATCCTGCAATACCGGGTGGATGGTACGCAGCTGACACCGAAAGATCCTTCCGATATGTTCATCCAGGGTGTGGTGAGCACGACCTATGTGCCCGATGCCGGGGTGGGTGTATACCTCTACGGTGATCGTTACTATGCCGGGATCTCGGCGGCCCAGCTTCTGAACAACAAACTCGAAATATTTGAAGAGAAAACCGGCCTTAATAGATTAAAAAGCCATTTCTTTGTAACCGGGGGATATCGCTTTGAGATGGACCCCGATTGGATACTTGAACCATCTGCAATCATCAAGGCTACCGCACCGAGCCAGTTCCGGTTCGAGGTGAACACAAAAGTGGAATGGATGGAGATGGTTTGGCTTGCCGCAGGGTACCGGTTCCACGAAGCTATGACCATCATGGCAGGATACAATTACGACGATAAATTTTATTTTGGCTACGCCTATGATATCGGGATAACCGAATTAAGATACTACAATATGGGCAGCCACGAAATCATGATAGGATACAGGTTCAATGATATTAAATAAAAACATCACCCGTCTGGCAGCAATACTGCTTGCCGCCACCATCCTGCTTGGCAGCGCAGCATGTAAAAGGGAAAAGAAAATCAGCGGCAAGGAATACATTGAAAAGGAAGTACTCGTGCAGGTCCTGATGGACATGCACCTGATGGACGGTATCACCAATGACATGAAATTCTACCGGAAATTCAATCCGGGTGACAGTATTGACATTTATGGCCCGATTTTTAACAAATATGATATTGACAGGGAGATGTATGACCGCACCATCAAAGAATACAGCAAATACCCGCAACTGATGGACGAAGTCTACGACCAGGTACTGATGCAGCTGAATCTGCTCCAGGACAAGATTGAAAGCGAGGAAGACAAGAAGATTGAGGTCATCAATGGCAGGAACCGCTGAAAGGCATCTTTCAGAAAATATAGACAGCCATCACACCCAGTGTGGCCAAAAAACCAATCATGAACCCGGCAAATATTTCACGGGGCTGATGCAGGCCCAGCCTCAGTCTTGCACTGCCGACAAGTCCCCCAACCAGCACTGTCGCAATGAATAAATACTGAAGGGCGGCACCATAGATCAATACAACCACCAATATGGTTCCGACCATCACGCCGATACCAACCATGTGGATGCTGGGTTTCATGAAATGATTCACTACCAGGGCGAAAAACAAAGCCGCGGTCGGACAAAACAGGAAAACGATATGTCCTCCTGTCAGTTGCGGGATTCCGCGCATGACAAAAAAGGTGAACACGTAAAGGATCATGGTCAGCGCCATGGGCAACACACGCTCCCTGCGTTCGTTCAGCTCAATATTATGAATCACGCGCGTAATATAAAGGATAATGATCAGTGAAGCAGGAAACACAAATGTAAACAATGCCGTTATGATAATGGAAAGACGCTTCACCTCTGGTTGCAAAACCGATAAGGAAGTCCCTGAATTGAGCAGCACCAGCATTCCCAGGGTAGTCATGACCAGGGGATGGAAAAGGTAGGAAACAGTCTTTGCCACGGATTTCACCATCATCAAATATTATAGTTCTTTTCTGAGGCGCGCTACAGGCAGGTTCAGTTGCTCGCGGTATTTTGCAACTGTTCTCCGTGCGATCTGGTATCCTTTTTCCTGCAGGATCACAGCCAGTTTATCATCCGTCAGCGGCTTACGTTTATCTTCATTGCTGATGCAGTCGTTGAGGATCTTCTTGATCTCCCGCGTGGAAACCTCTTCCCCGCTGTCTGTCTGCATCCCTTCCGAGAAAAAGTATTTAAGAGGAAAAATACCGAAATGTGTCTGAATATACTTGCTGTTGACGACGCGCGATATGGTGGATATATCCAGCCCGGTCATTTCGGCAATGTCTTTGAGAATCATGGGTCTGAACAACGTCTCATCCCCCTCTTCGAAATACTTTGCCTGGTATTGAAGGATGGCCTCCATGGTAAGCATCAGGGTATTCTGCCGCTGTCGGATGGCATCAATGAACCACTTGGCCGAATCCAGCTTCTGCTTCACAAAGGTAACCGCATCCTTGTCGTCGCGCGAAGCGCTTTTCTTGTTGGCATTATAGGATTCCAGCATTTCCGAATAGGTTCTGCTGAGGCGGAGTTCAGGTACATTGGAGGCATTAAGAAATAATTCCAGCTCCCCGTTGTTCAGTTCAAGTATAAAATCCGGAACAATCTGCTGAAAGGATTTGCTCTGTACATCGCCATATGCGCCCCCCGGCTTAGGGTTAAGATGAATGATCACATCCAGTGCCTGCTTCAGTTGTTCCTCGGAAATGGAAAGCCTGTTAATGATCTTATCATAATGCTTGTTGGTGAATTCGTTGAAATGGAACTTCAGGATCTTATAGGCGATTTCATCTTCAGGCTCCTCAAGCCCTGACCTGGAGAGTTGCAACATCAGGCACTCCTGGAGGCTCCTGGCACCCACACCGGCAGGGTCGAAATCCTGGATGATCATCAGCACGGCATGCAGTTCCTCGTAAGACGTTTCCAGTCCAAATGTAAACGCCAGGTCATCGGCAATCGCCTCGAGTTCCCTCCTCAGGTACCCGTCTTCATCGATGTTCCCGATGATATACTCCCCGAGCAATTCCTGCTTCTCGTCCAGCTTGCGCAAGCCCATCTGCTCACTGAGATGTTCCCGGAAGGTGCTGCCCACGGAAAACGGGATTTCCTCCTGCTTGTCGTCCCTCGAATAGTTCTGGGCATTCAGCCGGTAGCTGGGAATTTCATCGTCATCCATGTAATCCTCCAGGGAGAACTCATCCTGTTCCTGTGTTTCCTCACTTGTTTCCTGTTCGTCCTGGCCCGAAGTATCTTCCGACCCCTCCTCCAGCACCGGGTTCTCTTCCAGCTCTTTCTTGATGCGCTGCTCCAGCTGCACTGCAGGTATTTCCAGCAGCTTGATCATCTGGATCTGCTGCGGGGAAAGTTTCTGAAGTAATTTTTGCTGAAGCCTCTGGTTTAGCATGCCCTAAGATATTAAAATTCCGCACTCTTTGGTGTCCTGGGGAAAGGAATCACATCCCTGATGTTGCTCATTCCGGTCACAAACATCAGCAACCGCTCGAATCCCAGGCCAAATCCACTGTGTTCAACCGTACCGAATTTACGTGTATCCAGGTACCACCACAGTTCCTCTTCGGGGATTTCCATCTCCCGCATTCTTTTCAGTAACTTCTCATGGTTCTCTTCCCGCTGTGAACCACCGATGATCTCCCCGATTTTGGGAAACAGCACATCCATGGCCCGCACCGTTTTTCCATCCTCATTCTGCTTCATATAAAAGGATTTGATCTCCGACGGGTAACCTGTCAGGATAACCGGCTTTTTGAACTCCTGCTCCACCAGGTAACGCTCATGCTCAGCCTGCAGGTCGGCACCCCAACCCACCGGGAATTCAAATTGCTTCCCTGATTTTTCAAGGAGTTCAATGGCCTCTGTATAGCTTATCCGCACGAAATCATTTTCCAGGATGAATTGCAGCCTTTCCAGCAGTTCCTTGTCGATCATGTTGTTCAGGAAATCGAGATCATCCTTGCAGTGGTCCAGTGCATAGCGCACCAGGTACTTCAGAAAATCCTCCGCAAGGTCCATATTGTCATCAATGTCATAAAACGCCATCTCCGGCTCAATCATCCAGAATTCAGCCACATGCCTGGGCGTATTTGAATTCTCCGCCCGGAAAGTGGGACCGAAGGTGTAAATGGAAGACAGCGCCAGTGCACCCAGCTCACCTTCCAGCTGCCCGGAAACGGTGAGGTTGGTGGACCTGCCAAAGAAATCCTGTCCGAAATCGATCTTCCCCTGGTCATCCCTGGGTGGATCAACCAGGTCAAGGGTGGTTACCCTGAACATGGCACCGGCGCCTTCCGCATCAGAAGCCGTGATGATCGGGGTATGCAGGTAGTAAAAACCCTTGTCGTTAAAATACTTGTGAATGGCGAACGACAATGCATGCCTGATGCGGAAGACCGCACCAAAGGTGTTGGTCCTGAACCTCAGGTGGGCAATCTCCCGGAGGAACTCGAAGGAATGTCCCTTCTTCTGCAGGGGATATACCTCGGGATCACAGGCCCCCAGCAGTTCAATGCTTTCGGCGTGGATCTCCACCTGCTGTCCTTTTCCAAGTGACTCCACGAGCCGGCCCTTTACCGACAGTGAACACCCTGTGGTAACCTGCTTCAGCAGCGCTTCCGGGAACTTTTCAGCATCGGCAACCACCTGCATGTTATGAATAGTGGTACCGTCGTTGATGGCAATGAAGGCCACCTTTTTATTACCCCTCCTGGTCCGTACCCACCCCTTGAGCAATACCGCTTCGTTTAATTTCCCGCCTGCGAACAATTCCTTTACTGTCGATCTGATCATTGGTTTCTAATTTCTTTTCAGGGATGCCACCCTGTTTTAATTTCAATGTACAAAAATAAGATTTTTAAAACTTAAAAAGCATTTGTACAGAGATAATGCGTGCTTCATAATAAGACATACCCTGGTTTCGTTTTTCCATAGCAATGCTTTACTATGTGGTGAGAAACAGTTAATTTTACAAGCGTAATGATAATGAGCAATAAAATGAACCAGGAGAAAAAAACAATACTTGTAACTTGGGATTTTTCGAATGCCGCTGAAAATGCACTGAAGCATGCAGTGAAGATTGGGAGAATCGTGGAAAACAACGTGGTACTGTTCCATGTGTACACGGAGGAAGCCCAGAAAGCCGGGGCGGAAAAGAAGCTGGAAGAGGCCTGTAGAAAATATACCGCGGCCTTCGACCTGGAGGTGGGTTATGTGCTCAGGCAAGGATCCATATTTGACGAAATTTCAGCATATGCCTCTGTGGAAGAAAACAAGGTCAATTTTGTGATCCTGGGCACCCACGGGATAAAAGGTGCGCAAAAACTGTTTGGCAGTAAGGCCCTCAGGGTAATCAACGGCTCAACGGTACCTTTCCTGGTGGTGCGCAAGGCTCCCCCCGAAAAAGACAGGTATACCGATATCGTCTTCCCCATCGACTTTAAATCGGAGAACAAGGAGAAATTGCAGTGGGCCATTTTCCTGGGAAAATACCTCAACTCCAGGATCCACCTCTTTAAATACCCTTCGCAAGACAAATCAATGATGAAGAAGGTAAACGTCAACCTTAATTTTGCCATCCGGTTCCTGATCCAGAACAATATTGAATACGAGATCCATACTGCCCCCAACACCAGGAATTTCATGAAGGACACCCTGGCCTTCTCAAAAAGCATTGAAGCAGACCTGATCCTGATCACTACCACCAAGCATATGACCCTTGTAGATCTGATCTTCAGCGCCAAGGAACAATACCTGATCGCCAACGATGAAGGGATCCCCGTGATGTGTGTCAATCCAAGGGCCAGCTTTGCAAAAGTAAGCCAGTTCATGTATGGCTGATCCCTTATGAAATCGTTTAAAACCTTGGAGGTGAACAGTGTCCGTTAGTGTCAGAAAAATATCCAGGAAATACGGGGAACAATGGGCCGTTAAAGAGGTCTCCTTTACTGTTCACTCAGGTGAAATCGTGGGGTTCATAGGACCGAACGGTGCCGGCAAATCCACCACCATGAAAATCATCACGGGATTCCTGCCGCCCACATCGGGCGAGGTAAGGATCAATGACCTCGATATCAGGGAACAGACCATGCAGATCAAGCGGATCATCGGGTACCTGCCCGAGCACAATCCCCTTTACCCTGAAATGTATGTGAAGGAATACCTCCTCTACGTGGCAGGCCTCTACAACATCCGTGGAACCAGGGCACGGAACAGGGTGGACGAAATCATTGAACAGGTGGGACTGACCGGCGAACGCCACAAAAAGATTGAAAAACTCTCCAAGGGATACAGGCAACGGGTGGGGATCAGCCAGGCACTGATCCACGATCCCGACGTTCTGATCCTGGATGAACCCACCTCGGGTCTCGATCCCAACCAGATCGTGGAGATTCGCAACCTGATTTCGGCCGTGGGAAAAGAGAAAACTGTGATCTTATCCACCCACATCATGCAGGAAGTGGAAGCCATCTGTGACCGTGTTATTATTATCGACAACGGGGAAATCAAAGCCGACGAGACAGCAGGAAACCTGGGAAGCAGGCAGCAGTCAGGACAAACCATCGAAGTGGAATTGCAGGAATCCTTCCCCGCCGAAAAATGGAAAAAACTCGCTGCTGTTACCGGGGTACGGACCCTTCCGGGAAATATCTACCTGCTGGCCACCACGGAAACCCGGGACATCAGGCCGGACATCTTCAGGTTTGCGGTGCAAAATAACCTTACCGTCCTGTCCCTGAACCAGAAACATAAAAACCTGGAAGAGGTGTTTCGTGAAATCACTGGGAAAACAGGCAAACAAGATGCCGGAAGTCAGGACTTAAAATAACCACTACTGTACTTCTGGTACTCATCTCCAGTTAGTTACCAAATTGTAAACCATTTGGCACTGTATTTGTTTACATATATTAATATTTATATATTTGACGATTCAAAAAAATTAAAGCGTGTAAACCTATGAAAAAAAGAGTATTATCATTCTCGATAGCATTGATAGTGGCATCGGGATCACTGGCAGCCCAGACGCTGACAGACGTGATCAATGAATTCAATGCCGGGGTTGAAAGCCTGAACGGACAGTCCTATGAAACAGCTCTGGACCAGTTCAACAATGCCCTCGCACTGAGTGAACAGGTTGGAGAAGAAGCTGCAGATATGAAACAGCAAGCCCGCGAACAGGTGGTAGGAACACACTACAGGCAGGCCATTACACTGATGAAAAGAAAACAATACGACCAGGCACTGCCAGCGCTTGAACAGACAGTCGCCACATCTGCAGAATATGGCGTAAAACCGGAATTCGCTGAAAAAGCAATGCAATACCTGCCCCCGCTTTATCTCCGCGAAGGAAACGTACTGCTGAAGCAGTCGAAATACGACGAGGCAATGGATATTTTCGATAAAGCCATTGCGCTGAAACCCGACATGTACAAGGCACACCAGGGCAAAGGGCTCGTACACAAGGAACAGGAAGAAATTGAAAAAATGCTGGAGGAATTTGACATTGCCAAAACCAAAGCGCGGGAGGCCGGCGACAATGAAACAGTCGACGAGATCAATGCAGCCATCGACGGGTATTACCGGTCACTGATCGAAGAAGAATTGATGATGATGGATACGGAAGATCCCGATTATACTTTCCTGCTGGATATCTGCGACCAGGCCATTGCTGCCAATGACAATAACGGTTACGCACACTGGCAGGCTGCCATGGCCAGGAATAAAATGATCGAATTCGATACGGCCATCGAACTTGCAAAAAAGGGACTGGAAGGTGAAACCGATCCGATCCTCCGGTCTGCACTTAACTACGAGCTTGGTATCGCCTATCAGAACACTGCAAGCTATGCCGAAGCGTGTGAAGCGTATAATAATGTAACCGATGAACCCTTCCTCTCAAGGGCTGAAAAGAAACTGGAAACCCCACAGCTGGGTTGCAACTAGTGTGAAGTTTGCATCTTTAAATGTTTGTTTTTGAAGATTTTAAAATTCAATGCAGCGGTAAACCATATCGCTGCATTTTTTTTGGTGAACAGGCAAATTATCATTTCCTTTGTGAAGCGAAAATAAGTGGAAGGATTTGGCTGATTGCAACCACGGAAAAAAAATGCTAAAACAGTGTCTTTCGCCCGACCCAATCGTAGCCATTTCAACTGAGTATTAATTTATAATTTAAACCGATGTCATATTTATTTACCTCCGAATCAGTATCCGAAGGACACCCGGATAAAATTGCTGATCAGATCTCTGATGCCCTGCTGGATGAATTCCTGGCCTTTGATCCCGATTCCAAGGTGGCATGCGAAACACTCGTTACCACAGGGCAGGTTGTCCTTGCAGGGGAAGTGCATACCACCACCTATATTGATATCCAGAAAGTGGCCCGACAGGTCATCTGCAAAATCGGGTACACCAAAAGCGATTACCAGTTTGAATGCAACAGCTGCGGTGTGATGGGCCTCATCCATGAGCAATCCCCCGACATCAACAGGGGTGTGGTCAGGGAAGATCCCATGGAACAGGGTGCCGGCGACCAGGGCATGATGTTCGGGTATGCCACCAGTGAGACAGATAACTATATGCCGCTGCCCCTTGACCTCAGTCACAAACTGCTGCAAACGCTGGCCGATATCCGCCGTGAAGGAAAGGAAATGACCTACCTGCGACCTGATTCAAAATCTCAGGTAACCATTGAATACAGCGATGACAATACGCCACTCAGGGTACATACCATCGTGGTGTCTACACAACATGATGAATTCGACCAGGATGATGTGAAAATGCTGGAAAAAATCAAACATGATGTACGGACCATCCTGATCCCGCGCGTGGTCAGCGACCAGCCCGAAAGAATACAGCAATTGTTTGATGACAAGTTCATCCTGCATGTGAACCCAACCGGGAAATTCGTGATCGGTGGTCCGCACGGTGACACAGGACTGACAGGACGCAAGATCATTGTAGATACCTACGGCGGCAAAGGTGCCCACGGTGGTGGCGCATTTTCAGGCAAGGACCCGTCAAAGGTAGACCGATCAGCAGCCTACGCCGCGCGTCATATTGCCAAGAACCTGGTGGCCGCAGGTGTGGCAGATGAACTCCTGGTCCAACTCTCGTACGCCATTGGTGTGGCCAGGCCAGTGGGCATCTATGTCAACACCTACGGAACGGCCAAAATCGGACTGAGCGACAGTGAGATCGCTGCAAAGATCAGTGATCCCGGGTTGTACGACTTCAGGCCGGCAGCCATTGAAAAAGAACTTCAGCTGCGCAACCCGATCTACACGGAAACAGCAGCATACGGACATATGGGACGGGATCCGCAAAAAGTAAAGAAAACCTTTACGTCACAGTATTTCGACCCGGTCGAGGTCGAGGTGGAACTGTTTACCTGGGAAAAACTGAACAGGGTGGACGATTTCAAAAAGGCCTTCGGAATCTGATGTTTCAAAAAGGCACCCGGGAACCGGTCACGCCGGTTCCTGCTGTTTGCCGGTAATACTTCAGCATATAGAAACTGCATTGCCGGTGGACGTTATTGTTTGAAAAGAAACGTATTTACAAAATAAGAAACCATACTAAATAACCAGGCCATGTTTTCAGGAATAGTCGAAGAAACCGCAACCGTTGTTGCACTGGAAAAAGAAAAAGACAATCTGCATATCACGCTCGAATGCTCATTCGTGGACGAACTGAAAATCGACCAGAGTATTTCCCACAATGGCGTTTGTCTCACCGTTGTGAAGCTCACTGATTCCACCTACACGGTTACAGCAATCCGGGAAACCCTGATCAAATCCAACCTCGGACTTCTGAAGGAGGGAGACAAGGTGAACCTGGAAAGAAGTACCAAACTCGACGGCAGGCTCGACGGGCACATGGTGCAGGGGCATGTGGACCTTACAGCTACCTGCACAGCCGTGAAGGAAGCAGAAGGTAGCTGGTACTACACGTTTGAATTTGAACCCACAAGCGAAGAACATATCACCGTGGAAAAAGGCTCGGTTTCCATCAACGGAGTCAGCCTCACCGTGGTCAATTCAAAGGAGCGGTCGTTCGAAGTGGCCATTATCCCCTTCACCTACGAAGTAACGAATTTCCATACGTTTGAACCGGGAACCGTAGTGAACATTGAATTTGATATCATCGGGAAATATATCGCCAGGATCCTGAAACAACAACAGGGAGGGTAATTCAGTTCGCGCGGGAACCGCTGAAACCACGTTTGGCATCCTTCGCACGGAAACTGCGGAGACCCCGCTGAGCAGCCTTCACAAGAGAACCGAGGAAGCAACCCATCCACCATGAACCAATTGAACTGTCATTCAACCATGAACAGCAGGAAGTGCCCTGCAACCAGGACCAGCTGGAAATAATGCATCATATGTTTAAGAGTATGGAGGTACAGCTTTAATTGTCCCGTGGCTCCTTGTATCTTTAGCCTTCATTATGCAACCCGTTTTATGAAGACAATTCTTATTCTCGGCGCAGGACTTTCCTCCAACATGCTGGTCCGCTATTTTGTTGAACGTGCAGATGCACTCAAAATAAAGATACGCCTGGGTGACAAATCCATCGCCACTGCTGCGGCAAAGGTTGAAAAATGTGCACAATGCACTGCTTTTGAGTTTGATGTATTCAACGATCTGCAACGAAACAGGGAGGTCGCTAAAGCAAACCTGGTGATCTCCATGCTGCCCGCACGCATGCATCCTGTTGTTGCCCGCACCTGCATCAGGTACGGTGTGAACATGGTTACCGCTTCGTATGCCTCCAGCGAGATCAGGGAACTGGATTTTGAAGCCCGGAAAAAAGGGATCGTGGTCATGAATGAATGTGGACTGGACCCCGGTATCGATCATATGTCCGCCATGCAGATGATCAACAGGATCCGAGACAGGGGACTGGAACTGGTTGCCTTCGAATCCAGTACCGGCGGACTCGTGGCACCGGGATTTGAGAACAACCCCTGGCAGTACAAATTCACCTGGAATCCGCGAAACGTGGTACTGGCTGGCAAGGATGGTGCGCGCTTCCTGCACAATGGCAAATTTAAGTACATCCCGTACCACAAACTGTTCAGCAGGATCGAGACCATAGATGTACCCGGACTGGGTGAATTTGAAGTATATGGCAACAGGGATTCCCTCACCTACCGGGAAACCTACAGACTGCATCACCTGGAGACCATGTTCAGGGGGACCATCAGGCGGCCCGGGTTCTGCGAGGCATGGGATACTTTCGTGCAACTGGGTGCCACCGACGATAGCTATGTCATGGAAGATACTGAGAACATGACCTGCAGGGATTTCATCAACAGTTTCATGGCCTACAGGGTGGACATTCCCGTGGAGAAAAAACTGTCACTTTACCTCGGAATTCCCGAGGACTCGGCCATGATGGGTCGCCTGAAATGGCTTGGTATTTTTGATGATACAAAACTTTGTGTTCCCGGACTGACCCCCGCCAGGGTATTGCAATCGATCCTGGAAAAGAAATGGTCCCTGGAAGCTGACGACAAGGACATGATCGTCATGCAACACCAGTTTGACTATATCGAGGACCAGAAACGTAAAAAGATCTATTCCACCATGACCTTTATAGGAAAGGATTCCTATAATACTGCCATGGCGGCCACCGTCGGCCTGCCGGTGGCGATCACAAGCCGCCTCATCCTGGAGGGGAGGGTGAACCTCAAAGGCGTGCAACTGCCCATTATGAAAGAGGTGTATGAACCTGTACTGGAAGAGCTGGCTGAATATGATATCCGGTTTGTGGAAGAGGAGGTGGAAATTCCCATGGACATCAGCAGTCTTTGACCAGGTACGGCCCAACGAAACATCCTTGCCCTCCTTTCCCCATGTGATTTTCCCGCTACGCGAAAGATGCACCAGGATACCCCGGGAAGTCACTCTGAATTATTGGGTTTGCTGTAAAATAGAAGCTGATTCACATATCCAGGTAAAAGTCTTTCGTCAGCTCCCTGTAGGCATCGGAATAGCCGTGCCGTCCATGCGCTTCAATCACAAGTGAATTGACACGGGGAGTGGCGTTGCTTCGCGTGAATTCGAGACAGTGTCTTTTGGGTGCTGCACCGGGAACCGGGTGAACTTTCAGGATCCTTTCCGGGTAAAAGCCCTGCACACCTGCAATTTCCAGTGCGCCTGGTGCCTGGTCAGAAGGAACAATGATACTGATCCTCCCTTTCTCCCTTACAAGCTGGTCAGCCCTGCTGAAAATACCAGCCAGGTCAAGTGCATCGGTGTGACGTGCCAGGGTCCTGCCGGTTCCGGCAGCTTTAAAGGCACGGTTAAAATAGGGCGGGTTGCAAATAACCAGGTCATACTGCACACCCGCTTCCGGATCGAAATCACGGAAGTCAGACGCTTGCACACTGATCTTTTCAGAAAAGACCGAACCTGCCACATTTTCCGCAGCCTGTCGCGCTGCAGCCAGATCGATCTCAATGGCATCGATTATAAGCTTTTGCGACCGCTGTGCCAGCATCAGTGCCAGCAACCCGGTTCCTGTGCCTATATCCAGCGCCCTGCCGGCACCCACAACTTCTGTCCAGGCACCCAGGATTACCCCGTCGGTGCCCACCTTCATGGCACATTGGTCCTGCCGGATCAAAAATTGCTTGCACCTGAACCACTGGTTGCCCATCACCCGAACTTTTCAAAAACGCCGAGCCCGAAAAGGGCATAATCATATTTTACCGGATCGTCCCGGTCGAATTCCCTGAGTTTTGCTGTGAGTTCCTCCACCGCTTTCCAGTCATTCTGCTTGCGGCGCAACAGGCCAAGTTTTCTTGCCGTATTGCCCGAATGGACATCCAGCGGGATCATCAGTGCGGAAGGAGGGATATCTTTCCAGAGTCCGAAATCCACCCCCCTGTGGTCATGGCGAACCATCCACCTCAGGAACATGTTCAACCGCTTTGCCGCTGAATTTGCCGTCACATCAGGAACATGCCGGCTGGTCCTTCCCGCCGGTCCGGCTGTGAACAATTTCTCCCTGAACTTTTTCAATGCCCCGAATACAGTTCCCTCTGCACGGTAGCCGGCAGTAAAGACCTGCTCCATTCCGCCATGCTGATTGTAGATATGCTGCAGGGCTTCCAGGAACCAGGCACAGTCAAGCCCGTTAAAGGTACGATGAACGAAATGCAGGAACCTTTCCCGGTCCGCCGGCTGGTGGCCTGTAATGAATGCATGCGGACCGCCCGGCATCATGCCGGTCAGCCGGGTGGCATTCCGGATAATCGTGGTACGCTGTCCCCAGGCAAGTGTCGCGGTCAGGAACCCCGCAATTTCAATGTCCTCCTTCAGGATAAACATATGGGGTACTTGAATGGGATCCGAATCAATAAATGAAGTGCTGTTGTACCGATCCGCCTTCAGATCCAGAAATTCCTTTATGTCATGGTCATTCAACACATCCACCTGGTCACACCTTCCCCCTTGCTTCCTGCCTGGCCACCACCAGTCCGTCCTTCATGCGCACCATCCTGTCGGCCATCTCTGCCAGGTGCATGTCGTGGGTGACGATCACAAGGGTCTTGTTGAATTCATCCCTGAGCCGGAAGAACAGGCTGTGCAATTCATTCTTGTTCTCTGTATCGAGGTTTCCTGAAGGCTCATCGGCCAGGATCACGGCCGGGTCGTTGATCAGTGCCCGGGCAATGGCCACACGTTGTTGCTCTCCGCCCGACAATTCCCCCGGTTTGTGATGGGTCCGCTGTGAAAGCCCCAGGAAATCAAGCAGCTCCATGCCGCGCTTCTCCACCTGCCTTCGGGAGTTTTTCGCTATGTAACCCGGGATACACACATTTTCATGTGCCGTAAACTCGGGCAGGAGCTGGTGAAACTGGAACACAAAACCAATGTTCATATTCCTGAACCGTGCCAGCTTATTTCCCAGGAGTGTGGAAGTCTCAATGCCATTGATCTCCACCGTACCTGAATTCTGCCGGCTCAGTGTGCCGATGATTTGAAGCAGGGTGGTCTTCCCGGCCCCGGAGGCCCCTACAACGGATACCACCTCACCCTCCCTGATGGCCAGGGAAATGCCCTTCAGGACCTGCAAATCCCCATAGCGCTTGGTTATCTCTTTGGTACGTATCATAGAGGTCATGTGATAAAGATAAAATAAATATAGGCAGCATAGCACAGGACCATGATGGAACCTTCGATCCTGTTGATCCTTCCCTGCCTGGCCGGGATCATGAAGAGGAACAGGAGCACGGCCGATCCAAGCATCCAGGGCATATCAATGTGCAGTACTTCTGGTACCGTTGTAATGGGCTTGATAAATGCAGTAATGCCGAGTACGGATATGATGTTCATGATATTGGAACCCAGGATATTCCCGATGGAAATATCGGTCTCCTTCTTGAAGGCTGCGATGAGCGATGTCGACAACTCGGGCAGGCTCGTACCCAAAGCCACCATGGTGATGGAAATCACCCTCTCGGAAATTCCAAAATGCCCGGCCATGGCTGCAGCATTATCCACCAGCAGGGACGCTCCAAAGGCAAGCCCTGCACATGCAACCAGGAAAATGATTGCAGCCACCCACCACTTTGCCCTGCGTATGACCGTTACCTCTAACGGGTCGGCATAACGCGGCAGCCTTGACTGCCGCACCGAAAACAGGATGTATCCGCCCATTAACAGGAGCATGATCAAAGCCTCCGGCCGGGTAATCTGATTGTCCGGCAGGAACAACAGTAACACCAGGCTCACGCCCATCATGATGGGCCAGTCGCGCACGATGGATTCCCGTTGCACAAGCAATGGAAAAATAATGGTGGTCAGCCCGAGGACCAGCAGGATATTGGAGATGTTGCTCCCGATCACGTTCCCCACTGCCATGTCGGGATGCCCCTGCACTGCCGCCTGGATACTCACCAGCAGCTCAGGTGCAGAGGTACCGAATGCCACAATAGTGAGTCCGATGATGCTTGTGGGGATCCGGAAATGCCGGGCCAGGGTTACACTGCTTTCAACAAGGTATTTGCCGCTGACAAGCAGCAGAATCAGGCCTAAAATCAATAAAAATATTGCTGTCTTGTCCATGGATGATCAAGGTGTATCGTCAGAATCAACCTGTTTTTTGACGTTTTTGACTACTTCGTCGGCATCTTTTTTCAGATCATCCTTTATCTCCTTGAAGTCCTTCACCACATCGGCAGAACTGTCCTGTATTTCTCTCTTGATATCCTCGGTGGCACGCCTGAATTCCTTCATGCCCTGTCCGAACATTCTGGCCATCCTGGGAATCTCCTTGGAGCCGAACAGCAACAATACCGCCAGCACAACGATCAGGATCTCCTGCCCACTAAAGAATAAAAATACCCAAGCCATCATTATCAGCATTTATGCAAAGATAAGAAGGTTTGCAGATATTAGATACAACCTGTACAAAAAAGGTCACCGGAAACCACCGACACTGCCACAGCTTCATTGCAGGTAAGGTAGCTGCGTAAGATTGTTTACCAGTAACTGATCGTCGTAAAAAAGGTTGAAAAAATGGTGACCCGGTGTTCCATGGACAATGCGTGTAGCAAAATGTGATGCAATTGCCCTGCACCTGCTAATTGGTCTGCAGGGAAAGCCGGTAGTTGAGCCACTTAGAATTGAATATCCGAAAAGGCTCTCTCAGGGGGGCACGAATAAAAAGAGGCTGTCCCGATCATTTGAGACAGCCTCTTTTATATGTGGATATGGATGGTCGGTCAGGCTTTCCTGGTGCCTTTCAGCACGCGCTGGGTTTCGCCCTTCCTGATCGTATCATACACCACCGGAGTAGCGATGAAAAGCGATGAGTAGGTACCCACCACGACGCCGATCAGCAATGCAAAGATAAACCCGCGGATAACATCACCACCGAAGATAAAGATGGTAAGCAGTACCACGAAAGTACTCAACGATGTACTGAAGGTACGACTCAGTGTGTTGTTAAGCGCAGTGTTGAAAATCTCCTTCCGCTCACGTTTACGCTGCAGTCCGACGTACTCCCTGATCCGGTCAAATACAACCACCGTATCGTTGATGGAGTAACCCACCACAGTAAGGATCGCCGCAATGAACGCCTGGTCAATTTCCAGGGAAAAAGGCATAATTCCGCTCAGTAGCGAGAAAAGCCCCATCACGATCGCCACATCATGTACAAGGGCAACAAGCGCACCCAGGCCGAACTGCCAGTTCCGGAACCTGATCAGGATATAGAGGAAGATGATCGCCAGGGAAGCCAGCACCACCCATACCGAACTGCGCTTGATATCATCGGCAATGGTGGGTCCGACCTTGTGCGAACTCACAATATATTCCTGCTCATTGACGAATTCCTCCATGGTCACCTCGTTCCCCAGTACAGGCTGCAGGCCGGTATACATGAGGGCCTTAATCAGGGAATCCACAGATGGTCCGTCGTCGTCGATCATATACTTGGTGGTAACACGTACAGCGTTTTTCTGACCAAAAGTGATCACCGTTGGCATCTCTCCAAAGGATTCCTCAAGCATGTTACGCACCTCGGCTACTTCCACTTCTTCCTTGAATTCGATCACATAGTTACGACCGCCGGTGAAATCCACACCACCGTTCAGTCCTTTGGTTGCCAGGGAGAATATTCCTCCCGCAATGATAATACCGGAAATAACATAAAATATCTTCCTTTTGGACAGGAAGTCAATGTTCAGGTTCTTAAATGCATTTTCCGTAAGCCTGGTGGAAAACGTAAGGGTTCGTCCCTTGTCCAGCCAGCGCTCGTATACAAGTCTTGTAAGAATTACCGCGGAAAACAGCGATGTAAGAATACCTATCACCAATGTAGTGGCAAAACCCTTGATCGGTCCTGTTCCGAAGAAGAAAAGGATCAGGGCCGTCAGGAACGTGGTCACGTTGGCATCAATGATCGCAGAATAGGCATTCCTGTAACCATCCTTCAGGGCCGCTTTCTTGCCCTTTCCGGCGGCAAGTTCCTCCCGGATCCTTTCATAGATCAGTACATTGGCATCCACCGACATACCGATCGTAAGTACAATACCGGCAATACCGGGCAAGGTCAGTGCCGCCTGGAGGGATGCAAGCACCCCGATCAGGAAGAACATGTTGGCCATCAGCGCGATATCCGCAACAAGTCCCGCTGTCCGACTGTAGTAGAACACCATGTAAAGCAGTACGACGATAAAAGCAATAATGAAAGAATTGAAACCGTCCTTCACCGATTGTGCTCCAAGTGACGGACCAATCACCTCGCTGGAGATCACCCTGGCGCGTGCGGGCATCTTCCCCGACTTCAGGATGTTGGAAAGGTCGGTGGCCTCATTCTGCGTGAAATTTCCGGAGATGGATGAACTTCCTCCCTTGATCTCTTCATTTACATTCGGTGCTGAATAAACCACACCGTCAAGTACAATGGCAATGGCCTTGTTCACGTTTTCCCTGGTGAGGTTCGCCCAGCGCTTGGCACCTTCTGAATTCATAGACATGGATACCTGGAACTCACCGGTATAGGGATCTGTATTCGGACGTGCATCGGTCACATACTTGCCATCCATGGCCGGCTGACCATTCCTGGTCGCTTTCAGCGCATAAAGATAGAGGAACTCTGTCGTTTCACCCTGCGCCTGGTAATGCCAGGCAAACCTCAGATCGGCAGGAAACAACTGTTTCACCCTGGGGATATTCAAAAAAGCATTCACCTTTGCCGTATCCCTCAGTTCGACCACACCGGCAATCGCAGAAGGGATCAGCTGACCGGTGTTGTCCATATAGGGGCGCATCACCGCAAACAGCGGATTTTCCTTCATGAAGACAGCCTCCTCTTCCTGGAACAGATCTTCGGAATCAGCTTCCCCCAGGATACCCAGGTCCGAAGTGTCGGAAAACAAGCTTTCCCCATCAAGGAGCATATCATCATCTCCCGCGGCAGGCGCTTCTTCTGTAATTTCTTCCTGAACAGTATCTTCAACGGCTTCGCCTTCCAGTATTTCCGATGCATTCTGCATGTCAGCAATAACCTGGTTGGCTTCTTCAATGCTGTTCCAGATCTCCACATTCTGATAGGTGGTCCAGAACTCCAGGTTGGCAGTCCCGGTCAGCAGCTTGGTCACACGTTCGGGTTCACTGACACCGGGAAGTGCCACCAGGATCCTGCCCTGCCGTTCCAGCCGCTGGATATTCATCTGTACCACGCCAAACCGGTCGATCCTGTTGCGGAGTACATTATAGGAGTTGTCGATTGCATCCTCAGCTTCCTGCTTCAGGAAGGTGACCACATCGTCGTTGGAGGTATTGAAGTCGATATCTCCCCTGGATTCAGGGGTCATAAAGAACTGCGCCAGCTGACCGCCGGGATTTTGCTCTTCAAAGGCTTCGGCAAAAAGATCGATCAGGTCGGCCGTCGAATTCGCCTTCATGGCCTTGGCCGCATCCATGGTCTGTGTGAAGGTGGGATCCGTAAGATACTGCGGGGCAGCAAGTGAACGGATGATATCTTCTACGGCGATTTCCAGAATGACGTTCATTCCGCCTTTCAGGTCGAGACCCAGGTTGATCTCACGCTCCTTACAATCCTGGTATGTATACTTTTGCAGCCAGAAGAAATTATACACTTCCTCGTTCTTCATGGAATCCAGGTATGTTCTTTCCTTCTGAAAATCTCCCTGTGCATATTCCCGGGCATCGCGCTCAACCTTATTGGCGAAATAAGTAAATGTTAACTGATAAAGACAAATTGCGGCAAAAATGATGGCTAACAATCTGACAGCACCTTTATTCTGCATTTTTAACTAGTTTATTAATAATGAGTTAATAAGTCCTTCCATTTGGACCCGCAAATATAATACTATTTTTTTGAAAGTTGCGGAAAGAATTAAAGCAAATACGCCGTGTTGCTGCGATCCTGAATTCGGATCGCAATGCAATCACGGCGCATGAAAAATTGTTTGTCGTTTGTACTTTATTGACAGACGATTTCGGGTTGACCCTTCCGGATTAGCCCTCTCGGCCTGATGGACTGGTAAGATGAAGGACCAGGTCCTGGATCAGAAAATCTTCAGGTCGTCCAGGACCTTCATCACCGTTTGTACTGATTCGGCAGATGTCTTCAACAACTTCTTTTCCTCGGCATTCAGGCTGATCTCGATGATCTCCTCAACACCATCCTTGCCAAGTTTTACCGGCACCCCGAGGTAAATATCCTTCAACCCGTATTCTCCCTTCAGCATGGCACATACCGGGAAAATACGCTTCTGGTCATCCACGATCGCCTCCACCATCTGTGCCACGGCGGCACCAGGAGCATACCAGGCAGAGGTTCCCATCAGGCGCACCAGCTCACCACCTCCTTTGCGGGTGCGTTCAACGATCTTTTCAATCACCGCCGGACCGAGCAGTTCTGTTACCGGTATCCCGTTGATGGAGGTATACCTGGGTAATGGTACCATGGTGTCCCCGTGCCCTCCCAGCAACATCGCATGGATGTCCTCGGGGGAAACACTCAGTGCGTCAGCCAGGAAGGCTTTGTAACGCCCCGTATCCAGGATTCCAGCCATACCAAACACCTTGTTCGGAGCCTTGTTGGCTGCCAGGAATGCAGCGTATGTCATAACGTCCAGCGGGTTGGAGACTACAATAATGATTGCATCCGGGGAGTACTTGATTACCCGCTCGGTTACCTCTTTCACGATGCCTGCATTGGTCTTGATCAGGTCGTCCCTGGACATGCCGGGTTTCCTGGGCAGCCCCGATGTGATTACCACAACACCCGATCCCTTGGTTTTCAGGTAGTCGTTGGTAACACCCGTCACACGCGTGTTAAAGTGAAGGATAGAGGAAGTCTGCCAGATATCCAGTGCTTTTCCTTCCGCAAGGCCTTCCTTGATATCCAGTAATACAACTTCCCTGGCGAGATCTTTCTGGGCAATGACATTTGCAGTGGTTGCTCCGACATTACCAGCTCCGATAACAGTAATTTTGTTCATCTGTTGTGTTTTTTTATTGACAAATATAACTAATTTAAATATGTAAATGTATAAATATGTAGCCCTGTCAATCATTAAAAAAAAGATTCCAAAAATTTCCCGGGAGTTTCATCTACACTGAATTTAACAACCTGTCTGGAGATATGTTCTGTAATTCCGGCCACCTTCCAATTATTGTCCTGTTTTACTTGACAATCAACTGTATTTATCTTAAATTGTTGCAATCGCGTTAATCCGCACCCCAATGAAGGTGGATCTGTCAAAATACAAAAACGAATGGTACAAGGAAGATTCGGCGAAGAATATCTACCCCGGACCTGTGATTACCATTTCGAGGGAGTTGGGTTGCCCTGCAAAAAAGATCGCCTGTACCCTCGCAGATGAGTTGAACAAGAACAAATCACCCAGGGGAAAAGACCTGCCCTGGCGGTGGATCAGCAAAGAAATCCTGAGTGAATCTGCCAAAGCGATGAATGTCGACTGTGACCAGATTGAGCACATTTTTCAGTACAAGAACAGAAACGCACTTGAAGACCTGCTCATGGCTCAATCCAAAGATTATTACAAATCAGATCTCAAGATCAGGACCACCATTGCCAAGGTGATCCGTACTTTTGCCACCAATGGAAATGCCATCATCGTCGGCCGTGGAGGCGTCGCGATTACCCGCGACATCCCAAAATCACTGCACGTCATGCTCGAGGCCCCACTGGAATGGCGTGCCGTCAGAACTGCTTCCAAACACGATCTGACCCTTGAGCAGGCGCGTAATTATGCCCAGTCGATCGACAAAAAAAGAAAACAGTTCAGGGATCATTTCCAGGGCAAGGGAAATGACTACACCCGGTTTGATATCAAATTCAACTGCATGACCCTGGAAACAGATGTGATCGTAAAAATCATTATCGGCGCCATCAAAGCCCGGGGCTTCATATAGCAGGTTTCCTACCATTTGCAGGTCTTCTCCTATTTGCAGGTTTCCTCCCAATCGCAAGTAACCTCCCATCATGATTTCTCAATCCTTTTTCCTGTTTTTAGAAAAATTCAACAAACATGAGCATTACCCGTCCGGCCCTTTGGTGCGCACTCGTGTTACTCACCGCATGCAATTCCAGTCCTGAATCCATATCAGAAACTTTTGAAGGCGGGAACACAGCATCGGGGAACAAGGAAATCCGGGAAGTGATCTATTCCATGTACCTGCCCACGGACATGGCCGTGATCTTCCAGCGATCAGGTGCAAATTACGACCCGGCCATTCCGGCATCCACCACTGACCATACCCTGTACCAGGACCGGGAACAAATCGCTGTCATGCTGGGCATCTACGGAGTTGACAATACCTACATGAAAATGCTTGAACAGAAAGCTCCCGCCGCAGTATATTACTCCACCATAAGGAACCTGTCCGACAAGATCGGGTTGCCGGGGTCCATCTTCGGGCAAGCATCCGAACGCATCGAAGCCGCTTTTGACGACAATGAACCACTCCCCTCCGCAATCGAAGAGATTTACCGGGATGCCGATCAGTATTTCAGGATGAACGGAAATGACAACCTCGCAGCACTCGCCCTGTTCGGCGGCTGGGTGGAAGCCATGTATATCGGGGCAACAATCTATGAAAACAGCGAAGGAAATACCGACCTGGCCGAGAAACTGCTGCAACAGAAATTTTCCCTGAACAGCATGTATACCCTCCTCAGCAACTACCAGGAATCATTGTCCGTAAAATCTTACCTGCTGATGCTCAAAAAACTACGTAAATCATACGAAACGGTAGAAATCAGGTTCCGGAAAGAGGGTTTCAGTGTTGATACCACCCGGAAAAAACTCCACAGTTACAACACCCTGATCCGGTATGATCCACAAACCCTCCGCGAAATCGTTCGCACGATCGGCCTGATTCGCACAGAACTGATCCGGACAAGTGCGGAAAACCAGGCAGAAACCAGCTGACCAGAATCGGAATTCCCTGACATGAATTTATTTACCCCGACATGAATTAATATACGATCGCTTTTGAACCTCTGATCCAATACTATAATACATGAAAAATACTGTTTCCCTGTTCCTGTACCTCCTGTTTTCATTCAACTGGCTCAACGGGCAGGTCTCATCTTCCTTCGAAGTGAGATATTTTTCCAAAGACAAAAACACATTGGGGATCACCGATTTCAAAGGAAAAACAGCAACCTTCGATACCGAACAGCGCGTGGATTTTCTCGCGCATTATGCACAAACAGCCTCTGCCTGGTTCCTCGACAGTGCACTGGACAACAAGGTAAATGAAGAAGCAGAAATCAACCGTTTTCTGAAAAATCTCAAAAAACAGCCACTGCCTGAAAAAAGAAAACGCATTCTTCTCGAAGAATGGAAAAAAACGGGGCACCGCCCGGGGGACCATGTGCGATCCGTCGAAGCTGTCAGGACATGGGAACAGGAAGAAGGAATTTCACTGAAAGAAGGAACACTGCACATGGTGCAGCCCGGCGTGACTGTAGAGCGCCGTACCGACAGTATACGTTGGCGCTTCCACCTCTCCTGGAAAGCCATGAGCCTCAAGGGGAAGGTCCCGATGTCCATCGAAATCCTGGACCAGGGCCGCTCCATCGCGGAAGTGGGATTCCATGCCAATGGAAATATCTTTTTCACCGCTGATGGGTTTGACAGGATGGGAACCGCCTATGTCCCCGGGAAATGGTATGATTTCAAAATCGAGGCCGACCTGGTCAATGACCGCTATAACCTGCTGGTGGATGGCAGGAAGATCGGCGACTGGGTCACCATGAAAAACAGTTCACTTGTCAACGCCTTACGGATCAGGGGCGGACAGGGAATCCAGATCGACGACCTTTCGGGGCTGTATTTCGATACTACCGCCTGTAAACCGGCCCAACCATACAGAACCGTGCCCTTCCTGCACGAAGATTTTAATGTACGCCCCGGGATGGATGAATGGTATATCCCTGTATATGACGATCGTTCATGGACCTCCGACCGGCTGCCCATCGTCCACGGAGGTATCCTCGAAGCGGGAGAAGACCTCTATCTCCGCAAAGAAGTCAGCCTCGGAATAGTTGAAAAAGCATGGCTCAACATCGAAACCCTTGATCCGGGCGGTGAAGTCTGGATCAACGGGAAAGTGGCCTTTGTGACACATAAAAGACATCCTGTAAAGATCGATATCACCGGTTTCCTGGTACCCTTCAGGATCAACACGATTGCGATCCGGGTCTTTTCCTTCTGCAACGACGGACCACTGTATCATTCTCCCCACGACAGGAACGTGGGGTGGTTCTGCGGCAGGGCATGGCTTGATCTTACAGAAAAGGTAACCATCAACCAGGTCAGGACGACCACCCGCTCCATTGATGCAGGAGCCCGCCAGTTCCACAGGCTGGTTCTGGAGAACCATTCAGATAATACATTCAGGGGTTCGGTGCAAATCGATTACTACCCGTGGTTCCCCGCCGATAAAAGCACGAAAGCAGCATCCTTCACCCTGCCGGTTGAGATCTTTGCAAGGGATACCATTCATATCTCCCACGAAGGGACCATTGCAGACCCGCAGCTGTGGACCCACGATACACCTCACCTGTACCGCGTGCATGCCAGGCTCTATGCAGGTGATGCGCTGGTCGACGATGAAGTGGTTACAACAGGTATCAGGACCGTCGGTCAGGAGGGTGGCATATTCAGAATCAACGGGGAGCCTGAATTGCTGGGAGGAGCGCAGACCATGGGCTTCAGTATGCCCATTGAAAACAATGCAAAATGGAACCGCTGTCCCCCGGCCACCGTACTCGCCGATGAACTGCTGGCATGCAAAAAACTCGGCAATACCCTGCGCATTCATGTCCATGCCGGCGGGACCTATGCCCACAGTGTCAACGACCCGCGGATTGCTGAAATGGCCGACCAGCTGGGACTCATGCTGATCTGGCCCACCTCCTCATGGATCCGGGAGGGGGAATGGGGCGGTATCGATTTCGAAGGATACCCGTTGTACATGGAACAGGTATTCAACCATCCCAGCATCGTCATGTGGGAGGGAGCCAACCACCCCAACTGGTTCGGTGACAAACCGCTCGAATATTCCAACCGGTTCATTACGAAAATGTACCGCACCATTGCCGGTACCGATACCTCCCGGCTGATCTCCCCCACCTCCTACAACAAGCACTTTGCATATGGGAACGATGCCGGTACCCTGGATCACGATGGCAATCCCATCATTCCTTGCAGGGAATGGACGGCCCCACTTATCGTGCGGGGCAACCAGGATACCCTTACCGGGTACGGGGTCACGTGGAACAACATCAGGGAATGGCCCGATCCCTACAGGAAATCACTCCTGGAAAGCCCGGAACGGGCCTACTTCAATTTTGAACACGAAGAATCGACAGGGATGCAGAACTTTGAACTGGTGCGCGGTCAGCCCTGGTACCAGATGCCGTCTTACGAAAACCCGTATGATGTGGGAAGCATCGGGAGGAACTTCACCTACGCCGAATGGCGGATCAGCCAGGCTTGGCAGGCATTCAGTGCCTGGGAATCCATGAAATGGCAACGCATCAGGGACATCGACGGGTTCAGCTGGTGCTGCCTGCATGGCGGACCAAACAGCGGAACATACAGGAAACCACTCATCGACGCCATGGGACATGCCAAGCTGGCTTTCTACATCAACCGCATGGTATTACAGGATGTGGTGGCAGGAAGTAACAATACAGACGTGGTCTACCACAGACGCGATGAACTCACACCGGTGATCCTGAATGTCGGGAAAGAAAAAAAGGTACGGCTGAAAATCATCATCCGGTCAGCAGACGGATCGGTCACCGACGAGAGGGAATTCAGCAACATTATCATGGAAAAGGGAAGAACGGTAACGGAGATCAAACCCTTCAAACCGGAATTCGGAGACGAAGGATACTATACCATTGAGTACTACGTGCGCAACAGCTAAACCTCTGTTTCAAGGAAGATGGCAAAATTGAGCTTGATTTTGAATGAATCGCCGTCATCTTCCCCATCGAACAGGTAAGGCGTACCGTCTTCATTCACAAACTGGTACTCGAGGTGGTACATGAATTTGCCCGAATCCTCCATCCAGGCAACTGCCTGGTTAAGACCCGCTTCGCTCTCAACCAACTCCACTTCCAGTGAATCGGTTGCTACCTGGTACAGATGAAGTGTATCAAATTCCGCAACCACTACAGTGACAGTGGAATCCATGTCGTACGCCAGCAATGTGCCGGAAAGCCAGAGATCTTCCGGTGCATTGTATTCAATGATCTCGCAGGTGATGTCCGTAATGGCATAGGAAGTAATATTCTCCCGGCAGGTTTCATATTCATCATATTGGCTGAGATCAAGCGATTCAGTGTAAGTGTAGCCGGTGGTGGTGTTTGAATCAATGTGCACTGTATAGATACCATCCACAATTTCATCAATGTCGGGGACCAGGTCAATCCCAAAGTCAAAATCGAAATCACACGATGCAAGCAAAAACACCAGTGAAATGAACGGCAGGTAAATCAGTTTTTTCATGATGCATGTAAGTTTGTTGTACTATCTATGACAAATGAAATAACCATTAATTCTTGCTATTTCGACACCAGAACCTTGCCTGTCATCTCCTCCGGAATGCCCACACCCATGATGTGCAGCAATGTCGGGGCCACATCAGCCAGGATGCCTTCTTCGATCGATGCGTAATCGTCTGTTACCAGGATGCACGGAACAGGGTTCAGTGAGTGGGCCGTATTGGGGGAACCGTCATCATTGACCGCATTATCGGCATTCCCGTGATCTGCAATGATCAATACATCGTATCCGTTGGCGCGTGCAGCTTCCACCACATCACCCACACATTCGTCCACCGTCGCAATGGCTTTTTTAATGGCATCAACCACGCCTGTATGTCCCACCATATCGCCATTGGCGAAATTAAGGCAAATGAAATCATGTTTCCCGGTATGGAGGTCTTCCACGAGCTTGTCGCGCACCCCGTAGGCACTCATCTCGGGCTGGTGGTCATAGGTCGGGACCTTGGGGGACGGGACCATGATCCGGTCTTCGTTTTCATATACTTTTTCCCTCCCACCGGAGAAAAAGAAAGTAACATGGGCATACTTCTCAGTCTCAGCAATGCGCAGTTGCGACAGGCCGGCCCGCGAAACCACCTCTCCCATGGTATGGGTTACATTGTCTTTCCCGAAAATGACATGCATCCCCTCAAATGTGGCATCGTAGGGCGTCAGGGTGCAATAGTACAGCGGCAGGGTGTGCATGTCATGCTCCGGCATGTCTTTCTGCGTAAGCGCAATCGTGATCTCCTTCGCCCGGTCATTCCGGAAATTGAAGAATACAACCACATCGTCTTCGCTGATCGTTCCCAATGGCTGTTCATGATCATCCACCACGACGATGGGCCTCATAAATTCATCGGTTACATCATTGTCATATGATTCCTGTATGGCTGATAAAATATCAGTCGTTTGCTTTCCTTTCCCATGCACGAGCAGGTCGTATGCCTCCCTGATACGTTCCCAGCGCTTATCGCGGTCCATTGCATAATAACGCCCGATGAATGAGGCCAGCTTCCCGTTCGAGTTTTCAAGATGATTCAGCAGGTTACTGATATAGCGCTTGCCGCTCTGGGGATCGGTATCCCTGCCGTCGCCAAAACCATGGATGAACACCTTGTCAAGATCATACTCAGCCGTCATATCACACAGGGCATACAGGTGCTTGTCCAGGGAATGCACTCCTCCGTCTGAAAGCAGGCCCAGGAAATGCACCTGCTTATCGTTGTCACGCGCATATTTGAACGCATTCACCAATACCTCGTTTCCCCTGATTGAGCCGTCTTCGATGGCCTTGTTGATTTTCACCAGGTCCTGGTAAACAATCCTCCCTGCACCAATGTTCAGGTGACCCACCTCGGAATTTCCCATCTGTCCTTCGGGCAGGCCTACATTCTCACCGGAAGCATGTAACCGCGAGGATGGATATTCTTTTTCCAGGCGATCCACATTCGGCGTCTCCACCTGGCTGATCACATCTGAATTTGAACCATTGCCAATTCCCCATCCATCGAGGATCATCAGGAGTGTTTTCTTTTTCATGCGTATATTTTATTTAAAGGCTTATAAATTTCATCTGCTAAAATATCATCCCTGCGTTTGCAACCCCTGTTTTCAACAGCCCTTGGTGCTCTTTGCACCTGGAGTTGCAGCCTTGCGGGAAGGGAGCCGGTCCATGTCCCTCATCAGGAAAACATATTGAAATACAAAAAGTTTAGTATTCTTTTTTCGCGGGCACAAATTTAGGCGTTTTGCAGAACAAACAGAAGCAAACCAACAGGATTTGTGCCTTGTAACGCAGTTTTTTATAATTTTAGGGAATTAAACCAAAAAGAAGATACTTCCAACCTTGAAACATTCCCCTATGAAACCCTCATCATTTGACATAGATATTTCAGCGGAGCAATGACAAAAGGACATGTATATATGGAACGAAGTAAAGAGCAACATAATGAGGGTTCGCCGAGCACCTTATTAAAATAAATATTTGGCGAGGCAACTAATCCCCCGGAGAAAAAATGAAATTTATAACTAATTAAATCATTGTACTTTAACTAAATTATATACTTGTGAAAAACTCCTTTTTCCTTCTGTTGATGTCCCTGCTGATTGCTTCCTGCAACAATGAAAGATCCATCTGCCACCTGCTGGATCAATCCGGAAAATGGCATGGGGATGAGCAATTCATCCGGGAAGATGGTGTTGTTTCGCTGGAAGGGGAATACAACACCTGGGTGTATCAGCCCGGGGTTTTCAAAACCTTTGAAAACTTTGAGCTCACCACCGAAGTATTCACCCGCCCCGGGGCCAACGCGTCCATTCTTTTTCATACCAATGAACGTGACCTGTCACAGGGATACGAGGTGGTCATCGATAACAGCAGGGTGGGCAACTGGGATCATTTACTGAAGACGGGCAGCCTGAAATCTGTCAGGAACATCCATTACCGGATGGTGGAGGATTCAGCCTGGTTCAGGCTGTCCCTGAAGGTGGTGGAGAATCATATCTTCATCTCCATCAACGGAAATCCGGTGGTCGATTATATTGAACCCGAAATGCCCTTCCGCACGACAAGGAACGAAGGTATGACCCTGGGCGCAGGAACATTTGCCCTCACGACCCTTTTTGGAAATACCGGGATCAGCTTCAGGAACATGCAGGTAACCGTGCTGCCTGCAGCAGAAAAGAAGCGGAATGACGACCCGGAATTTGTAAGGCGGATTACCGAACTCCATACCCGGTATTTTCCAGTGGTGGATTACCACGTACACGAGAAAGGCGATCTGACACTGCCCCTGCTGATGGAGCGTTCTGCCAGGCTGGGTATCAATTATGGGGTGGCCGCCAATTGCGGACTGAAGTTTCCCATCGAAACCGACACGCAACTGGAAGCATACCAGACTTCCATTGAAGGGCTTCCGATCTTTAAAGCCATGCAGGCCGAAGGTCGGGAATGGGTGGATATGTTTTCCCCGGCGCTGGTGAAGGAATTTGACTATGCCTTTACCGATGCCATGACATGGACCAACAACAACGGGACCAGGATGCGCCTGTGGATTCCTGAAGAAACGGAGGTGGGGGAACCCCATGATTTTATGGAACAGCTGGTGGCACAGATCGAGAAAGTAGTCACAGAACCCATCGATATCTATGTCAATCCCACCTACCTTCCCGTTGAAATTGCACAACTGTACGATGAATTATGGACCGACGACCGGATCGACAGGGTGGTGCAGGCATTGGTAAAGAATAACGTTGCCCTGGAGATCAACAGCAGGCTTGAATTGCCCGGCAGCAAGGTGATTGCCAGGGCCAGGGAGGCTGGCGTAAAGTTTGCCCTCGGCACCAATAACACCAACTCCGAAAACCTGGGAAGGCTCGAATGGGCACTTGAGATGGTGGATAAACACCAGTTGCAACCTTCCGATATGTACCTGCCCAACACGGATGACTGAAAACAGGGTGCGCACCAGGACAATGATGGATTGCCGGCGTTACCTCGACAGGTCAAGGATTTCCACTTTCCTGAAATCAATGGGGTGTGACTCCGACTGCAGCGAAATGTACCCTTCTTTCAACGGTGTACCGCCGGCAAGCGGAAACCCTTCAGGCACATCTCCCCCGTCAATCACAGGCCTGGTAAAGGTCAGTACCGTGTCGCCGTCTGCCAGGTGGTGAATAAGACTGTCGCCCAACACAATAAATTCTGCAGTCACCCAGGCATCATCCCTGATGGTTTCTGAAGCAGAAGTGTTACAATGCTGCGTAACCAGCTGACCGTCCATGTGCACATGCGTTCCCGGTGTACAGAGATTCATCGTAGGTCGTTCTCCTTCTGTATCACCACCAAGGAACTGTCCTTCCAGGGATACCGGGAACGACTGGTCCTTTTTCACACTGGCAGCAGACTGTGCATGGTACATCACGCCACTGTTCTTCCATGCCCACCCGGCACCGCCCGGTGCCTGTTCCCCGACAAACCGGTACTCAACCCGCAGCTTGTAGTGTGAGAATTTTTTCTTGTAGTAAATATGGCCAAACTGATCGGTGAAAGTATCATAGGCATCATACCTTACCTTCAGCAGACCGTCTTCGACCCGGAAGGTATTGCCGAAATTATCGTTCAGGTCGTAGCCGGCGATCTTCACATCCCAGCCGTCCAGGTTCTCACCGTTGAAAAGCTGTATCCATTGTTCCTCTCCTTTCCCCCCATTCTTCGTGGTGCAGGAAGCAAAAAGGATAAGTGCGGTGAACAGGGTAATTGGTCTCATGGGCAGTTGTTTTTTAGTTTGATTATAAATAAGATGTGGAATCCGCTGTTTTTAATTGCTTCACAATATAATATTTACTTTTCTGAATTAGTTTTGATCATGTACCTTTTATATCAAGTTTTATCTATAAACCAACAATAGACATATGAAACAGCGATTTTACCCGGTGATCATGATATCACTTGTCCTGATGATTTTTGCAGGATGTCAGCACAAATCCGAAGAATTATCCATTATTTTTGAAAAATACACCCTCGGAAACGGCCTGGACGTCATCCTCCACCAGGACCATTCGGACCCCATCGTAGCAGTGGCCATCCAGTACCACGTGGGTTCCAACCGTGAAAAACCAGGGAAAACCGGTTTCGCGCACTTGTTCGAGCACATGATGTTCCAGCAGTCTGAAAATGTGGGCCAGGATGAATTCTTCAAAAAAATACAGGGAGCAGGCGGAACACTCAACGGCGGAACAAGCACCGACGGAACAGTGTATTATGAAGTGGTCCCGAAAAATGCTGCCGAACTGGCCCTCTGGCTGGAATCGGACCGTATGGGGTACCTGATCAACACGGTCACCCGTTCGGCATTCGCCAATCAGCAGGACGTGGTATTGAATGAAAAACGCCAGATGGTGGATAACAACCCGTATGGACACAACAATTACGTGATTCACAAAAATCTCTTTCCCGATGGACATCCATACAACTGGCAGGTGATCGGGGAAATGGAAGACCTTTTCAACGCCACCGTGGAGGATGTCAAGGCATTTCACCAGGAATTCTACCTTCCGAATAACGCCACCCTGGCCATTGCCGGTGACTTTGAACCGGAAGAAATGAAAGCCCTGGTAGAAAAATATTTCGGAGAGATCCCGTCCGGCGAAAAGGTGGAAGATATGGATCCCGTTTACGTAACACTTGAACAGACAAAACGCCTGTACCACGAAGATAATTTTGCAAAAACGCCCCTGCTTACGATGGTATGGCCCGTAGTGGAACAATACCATCCCGATGCATATGCCCTGGATTTCCTGGGACAGATACTTGGCAGTGGCAGAAAGGCCCCCATGTACAAGGTGCTGGTGAAAGAGAAAAAACTCACTTCCCGCGTAAGCGTGTACAATTATGCAATGGAACTGGCCGGAAAGTTCACCATCTCTGTTCCCGGCAATGCTGGTACCAGCCTGGCAGATGCCGAAGCAGCCGTGTTTGAGGCATTCGAAAGGTTCGAACAGGAAGGGATCACAGAAACCGATCTGGAAAAAATCAAGGCCGGACTGGAAACAGGTTTTTATAACGGGATCAGCTCGGTCCTTGGAAAATCGTTTCAGCTGGCCCGCTACAGTGAGTATGCAGGTGATCCTTCATTCATCGCTGAGGATATTAAAAATATCAGGTCCGTCACCATCGATGATGTCTGGCGTGTCTATGAAAAATATATCAAGGATCAACCCTTTGTGCTGACAAGCTTCGTGCCCAAAGGTCAGCTGGAACTTTCGGCTGCAGATTGTGAAAAAGCCGGTATTGTTGAAGAGTCTGGCGACCAGGTATATAAGGTAGCCGAAGTAACCGGTGAAGAGGAAGTGATCACACGTACGCCGTCTGCTTTCGATCGCTCGGTCGAACCGGTTCCCGGCCCCGACCCGGTTCGTGATGCGCCCGAAGTATGGAAATCCTCCCTTCCCAATGGAATGAAGGTGCTGGGAATCGAACACGATGAATTGCCACTGGTACAGTACACCATCGATATTGATGGGGGCCACCTCCTGGATCCCGTGGATAAATCGGGTGTAGCCAGCCTGCTGGCCACCATGCTGATGGAAGGCACAGCCAGTAAAACGCCTGAAGAGCTGGAAGAAGCCATCGATTTGCTGGGAGCCCGGATCCGGGTCAGTGCCGGACTGGAATCAATCACTGTCAATGTCAACTGCCTGGCAAGAAACCTGGAGAAAACCGTGGAACTGGTGCAGGAGATCCTGGTGGAGCCAAGATGGGATGAAATAGAATTCGAAATCGCGAAAATGAAGGTGGTCAATAATCTGAAAAGGAATAATGCCAATCCCAACTTTCTCTCCTGGCAGGCATTCAATGACCTTATTCATGGAAAGGGATCACTCCTGGCAACCTCCACATCAGGTACGGTTGAAACTGTCACGGCCATAACGCTTGATGACCTGAAAGCATATTACACTAACAATCTGTCACCTTCCGTGGCAACATTGATGATCGTTGGTGATGTGGACCAGCAGACCACCACACGGCTGTTTTCCGGACTCGCTTCCGCATGGCCCGAAAAAGAAGTGACCATACCGGACTTCAATTTTACACCTGAAAACCCGGATGCAAAAATCTATTTTGTTGATTTCCCGGGTGCCAAGCAATCGGTGATCAGTATCGGAAGCAGGTATACGCCGGAAGACCATTTCGACCATTATGCCGCAACCATTGCCAACTACAAACTGGGCGGATCATTCAACGGAAGACTCAACATGATCCTCAGGGAAGAAAAAGGATTTACATACGGGGCACGTTCAGGATTCAACCTCAATAATGTATATGGAACCTTCAATGCCAACTCCAGCGTGCGGTCGGATGCCACCCTTGAATCGGTGCAGATCTTCCATGATGAAATGGCCGGGTATCGCAAAGGGATTCCGGCAGAGGACCTCGAATTCACCAAATCGGCGCTGCTTAAATCAAACGCCCGGAACTATGAGACCCTGGGATCGCTCCAGGGCATATTAAGGGATATTAACAGCTATGAGCTGCCCGTGGATTATATTGCACAGGAACAGGAGACCCTGAGATCAATGACACTTGAACAACACCAGGAAATCTCCCGCAAGTACATCGATCCCGAAAGGATGTTTTACGTGGTGGTGGGAGATGCTGCCACACAGCAGGAGCCGCTGAAAGCGCTCGGGTTTGGAAAACCGGAATTGATTTCCTTAGACTGACAGAGAAAAATGAGCTTCATATAGCAAGTGAGGCTGTCCGGTTGGCACAGGACGGCCTCACTTTTTCTGTATCCCCGGCTATCTTCAGAATACAGGATGCGCCCTCAATGCCCTCTGAAAATTGAGAAACATTCCACCCCCGCTGACAGAACCCCGCAGCAGTGCGTTTCAACCGGACCCTAGTGATGCACGACCTTGAAGGTCCTGCGGTACATCCCTGCACGGATATTCACAAAATACAGTCCCTGGGGAAGAGACCCGGCCACGCTCCAGGTAACCTTATGGTCACCCTGTGGATAGTTTCCTTCGGCAATGACACCGACCCGTTGCCCGGAGGCATTGAATACCGAAACCGTTACATTTCCCGGATGCGTCAGTGTAAAGGCAACGTGCAACTGATCGCTGAAGGGAGAAGGATACACTCCTGCCAGCGGTAAACGATACAGGTCAACATCCGTTGTGTCCATATGCTCTTCCGGTTCAGCAAACCGACTGTTCAGGGCATTGGGTGTCCCCATAGGTGCCAGCGAGGCCTTCCAGCTTTCCGGCAGGCTGTTGTCAATGCCGGGATAGATCAGCTCAAGGGTCATCCCGCTTCCGTTTGCCTCTTCCGGCCAGGGGGCCACACCCTCAAAAATAACATGATCGTGCATTGCTCCATCGGCATCGTACAGGGCGATACCATCACCATCACGGCTCATTCCAAAGGGAAGGTCTCCCATCAAAGGCCGCATCTCAGGATGAAATCGTTTGAAATCAGGCCGGTAGCGGCAGAAAACCAGGTAGCTTCCTGGCGGAATTACAGTACCATCTGTAATCACAAAGCTGTCGCGTGAAAAACCATCCACCAGCGCCCACCCCGAAAGGTCGACCGCAACCCCGGAATGATTATACAATTCTATCCAGTCCTCTGTGTTGTTCGCAGGATCAGAGGCATAGTTGATCTCATTGATCACAATCCTCTCGCTGGAGTCGACCGCCTCGAAAACAGCGACAAACAGGGACGGGCCGCTCATGTCATAGGAAAAAACCGTGGTATCGCCGTCGAAACCACCCGCCCAGTGCGAGAATACATGTCCGGGAGCAGGAACAGCCTCCAGCCTTACCGGCACCCCGGTGAAGTAGGTGCCACTGAACGGGTAGGTATCCAGGTCGATACTGTTCAGCCGCACATGTCCCGCCTGCGCGTCGGAAACCCTGACCTCGATATCTGAAACACCACTGAGACTGAACCGTTCCATCAGGTGCTGACGCATATACACAGGACGTTCGCGAAAATAGTTCCGCATCCGTTCCACGCTGGCCAGCCAGTTTGGGAAGCTCAGCCAGTGGTTGGGATCACCGATCCACTTGTCATAATGGGCGGGTGCATCATTGATCAGGCGCTGCTCGAATGAATCGATCACCGGGACCACGTTATCAGTATGGAAGGTGGTGTTCATCCTTTCGGCAAATGCATTGATGAACTGCCGCCTGAAGTTGGGATTAGCAATCAGTGACCGGATCATGGAGGTGGCCCATTCCTGGTTGGCCCAGTTAAGCTCGTCCACTTCACCGAAGGAAAACTTGAGTGTATTGACTGTATATGCCTGGTGGTCCCAGATCGAATAACCGAAATCGGTATCGTACGAAATCCACCTGAACAGGGATCCCGGCGCACTGGTATTCCAGTACTTGATATTGTTCCCGGGCCAGTCCTTGTTGTCGATATATACATTCAGCACCCAGTAATTCATGTAATTGTTCACATCCATCATGTTCCTCGCCTTGTAGTAGTTCTGCGAAATACTCAAATCATGCGTGGAAATAAAATCATACATCTGGTTATAACGGGCCGGACTGCCATGGACCAGTGAACTGTTGCTTACCAGCAGGTTGACATCATCGGCATACACATGGTGGTTGGAAGCAATAAAATGTTCGTTGACCTTTTCACGCATGTTGATGATCCCCCAGTATGCACCATTGAGGTACATCACATAAGGCTGGTAGGCCTGGTGATCCAACTGCATGTCTGCTGCAAGATGCGCCGTAAGTGCATCCCTGAAGTTCCCGTTGCACCAGTCGTTGCCACTGTTTCTCAGCACAAAGGCTTCAAAGGAATCGATGGGTTTTTCCCTGAACAGCCGGCATGAAAAGCTCCCGTCACCATAATTTTTCCTCGCGAAAAAAGACATGGATTTCTGGGGATGGGCACGCGACCATCCGCCAAAGATCCTGGTACCGGCATCCTGGGAAAGCAGCACCCGGTGCTGGGTATCGTAAATCTCAAAATGTGCCGGGCACTCCCAGTCCTGCCAGAAGTTGGCCCCGTGGTTGGGAGCTTCGGAATTCGCATTGGGACCCATCACATAGATACCATTGTTATAATCCCATAGATCATAGGGGTTCATGGACACTGAGATCAGGGGGAGATCATGACCTTCACCCACGAAAAAGGTACGGGTGGTTACCGGCCCGGGCAGACTGTTCGGGCGGAAGATCCTGGCTTTGACAACCGTGGTTTCGGTAAGGTCCGGCACACCTGGAAACAGGGGAGAATCCTGATCAGGTTCCGTACCGTCAACCGTATAGTGGACCTTGTCTTCCGCCATATCAGCTTCCATGTGAATACGGATCACTGGTTCAAAATCTGCCTGGTGGGGCACAATGGTCACAGAATCGGTAAAATAATGCAGTGAATAATCTGATCCGTTTGGTTCGCCTGGCGTGGGCAGGGCAAAATACCCGAACTGTTCGTCTGCTCCCGGAATCCTTCCATATGAAAAGTCAGTGGGGAGCATGACATTAGCGATCTGATCCACAATATTTCCATACTGGTCACGAAGATAGAGCGCTTCGCCTTCTGCCCTGATCCTGAAGCTGGCGTGCGGATACTTGTCCCTGATCAAAACATAGGGATTCCTGTAGACCAGGTCCTCCTGGAAACTACTGAAGCCAAGCAGCAGGAAGGGATTGGCACTCATATCAGAGGAGGTGGCGTTTACATTATGGACCTGTATGGCCAGGATATTGGATCCTTCCCGGAGCGCATCGAGATGATCTGTCAGGAAAAACTGTTCGGGCTGCTGACCATTGTACATCCTGGCCTCATGATCGCTGGTAGCAGTGTTATTGTATACGATGTCCCTGCCCTCGATACCCATGTTGTTGCTGCGTGCGATCTCGGTCCCGTTCAAATACGCAACGAATCCGTCGTCGTAATCCATGAACAAAACCGCATCCGAAACCTGTTCGGGAGAAGTGACCCGGAACTCCTTTTGCATGTAAAGGGATACTGACTGGTCGATGATGGTGGAGTCATCACCATCGCTGTAACCGATCCCCGCCTTCCCGGTATCCCAGCCAGCGGTATAGTCCGTCGAAGTCCGCCAGCTGTTGTCCACCGGCCCGTCAGGCGCCAGGAACCTCCAGGATTCACCGGTATTGATTACGGTATGCCAGTATGCCATGCCGGTCCTGATATCCCGGCCGGATGCAAAGACAATGTAATAGGAATCCGGCTCAAGCAGCATCCCGGGAAGGTTCCATTTTTTCGGTTCGGAAAGATCATCGGAAAGCCAGTAGGTTCCCAGTTGAATACCTTCGGTGCCTGCATTATGGATTTCAATCCAGTCTGGAAACTCATTGAACTGGTCTTCCAGTGTCGAAGCATTGGAAGCCATCATCTCGTTCATGATCAATTGTCCCGGCAACTCCCGGGGGAGCATCAGTAACAGACAAAACAACCATGCATTTCTCCGTGTCAAAGAAATCCAATTCATTGGCTATCAGTAGTTTTTTAGTAGTGGGTGTACCTACCGGACATCTTCTTCAGGACGCACATCGGTAATGCTCCTGTCTTTCCTGTTCAGGCTGCTCCGGGTCCTCCTCCTTTGACCGTCCGGATGTTTCCATTCGGCATTTTTCCTGAAGGAAGAGGGTATAAAAGTAAAATTTATTCCGAATTTTCTTGCCAGCAATTCAAGCCCCATCAAGGATACAGCGCCTCCTGGAAGTATCACGGCTGTTGTAAAGACCGAAAACCTGCCTACGTCCTTCAGTTGTTCAATGGCCTCCTTCACCTCCTCCTCGGTAGGCGGAACCTGCCGCTCCTGCATGTTCAGCTTGTGCTCAAGGAGCCGGAAAAACGACTGTGCCATCTCCCTTGTTTCAGCGGCTTCATTTCCGGCCTTCCTTACGCCCGACTGGATCGCTTTCCATGCCTTCCCGGCAAATTCCTTCGCCCGGGAACTGTCATAGGCAATACCCGGTTTTTTCCCGGATCGTTGCTCCTGTATCCTATGAAAAATATTCCTGATCATCCCTTACAGTAAAACAATCATCTGCTGTTCTCGTTCAATTTCCAATGCAATTTTTACATGCCCGCAGCCCCTTTCACTGTTCCGGATCTCCGCGCCCTTGCGCATCACCGGTTCATTACTTTTTCAGCAACTTTATCCATCAGCAACTGGTTCTCCTTGCTGATCCACATCCGTTCAGGCTTCGCTTCGAACCAGCGTATCGTGCGCCTGATGCCCTGCCTGAAAGGAATGGTTGCCACAAAACCCGGAACAAACCGTTTGATCTTTGCATTGTCGAACACTACGCTTAGAGACTTGTCTCCCAGAAGATTCCCACACATCCCCGGCATACCGATACTGTCTGCCACATCGCTGATGAGATCAGAGGAGGCGTGCAGGATGTGGGGCTCCACACCGGCGGCTTCTGCCACCGCTTCATAGATCTGGTTCCAGTTCAGCACTTCGTCGGAAGTAATATGAAAGCTCTGTCCGATCGCCTGCTGGTGACCAAGCAGTCCCGTAAATGCCTTCGCAAAATCGTCGGAATGGGTCACCGTCCATAGCGAACTTCCGTCGCCGTGTACAATTACAGGAAGTCCTTTTTTCATCCGGTCCACAAGGGTATAATCCTCCCAGCTTCCCACCGATACCGGGATCACCGTATCGTAGGTATGCGAAGGGCGTACGATCGTGACCGGGAAACCATCCTCCCGGTAAGCCTTCATCAGCAGGTCCTCGCACGCAATCTTATCGCGGGAATAATCCCAGTAAGGATTCGCCAGGGGCGTGGATTCGGTCACCAGGTAATGCGATTGTGGTTTCTGGTATGCAGAGGCCGAGCTGATGAAAATATACTGACCTGTCTTCCCTGTGAACAGTTCGAGATCGTTCCGAATATCTTCCGGGGTGAAAGCGATAAAATTCGCCACCACGTCGAAAGTCATCCCCGCGATTGCCTTTTTCACCTCTTCGGGCCGGTGAATATCTGCCTTGATGCAGGTGACTCCCTCCAGTCCGGGAACCTTCACCTTGCCCCTGTTCAGGAGATACACATCAAGGTCATGGTGAATTGCACGCCTGGAGCAGGCTGCGGATATGTTCCCGGTTCCCCCGATAAATAATACCTTCATATCAAAATTTGTTTACCTGATCGGCAATATAGTAAAACTTTTTCACCTGCTCAGAATCTCTATCCCGTCAAACAGTTAAGAGCACCCGGATAATTTCACCACCACCGATGATAAACAGCTTGCCCGTCGCCCCGGGTGTGAACGCTGGTGCAACATTTTCCCGCAGACATCCTGGGCAGAAAAAAACAAAATAACCGCAGCAATAAAAAGCACACTTCTCAGACAAATTTTTTTTATCTCCTGTTCTCTTTGTCCCGCTATTACCACTATCCAAATAAATGCGGTAGATCACAAAGCCGCTCTTTACCAAATCATATCCTAACCCCGTGACCTTAACGTAGCTATAAACCCGGATCCCCCCTGCGACTCAGCAAGGTCGCTATGCCCCGGGTACCCGGAAATTCGTTCAGGATCAATATAATAATCACCGTAATCGGCACACTGAGCAGCATCCCGGTGACCCCCCAGATCATGCCCCAGAGGACTAGTGTAAGAAATACCACCAGCGGACTCATGTTCAGTGTGTTTCCCATGATCCTGGGTTCGATCAGGCTGCCGATGGAAAGCTGAATGGCCCCAACAATGATCAATACCAGCAGCGGGTGGGTCAGTTCCCCGAACTGCAACAGGGCAAAAACCGTCGGAAACAGCGTGGCCACCAGCGACCCGATGTTCGGAATGTAATTCAGGATAAATATAATGAACGCCCAGAAGAACGGCGCATCCACACCTATGAAGTACAACACCCAGAAACTCAAAAACCCGGTACTGAGACTGGTAATGCTCTTGATGGCAATATAATTGCTGATGGAGTTGTCGATTTTCTGAAGGATCCCGGTGGTACGTTCCAGTGATTCCTTTGAACTGTAAATCAACTCCAGCTTCCTCCGGAAGATCGTTTCCTCCAGCAAAATAAACACCAGGTATACCAATATCAACAGGGCATTCCCGAAGATTGAGGTAAGCGCGGAAAAAAGTGATGACAGGATACTGGTGAAATTAAAATCCCTGATCGCATTGGTGATGGATTCCCCCAGGTCGATGTTGAAAGTTGTACCGATCTTGTCAGCCACCGCATTGATGTTCTTTTCATATTCCGGAAAGGAGGAGGATAATTGCTGAATGTTGCTGCTGATTAAGGTAACGATAAGCCCCAGGAGACTAAGCAAAATCACAGAAGATATGGTGGTCAGCAACCAATGGGGCCATTTTCTGATGTACGGAATCCGCAACAACAGACTCTTGAATACCCTGATCACGAACCAGATCAATATCGCCAGTACAAACGGGATAAGCAATGACTGGGCGTAGAGCAGCAACAGCACGATGATCACCACCAACAACAGGTAATAAATGCGTTTCGAATACTCCATGTTTAAAATATGCTGATGTATACTTTTCCTATAACCACTTCTTCCTCCTGAAATAGATGACCAGCCCAACGGCCACAAAAATAATCAGAATCCAGAAATAAATATACCCGTAATTCAGTTCCAGTTCCGGGATCTTTTTAAAATTCATGCCATATACCCCTGCAATGAAAGTAAGCGGAATGAAGATGGCAGCAAAGACCGTCAGCACCTTCATGATCTCATTGGCACGGTTGGAAATCATTGAATTGTATATGTCCAGCTGATCTGCCACAAGAGAATAATACACCTCGATACTTTCATAGGTGATCACCACATGGTCGTGCAGATCGGTAATGAATTCCCTTGTATCTTCAGAGATCAATGGCGAAGGGGATTTCAGGAATCCTAATGTAAGCTCCTTCAGCGGAAGCACAATCCTGCGTAAAAAATTAAGCTCCGTCCGCAACCTGTAGATTTTCCCGGAAGTTTCCTTCCGCGGGTCCTCCAGGACCTCCTTCTCAAGCGCATCAATGGCGCCTCCCAGTTCCGCGATGATACCAAGATACGCATCCACCATGCAGTCCAGCAGTGCATATGCCAGGTAATCGGGATGAATGATCCTGATCCGGTCCTTCGATTTCCTGATCCGCTCCCGAACCGCATCAAAATGAGATCCCGGCCGCTCCTGCAAGGTGACCACATAATGCTTTCCTGCAATGATGCTGAGCTGATCAGAATCGATCTGCATGCTTTCCGCTGATTGCATCAGCAACTTGACAATAAACAACAATTGCTCATCATCCTCATCATACGTAAACCTGGTACGGTGATCGGTGTTGAGCATGTCTTCCAGCATAAGTTCATCCACAGACAGTCGTTCCCCGATCTTCGACAACAGCCCGGTATCATGCAGTCCGAAAACATTGATCCAGGTCATTTTCCGGTCATCGATCATGGATAAGGCCTCTTCAATGGAAACATCCGTTTTTTCCACCAGCTCTGTCCGGTCGTATTGCATGACATTCACGGTAACTTTCTCTGTCCGCTGCTGACCGATGAAAATAAGCGAACCCGGTTTGGCCCCCCGTGAACCCTGCCTCAATTTTATAAATCGTGCCATTTCATATAAGAATTACACGCAAGTTAATGAAATTATTTGAGTGACTTCAGCAATATAACCCTGTGGAAGCCCCCTGTCCCAACCTGGAAAACAAACCACATCCACCATGTAACTTACTGTCATTTTGTCTGTTATGCGTAATTATTTGGTGTCATTTTGTCATTCGCTGATCGGGCTGCATTTTCGGAATTTCATTGTAACATATTACAATAGAGGCTGATACGCATTACAGGAAAGATCGTGTGCAGACCTTGGCGCATCATTTGATGCACTGAAAAATAAAAACAACGATATGGATTTTAAAAAATTTACAATAAAGGCACAGGAGGCGATCCAGCGCGCCCAGCAAATAGCTATTGAACTCGACCACCAGGCAATCGAATGCGGTCACATCATGAAAGGTGTGATGGAGGTGGACGAAAACGTATTGCCTTTTATATTCAGGAAACTATCCGTAAACGCTGCACAAATGGAAGCTGCTCTGGACAGCATCATCGCAGGATACCCGAAAATAACGGGAGGCGAGAAATATTTGTCCACGGCTGCGAACGAGGCCCTGGTGAAATCTGAAGCTGCTGCGAAAAAAGCAGGCGATGAATATGTGACCCTGGAGCATATGGTAACCGGGTTGTTTAAAACAAATGACCAGGTGGGCAGGATGCTGAAGGATGCCGGGATCAATGAAAGCGATCTCAATGCCGCGATCTATGAGCTGCGGAAAGGAGAAAAAGTAAAAAGCCAGTCTGCCGAGGAGACTTACAATGCCCTGGATAAATATGCCATTCACCTGAATGAGCGGGCAAAGGACGGAAAGCTCGACCCCGTGATCGGGCGCGACGAAGAGATCCGCAGGGTGCTGCAGATCCTGACCCGCCGGACCAAGAACAACCCCATACTGGTGGGGGAACCAGGCGTGGGAAAAACAGCCATTGCCGAGGGCATCGCTTTCCGGATCGTTAATAAGGACGTACCGGATGATCTGATGCAAAAGGAACTGTACTCGCTCGACATGGGTGCGCTGATCGCCGGCGCCAAATACAAGGGCGAGTTCGAGGAACGGCTGAAATCGGTGGTAAAAGAGGTGATCGGTTCGGAAGGGAAGATCATCCTGTTTATTGATGAGATCCATACCCTGGTAGGCGCCGGTGGTGGTGGGGAGGGGGCCATGGATGCGGCCAATATCCTGAAACCCGCATTGTCCAAGGGTGACCTGCGGGCCATCGGGGCCACCACGCTGAACGAGTTCCAGAAATACTTTGAAAAGGACAAGGCCCTCGAACGGAGGTTCCAGAAGGTATTCGTGAATGAACCTGCTGAAGAAGACGCCGTCTCCATCCTCCGGGGAATCAAGGAACGGTATGAAAGCTACCACAAAATCCGGATCATGGACGAGGCGATCGTAGCAGCGGTCCAGCTCTCCACGCGTTATATCACCGACAGGTTCCTGCCCGACAAGGCGATCGACCTGATCGACGAGGCAGCTGCGCACCTGCGCCTGGAGATGAACTCCAGGCCCGAGTCCATCGATACCCTGGAACGTAAAATCAAGCAACTCGAAATCGAAAAGGAGGCCTTCAAGCGCGAAAAAGACAAGTCACGCGTTGAAAACATCTCCCGGCAACTGGCCGATCTGAAAGATGAACACAAACAGCTCATGGCCGTCTGGCAGGAGGAAAAAGAAATTGTTTCCAATATCCAAAAGATCAAGCAGCACATCGAAACGCTCAGGTATGAGGCCGAAAAGGCAGAACGTGAAAGCAACCTGGGCAAAGTGGCGGAAATCCGTTACGGCGAACTGCCCGCTGCAGAAAAGGAGCTCGAGGCAACCATCTCCCGGCTGAAAGCATACGAGGAAGACGGGAAACGCCTTGTGCGCGAGGAAATAACCTCCGAAGATGTTGCCGAAGTGGTTTCGCGGTGGACAGGCATCCCGGTAACAAAAATGCTGCAAAACGACCGGAAGAAACTGCTGCATATTGAAGCAGAACTGCGCAAGCGTGTGGTCGGACAGGAGGAGGCGGTGGAGGCTGTCTCATCGGCCATACGGCGCAGCCGCACAGGACTGGCAGATGAAAAACGACCGGTAGGATCGTTCCTCTTCCTGGGAACCACGGGGGTGGGAAAAACAGAACTCGCCAGGGCACTTGCCGAATACCTGTTCAACGATGAGTCGCTGCTGACCCGCATCGATATGAGTGAATACCAGGAACGACATGCAGTATCACGACTCGTGGGAGCACCCCCGGGATACGTCGGATACGACGAGGGAGGACAGCTGACTGAAGCTGTGCGCAGGAAACCCTATTCGGTGATCCTCCTCGATGAGATCGAAAAGGCACACCCCGATACGTTCAATATCCTGCTGCAGGTGCTGGAAGACGGCCGCCTGACCGATAACAAGGGAAGGATCGCCAATTTCAAGAATACAATCATCATCATGACTTCCAACCTGGGGTCCGATATCATCCATGAGCAATTCGCCGGGGCAGATGAATCCAATATGGAGGAGGTATACCAGGAAACGCGTAACCGCATCTTCGAACTGCTGAAAAAGAGCATGCGGCCTGAATTCCTCAACAGGATCGACGAACTGGTGATGTTCCGTCCGCTGGGCATGGAACACATGGAAGGAATCATTCAAATCCAGCTGAACCTACTGCGAAAACAGCTGAAAAAGCAGGAGATCACGATCGATGTGACCAGGGAGGCGCTGGAACAGATCAAGAAAGAAGGTTTTGATATGCAATTCGGTGCGCGACCCCTGAAACGGCTGATCCAGAAAAAACTGGTGGACATGATCTCCATGGCCATGCTGAAAGGGGAAGTGGAACCAGGCGATCACGTGGAAATCGGTGCTGAAGATGGGAAACTTACACTGAACAGAAAGCAACTGCCCGGTGCGAAATAATAGGTTTAGGTAATCGCTTCGCTCTGCCAGACCTCTTTCGTGTTGATGTCCATCATGCTCAGTTTGCCGCCCGGCCAGCCGGCACCGGTATCCATCATCCATACATTGCATAACTGAAGCGGTCGGGTGGTCTGGTCCTCCAGCACGGCTCCCTTCAATGCCGATCTTCCTGATGCACTTACATGGAGATTGATGGTAGGCGTATGTCCGACGTAAATCTCTTCATAGCCTCCAAGCCTGGTCCCTGTCTCACAATGCTTCAGGGCATAATCGACCAGGCTGCGGTCCCACAGGAAGTCCTCGGGATCTTGGGCTTCCAGTGGCTTCCTGTGGTTGAAACCGCCATGCACAAAGATCCGGTTTCCTTCCATATGAAAGTATTTTGCCTGCCGCAACAATTCAAAATGTGCGGGCGGAACGCCCTCCCTGTAGCTCATTATTGTATCACTGCCGCCCTGGGTGAGCCAGACCTCGGAAGCTTTTTCATACAGGTCGTTGACATCAAAACGCTTGTGGGTCGACTGATCCGCGGCAGAGACATCATTTCCCGTACGGTTCCACAACTGGTCTCCTACGCGCGACATCCATTCAAGGGCCCACTTGTCGTGGTTGCCAAGGATCATCACCAAATCCTTCACCTTCAACAGTTGTTCTGCACATTCCTTTACACGGGGCCGGCGGTCTGCCACATCACCCACGCAGATCAACCTGTCATTTTCAGGGTCGAATGCCGACCGTTCCATCACCTGCAACATGGCCTCATAGGCACCATGAATATCTCCGATTACCAGTGTCCTTTTCATAATGGGGTCAAGGTAATAAATATGTCTGAAGTGTCAAGGGCTCCAATGTGTTAACACCCGCATTTAACGCTTTTTTAAAATTTTTTTTCAATTACCAGGAGCAGGCCAGCAGACAATGGGAAAAATAAGGATGCTGAAGGAGTATCCCGGTCTGGTAAGCAATCAAAATACCTATTCGTTCCTGCTCCACAGCCTGATGGGCACAAAGCGTGCTACCCGTCGCTTATAGTCAGCATAGTCCGGGTACTTCGATGCTGAAATCCCCTCACTGAAATTGCTGCTGCCCCAGAAGAGCAATACCAGCAACACGGCCCCCATGATCGACCAGTTGAGCCATTGTCCGGTTGCGGCCACACTGAACAGGTAAAAGACGATCCAGATCGCCTGTTCCGAAGCATAGTTGGGATGCCTGACCACTCCCCATAATCCTGAATCCACAAATCCTTTTTGGTACTGATCGGGCAACTCAATCCCCTCTTCCTGCAGCCGGCTCTTTTCCTTATGGAATTTCCACTGTTGCTGGTCGGCAATGGTTTCTGTAATCACAAAGAAGAGGAACAGCCCGGTGATCAGCCAGTCGAACCAACCCAGCGGTGCACCATTCACGCTTTTCAGCGCAGGAAGCGTGAACAGGAGGATTAGTCCCATCTGGTAATAGGAGATAAACACCAGGTTGAACAGCTGCCATTTCCATCTGGCCGAAAACTCCGGTTTCGACCTGAGTACAGACCAGCGGTAATCTTCCTCCCCGGTCCAGAACCTGAAGGAATATCCTCCACGACGGTTGAAATTATAGGTCAGCCGCACCCCCCAGATCGTTACCACGAATGCCATCAGCAGAATGCGTGGCTCCAGGTCGACCCGGATGGTCACGATCCACACATAGGCGATGGGAATGAGGCTCCACAATTTATCCACCTGGCTGTAATTCTCCGTTACAAGACTCACAAGAAAACAGGCCCCTGCTGCAATGATATAGATGGTAACCAGGTCACGCAAAATACCCATTTGAAGCGGTGTCAGCGGTTCATTGAAACGAAAAGCAAAGAAAGGAATGACGATGATCGTCAGCAGCAGAAACAGTGCGGTTTTCCACATGATCAGGCAGTTTAGTTGTATTGTTAGCTGAATGGTTTGAAGGGATAAATATAATAAACCCTGTTAAATATCAAAGCGCTTCTTCAAATGTTATATATATTTAAAGAAATATATAAATAGTTATTTATAAGCCTATTTATATATATATATTTCACTATTTACAATACAACTCAAGCCACTGGTCCTGCTCCCAAAGTACATGCAGCACACTCTCTTTTGCCCGGTATCCATGGCTCTCCTTTGGCAGTATCACCAGCCTGGCAGTTCCTCCCAGTCCTTTGATCGCGTTAAAATAGCGTTCGCTCTGCATCGGGTAGGTGCCGGAATTATTGTCCGCCTCACCGTGAATAAGCAACAGCGGGGTTTTCATTTTATCTGCATGCATGAACGGAGACATGCGGTAATACACTTCAGGAGCCTCCCAGTAGTTGCGCTCTTCGCTCTGGAAACCAAAAGGCGTGAATGTTCGGTTATACGCACCGCTCCTGGCGATCCCTGCTGCAAAGAGATCAGAATGCGAAAGCAGGTTGGCAACCATGAAGGCTCCATAGCTGTGTCCTCCCACGGCAACCTTGCCCCGGTCGATATAACCAAGTGCATCCACTGCGTCAATAGCCGCTTTGGCATTGGCAACCAGCTGCTTCCTGAAACTGTCGTTAGGCTCCTCCTCGCCTTCTCCCACGATCGGGAAAGCGGCATCATCAAGCACAACGTACCCGCGGGTTACCCAGTAAACCGGGGAACCGTAATACGGGAAAGTGAAACTGTTTGGATTCTGTGTGTTCTGCGCAGCGCTGGTCCTGTCCTTGAATTCTGTCGGGTAGGCCCAGAGAATCATCGGCTTCTTCTCCTTCTTCTCCATGTCATATCCCACCGGCAAATAAAGGGTGCCGGTCAGCTCCAGGCCATCTTCGCGCTGGTAAGTGATCACTTCCTTGTGCACATCCTGGATGCTTTTGAACGGATTTTCAAAGAAGGTAAGTTGGTCAAGATCGCCTTTTTTCAAATGACGGAAGTAGTAATTCGGGTAGTCAACAGGCGATTCAATCCGTACCAGCAACCTGTCACTGTCCGGATCATACGAACGCAGCTCCTCCATGCGATCGGTGTATGCCGACTGGTAAAGTCGTTTCTTTTTCAGGTTTTTAAGATTCAGTCGGTCGACAAACGGGAACTGTCCCTCTTCTGAGAAACCTTCACCGATAAGGAATGCATTGTTGCCTTCCAGTGCCAGCACCGACTTGCTCATTTCATTCCTGGTCATCACAAAACTCCCGGGATCACTGTACCGGTCCTGGTAGTTGCGGTCGTCGATAACAACAGCGGTTTCACCCGGATCCGAAGGATTGAACAGGTAGGTTTTGGTATTCCTGGTATTCCACCAGTAATCGGAAGCAATGGCCACTTTTTTGTTTCCCCACCGAATACCTGAAAAACGGTTGATGGTCTTCAGCAATAACTTTGGGACCTGCTCAAAAGGCGCGTCCAGATGGAAGACCGCATCGCGGTATTCCACCTCGTTGGCAGGATCCCCTCCATCGAGGGCCTCGGCAAATACGATGGAGGCAGGCAGATCATTGCGCCAACCCGCGATACGGCGCCCTTTGCGTACCGCCATGAATCCTTTGGGAAGATCCTCGATCAACGGTACCTCCACGATCGTCTCTACCTCAACACCATCCGATGTATACACTCTTGTTACAGATGGAAATCGATTGTATGGTACAAGGTAGGAAAAAGGTCGTTCTATGGTGCTGATCATTATATAATTCCCGTCGGGAGAAAAATCGATGCCTGCATACATGGCGCCATGCATCCATTTTTCGAAAGTACCATCCACCGATACTTTGTAAAGATCCGACATAGCCATCTGTTCAAAATTGAACTCATCGTTCTTGTTCTGAAGAAGATCCTGGTAAGTCCGGTTCTGCGCCAGCCTGCCATCGCTTACCGACACCGTTGGTCCGGCAGGTACCGCCTGTTCAGTATCGACCAGCGGTTTCCGCATGGTGGCCACCATTTTGACCAGCAAATGCTGGCTGTCGCTGAACCAGTTGACCACATTGCCCAGGTTTGCATTCACCATATCCGGCGTTATCGCTTTGGCGATTGCGGTTGTAACATCAAGCACCCAAACCTCCACCCCATCCGCCGTGGTATGGGTCATCGCGATCTTCTGCTGGTCCGGCGACCAGGTAAAATTCGCCAGCCTGGGTTCCGCAGGCAAGCCCAGTACCTGGACAGGTGCTGTCCGGTCCCCGGTCAGCCACCGGATCTTCAGATTATTGTAATAGCGTACCCTGCTGCCGATATTGGTAACCGGGTCGATGCGGAGGCCGGCCAGGCGCAGCTCGTCCCTGGACAGATTCTCGATCGTTACATATGTATCCCGGTAGAGGAGGAGCATTACTTCCTTGTCCTCATCCATGATTACGGAGGGAGCAAGCGGTACATCCACAAGCTCGAGGATCTCTTTGGGTGGTTGCTGGTAATCGAGGTTTTGCTGGCCTGCTGCAGAAACAGCAAACATTACCAGGAAAATAAAAGCAAGTTGTTTCATCATTTATATTTAGCTGGGTTTGTGCCCAATATGATTAATTTTTTTCTTTTTTTTCTGCTACGACATGCTGTTTGTCAGCACAATCACATGCTGGGTGACAATATACGTTAACAGGACACGCATAAATCTGATACTCTCCAATAGCACATGCAACTGTCCGGAAGTAAAATCAGCGTTTGAATTTCCGTAAAATCTCCTCCAGGGCCACCCTGCTAATGGGTTTGGAGAGCAGGTCGTTGCACCCTGCCTCCATTGCTTTTTCCCGGTCTTCCTGGAACGCATATGCCGTCTGCGCTATCACAGGCACTTTTTTGTCCAGCCTGCGTATCTCCCTGGTGGCCTCATAACCATCCAACCCGGGCAGCTTGATATCCATCATGATCAATCCAAAAGGTCCGTATTTCTGAAAAAGCTCAATCGCCTCTTCTCCACTCCTTGCCACCACAATATCGTATGGATAATTCCTCAACATCCCTTTCATCAGGATCTCGTTGGATTCGGTATCCTCCACGAGCAGCAAAGGAATGCGTTCCTCGGTTGTATCCATTCGCTGTTCAACAGGGTCAGCCTTTCGTGTAACCTCCTGTACCAGGGGAACAGTAAAGTAGAATTCGGATCCTTTTCCCTTTTCCGATTGCACCCAGATTTTCCCTCCCATCTTTTCAACATAGGCCCTGGCGATGGACAAACCCAGTCCGGCACCACCTCTCCTGCGTGACAATCCGCTGTCGGCCTGTATAAAGCGTTCGAATATATCATGCTGCTGTGCTTGCGGTATCCCGATCCCTGAATCAATCACGTAAAATTCAATCATCTTACCTTTCGAAACATACCCGAATTTAACGGAACCCTTGTTGGTGAATTTTATCGCATTCCCGATTAAATTGTTGAGTATCTGTTTCAGTTTTACGTCGTCAGCAATGATTCCAGCATAACCCTCTTCGAATCCCGGTATCATCTCCAGGTCGATCTTTTGCTCCCTGGCCGCCAGGGAATGCAGGCTGAACAGTTCCCGGAGTATGTCGTTCAGATCCATATGCCGATGATGCAGTTCAATCACACCGCTTTCAATCTTGGAGATATCCACAATATCATTGACCACCCCAAGGAGCTGCCTGCAGCTGTTGGCAATGATCCTGTTGTATTCCCGCTTTTCCTCGTCGGTGGATTCCGGTGACAATACCAATTCGGAGAATCCGATAATCCCGTTCATTGGTGTCCTGATTTCATGGGACAGATTCGCAAGGAAGGCTGTTTTCAGCCGGTCGCTCTCCAATGATTTTTCCATCGCTTCCCTTAGTTCCGAGTTGATCACCATGATCTCCTTGTTTCTTTCAGTGAGTTCGGCATTGATCTTCCGGTAATCGGCCCGCGATTTGCTGATATCACGAATATACCTGTTCAGAATATTGTCGTAATACACTACCAGCACAAGTGTGGCCAGGAGGACAAAACTCATATCCCGGGCAACAAATTCAATTCTCCATGGATCGTATGCCAGAAGACCGTTGTTTTCGAGCATGACCATCAGCCAGACCGAAATGATGCTCAGCAGCGTCATCACGATTGCAGCCATTCTGCCAAGCAGGAGGGAAGAGAAGATGATCAGAAGAAAATACGTCAGTACCGCCGCATCCCTGATGCCCATGCTGGTCATGGCTATGAATGTCATCCCTGCGAAAGTGATTCCTATTGCGAGGACCGCCGCAGCATAAAAATACCCCTTACGGAGAATGAAATAGGCCAGTCCGATGAAAAAGATGATCACCAGCAACAGGATTTCGGGGACTTCAAACCTGAATACCTGTGACAGGCGGATGCCCATATACAGTATCAGGATGGAAAAAAGAACGACCAGTACATTGCGAAGCAGCAGTGCTGAATGCCTGTTCCTTTCAACCCGGTCATACCTCGAATTGCTGAAGAAATTAAGTGTTGCATAAGTCTTTCCCATCAAACCAAAATTTTCCAGTTGCATCCCCGGCAGCAGCGTTCCCAAAATCAGTTGATACAACACAATAATAATTCAAAAATAATGATTTATCCTTAACCCCGACTGTTATTGCCTGTATCTGAGACAATAACCACATCACCTCCGGTAAGCTGATCGGACTAAATCCGCACACCACAATACGAACAGACCCTCACATCTAACTGTGGGCCATGATAACAGGTATCCCTGGATGTTTAAAGCTCCTCGATCATCTCCTCAAAAATATCCCGTACCTCTTCGGCGATCCTGGTGAGACCGGGATTGGAGATGGAAACCATTGAGGCCACCGGATCCACGGCTGCCACTTCAACCAGCTGGTCTCCCACCTCCTGCACAATAACATTGCAGGGGAGCAGGGTGCCTACCTTGTCTTCATGCTGGAGCGCCTTGTATGCGAAGGGAGGGTTACAGGCACCCAGGATCTTGTACTTCCTGAATTCTATATCCATCTTTTCACGCATCTTCTCACTGATATCAATTTCAGAAAGTATTCCGAAACCTTTTTCTTTCAATGCTTCAGTAACCATCTCAACAGCTTCGTCGAAACCTGCCCGGATGGTCTTGTTGATGTAATAGTTCATGAATTGTTAGGTTTTATCGTAGTTTCATTAAAACATGATTTTCAATCCTGCGATGATGCGCGCTCCCTGGTCTGTGTAGCTGACCGGGTCCTGTTGGTAAACGGGCACCTGCAACAGCATTTCAAGGGTCAGCAGTGAACTCATAAGGGATGCACCGGGTGAAACAAAAAGAAGTTGCTGGAACAATGACCTGTCCATCCCTTCATTATTTCTTCGAAGATAGTTCATTTCCAGCACCGGGGCAATGGCAATTTCACCTCCCGGGGACAGGGGAACGACAGATGAAAATGCGGAATTTACCCTGAACTCCCCGCCACCTGAAAATTCGTTTTGTGCAAACAGGTCATCTGCCTGGTATACCGTACTCAGATCGAATGAAAGGAATCTTGGTCTGAATGAAATATTCATACCGACTTCAGGATTCCAACTCCTGGGATTCATATCAGAAAATCCAAGCGGAACATTGGTGGCCAGGTGCGGTGCCACACCCAGCACCCAGTTGGCGGTATTTTTCCTGTATAACCTGAATTTCGCAAGGAGCAATGGGTCCATCAGGTTATTCATTGCATCGTTACTCCCCATGGTCTGCCGCATGTACATGTTCCTCATCATCAGTGTGAAACCCGGCCTCACACCATAAGCCACAACCACTGGCACCATCTTTGTGCGGGTGGTATTTGTTCCCTCCGCTGTACTGAAAGCCCTGTATTGGGTGCGTACGATCAGCCTGTTCTGCGCCGGGGTTAATCCTGCGTCAAAACTAATCCCCTGCCCCAGTCCATTCACCAGCGGAAGCATCAATAGCAATAATGAGAAAAATGCAATATGGCAACGGTTCAATGTCATTCCTGCTTTTTCCCCTCAAGGGTAAAATTTGCTTTCTTCACACGAAACTCCAGGTCTTCCCGTTTTAAAACTGAATCTTTCCTGACAACAACCTTGAGTTGCTGCCTGACCCAGCTGGCTTCTGAACTGCTTACAGAAGGAATCTTGTTCACCTGTTTCTCCAGTCCGCCCTCACATCCGGGACAATCCATCCCATACACTGTAAATACCAGTGTGTCACGCTTCACTTCCTGCCGGCCGGATTTCTCCTGTGCAAATAGTCCCACGGAAACCAAACCCGACAGGAATATAGCCATCATCACATATGTTGCTTTTCTCATTGTAATAAATTTTAATTTAACCATAATTTAAACAGGCAAGGCAGCACTTCTGTTCAAACGCTGCTTAACACACTTTAACATTAATTCCGGTAATTTTTCGTAAAAGTATAAACTATTCCATGCACAATACGTTATATTTGTGACGATTCAAAAGAAATGGTACGGAAATTCAGGAATATCATGGTCATGTGCCTGTTGTTGATTTCAACAACAGGATTTTCTGTTTCTGAGCATTTCTGCGATACCATGTTGGTTTCTGTCCATGTGAATAAGGAAGCAGAACCATGTTGTGACACAGGGAACTGCTGCCATTCAGATATCAGTTTTTACCAGCTCGATGAAGATTTTGTCGCTACGGCAAACAACTTCAACACCGAACACACATACACAGATGAACTGAATTTCGTGGAATTATTCACTATGACCCGTTTGTTTGAAACCGAAGTGGACAACCTCTTTTTCAGCATTGCGGAATCCCCACCACCATTGGACAGGGACATTCGTCTCTCTACCCTTCAGCAATTTATCTTGTGATTCTTGCACTCCCCCGGGGAGTAATGCTGCCTCTTGAATGACTCCTGCAGTTGTTCAGGAGACTTGTCTGTTTGTAGAACCATAATTAGATAAATATATGCTGAATAGAATAATCAAGTACTTTCTTGACAACAAGCTGGTAACGGTGCTGATCCTGGCAGGTTTCATTGCCTGGGGAATGATTACCGCGCCTTTTGGCTGGGACCTTGGCGGACTACCTTCCGATCCGGTTCCGGTAGATGCCATCCCGGATATCGGGGAAAACCAGCAGATCGTGTTTACTGAATGGATGGGAAGATCGCCCCAGGACATTGAGGACCAGATCTCCTATCCGCTCACCACTTACCTGCTGGGTATACCTGGCGTAAAATCGATCAGGAGCACCTCCGTGTTCGGATTCTCAAGTATCTTCATCATATTCAATGAAGATATCGAATTCTACTGGTCCCGCTCCAGGATCCTCGAAAAACTCAATGCACTTCCCTCCGGATTGCTGCCCGATAATGTACAACCTGCCCTCGGACCGGATGCCACGGCACTGGGCCAGGTGTTCTGGTATACGCTGGAAGGACGCGATCCCGAAGGCAATCCCACGGGGGGATGGGACCTGCATGAAATCCGGACCATCCAGGATTTTTATGTAAAATATGGACTGAATGCCACCGAAGGGGTCTCCGAAGTAGCTTCCATCGGTGGTTTCGTGCAGGAATACCAGGTGGATGTGAATCCGGATGCCCTGAAAGCATACAACATCCCGCTCCACCAGGTGATGATGGCCGTGCAGAAATCAAACCGCGATGTGGGCGCCAAAACCATTGAGATCAACCAGGCAGAATACCTGGTGCGCGGACTGGGTTATGTGAAGAGCGTTGAGGACCTTGAAGAAGCCGTGGTTGCGGTAAAGGAAAATGTCCCGGTACGTATCAGGGATATCGGTGTTGTTCAGCTCGGACCCGCCACAAGACGGGGTGCGCTGGACAAGGACGGGGCGGAAGTGGTTGGCGGCGTGGTGGTGGCTCGCTACGGTGCCAACCCGCTGCAGGTAATCAATAATGTAAAGGACAAGATCGCGGAGATTGCCCCCGGACTACCGAAGAAAACGCTGGCAGACGGTACCGAGAGCCAACTCACCATTGTACCATTCTACGACCGTTCTGAACTTATCTACGAGACCCTGGGAACGCTGGAAGAAGCGCTCTCCCTCGAGATCCTGATCGCCATCCTCGTGGTGATCGTCATGGTGTTCAACCTGCGGGCCTCCCTGCTGATCTCAAGTATTCTTCCCATCTCAGTGCTGATGGTGTTTATCTCCATGCGTTATTTCGGGGTGGACGCGAACATCGTGGCCCTCTCCGGTATCGCCATCGCCATCGGTACCATGGTCGACCTGGGAATCATCCTCTCGGAGAATATTATCAAACACCTGGAGGAGGCTCCGCCTGATCAAAAACTGAATACCACCATATATAATGGAGCGGCTGAGGTGTCATCCGCCATACTGACCGCCGTATCCACAACCATTGTTAGTTTCATCCCGGTATTCACCATGCAGGCAGCAGAAGGGAAACTGTTCGGTCCACTGGCTTTCACCAAGACATTTGCACTGATTTCAGCGCTGATCGTTACCCTGTTCATCCTTCCAACGCTTTCCTACTGGTTCTTCGGCGCCAGGATAAAACGCCGCAATGTGGCCCGTTGGCTGAACATTGCACTGGTACCCGCAGGAATCCTGGCTATTATCTTTGGTGCCGGTCTCGGGGGAATGGTCCTTCTGGCATTCGGTATTACCGCACTCCTCAAGGAACGGATCAGCATGGATCCGGTGAATACTGAAGAGAAAGGATTTGCAGCACGCATGAAGCGAATTGGACTGAAGGCACTTGAACATTCCCACCTGATTATTGCAGTCATCGCGATCACCTGGTTGCTGGCCAGGTTCTGGCTGCCTCTCGGACCATCAAAAAGCCTGTTGACCAACTTCATATTCGTAGGGCTGCTGATAGGGATCATCCTGGGTGGATTCACCCTGCTTGAAAAATATTACAGGAACATCCTGGTGTGGACGCTCAACCACAAAGGATTCTTCCTGAGCATCCCCTTGATGCTTGTCATACTGGGAATTACGATCTGGATGGGTTTCAATAACGTATTCGGATTTGTGGCAAAAGGATTTGACGTCACGGGGGCCAACATACGGACCACCAAGGTGTGGTCGGGACTTACCCATACTTTTCCCGGGATCGGGAAGGAATTCATGCCGGCACTGGATGAAGGCAGTTTTCTCCTGATGCCCACCACCATGCCACATTCCGGCGTTGAATACAACAGGAAGGTGATGGGCCAGATTGATATGCTGGTGACCAACATCCCCGAGGTGGAACTGACCGTAGGTAAAATGGGACGTGTAGAATCGGCCCTGGACCCGGCTCCTGTGTCCATGTTCGAGAATGTGATCAATTACAAACCCGAATATATCCTGGACAAGAAGGGACACAGGCAGAAATTCAAAACCGATAAGGAGGGGAATTTTATCATGGCCTCGGGAGATACGATCTTCAACCGTGAAACGGTGTTGCAGGAGATCACTGCTGAGGACCTGGTTCCTGATGAGGATGGCAGGTACTTCCGGAACTGGAGAGAACATATCAAATCCCCGGACGAAATCTGGGATGAAATCGTTCGGGTGACCAGGATTCCGGGCCTGACCTCTGCACCAAAACTCCAGCCCATTGAGACCCGGCTGGTGATGCTGCAAACCGGGATGCGGGCACCGATGGGGATCAAGGTATACGGACCGGACCTCCCCACCATCGAACAATTCGGACTGCAATTGGAGAACATCCTGAAAGAGGTCCCCTCTGTGAAAGCAGAAGCGGTGTTTGCCGACAGGATCGTGGGGAAACCTTATATCCACCTTGACATCGACCGGAAAGAGATCGCACGGTATGGATTGAGCGTGGAAGATGTACAGCGCACCATCGAGACCGCGATCGGGGGAATGAAAATCTCCTCTGCCGTTGCAGGCAGGGAAAGGTTCCCGATCAGGGTACGCTACCCGCGCGAGCTCAGGGACGACCCTGTATCGCTTGGAAAAATCCTGATGCCAACACCCACCGGCGCACAGATCCCGCTCGCCCAGGTCCTGGACATTGAATATGTCAGGGGGCCCCAGGCCATCAAAAGCGAAGAGACCTTCCTGGTGGGCTATGTATTGTTCGATAAAAGAGATGGCTTCTCTGAAGTAACTGTTGTGAATGACGCCCGGAAAGCCATTGAGGACAGGATCAGTGAAGGGAGCCTGGATGTGCCGGCCGGGATCAGCTATAAATTTTCCGGAAGCTATGAAAACCAGGTAAGGGCCGAAAAACGGCTGTCGATCATCGTACCCCTGGTCCTTGTGATCGTCTTCCTGATCCTTTATTTCCAGTTCCATTCCGTGAGCACTTCGTTCATGGTGTTCTCAGGGATTGCCATGGCCTTCAGTGGCGGGTTCATTATGATCTGGTTGTACGGACAGGGATGGTTTGTCGACTTTTCAGTCTTCGGCACCAACATCCGGGAACTTTTCCAGATGCATGCCATCAACCTGAGTGTTGCGGTGTGGGTAGGTTTCATTGCACTGTTCGGGATCGCCACCGACGACGGTGTGTTGATCGCCACATACCTGGACCAGAGTTTCAGGAAGAACAAGCCAACAAACCGAGATGAGGTAAGGGAAGCAACCATTGAGGCAGGCCTGAGAAGGATCAGACCGGCGCTCATGACCGTATCAACCACCATGATCGCCCTGCTGCCCATCCTTACCTCAACCGGACGCGGGGCCGACATTATGATCCCCATGGCCATCCCCTCTTTCGGGGGAATGGCATTCGCCCTGGTGAGCATTTTTGTAGTGCCGGTATTATACAGCTTCAGGGAAGAAAGAAAATTTAAAAAATAAACGAATGAAACCCTCATCATTGTTCATAGATATTTCAGCGGCGTATTGACAAAAGAACATGTATTTATGGAAATAAGTATAGAGCATCCTGATGAGGGTTCGCCGAGCACCTTTAAATATAAATATTCTGCGTGGCAACTAGTTCCCCGGAGAATAAATGGAATTTATAACTGATTAAATTATAATACTTTAAATAAGAAATGTAATGATGAAATTCATTTTAAATATACTTCTGATTCTGGGGTTGGGTGCACTCAACTTGCCGGCGCAGACACTTGAAGAATACTTTGAGATCGCCGCTGAGAACAATCCGGGGTTGCAGGCAAAGTACCTTGCGTATGAAATTGCCCTGGAAAAGATCCCGCAGGTGAGCAGCCTGCAGGATCCCTCTTTCTCATTTGGCTATTTTATTTCACCTGTCGAAACGAGGGTGGGCCCGCAACGGGCTAAATTCTCGCTCTCCCAGATGTTCCCGTGGTTCGGGACCCTGAAAGCACGGGGAGATGCCGCTGCACTGATGGCCGAAGCAAAGTTCCAGTCATTCGTCGATGAACGGAACAGGCTGTATTTCAGGGTGGCTGCATCCTACTATCCGCTCTATGAACTGGAAAAGATGATCGCCATTGAAAAGGAAAACCTGGAGATCCTTGATTCCTATCAGACCATCGCAAGGTCCAAATTCAGGAACAACACCAGCCCGATGGTCGATGTGCTCAGGGTGGAGATCCTGCTGGAAGATGCACGGACAAACCTGGAGATCCTTGATAAAAAGCGCAAACCCCTTGTGACAACCTTCAACAAGGTACTCAACAGGGAACCGGGCGAGACGGTGGTCATTGTTGATCCCCTGTCCATCTTGGATTCGGAGGACATCGTGGAGCCGGGGGACATCGTGGAGCCGGGGGACATCGTGGATTCGACCGCCCTGCCCCCCCTTCCTGAAAACTACAGGAGAGACTCCTTGCTGACGGATCATCCGGCACTGAATGCCCTGGACCTGAAGGTCAGCTCCAGCGAGGCTGCGGAGGTTGCAGCCAGGAAGCAGGGACTGCCGAAGATCGGGGCCGGATTGGATTATGTGATCGTGGGCGAGGGTCCGCTTGCCGCTTCCGATAATGGCAGGGATGTGCTGATGCCAATGGTGTCTCTGACCATCCCGATCTTCAGGGAGAAATACAACGCTTCGGTTAGGGCAGCAAAACTCAGCCAGGAACAATTCAGGCTTCAGAAAAAGGAGGTGGCCAATACACTGGAATCGGAATACGAAATGGCCCGCTTTGAACTCGAACAACAACATGAACTGCTGGGCCTCTATCGCAGACAGGTGCAGACCACTGAACAGTCACTGAACCTGCTCTTTACATCCTATGGTAATTCCGGTAAGGATTTCGAGGAGGTGCTCAGGATGCAGCAGCAACTGCTGAAATATGAAAAACTGGCTGCCGCAGCGGAAGCAAAGACGGGGATCGCACTGGCAAGGATCCATTATTTAACGGCAAAAACGTATTAACAATAGAAGACGCATGAAACCAACCATCCAATGAACGCAGGAGTTGATTTCAAGCACGTACAACTTTAAAAAATAAACAAATGACACATAGCAACAGGAATACAATCATCATTGCCGCCATCACCCTCCTGACAGGGTTGCTGGCTGGCTGGCTGATCTTTGGGGGCGGTACAAAGGAACCCGAACTGCAGGAGCATATACATGAAACGGAACTGGCCGCTGAGACCACCTGGACCTGCTCCATGCATCCACAGATACGGCAACAGGAACCGGGCGACTGCCCGATATGCGGCATGGACCTGATCCCGCTGGAAAGTGAAGGCAACGACGCACTGGACCCCGGGGCAATCAGAATGTCAGAGACCGCCATGAAACTCGCTGATGTAGTAACAGCCCCCGTACGTAAAATGAAACCGGTCAAAAATGTACGACTGAATGGTAAAGTACAGGCCGATGAGCGCCTGGTCTACTCACAGTCATCCCACATCACAGGCAGGATCGAACAGCTGATGGTCAATTTCACAGGCGAATATATCCGCAAAGGGCAAACCATCGCGAGCGTCTATTCCCCCGAATTGGTCACTGCACAGGAAGAACTTTTCGAGGCAGAAAAGATCAAAGATGCCCAGCCCGAATTGTTCCAGGCTGCCCGTGACAAGCTCAGGAACTGGAAACTGACCGACAACCAGATCGATAAGATCCTCGCAACAGGTGAAACCAGGGAAGCCTTCCCGGTAACGGCAGATGTATCCGGCTATGTAACAAAAAAAATGGTCAACCTGGGAGATTATATCACAAAAGGAAAGACCATCTATGAGATTGCCGACCTCTCCCGGGTCTGGGTCATGTTTGAGGTCTATGAAACAGATATCGCGTGGATCAGCGAAAACGACAGCGTGGAATTTACAGTTCAGTCCCTGCCCGGAAAAGTGTTTAAAGGAGTGATCTCCTTTATCGACCCGGTGATCGATTCGCAGACCAGGGTGGCAAAAGCCAGGGTGTCCATGAAGAATCCGGATGCACAACTGAAACCCGGTATGTTCACCTCCGGGATCGTCGAAGCACAACTGGACCACACCGACCAGGCAATGGTCGTACCGAAATCTGCCGTCATGTGGACCGGTACCCGTTCAGTGGTCTTCGTAAGGCAAACCACCGACCAGGGGGTGAATTTCACCTACAGGGAAGTAACACTTGGTCCCTCCCTGGGAGATGGATACATCATCGACGAAGGACTGGAACCCGGTGAAGTGATTGCCGTGAACGGCACCTTCAGCATAGATGCCGCTGCACAACTGGCAGGCAAACCCAGTATGATGAGTCCTGAAGGTGGCGTAAAGATGACCGGACATAACCATGGAGGCGGAGCAGACATGGCCGGACAGGAAGATGAGGGGAATACACAAATGGAAATGGCTGTCAATACATCCAAAGCCACCATTTCAGATGTGGCAAAGGGTGAACTGGAACCGTTGTACAACAGCTACCTGGAATTGACCGAAGCGCTGGCAAATGACGACTTCGAACAGGCTTCCACGGCAGGCATCGCCCTGAAAGATGCGCTGGGCAATGTGAACATGGGAGCCTTCAAAGACAATGCACATGAGATCTGGATGGACCATGCAGACAACCTTGAAAATACCCTTGAGCATGTGGCCCATCATGGCTCCATCGAGGAGCTCAGGTCTGCCTACAAGGGAATCTCAGATGCCATGATTGCGCTTACCCGGTCGTTCGGAACCCCCGGCGATACCCTCTACCTGCAATACTGTCCCATGGCCAACAATGACCAGGGGGCCAACTGGCTCAGTAATTACAGCGAAATTAAAAATCCCTATTTCGGCGAGATGATGCTGAAATGCGGAGAAACGCATGATACAATTCAATAATCTAAAAAACAGAAAACCATGAAAAAAATAGTAAAAACAATCATTCTTGCTGTACCGGTAGTTATCCTGCTGACAGCCTGTGACAAAGAAAACCAGGATATTCAAGCAATTGAAGGAACTTATACCGGAATACTTTTGGGAAATAACCAGCTTAAAACCACCGGGGAGGTCACAACCATTGCTGGAGATACTGTTGACGCAACAGCAGAGGTTTACAGGCTCGGTGAAAATGAGATCGGCATTCATTGCTATGGCAGTGATTTCGATACAACATTTTCCATGAATTATTATGCACATCATGACAGTGCATATGTATGCTTCACCGGGGAGCAGTTCGAACATATGTACGGACATATGCCTGGTTCCGGTCACATGGGCGGAATGATGGAAGATATGATGCATGGCGAAACCGAGTGGATGCATCACCTGGATGATGAACACACGGAAGGTGATGAACATTTCGGAGGTTTCGACATGGAACAACATTCTTTTGGATATACATTCCAATTGGATGAAGGAACTATGACATTCCAGGGAACGAAACAATAATAATTTATTCATTAATTAAAAACCAGTAGAAATGAAAACACGTTCAATTTTTATGACGACAGTGATCGCCCTGATGGGAATCACTTCTGTATTCGGACAGACAAAAACCGAAAAATTCAAAGTATATGGCAACTGTGGTATGTGTGAAACACGTATCGAAAAAGCAGCAAATTCCGTTGAAGGAGTTACTTCGGCAGACTGGAACAAGGAAACCAAGATGATCGAGGTGAAACTTGACGAATCCAAAACCGATGTGCACAAAGTACATATGGCCATCGCGAAAGTGGGTCATGATACCGAAATGCACAAAGCCAAGGACGAAGTGTATAACAAACTTCCGGGTTGCTGCAAGTACGACCGTGCGAAAAGTGAGATGAAGCATGACAAGGATCATGGTGACCACTCACATGACGGTCATATGAACTGATCTGATAAAAGCACCGGGAATTTTCCGGTGCTTGTTTTTTCTTCCTTCGTTAAAGCATGACTTAATACATATTGGATTTCCTGTAATTGTGTAAGCAATATACATAATTGTATAACCTGAACTGCCACTATTACAGTATCTTGCAACTAAGACAAGCAACCCGATTGCTGTAGTCTGAACAATAAGTAACACATTAAAAGATACCATTATGTTTATAAAGTTGATCCTAACCAGCGTCATCATCGTCGGCCTTATCGTGCTGTCAATGTCATTGAAACTTATTTTCCATACCGATTCCGGTCTGGACAGTTCCTCATGCGCAGTTTTGAAAGGAGATCGTTCAGCAGAAAAGGAGGCTTGCTCCACCTGTGCCCTGAAACAACTGGTCAGTGGCGGTGAAGGTGCATCATAATATTTTTAACTTAAAATTTTAAGATCATGAAACTAGTTAAGGCATACATCAGGCACCGAATGGTTGAAGAGGTTCATCATGCATTGAAAATAGGAGGATACTGTTGCATGACCTTCGTAGAGTGCGAGGGAACCGGGCAGTATACCGATCATGAAACGGAACACATCAGCGACAAATATCCCTTTGCCGAGGCCTACAGGGTCATCAAGGTCGAGATTCTTTCAAGGGATGAAGATGTCGATGAGCTTGTAAACCTGATCCGTAAAAATGCACGAACAGGCTACAGGGGAGATGGCATGATCATTGTCTCCCCCGTGGAAGAGACCTTTAAGATCAGAACAGACGATAAAGGCATAGAAGCTATATGAATAAATAATCTACCATGGACATATATATCAAAAACATGGTATGTAACCGGTGCAAACTGAATGTTGCCGGGATCATGGAAAAGGCCGGTTATCCAGATGCAGAAATTAAATTGGGAAAGGTTTCTGTGAAGGATGAAATCCCGGATGACACGCTTCGCAGTATAGACAAGCAGTTAAACAGTGTTGGTTTTGAGATCATCGGTGATGCAAAGACCATCCTGATCGAGGAAATCAAAAAACTGACCATCGAATATGTCTATGATCTGATCACAGAAACCAATGAGAATTTTTCGGAATTCCTGGTAAGCAGACTGAACCGGGATTACGGATACCTCAGTAAACTCTTCTCCTCCGTGGAAGGAACCACCATAGAGAAACACCTGATCAATTTGAAGATTGAACGCGTAAAGGAGATGCTGGTATACAACCAGGAGACATTAAGTGAAATTGCTTATAAAATGGGATACAGCAGCGTGGCACATCTTTCAGGCCAATTCAGGAAGATAACCGGGTTCACCCCCTCCTACTTCAAAAAGTTGGGGGAGGAAAAACGTAAATCGATCGATGAGGTCTGAAAGACATAAAAGCTATCCTGAAATATATAACAACTCATTGATATACAGTAATTAAATTTGAATAAACAAATTAAAGAAAGGAGTACGTCATGCATAGTATCAACGGATTTATGGGAGGAATGGGCTGGTACTGGATATTTGGTCTGATCGGGCTGTTTATAGTCGTATGGCTGTTTATCCGGACGTTCAATCAGAATGGAGGAGGACAACGTCTCCGGGACAAAACACCTATGGATATTTTAAAAGATAGATATGCCAGGGGTGAAATCGACAAATCAGAGTTCGAGGAGAGAAAAAAGGGTCTTGAATAATAATTTAAAACACAGCTCATGAACCAGCAGGAACAAAAGCAATATTATTGCCCCATGAAATGTGAAGGCGAGAAAACATATGATCAGCCGGGTGACTGCCCGGTATGTGGTATGCACCTTCAGAAAGAGGAGAAAAAAAACTTCACAACCGGCAAACCAGTGATCTATACCTGCCCGATGCACCCGGAGGTGAAGCAGGATCATCCGGGCAGTTGTCCGAAATGCGGAATGGAACTGGTTCCCGAAAAAGGTGAAGAAACCAGCGAGGAAGAAAAGGCCTACAAGAAAATGGCCAAAAAATTCTGGGTGGCGATGGCTTTGAGTATCCCGGTTTTTATCATCGCCATGTCTGAATTTATCCCGTTTCTTAATTTGGATGAAATAGCATCCCGGAAAGTATGGGGGTGGATTGAATTTATACTGGCCACTCCGGTAGTCTTTTATTCCAGTGGAGTCTTTTTTAAGCGCGGCTGGAGTTCTATCCGGCGCTGGTCTCCCAACATGTGGACATTAATATCCATTGGCGTTGGTGCTGCTTATCTTTTCAGTGTATTTGCCTTAATCATTCCAGGTGCTCTTCCTGAGCAGTTCAAAGATGCGAATGGTAACGTCCACCTTTATTTTGAAGCAGCCGCAGTCATTTTAACGCTGGTATTGCTCGGCCAGGTACTCGAACTCAGGGCGCACAGCAAAACCAATTCTGCCATTAAGGCCCTCCTGAATTTGGTGCCGCCGGTAGCAAGGGTTATCCGCGACGGGGAAGAAACAGAAATACCCCTTGAAGAAGTACAGGAAGGTGATATTTTAAGGGTGCGTCCCGGAGAAAAAATACCTGTAGATGGGGTGGTCTCAACCGGGAATGCCGTGGTCGATGAGAGCATGATCACCGGTGAACCTATTCCGGTGGATAAGTCACCAGATGATAAGGTTACCGGGGGAACCATAAATGGGAATACCTCCTTCGAGATGAAAGCTGAAAAAGTGGGGGGCGATACCCTGCTGGCTCAAATTATCGAAATGGTCAACCAGGCCAGCCGGTCGCGCGCGCCTATTCAGAAACTGGCCGATGTGGTTGCCAGATATTTTGTGCAGATTGTAATCAGCATCGCTTTAGTCACCTTTGCCGTATGGGCTGTCTGGGGCCCTCAGCCGGCTTACGTCTATGCATTTGTTAATGCCATCGCTGTACTAATCATCGCCTGCCCCTGTGCATTGGGGCTGGCCACTCCCATGTCTATCATGGTGGGTTCGGGACGGATGGCGCAGGCCGGTGTGCTGGTAAAAGATGCCCGTGCCATTGAAGAGATGAATAAAGTGGATACCCTGATTATCGACAAAACAGGGACAATAACCGAAGGAAAACCTGCATTAAAATCTTTTCAGTCATTTGGAGAATTGTCCGAAAAAGATATTCTTGGGATAGCCGCATCAGTCGATGCCAACAGTGAACATCCGGTTGCAGAAGCGATTGTAAAAGGTGCAAAAGAACAAGGGATCAAGCTGCAAAAGGTTGAACAATTTGAAGCAATTACCGGCAAAGGCGTAAAAGGAATACTGGATGGAAAAAATATTGGACTCGGAAACAGCCGTTTAACGGAAGATTTTGGCGCAACTCTCACGAAAGAACAACAGGAAGCGGCGAAAGAATGGCAATTAACCGGTCAAACTGTGATGTACCTTTTAATTGATAAGAAAGTAGAGGGAATTGTAAGTGTTGCTGATACCATTAAAGCCTCTTCTGCCAAAGCAATACGGGAATTACAAAGCATGGGCGTAAAAGTATATATGCTTACCGGCGACAATAAATTTACAGCCAAAACTGTGGCTGATGAGTTAAAACTGGATGGTTTTGAAGCAGACTGCCTGCCCGATGATAAATTCAGAAAGGTAAAGGAACTGCAGGAGCAGGGCTTGATCGTTGCCATGGCAGGTGACGGCATCAATGATGCACCCGCCCTGGAACAGGCAAATGTTGGCATCGCCATGGGAACCGGTACCGACATTGCCATGCAAAGTGCCGCAGTTACACTGGTAAAAGGTGACTTGAATGGAATCGTCCGGGCAAGGGAATTAAGTCATAAAGTAATGCGTAATATAAAGCAAAATTTGTTCTTTGCTTTTGTTTACAATGCACTGGGCGTTCCGGTTGCGGCAGGAATCCTGTTCCCGTTTTTCGGAATTTTACTCAGCCCGATCATCGCTGCCGCCGCTATGAGTTTTAGCTCGGTTTCGGTGATTTCAAATGCATTAAGATTAAGAAGAGTTTAGTATAATTTTAATATAATCATAGATTTTCACGGTAAACAATCGCCCGTATTTTTATTTACGAGTATGCTGCTCCTTCAAAAATAACATTTTTACCATCAAGCCAGGGGTATTTTTGTCGGGAAAACGTTTGCATTACCTCAAGTATCAGGGGAAGATTTCTTTTCTTCTTCAGCTGTACTGTGATTGCATCTTCCTGGATAATGATATCAGCACCATTGAGAACAAACTTGTCATAAAGGCTCTGAACAGAAAGATGTTCGTATCGCTCCAGTTGCAAAGCAAGTAATCGGTACAGATTGTTGGCCAATATTGA
>JARGFP010000012.1 GCA_029210585.1 Bacteroidales bacterium
AAATAAATTTTTCGTTTCCGACCATACCCCCTCCTTCGGCACCATCGCCAACATGTTCTTCAATGAGAAGATCCACCTGGAGAAAAAGTCTATCTGGAACCAGTAATACCATCCGGCAGTGGCGTTATGGTTCGGTGGCAGCTGGTTCCGGCAATACATGGTTCCGGCAATACATGGTTCCGGCAATACATGGTTCGGGCAATACATGGTTCGGGCAATACATGGTTCGGGCAATACATGGTTCCGGCAATATCTGTACTTTAAATGAACATCGAACGGGTCCGGGCGGTTACCCATAAAAACTGACGATAGTATGGCACTTATCAAACCTTTGCTTGGGTTCACCCCGAAAATCGGTAAGAACTGTTATCTCGCCGAAAATGCCACCATCATCGGTGATGTGGAGATGGGTGACGACTGTTCCGTGTGGTTCAACACCGTGTTGCGCGGCGACGTGAACCCCATCCGGATCGGCAACCGTGTCAATATACAGGACGGCAGCACCCTGCACACCCTCTACAAAAAATCGGTGGTTGAAATTGCCGACAATGTATCCATTGGTCACAACGTGGTGGTGCATGGGGCACGTATCGAACAGAACTGTCTGATCGGCATCGGGTCGGTGATCCTCGACCATGCAGTGATTGGAGAGAACTCCATCATCGCAGCCGGATCGGTTGTGTTGCAAAACACCATTGTTGCTCCCGGCAGCATCTATGCCGGTGTCCCGGCCCGGCGGATCAAGTCTGTCGACCCGCAGCAGACCGAGGAAATGATCCGCGGCATCGCCACCAACTATCTGACCTACGCCGGGTGGTATAAATAGCCACGCCCCGCTAATGTTTGGGAAAAAAAAACATTTTCCGGTGAAGTACGTATGTTAAAATCAGTAACTTTGTTACTGAATAGCCAATATTCGTCCGGCACCGGTCCTGATACGCCCCAACATCAGCATCCGGTCCATTTGGGGGAGTAAAAAGTGAAACTACGTAACCATAACCAGCATAACCAGGAAGAAATTATACAATGATGAACTGTGCCTGGTAACAACCGGGCATACGGACGCATCGAAGCGATGGACCCAAAGGCATCGCGCGGTTATTGGCATTTTGTATGAACTTTATAAACACTAACTAACAGGAGCGAACATGGGAAAAAATCCAAAAATTGTCCAGCGGGAGGATGTTGTTGTGAAATTTGCAGGAGACTCCGGGGATGGCATGCAGCTTACAGGTTCTCAGTTTAGCGATACTTCGGCTTTTATCGGGAACGACCTGTCTACATTTCCCGATTACCCGTCGGAGATCCGCGCACCCCAGGGCACTGTTGCCGGTGTATCCGGGTTCCAGGTGCACATCGGGCACAAGGAGGTGACCACACCCGGTGACCAGGCCGATGTGCTGGTAGCCATGAACCCGGCGGCGCTCAAGGCGAACATGAAATGGATCAAGCCGGGGGCGACAGTCATCATCGACATCGACAACTTCGACAACAAGCATTACAAGAAGGCAGGATATGAGGAGGATCCGCTGCACGACGATTCACTTGAAGGGTACAACGTGGTGAAGGCGCCGATCACCAACCTCACGCGTGATACCGCCAAGCAGTTCGGGCTGGATCAGAAAACGGCCGACAAGACCAGGAACCAGTTCGTGGCGGGAATGCTGTACTGGCTGTTCAACCGCGACATCAAGCTCGGGGAGGATTTTCTGAAAGACAAATTCAAGTCAAAGGAAAACCTGGTGAAAGCCAATATGGCGGTGCTGCATGCCGGCTACAATTATGCCGAGACCATCGAAGCGTTGTCCACCACGTTCCTGGTAGACCCGGTAAAAAACAAGAAGGGACTGTTCAGAAACATGACCGGTAACCTGGCAACTGCCTGGGGCCTGCTGGCTGCCGCGGAAAAGGCGGGACTCAAACTGTTCCTGGGTTCCTATCCCATCACCCCGGCCACGGAGATCCTGCAGGAGATCGCAAAACGCAAGCATTTGGGCGCCGTGGCTTTCCAGGCTGAGGATGAGATCGCAGGTATCTGTTCTGCCATCGGGGCCTCTTTCGTTGGACGGTTGGCAGTGACCACCACCTCCGGACCCGGCCTGGCACTGAAAAGCGAGGCGATCGGACTGGCAGTGATCACGGAGCTGCCGCTGGTGATCGTGAATGTACAGCGGGGTGGTCCGTCTACCGGGCTTCCCACAAAAACAGAACAATCGGACCTGATGCAGGCCCTTTACGGAAGGAACGGGGAATCGCCGGCCATCGTGATCGCAGCATCCACGCCGGCCAACTGCTTTGATTATGCCTTCATGGCAGCAAAGCTTGCGGTGGAGCATATGACACCGGTGATCCTGCTTACCGACAGCTACCTGGCGAATGGCTCGGAGCTGTGGAATATTCCCTATACCAAGGACTTGCCGGAAATCACCCCGCCGCTCGTGGCCGACAATGACGAGACCTACCAGCCTTACCTGCGGGATCCGGAAAAAATGAACCGGTTCTGGGCCATTCCCGGACAGGAAGGACTCAGACACCGCGTTGGCGGACTGGAGAAGGAAGATGTGACCGGGATGGTTTCACACGATCCGATGAACCACCAGGTGATGGTGACCAACCGGCAGAAAAAGGTGGAAAAGGTGGCCGACTATATCCCGCAACTGGAGATCATCGGCGAACCGACGGGCGACCTGCTGGTGATCGGCTGGGGCGGAACATACGGCGGATTGATAAGTGCGGTGACGGACCTGCAGAAGACCGGGTTGAGCATCAGCCTGGTGCAGTTCAATTACATCCACCCCTTGCCGAAAAATACAGAGCAGGTGTTCGCCGGATTCAACAAGCGGATTGTATGCGAGATCAATATGGGGCAGTTTGCCTATCACCTGCGATCGAAGTTCCAGCAATATGAATTCCTGCAGCATAACAAGGTGCAGGGACTGCCTTTCTTTATTGCGGAGCTGAAGGAGAAGTTTATTGAGATACTGGAAGGAAATCATCAACCGAACGAATAATCAGGACCATCATGGCAGAAGGAAAAATAGAAACAGGGACGCTTACACGTCAGGATTTTAAACTGGATACCACGGTCAAGTGGTGTGCGGGTTGCGGCGCACATGCTGTGCTGTCAACCATCATGAATGCGTTGCCCGAGACGGGTGTGAAGAAGGAAAATGTTGTGTTTGTATCGGGAATCGGGTGTTCCTCACGTTTCCCGTATTACATCAATGCCTATGGCTTTCACAGTTTGCACGGCAGGGCATCGGCCATTGCCTCGGGAGTGAAAACAGCCAATCCCAACCTCAGCGTCTGGGTGATGACCGGTGACGGTGACAGCATGGCCATCGGGGGCAACCACTTCATACATATCATCCGGAGGAACATCAATGTGAACATCATCCTGTTCAACAACAAGATCTACGGGCTCACCAAGGGACAGTATTCCCCTACAACGCCCAAGGGAAGTATCACCAAAACCTCCCCTGACGGGACCATTGAAAACCCGTTCCAGCCGGGAGAGCTGACCATGGGGGCACAGGGAACCTTTTTTGCACGGGTGGTGGACAGCGATCCGAAAATGATGAAGGATACGATCCTGAAGGCGGCGGCGCACAGGGGGACGTCGGTAGTTGAGGTGTTGCTGAACTGCGTGATCTTCGCCAACGATGTGCATAAAAGCATCACCGGCAAGGATGTGCGTGACGATCACCAGATCTTCCTCAGGCACGGCGAACCGATGATTTTCGGGAAGGAACGCAACAAGGGAATCCGTTATAACTGCAACAAAATGGAAGTGGTGACCATTGGTGAAAACGGCATCACGGAAAAGGATCTGATTGTGCACGATGCAACCGATCCCGATGATTCAACCCACTACAACCTGGTCAGGATGGGACTCCCGGAGTTCCCCGTGGCCATGGGTGTGGTCAGGGCCGCCGAATCCACCGTGTTTGAATCCCTGATGCACGACCAGGTACAGGAAGCACAAAAGAAAACAAAGCTCAAAACTGTAGACGACCTGCTGAGAAGTGGCAACACTTTCAGGATCGATGATGAGTAAACCGGGAGCAAAACGGACGCTGCTATGGCCCAGACCCTGCGCTCAGAAGAGGAAATTCAACGGCTGATCGCCGAACGCAAGGAGCGTTTAAAAGAACTCACCTGTATCAACCAGACCACCCAGATCATCAGGGAGAACCGGTCGGTGGACCAGACGCTGGGCCAGATCGTGCGCATTCTTCCCATGGCCTGGCAATACCCGGAAATGACCGTTGCACAGATCCGCCTGCAAAACAAGTACTATATCAGTCCCGGTTTCAGGGAAAGCAAGTGGAAGCAAAAGCAGCGTTTCAAAACCATCGACAACCGGGATGGTGAGATCGAGGTGTGTTACCTGCAGGAGTTCCCGGAACTGGACGAGGGACCATTTTTGAAAGAGGAGCGGCACCTGATCGACAACCTGGCCAGCATGATCGCCAATTACCTGAACAGCAGGGAAGCACAAAAGCTGCTGAGCAAAACGGACGATGATGAGACCGTCAGGCACGAGATCAAGGAGTTCCGTAAGCCCAGCGAGGTGGACACCCGGATGCTGTTGCAGAAATTCCTGAACAAGCAGAATGCCAACCGCGACATCTTCCACGACCTGATGCCCTACAAGGTGAAGGAAATCCTGCTTGTGAGCACACTGTATGATGCATTCAGCATAGAAAAAGAGGGAAGGTTCTCGGAGCACATCCTGGGCGAGTACAGCCAGATGTTCCTGACCTCCATTCCCAGGATCACCGGGGTGTCGGGCTATGAGGAGGCCATGGAGCAACTCACATCGCACCATTTCGACCTGGTGATCATCATGGTGGGGGTGGACAAGGCCACCCCGGTGATCACGGCCGGGACGGTGAAGCAACTGTATCCCTACATCCCGGTATACGTGCTGCTGAACAACGACAGGGAAGCATCGGATTTCCGTGCAATGAACACCGGGTTGTCGGATGTGGACAAGTTGTTTGTCTGGAACGGTGATCCGGGCATCTTCTTTGCCATGGTCAAGCACCTGGAAGATAAGGTGAATGTGGACAATGACACGCGGATCGGCATGGTGAAGGTGATCCTGCTCGTGGAGGATTCGGAGCAGTATTATTCCAGGTACCTGCCGCTGTTGTATAATATTGTGCTGGAGCAGACCCGGCGGATGATTGATGATGTGAGCACAGATGACCAGTTCAAGATCCTGCGTTTGCGCGCACGACCGAAGATCCTGCTGGCCGGCTCTTATGAGGAGGCCCTGGAGATCCTGACAAAGAACGTGGAGAGCCTGCTCTGCCTGATTACGGATGTCAGTTTCATGAAAGAAGGCACATTGGATGAGCAGGCAGGATTCAAACTGGTAAAAAAGGTAAAGGAGATGGTCACCGGGTTGCCCACGGTGATCCAGTCTTCCGAAGTGATCAACTCCGATAAGGCCTATGAACTGAAGAGTACCTTTATCAATAAAAACTCGGAGACCCTGCTGCAGGATATCAGGAACTTTATCTCACACCACCTGGGATTCGGGAATTTTGTCTACAAGGATGCACGCGGGAAAAAAATAGCCGAGGCCAAATCACTCAGGGAGTTCGAGCATAATATAGAGACGATCCCCGAGGAGTCGCTGGTGTACCATGGAAAAAGAAATCATTTTTCCCTCTGGCTCATGGCACGCGGTGAGGTGAAGATCGCCAAGATGATCCACCCTATCAAGGTTTCGGATTTCAAGACGGCCGATGAATTCAGGAACTACCTGAAGCACGTGATCAGGAAATACCGCAATGAATCGAACCTCGGCAAGATCATCAATTTCGAAGCCTCGGCACTGGAGGACGAGACCAACATTGTCAGCCTGGGTACAGGTCCGCTGGGAGGCAAGGGCAGGGGCTGTGCATTTATCAATACGCTCATTTACAACCTCAATTTTCCTGAAATCGTACCGGAAATCAATATCCGGGCCCCCAGGACCTGTATCGTGGGCACCGACGAGTTCGATATCTTCATGGAGCGGAACGGGTTGCTGAATGTGATCCACGAGGATCATCCCTATGCAGAGATCCGGAACATGTTCGGAGAGGCGAACCTGTCCTACCACCTGGAGAAGAAGCTGAAAGAGATGCTGCAGCACCTGCACCGTCCCCTGGCGATCCGTTCCTCGAGCCTGCTGGAGGATTCCGGCATGCAGCCCTTCAGCGGGATCTTCGACACCTACCTGGTTCCCAACAACGATGCGTCGTTCAGCAAACGGTATGAGCAGCTGGCCCGTTGCATAAAAATGGTGTATGCATCCATCTATTCCAACGAGTCGCGCAGTTATTTCGAGGCGATCAATTCAAAGATCGAAGAAGAGAAAATGGGGGTGGTGATCCAGGAGGTGGTGGGAAACGTGCACGGTGACTGCTTCTATCCGCATGTGAGCGGTACCGCGCAGTCGCACAATTATTACCCGGTGGCCCATATGGAGCCGGAAGACGGGTATGCGCTGGCGGCACTCGGACTGGGGCATTACGTGGTGAACGGGGAACGCTCCTACCGGTTTTCACCGGTGTATCCCACCCTGGAAGTCAACTCGGCCCAGAAACTCTTCAAGGATTCCCAGGTGGAGTTCCTTGCCCTGGACTTGACCAGGGGTGATGTTGATTTCGTGAACCAGGGCAGCGACGCCAACCTGGTACGGCTGCCGATCTCACATGCTGAAAAAGACGGGGTGCTCTCTCACCTGGCATCGGTGTACGATGCGGACAATGACAGGATCGAACCCGGACTGGCCACCCCCGGACCCCGGATCATCAATTTTGCGGATATCCTGAAATATGAGTATACGCCACTTGCCAAAACCATCAGGGTGATCCTCGAGGTGGCCAAGGAGGCACTGGGCTCCCCGGTGGAGATCGAATATGCACTGGACCTTGAAAAGGCAGAAAATGGAAAACCCTCCTTCCACCTGCTCCAGATCAAACCCATGCTGGGTTCCGGGATCGGGTATACCTTTGATTTCGAGCAGCTGGAGAAGGAAAAGATGCTGATCTTTGCTGAACAGAGCATGGGCAACGGGAAACTGGAGGATATCAACGAGGTGATCTTTGTGAAGCGGGAGGCCTTTGACAAGACCAAAACCCGCAACATCGCCATGGAGCTGGAGGAGATGAACAGGAAAATGGCAGCAGCGAAGAAGCATTACATCCTGATCGGGCCCGGGCGCTGGGGAACCGCGGATTCCTTCATCGGCATCCCTGTGAACTGGTCGCAGATCTCCATGGCAAAGGTCATCATTGAAACCAGCATGGAGGGGTTCCCGCTGGACGCCTCGCTGGGGTCCCATTTTTTCCACAATGTCACTTCCATGAATGTCGGGTATTTCAGCATTCAGCATGATTCCCCCATCGCTTTTATACGGTGGGACATGCTCGAAGCAGAAAAGGAGGTTGAAGAGACGACCTACCTCCGGCATGTTGCATTTGACAGAAATCTTTGCGTTCTTATGGATGGCAAGAAACGCATATCTGCCGTGATGAATGAAAAGTGTATTCCGGCACCTTAAACGAACAATGATGGATCTGAAAAACAGGGACCTGGGCGCACCCACGATCGATTTTAGTCATACTGCATTTAACCTGCTGATGCAGAAAAGGATACGCAAGATCCTGATCATCAGCAGTAACTACGACTTCTTCATGCTCGAGGAAGATGGAAGGATCGACGAACAGATCTTCAATGAATATGTCTCACTGAACCTGCGCTACCCGCCCACGTTCATCCAGGCCAACACCGCCAAAGAAGCGTTCAGGATCCTGGAGGAGCAGGAGATCGACCTGGTGATCGAAATGCTCAATATAGCCGATATCGATCCGTTCAATCTTGCCAAACGCATCAAGGACAGCTTTGCAAATATCCCGATTGTTGTGCTGACCCATTTCAACCGGGAGGTGAGCCTGCGGCTGGAAAAGGAGGACCTGTCGGCAATTGATTATGTGTTCAGCTGGCTGGGGAATGCCGACCTGTTGCTGGCGATCATCAAGCTGATCGAGGACAGGATGAATGCCGATCACGACATTGAGCAGGTGGGGGTGCAGACGATCCTGCTCGTGGAAGATTCCATCCGGTATGCTTCCACTTACCTTCCTGAGCTGTACCGGATCGTGCTGCAGCAGTCGCGCGAGTTTATGAAGGAGGCACTGAACGAGCACCAGAAAATGCTCCGGATGCGGGGCCGTCCCAAGATCCTTCTTGCCAAGACCTACGACGAGGCGGTGACGCTGTATGAGAAGTACCATTACAACATGCTGGGAATCATCAGTGATGTAAGCTTTAAGAAGAACAACAAGCGGGATACCAAGGAGAAACTGGGACTGAAACTCGTGGAGCAGATCCGCCAGGATGATCCGCACATGCCGGTACTGCTGCAGTCGTCCGACAAATCCTTTGCCGCACTGGCCGGGGAGCTGGGAGCCGGTTTCGTTCACAAGTATTCCAAGGCATTGTCCATCGAGATCAGGAACTTCATCATCACGCATTTCGGGTTCGGTGAGTTCAATTTTATCGACCCCGATACCGGGGAGATCCTCTGTCAGGCGCAGGACCTGCAGACTTTTCAGCAGAAAATCGCCGAAGTGCCCGACCGGGTGCTGGTCTACCATGCCGGAAAAAACGATTTTTCGAAGTGGCTGAATGCGCGCGCCATCTTTCCCGTGGCACAACTGTTCAAGTACCTTACACGCGAGGATTTCGACGATGTGGATGATGTGCGGAGCTACATCTATGAAGCCATCTCCAGCTTCCGGATCAGCAAGGGCAGGGGGATCATTGCCGAATTCGACCGCAAGACATACGACGAATACCGCACCTTCAGCCGGATCGGCCAGGGGTCCATCGGCGGCAAGGCGCGCGGACTGGCGTTCATCGATTCGGTCATTCAGAAATACCGGCTGTATACCAAATACGAGAACGTGGCATTCACGGTGCCGCGGACCGTGGTACTGAGTACCGATATCTTCGACCAGTTCATGGAGATGAACGACCTGTACAACATCGCGCTGTCGGATCTGCCTGATGAAACGATCCTGGACCATTTTGTCAACGCACGGTTTCCCGGCGAACTGCACCAGGACCTCTACACCCTGCTGTCGTATGTGCGTGCCCCGCTGGCGATCCGTTCTTCAAGCAAACTGGAAGACTCACACTACCAGCCCTTTGCCGGTATCTATTCCACCTATATGATCCCGGTGAATAAGAACGACCTGGCCCATACCATGGAGATCCTCACCATGGCCATCAAATCGGTGTATGCCTCGGTGTATTTTAAAAGCAGCAAGGCCTATATCGAGGCTACCTCAAATGTGATCGACGAGGAGCAGATGGGGATCGTGCTGCAGGAAGTCTGCGGATCGAAGTATGGCAACATCTACTACCCCACCATTTCCGGGGTCGCACGGTCAATCAACTTCTATCCCATTGCCCCGGAGAAGCCCGAAGACGGGATTGCCAAGATTGCCTACGGGCTGGGCAAATACATCGTGGACGGTGGATTGTCACTGCGCTTCTCCCCGAAATACCCGAAAAACATCCTGCAGTTGTCTACCACCGCCATGGCGCTGAAGGAGACGCAGCGGTATTTTTATGCCCTGGACATGGACGACCAGCATTTTACCGCGTCCACGAATGATGCGGTGAACCTGCTGAAGACCAAGGTGATGGATATTGATGAGAACGCCGATCCATCGATCCGGCACCTGGTATCGGTGTACGATTACAACAGTGATATCCTGCGAGACGGGATCAGCGGAAAGGGGAAGCGCCTGCTCACCTTCGCCGGAGTGCTGCAGCACAAGAGCCTGCCGCTGGCAGAGATACTGAAAGACCTGCTGGAGATCGGTCAGAAGGAGATGAACCTGCCGATCGAGATTGAATTTGCCGTGAACATGAGCCAGGAGAAAGAGAAGCGACATGTTTTCAACCTGTTGCAGATCAGGCCCATCGTGGAATCTGACCAGGCCAGTGACATAGAGATCGATGACGTGGATGAATTACATACCGTCATCTGCTCAAACACCGCGCTGGGCAACGGGATCTTCCCGGGCATCAGGGACCTGGTGTACATCAATCCGGAGAACTGGGATGCGGCGCAAAGCAAGCAGGTAGCGCTGCAGGTGGAGAGGCTGAACCAGAAATTCAGGGAGCAGAAAAAGAACTATGTGCTTGTGGGTCCGGGCCGGTGGGGTTCGGGGGATCCGTGGCTGGGCATCCCCGTGAAGTGGCCGCAGATCTCCGAGGCACGGGTGATCATCGAGTCGGGCCTGGAGAATTACCGCATCGATCCCAGTCAGGGCACCCATTTCTTCCAGAACCTGACCTCTTTTCGGGTGGGTTACATGACCATCAACCCGTTCATCAAGGATGGTTTTTACAACATCGATCTGCTTGCTCAGCAGGAGCTCGTAAATGAAGAGGGTGTGGTGCGGCATGTGCGTTTCCAGGAGCCGCTCATCATCAAGATCGACGGGAAGTCCAACCGTGGGATCATTTTAAAAACAGATGAACCGGTATATACCGGATCCTAGCACACTTCATTCAGCATACACAATATCCTGGCATACGATCCTTCAGCTTTCTCAGGGCCTTAATGTACGATCTCTTCAGCATACATTGTCCTGACGTTCGATCCTTCAACTTTCTCAGGGCCTTAATGTACGATCTCTTCAGCATACATTGTCCTGACGTTCGATCCTTCAGCTTTCTCAGGGCCTTAATGTACGATCTCTTCAGCATACACCGTATCCCGGCGTTCGATGGTCCTGCATAGCACTGAGCCAGAAGTTTTTTAAACAATATTATATCCTGTTTGTTACATAGACAAACAATCAAAATACCATCATTCCATTATGAAAACACGCAGATATTTTAAAACTACAATCATGCTTGTAGCAGCAGTGCTGTTGTCGGGCACAGTTATTTCCTGTACCAATATGAACGGGAAAGAAGGGTCTCTGGAAAAATCTCTGGTACCGGTAGGTGAAAACGGATTTGAGCAGAAGGACCTGCCGTATGCGTTCGATGCCCTTGAGCCTTATATTGACGCACAGACCATGGAACTGCACTATGGAAAACACCATGCAGGTTACACCAGTAAGTTTAATGCTGCACTGAAAGAAGAGGGGATTGCTTCGACGGATATCAAGGAGATTTTCAGCAATATATCGCAGTACGGAGCAGGGGTAAGGAACAACGGCGGTGGATATTACAACCACTCCCTGTTCTGGAATTTCATGTCGCCCGATGGTGGCGGTGAACCTGCCGGCGACCTCTTGAAGGCGATTGAAGAGACGTTTGGTTCCTTTGCAGAATTTAAAGAGCTGTTTTCAGGAGCAGCCGGCTCACAGTTCGGTTCCGGATGGGCCTGGCTGATCCTCGATGATGCAGGTAAGTTGCAGGTCACCAGCACCTCCAACCAGGACAATCCGCTCATGGACGATGCTGAAGTAAAGGGAACACCCCTGCTAACGCTCGATGTCTGGGAGCACGCTTACTACCTGAAATACCAGAACAAGCGGACCGAATACATCAAAAATTTCTGGAACGTGGTGAACTGGGACACAGTGGAACAACTGTATGAAGATGCAAAATAGCGTCTGTCCTTAAGCTTCAAATTGAATATTACTATTATCAGATACGATACAAGAGCTTTTTCTTTGGAGATAAAAGACATCTTTATCTGTATTTTTTTGAAAATCTCACAGTAAGCAAACGCTGGCTGTGAGATTTTTTTTAATCCGTTTTTGCTGTTGGGCTCTATTTTTATCATCCACGGTGAGATGCTGTACCTTTCTTTCCAATCAGTGACCGGCACAATGATACGAAGAGGCAACTTGCCTTAATTCTTCCAACCATGTTATTTATCATATCGGTTTACCTTGGTAATCTTGAACGAAACAATCAACTTTACATCACTGCTTCCATGGCCCGTTATGTGCGGGATGGAGGCGGATCATTACTTACTGTTACCAACAAAAAATATCGCTATGAATGTTGATCTTATAATGAATGACCTGGTAAAGAAAAATCCGGGGGAGGTGGAATTTCACCAGGCCGTTCATGAAGTCCTCGAATCGATCGAGGAGGTATACAATGAAAATCCTCATTTTGAATCGGCCAGCATCATTGAACGGCTGATCGAACCCGACAGGGTATTGACGTTCAAGGTGCCCTGGGCAGACGACCAGGGGAGGATCCACGTGAACAGGGGATTCCGGGTCCAGTTCAACAACGCCATAGGGCCCTACAAGGGCGGACTGCGGTTTCACCCGAGCGTGAACCTCAGCATCCTGAAGTTCCTGGGGTTTGAACAGATTTTCAAGAACAGCCTTACATCGCTGCCGATGGGCGGTGCCAAAGGAGGTTCGGATTTTGATCCGAAAGGAAAGTCCAATTCTGAGATCATGCGGTTCTGCCAGGCGTTTATGCTGGAATTGTGGAACCTGATTGGTCCCGATACCGACGTGCCCGCGGGGGATATCGGTGTAGGTGGCCGGGAGATCGGCTACATGTACGGCATTTACAGGAAACTGGCAAGGGAGAATACCGGTGTACTCACCGGGAAAGGCCTTAACTGGGGAGGTTCCCTGATCCGCCCGGAAGCAACCGGGTTCGGGAACGTCTATTTTGCCAAGGAGATGCTGGCCACAAAGAAGGAGACCTTTGCCAATAAGCGCGTTGCGATATCCGGGTTCGGAAATGTCGCCTGGGGAGCAGCCTTGAAAGTCACCGAACTGGGAGGTAAAGTGGTGACGATCTCGGGTCCGGATGGTTATATTTACGATTCGGAAGGGATTTCCGGCGAAAAGATCGAATACATGCTGGAGCTCAGGGCCACCAACGACGATATAGTTGCGCCCTATGCACTGGAGTTTGAGAGCGGACAATTTGTCCAGGGCAAGCGCCCCTGGGAGGTGGATGTAGATATCGCCCTGCCGTGTGCCACACAGAATGAGCTCGATAAGGAAGATGCGGAAAACCTGGTGAAGAACAATTGCCTCTGTGTCTGCGAAGGGGCCAACATGCCATGTACCCCTGAGGCGATCGAGGTATTCCAGAGCAATGGCATACTCTTTGCGCCCGGAAAGGCAGCCAATGCAGGCGGTGTGGCCACTTCCGGACTTGAAATGGCACAGAATTCAATGAAGATCAACTGGAGCAGGGCAGAAGTAGATGACAGGTTGCACCACATCATGACCAATATCCATGAGAGTTGCGTGGAACACGGAACCAACAGCGACGGGTACGTGGACTATGTGAGAGGTGCCAATATTGCAGGATTCCTGAAGGTGGCCAATTCCATGGTCGACCAGGGACTGATCTGATATAATCTGATCTGCTTTGCTCTGATCTGAACTGCTCTGCTTTGCTCTGATCTGATGTAATCTGCTTTGCTCTGAAAATATCCCGTGATAGATGTGTCCGGGTGAGCCGGTAGCTGAACAACAACTACCACCGGCTCACCCGGACTATTTTTTCCTGGTACCGTGTCAATTTCATTATTCCAGGTAAGAAGTAGCTCCAACCAGGTAAGAAGTAGCTTGTAAAATGCCCTGTAATCGGCAGATCAATTGTTCCGGTCGTCCAGGTATTGTCTGAATGCCGCATAGTCGGCTGCGATTTCTACTGTCTGCTTTTTGCCTGCAGCAAAGGCCTTCAGTCGTTCGGGGGTCGCTGCCTCCACGCCGGTGGCTTCCTTTACCGTCTCCGGGAATTTTGCCGGATGGGCGGTTTCCAGGAACATCACTTTGCTGCCGGGGTGGGCGGCGATGTATTCCCGGGCCGCTTCGTATCCTGTGGCCCCGTGGGGATCGAGGATATAGCCCTTGGTTGCATAGACCTGCTTCATGGTCTTACTGATCTGGTCGTCGCTGTACCGGTACCCTTTCAGGTGCTGCGTGATCCTGTCGTGCCGGTGACCGAACAGGTTCAGAATCCGCTCAAAATTACTCGGTGCCCCCACATCCATGGCATTGGCAATCGTGGGCACGGACGGACGCGGTGTATATTTTGAAGTTTCCAGGTACTCGGGAACCACGTCATTTGCATTGGAAGCTGCAAGGAACGTATGCACGGGAAGTCCCATCTCCCGGGCGACCAGTCCCGCGGTGAGGTTCCCGAAATTGCCACTGGGGACCGCCACTACGAGTGGGTTGACATCCTGCTGGTTGGAAGCCACTTGATGGGAAGCCACCTGGTCGGCAGCCATTTGGTCGGCAGCCACCTGTCCGGTAGTCGCCAGGCCGGTCACCAGCTGGCTCCACCCGCGGAAATAGTAGAACGACTGCGGAAGAAAGCGCGCGAGGTTGATGGAGTTGGCCGATGTGAGGGTCATCTCCGCGCGCAATGCTTCATCGGCGAACGCCTGTTTCACCAGTGCCTGGCAGTCGTCGAACGACCCCGCCACTTCAAGTGCAGTGATGTTCTTTCCCAGCGTGGTGAACTGCTTCTCCTGCAATGCACTTACCTGTCCCGATGGGTAGAGTACGTGCACCGAGATACCGGGAACGCCCAGGAATCCATTGGCCACGGCACTGCCGGTATCGCCCGAGGTGGCTACCAGCACATGCACCTGTTGTTCGTTGCCTTTGTTGTAATACTGAAGGAGTCGTGCCATGAACCTTGCCCCCACATCCTTGAAAGCGAGCGTCGGTCCATGGAACAGTTCAAGGGCATATATCCCCTCCGAGACCTCCACCACGGGGGTATCGAAATTGAGCGCATCTTCCACCAGCTCCTCCAGCGCAACTGCCGGGATATCGTCGCCGAATAGTCTCCGGGCAATGACCTGTGCCGTTTTTGCAAGGGAATTGCTGTTTTTTATCTCTTCAAGTTCTTTCCTGGTCAATACCGGGATATGCTGTGGCATGTATAGCCCCCCGTCGGGAGCCATGCCCCGTTTCACCCCTTCTTCAAGGGAGGCGGTGACTTTTTTATCTTTTGTTGAATAGTAGATCATCTTCAGCCGGTTATTCTGCATCCTGCTTCGCTCACCTTCGACACGTAGGTATTGCTCGTGATGTCGTGTTCTGAAAAATGTGCCTGCATCACCGCGGCGACCGATTCCGCTATCTCCCTGCTCCTGCAGAGGGCAAAGATGGAGGGACCGGATCCTGAGAGACCGCTGCCCAGGGCGCCCGCATCAGTGGTCTTTTTACGCAGTGCCTCAAATTCCGGCAGCTTGCCGGTGCGGTAGGGTTCAGCAAAGTGATCGACAATGGACCTGCCGATCAGCCCATGGTCCGAGGTGGTCAGTCCGGCGATCAGTCCCGCCAGGTTGCCGGCCTGAGCTATGGCGGTGGCGATGGGGAACGTTTTCGGGATCACCTTCCGTCCCTCGCTGGTTTTAAACTGCAGGTCGGGATGCACCACCGCGCAATGCAGGTCGTCGGGATAGGGAATGTGCTTGATGTCCAGTGGATCGTAGCCCCTGATGAGCGTAAACCCTCCCAGCAGGGCAGGGGCGATGTTGTCGGCATGGTACGACCCGCTCGCTGCCTGTTCCCCTTCCATGGCATACGGGAGCAGTTCGGGGGCGGAAAGGGGAGCGCCGAGAAGTTCGTTGATGCCCATCACGGCAGCCACGCAGCTTGCTGCGGAGGATCCGAGGCCGCTACCGGGATTGATTTTTTTTGTGAATATGAGATCAAATCCATCTGCGATTTTCAGCTCATCGAGCAGTGCCGAGGCAGCAATGGCAGCCACATTGGTGTGTGGATCGAGGGGCAGGCCGGTACCCGACTGGTCGATCAGCTGCAGTTTTCCCAGATCGTTCCTTTTTACCACGAGCTCATCACCGGGGGTCTCGAGGGCAAAGCCCAACAGGTCGAAACCCGGTCCCACGTTGGAAACGGTGGCAGGACAAAATATTGTTACTTCATTCCTCATTCACAAACATCCATTTTATCTAAAAGATATTCAAGTTCCTGACTCTTCCGTTCCTACTGTCCGGTCCCTTTCTCACTTCCTGGTCCTGTTCTCACTTCCTGGTCCCTTTCTCACTTCCTGGTCCCTTTCTCACTTCCTGGTCCTGTTCTCACTGTGCGGTCCCGTTCTCACTGTGCGGTCCCGTTGAGCTGGTGAAATACTGCTTCATTCAGTTCCTTCAGCGAATGTAAGACAATATCCGATGCCCCGAACCGCTCGTCGTGATGTTCCGGGACAGCAATGGTCTTCATGCGTGCTGCCTTGGCAGCGATCAGACCATGGAAAGAGTCCTCCAGGGCCAGGCAGCCGACCGGATCGGTGTTCAGCCGGCGGGCCGTTTCCAGGTAGACCGCCGGGTGGGGTTTGCCGAATTCCTCGAATTCAGCCGAATATACCTCTGTGAAATAGTGGTGGAACCCGAACCTGTCGAGGAAGGCATTGATCAGTTCCATGTTCGAGGAGGAAGCCAGCGCCATCGGTAGTCCCCTGTCGCTAAAAAAATCCAGTGCCTCTATCGCCCCCTCCATCAGTTTTGCCTCCGTACGAAAAAAGTGCAACATCGTTTCATGGTACCGGTCCTCCACCTGTTTGACCGACAGCTTGTTCCAGGGGCGTATATTGTACCAGTACCGGATCTGCTCATCGGTCCGCAGTCCGAATGTGTCGACCTGCATCTCTTCAGTGATCTCTATCCCGAGTTCACGGAATACCTTGCGCTCCGTAGCCTGCCAGTAGGGTTCGGTGTCGATCAGCAACCCGTCCATATCGAAGATCACTGCCCTGATCATTTGCGTTGTTGTATGTTTATTGCCTTCCTCTTTCTCATTGTCTTCCTCTTTCCCTTCAGTATATATTTTCGGTCTTCGATCTTCGCTAAATATATATATATATAAATAGGGATTAAAATATTTATTAAAATATATATATTCTCTTTTATCTTGTTATGCTGAATTTCTTATTCCAGGCAATATTTTCCAGAAATAATGTTCTCTATAATATGCTCTTTGTACTTTGCTCTGTGTACTTTGCTCTGTGTACATTGCTCTGTGTACTTAGTTTCTTCTATCTGTTTCCGGCCCTGATCACATCGGCGAACAGTCCGGCAGCGGTCACGTCGGCACCGGCGCCGTAGCCCTGTATCAGCAACGGCAGTTCCCTGTACCGCGACGTGGTGAGGAGGATGATATTGTTGCTGGCTTCCAGCTGGTAGGCCGGGTGCCGTTCCTTCATTTCGCGGAGTCCGATCTCACCCTTCCCGTCTTTCAGTGAAGCCACGTATCGCCAGCGGCGCCCGGAAGCCTTGAGCTTCTGCCGTTTCTTCTCCCATTCGCCGTCCAGCTTCTTCACCTTCTCCAGGAAGAATGTCACATCGCCCTCAAACAGTTCCTCGGGCAGGAAAGTTTCGATCTGCACCTGCTCTTCCTCGAGCGCGTAACCTGATTCGCGGGCGAGGATCAGCAGCTTGCGCTTCACATCCATCCCACTCAGGTCCAGCCGGGGATCAGGTTCCGAATAGCCATTTTCCATGGCCATGGTGATTGCCTTGCTGAAGGTGATCTCTTCGCTCAGGATATTGAAGATGTAGTTCAATGTACCCGATACCACCGCTTCGATTTCCAGGATCTTGTCCCCGCTGCTGATCAGGTCCTGGATGGTGCTGATCACCGGGAGACCTGCGCCCACATTGGTCTCAAAGCTGAAGGTAATTCCGTGGTTCAGGGCCGACTGTTTCAGTTTTTTGAACAGGCCGTATTCCGATGAACAGGCGATCTTGTTGGCCGTGATCACCGATACATAACTTTCGAAAAGGTCGATGTACCGGTTGGAAAATACTTCACTCGCGGTGCAGTCCACGAATACGGAATTCCGCATGTTCATTTCAGCGATGGTGGTAATGAACTGGTCGGGATCGGCCTGCTGCCCCTGATCAAGTGCCTTCATGGGGTCACTGAGGTCAATACCATCCGTATCGATCACCATCTTGCGGGAATTGGTGATCCCTACCACGTTGATCTTCAACCGGTGTGACTTCATCAGCGGCTGCTGCTGCATGCTGATCTGGTTCAGCAGCTTGCTGCCTACGTTCCCGGTACCGGCGATGTAGAGGTGGATCTCCTTCATATCGGAGAGGAAGAACCCTTCGTTGATTGCATTCAGTGCTTTCTTCAGGCTTTCCTGTTTGATCACCACCGAAATATTCAGTTCGCTGGATCCCTGGGCGGTGGCGATCACGCTGATTCCGTTCCTGCCCATTGACTGGTAGAGGATCGCTGATATGCCCGGGGTATGGCGCATTTCCTCACCCACGATTGCGATGATGGAGAGCTCCTTCAGGACCTCGATGTCCATCTCCCGGCGGATCTCGATCTCGTTCAGGAACTCCTCCCTGAGTCCATTTACTGCCGCATCCGAGCTGGCCGGATCCACGGCGAAGGAGATGGTCATCTCGGAGGAGGCCTGGGTGATGAGGATCACGTTCACATTGTTGCGGGCAAGGGAGCTGAACACCCTGGCCGAGGTTCCTGTTTTTCCAACCATCCCGGCGCCTTTCACTGTAACCAGGTCGACGTTGTCGATGGAGGAGATCCCTTTGATGAGGTGGTCTGATTTGCACAATCCCTGGTGCGAGATGAGTGTTCCGGGAGCCTCGTGGTTGAAGGTATTGAGGATCCGGATCGGCACACTGGCCCTGAATGCCGGTGAAAGGGTAGGGGTATATACCACTTTTGCACCGAAATGCGAAAGTTCCATGGCCTCTTCGTAGGTCATGCAGTCGATGGGATAGGCTTTTTTCACGATCCTGGGGTCGGCAGTCATGAACCCGTCCACATCGGTCCACAGTTCCAGCACACTTGCTTTCAGGGTAGCCGCCACGATGGCAGCGGTGTAGTCTGATCCGCCCCTCCCCAGCGTGGTGGTCCTGCCCTGTTGGTCGGAAGCCACGAACCCGGGAAGGATCACCGTGCCCTTCAGGTTACCCAGCTTTGACCTGATACGTTTTTCGGTCTTTGGAAAATCCACGGTGGCATTGGAGAAATTGCTGTCGGTAAGGATCAGTTTACGCGCATCATAGTAATCGGCTTTTTCGATGAACCTGCTGATGATGAACGCGGAGAGCCGTTCGCCGAAACTCAGGAGGTAGTCGAGCGTTTTCGGACTGAGGTCTTCGAGCAGGTACACCCCGTGCAGGATGTCCTGTAGCTCATTGATCAGCGCATCCACGATCTTCAGGGTATATTCCCTGTTCTCGCCTTCCAGCAGTTCGTGGATCGCCTGGAAATGCCTTTCGCCGATTGCGATCATCTCATCGCGGTAGGTGGGATCGTGCTGCATGGCCTTGGTGGCCGTGGTGATGATCTGGTCGGTGATCCCGCCAAAAGCTGAAACGATCACGATACCGGGCTCCGTCTGAGATACAATGATCTCATTGATGATCCTGATGGAATCCGGGGATCCCACTGATGTTCCTCCGAACTTAAGTACTTTCATTTTTTCTCTGTACGTTATATTTATCGAAAAAAGGGGGTTCGCGGACCCCTTCAGAATACACTGCAGCGACCTGTTATGAACTTTCTGTTGTTACGGAACGGTCTGTTTTTTTGATCAGTCCCTGCAATACATTGCCGGGTCCCACTTCTGTAAATGTTTCTGCGCCGTCGGCGATCATGCGTTGCACGGTCTGTGTCCATTTCACCGGCGATACCAGCTGGGATACCAGGTTTTTCCTGATCTCATCCGGGTCGGTCGATGGTGCGGCGTTCACGTTCTGGTATACCGGGCAGACCGGGGTGCTGAACGTGGTCGCTTCGATTGCTTCGCGCAGCTCTTCCTTGGCGGGTTCCATCAGGGGCGAGTGGAAGGCGCCTCCCACGGGCAGTTTCAGGGCCCTGCGGGCACCCTTTTCCGTGAGGGCCGCCACTGCCGCGTCGATCCCTGCCAGTGATCCGGAGATCACGATCTGTCCGGGACTGTTGTAGTTGGCGGGCACCACTATCCCGTTGATTCCGGCACACACCTCTTCGACCACTTCGTTGTCGAGTCCGAGGATTGCCGCCATGGTGGAAGGGGAGGCTTCGCAGGCCTTCTGCATCGCCAGGGCCCGTTTGAAAACCAGCTGCAGGCCATCCTCAAATGCCAGGGTCCGGTTGGCCACCAGTGCCGAAAATTCACCGAGTGAGTGTCCGGCCACCATGTCGGGTTTAAAATTTTCTATTGTTGTGGCGAGGATCACCGAGTGCAGGAAGATGGCGGGCTGGGTCACCTTGGTCTGCCTGAGGTCCTCGTCCTGACCTGCAAACATCAGGTCGGTGATGCGGAAGCCCAACAGTTCGTTGGCCCGCTCAAAAAGTTCTTTTGCTGCTGTATTTTCTTCGTACAGCGTTTTCCCCATTCCTACAAACTGCGCCCCCTGTCCGGGGAATACATATGCGTGCATAATCTTTGCTTTAAAAGTTCAGCAAAAATAAGCAGTTCTTAACGATTAAGGTTACTAAACCGGTAAAATTTATGTAAAACTTAAATAAAATGAAGTGAAATGATTACAATTCGAAATAAGCAGAGTTGCAACAGGCATATAAGCCGGTAAGCAGACCTGTAGAATTATTATCTGTAATAATATATTACAGGAAGTTCGACGATATGTTCCCGTTCAACAGATTTTAAATTACCTCGACTGGAAAATCTTTCCCATGTCCGGGCGTATGGATAATGTGTCCGTCTCTCTGAAAATACAACTTACCTTTATTGTCCGTGTTAAGTGGTCGTGGATGTATGAATTTTAAGCGTGGAAATTTGTATTCTATTTGACTTGAATGTACTTTTCAATTGAGTAGCTTTTCTTATCTATTTGTCCATTATCATCCACCGGACTAATTTGTATAAGTGTATCATTTTTCAATTCTATTAATGCCTTTAACGTATAGTTCATTACTTTCCCTGGCTGGGTGAAATGATATACAACATGTTCTTCATATCTATTACCTTCAAGCTTATACGTCCCTCCTCCATAAAAATCCCGAATGAGCGTATCCTGTTTCCAGTGACCAATAAATGAGAAGTTCTTCTCTGACCACATTTTAAGAAAATCAATGTTGTAATCATTGGTAACGGTCTTACCAAGAGAATCCGTAAATATGTGCTGAAATTTAACATTTTTCCAGGCACCTTGCGGAAACTTGTTTTTCTCTGATTTTTCAAGCAGTGCTTTTTGCTCTTCCAGTTGTGCCAAGGCTTTTTTATCCTGGCAGGAAGTATTCATTATGATTGCCAGTGATATAAATGCCATTAAGACTGTAATTCGTTGCATATTTTTTAATTTTAATGATAGATTTTGGATCGATGGAAATGATAATGAATCCACATTCAGATAGATAGTAAATGATCTTCTTTATGTTGTTCTCACTGGCAAACCGGATGATCTGAAATACTCAGTTATCTTTTGCCTAATATTATTTTTCAATCCTAAAGCACTAAATAATAATTGCTATTTTCATAACTATACATTTTTTCCATTCTGGTCTGTATTTCCCCCATATTATAGAAAGCCTGCTTTCCTTTTTCAGTGAGTATACCATCCGTTGTGATCCATTTGTTATAATCTTCCATTGATTGGAAAACAACCATTTCAGTGTACTTGCCTGCTCTTTCACCTCTGTCGCCTTTTAAAACACAAAATTGCGTTCCCTGAAAATTCTTCACAAAAGCTGGTCCGTATTCCTTCTGGTAGAATTGTTCCAGATCTTCAAATGTCATACCCTCTTCCAGGGTGAAATCCACTTCAAAAACAGCCATCACATTACCTGGTTGAACATCGATGGGTTTACCTGAGAATGGAAGTGCCAGGTAATCGGTATAAGCTAAGCCGGACACTTTTTCATGATATGTATTCCAGGTTTCCCCCAGGTTTTCAAATCCTTTTTTTGTTTCTTCGCTGGATACTCCCGGCTTTGGCCACCATCGGTTCCTCTCTTTCAATGATTCAAAAACATAAAATTCAGCATACTCTCCCATCCTTTTTCCTTTCAACTTTTTCATTAAACTTATCGGAAAAGAAGAAAACGCATCGTTGAAAACCGGTAAAAACTCCTCCAGACAGTATGTTTCGAACTGGTCATTCGTCATGCTTTCAGTCGCGGGTTTAACCTTGGCAAAACCAACCACAGCACCTGGTTGAACTTTCTGGCCGTAAACGGATAGGCATGAAATTAAAAAAGATGCCAGGAATACTAACGTAATTTTTTTCATAATAATTTAAATTTAGTGGTTGCGTAATAAATCTTAAAAAAATCACCATGTAAAATTCCGTATTCCCATGTTGCAGGAACAAGCAATTATGTTGCAATGGTTAACAAATTTATCCTGTGAGATAAACTTATTCAGAAAAAAGGCAGGAAGAGTTCTATCCCCGAGGTGCAGGTTCGAACACTAATTGATTGACGCACCGACCCCGCTCTAAAATATGCACTTTGTTTTGAACCGTATTTAGTTGCTATTAATTATTTTCAGGATTTACCACATATTCCAAAGATCTATAATATCTCCGAAATGTATCTGCTTATGTTTTGACCGGTATTTCTCTGAAAATTTGCCATCAGCAAGCACATCTTCATTCAGGAGTACCAAAACCGGTTCTGCGACAAATACGGTGTGGTCGCCTGTTACATATTCATCTATAACCTTGCATTCCATATTCAGGTAGCACTCTTTTATCAGGTGTGGCTTTATTATTTTTGATTCCATGGCAGTCAGGCCGGTTTTAGCATATTTATCTACCTGGCTGCTGTGTAAAGTCCCGACTTTACCGACAACTTCAATCAGTTCCTTTGATGGCAGGTTGATGCCAAATTCCGAAGTTTCTTCAATGAAGCCATAGGATGAACGGTAATTATCTCCTTCAGAACCTTTTTTGCCATTGCCTACTGAAATACTCAGCAATAAAGGAAAATGAGATGTCGGAGTAATCCAGCTTGCGGTTAATATGCCTTGTACCTTTTTCTGAGCATCACAGGAGGTGACTAACGCCACCTGTCCGTTTCCCAGGAAGAAGGATAATTTTACGGCATTTTCCGGATCTTTAAAATCAAATTCTATTTTACTCATTTCGTTAATTTTATTGGCTTCCTGCTAAATCCTAAAGCACTAAATTTTAGTAGTTGGGTTTAAAATCTTAAAAATATCTGAATGTAAAATTCCGGATTCCCATGTTGCAGGAACAAGTAATTATGTTGCAATGGTTTATAATTTTGTCCTGTGGAATTCCCGGATCAGTCGATTTCAGAACTCAGTGCATATTTCACAGCTTCATCAAAACTCATGGCCCGGCCTTGTTCTTCATATTGATTTGTTAATTCTTCGCCAAGTTTTTCTCTGGAACCGTGTATGAGTTTAACGACCATTTCGTGCCAGAACACAATTGGAATTTCTTCGGGAATCCAGGACCCAAATGATACTGCTGACCGGGTAGCGTTTGCATTCAGACGCAATGCTTTTGAATAGCGTTCCTGTCCGGCTACAGACATGGCAACACCAAGCATTTCTGTGCAGGTATAGGAAGTGTCACCATATTGAAGGGTTGTTTCAAGCCCCATACCATATTCACGCTCTGATTCAATGTAAATTCCATCCATCAGGGCACAATCTCCCAGCATATGATGTGAGACAAAAATCAGATAGAGGTTTTCAAGTTCTACAGCCATTTTTAGCGCCTTTCTGATCATTGGACGCGCTTCCGATGTTTTTTTTGCACAGACCAATCCATATGTTACTATAATCATACTGTTGAGTTCAACAACAGGATCGTTTAATTGTACAGCCAGTTCGTAGCTTTCCCTGGAGTATTTCATGCCGGCTTCATCATCTCCCATTCCATGGAGTAATTCCGACAATGAAGCAAGCATTAATGCCTCTTCCTTTTTATTTTTAAGCTCCTGCCAAAGCGATAAACCGTATTTAAAAAGATCAAGGCTTTTCTGAAACTCACCTGTAGTAGTATGTAAAGCTCCATATCCAGTATTCAACCTGGCATGTGTCTCCTTATCCTCGATTTTTGAAGCAATAACGCTCTCGAGGATTTCTATTGCCATTGAATAATCATTGCTTCTTCCCCAGAACCAGGAAAGATTAGCTGCAAGCCTTTGGAATTTTCCGGTTTCATTATTTTCTGCCCAACGGAGTGCTGCCAGCATGTTGTTGTGTTCCAACTGCATTTTATTCAACCATTGCGCTTGAGAAGTCATTCTTTCATCATAAGCTTTTTCTGAAAGTGAAATAAAGTACTCCAGATATTTTTTGCTTATCTCCTGGTTCTCCTTTTTTTCTGAAAGAATTTTTGAACCATATTGACGGAGTGTTTCCAACAGGATATACCTCATTTTCCGATCTTCGGTATATACCGTCTGTACAAGGCAATTGTCAATAAGACCGGAAAGGACATCAAGAACGTTCTCTTTTGGAAGGACTTCACTTGAACATATTTCTTCTGCAGCATCCAGGTCAAATCCGCCTGCGAACACGCTTAAACTCCTGAACAGGGCTTTTTCTTCCTCGTTCAACAAATAATAACTCCACTCAATTGTTGCCTCTAATGTTTTATGGCGTTCAACAGTCTGCGGATCCATGGATGAGATTTCAGCAAGCCTGCCATCAAAGCGGGAAATCATTGTTTTCACATCCATATATTTGGTCCGGCTTGCCACCAGCTCAACAGCCAGCGGAATTCCATCAACTTTCTGACATACCGAAGCTACATCTTTGCTATTTTCATTGACCAGTTTAAATCCCGGATTGTTAAACAAGGCCCGGTCTGCAAATAACCTGACAGCTTCTGATTTGTTGGTATATTCCAGATCGGTTATTGCTTCAGGATCAACCAGGCTAAGCGGGGAAATTAGCCATGCTTTTTCTCCATTTATATTCAATGCTTTTCGGCTGGTTGTCATGATTGATACTCCTGGAGTGGTCCGGATCAGTTTTGCAGATAATTCAGCACAGGCTGATAAAAGGTGTTCACAATTATCGAGCAGGAGCAAAAGCCTTTTATCCTTGATTTTTTCAATAAGTACCTCCAATATGGCCTTACCCGGCACCTCGGCAATTCCAAGAGTGTTTAACAATTCTTTAGCAACAAGCTCTCCCGATTCAACAGGAGCCAGGTTGACAAACCAGATATCATCTTTATATTCTTTTTCCAGTTTAGAAACCACCTGGCATGCCAGTCTTGTTTTTCCACATCCCCCGCTACCAATGAGTGAAACAATGCGATGTTGATAAACTAAATCTATAATGGTATTTATCTCTTTTTCGCGCCCAATAAATGAGGTAGTTTGTACCGGAAAGTTTTTTAATTCATTATTTTTTTTCTGAAAGTATCGTGTTGTACCAGGTATCTCCTCAGAACCATCCACTTCGACAGGAGGGTACCCGAAATAATCTTTAAAACATTTACTGAAATAGTTTACACTTCCAAATCCCACGGCAAAAGCCACCTCCGAAACGGTAAGACTCTGTTCTTTTAACAACTCCATGGCTTTGTACAGCCTTACCTTACGCAAATACTGGCTAACTGAGTCGCCGGTGGTTCCTTTAATTTTTCGGTGCAGGTTTGAACGGCTCATGTTCATTTTATCAGCCAATTCTGAAACCCCAAACCGTTCATTGCTGATATTCACATCAATGATTTCATCGATTTGTCGGGTAAGCCTGAGATTTCGGGAATTTTGGCTTGTCATAAGAGCTGTATTCCGTCCGTGTTATGTGCCGTTCTTTTATGTTTGTAAATAATTCAAAGAGAATTAAATGCAAGAAGAGTTTTGTGTTGGATTTTATATCTATAAAATTATGCAAAGGATTAACCAAAGTCAATTATTTTATATCCTGGGCGTAAATTGGCAATCCTGGCTTCAATCTGAATGGGAATGGATAGAAAAAAGCAGATCATATTTTATTACATCATAGAAATCATTTTCCAAAGGCATACAAAAGTTCCGAAGTACGTATGTACAGATTATTTTCTGCGATTGCCGGAGTAGCAGTAATTTTTCCTTTCAGTTTGGTTTCAAAAACCACCTTCGGTTTTTTACCGGCTTCAATGACGTTGATGGTGCCGTTGTGGGCTGGTAGATAAATGAACCCGTTTGCAGCAACCGGCGAGGCAATATAGGCACCTGGCGCTCCCAGTTTTTCCTGATAATGCACCTTGCCTGTTTGGGAATCCATGCAAGTTACCCATCCACCGTTTTTTACCATATAAATACAGTCATCGTTTGCCAATGGACTCGGTACTTCAGGATTCTTTTCAGGTTGCACCCACAAAATATCACTCAATGTTAATTCTCCTTTTAATTCAGGATTGAATGCCATTAAACCTACATCCTCTGTAAAACTGATTATTAAATTATAAAAAGACATCCACTCGTTTTCATCTGCCAACCCGTTTTTGTCGGAGTCAATTCGTCCATAGAAATTTCTTAAACTAAATGTAACTGCATCTGAGATATCGTTTTCCGGACGGTCGGTAATCATCATGCCTTCGGGAATTTCATTCCGGGAAATCAGCTTATCACCGTCCTGATCTAAAGCATTGACAGCTTTCTCAAATGTATCATATTCATAGAATTCACCCCTTCTGCCTTTTTCGGCAAACTCACCCCATCCGGCAACAAATATAATATTGTTATGTACGATAGGGGTGCCTGCGCCATTCGTCCTTAGATGAATCCACCACTGGGGTGCCCCAGTGGTTAAGGAATAAGAGGCGACTCCGCCAGAACGATGCAGGATTATCTGATCCTGAAAAATGGCTGGTGTACCAAAACACGGATAACCATAGGTACTGAAAGGAGTACTTTCTTGTATGAAAGATTTCCAGATAACCGATCCATCGGTTTTATTCAGGGCAAGTAAATGGCGTTGTTCATTGCTACCATGATCCATGGTTATTATTAATTTCTCATCTGCAATAACAGGTGAACTGGGATGCCCCCATTTAAATTCTGTAACCGGAATCGGGTAATTCCATTTCAAGGTTCCATTATGATCCAGGCACCTTAATCCTTCTGATCCGAAAAAAACATAAACACTGTTTTCATCAACTGCAACTGTTGCCTGGGCCGGACTGCTGATAGAGTGATATTGTTCTAATTTATCCGGGAATATTGAATCAATCCAGATAATGTTCCCTTTTTTCCTGTCAATGCATAAAGTCTGCAATTCGCTTTTCTCTTCAATAAAACCCGTTAGAAATATTTTATCTTCCCATACAACCGGCGAAGAATTTCCATAAGGCAACTCAATTTTCCATAATAAGTTTTGACCTTCCCCGAATTTGACTGGCGGTTTGGCATCGGGTGCAGCAATGCCTGATGCATTTGGGCCTCTGAATTGGTTCCATTCGGAATGTTGCCCCCAGCAAACCATGGATAGAAAAATAGAGACTGTGACTAACAATGAAGATGTTAATATTTTCATGATTTTTGATTTTAGCAGTTGCGTTTAAAACCTATGACCATTAGACATGTAAGAATACTTAGAGCGTTTACAATCTGAACGTATACGTATATTTTAGCAGCACGGTTCGCCTGGCAGAGCGGGGCATTGCAGGTTCAGACTGCTCCAGGCTGGTATTCAACCCCTCGTCGTAAACAAGGTAAAAATCGCTTCCTTCGCGTGGGTTGTACCTGAACCGGATATTTCCAAGCACCCCATTGATGGCGCTATTGTACTGCACAAAAGCCGATAGGGAGGTTTTCGTTGTTAAGGTCATTAATCCGTTAAAGCGAATGATATGGTTGGTAAATTCCATGGAACGTTCAGGAAATCTTACCCTGTCAATACGGTAAAATAAACCGATATCAAAGTCTGTACCCAGCTTAATGCTTGGAGCAGAAAAGAACGACCATTTCCATCCATCGTAAAAGTTTCCGGCTTCGGTATAAAAATTTGCCTGAATTTTATGAGCTCCTGATGTATTGTATTGGGCGCTGAGGAATGTAAAGGCGTATCTTCCTGCAGGAACTTCAGCCTGATTATTACCAAGGAAAAGGGTATCAGGCAGGGTTTCTAAAAACCAGTTTGCTCCAATGTTTCCCCCGAAACCTTTTTTAGCTTCAAAGTTCCATTGCACAATCCCATTGGTGGTTTCATGATTTCCGGTTGCAGTATTCTGAAAGTTGTATCCGGTAAAAGAAATCTTATGGAAACGAATGGTCCTGCTTTTTTCGGGTAGCCAGCCCCGATGCAAAATTACCCTGGGCCCGTGATAATTTTGTTTAATTTCAAAACCCATTCCCGGATTAAACCCCTTGCCCGACCAGGTGTAAGCCAGGTCATAACCAAAACCAATTAATTTTCGCCGTTGCCAGTTAATCAGGAATCGCGAAGGAGCCAAATCAATAAAATTGTTGGCCATACCATTTTCAAAAGTTTGGGCAAACCTCATTGTCAGGTATTCATTGCCGATAACCCGGATTTGGCCATCGAGTCCATAAGCCACGTTATAACTGCCGTTCATTCCCAGCCTGCTGGTCATCATCCCACCTACGTAAGAATTGGCATTCAAAATCTTTCGTTTTGTACGGAGGACACCAAAATTTTCGGAAGGATTATTTATAAATTGTGCAGTTTGCATGTTGAGAAATCCGACGTCCCATTTTCCGGTTCTCCCGGTGAGGCGTGCACCTCCGTATATACGGACAGGATTTCCATTATAAAGCCCAATCCGGCGGCTGTAAAACAAATTATTTCCACCCAGAAATGAAAAATCGAACACATCCGCTTTTTCCAGAAAAAAGACCCGCTTTTCGGGAAAATAAAGTGAAAACCGGGTGAGGTTGATCATTTGGTCATCGGCTTCTACCTGTGCAAAATCGGTGTTGATGGTGATGTCGGCAGTCAGGTTGTTCGTGAGGCTGTATTTTATATCCAACCCGGCATCCTTTTTAAAGGTTGAATTCATTTCATATGCCGTGCCTTCTTCATTGAGTGCGTTTGCCTGGTTTACCCCCGAAGTAACATAAGGTGTAACATACACCGGGTTTTTTGGATCCAGCCCTTCAAATTCAATTTCAGCACAGAGTGAAGGTTTCCAGAAAGGTATCGGATAGTCAGGGGAAGATATTGGCCAGGTGGCAATTTCTGCTTTGGCTGCACAGAACCTCATCAACAGGAGACCCATTTGTGTTTTTTCATTGTTTACCTGGTAGCGCAAGCTTGAAAATGGAATTCTGAATTCAGCAGACCATCCATTGTCTGAAATATGGGTTTTGACATCCCAAAAGGTATTCCAGCTGAAGCTAACGTCATTATTCCAATCTGCACAATCATTTTTTACAGTTCCATCTGTTCGCAGGCCATTGGGATTGGTGTGAAATGAGACAATATTTTCTTTATCATTGAATGAGTCAATGAGAACACCCAGCCAATCAGAGGAACTGGAACTGTAATCTCTTTTTTTACCTACCGCACGAATGTCGGTAGAATCGTTGTAGTGTAACCAGCCAGAGACATAAAAACAGGCATCATCATAAGCTATTTTCATAACCGATTCCTCGGTAGGTTCAATTCCAAACTCGGGGTTTAGCATGATCATTGGCAGCGCTTCAACTGACTGCCAGGCTGCTTCATCCGGTACTCCGTCGAAGATAATTTCGCCTGATATTCTGGTGACTTTTAATGGCACAGGAGGAAGTGCATCATCCCTGCTTTGCGCATAATTGTGCATAGGCAATAAACAGGTAAAAACCAGCAGCAGGATTACAAAGCAGGTCATGTTTCATTACCTCATAGAAATGTTTATTCGGAAGGTATAACTCCTAATTGCTTCATGAAACCCAGCTCATCATAAAACTGCCAGAATTCCTTAATTTTCCCGTCCTTGATGAGGAATAGATCCATCCCTTCAGTGCTTATGCGTTTACCTGTTGCCGGAATCCCCATTAAATCAACGGTATTGTCGAAAGACATATCCCATCTGAGAAACACGTAATCTCCTTCAGCGACAATTTCGTAATGATTTATTTTTGCATTTTTCATGCTTGCGTACATTTCATCCATGCTTTTTACCCCGTCAATTCCCTTGATGTCATCCATTCCTGGTAAATGGAGAACGACACCAGGTGCCAGAATTTCATCCGCCAGCTCCCATTTCCTGTCAATGCCCAGATCAGAATGCCAACGCTCAGCTATGGCTTTGTTTTTTTCTAATTTTTCAAGCTCTGCTTTTTGCTCTTCCAGTTGTGCCAAAGCTTTATTATCCTGGCAGGAAGTATTCATTATGAATGCCAGAGATACAAATGCCAATAAGAATGTAAATCGTTTCATAATTTTGGATTTTAGTAGTTGTTTTTAAAACCTTAAAAAAATCATCATGTAAAATTCCGGATTCCCATGTTGCAGGAACAAGCAATTATGTTGCAATGGGTTATAAATTTGTCCTGTGAGATAAATTAATTCGGAAAAAAGGCAAGAAGCGTAATATGGGTTGTTGCGGAATAAAAACAAAATTCCCGGATCAGTCAATTTCAAAATTCAGTGCATATTTCACGGCCTCATCAAAACTCATGGCCCGGCCTTCATCCTGGTATTGGTTTGTGAGTTCTTCTCCCACTTTCTTCCTGGCACCTTCGATGTAGGTGCAGATCCAGTCATCCCAGAATCCGGCAAGTCCTTTTAGATGTATTCCATTCTGGCAGGCTGCCTCACGAGCTGCGGCATCTAAACGGATGGATTTTTCATACCGGGATTGCCCCGAAACTGCAAAAGCAATACCTTGCAGATCGGTAATACTTTGTATTGTGTTGCCATATTTCCAGCAAGTTTCTATACTTGAGGCGTATCGCCTCTCAGCGTCTTTGAAATCTCTTTCACCTAATGCAACATCACCCATATAGTGACGTGCAAGGATTATTCCATCAGGTTGATTCAGTTTCTCGGAGGTCTCCAGTAATTCAAATATCAATGGTTTTACCTGGCTGAAGTTTTTTGCAGATAAATAGGTAAAACAGACATAACCCAGGCAATGGTTGATCAGTTCCAGGTTCCTGGTCTTTTTTGCCAGCTCCATGCATTGTCTGCCGCAGGCCTGACTTGATTCTAAATCCCCTACGCTTTGATAAGGAAAGATCAAATCCCGAAGAACGGCAGCTTCCACCTCAATATTCTCATTTTGCCTCCACAGATTCAAACTCTCATTCAATAGATCAATGGCTTTCGGCACCTCTTCAGTCAGGGATAACATGAGTCCCAATCCGTATAATACCCGGGCATGGGACTCTGTGTGGGATGTGTTTTTAGCCAATGCTCTTTCAAGAAAATCACAGCCCACAACCATGTGAGAATGAAATCGCCAGAACCAGCCAAGGGCTCCAGAAAGTCTGATAAACATCTCCGGAGCGTTATTATCGGACCAGTTTAGCGCAGAAATTAAATTATCATGCTCCTGATCTAATTTTTCAATCCATGTTTGCTGAGACTTCAGTCGTTCATGAAATGCCTTTTCTGCCATCCAGGTAAAATATTCCAAATGCTTTTCACTTGTCTCATCTGCCTCATTGGTTTCCAGGACCAGTTTTTTTCCATATTGCCTCAGGGTTTCCAGCATTTTGTACCTCATTTGACCTTTTGTACTGTAGGTTGTCTGGATCATGCATGTGTCAATCAGGTGGGGAAGGGCATCCAGAATTCTTTCATTTGACAGGAATTCATTTGCACAAACCTCTTCTGCAGCGGTCAGGTCAAATCCACCAGTAAAAACACTCAATTTCCGAAACAAGGTTTTTTCTTCCTCTGAAAGGAGGTTATAACTCCATTCAATGGTTGCCTGAAGTGTTTTATGACGTTCAATTGTTCCCGGGACCCTGGAAGGAATTTCAGCCAGCCTTCCTCCGAAACGATCGATTATTGCATGTATGTCCATATACTTTATCCTGCCCGCTACCAGTTCAACTGCCAGCGGAATTCCGTCAACCTTTTGACAGATGGTGACTACTTCAGATATATTTTCATTGGCAAGTTTAAAACCGGGATTGTTTGATAGTGCACGGTCGGCAAACAACCTGACTGCTTCTGATCTGTTACCATACTCCACATTAATCACAGGTGCAGGGTCTTCCAGGCTTAGTGGGGAAATGAACCATACTTTTTCTTCTTTTATATTTAATGCCTCACGACTGGTCACAACGATTGACAAACCAGGAACTGACTGAATCAGCGTGGCCGATAATTCGGCACAGGCCGATAACAGGTGTTCACAATTATCAAGCAGGATTAATAGTTTCTTTTCCAGGATTCTTTCAATAAGGATCTCCATCATTTCTTTACCCGGAACCTCAGCGATATCAAGGGCACTCAATACCTGTTTTGTTACAAGTTCTATTGTTTCAACAGGTACCAGGTTTACAAACCAGATTCCATCTTTGTATTCCTTTGCTAATTTTGGAATCGCCTCACAAGCTAGCCTGGTTTTGCCGCACCCCCCCGTGCCAACCAGGGAAACAATACGGTTTTCTTTTACTAAACTTAAAATGGTATTAATCTCACTTTCCCGGCCAATGAACGAAGTGGTTTGATCAGGAAAGTTCTTTATTACATTTTTATTATTCTGTAAAGTTTGGCATTCTTCATTATCTCCTGCATAATTTTCAACTTCGCTGGGTGGGTATCCAAAATGGTCTTTGAAACATTTACTAAAGTAATTTGCACTTCCAAATCCAGCTGCAAAAGCAACTTCCGACATGGTATATGCTTGTTCTTTAAGCATTTCCATGGCTTTGTTTAACCTTACTTTTCGCAAGTACTGGCTAACTGAATCACCCGTAATATTTTTGATTCTCCTGTGAAGGTTGGAACGGCTCATGTTCATTTCACAGGCCAATCCGGATACACCAAACCGTTCATTTTGAATATTGGAATTAATTATTTCATCAATCTGTTGTGTGAAATTTTTATATAATGAATTCCGAATCGGCATAAAAAATATGTTTATTATTTATGCATGAACTTTGACCAATAAAATTTAAAACAATAAGCACTCTAAAACAAATTTATTGACAAATAATTGTATGATTTTCATTTGTACTTCTAAGCCGGCCAATGGCAGACGTTCGAAGTATCAGTGCAGCTCTGTTCGGCCAGGTACGGCTGTTCGAAGTATCAGTGCAATGTTTTACCGATGAGGTGGATGAACTCTTCGCGGGTGTTGAGGTTATTGAGAAATTCACCCGTGAAGGCGGAAGTAGTGGTTACGGAGTGCTGTTTCTGCACGCCGCGCATGACCATGCAGAGGTGCTGTGCCTCGATCACCACGGCAACGCCCAGTGGCTCGAGTGTTTCCTGGATGCAGTCGCGGATCTGGACGGTGAGCCGTTCCTGCACCTGCAGCCTGCGGGCAAAAGCTTCTGCCACCCTGGCAATCTTGCTCAGACCGGTGATGTAGCCGTTGGGGATATAGGCAATGTGTGCTTTCCCGAGGAAAGGCAGCATGTGGTGTTCGCACATGGAGTAAAGCTCAATGTCCTTTACGATCACCATCTGCTGGTATTCTTCCCTGAATTTGGCCGATTCCAGTATTTTTTGCGGATCCTGACCGTACCCCTGGGTAAGAAACTGCATCGCTTTGGCAACGCGTTCGGGGGTTTTTGACAGCCCTTCCCGGTCAGCATCCTCGCCGATCAGTCCCAGGATCTCCTGGTAATGCTGTGTAAGTTTCTCTGTTGTTTCCCCGTCAAATTCATCGATGCGGTTGTAGCCGTCCAATGCATTTTCCCCGGTGCCGTTATTGATGATTTTCATTCGTTAATTTTTTATTCCCCGAAGTATTCCACTGAATTGTTCTCGGTCTCTTCGAGTTTCACGCGGTGCAATTCCACGCCCAGCTTCCGGATCTCCGGTTCCAGCTGGTTCCAGATCCCCACTGCCAGGTTCTCGGTGGAGGCGATCACATTTTCCATGAAATCCACTTCGGTATTGATATTCTTGTGGTCGAGCTTTTCAACGACCTTTTCCTTGATAATGACACTTACATCCTTCAGGTCCACCACGTATCCCAGGTCGTCATTCACCTTCCCCCTGATGGTCACCCACAATACGTAGTTGTGACCATGCCAGCTGGGATTGGCACACTGTCCGTACAGTGCGATGTTCTCGCTGTCGTTCAGACCCGGCTTCATCAGCCGGTGGGCTGCGCTGAAACGTTCTCTTCTTGTTAAGTATACCATAATCTGCCAAAATAACCTTTCAAAAGCGCTTATGTTCAAAAGTACAAAATTATTATTGCGATGGGGTGCAGGGGCTTACCTAATTTTCGCCATGGGGTATTATAATTGTATCCTGAACAGGCGCGAGGTTCGGTTTCAAGTTGTCTGTTTTCATGTATCGGGGCCTGAAATCCAAAGGCTCGCCAGATTTTTGTATGTTTGAAAAAAAATTCAGGGATGATTGTAGTCACCGGGGCAGCCGGATTTATAGGAAGCAATGTTGTAGCAGGACTGAATGCGCGTAATTATCGCGACATTATCCTGGTGGATGATTTCAGCCGGAAGGAGCGGGAACGGAACTATGCTGACAAAACCTGTACGGCGCTGGTCGACCGTGGTGACCTGGATAAATGGCTGTCCGACAACCACAGGTTTGTACAGGTGGTGGTGCACATGGGTGCCCGGACCGACACGGCCGAGTTTGACTGGAATACCTTTGAAAAGCTGAATCTGGGCTACTCCAAAACTGTCTGGCAGTTGTGCGTGGAATACGGACTGCCCTTGATCTATGCCAGCTCGGCGGCTACCTACGGACTGGGTGAACTGGGATATGACGATGACCACGGGATGGTTCCTTCCCTGAAACCGCTCAATGCCTACGGCAGGTCGAAGAATGAATTCGACAAATGGGTCCTGCAGCAGGTACGGCAGCCTTTTTTCTGGGCGGGTCTGAAGTTTTTTAATGTATACGGTCCGAACGAATACCACAAGGGCCGCATGGCCTCGGTGGTGTTCCATGCATACAGGCAGATCATGGAGACCGGAAAGATGAAACTGTTCCGGTCGCACCACCCGGAGTTCGGGGACGGGGAACAGGCGCGTGACTTCATTTATGTGAAAGATGTGGTGGATGTGATCCTGTACATGATGGAGCAGCGGCCGGCTTCCGGCATCTATAACCTGGGTACCGGGGAGGCACGCACCTTCCGCGACCTCGTGGAAGCAACCTTCAACGCCATGGACCTGGATCCGCAGACCGAATTTATCGATACCCCGGAAGACATCCGCGACAAGTACCAGTATTTCACAGAGGCGAACATGGAGAAACTCCGGTCGGTGGGCTACGACCGGCCGTTTACGTCACTTGAAGAAGGGGTGGAGGAATATGTGCGGGCGTACCTTTCAGGAAACATTATCCGGTAAAGTCTAAAAATTTTCCCGCAGCTCTTTAACAAACCCTTCGATGGCGGCATCGTCGAAGCCCTTTTCCCTGGCGGCCTCTTCAAGGGTACCCCAGATGGGCTCCCCGCAGGCGATGCATTTGATCCCTTTCTCGCGCAGGTACCTCACCGCGGGAGCGGATTGGTGCACGATCTCTTCTATGGTGGTGTCTTTTGTGATGTGCATGGTAGCAGTAAAATTATGAAGTTTCTGTTTCCCTGAATGTGATAATGGTCACGTATCCTGTAAAAAGTATTTAGGGAGTTCAAGCGTAAAATTATTATTTTTGGTTTTCCCGAAAAAATCAGGAACACAAACCTTAAATTTCTGACTGATGACAACTGACCGCGACAAGGCATTCAAACTGCTGAAACAACATGTGAAGAACGAGAAGATGATCATCCACAGCCTTTCTTCCGAGGCGGTGATGCGCGGATTGGCGCGACGGCTGGGAAGGGAAGAGGACCGGTGGGGACTGGCCGGACTGCTGCACGATATCGACGTGGAGGAGACCAATGCCGAACCCACCCTGCACGCGCTGAAAGCCGCCGAGCTGCTGGAAGAACTGCAGCTGGATGAAGAGATACTGGATGCCATCCGCATGCACAACGAGATGGCCACCGGGCAGGAGCGTACGACTGAATTTCAGCATGCACTGGCAGCAGGGGAGACCATCACCGGACTGATCTATGCCACGACCCTGGTGTATCCCGATAAAAAAATCGCGGGTATCAAGTACAAATCAGTAGCCAAACGGATGAAACAGCCTGCCTTTGCCGCCAGCGTAAAAAGGGAAAACATCATGGAGTGTGAGAAAATCGGGATCCCGCTCGATGAGTTTATTCAGATCTCCGTCGACGCCATGCGGGAGATCCACGAGGAGATCGGGATTTAAGATAAATATCTTCGTGCTCCGTTGCTATTATGTATTAAAAAATAAATTACACGATCTCTTTGTTCCACAGCAACTTCAGGAATTGTTTAGCCGGAAGGATTTCAATTCCGTTAAGGATTCTGGGGTGTTGATCGAGCGATACGACAATGGCTCTTGCCTTTGGATAATCCTCCAAAAAACCTTTCAACCCTTTCAGATGGCGGGATTTAATTTCTTCGACAGATTTTATTTCAATGGCAATCCGGCCCTCCCCAATGATGGCATCGACCTCGTATCCTGAACTTGTACGCCAGTAGCATAGTTTCTCATTCGACCCGGAATATCCGGTGATACATAAAACTGAGTTAATCAATAATTATGACATAACAACATGATGATGCAGTTTTATCATGATAAAACTGCATAAATTGTTTGAATATTCAAAGAATCAGTGTAAGAACAAAATCGCTCTTCAAGAAAAAAGCGATGGCCGGCTAGCAGGTACCTTCAATTCGCATACGATTGCGCCACCTGGTGCCCCACCAGCCGGTCGTAGCGGTCGCCCTGGCCCCGGTGGTAAAACAATATGAGGTACTCGTTCTTCGTCTGGTAATGGCTCCCTTCGATCTCCGAGATATCCACCACGTTCCTGTCGTGCGGAACAAACACGTACCGGTAATTGTGGATCCCCTGCTTCAGGAAAAGCGTGGCCCGGTAGGCCGATGCATCCGTATCGTATTCCATCCGGTTCATGTCAGTGAACTGCCAGTTGGTGGTGGCCCCGGCAATAAACACATCCCCGTCGGCCAGCGGAAAGGGCATGTCGAGTGTGAAATGCACAAACACATAGTCAGCCTCTGTGGAAGGTTCACTTACATTGGCCGCCTCGATGAAGAATTTCCCGTTCAGGTCGTCGCGGTCGAAATAGAGATGTGCCGGGTTGGGTTCGTCCGTTTTCAGGTGGAAATGAAAATAATCCAGGTAATCGATCGCCGCGATGTGGTATTCCCGTACCTGCGTGCTCCGGCTATTGAACATCCTGAATTCATTGCCCGCCGGAAAAACATTCTCTTCCTGGTAGTCGTATACCAGTTCCCCCGGGTTCACGAACAAGGGCTGCAGACCGGTAATTCCGTAGTTCCAGATACCGTTCTGGTATATGGAAAGGGTGGTCTCCCTGAACGGATCAAAGATGCGAAGTCCCGGGTGTAAAACGGTTACATCCACCTCATGACTGTTGTCACGATACAGCGTCAGCACCGGGCGGTGGGCATTGGCCTCTATAGTGACAATCGCTTCTGAAACCAGGAACCGGCGCGTAAACACCACCTGCTCAGGATCATAGTCGCGGTACACCACCAGGAGGTAATTGCCCGATTCCGTGAAACGGATGTTGTCGTTCGGAAGTTCCAGCCGGTAGTGGTGGTAACTGGTGTAGGTGTTGAAGGACCCTTCCACATCATTGACCTGGTTCTCCAGGTATCCCTGGATGTATTCCTGTTCGGTCAGTTCAGACCTCCGCCAGTCGGCATCACAATGAAGCACCATGTAGGAAAGTACAGAGATATTGTCCGATATTTCATCAAACTCCAGTACCAGCGGCACCTGTTCCTGTATGGTCAGGATCGGGTAACTGTTGATCCATCCCTCCCTGTACAGCTGTATCGTCCTGATCTGTTCGTCCAGCACAAGCTCCCCGGCAACCCCGGTCTCATCAAAAACAGCTTCAGGCGCCTGGGCAAAAAGTCCCGGTGCAATGAACAACACGGGGACCAGGATTTTTATTAACTTGGGCATACTTAAAATTTAAATTGAATATATATAACTTCATTGCAGGGTGCAACCTTTGTGCCAAAAAGTTCTCGAACATAAACATTTTCAATACATTCCTGTTGAAATATTAACAGGTACATGAGCTTACTGTTCCGAAACAGATTAAAGAATTTAAATATCTAAATATATCTGTTTGTTGATTCACAAAAATAGCTAATTTTGTCCACTGATTATTAATCATAATTAGAATCCAAGAATAAATGTCTGAAGTTATCAAGATACGCAGAGGCCTTGATATCAAGTTAAAAGGCAAAGCCGATAAGATCTTCATTAAGGCCCCGAGATCGAAGACGTATTCAGTAAAACCCGTTGATTTTGTATCCCTCACCCCGAAAATCGTAGCCAAGCCATGTGCCGAGGTGAAGGTGGGATCGACATTGTTTTACGACAAATACCGGCCGGAGATCAAGTACGTATCCCCGGTCAGCGGTATCGTCCAGAAGATTGTAAGGGGTGAACGCAGGCGCATCATTGCCATTATCGTGGAAGACGATGGCAAGGATACGGCTGAATCATTCAAGCAGGGTGATCCTTCATCCATGTCGCGCGAGCAGATCGTCGAAAACCTCCTTGAGAGCGGGCTCTGGCCCACCATCAAGCAGCGGCCCTACGGTGTCGTTGCCTCGCCGAAGGACCAGCCCAAGGCCATTTTTATCTCCGGATTCGATTCGGCTCCGCTGGCTCCCGATTACGACTATATCATGAAGGACCTGGACAAGGAATTCCAGGCTGGGATCGACGCGCTGGCAAAACTGACCAACGGAAAGATCCATCTTGGTCTGGACGCCAGGTATCCTGCTGCGAAGGCTTATGAGAATGCCAAAAAAGTGGAGCGGCACTATTTCAGGGGACCGCATCCTGCAGGCAATGTGGGGATCCAGATCCACAAGATATCACCCGTCAACAAGGGAGAGAAGGTATGGACCCTCAAGCCATTTGATGTGGTGACCATCGGCCGACTGTTTCTGACCGGGAAATATGATCCGAATACGATCGTGGCCCTCTGCGGATCCGAAGTGGAAAAGCCTGTGTATTACAAGCTGATCCGCGGTGCCGAGGTGGTGTCCATCGTGAAAGACAACCTGAAGCAGGAAAACGTGCGGATGATCAGCGGGAATGTGCTCACCGGGAGAAAGATTTCCATGGAAGGACACATCGGGTTCAGCGACAACCAGGTCACCGTGATACCCGAGGGAGACTATTACGAAATGTTCGGATGGATCACCCCGGGACTGAAAAAATTCTCTGTTTCAAGGAGTTTCTTCTCGTGGCTGATGCCGAACAGGGAATACCGGCTCGACACCAACCTGCATGGCGGGGAGCGGGCGTTCGTGATGACAGGTGAATACGAAAAGGTATTCCCCATGGACATCTATCCTGTTCCGCTGCTCAAATCCATCATCGTTGAGGATATCGACAAGATGGAACAGCTGGGAATCTACGAGGTGATCGAAGAGGACATGGCCCTCTGTGAATTTGTCTGCACTTCGAAAACACCGGTTCAGTCCATTCTCAGGAACGGGCTCACAATGTTAAGGAAGGAATTAGAATAAAAAATATACTGTCAATCTATCCTATGAATGCTTTAAGACGATATCTCGATAAGATCAAGCCAAATGTGGAGAAAGGGGGGAAATTTCATTTTCTGAAATCCACTTTCGAAGGATTTGAAACGTTCCTGTTTGTTCCGAATACCGTTACTTCCACCGGAAGTCATATCAGGGATGCCTTCGATATGAAACGCGGTATGATCATGGTGGTACTTGCCCTGGTCCCCGCGCTGCTCTTCGGTATGTGGAACACCGGGTACCAGCATTTCCTCGCCCTGGGCGTAGAGGCCGGTTTCTGGGAAATGTTCTGGTTTGGTTTCCTGAAAGTGTTCCCGATTATCGTGGTATCCTATGTTACCGGGCTGGGAATTGAATTTGTATTTGCGCAGATCCGTGGTCACGAGATCAACGAAGGCTTCCTGGTATCCGGGATGCTGATCCCGTTGGTGATGCCGGTGGACGTTCCGCTCTGGATGGTAGCTTTGGCAACTGCTTTCGCAGTGATCATCGGTAAAGAAGTGTTTGGCGGAACCGGGATGAATATCCTGAACCCGGCACTGACCGCACGGGCCTTTCTCTTTTTCGCCTATCCCACCAAGATGTCGGGTGACCGCATATGGGTGGCAGGACTGGAGAAGGGAATGGAAACTGTAGACGGTTATTCCGGTGCCACTATCCTCGGTCAGGCAGCACAGAACAATGAAGTATTTGTAAACGGGATCGGTGAGAAGTATACTGCCTGGGATATGTTCCTGGGGACGATCCCCGGGTCCATCGGGGAAACATCCACGCTGGCCATTCTTATTGGGGGCCTGTTCCTCATATATGTAGGTGTGGGCAGCTGGCGGATCATGCTCTCCGTGTTTGCCGGCGGTGCTGCAATGGGACTGCTGCTGAATGCGTTCGGCGGAAATGCATTGATGGACATGCCGTTCTGGCAGCACCTGATCGTGGGCGGATTTGCCTTCGGTGCGGTGTATATGGCCACGGATCCTGTAACGGCCACCCAGACCCAGCGGGGTAAATGGATTTACGGGTTCCTTATCGGTGTGCTGGCGATCCTGATCAGGGTCTTCAACCCAGGGTATCCCGAGGGAATGATGCTTGCCATCCTGCTGATGAATGTGTTCGCACCGCTGATCGATCACTACATCCTGGAAGCGAATATCAGGAAACGACTAAAACGTGCAAAGGTTCAAGCTTAATATATTATCATGAAAAGTTACAGTAACACATACATATTCATATTTTCTGTGATCATGGTTGTTGTCGTGGCCGTGCTGCTTTCCTTCGTTGCCATGCAACTCAAGCCACTGCAGGACCTGAACCAGGAAATAGAGCGAAAGGAGGACATCCTTGCCTCCGTGGGTGAAGCCGAAGATGTCTCCGATGTCAAGGATAAAAATGCCTTCATCGAACAGGAATTTGAGAAATATATTGCAGATTCCTACGTGGTGAACTTCAACGGTGAGACCGTCGACAGGGATGCTTTCGAGGTGACACTCAACATCAAGGTGCAGGCCGACAAACCCGTTGAAGAGCGCCTTTACCCGGTGTTTGTCTATACTGCTGAAGGAGGTGCGCATAAGTATATCGTACCCGTCAGGGGCAAAGGACTCTGGGGACCGATCTGGGGATACATGGCTTTCGAACCCGACATGAACACCATTGCCGGGGCAATCTTCGACCATTCCAAGGAAACTCCCGGACTGGGTGCAGAGATCAATACCAACTGGTTTGAAGAAGAATTTATCGGCAAGAAGATCTTCAATGAACAGGGTGAATTTGTCAGCATAGGTGTGCTGAAGAATGCCGAGACCGCGAACAATCCGCATGCTGTGGACGCCATCTCCGGTGGTACCATCACCTCGAATGGTTTGGATGACATGCTGGAAGATTACCTTGCAGGGTACGTGGCACATTTCAAAGAGAAAAGAACTGAAAATTAGACTTTTTTAGAATAGGAATCATGAGTGAAAGAGAACCCTTATTTTCCGCAAAAAACCTGAAACTGATCAGAGAACCGCTCGGGCCGAGCAACCCGATCACCGTGCAGGTATTGGGAATATGTTCTGCACTGGCCATTACCGTGCAGCTCAAACCTGCCATTGTGATGACACTTTCGGTAATGGCAGTGATGACCGTTTCCAGCGTAGTGATATCATTGTTGAGAAAGATGATCCCGCCGCGGATCCGGATTATTGTCCAGCTGGTGGTGATCGCCAGCATGGTGATCCTGGTGGACGAAGTGCTGCAGGCCTTTGCATATGAAGTAAGCAAGCAGCTCTCGGTGTTTGTCGGACTGATCATTACCAACTGTATCATCATGGGCCGCCTCGAGGCATTTGCACTGGCCAACAAACCCTGGCCCTCCTTTATGGACGCACTGGGCAATGCATTCGGTTATGGATTGATACTGATCATTGTATCCTTCTTCCGGGAACTGCTCGGATCAGGCACACTGATGGGGTACCAGGTGGTCCCGAATAGTTTTTATGAATTCGGGTATGCCAACAATGGCCTGATGGTACTGCCACCCATGGCGTTGATTGTCGTAGGTGTTATTATCTGGGTACAGCGCTCCAAGAATAAAGATTTGGTAGAACAGAACTAATAGAAAGTTTCATGGAAAATTTAGTCAACATATTTGTCAAGTCCATCTTCATTGACAACATGATCTTTGCCTATTTCCTGGGCATGTGTTCGTACCTGGCTGTCTCCAAGACAGTGAAGACATCCACAGGTTTGGGGATTGCAGTCATCTTTGTACTCGGGTTCACAGTTCCGATCAACTTCCTGATAGAGAACTATATCCTGCAGGAGGGTGCGCTGACATGGCTCAGCCCGCAACTGGCGGATGTGGACCTCAGCTTCCTGAGTTTCATCATGTTCATCGCGGTGATCGCATCCATGGTGCAGCTGGTGGAGATGGTGATCGAGAAGTTTTCACCCACGCTCTACAGCTCGCTGGGTATATTTCTTCCATTGATTGCCGTGAACTGTGCCATCCTTGGTGGCGCCCTGTTCATGCAGGAAAGGGAATATGCAAATATCGCCGAAGCAACATCGTTTGCCCTCGGATCCGGCGTGGGCTGGTTCCTGGCGATCGTAGGCATCGCAGCCATCCGCGAGAAGATCCGTTATTCCAACGTGCCGGCACCATTGCGCGGACTGGGGATCACCTTTATCATCACCGGGCTGATGGGTATTGCGTTTATGAGTTTTATGGGAATTAAGTTATAACATAGAAAAGTTGGTCTTATGATACTGCTCACATCAAACATAATCATCATTCTTGTAAGTATCGCAGTGTTCCTGCTGGTGATCGTTCTGCTCGTTGCCATGCTGCTGTATGCAAGGAAGAAACTGACACCCCAGGGTGATGTGATCCTGACGGTGAATGACAAGGATATGACGGTAAGTCCGGGAAACACGATCCTCAGCACGCTTTCCAGCAACGATATCTTCCTGCCATCCGCATGCGGAGGAGGAGGTACCTGCGGAATGTGTTCCTGCCAGGTGCTCGAAGGTGGCGGCTCCATTCTGCCTACCGAAACAGGATTTTTTACCCGGAAGGAGCAGCAGAACAACTGGCGGCTGGGTTGCCAGGTGAAGATCCGCGAAGACATGAAGATCCGCGTGCCCGACGAGGTGCTGGAGATCAAGAAATGGGAATGTGAAGTGGTGTCCAACCACAACGTGGCCACTTTTATCAAAGAGTTTGTAGTGAAATTGCCCGAGGGCGAAAATCTCGATTTCCAGTCAGGAGGCTATATCCAGATCGACGTACCGAAGATTGAAGTGGACTTTAAGACGGATATCGATGTGGAGGAAGAGTACCGCGACGAATGGGACAAGTTCAAGATGTGGGATCTGAAGATGAAGAATACCGAGGAGACCTACAGGGCCTATTCCATGGCCAATCACCCCGCGGAAGGCAACATCGTCAAGCTGAATATCCGTATCGCCACACCCCCATGGGACGTGAGCCACGGAAGGTTCAAGAATGTGAACCCGGGGGTTTGCTCTTCCTACATCTTCTCCAGGAAACCTGGAGATAAGGTGGATATCTCCGGACCATACGGCGAATTCTTCATCAAGGACACCAAAAAGGAGATGGTCTATGTGGGCGGAGGCGCCGGTATGGCCCCGCTGCGTTCGCACCTGTTTCACCTGTTCCATACGCTGAAGACCGAACGGCAGGTGTCTTTCTGGTACGGTGCGCGTTCGAAGCGCGAAGTATTCTACGAAGAGGAATTCAGGGCCATCGAAAAGGAATTCCCCAACTTCAAGTTCTACCTGGCGCTCTCAGAGCCAAAGGAGGAGGATAACTGGGACGGACTCACAGGATTCATTCACAAGGTGTTGTATGACAATTACCTGAGGTACCATGAGGAGCCCGAAGAGATTGAATACTATATGTGCGGTCCCCCGATGATGAACGATGCAGTCAATAAAATGCTCTACGACCTGGGTGTTCCGAACGAGATGATCGCATTCGACGATTTCGGATGATGCCGTCCTGAAAAGTGATAAACCGCAATGTATGTTGAGTGCATTGCGGTTTTTTGTTTAAGTTTGCCTTTAGAAATTTCCATATAAAAAAAGAAACGCATGAAATATGCCAGGTATCTTATGGCTGTCGTCCTGGTCGGCGCTGTAATCTATGTACTTACAGGGAATAATGAAGCAGGACCCTATATCTCCATTGCAGGATTCACTCAGGGAACCACATATCACATGACCTACCAGTCGCCCGGAGCCGACTCGGTGGACCTGCAGGATGAGATCAATGCGTTGCTGGCTGAATTCGACCAGTCATTGTCCACCTATATTGACACCAGCCTGATCTCCCGGATCAACCGGAACCAGGCCGACCTGACAGATCCATATTTTGAAACGGTATTCAATGAAGCTGCGCGCATGTATGAAATCACTGGCGGGGCGTTTGATATCACTGTGGGACCCCTGATCGATGCCTGGGGATTTGGCCGGGGAGGAAAGATGGAGATGACCGGCGAGGTGATCGACAGCCTGATGCAGTATGTGGGTATGCCGAAAGTGAGGATCGAAGGCAGCCGGGTCATCAAGGACCTCCCGGAGATCCGCCTGGACGTGAATGCCATTGCCCAGGGCTATGCCGTGGATGTGATGGCGGCATTCCTCGACGATCTGAAAATACGAAATTATATGGTGGAAATCGGCGGGGAGCTCACTACCAAAGGGCTGAGCCCGCGGGGGGACCACTGGAGGGTCGGTATCGACAAGCCTTCATTCGGAAACCTGGTGCCCGGTCAGGACCTCCAGGAGGTGGTTGCACTTTCCGGACAGTCGCTGGCCTCATCGGGCAACTACAGGAAATTCTACGAAGTGGACGGTCAGAAAATCGTCCACACCGTTGACCCCACCACCGGGTATACAAAAATGAGTAACCTGCTCAGTGTTACGATTATTACCGAGGATTGCATTACTGCCGATGCGCTTGCCACCTCCTGCATGGTGCTGGGGCTTGAGGAAGCAAAAAAGCTGATCGAGTCACAGGAGGGCGTCGAGGCGCTGCTCATTTTCACCGACGATGACGGGCTCTACCTGGAATGGGCCACGGATGGGATGAAGTCACTGATGCAGTGATGTAAAGCTATTTCCCCTCCGATGCACAGGTGCCGCCCCCGCATCCGCAGGAGGTGATCCCGCGCGCCTGGAGTTCTTCTGAATTGGAAGCCTGGCAGCTGCCACCCGAGAATTCTGCTTTGCGGTCAAACAACATCCTGATTCCCAGTCCTGCCACTGCAAGTACCACCAATACGATTGCTGCCAATATTACTTTCATCATGGTTTTTTGTTTTTAAGCGTTCAATACCAGGTGCATTTCTGCAGATGTATGGTCATCTTCTTCTAAAAAAACAGTTTTTCAGCTGTATCATCCCTTCAAATTACATTGCTGATTGCGCCTGCGTTCAGCAGTGCCCATCATACTTCAATGTACCTGTTCTGTTATAACAAATTTCTAGGCTGGTTGTTGACACCCGGCGCAATCATTTTCGCGGGCCTGGAGCCGCTTTTTGTGGCACCGGATCTCCTCGTGCTTGACGCATTTCACGCCCATCCTGGCCATGTCGGAGTTATGACCAACCCTGTAGGCAGGGAATTTGCCCTTCTTTTTGATAAGAATATTCAAGGCCAGGCCCAGCATCGATAAGCTGAGCAGAAAGACCGATATCAAAAGTATATTCCAAAACATCTGAACAATCCCCCCTTTATGTTGTCAAAAGTGTGTAAATTTCTCCTGTGCAAAGATAATTAACAGATTGCAGAATTCGGTGCAAAACCGTCAATAGTTTGTATGGAAAGTAAACGGATCAACTTATCCCGGGAAGAAATATTGAAGGATTTTCAACTGGCGTACCTCAGTCGCCAGGTGGCTGTGCTCGGACGCAAGGAAGTACTGTCGGGCAAGGCCAAGTTTGGTATTTTCGGTGATGGAAAAGAGGTGGCCCAGATTGCCATGGCAAGGAATTTCAGGAATGGCGACTGGCGCTCCGGGTATTACCGTGATCATACCTTCATGATGGCCGCCGGGATGTTCACTCCCGAACAATTTTTCTACCAGTTATACGGACATACCGATGAACAGATGAATCCCGGAACAGCCGGAAGAAATTTCAACAACCACTTTGCCTCGCTGAGCCTGAAAGAGGACGGCTCGTGGAACGACCTGGCTGCCATGAAGAACACAGCGGCGGACCTTTCACCCACAGCCGGACAAATGCCGCGCCTGATTGGGCTTGGCTATGCATCCAAATTATACCGTGAGAATGAAGCGTTGCACCAGTACACCCATTTTTCGAACAAGGGAAACGAGGTGGCTTTCGGAACCATCGGTGATGCCAGTACCGCCGAGGGGATGTTCTTCGAGACCATCAATGCTGCAGCCGTGCTGCAAATACCTGTGGCCCTCGCGGTATGGGATGATGGGTACGGGATCTCGGTAACCAAAGACAAGCAGATCGTCAAGGCAAGTATTTCAGAGGCGCTGAAGGGCTTTGAAAAGAATGGGAACAGCAATGGAATCGAGATCATGCATGTACGCGGATGGAACTACCCGGAGTTGATCGACGTCTTTGAAAAGGGAATCGCAACATGCCGCAACACCCATGTCCCGGTGCTGTTCCACGTGGATGAGATGATGCAGCCCTTTGGTCACAGCACCTCCGGAAGCCATGAAAGATATAAATCGACCGAGCGGCTCGAATGGGAGAGGCAACACGATCCCCTGCTGAAAATGGAACAGTGGATACTCGATGAGGGCCTGGCCACTGAAAAAGAGCTGGAAAAACTGAAGGACCGTGCTGCAACTGAAGCACGCAAGGCGCGTGACAAAGCCTGGAAGGATTATTCTGAGCCGATCAGGAAGGAACGGGATGAGCTGCTTGCCATTATCGATGGCAGAACCTGCCGGTGCGAGCAGGAAGATGTGGACAAGCTGGGGATCCTCAGCAAGGACCTCAAGCGTATCATGCATCCCATCCGTAAAGATGTGCAATCCACCGCCAAGCGGATCATGCGCAACCTCTGCCATACCTGTCCCGTGCGTGAAGAACTGCAGGATGCCATTTCAGCATGGCTCAATGCATACAAGGAAAAGAATTATGAGCGGTACAGTACAAAATTGTACAACGAGACCGACCGTTCCGCATTGAAGGTGCAACCTGTTGCCCTTGAAACCGATGACAAAGAAGTGATGAACGGCAGGGAGATCATCCGCGACAACTTTGATGCACTGTTTGCAAAAAATCCCCTGCTGGTGACCTTCGGGGAGGACTCGGGCAAGATTGGTGATGTGAACAAGGGGCTCGAGAGCCTGCAGGATAAATACGGGGAATTGCGCGTGACAGATACGGGGATCCGTGAGACCACCATCATCGGACAGGGTATCGGACTGGCATTGCGTGGTCTGCGACCCATTGCAGAAATACAATATTTTGATTACCTCCTGTATGCACTTGCCACCCTGAGCGACGACCTGGCTACCCTGCACTGGCGCACAAAAGGAGCCCAGGCTGCCCCGGTGATCATCCGTACACGCGGACACCGGCTGGAGGGCATCTGGCACTCCGGTTCACCGCTCAGCATGGTGATCAATTCCATCAGGGGAATCTACGTGTGCGTGCCCCGGAACATGACCCAGGCAGCCGGGATGTACAACACCCTGCTGGAAGCGGACGATCCGGCACTGGTGATTGAACCACTGAAGGGCTACGGGCTCAAGGAACCCAAACCTACGAATTTCGGGGAGTTCAGGGTGCCACTCGGACAACCGGAGATACTGGTGGAAGGTACGGACCTGACCCTGGTCACCTATGGGTCATGTGTCAGGATAGCAGAAACAGCAGTGAAGCAACTGGTTGAGTTCGGCATCAGTGTTGAACTGATCGATGTGCAGACCCTGCTGCCTTTCGACCTGGAGGGGACCATCGGCAAATCTGTGGCAAAGACCAACAAGGTGGTGTTCTTCGATGAAGATGTACCCGGCGGCGCCACGGCATTCATGATGAAGCATGTGCTGGAGGACCAAAAGGCCTGGTTCGACCTGGATGCCGAACCCAGCACGCTTTCGGCCCATGAACACCGGCCGGCATACAGCTCCGACGGCGACTACTATTCCAATCCCAATGCCGAGGATGTGTTTGAGACCGTATATGCAATCATGCACGAATACAATCCGGAGAAATACCCGGCGATCTACTGATGTTACTTTTTGTCCCATGGCGCTTGCAACTGATCCGCTGAGGAATACCTGGCCCGTTGAGAAACAATAATTTCTGTGCTTAATAATCCTTTCGGTCTTCGTCGCTGATCACCTTTCCTTCCGGTTCATCGTCGCTGAACCTTCGGATCCTGTAGTTGATGGCTGCGAACAGGATACTGAACATCGGGCTCAGGATATTAAAGAAGGCGAAGGGAATATATTCCACCGTAGGAACGCCCAGTACCCTGGATTGTGTGGCGCCGCAGGTGTTCCACGGGACCAGCACGGAGGTGATCGTCCCGCCGTCTTCCAGGGTCCGGCTCAGGACCTCCGGTTTCAGTCCACGCTCCTTGTAGGTGGAGGCAAACATCCGGCCCGGCACCACGATGGAGATATACTGGTCGGAAGCTGTAATATTGAAGAATATACTGGTGCCGATCGTGGTGGCCACCAGGGAGCCGGTGGAATTGGCAAACCTGATCACTGAACGTGTGATCTTTTTCAGCATCCCGGCCGATTCCATGGTTCCGCCGAATACCATGGCAGAGAGGATCAGCCAGATCGTCGACAGCATGCCCGCCATGCCGGATGTCGTGAGCAACTCATTGACCATCTCGTTGCTGGTGGCAATGCTCAGATTACCATAGATGGCCTGCATCACACTCATATAGGCCGCTTTGAAAAAACTCTGCGTTCCCGGTTCCAGCGTCATGCCCACTTCCCTTACCAGGTGCGGCTGGAAGATCAGGGCGAAAACGGCACCGATCAGCGAACCAAACAGCAGGGAGGGCAGGGGGGGTACTTTCTTGATGATCACGAACAACAGCAGGGCCGGCACCAGCATCAGCCAGGGGCTGACAACGAAGCGCCCGTCAATGGCTGCCAGCACCAGGTCGATATCGCTGAGTTCCGCGTTGAAATCGTAGGTGAACCCGATGACCAGGAAAATGATGAGCGTAAGGACCATGGCCGGGGTGGTAGTAATGGCCATGTACCTGATGTGGGTAAAAAGATCGGTTCCCGCCATGGCAGGGGCCAGGTTGGTGGTGTCGCTGAGCGGTGACATCTTGTCGCCGAAATAGGCGCCCGAGATGACGGCCCCGGCAACAATGCCCTGGCTGATCCCAAGCGTGGTGCCGATGCCAACCAGCGCAATACCCATCGTGGCAATGGTCGACCAGGAACTTCCTGTTGCAAGGGAAACCACGCCCGCAATGATCACGGTGGCAAAAAGAAAGATACTGGGATGGAAGATTTTCAGTCCATAATAGATGAGCGTGGGGACAACGCCGCTCAGCATCCAGGTGCCTGCCAGGGCACCGATCATCAGGAGGATCAGGATCGAGGGCATGGCCGAACTGATGCTTTTCACGATGCTTTCCCGGATGCCCGTCCACTTGTGGCCCAGGCTTACAGAAATAATTCCCGCTACAGCAGCCGCAAGGATCAGTGCGAACTGGTTGGCACCGTCCAGGGTGTGGTCACCAAAATACAATACATTCAGTGTGAGCAGCGCGATCAGCACAAGGATCGGGATGAGAGCCTGTACGAGGGTAGGTTGTTTCTGCTTACTTTCCTCCATGCATGCGCGGAATTTGGGACGCAAGATAATTAAAATATGTTGAACTTTCTTGCGTTATTAATACATGCTGAGGTTGCCAGCCCCGGATCGGCTTACCCGGGAAAAATTTTGAAAGCGCCAAAAATCCGCTTAAATTGCATACTGAAAGGGAATGATATGGACCTGAATTACGATTTTTTTAAAATATCAAACGACAAAGTTGCAGAGGGAGGACGTGTACTGATCTCGGAACCATTCCTCAGCGACCATTATTTCAGACGCTCGGTGGTCTACCTTACAGAGTACAGTGACAAAGGAGCACTGGGATTTGTGCTGAATAAATCGCTTGATATGTCGATCGCTGATGTGATCGAGAATTTTCCCATGGTCGAATTCCCGGTCTCCCTCGGCGGACCGGTCAGCACGAATACGGTCCACTACCTGCACACACTGGGCGATGAGATCCCCGAGAGTGTGCATGTGAAGGACGGGATCTTCTGGGGTGGTGATTTTGAGATCATGAAAGCCCTGGTGCAATCAGGCATTGCACACAACGGGAACCTGAGGTTCTTTCTCGGGTACTCGGGATGGTCAGAAAACCAGCTTGAAGGGGAACTGGAAATGAATGCCTGGCTGGTGGGAGAGATCCCCGCTGCACTGGTGATGAAAGGCGGCTCAACGGAATTCTGGACCACCACCCTTGCAGGGTTGAACGAAAAATACAAGGCCTGGGCCAACTTCCCGGAAGACCCGGGAATGAACTGACAGCCTGTACGACAGAACATCACCATCGGCTTACCGGCTCCTGTCCGACACACTTTGCATGCCATGGCACACTTTCCATGCCACGGCACACTTTCCATGCCACGGCATCTGTCGCAGTCACCAGTTCCATGAGCGCTTACATGATCCTGTCCAGCACTTTCCGCAGGTCCTGGTTTTTCCTGATTATAAGCGTCCGGACCCCGGCGCGCAACCCCGCTTCCACATCCGATTTCTTGTCACCGATGAACCACGACCGCCCCGGATCGATGTCGAACTGTGCCATGGCCTTTTCGAGCATCAGCGGCTCCGGCTTCCTGCACAGGCAACGTTCTATTTTGGTATGGTGCGGACAATAGTAGACAGCAGAAAGGTGGATGCCGTGGTGTCCCAGCAGTTCTTCCATGTGCCGGTGTACAACTTCCACGTCCTTCTTCGTGTATTTGCCTTTGGCGATCCCGCCCTGGTTGGTGATCACGATCAGCAGGTAGTCTTTGTCCTGCCATTGCTGCAATGCTTCAATGACCCCTTTGTTGATCTCGAAATCCTCCACCCTGTAAACGTAATAGTGCTTTTTCGGATGATTGATCACACCGTCCCTGTCGAGGAAAATTGCTTTGTTCATTGGTATCTGCCTTCGATATTACAAGATAGTTATATTTTCATTGTTGTCATGCGCAGAACAGGGACATGTTGTCTTTTCAGGTTAACCCGAGGTTTTCAAAAAAGTACCGGATCAACGGGGGATGCATGAGCACGGGATAGAAGAACCCGATGACCGCACCCCAAATGTGTGCGTCGTGGTTGATATTGTCCTTTTGTTTCCTGCTCATATAGCTCGAATAGACCAGGTAGAGGATGCCGAAGACCAGGCCGGGAATGGGAATGGCAAAGTAAAAATAGATCTTCTGCATGGGTTGAAAGAAGATGTGCGTAAAAACGATGGCTGAGACCAGGCCCGAGGCCCCTACCGCAGCATAGTCAGGATCGTTCCTGTGCTTAAGAATGGTGCTGATACTGGAACCGGTGATTCCGATGAAGGACAGAATCGCAAGGTGCAGATGGGGCGAACGGATCACATCGTGCGATTCCAGGTTCCTGAAGATCGATTCCACGCTCGTGCCGAATGAGAACAACACGATCATATTCACCACCAGGTGGACATAGTCGACATGCAGGAAGGCATGACTGATCACCCTGAAGTATTCCCTGTGGTGCACCACCCTTTGGGGTAACAGTACAAACCGGTCTGCCTGCTTTCTGAACCTGAAAGCGAGTACCGAGACTAGACTGATGACAACGACGAGAATAATGGTCACGGATCAATGCAGTATTTTGAAGATCAATTCTTTGAGCAGATCCCCCGGTTCGATCGTGGTACCTTTGTACCCCTTGGACTTCAGGTCATATTCGCGCAGCAGGCTGATGATATCGATCACCTTGTTGGCGTTGTAGTTCCTGGCTGCCTCCACGTAGTCCTTCACGAAAAACGACGACCTGATACCGAGCTCTCGTGCGACATTGTCCTTCGATTTGTCCTTGATCCAGTAGTATATCAATACCCTGGAAAAGAAGGCGAAAAGAATTGTGATGGTCAGTACCACCGGGTGGTTCTTCTGGTTATCGGCAAAATAGTTGATGATCCGGTTGGCTTTCACCACATCCCGCTTGCCGATCGCGTTCTGCAGTTCAAAATTATTATAGTCCTTGCTGATCCCGATATTACGCTCGATAAGTACCGGTGTGATGGTTTTCTCGTTTTCGCCCAACGAGATGATCAACTTGTCGAGTTCGTTGGAGATCTTCGACAGGTCGCTTCCCAGGAATTCCAGGAGCATCGCCGATGCCTTGGGCTCAATGCTGCAGCCCTTTGAGGAAAGGTACCCTGATATCCACGACGGTACCTCGTTGTCGTATAGTTTCTTCGCTTCGAGGAATACACTGTGCTGGATCAGGGATTTGAACTCCTTCTTCCGCCTGTCTGGTTTTTTGTACTTATAGTCGATGACCAGCAGCGTCGATTTGAGCGGATTTTCCACGTAATGCTGCAGGAGCTCAAAATCTTTCATTTCCTGCGCCTCTTTCACGATCACTACCTGGTGACTGGACATCATGGGGAACCGTTTGGCGGCATTCATCACGGTAAGGGCATCGGTATCCTTCCCGTACAGGATGGTCTGGTTGAAAGACCGCTCCGCTTCGGTGAGTACATGATCCTGGATATAATCTGAGATCATATCGATGTAATAGGATTCCTCGCCGGTGAGGAAATAGACCGGTGCATACTGTTTCTTCTTCAGATCTGTTAATATTTGTTCGAAAGTCTTTGCTGCCATTATTCAAACCTGAGGTGTTTCACCGATTCTCCCTGGTCGCGCAATTCGATCAGTGAATCGATGCCAATGCGTACGTGTTTTTCAGCAAATTTCTGGGTCACCATTTTGTCGCTCCGGGTGGTCTTGACGCCGGAAGAGATCATGGGCTGGTCCGATACCAACAGGAGGGATCCCATGGGGATCTCATTGGCAAAACCAACGATGAAGAGGGTGGCTGTTTCCATATCGATGGCCATACTGCGCATGGTACGCAGGTGTTCCTTGAAATTTTCATCATGTTCCCACACCCTGCGGTTGGTGGTGAAAACCGTGCCTGTCCAGTAATCCATGCCGTGGTTCCTGATGGTAGACGATACAGCGCGCTGCAGGCTGAATGCCGGGAGTGCAGGCACAAGCGGTGGCAGGTAATCATCGGACGTTCCCTCTCCGCGGATCGCCGCAATGGGCAGAATCAGGTCGCCCAACTGGTTCTTGCGTTTAAGTCCCCCGCACTTTCCCAGGAACAGCACAGCCTTGGGATGGACAGCCGCAAGCAGGTCGACAATGGTAGCAGCATTGGCACTTCCCATTCCGAAATTGATCATGGTAATGGAATCCGCATTTGCACAGACCATGTTGGCATGGGGATCCACGATCGATGTGTCCATCTCTTTACAGAAGATGTCGAGGTAATTCTGAAAATTGGTGAGCAATATATAGTCACCGAATTTATCCAGTGGATTTCCTGTATACCTGGGCAACCAGTTGCTGATGATCTCCTTTTTTGTTTTCATTAAGGAATCGCTTAATTTAGGATCGTCTCTACAATGAGTTGATAAAGATAACAGCATTTATGCAAAAACTGAACTTGCCGGAGTATGATTTAAAGCTTAAACAGGAAGGAGGCAGGACCCTGGTCTTCGACCCGTTCAGGTCGAAGTACCTGGTAATGACACCCGAAGAACAGGTACGGCAACTGTTTGCCAGGTACCTGGTGGAGGAAAAGCAGTACCCGGCTTCGCTGATGGCCACCGAATATGCACTTGTCCTGAATAAAATGTCGAAGCGCTGCGATATCCTGGTCTTTGACCGAAATGGCAAACCCGTTGTGCTGGTGGAGTGCAAGTCACCGGATGTACGGATCGGCAGGGAGGTGTTCGACCAGGTGGCGAGGTACAACATGGTGTTCAGGGTTGCCTACCTTTTGATTACCAACGGACTGAAACATTATTGCTGTCGTGTCGACCACGAGGCGGGGAGCGTGGAATTCCTGGATGATATCCCGGTGTATGCGGCACTGTAGGCTGAATGACGCATGCCCGTGCACGCACACGGCCCGGTTCTGTGGCGCAATCACCCTTCCCTGAACAGCTGGAGGAAGTATTCGTCGGTGAATCCGTCGCCGGTCCAGTTCCATTCTTTCCGTGTTCCGGTAACCTCGAAGCCGGCTTTCCGGAAGAGTTCCAGGCTGGATGCATTGTCCACCGTAATGCTGCAGAAGAGCTGGTGGAGCTTCAGTACCCCGAAGCAATATGATTTCAGCAGTTCCAGGGCTTCACCGGCGTATCCTTTTCTTCTTTCCGACTTCTCGGCAATGAGGATTCCCACAGCTGCCCGCTTATGGAAATGTTCAAAATCGAACAGGTCGATGGTGCCCACGGGCTGGTCATTATCGGTGCGCTGGATCATCATTCTCAGTTGCCTGGTCGTGAAAATGTCCTTGTGGGCATTCTCAAGGTATCGTTTAAGGATGAAGCGGGAAACAGGCGAGAGGGTTTCAGAGATGTTCCAGATTTCCGTGTCGTTTTCCCAGCGGTACAGGAGTTCCAGGTCCCCGGGTTCGAGGGCGCGCAGCATCACCTTATCGCCGAAGAGGATATTAGTCGACATGTTGCTCCCTTGAATAGATGACGCTGTATTCTTCTCCGCTTGCTGACCTGATGGTGATCGTGTCTTTCACGGAATCATATTCAAGTGTGATTTTTTCCCTGGAATCCTTGTCGATGATTGTAATGCTGAAATCCTCCTCGCTCAACCGGGTAAGTGCTTTTGCCACGGTCTCTTCCCGCGGGATGATCTCGACGTACCAGATGTCCTTTCCACCCAGACCTTCATCGTCCCTCATGCAGTAGATGCCGCTGTACCCGTCCAGTACCGGTACAAAGAAGGTGTTGTCGCCGGTGGTATTGACCGGGTATCCCATGTTGAACGCATGTCCGTAAGTGCCATCCGGCCGCACGTCGCACTGGAACAGGTCGTAGCCTCCCATGTTGTAATGACCTTTGGAGCTGAAAATAAACTGTTTGCCGTCGGGACTCAGGTAGGCCGAGGTTTCATCGGCTTCGGTATTCACCTTTTCACCGGCATTGACCGGTTCTGACCAGCTGTCGTCGGCCAGTTTCCTGCTGATCCAGATATCCAGTCCGCCGACGGAACCCCTGCGGTCGCTGGAGATGAACATCGATTGCCCGTCGGGAGAAAATGATGCATGGTCTTCGGTGAAATTGGAATTGGCCTTGCCCTCCACCGGAACTGCCTTGCTCCAGAAGGTTCCGTCGTACCTGCTGTAATAGATATCGCTGTCGAATTCAAACTGTTTGATCAGCAGCAGTTCTGTTCCGTCGGCCGATAGGCCGGTGGGAATCATATCCCCGTCGGAGCCCACCTGTGGGGTGATGTTTACCGGGTCGGTCCATTTCCCGTTCTGTTTGACGCTCATCATGATTGCCTCGTAGAATTTCTGGCTGTTCAACCAGACCAGTACATTTTCATTTGCAGAAATCACGGCGTTGTACTCTTTGCCGGCGGTATTTAACGGTTCCCCGAAGTTGAACCTGTAGATGTCAATCGCAGCATCCTGGATGATCTTGGCACGCTCGACAGCCTTGATTTCCTCTTCGGTGATCCTGACATTGTAATGTTTTTCAAAGTTTTTTACCGACTTGAAGGTATCGTAGGCTTCGAGTGCTTTTTCAAGCTGGTTGTCGAGACGGTAGGCGTTGCCCAGGAAAAACCACGTATGGTGTGGGGCATTTTTTTCCTTGTAATGGTTTTTGCGGTACCTCAGCGATGTATTTTCCGTGGCTTCCAGGAAATGGCCGATGGCTTTCTCTTCCTGCCCTTCGATGTTCAGGTAGGCCATGCCCAGTTTATAGTGCACATTGTGGTTCCCGGGTTCCTTCCTCAGCAGCTGGCTGTAGAGGTAGGCTGCTTCTTCATACTCTTCCCTTGCAAAGAAAAAGTCTCCGTCCTCGAACAGTTCTTCAGGTGATTCATCCTGTGCAAAGAGGCCGAAGGAACAGGCTGTGACCAGGGTCAGAATGAGCAGGCTTTGTTTCACTTCAAGTACAGGTTAATTATTTCAGTTTCAGCTGATCCGGAACTTCGATTTCCTTTATCTCAAGAAGGACACCTCCCTGCATGGACACGTTGAAGTGCACCCGGCGGTTCAGCTCCCTTCCTTTCGGGGCATCCCTGCCATCCGGGGTGGTGTTCCTGGCAGCCGGTTCTTTTTCACCCCTGCTCACCGTTATAAGTCTGTCTGCGGAGACCCCCTGTTCCACCAGGTAGCCGGCGACGGCATCGGCACGTCGTTTGGCAAGCAGATCGTTATAGGCATCCGGTCCCATGGCATCGGTATGGCCTACCACCTCCAGTTTGAGGTTCGGGAAGCGTTGCATGATTGCCGCAAGTCCGTCGAGTTTCTCTTTCCCGGCGCTGCTGAGTGCATAGCTGTCGAAGGCAAAGAATACCGGCCGGATCATGAAGGATTCTTCAACCACTTCTTCGACCTCATCGACGACTTCTTCGACTTCTTCGACTGCTTCTTCGACCACTTCTTCAACCACTTCTTCCTCCACCACTGCTTCGGCGATCTCATCTGCCGCTTCCTCGACAGTATCCGTTACCGCTTCAGTAACTTCTTCTGCGCTTACTTCCTCTTTTGCTTCCTCCCTGGTTGGCAGTTCCGTTTCGAAGGCAACGGCTACGGACTGTGCCGATTCGGGGATCCATTCAAACCTGAAAATCTCCACCTGGTCGGCTTCGCCTTTGGCATACATGGTAAGGGCATCCTCCATCTCCACTTCTTTCGGCATGAAGGCAAAATCGTCGTCGGTGGTATTCAGCGGATAGATCAGGTGAACGGGGGTTCCGTAGGTGCCATCGTCATTGATGGTAACGTAGAAGACATCAAATCCTCCCAGTCCGGGGTGCCCCTGGGAACTGAAATAGAGCCTGGATCCGTCGGGACTGACGAAAGGATTTTCCTCGTTCAGGACTGTATTCACATTTTCACCGAGCAGGATAATATCGCTCCAGCCTTCCGCGGTCCGTTCAGACTTGAATATGTCCATGCCCCCGATGGATTCTTTCCTGTTGCTGGTAAAATAGACCGTATTCCCATCCGGAGAAAAGCAGGCATGGGATTCGTAGTATTTCGAGTTGATCGGTTTGCCGATGGGTTCGGATTTGTACCATCTCCCGTTCCGGTATTCTGTAATCCATATATCGCTCTCAAACTGGTCGGCCCAGGTAACAAGCATTTGCTGCCCGTCGTGCGAAAGTGCGATCACCGTTTGGTTGCCGTCTGACTGGATGGAGGGGGTGATGTTATAGGGTTTGCTCCATTTGCCGTTTTCCTGCGTGGATACGTAGATCCCGTTGTAAAATTTTTCTCTGCCCATAAAGGCAAAGGTTCCCAGGTCGCCGGAGATCACGGGATTGTATACCGGCGCCCTGATGGCATTGATCTGTCCCAGCGTCCCGATCGCATAGTCCGACGTCGAATTCACTGCCTCTCTTGCCCGCTGGCAGGCATCGATCTGGATGTTGGTATAGATGGCCTGCGGGGTTCCCTCCTTTGCATATTCAAGGAATTTCCTGTAATTTTCGCAGGCTTTGTCGAACTGCTCATCGATCCTGCAGGCATTGCCCAGGTAGAGGTAGGCATCCGGCGGGGCCTGCTCTTCTTTGAAACTTCCTTCCCTGTATTTTTCCGTAATGTCCCTGGTGGCTGTTTCCAGGTATGGAATTGCTTCGGTTTTCCTTCCTTCCAGTTCAAGCAGGCAGACACCGATCCTGTAATTGATGTTGGAATTATTTTCATATCCGTCGTTATACACTTGGGTAAATGCGTACAATGCTTCGGCGTAATCTTCCTCCGCGAAGAAGAATTCTGCATCATAGAAATTCTCCCTTGGGTCGTATTGTGCATTCAGTAAAACAGTGATCAGCAGAAACGAAAACAACGTGAAAACTCTTTTCATTACCGGGCAGTTTAGAGTGATTTACACAAATTTAAGAATTTAATTAGAAGTTCAAACTAAAGTCGCCATGAATTACCCGGCCTCCTTTTCCTCCTTTTTCTTTTTTCTCCGGAAGAAAAACAGGATGAACAGGATACCGGCACCCAATAATCCGAACAGGATGAGGGCACCATCAGAGATGCGCATGTTATCAACCACGGGGTCTGCATCCAGAATGGGCGCAATGGAGTAATCTGCCAGCATTTCGATAAGGATCCGCTGCAGTTCCGTTTGCGATATACCCAGTTCAGCTGCATGATTGATCAGGTAATTGACCAGGTCCCTGATCGAGCTAATCTGTCGGGCTTCCAGGTCGATGTCGCTGATCAGCGCAGACAGGTTCCCGGGTGCATGGATTTCCAGGTAGTTGATGAAGCTCTCCAGCGACCGGTCGTTGACCATGTCCGATAATGCGGAAATCAGTTGTTCGGGGGCATACTCCTCATCTACCTTGTCGGTGAGGTGATCCATCAATGCTTCACCGGTAACAATCTGTTCCTCGCCGGGGTTCAGTTGTTCCAGGTACTCGAGGAGATCCTCGCGGGAATACCTGATCAGTTCCTCCAGGATCATTTCAGCCTCTGTGGGCGGCGGTGGCGGTGGTGGCGCCATTCTTACAGTATCCAGGCTGTCGCCACCGGCAAAAGTGATGGAGTCCCTTTCAGGAAGCATGGAAACAACAATCTCGCCTGCAGCATCGGTTGCTGCAGGTTTCTGTGCTGTCCTTTTTACAGCATTGATGACCAGGTCTGTATAGCTCATGTCACCGTTTTCCTCTTCCATGATCAGTGCGACGATGTTCTTTCCCTCCAGCGGTGTGAGCTTGTAGATAAGTCTTTTTTTATCGAACTGGAAGGTGTCTGCTGCTATGGTGTCATTTTCGTACAGGTGTGTTGCGAGGAGGGTGGACTCTTCTTCAAGGCTGATCCTTATCCTGAATGGTTTTCCTGCAATGGCGCTGAACACGCTGTCTTCAATAAGAATCCTGCTGTCACTTCCTCTCAGGGCCAGTGGGGTATAGGGGACAGGTTCCAGCTGGAGCGGTTCTTCGAACTCCAGACCTTCTTTCTCAGTGTTCCCGTCGATCCTGATGCTCCGGACCAGGTCATTAAAGGCGGGACTCCGGAAGAGAAGGTCATAATCTCCTTCAGGGGCCCGGAGTGTAAAGGTATATTTTTCAAGGTCGGGTTTGGAGCTGAAAACGGTATCACGTGATTCGCTGTCTACCAGGTAGATCACCACGCTGTCCTGTTCCATGATATTCCTGCCTTCCGTTCCGAGCACACCGGTGATCATGTACAGGCGCGGATTGTTTTCCGAATAAATATCGAGGTAATAGATATCATGCCGGCCGTAGCCATCTTCCAGGTACTTGGCTAAATAGGCGTTGTCACCATTGTTCACCGGCACAAAGAACAGGTCATCGTCGGGGGTATTGATCGGGTATCCGAGGTTGATGGGAGTACCCCATTCGCCCTCCTCGTTCATCTGTGAATAGAAAATATCGTAGCCCCCCATGTTGTAGTGCCCGTAGCTGCTGTAGTAGAGCTTTTTCCCATTCTCTGTAATAAAAGGTGTTTCTTCATTGTACCGGCTGTTAATTACCGGTCCGAGATTGACGGGTTCGCCCCAGGAGCAGTCTTCAAGACGCTCCGATTTGTAAATGTCGAGTCCGCCATACCCGCCTTTCCTGTTGCTGGTAAAATACATTGTGTTTCCGTCCTTCGTCAGGCTGCCATGCGATTCCCAGTATTTTGTATTGATTCCGTCCAGCTCCTCCATCTCGGTCCATTTGCCGTCCACGTACTGGCTCATGTAGAGGTTGCCGATAAAATTGTCGTTCCGGTAAATGATCATTGTATTCCCGCTCCAGGAAAGACATGTAGGGTATATGTCGCCGTCGACACCCAGTTCGGGAATGATGTTGCGCGTGGGCTGCCACTCCCCGTTGATCTTTTCTGAGAAAAAAGCGGCATCGTAGAACTGCATTTTGGAAACATAAACGAGCCTTTGTCCGTTCCCCGATAAAACGGGATTGATGTCCGCGAACCGGGAGTTGATCACCTTACCGAGGTTGTTCCGGTCATAATCCACCGGGAGGGTCTGCAACTTTCGGGCACGCTGGCAGATATTGATCTGTTCCTCCACAAGCTCCCTGTCGTAGATTTTTTCATCGAGAATCTCCAGGAATTCGTTGTATTTTTCCTCCGCCTTGTCGAGTTGGTTGTTAATGAGATATGCATTTCCGAGGTAGAAGATCACCTCCGGCGGTGCCTGGGTCTCCTTATAGTTGTTTTCCCTGTATTTCGGATTGATATTATTGGAGGCCTGTTGGAGATAGCTGATCGATTTGCCTTTCTGGTAGGGATCATTCAGCAGGCATACCCCGATTTTATAGTTGATATTGTCGTTTCCAGGGTCGGCCCTGTAGATTTTCATGTAGAGGGGGAGTGCCTCATTGTATTCCTCGAAGAGAAAATAGGATTCGGCTTCCAGGAAAGTATCCTTCAGGTCGGCAGGCTGTGCAGATGAACTCAGAACAAGAACAAACAGGAGTGCAAGCGCAAAATGTAAACTTCGCTTCATAACAGAAGGATTAATCACGATAACATATCAGGGTACGTATTTGCCTGTGGTCATGAACTGCACGGTAATCAACTTAACTTTATTATCTGAAACACAGATCACCCATTTTCCATAACAAATGTAACAAATATCTCTGTAGTTTTTTTGCAAAGTTTTCACGTGATATGAAGAATGTCCCCATTCATTTATTAACAATTCCGGCCCGCCATGTTGAAACAGGTGTTCGTCAATTAATGGTCGCGTGCTCCCAGCTGCCGGAACCCTTTGAGCAGAATCTGGAGGTCAGTAGCGGGCTTGTAGTCCTTGGCATAGATCACATTCAGTTTTTCCAGTGTTTCCTGGTCGGCATCTTTGTCTTTCAGCGCAACAGCAGGATGCAGGATGCCTTTCCTGAGTTTGGGGAGTGTTAGTGTATCTGCCGTTGTGCCGTTGTAATATCCCACGATCGTTCTTTTCCCCACGAGGGATCTGAACAGGCGGCTGACGGCGCGCAGCGGGTGATGAACAAAAAAGGCCCAGAAGGGAAAGAAGAGGATCAGCACCAGGGATGCGATGATATCGAACAGCCGCTTGGACCTCAGGTTGGCGGCTTTGCCGATGGAGTTGAAGTGGATCGTGTACAGTTCACCCGATGTGTTGATGGAGTTGCTGCCGATGATCGACAGGCTTTCGGGCGGTGCAATCTTGTAGTTCACGGCAAGGCCGGTAAGCCGGGTCATGATTTTGATGATGCGTCGCGAGGAGATGTTGGCTGCACAGAATAGGATCTCGTCGAGTTTGTGGATACGGGTGATCTCCTCGATCTGGTCCACGCTGCCCAGGTAGGGTTCCTGGTAGTCGGGTTCGGGACTCACATAGCCGATGATTTCGGGTTTTACCTGTGTTTTTTCCAGTACACGCGTCACCCTGTCTGCTTCCTGCTTCTCTCCAACGATCACGATGCGCTTTTTCCTGTTCAGGTCCAGCTGGTAATCTGCAGTTCCGAAAAGGTGCAGCAGCCAGCGCAGGCCCCCGGTTGCGATGAGGGTCCACAGGGTGCCGAGAAGGATCAGTGCACGGGAGAAACGGAGGCTCTCCGGGAGCAATGCATAGACCACCAGGATGGTGAAGGTGCCGACCAGGATACCCCTGAAGTATTTCCACAGTTTAAGGGGTTTGTCGTACCCGCCCGAATAGTAGGCCGACAGGATCCAGACCAGTATATAGCCGGGTACCACGTAATGCATGAAGGCTTCGGGATAATAGTTTTCCGCATTGAACTTGTAGCTTTCCCAGATGGGCAATCCTGCCAGGAACCCGGCATAGATGATCCCGGCATCGACCACCTGCCGGTAGATTTTCTTTACAAACCTCCGCGTCACGGCCATGGAGGCACGCAGGTAGATGGCCAGGTTGATGACAAGGGTATAGTACCTGGCATTTCTTGTGCTGAAATGCTTGCGCGCGAAGATGATCATGGCATTGTAAAAGACCAGCACATAGTTCAGGCTTCCTTTCTTGGTGCTCTCTCCCTTGTAGTGGATAATGATGGCCTCAGGGAAGTAGTAGTTGTTGTACCCTCCCATGATGATCCTGTAGCTGAGGTCGATATCCTCACCATACATGAAATAGTCCTCGTCCAGCAACCCTACCTTGTCGAGGGTCTCCCTGCGCAGGAACATGAATGCCCCGGCCAGCACTTCGATCTTGCTGGAGGCATCCCCGGGCAGGTAGCCGAGATGGTATTTACCAAACTTTTTCGACCGCGGGAACAGCCGCGAAAGCCCGAAAATCTTGTAGAATGCCACCCACGGGGTGGGGAAGGCCCGTTTCGATTCGGGGAGGAAATGGCCGCTGCCATCGATCATCTTCACACCCAGTGCGCCCGCATCATCATGCGTTTCCATGAACCGGAAGCATTTCCTGAAGGTGTCTTCCTCCACCACCGTATCGGGATTCAGCAACAATACATACTTCCCCGATGCGGCCCTGATCGCCTGGTTGTTGGCCTTGCTGAACCCTACATTCTCGCGGTTTTCGATCAGTTTTACCCAGGGGAACCGCTCCCTGATATGGCTGCAGCTGCCATCCACCGAGTTATTGTCCACAACGAAAACCTCCGTCTCCAGTCCCTCCATTGCCTTCTTTACAGAATGGAGGCATTGCTCCAGGAAGTACTTTACATTGTAGTTGACAATAACGATCGAAAGGTCCATATGCATGCACTTATCCCCTAAAAATACACAAAAACATTGGTTCCCGGGTACCCTGCGGTCAGAGATCTATTTCCACGATGTTCCTTGTCAGGTCCTCGAGCACTTCCCGTTTCCTGACCAGGTGATCCTTTCCCTTGTGCACCATCACCTCTGCCGGGCGTACGCGGGAATTGTAGTTGGATGCCATGGCATAGCAATAGGCGCCGGCATTTTTGAACAGCAGGTAATCGCCTTCCGAAACTTCCGTCATTTTCCGGTTCCAGCCAAAGGTGTCGGTTTCGCAGATATATCCCACCACGGTGTATATGCGGGTCTTCCCCGTGGGTTTGCTGATATTGACCACTTCGTGGTAGGCATCGTAGAACATGGGCCTGATGAAGTGGTTCATCCCCGTGTCGAGTCCCGCGAACACCGTGGAGGTGGTTTGCTTGACCACGTTGGTGCGTGCCACAAAATACCCTGCCTCGCTCACCAGGTATTTTCCCGGTTCGAAGATCAGGGTCAGTTCCCTGCCATATTCCTTGCAGAAGTCGTTGAACCGTGCGGAAAGGTGCGTGCCCAGCATCTCGATGTCCGTTTCAATGTCGTCGGGCTTGTACGCAACCTTGAATCCGCTTCCAAAGTCGATGTAATCAAGTTCCGCAAACTCCATGGCAGTGTCCAGGATAATTTCCGCACCCCGCAGGAACACATCGACATCGAGTATGTCGGATCCGGTATGCATGTGCAGTCCTTCCACCCGCATGTTGTTGGTTTCCACCACGCGTTTCACCAGCGGGACCTGGTATATGGAGATGCCGAACTTGGAGTCGATATGACCAGTGGAGATCTTCTGGTTGCCCCCGGCCATGATATGGGGATTGATGCGGACACATACCGGGATATTGTTGCCGTATTTATGTCCGAACTGCTCCAGGATGGAGATATTGTCGATGTTGATCCGCACACCCAGTTTTGCGGCAGCTTCGATTTCCTCGATGGATACACAGTTGGGGGTGTAGATGATGTCCTGGGGATCGAACCCTGCTTTCAGTCCCAGCCTGACTTCCTGGATAGAGACGGCATCGAGTCCCGATCCCAGCTCCCGGAACAGCTTCAGCACATTCAGGTTGGTGAGGGCCTTGGCGGCATAGTAAATCCGCACCTTTGAATCCCTGAAAGCATCTGTCATGCGCTGGTACTGCGAAACCATCTTTGCGGATTCATAAATGTACAGTGGCGAACCATACTTCTCAACGATTTTTGTAACGGGTAATCCGTCAATCACATACTGGTTTCTTTTGATTTCCATGATGGGTTCGTTTGTTTTCAGGGGGCAAAAATACTAAAAAAGCAGGTACACACGGCGAAACTTTCAGGATGCCCACTTGCTTTTATGCTACAGGGTTGTTGGTGCAATCATGACCTGAAGGTATCCTCGAACCTGGTCCTGTGGAGAATCGACCGGCCCAGGGTCACTTCGTCGGCATATTCCAGGTCGTCACCAATGGCTACTCCCCTTGCGAGGGTGGTTACGTTGATGGGTGTATCCTTCAGTTTTTTATAGATATAAAAATTGGTCGTGTCTCCCTCCATGGTGGTACTCAATGCAAGGATCACTTCCCTGATGCTGTTGTTTGCAGCCTTCTCCACCAGGGAGTCGATGGTGAGATCGGCCGGACCGATCCCGTCGATGGGGGAGATGATTCCCCCGAGGACATGGTAGATTCCCGAATACTGCTGGGTATTCTCGATGGACATCACGTCGCGTATGTTCTCCACCACGCATACGGTGGTATGGTCGCGATAATTGTCACTGCAGATATTGCACATCTCGGTATCCGAGATGTTGTGGCAGATCCTGCAGTGCAGTATCTCCTTTTTCATTTTGAGCACGGTGTTCCCGAACCGCTCCACGATTTCGTTGTCCTGCTTCAGCAGGTAGAGCACCAGTCTCAGTGCTGTCTTTCTCCCGATCCCGGGCAGGGAGGAGAACTCCTCCACGGCCTCTTCCAGTAACTTCGATGAATAATTCTGATGCATGAATGTAATAACTGTTTTGAAGTTGGGGATCACGCTGCCATTGGCTATTTCGAATCGCTTCGTTTCGCTTCGTTTCACTTTGCGCGTCAACCCGGTTCCTGCACGCCCTGTTTATATGCCGCAAATTTACGATTCGGAAATCATTGCAGCAATATTTTTGTCTTTTTATTGTATTTCGACAAATTTCACCAATTTTAGGGGCAATTTTTCTGTAAGGCGAACCGGGATGCATGCAAACCACTATACATACAGAAGCGCACCAGTACGAATACGCACCTGGATGAAGGCATCCCGGAAGCAGGATGAAAACAGAACAACATTCGAATGATACCAGAACTGATTATCACCATCATCGTTATCTATTTCGCAGTGTTGCTGCTGATTTCCTGGTTCACCGGCAGGAAGGCCGACAATGCCTCTTTCTTCCTGGGCAACAGGAGGTCACCCTGGTACATCGTTGCATTCGGAATGATCGGTGCCTCGTTGTCGGGCGTTACGTTTATTTCGGTACCCGGATGGGTGCTCACCAGCCAGATGACCTATATGCAGATGGTATTGGGGTACCTGGTCGGCTACGTGGTGATCGCAAATGTGCTCATGCCGATGTATTACAGGCTCGGACTCACCAGCATCTACACTTACCTGGAGGGGAGGTTCGGAAGGATGAGTTACAAGACGGGGGCCTCGTTTTTCCTGCTGTCGCGGATCATCGGCGCATCCTTCAGGCTTTTCCTGGTGGCCCGCGTGCTGCAGATATCGGTATTTGACCATTGGAACGTCCCTTTCTGGGTCACCGTGGTGATCACCATTTTGCTGATCTGGCTCTATACCAGGAAAGGCGGGATCAAAACGATTATCTGGACCGACACGCTGCAGACCTTCTCCCTGCTGGCAGCAGTGGTGCTGACAGTTGTGTTCCTGGGGAAAGGGCTGGAAATGAATTTTGGTGAAATGGTTTCAACGGTGGTGCACAGTGAATACGGGCGGATTTTCGAATTCAGCAACTGGAGGAACGGCAACCATTTTATCCAGCACTTCTTCGCCGGGATGTTCATTACGATCGTGATGACCGGGCTGGATCAGGATATGATGCAGAAAAACCTGAGCTGCAGGAACATCAGGGAGGCAAAAAAGAACATGTACTGGATGAGCATCTCGCTGGTGCCGGTGAACCTGCTGTTTCTTTCTCTTGGCGTGCTGCTGGCCTCTTTTGCGGTACAGGCCGGGATGCCGCTGCCGGAAAAATCTGATGACCTTTTCCCGCTGATCGCCACAGGGGGAATGCTGCCCGGCATCGTAGGAGTGACCTTTGTCATCGGGCTGGTGGCTGCTGCCTATTCCAGCGCCGATTCGGCACTCACAGCGCTCACAACTTCATTCACTGTGGATATTATTGGTAACCAGGGGAAAGCCGAGGAGGAGGTGATGCGGACCAGGAAGCGGGCGCACATCGGCATTTCACTGGTGCTTGCCCTGGTGATTTTCCTGTTTGATGCCATCAACAGCGAAAGCGTGATCTCTGCCATCTTCAGGGTGGCCGGGTTTACATACGGTCCGCTGCTCGGGCTGTACGCGTTCGGACTGTTTACAAAACGGAGCCTGGCCGACCGGTGGGTTCCCGTGGTGGCAATACTGGCACCGGTGGCGGCTTACATCGACAAGCTGATCATCGAATGGATCTTCAAAAATTACGAAATGGGCTTCGAATTTTTGATCATGAACGGATTGTATACTTTCCTGGGACTGTGGATCATTTCTCAGCGTCCACCGAGAAAATCTCCTGGATAAGATCCATGTATTTGTCCTCGATTACCCTGCGTTTTAATTTCATGGTTGGCGACATCAGACCCGACTGTGGTGTCCACTCGTCTGCCACCAGCCTGAAACGCTTGATCCGTTCCACCTGTCCCAACTGGGCATTGAGCTTGTTGACCTCCTTCTGCACCTGGTCAATGACCCGCTTATCACGGATCATCTCCTCGTTGCTGCTGAATGTCATGCCGTGTTCTTCGGCCCATTCTTTCAGGTAGGGGAGGTTGGGGTGGATAATCGCGCTGGCAAATTTCTGACAAAATCCGATGACCATCAGCTGCTCGATGAAAAACGACTCCTTGAATTTGTTTTCAATCGCCTGGGGGGCGATATATTTGCCGCTGGAAAGTTTGAAAATCTCCTTTTTGCGGTCGGTGATCTTCAGCCAGTTTCCTTTTGCGATCTCCCCGATATCCCCCGTGTAGAAGAACCCGTCTGGGTCAATGACTTTTTTGGTCATTTCAGGATCCTTGTAATAACCCATCATCACGTTGGGACCACGGGCCAGTATCTCGCCATCTTCGGCAATCTTCACCTCCACACCATCGATGATCTGACCTGCACTGCCGACCATCACTTCCCTGGTGGTCTGGTTGGCCACCGATATCACAGGCGATGTCTCTGTGAGCCCGTAACCTTCATATACCTCCAGCCCGGCTGCCCAGAACACGCGTACCAAACGTGGCTGTATGGCGGCACTGCCCGTGATGATCACGTTGCAGCCCCCCAATACCTCGCGCCATTTCGAAAAGATCAGCTTGTCGGCAACCTTCAGTTTCATTTTGTACCATGCACTGTTTCCGTTTTCCGGATCGAACTGGTTCCCCAGCTTCACCGCCCAGAAGAAAATCGTTTTTTTGATCCCGCTCAGGTCCTTTCCCTTGGCGATGATCTTGTCATAAACACTCTCCAGGAGTCGCGGAACCGCCCCGAAAATGTTGGGCCTGATGTCCTGGGCATCCCTGGCAATGGTCCCGATGTTTTCTGCATAATAAACACTGATTCCCTTGTACTGGTAGATATAATTGATCATGCGTTCGTATACATGACTGATGGGCAGGAAGGAGAGTGCCCTGTGCTCCGATCCGAGATTGATGTGCCTGTTGCAGGCGATCGTGTTGGAGACCAGGTTGCGGTGCGAAAGCATCACTCCCTTGGGCATTCCCGTGGTTCCCGAGGTATACAGGATCGTCAGCAGGTCTTCCGGTTGAATGGAATTTTTGGTTTTTTCGAGCTGCCCGTTGAGTGTATCCGCGTTTTTATTCCCCAGCTCCACGATCTCTTTCCAGTTCCTCGCTCCCTCAATCTCGTTGAAAGTGTAAACAGCAGAGATGCTTTTTACCTTTTCCGCGATGGGACTGATCTTATCAAACAACTGCTTGTCGGACAGTACCACCAGCTTCGGGGCAGCATGATCCAGAATGTAGGCGTACTCCTCGGCACTGATGGTGGGGTAAACGGGTACCTGTACAATTCCCGCCATGGACATTCCCATGTCCATGAAGTTCCACTCCGGCCTGTTGTTGCTGATCGTGACGATCCTGTCGCCCGGCTTCAGCTCCAGGGCCATCAGGCCGTAAGCGACTGCAGTTGCAGTTGATACATATTCCTTTGAAGAATACTTTTTCCAGTCACCGTTGGTACGGGCTGCCAATATGTCTTCCTTGTGTCCATACTTTTCACCGATCTGGTCAAGCATGTCGAATGTCCTGGTAATTTCCATAGGGGGCAAATTTTAGCCGCTAAAATAACCAAAGATTTGATTCTTTTTCGAATGCAACGAAATATTTATAAATTATAACGGAAATGTGTTAATTTAAATATCAATCAACCAGTAAGATAAGCTATTAATTTGTACCGATTAATTTTCGAACGATAAAAAATAATCTTCATGGGAGCACGCAGGTGGGCTTACAGGCAAATAACGGCACCGGACAGGCAAATAACAGCACCGGAGCAGCCCGCATAGGTACTGGCTGGCACAGAACTGCACCGGAAGTGCAACACCGGCCAGGAAAGGCGCAGTGCCGGGTGTGTTACTCCAGGTCCCTGACCAGTTTCCTGGCCCGGTCCATGGCAGCACCGATGCCTCCGGGATCTTTCCCCCCGGCAGTGGCAAAGAAAGGTTGTCCGCCGCCTCCGCCCTTGATCTCGCGGGCGATCTCCCGGATGATCTTACCAGCATCGAGGTTTTTTTCGCTGACAAGGTTATCGGAGATCATGATCACGAGCAATGCTTTCTGGTCGACGCTGCTGCCCAGGACGAGGAAAAGGTTGTCCACCTCATTCCTGATCCGGAAGGCGGCATCGCGGAGCATATCTGCATCTGCAAGCGGAAGTGTTTCTGAAATGAAATGGATGTCGCCGATCTTTTCGGTTTTGTTCTTCAGGAATTTCAGTGAGGCATTGACAGCATCCTGTTTGAACCTGCCTACTTCCTTGCTGAGTTCACCGTGTTCGGCAACCAGTTTCCGGATGGCATCCACCACATTGGAGTGTTTTTCGATCTGCCTGGAGATCTCGTTCAGCTGATCCACCTGGCTGTAGATGTATTTTTCTGCCTCCACGCCTGTGATGGCCTCAATCCGCCGCACCCCGGCCGCAATACCCGATTCCCTGGTAATCTTGAAAAATCCCAGTTGCCCGGTGGCCCGGGCATGGATCCCCCCGCACAGTTCCACCGAGTCGCCAAACCTGATTACGCGTACACGGTCGCCGTATTTTTCACCGAAAAGTGACATGGCCCCCATGGTTTTTGCTTCTTCCATTGGCACGGTCCGCCGTTCCTCGAGGGGGATGTTTTGTCGAACCAGGTTGTTGACCAGTTTTTCCACCTTGCGGCTCTCTTCGTCGGTGACTTTCTGGAAATGTGAAAAATCAAACCTGAGCATCTGCGGTTCCACCAGGGAGCCTTTTTGTTCCACATGTGTGCCAAGCACTTTCCTGAGGGCGTAGTGCACCAGGTGCGTGGCCGTGTGGTTGCTGGCTGTCTGGGACCTTTCCGATTCATTGACCCGGGCCGTGAACGCTGCAGTGAGGTCTTCGGGCAGGGTGTCGGTAACATGAATGATCACGTCATTTTCTTTCTGTGTATCCAGGATCCGTATCTTTTCACGGTCATTTTCAAGCACTCCCTGGTCGCCCGTTTGTCCACCGCTTTCCGCATAAAAGGGAGTGGAATCGAATACCAGGTGATACTGCCTCTTGTCCCGGGTGGTCACCTCGCGGTAACGCGTGATCCGCACCTGCCCGGAAATGCTGTCATAGCCGGTGAATTTCTCATGGTTGTTTTCCACGAGAACCTGCCAGTCTGACTTGTCCTGTTCTGCAGCCTGTCGGGAACGTTGTTTCTGCTGTTCCATCTCAGACTGGAATCCCTGCTGGTCAACGGAGAGTCCCTGTTCCTTCAGGATCAGCTCGGTGAGGTCGACCGGGAAACCAAAAGTGTCGTACAATTCGAACGCATGTTTTCCATCCAGTATTTTCTGATGCTGTTCCTGCAATGAGGTGATCATCTGGTTCAGCCGCCTGATGCCATTCTCCAGGGTATTCAGGAAAGACTGCTCTTCTTCGAATATCACTTTTTCGATCAGTTCCCGCTGTGAAGAAAGCTCTTCGAAGGTTTCCCCCAGTACTTCGATAAGTGCGGGCACCACCTTATATATAACGGGCTGGTCCTGTCCCAGGTAAGTGTAGGCATACCGGATGGCACGGCGCAGGATCCTGCGGATCACATATCCCGCCTTATTGTTGGAGGGGAGCTGACCCTCGGCAATGGAGAAGGAAATGGCCCTGAGGTGATCGGCAATTACCCGCATGGCAATATCCTGTGCGGCGTCATCCCCGTATTTCCTCCCGGTAAGTTCCGATATGCGCGCAATCAGCGGGGTGAAAACATCGGTATCATAATTGGATACTTTGGATTGCAGGGCCATGCACAGCCGTTCAAAACCCATGCCCGTATCCACGTGTTTTTCAGGAAGATGCTCGAGCGATCCGTCGGATTTCCGGTTGAACTGTATGAAAACAAGGTTCCAGATTTCGATCACCAGCGGGTGCCCCTGGTTCACCAGCTGTGCACCCGGTGTTTGCTGCCTTTCCGTGTCACTTCTCAGGTCGATGTGGATTTCCGAACAGGGACCGCACGGACCAGTGGAGCCCATCTCCCAGAAATTGTCTTTTTTCGAGCCGTCAAGTATGTGCGATCCGGGAAGATAGTTTTTCCAGTACCCGGCAGCTTCGTTGTCCCGCTCCAGGTCGTCCTCGCTGTCCCCCTCAAACACGGTCACGTAGAACCTGTCTTTGTCAAGGTGAACCACCCCGGTGAGGAATTCCCAGGCCCACCCGATCGCTTCTTTCTTGAAGTAATCGCCGAAGGACCAGTTGCCCAGCATTTCGAACATCGTGTGGTGGTACGTGTCATGACCGACTTCTTCCAGGTCGTTGTGTTTGCCTGTCACACGAAGACATTTCTGTGTATCGGCCACCCTCCGTGCAACCGGTTTTTTGTTCCCCAGGAAAAAATCCTTGAACTGGTTCATGCCGGCATTGGTAAACATAAGGGTGGGGTCATTCTTGATCACCATGGGTGCCGATGGCACGATTTTGTGGTCCTTGCTTTCGAAAAATGCCAGGAAGGCATTGCGGATATCTTTGGAATTCATAATCATATTTCGGCATTCAGATTTTGATGCAAAAATAGAACCTTTTCATCCATCTCACGTAAAATTGCAGTGGAATTTGGCCCGGTAGGGAAAACGCAGCAAAAAATAATTTTTTTCACTAATTATTGTGAGATTAAGCTTCATTTGTTATTTTTAGCCATTGAATGTTAGAAATGTTTGGTCGAAAATACAGAATTAACCCTCAAACACTGCGTGTGGAGCAGGCAAAACTGCCTGTTAAGCAACGCATTTTAGCAGGCGTGATCATCGGTTTGTTTATTGCAGGAACAGCAGTAGGCATGCGGGTTATTTACGATCAGCACGCCAAATCTCCCCGCCTGTCACATTACGAAAAGAAAAACATGGAACTCCGTGAAGCCTACCGGCACCTCAGTCTTGATTTGCTGGAGGATGAAGAGCTCCTTGCAGAATTCCGCAGGCGGGATGACAGGTTATACCGTTCACTTTTCGGTATGGATCCGATCCCTTCCTCCATCCGTGAGGCAGGTACCGGTGGTGCAGTAATGTATTCAGCACTCCATTCCATTTCCAATCCGGATATGGTCATTGACGTTTTTGACAGGGTGGACAAGGTGCTGATGAAGGCGCGCATTCAGTCCAGCTCCTTTGAATATCTCGAGGAGGCTGCCCGGCACAACCAGCAATTGCTTGCCTGCAAACCGCAGATTCAGCCCATCTCCCCGGCCGATCCTTACTGGCTCACATCGACCTTCGGTTACCGGACCGACCCGTTTACAATGATGCGCAGGTTGCACCATGGCATAGACCTTGCAGGACCTTACGGGCTGAACATACATGCCACGGGCGAAGGTGTGGTGAAGATCGCAGAACACAGTCGCTGGGGATATGGAAATGAAGTATTTATTGACCATGGATTTGGATATACCAGCCGTTACGCCCACCTCCAGGACCTGATGGTCAAGCCCGGCGACAAGGTGAAACGGGGCCAGGTGATTGGCACCCTCGGTAGCAGCGGAAGGTCCACCGGGCCGCACCTGCACTACGAGATCACCCATTACGGAAGGGCACTGGATCCGATGCATTTTTACTTCGAAGAACTTACTCCCGAAGAATACAACCTGATTTCCAGTAGGGCAGCTGTTGAATAACTTCTTCCATTCATCTTTATTTTTTTTGTATTTTCACCGCAAATTTAATTTGAGGTGGCGTCACAGTACAAATTCAACCCGGAAGAGATGAATTTTAACGAGCTCGACAACAGGTTTCGGGTTCGTTTCTGGCGTGTGCTTTCCTATGTATTCGCAGCCCTCTTCCTTGCGGTTGTCCTGAATGTGCTTTTCCTGGTCCTGTTTGACAGTCCGCGGGAAAAAATGGTCAGGACCGAAAACGAGGAGCTGAAGAGGCAGTACATGATCCTCCAGGAAAGAAAAGCAACAGTGGATACAGTTTTCAGGGAGATTGATAAAACGGATGAGAACATTTTCCGACTGATTTTTGAGACAGAGCCTGCGGTGGCCGACATTGAAGAGAACAGGACCCACTCGTATGAGGCACTCAAAACGCTGACCGATAAGCAGGTCGTGACTTTTACTGCGGCACGGCTGGATTCTGTCCTGACCAAAACCAGGCAGGAGCAACTCGACTACGATATCCTGAGGCTTAAGAGCGGGGACAAGGCTGAAATGCTGATCCACATCCCCGCCATTCAGCCGGTGGAGAACAGGGACCTTAGCAGGACGGCATCCGGGTATGGGTACAGGATGCATCCCATCTACAAAATTCCGAAGTTTCACCAGGGCATGGATTATACAGCGCCTGTGGGAACACCCGTTTATGCCACCGGAGCCGCCAGGGTGGAGGAGGTCAGGAGATCCAGGAGGGGATCAGGAAACAGGATCGTGCTCGATCACGGATACGGATTTAAATCGGTCTATGCGCACCTCAACGACATCGGGGTCAGACAAGGCAGTACCGTTGAACGCGGAGATGTTATCGGAACAGTGGGAAATACCGGTCTGTCCTCCGGTCCCCACCTGCATTACGAGGTGCTGTTCAACAATGAGCCGGTGAACCCGGTCAATTTCTACTTCCTGGAATTGTCCCCTGAAGCATATAATGTATTGATCAATATATCGAAAAACTCAGGGCAGTCATTTGATTAACAGGGTATTTTATTAAATTACACCAGAGATGGCGAAGTATTATTTTAATCCCGACAGTCTGCAATACGAACAGATCGAAAACACCACCCGTGACCGTTGGTTCGCTTTCATGAAGTTCACCCTGCTTGTCAGCCTGTTGTCTGTTGTCGTTTTGAAGGTAAGCGAGGATGTGGTTCAGAGTCCGAAACTCAAGAAACTTACCGCCGAACGGCAGGAGATTGCCTATGAACTCCAGCTGCTGAACAGGGACCTGCAACAGTACCAGGAGCATCTCGACCGGATCGCGTACAACGACGACCACCTGTACCGGGTGTTCTTCGAGGTTGATCCGATTCCTGTCACCAAGCGTGAAGCAGGGACGGGGGGGTCACAGCAGTACCGGCAATTAAGGAACAAACCAAACAGTGGTCTGCTCGTGGAAGCCAACAAGAACCTTGATGATGTAGCCCGGCAGCTGGTCATACAATCCAAATCGTTCGATGAGGTGATCGACCTGGCCAGACACAAGGAACAGCATATGGCCGCCAAACCATCCATTCAGCCGGTGAGCATCAACGAGCTGATCAGGTTTGGTTCTTCCTATGGAATGCGCATGCACCCGATCCTGAATCAGTACCGGTACCACAACGGGATCGACCTGACTGCTCCGCGGGGAACAAAGATATACGCCACGGCCGATGGGGTCGTGGTGCAGGCAAATTATACCACCGGCGGATACGGCAAAAAGATAATGATTGACCATGGGTACGGTTACAAGACTTTGTATGGCCACTGCTACAAGATCCTGGTGGAACGCGGACAGAAGGTCAAGCGGGGCGAGGTGATCGGCCTGGTTGGCAATACAGGACTTTCCACGCGCTCGCACCTGCATTACGAGGTATGGGTCAATAACCGTGCGGTCAACCCGATCAACTATTACGCGAACGACCTTTCACCTGATGAATATGACCGCATGATTAACCTGCTTTCAAAAGCAGATCCCTCCTTCGATATCAATTAAATATGCTGAAGTACATAAGCTTTTTTTCCCCCGTCCTGCTGGCAGTCATGTTTTCCTGCTCCGGAACCAGGCAGGTGGCCAGTGCACCCGGAGAACAGGAAATAAATGGTACCGCAGGTGACCTGACCAGGGAAGCGGCCGCTGGAATTTCCCGCGACACCACGCCGCAGGAAATCTGCATGGATACACTCAGCCGGTACGACTCCGTCTTCCTGTCGCTGCAGGATCCCGGTTCGGTCTATGCCGAAGCACTCGCGCGCCTGGAACCGGAGACCCTTTGCATCATCGGTACAGGCGATATCATGCCCGGTACGGATTACCCCGACGTGCGGTACCTGCCGCCGGGCAACGACTGCGCGGCACTTTTCGACCCGGTCCGGGAAGTCCTCGCTTCTGCAGATGTCACGTTTGGGAACCTCGAAGGGGTGTTCAGCTCCGACGGCGGAACGGCCAAGCACTGCAATGACCCGTCGGTCTGCTATGTTTTCAGGATGCCCGATGCCTACCTGTCATACATTCTCGATGCCGGGTATGATTTACTCAGCGTGGCCAACAACCATGTGAATGATTTTGGTGCGGCGGGAAGGGCAAATACGGCCCGACTGCTGGAGGAGGCCGGTGTTCCGTTTGCCGGGTTCCGCAGCCATCCCTATACCACGTTCGAGAAAAATGGTGTTACCTATGGTTTTGCCGCCTTCGCACCTCACACCGGCACGGTCGACCTGAAGGATTACGCCGGTGCTGCGGCCATTGTTGCCATGCTCGATTCCATCAGCGATGTGGTCATCGTTTCGTTCCATGGAGGGGCAGAAGGACGCGACTACCAGCATGTGCCGTGTACCGACGAAGTCTTCCTCGGACATAACAGGGGCAATGTGTGTGCATTCGCCCGGACTGTTGTGGATGCAGGCGCTGACGTGGTGTTCGGACATGGTCCGCACGTGATCCGCGGCATGGAACTGTACAAGGACAGGCTGATCTGTTACAGCCTGGGGAACTTTTGTACCTACGCACGGTTCAACCTGAGCGGTCCCAACGGACTTGCCCCGGTCATCAAGGTATATACGGCGCCTGACGGCTCCTTCCTGGAAGGGAAGATCATTCCGATGTACCAGCCCGGCGAAGGAGGCCCCCGTCCGGATCCGCTGAATCGTGCCATCACCATGCTGCAGGAACTGAGCGCTGCCGATTTTCCCGACAGTCCGCTGGTGATCGAAACGAACGGCACATTCTATGCTGAATAGTGGCTGCGGACGCTTCCGCCAGCTGCACTACGGTCCCTCCCGTTCCCTGCCCTGCGGTTGGTGGGAATACCGTTAAAAACATATAATTGATGATCCCGGATAAATTATCTGTGTGCTTTGCGCGCATAATCGTTGATTAGGTGGACTATTTTTTTTAATTTGTGTTGAATTTCCAATAAGCAAACATCATCATGCCTTACAAAGAGAAAAAGGTGGAAAAACTCTATTACACCATCGGGGAGGTTGCAGACATGTTCAGTGTAAACACATCCCTCATCCGGTACTGGGAAAAAGAGTTCGATATCATCAAGCCAAAGAAGAACAAGAAGGGGAACCGTCTGTTTACAAAAAAGGATATAGACAACTTCCATATGATCTACCATCTTGTGAAGGAACGTGGGATGACACTGAAGGGTGCACAGAAGAAGATGAAGGAGAACAAGGAAGAGGAGGAGTATAACTTCGAGATTGTCAAGTCACTCGAACAGATCAAGGAGATGCTGCTGGAGGTGAAGGAGACCATCCCGTAACCCGTAAAATCAATCCGGACAATGAAGCTCAGAGAAATCACAGCCTTCTTTGAGAGGCTGGCACCATTAATGTACCAGGAATCCTATGACAATTCTGGCCTGCAAATCGGCGACTATGCAATGGAGGTCAGCGGGGCACTGGTCACACTCGACATCACCGGGGAGGTGATCGATGAAGCCATACGGAAGCAGGTGAACCTGGTGATCGGTCACCACCCGCTGATATTTGGCGGACTGAAGTCGATCACGGGTAAAAACATGACGGAGCGGGTGGTGCAGAAAGCCATCAAAAACGATATCGCCATCTATGCGGTACATACCAACCTGGATGTGATACAGCAGGGAGTCAGCGGTAAAATCTGCGAGGTGATCGGACTGAAAAACAACAGGATACTGGAACCTGCCGGGGGAGTGCTTAAAAAGCTGGTGGTGTTTGTGCCTTCCGGTCATGCTGAAAAAGTCAGGCAAGCCCTCTTTGCAGCCGGTGCAGGGATGATCGGCAATTACGACAGCTGCAGCTACAACACGGAAGGAGAGGGAACCTTCCGCGGCGGCGGCAATACAAACCCCTTCGTGGGTGAGCAGGGCGAACTGCACTTCGAACCGGAAGTAAGGATTGAGACCATCTTTCCCGAACACGTGAAGGGGATGGTCATCACCGCGATGCTCCAGGCACATCCGTACGAGGAGGTGGCATACGATATTTACCCGCTGGAGAATAAATATCCCGGGGTGGGCATGGGCATGATCGGTGAACTGGAGACACCCGTGGATGAAACGGAATTCCTGTCGCTGCTCAGGGAAAGGTTCCACACAGGTGTCATCCGGCATTCGGCCCTCCTGGACAAAAAGATCAGGAAAGTTGCGGTCTGTGGAGGTGCCGGTAGCTCGCTGCTCAGAAAAGCGATTTCCGAAAAAGCCGATATTTTTGTTACCGGCGACTTCAAATATCACCAGTTTTTTGATGCCGAAGGGAAGACCATCATCGCTGATATCGGACATTTTGAGAGTGAACAATATACAAGGGAAATATTTTATGATTTACTTATCAAAAATTTCCCTAAATTTGCAGTCCAATTATCCGAAGTAAATACAAATCCAATAAAATACTTTTAGTGAATGGCTAACAAGAAATCTGACGCCGGAACAAAGGAAATGACAGTAGCTGAAAAGCTGCGCGCATTATACGAATTACAACAGGTGGGAACCGATATTGATAAGATCAGGATCCTTCGCGGGGAATTGCCGCTTGAGGTGCAGGACCTGGAAGATGAGATCGAAGGACTGCAGACCAGGATTGCCAAGTACAAGGAAGACATCAATGTCCTGGAAAAATCAATCAACGGCAAGAAGCAGGAAATCAGTAATGCACAGGAGCTGATCAAAAAGTACGAGGAACAGCAAAACAATGTCAGGAACAACCGTGAGTATGACTCTCTCTCCAAGGAGATTGAATTCCAGACCCTGGAAATCGAACTTTGTGAGAAAAGGATCAACGAATTTGCTGTTCAGATCAAGGAGAAGACCGAGGTAATCGATGAATCCACTGCCTTGCTGAACGAGCGGACAGGTGATCTTGACAACAAGAAGAAAGAGCTGGACGACATTGTTTCTGAGACACAGAAGGAAGAAGATCAGCTCGAAACAAAATCTGAAAACATCAAGGCAATGCTCGACGAGCGGCTGCAGTCAGCATACAACAAGATCCGCAGCAATGCCCGGAACGGTCTTGCCGTGGTGCAGGTGGAAAGGGATGCATGTGGTGGTTGCTACAACAAGATCCCGCCACAGCGGCAGCTCGATATTGCATCGCGCAAGAAGATCATCGTTTGCGAATATTGCGGAAGAATCCTGGTCGATGACCAGATCATGGAAGTTGCGCCTCCTGCAGAGAAGAAATAACAGGCTTTTATTGCACTGCGGGGAATAGCTTCCGCTCCGGGACCCCTTCCAGGTTTTCACGTGTATCCTGCAGGAAAGTTTTCATGGCAGTTGCATCAGCAGCTGTAATGCCCAGCACCGGGTACAGGGTGCTGTCAATCGCAGCCGGGACCAGGCTGAATGCCACTCCTTTCGTTGTGTTTGCCTTGTGGACCCAGGTGGGAAGGTAACTGTAGGACTTCAGCCGGGTCCGGTCCGTCTTTTCCAGTGTTATATCAACAAGAATACCGCCATCCGTATACCGCTTCCGCTGGTTACTGATCATATTTCCTTTCGAATACACCACCAGTTTGTCGTCATATAACCGGATCGGCTGCACCACATGCGGGTGTGATCCGATGATGGCATCGGCGCCCTGCGACAGCAGGAACTGAGCGAGCTTCTGTTGCGCTTTGTTTTCAGTGCGCTCATATTCCAGTCCCCAGTGCATCAGCACAATGGTGAAATCAGGCCGGGCAGTGGCCGCTTTTTCCAGGTCTTTCCTGACCTGGGCTGTGTCGATGTAATTGACAATGTTCGGAGGGGTAACCCTGATCCCGTTGGTCCCATAGGTGTAATTAAGGAGCGCGAGTCTGATATTGTTCTTTTCAACGATCAGCGGGTATGCTGAACGGCGCACGGCAGTATCGCGGAACACCCCGGTTTGAATGATACCCATGCTGTCCAGCACTTCCAGCGTGCGTTCCAGTCCGTTTTTTCCCCGGTCGATGGCGTGGTTGTTGGCATTGACAAGAATATCAAACCCGGCTTCTTTGATGGCACTGGCCAGGGCATCCGGACTGGAAAAGGCAGGATATCCCTTGTAGGGCGGACCGGCGAATGTCACTTCGAGGTTCCCGATGGCGATGTCGGCTGCTGCAATGTATGGCGCCACGTACCTGAAACAGGAAGAGTAATCGTAGGCGCCGTCGCCCATCTGCCGTGCCGACTCAATTTGCGTGTCATGTCCCATGATATCACCTGCAAACAGCAGGGTAAGGGTAGGGGCTTCCTGTGCACCAAGTGCACAAAGATTGAGGAGCAACAGGAACAGCATGAACACTGGTAACAGGCTCCTGCAGCAAGGATGTTGGTTTTCTGACGTATGCATGACGCGTCAAAATAGTAAAAAAAATTGTAATCAATAAGGAATTGTTCCGGAATGAGGAATGGCCTGGCTGCGCGGCACGTGAATAATTACCAGCTGCCGCCGGCGCCGCCACCTCCGAAGGAGCCTCCGCCACCTCCGGTGAAGCCGCCAAATCCGCCGCTGCCACCGAAACCGCCGCCGCTTCCAAATCCACCGCTGCCTGATGAGAAATTGCCAAAACTGCCCCTGCCCCGTCCGCCCGACAACATGCCCAGGGCGATCCAGAGCGGCAGGCTGCTGCCCCGTCCGCCTGCCCCGTACGACCTGCGGCGCGAACCGAAAAGGACGAAGAACATGATAATCAGGAAGATAATGCCGCCGATGGCCGATCCGGCATCCGAAGAGGATGTTTGCTCGCGGTACTCGTCGGGTGTGAATTTTCCCTCCACCAGGGAGATCATCACATCCGTTGCTTTGTCGACACCCTCAAAATAGGCTCCCTGTCTGAAAGATGGGATGATCTCGTTTTCGATGATCCTCCTGCTGAGGGCATCTGTAATATACTCCTCCAGACCGTATCCGTTGGCGATGAACACATCCCTGTCCTTCATGTCCAGCAGCAGGATCAGGCCATTGTCCTTGCCCTGTTGTCCCACGCCCCATGCTTCTCCGATCATCGGGGCCAGCATGGAAGCAGGGTACCCGTTGTTCTGACTGATGGTTACGACAAAGATCTGCGTGGAGTTGTCGTATTGAAAAACGTTCAGTTTCCTGCTGAGCTGCTGCTCTTCTGCTTCACTGAACACATCGGCGTAATCGTTCACCCAGTCGGCCGGCTGCCCCGGTACGGGCAGGTCATCCTGTGCGGTCAGTCCTATTGTGGCGATTGAGAGAAGGAGTACGAATATGGTGATCCTGGAATGCATCGGTTTATTTTTAAGGGCAAGTTGGAAACTCATTTGACCTGTTCATCATGATTCTTTAATGGGTACATTTTATTTCCCGAAGGAGATCTCATCAGGCAGTTCGTTCTTATCGTCCGACTGGCAGGGGAAATGCGCTTGCAGCTGCTCACCGGCCATATCAATGCCCCTGATCAGTCCTTCGGTAAATTGATCCTCCTTGAAATACGCAAGCATCTCCTCCTTGATATTGTCCCAGAAATTCCCGGGAGTGACCGCATTGATGCCGGCATCCCCGATGATGGCAAACTTGCGGTCCTTCACAGCAAGATAGAAGAGGACCCCGTTCCGCAGTTCGGTTTTATGCATTTTCAGTGTCCTGAACCAGCTGGCCGCGCAATCCAGTACATCAATCCTGCAGTGGTTGTCCACGTGCAACCTGATCTCCCCCGATGTGTTCAGTTCGGCCCTGGCAATGGCATCCCTGATCTGCTTCTTCTGTTCTTTTGTGAAAAAATTGGCTGCAATCATGGTCTTCGGTTCAGATGCTACATTAGAATATCACTTCGGGTGCTGTTTCGGTTCCTGCTGCAGATTCGAAATATCCCCTCGCCTCAAATCCGCCTATGCCGGCAACCAGGTTCCTGGGAATACGCCGGATGGTGGCATTGAAATCCTTGGCCATCTCATTGAATTTCCTCCGTTCAACGGCAATGCGGTTTTCAGTACCCTCCAGCTGTGACTGCAGCTCCAGGAAATTCTGGTTGGCCTTCAGCTCGGGGTACCGTTCCACGGTCACCAGCAACCTGGAGAGCGCGGAGCTTAATTCTCCCTGCGCCGCTTCAAACTGCGAGATCGCCTCCGGGGTGAGGTTGGAAGGGTCGATATTGACACTTGTGGCCTTTGCCCTGGCTTCGATGACCTGCGTCAGTGTTTCCTGCTCAAAGTCGGCATACCCCCGCACAGTTGCCACCAGGTTGGGAATGAGATCAGCCCGGCGCTGGTAGGAAGTTTCGACGTTGGCCCACTGGGCATTCACGTTTTCTTCCTTGGTTACAAGACCGTTATAAATATTTACTCCCCAGAGTACGATCAGTACCACCAGGGCACCAATCACCAGCAAAGTTGTTTTGTTCTTCATTGTTCTTATGTTTTGCACAAAAATACAAAAAGTTTTTACCGCATCAGGCAGGTTTCCTGTCGTTCCGGTGAAAAATCGGTGAATGACATTTTCGAGTCTGCCGGCAATCCCTCCTGGCTGGACCAATGATCTCTCCTGGCTGGACCAATGATCCCTCCTGGCTGGACCAATGATCTCTCCTGGCTGGACCAATGATCCCCACATGTAAATTACGGACCGCCCTGGTGGTAAACATATCACTGCACTGCACCATGAACATCTGGACTGTTGAACCAGGACTGCCCCCTGCTTGTTATCCTTTCATGGAGCCTGCCATTGTATTTTTCGACAATACCTGTGTGCTCTGCAGCCGCTCGGTGCAGTTCATATTCCGCCACGACCGGAAGGGGCGGTTTCAGTATGCTTCGCTGGATTCCGGGGCATTCAGCAGGATCGCGCACCTGGTGCCTGCCGGGGCCCGGGTACCCGATTCAGTTATCCTTTATATGAAAGGCAGGGTGTACCTGCGTTCTTCAGCAGCATTGCGCATTGGTGCAAGACTTCGTTTTCCCGTGTCATTGGTTGCAGCAGGTTGGATCGTTCCGCCATTCCTCAGGGATGCCGTCTATGACTGGATCGCCCGGAACCGCTACCGGTGGTTCGGAAAAAGGGAAACCTGTTTCATTCCGGAAGGTGCACTTCAAGAACGCGTGCTGGAGTAAACGCTATGTTGCAAAATACCCTGTTGCTCCTTCCTATTTTGCTAATTTTACAGGATCAAATCTACCATCATGCAAACTGGAAATTTCATTGAAGCGGTTTTGGAAGGGATTCCATCCACACTACCGCCCCCCAGGCAACCCGATCCCGCACAGAGTCATGCCCCCATCCGCAGGCAGGTATTGAACAGGGAAGAAAAAATGCTGGCACTCAAGAATGCCCTCCGGTATTTTCCGGATCATTTGCATGCTGAACTGGCGCCGGAGTTCGCAGCTGAGCTGGAACATTACGGGCGGATTTACATGTACAGGTACAAGCCGGAATATGCGATCCGTGCCCGGACCATTCACGATTACCCCTTCAGGTCAAAACATGCCGGTGCAATCATGCTCATGCTTTCCAACAACCTGGATACAGCGGTGGCACAGCACCCGGAGGAACTGATCACCTACGGGGGCAATGGTGCCGTTTTCCAGAACTGGGCGCAATACCGGCTGACCATGAAATACCTGGCTACCATGTCCGATGAGCAGACCCTGGTGCTCTATTCGGGCCACCCGCTGGGGCTTTTTCCTTCCCATCCCGATGCTCCCAGGGTAGTGGTCACCAACGGGATGGTGGTCCCGAACTATTCCGGGACAGAGGACTATGAGCGGATGAATGCCATGGGGGTGTCCCAGTACGGACAGATGACTGCAGGTTCGTTTATGTACATCGGACCCCAGGGGATCGTTCATGGCACCACCATCACGGTGCTGAATGCAGGCAGGATGACGGGAGGAGATCATCAGGAGGGACTGAAGGGGAAACTGTTTGTCACCTCCGGACTGGGGGGCATGTCGGGAGCCCAGCCCAAAGCCACCGTCATTGCCGGTGGAATCTGCGTGGTGGCCGAAGTCAACCCCGCTGCCACCGCAAAGCGCCACAGCCAGGGCTGGGTCGACGAGGTGTATGAAGACATCGACAGGATCATTCACCGGGTGGAGGAGGCCCGGAAGAACGGGGAGGCCGTTTCCATTGCCTACAACGGGAACGTGGTGGACCTCCTGGAAACATTTGCCGACAAAGGGGTCAGGGTGGACCTTGGCTCCGACCAGACCTCCCTGCACAATCCCTATGCAGGCGGATATTTCCCGGCGGGACTCAGCTTCGAAGACTCCAGCCGCATGATGCACGAGGAGCCGGAACGGTTCAGGGAGGCGGTACAGGCTTCCCTCAGGAGGCACGTGAAGGCCATTAACCGGCTTACCGGTCAGGGCATGTTCTTCTGGGATTATGGCAATGCCTTCCTGCTTGAGGCAGGCAGGGCAGGGGCAGAGGTCTTCGACGAACACGGGGGGTTCAGGTACCAGTCGTATATCCAGGCCATCATGGGGCCAAAGTTCTTTGATTACGGGTTCGGACCCTTCCGCTGGGTCTGTACTTCCTCGGAGCCGGAAGACCTGGAACGCACCGACCAGATCGCACTCCGCGTGATGGAGGAACTGGCCCGGGAAGCGCCCTTTGACATCCGGGAACAGATGGAGGACAACATCCACTGGATCAGGGAGGCAGGCAGCAACAAGCTGGTGATTGGATCGCAGGCGCGCATCCTCTATGCCGACAGCATCGGCAGGATCAACATTGCACTTGCATTCAACGAGGCGATCAGGCAGGGACAAATCAAATCCCCCATTGTACTGGGAAGGGACCACCACGATGTTTCAGGTACCGATTCGCCCTACCGGGAGACTTCCAATATTTACGATGGTTCCTCCTTTACAGCCGATATGGCCATCCAGAATGTGATCGGTGATGCATTTCGCGGTGCCACCTGGGTGTCGATACATAACGGTGGAGGCGTCGGATGGGGAGAAGTGATCAACGGCGGCTTCGGCATGGTGCTTGACGGCACCGGGGATGCCGACCGCAGGATCCGGCAGATGCTGCACTGGGACGTGAACAACGGGATCGCCCGCAGGAGCTGGGCCAGGAGCAGTGGCGCCATGACGGCCATTCAGCGGGAGATGGAACGGACACAGGGACTGGAGGTTACCGTGCCACACCTGGCCGATGAATCCCTGCTCAGGGATCTATTCCCCGAGTAGGATGTCGTATGGTTTGCGGAGGGCAGCCTCGAAGTCGTGCATGGTGACATTCCGGCTGAACCGGGCATGCTCCTTGCCATCTACGTAAATGTCGATCGTGGGGATCGTGAATACACGGTACTGTCCCGAGAGTACCGGGCTTTTTTCAATATCCACGTATACAAACACCACCTTCGGGAATTGTACATTGAGCAGTTCAATGATCTTAGGCTTCAGTATTTTACACACATTGCAGGACTCATTTGAAAAATAGACCACCGAAATGGTTGTCTCTTCAATGAGTTGTTGCAGTTCTTCGAGGTTGTAAATTGTTTTCAATGCTGTTGTTGATTATTGTAGATGATCTGGTGAACGCGGCTTATCAGGTGAACGCGGATGACCTGGTGCATGCATATCGCCGGTCTGTTTCGTAACTGTATTACTTAAAATTCACCCGAATCAAGCATGACGAGTGTACATCCTTCCACTACTTCAATTCCTTTTTCCCTCAGCTCCTCCATGAACGGTTCATTCACTGTGCCCGGATTGAAGATCACACGCTTCGGATGCAGGGACAGGATATACTCATGAAACTCTTCCTGCCGCTCAGGACCGATATAAAGTGCAATGGTATGCACCTCCTCGATGACTGGTTCGCCCCGCTGGATGAATTTTTCGTAGATCACACCCGGGCGGAAGCCGACAGCTACTGCGTCATACCCATGCAATAAGAGGCTTTTCACCGCCTTGAAGGAATACCTGGCAGGATTGGGGCTGGCCCCCAGCACCACTGTCTTTTTTGCTTCACGTTTCACGCTTGTTGCATTGTCTTTTTTTTCGAACGCTACCTGTTCATTTTTCACCCCGTCACCCCGTCTCCCAGTCTCTATTTCCATATAAGGGCAACGGCATGGGCCGCAACACCCTCTTCCCGACCTGTGAAGCCGAGGTGTTCCTCGGTGGTGGCCTTCACGGAAACCTGGTCTTTATCGATGCCCATTGCCATGGAAAGCGCCGACCGCATGTCTTCAATATAGGGCTGTATTTTTGGTTCTTGCAGGCATACTGTTGCATCAATGTTCCCGATGGTGTAGCCCGTATCTTCCAGCAGGCTGATGGTTTTTTCGAGCAACAGCAGGCTGTTGATCCCCCTGTATTCTTCACGGTCGTCTGGAAAATGTGATCCGATATCACCCAGGGCCGCAGCACCCAGCAATGCGTCGCAGATGGCATGGATCAGCACATCTGCATCCGAGTGTCCCTTTGCCCCGCTGGTATGGGGTATGGTAACACCACCCAGCCGAAAAGGGAGGCCCTCTTCCAGCCGGTGTACGTCATATCCGAATCCGATCCGGTGCACCATGCTGCAAGTTACAGCTTCAGGCTTTCAAAATCAAATCCGAGCGTGAACCTGAGCGTGTTGGCGAGCGGACTCTCCTGTCCGTTGGTGGGAACAAGATAGGCGAAATCGAGCGAAAAGACATTCAGTTTCAGGCCGACCCCCAGGGTTACATATTTCCGGTTGCCTTTTACTGCTGCCTCGTGGAAATATCCTGCCCTGATCGCGAACTGCTCCCGGTACCAGTATTCCACGCCGGCGCTGACCATCACTTCGGCCATCTCCTCACGGAAGCCTGTACTGTAGGAGCCATCATCGTAGCTGATTCCCGGCGCATCGTAGAACGACTGGATCATTCCCAGCACGATCGATTCCGGATCTTCATAGCCACGAACCACCTCACCATCATTATCCTTTATCGGGCGGGTGGGTACCAGCAGCTTATTGAATTCCAAACTGAAGCTCATTTCATTGTAATCGTCCAGGCCGTAATCGAACCTTCCGCCCAGGCGCAGGTTCGACGGAATGGGGATCTTGTCGGCATCAGCAGTGTATGAAATAGGCGTACCGAGGTTCGAAAGCGTCACCCCCCAGGCATACCCGGCATCATTACCGCCTACCAGCCGCAGGTCATCCTGGTAGTAGAACCCGAGGTCGGAAGCAACAGCGATCCCCGGCTGTGATGCCTCACCGCCAACATCCTGTCCGCTGGTCAGGTTGGAATAAATGAAACGAAACGCGATTCCCCCGGAGAAATTATCGGAAAACAACCTGGAATAGCCTGCATCCATGGCCATCTCATATGGATTGTACTGTCCTATGATTCCTCCTTCAATGTCTGTAAATGTGATCTGTCCGAGCGAGAAATAGCGCAGCGATCCGCTGATTACCTGGTCGTCGGTGGGTTTCCAGTAGGTGGAAAGATAGGCCAGGTTGATATCCGGGATGATCTTCCGCAACCAGGGTGTATAGGAGATGGACAGTCCGCCGGTCTCTTCCATGAACGCATACTTGGCCACGTTCCAGTGTTGCGAATTTATATCTGGTTGCGTGGCAACCCCTGCGTCGCCCAATGCACCTGCCCGTGAATCCGGGGCGATGGTGATAAACGGTACGGCGGTGTTGATCGTGTTCTCATCACCCCCTTTGAGTTCCCTGACAGATATCTGTCCAAATGCTTTGCTCCCCATGAAGAACAGCACCAGGACAACTCCTGTGATTTGTAAGGCTTTGCCTCGATTTGATTTAGACATTCATTCTAATTTTTTCAGAGCACAATATAGCGTTTTTCTAATTTTATAGTGGTTTTCTACTTTTTCTGATTTTGCACAATAATATATATACGGTTTATACAGACAAATATTATCCTGTTGGCAACATTATTTCATCACCTTTTGATGATCAGGCGCCCGGCCCCGGAAGCCTCTTCTCCCTGTTCGCTTCTGACCATCACCCTGTAGACATAGATTCCCCCCCCGAGCGTTGCACCGCCCATCGATTTTCCCTGCCAGGAGGGTGGTTCGATCCTGTATCCGCCTGAATAGACCATCTGCTGTATTACGCCCACAAGACTGCCATTGAGGTCATAGATCCTTACAATAACCTCCAGTTCCTGCCCCGGCCGGTTATGTTCAATGTTAAAGAATGTCTGGTCGATAAAAGGATTCGGATAGGTATAAAGATTTTCCAGCAGCATCTCAGAAGATTGTACCACAACGAAATCCACCTTTTCGGTGGCGGAATTGTTGAATATGTCCCACACCTTCACAGAGATGGAATGTTTGCCTTCCGGGAGATTTTCGTAGGGATACCGTACCGTACCCGAGCTGAAACTGTCGGGATCTGCCTGGTAATACTGGTTGAGGATGATCGCGTTGAACCGGTCGTCATTGAGCGTGGAGGTGATGTCGTGACCGATTCCGTTCCCCGTGGTGTTGATGCCATAAGGATCGTTCACGTACACCAGCAGTTCCGGGGAATCGGTAACGATACCCCCGTTTTTGAACAATGAATCATTCATGTATACCCTGATTTCCGGTCCAATGGTATCCAGGTCTGAAAAATCGCCGAGTCCACCGATGGCAAAGCCGGAAGTGGCGCCATGGGCATCCTTGTCCTCGCTGAATCCATAGTAGCTGATCTTTCCGTCACCAATGTTATAGCCGATGTCCTTGGGTACATAAAAGCCGAAGCTGAACCGGCCGTTTTCCACCGTGGCGTTTCCCTTGTACAGAATGCTGCTGAGCGACTGGAATGCCAGGGGACTGCCCCCGTCATTGGCGAGGGTCTTCAGGTTGGATTTTTTATCGTAGACAATGGGAATCACGGATCCGTTGAAATCGGTGAGCATATTGCCCGACTGGTCGCGGATATGGCCGCTGACCGTCACAAAATCCAGGGCTGATATGGTATCATTGAATTCCTCCAGGGCCACCCGGTTGATAGAATCTGTCAGTACAAGGTTTTGCGGGAAGGCGAGACTGAGTGAGGGATCTCCCAGGAGGGTAAAGTTCCTTTTGTTCACACCTGCACCCACATTGTTTTTGCTGTATACGATGATATCGCCAAGCCGGTAGCAATCACCATTTTCCTTTTTGTCAAATACGATCTCGTAAAAACGTTCATTCAGGGTAAAGTTGGGGCCGGAATAGACGAGCCTGGTGGTGGTGAACAGCGCGATGCTTCCGCCGGCAGGATTCAGCAATACCTCTTCACCTGCCGATGTCACCTCGGATTGCTGGGATACATTGTATTCATCATAACGGCTGAACTCACAGGTTGCGGTCATGAACAAGGGCAGTTTCCCATCGTTCCTCCACGATTTGATATTGCTCAGGTCCACGATCTTTTCATGAGCAAGACCGGTCACTCCGCCATGACCGGTATAGTTGATGACCAGTGCACCCCGGTTCATCTGGTCGTTGATGGCGCGTGTGACATCGGGATACTTGTCGCCGGTTGGAGTGGTCTCCTGCGGGAAGGCATCCATGAAGATCTTATTGACGTTGTATTCAGGATAACGCTCCTCGATATACGATGCGAGGTTGTTAGCCTGTCTCATATGGATATTGCCGTCTTCGTCATCAGCAATGAAGCACAGGTAGTTTCTCCACTCTCCGATTGTTTCAAACTGGTCGTAGGCAATGGTCTTGTCTACCATAAGTTCTGCTTCTTCCGGTGTGGAGACAGGCAGCCTTCCGATTCCGAGGTCGAGCAGGCCGTCGTACAATTTCTCCCCGGTATCCAGCAGTCCGAAGAAATCATCTGAAACGAAAGAACTGGTGGGTACCAGTGAATTCACAGACTGGTAGGTCATGATTTTGTTGGGATTGCCTGAAACAGTATCCCTGTTGTCGAAAGATCCGTCGCCGAAAAGCAGCAGGTATTTGGTCATTTGCTCCTCCGGATATGTGTCGTAGTACATTTTCAGGTAATTCCTGATGGCACTGACATTCGGGGTTCCTGATGAAAATTCGTTGAAGATCATTTCCTGGGTGACCAGGGTAACCGTAAGGTTGTCGTTGCTGCGACGGTGCTCAGCCAGCCGGTTTGCCTGCTCCCCGAATTCTTCCGCATAAATAATCAGCATGTCGGGCGGGGATGTTCCGTGCAGGTTCTGGTTGGGCACACGACCGAGCCCGGGTCCGGATACCTGGGGTGACGGAAAATTCCCGGACGGATCGAAAGCGATGAATTCACGCAGTTCGCTGGTTTCTAATCTGAATGAGGCAGTGTTGCCATTCAGCGCAAAGGGAATCCTGCCGGGCTGTTCAGGATCGGTAATCTCCCATAACTGCATGCCGGACCGGGCATTGGCAATCCTGAATTCGGTGATGCTGCCGAAATTCACGGAGCGGCTGTCGCGGAAGGTGAGTTCATCACCCTGCAACGACAGGTTGGCCCTGGCATTGACAGTGATATAGTTCAGCCAGGCTTCCGAATTGGTATTTGGCTGCAGGTATTCGACCTGCAGGGTAAAGAAAGACTCCTGGGCATTGTAATCGAAGGTTCCCGCACCATTAACGGCAAAAGTGGAAGTATAGCTGCTGAGATTGACCGGGCTGAAGGAAATGGTTCCCAGCGTGGTGTTGTTCGCCGTTACCCTGATCAAAGATGTTTCTTTTGACCTTCCTGCAGCTGCAACCCTGATTTTCGCAGGTTCTCCGGTGTTCATTCCGGGAAGGGCAAATGGATATGCACCACTCAGTGAGATACTGTATTTATCTCCGTACCACTCCCTTCCGGATTTAAGCAGGTTGGTAAGTTCTTCTTCGTGGAACGCGAGGATGTCGTACCGGGTCACCACCTTGTCGGCCGCTGCAGTGCTGAGTGCAACTTCAGCAGGTGGCGCAGCCACTCCCATGTCGTCGGTAAGGAAATAGCTTCCCATGGTGGCATAATCATGCAGTTCATGCTGGAAAAACCCGTCTGAACTATTGTAGTTCCATGTGACAGGTCCGCGGGCGTAGAACAGAATATAATCTCCCGGTCCGAACAGCTGGTCACTGCCTTTGTTCATATAGACAGGAATCTCTTCCAGGTCGTCATAGGATCCCTGGCTGAAATCTTCCGGGAGCAGGATGGCCCCGGCTCCGAAGACCTTGATCATTGCAGGGTTCTCCACCCCGGCTTCCCGGATCTGTTCATAAGTGAGCTTGTGCATCCCGGAAGTTTTTATCCCGATCTTGTACCAGTCGCCTGCAGCCAGGCGGGAAGTTGTCGAAAATTGTCCTGTTGTTTCCGACTTCAGTCGGGCGATTGGTGCTTCACCGGATATTTCCAGAGTAAAAGATTCCACTTGCATGGTCCGGCCCGTTTCCGGGTCGCGGTAAAAAGGAACATAGCTGATCTGCAACCTTGGCTGTTTTTTCTCGTATACAAGCTGGTAAGCAACTGCAGGTGATGTTTCGAGGAAAGCATCCCTGACCTGTTCTTTGAATTTTGAATCGAGCGGAATGGCGCGCCCGGTCTTCGCCGTGACAACAGGAATCTGGCCCGTATTGGTCCAGGGAATCACCTCGGTATACACCGGAACCTGTCCTGTGGCGTTCTGATAGGAAGCGTTTTTGAAATAAACCAGTGAATCCGTACGTTTCCAATCCAGACCGATATTCCGGTGCTGGCCCTGGAGCAGCATGGGGAGTAATAAGAGGGAAATAATCAGCAGCTTTTTCATGGTTTACCGTACAGTAAAATTCTTACGTAACATAATCTTTGTACCAAACAGACGTTCATATATAACGATCCTTATAAATGCTTATTGTTAAAAAATGTTTTTAACCGTTAACAGGTTTTGACGATCTTTACCTACAGATGACAAAAATGCGGGGCATAATGTTTGTTTTGGTGGTACAACTCCTGTGCACGGGATTGTATGCTCAGGATCCCGTATTTTCCCATTTTTACGCCAACAGCCTACAGCTGAACCCCGCCCTTGCAGGAACGGAGGGAGCAGGCAGGGCCTATATCGGGTACCGCAACCAGTGGCCCCATTCGGGGGCTTCCTACATCACTTACCAGGCTTCCTATGATCAGTACGTGGAGAAGCTTCACGGGGGGCTGGGGGTGCGGATACTCAACGACAGGCAGGGAGATGGAACCTTCAACGCATACAACCTTGATGTGGCATACGCATACCAGTTCAGGGCTTCGCGCTACTGGTCTTTTGCAGGGGCCCTCCAGGCTGGTGTCGGACAAAGGTCCTTCGATCCCTCCTCGCTTGTGTTCGGAGACATGATCGACCCGGTTACAGGCGGATCCTCCGGGATTGCCGCTGAAGATATCAACAGGTACAATGAGATCTATCCTGATTTTGCAGCTGGCATTGCCGCATTCAGGGGGAATTTTTACGGGGGGGCTGCGGTTCATCACCTGCTCAGGCCGGTGGTTACCGACAGTGATGATCCCACGGGCATCATTTACAGGAAATATACCGCTCACCTGGGGATAATGATCCCGGTGATTGATAAAAGCAAGGGTGTCGAGATCATGAAGTTATCACCCAACCTGGTATTCATACAGCAGCAGAATATTCAGCAGGTTAATTATGGAATGGATCTCATTTACAAGGACTTTCTTGTTGGTTTGTGGACACGTCACGACCTTGGATTCAGTTACGGAAACCTCGTGTTCACTGCTGGTTACGCGGCGGGCAACCTCAGGTTCCGTTACAGCTACGATGTCAAGCTTTCAAGTCCCACGATCAGGTTGCCGAACATGGGGGCACACGAGTTTTCGCTTGTGATCATGCTTGAAAACAATACAATAAGAAAAAATGTGCGGACAATAAATTGTCCTAAAATTTAGTTAGTTTTGTGAGAAGTATTTATATTAGCAACTGTTATCAAGAAAATCTATCAAATCATGAAAATTGCACTGAGACTGGTACCCGCAGTTATTGCTGTTTTTATTTTATCTGGTTGCAGCCAGGATATTACCGACTCCGGTAATGTTTCGTCTGCAACAGGATGGGAATACAATACGGAAGAAAATGGCGGCTTCGAGGTTGCCACTTCAGTTGAACAGGAGACCGGCCCCGGCCTGGTTTTCATCGAGGGGGGAACCTTTACCATGGGAAAAGTACAGGATGATGTGCTTTATGAATGGAACAATGTTCCCCGCAGGGTTACTGTCGCTTCTTTCTACATGGACCAGACAGAAATCACCAATGTCAATTACCGTGAATACCTTTACTGGCTCGACAGGGTCTTTGGGGTAAACAACAAACAAGTTTGGAGAAATGCACTGCCCGACACGCTCGTATGGAGGGATCCGATGGCATTCAATGAGCCCTATGTGGAATACTATTTCCGTCACCCCTCTTTCAATGAATATCCCGTTGTGGGTGTGAACTGGCTGCAGGCCAATGATTATGCGCTCTGGCGGACCGACAGGGTCAATGAGCAGGTGCTGGTTGACCAGGGAATCTTTGAGGGAATCAAGACCGATCAGGTGGACGAAAGAAATTTTAATACAGAAGCATATCTCTATGGGGCATATGTACCCGATGACGGGAACCAGATACCCAGCCTCCATCCAAGGGAGGACACCCGGGGTGTGCGGATTGAAGACGGCTACCTTCTGCCGAAGTACCGACTCCCGACCGAAGCCGAATGGGAATTTGCGGCCCTCGGCCTGATTGGCAACTCGGTGGACGAACTGGTATGGGAGCGCAGAGTTTATCCATGGAACGGACATATCCTCAGAAATGACGATCCCAGGCATATGGGCGAGATGCGGGCCAACTTCGTCAGGGGCAAAGGTGACCTCATGGGCGTCGCCGGAAGCCTGAATGACAATGCAAGTATCCCTGCCCCGGTGCGTGCTTTCTGGCCCAATGATTATGGACTCTATTGCATGGCTGGCAACGTCAGCGAATGGGTGCTGGATGTTTATCGCCCCATGTCGTTCCAGGATGTGAGCGGATTCAGACCCTTCCGTGGCAATGTCTTTGACAAGATGGTTACAGATCCAAATGGGAATCCCGTTATTGACAGCCTGGGTCGCATCAGGCGCGAACCAATCTCCGAAAGAGATGCCGAAGGAAGATTCAATTACCGGAAAGCCGATTACAGGAATTACAGGGACGGCGATGCCTGGTCTGTGCAGCGTTTTGGCGAAAAGGACACCATGGGTTATGACGGAACTGTTGATATGTATGTCAACACTGATGACGAACAAATGTCACTCATCGCCGACGACGTAAGGGTCTATAAGGGCGGTTCATGGAAAGACCGGGCTTACTGGATGAGCCCCGGGGAAAGAAGGTTCCTGAAACAAACCGAGGCTCGTGACGACCTGGGATTCAGGTGCGCAATGACCCGCGTGGGTACGCCAAAAGGTTTTTAATGATCTAAAACATATTACTTCAGACAAAGGCTGTCTCCAATCCGGGGGCAGCCTTTTTTCTGGTGCTGTCCCGCAGACAATTTAGCAGGCGGAAGTGCCGGAAACAATCTTTGCTCCCGGCGCATCAGCACAACATCTGTCCCGTGAAGCTGCCTCCAAAAAAAAAGACATTAATTTTTCATTAATCTAATTGGTTTACATATCAGTCGTATGTTTATTTATTAAACACTATTTCACCAACCAAACAATTAAATTATGAAAAAAGATTATTCTTTCTATGTTTGGCTTTTGTCAGCTTTGCTGCTTTTTCCCAGACAACGGTCTGGAATCCTGCGGCCAATCCTGATGGTACAGGATTATGGACCGAAGCAGCAAACTGGACAAATGGCCTGCCGGTTCCTGCTGGTAAAGTGGTATTGAATGTACCCGGTGCTGCCGATTGCGTTCTGGATGCAGCAGCTGAGATCAACCAATTTGTACTGGGCGACAATGGCGGAGGCGATGATGTGTTGCGCATTGTCAATGGAGGGGCCCTGACAACAGGAGCCAACTGGTCGATGGTACAACGGTTATTTCAGTCCTTAGTTATTGTTGATGTGGAAGAGATAACTGTAACAGGAGCTGATGGAGCAACCACAATCACTACAATGGGAGGTACCCTTCAAATGACTGCGACGGTTCTTCCGGCAGAGGCCACTGATCCTTCCGTAACATGGAGTGTCGATGATGAGACCATTGCAACCATTGATGAAAATGGCCTGCTCACTGCTGTTGCCGACGGCGACGTTACCGTTACCGCAACGGCCAACGACGGCTCGGGTGTTAACGGTTCGCTTGTTGTGACAATCAGCAACCAGGATGAGACAGGAATCGGATCCGCAGATATGCTGTCGAAGGGACTGACCATCTACCCCAATCCTGTGGGAGAGATACTGAATATCAGAAGTGCACGGGATGTTGCAATGATCAGTATTCTTGACGTTGCCGGTCATGCTGTAAGAACCATGGAACACCCGGGCAGGGAATCTTCGGTCAATCTTGAAGGAATTCCGGCTGGCGTGTATATGTTGAAGGTACAGGACCATGAAGCGAACACAGTGATCCGGCGCATACTGAAGCAGTAAATATGGCATCGTAAGCATCGGGTATTTGAACAGGGGCCGTCTTGAATATGTTTTTGAGACGGCCCTTTTATATCATGCTGCGGCATGGCTCTCAACCGTTATGTTGCTGCGGAAGGGGATGACGCGGGTGAAGTGATGGAGACACCTGCCCCTAAATCTGCCAGGGAAATGCATTTTGCTGTGGAAGATATGTCTATTTTATGTAGGTTTACCTTTAAGAATCAACCTGACCTGGTATGTCGATCAAATCCATCTATAATGAATTCATTGTATCATCGGGGGTTATCACCGATACCCGTGCCATACGGGGGAATGAAGTTTTCTTTGCACTGAAGGGGGAGCATTTTGACGGGAATGATTTTATCCGGGAAGCACTCGAAAAGGGATGCAGGTGTGCCGTGTCCGACCGGCCTGCGCCTGGCGGAACCGGTCCCGTGATTATTGTGGAGGATGCGCTTCATGCGCTCCAGCAGCTTGCATCACACCACCGCAGGAAGTGGGGCGGACAGGTGCTGGCCATAACGGGGAGTAACGGGAAGACCACAACAAAAGAACTGGTCCACGCCGTACTTTCGCAACAGTACCGTGTGTTGGCCACGGAGGGAAACCTGAACAATCATATCGGCGTGCCGCTGACATTGCTGAAGATCAGGAACGAGGAGCTTGCGATCATCGAGATGGGCGCTAATCACCAGGGAGAGATTGCCCTGCTCTGCAAGATCGCGGACCCTGACGCGGGCATCATTACCAATATCGGAAAGGCGCACCTCGAGGGATTCGGAAACCTGGAAGGCGTCAGGAAAGGGAAGGGGGAACTGTACGATTACCTGGAAACAAGCGGGGGGACGGCCATCGCTGACCTGTCCGATCCCGTGCTGGCATCAATGGCCGGGGAAAGAAAACTGAAGGTTTTTTCCTATGGATTGGGGACCGGCTTTGATGTGAACGGGCACCTGGCGGTATCGGGCGAACGTATTGAAGGTACATTCCACACCGGCCCTGGTGCATACCCGCTGCATTCCGGGCTTTTCGGAGCCTATAACTTCAGGAACATGCTTGCTGCCGCTGCTGCAGGGGTATTTATGAAAGTGCCGCCGCATGCCATTTCGCAGGCTGTGGAAAAGTATGTGCCGCAAAATAACAGGTCGCAGACCATCAGGGGAAAAACCAACACGTTGATCCTGGATGCCTACAATGCAAATCCCACCAGTATGCGTGGTGCAATTGCTGAATTTGAACAGCGCGCGCACCCCGGGAAGATCGCAATACTGGGCGACATGTACGAGCTGGGAGAAGATGAGTCCAAGGAGCACCGGGCGCTGCTTGAGCAGCTTGCCGGCAGCAACATCAACAAGGTGATGCTTGTAGGTGAACGCTTTGGAGCATTTGCAAAAGATCCGGCCTTCCCGTTCCATTTTTTCGACAGCCTGGAGGATTGCCTGGTCCACCTGCGTGCACACCCTCCGAGGAATGCCATGATTATGTTGAAGGGCAGCAGAAAAAACGCCCTGGAAAACGCAACCAATCTACTGATGGATTGTTAAACCATGATTAACACCAGAATAAATGTCAAATAAGTTAATGGATCCCATCGGGAAACTGATGGGACTTAGGTACAAATCCCATCCCTGGCACGGTGTGGATATCGGCGACGATGCCCCTGGCATCGTTACCTGTTTTATTGAAATGGTGCCCCGGGATACCGTTAAATATGAAGTGGATAAGGTTTCCGGGTACCTGAAAATCGACCGTCCGCAGAAATATTCCACAACGGTACCGGCATTGTATGGATTTGTTCCGCAGACGTTCAGTGGTGAGAAAGTGGCTGAGCTCAGCAGGGAAAAAACCGGCAATGACAAGATCATCGGCGATTCGGATCCGGTGGATATCTGTATTCTGACGGAAAAGGAGATTACCCATGGAGATATCCTTGTCAGGGCGCGTCCCATTGGAGGATTCCGGATGATCGACAACAACCAGGCAGATGACAAGATCATCGCGGTACTTAACAATGATGCGCTCTACCAGGGCTTTGAAGATGTGAACGACGTACCCAAAAGTGTTGTAGACAGGCTCAAACATTATTTCCTGACTTACAAGGACCTTCCCGGCAACCCGGCAGACGTGGAAATTACACATATCTATGGCAGGGAAGAGGCCCTTGATCTCATCGAACGTTCCATCGAAGACTACCGGATGAAATTCGAGAACCTGGACACCCTCCTGTCTTCGGTCTGATCATTCCTTGTACCTGTAACGCTTGATCTTCTGGGTCGGGGTCTTCTCAAAAGGATCCTTCTGTAAAAAAGTTTTCTGGATCCTGGAGTTTTTATTCAGCTGCTCGTTCACTTTTGTGCGCATCTCATCCAGCAGTTCCTCTGCTTTGTGCTGAAGGTCTTTCTGCTTGTCCTGCGCGGTCGCAAGCAGGTGCTGGAATTTCTCCTCAATGGTTTCGAAGTTCAGGTGGATCAGTGCCACGAGTTTCCCTTTCACATGCATGACCAGTGAATCGTTGACGAATTCCTGCTCATTGAACACGGACTCGATCTCCTCCGGGTAAATGTTCTCACCGTTGGGTCCCAGGATCATGTTTTTCGAGCGTCCCTTGATGTAGATGATCCCCTTGTTATCAATGATCCCCAGGTCTCCTGTCCTGAAAAAACCATCTTCGGTGAACACCTCTTTGGTCTGGGCTTCATTTTTGTAATACCCTTTCATGATGTTTCTTCCCCTGGCAACGATTTCTCCTTCACCTGTTTCAGGATCCGGGGCGTATATTTTCAGATCAATGCCTGCAATTGGCAAACCGACAGATCTGTATACTGCATTTGCAGGATCGAATCCTGACAGCATGGGAGATGTTTCTGTGAGTCCGTAACCAACAGCATACGGGAATTTTGCTTCCAGGAGGAACTTTTCAACGTCGGGGGCCAGGGCCGCCCCACCGACACCGAAGAACCTCATCCTGCCTCCGAAAAATGCCTTGAGCTTGTTGCCGGCAGCTTTGTACAGTAACCGGCGCGTGGGTCCGAATTTTAGCAATGTCCGGGTAACAGGCGACTTTTCCAGTCCGGGCTTCACCTTGTTCCTGTAGATCTTTTCGATGATCAGCGGTACGGTAAGCATCGTGGTTGGCCGGTACTTTTTAAACAGCGGTCCAAGGTAAGCAGCCGTAGGGGTCCGGTCTGTATAATGCACCGTTGCACCGTTGATCAGGGGGATCAGCATGCCGATGGTGAATTCATAGGTATGTGCCAGTGGAAGCACGGAAATAAACACATCCGAAGGCAGGACCTTGTGAATGCTGCCGGTGTTCACTGCATCGAAGATCATGTTGTCATGTGTCAGCATCACCCCTTTTGAGCTCCCGGTGGTGCCGGAAGTATAGATGATCACTGCCAGGTCGTCCTTCTTCAGCGCCGGGAAATTTACATTTGCCCCGGATGGTTCTGCGGGCTGCAGCTTTTCAAATGCATCTTTCGACAACTGCTGCAGGTTGCCCGCCTTGCTGACTTCATGAAAAACAAGGTCTTCAACGGTAATGATGTACCTGACGCTTTCCGGGAATCCATCTGGGAATTTTTGCATCTGTTTGGATGAAACGACAACCATATCCACCTCTGCGTGCTTCATGATGGAGGTCATCTCACCTGCTGTGAAATCTGTAAGAATGGGCGTGACAATCCCGCCTGCCTTCAGGATTCCGAAATAGGAAGCCACCCAGTGCGGATTGTTTTCGCTGATGAGTGCCACCCGCTGGTTGCGTTCCAGTCCGGCCCCGTAGATCTTTATTGCAAAATCATGTGCCAGTGCATTGATCTCGTTATAGGAGTAGGATATTCCATTGGCGATGGTAAACGCCGGTTTATCCCCGTATGTTTTCGCACTGTGTTCCAGCGCTGCAGGTAAATTTTCAAAATATACCCAGTCTTCCGTTCCCTTTTTATTCATCTCTCTCTTTTTATGTTACTACGCGCTGATTCATTCTTTGTTCAAACTGGTCCCTCAGCTGGTTAAATTGTTTTCGTCCCGCAAGGAAATAGTCGAAAACAACAGACCTGTTATACATTTCCGGGTGGGAGGTTTTTTTGATCGCAGAACTGTACCGCTCCCTGGTTTCCCTGTATGCTCCCTTGTTTTTCCTGAAATCCCTGTGTGCGCGGCAGACAGCTTTCAGATCTCCGAATTTAAAGGTCAGGAGAAACTGCAGTGCCGAAATTCCATCCAGCAACATCCTTGTCCTGATGGTGGATTTCAGTTCCTTTTCAGGCAGGTTTTTATACAGCAGGAAGAGGTTGTTCCTGAAATTCAGGTAGGTCTTGAAGGGATTGCTCTTCGGCAATGTTCCGCCACCCACGTGATACACGCGCGAGGCAGGTACCACCGACAACTTGTGTCCCCTGTTCCTGAGTCTCCAGCAAAGATCCACTTCCTCCATATGAGCGAAAAAATGAGCATCAAACCCACCTGCTTCCCGGAAGATTGCTGACCTTACCAGCATGCAGGCACCGGTGGTCCAGAATACCTCCAGGGGTTCTGTTGGTTCACCGGAAAAACGTTCCGTGGTATGAAAGATCCTTCCCCTGCAAAAGGTATATCCGTACCTGTCGATGTACCCTCCGGCTGCACCGGCATACTCAAACTTATCCCGCTGCTGCTGGTCCAGCAATATGGGCGAACATGCTGCAACCTCTGTGTGCCGGTCGAGGTGATCCACCAACGGTCTGAGCCAGTTGCCGGTCACTTCGATGTCCGAATTCAGCAGCATGTAATATTCTGCCTCCACCTTCCTCAGTGCTTCATTGTACCCCCCGGCAAAGCCGTGGTTGCGTTCCAGCCTGACCAGGCGCAGATCCGTGTAATGTGCTTCCAGGAACGCCACGGAATCATCCGATGAGTCATTGTCGGCAACAATTATTTCTGTAGCGGGATCCTGCGTGTGTTCAATAAGGACAGGGAGGAATTTCTCGAGGAATTCCTTTCCGTTCCAGTTCAATATAACTACCGCAGTTTTTATCACCTTTTCCAACATTATTCCTTAACCAGTGCGAAAACCGTTCCAGGATTAATTCTTTTCCTGCATAATTCCCCTGATAACACCAACAAACTCATTATGGTTCAATCCGTTGCTGCAAATAATTTCCCTGCCGAGCAGGTAACCGTCACCTCCGGAGAAATCAGCGCTCTTGCCGCCGGCTTCCTCCAGGATGATGATTCCTGCTGCCACGTCCCACGCATGCAATCCATATTCGTAGAAACCGTCGTACCTCCCGCAGGCCACCCAGGCGATGTCAGTGGCAGCAGATCCCAGTCTTCGCAGTCCCCTGGAATTTTTCAAGAACCACGTGATGGTATGCATGAACCGGTCCATCCTGTTGTAGTCTGTGTAGGGAAATCCTGTTGCCACAAGTGAATTGTCCAGGGTGGTATTCCGGCTGACCCGGATGGGTTGCCCGTTGAGATAGGCGCCGCCGTTCTTCCAGCCGTAAAAGCATTCGTTGAGACCAAGTTCGAGGATCACGCCCAAAGCGGGAATGTCATTTTCGGCAAGCGCAACGCTGACTGCGTATGGAAAAGCACCATGGATAAAATTTGTGGTACCGTCAAGCGGGTCAATGATCCAGTTGTACCGTTCGCCCCGCTTTTCACTGGTGCCTTCTTCTGCGATAAAACCTGCTTCCGGAAGAATTCCTCCCAGTGCAGTGACCAGCATTTGCTCTACAGCCTTGTCCACGGCAGTCACGAAATTGTGTTCACCCTTCTCCTCCATCTCCGGCCTGGCATCCTCCTGTTGCTGCGCCCTGATATAGTCTCCTGCATCTTTCACCACTTCGATCACCTGGTTGCACATCTTCTCTAATTCCATACCCGGTTTTCAGATAGAAAGTTTGTATATTTTAAAGATGGCTGAAAGCACTCTGTAAAAATCATGCGTATTGTGAGCATTGTTTTGCGATGCAAAGAAACGGATTTTATAGTTATTTCGAAAAGGATCCTTCGCCATGCGCGCGGGTATGGGATAAGTCGCGTTGATTTGGGGCGAACGACAACCTTTCGGGGTGAATGGTACTGGTGCTGAATGCTTCAATCCAGGTGTGTGAGCAGGTCGCCTGATACGAAAGTGCTGTCGCTGAACGCTTCAACCCAGGTGTGCCAGCAGGTCTGCCACCACGAATGTACTGCCGCCAATGAAGATCGTATCTTCTGCTTTGGCGGCCAGGGTGGCAGCCTGGTAAGCCTTCCCGACGGTTGCATGAGCCGACCCAGGGAGTCCGTTCATGGCAGCATGCTCAAGCAGTGTTTCCAGGGGCATGGCGCGGGGAATGGAAGGTTGGGTGAAATAATACGCTGCGTTTCGCGGAAGATACCGGAAGATCGTTTCCACGGGCTTGTCGCCGACCATTCCCCATACAATATGCAGTTGCCTGTGGGGTACCTGTTGCAGTTGTTCCATCACCACCTGTACGCCCGAAGCGTTGTGTGCCGTGTCGCAAATGATGCGCGGATTGGCACCCAGGAGCTCCCATCTTCCCCTGATGGAGGTGTTTTTCTTTACATTCCCGAGTCCATTGCTGATCGCAGGACCCGGGATGATCCATCCCCTTTGTTGCAGTACCTTGATGGTGGTCAGCACCAGGCTCAGGTTTTCGTGCTGGTAGGTGCCGGTGAGATCGGAGGTATAGGATTCTTCCGACTGGCTTTCGATGTTCCGGAAATGAAAAATGGCTTGTTGCCCGGTGGTATATGTCTGAAAGGTGAAGGTGCGTTCCTGTGCTGCAAAGTGAATGGGACTGTTTTTTTGTGCAGCCACATTCCTGAATACATCGCAGGCTGCATCGTTGTTGCTTCCAACGGTAACCGGCACATTGTCCTTGATGATCCCGGCTTTCTCAGCTGCAATGAGTGTTTCCGTGTTGCCCAGGAATTCTGTATGGTCCAGCGAGATGCGGGTGAGTGCGGATACTTCCGGGGTGATGATGTTCGTGGAGTCCAGCCTCCCGCCCATGCCGGTCTCAATGACCGCAATATCGACCTTTTCCCTGGCAAAATGATCGAAGGCCATGGCCACTGTCATTTCGAAAAACGAAGGCTGGACCCTGTCGATCACCTCCCGGGAGCGTTCAACAAACCCAACCACATGGTCTTCACTGATCATCATTCCGTTGATGCGGATCCGTTCCCGGAAATCGACCAGGTGCGGCGAAGTATACAATCCCGTCCGGTATCCGGCTTCCTGCAGCACAGATGCAAGCATATGACTTACAGAGCCTTTGCCGTTGGTGCCGGCGATGTGCACCGAGCTGAAATGCCTGTGGGGATGCCCCAGGGCCAGGTCCAGTGCATGCGTATTGTCGAGGTTGGCCTTGTAGGCGGCTTTCCCGGTACGCTGGTACATGGGCAGACTGCTGAAGAGGAATTCGATGGTTTCGGCGTAATTCATCGACGCGTTATTTGGGACCCCGGATTTTGGAATGGATCCAGTGCAGGGGTGTCTCTTTTTGCATGGTTGATAACTCTGTTTAAAACTTAATTGAATGTGAATAAAACCTTCATGGGAAGGCCTCAAATGTTGTTAATTTTGAAACCAGGAAATCTTTCCACTAAGGCAGGGGCAAATATGGCAAAAACAGAAGGAAAAGTCAAGAAGACTTTCGTAATCGACACCAACGTTCTTCTTCACGATTACAAATGCATTCACAACTTCGAGGAGCACGATATTGTTATTCCCATTACAGTACTGGAAGAACTGGACAGGTTCAAGAAGGGCAATGATATCATTAATCTGCATGCCCGGGAGTTCACGCGTGAGCTGGATAAGCTTTCGGGTGACAAGCTGTTCAACGGCGGACTCAGACTGGGACCCGGGAAGGGCAAGCTGAGCATCGCCACCGGCACCCAGCCCTCGGAAAAGCTTATCTCTTCCTTTCCGGAGAACACGCCCGACCACCGCATACTGGCGATCACGGAACACCTGCACAGCAGCCGCAACGGGAGCCCGGTTATCCTGATCACGAAGGACATTAACCTGAGGATGAAAGCCAAGTCGCTGGGGATCATGGCGCAGGACTACCACAACGATATGGTGGAGAATATCCAGGACATTTTCGAAGGGGTGAAGATCAATGAGAATGTGAAGCCGGAAGTGATTTCCTGCCTGTATGAGCAATATGAGGGACTGCCACGCTCGAAATTCGGTATCAAAAAGGAGCCCGTGGCACACCAGTACTATATCTTCCGCAATGAATCGGTCAGCGCACTGGCACATTATGATCCTTTCAACAAGCTGATTAACCGCGTTGAAAAAGTAAAAACCTACGGGATCGAACCCAGGAATGCCGAACAGGCCTTTGCCCTCGATGCACTGTTGCGTCCCGAGGTCCAGCTGGTGGCACTCACCGGGAAAGCAGGAACAGGAAAGACCCTGCTTGCACTTGCTGCTGCCATCCACCAGCGGAAACTGTATACCCAGATCTTCCTGGCACGCCCTATTGTACCCCTTTCCAACCGCGATATCGGGTTCCTCCCCGGAGATGTGGGAGAGAAGATCGGGCCCTATATGCAGCCACTGTTCGATAACCTGTCGGTGATCAAGCAGGCATTCAAGCCGCAAAGCAAGGAATTCACAAGGATCGAGGAAATGCAGCAGACGGAGAAGCTGGTGATCACCCCCCTGGCATACATCCGTGGCAGGAGCCTCTCCAGGGTGTTTTTTATCGTGGATGAGGCACAGAACCTGACGCCCCATGAAGTGAAGACCATTATTACCCGTGCAGGTGAGGGCACCAAGCTGATCTTTACGGGCGACATCCAGCAGATTGATTCCCCGTACCTCGATACCAAATCAAACGGTCTCACCTACCTGGCCGACCGGATGAAAGGTCAGGATATTTTCGCACATGTGCACCTGGTTAAAGGCGAACGGAGCTACCTGGCCGATTTGGCAAGTAATTTACTCTGATAAACAGGCTGATTTATTATCTTTGTAGCGGGCACAACGCAGTTGTTGCGTTTTGACTTCGCCGGGTTCGTCACCCCGGTGATTATGCACTTTGTTTCGCACTAAATAACTGGTATGCAAAGGAAACTGTTTATCATACGTCACGGCAAATCAAGCTGGGACTCCATTGTATCAGACATCGACAGGCCGCTGACCGAGCGTGGCGTGAAAAATTCCTATGAAATGGCTGCCCTGCTGGTCAGCCGCGGACAGGTTCCTGAACTGGTGATCAGCAGTCCTGCCAACAGGGCCCTGCACACGGCCGTTATCATGGCCAGGTCCTGGGAACTGAACGACCATCGCCTGCTTGTGAGAAAATCCTTGTACCTCCCCGGGATCGAAGATATTGCTGAGACGCTTTCAGAAGTGGATGACACCATTGCCTCTGTTGCAGTATTTGGCCACAATCCGGGGTTCACCCAGTTTGCCAACCGTTTCCTGGAGCCACAGGTCGATAATGTACCCACGGCCGGGGCGGTGGTGGTGACGATGGAGCTCGGTTCCTGGAATGATATTTCCGCGGCCCGTGTTGTAGATGCCTTTTTCGGTTATCCTAAAAAAATCAAGTAATATCTGTTTTTTTTGATCATTCGTGGAAAAATTCAGGCCATTCAGATAGCGTAATTGATTTTTCACCTATTTCCAGGATACGTCGGGGGTATGCTTGCGAAATTTCATCAATATGACCCCGGGAACTGCAACCCATGACAGCTGAAATGTGTTCCTTTGTCAGGAGAACTGGTGTTATGACAGAAGTAGCATGTGCCATTATTATGAGGGGGGAGGAAGTACTGATCACGCAACGCAGTGAAACCATGCCGCACCCTTTGTGCTGGGAGTTCCCCGGGGGTAAACTGAAGCCGGGTGAGTCCCCGGAGAAATGTATTATCAGGGAGATCCGGGAAGAGTTGCATGCCACGATCAGTGTCGACAGGCTGCTGCCAACCGTGATCCACAGCTACGGTGACCAGGTGATCAAGCTGATTCCCTTCATCTGCAAACTGAAATCGGGTACACCCGAACTGCAGCAACACAAGGCATATGAATGGATCCGGAGGGGAGATGTGGACAAATTTTCGATCCTGGAAGCCGATCTGAAGATCATTGATCGCATGAATGGTACATGGAATGCGTCTTTTTAGATTTGGACTAAATAGTGGGGAGAATCCGGCTTACAGAACGCTTAAATAGAAATATTTCTTAGCTTTAGTGCTGTTTTTAGTTTCAGAAACAGTCAATGTCCGGAAAACTATTCAAACGTATACAGCTTTGGACGCTCATCACGGGTGTGGTCCTCGGGGGTGTATTGCTGCTGGGCTTCAACAAAGTTGTTGAGGCCACTTCCTCTGATGAATTTTGCAACAAATGTCATTTCCACCCGCATGCTACCACTACCTGGAAGCAGGGTGTGCACTACAATACTGCATCAGGGACCATAGTGCATTGCGTGGAATGTCACCTTCCGTCCAAGGGAGAGGGGTATCTTCCAGCGAAGGTGGTAACGGGGCTGCGCGATGTTTACGGAGCTGTTTTCAAGGATTCGGCAGACTTTAACTGGGACCTCAAATCCCGTCCCGAAAATGCGGTTCATTTTACCAGGGATGTTTCCTGCGTCCATTGTCACCAGAACCTTTATCCCCTGGAGATCACACATGAGGGAATGGATGCGCACCTCTATTATGAGCAGCAGGAAGGAGAGGTCTCCTGTATCAAATGCCACATCGATGCAGGTCATTACCACGAGGGAATCCTGCATGCTGCCAATGTTGAGTTCGGAACGTCGGAGGAGTTGCCCGACACGCTCTACCTGCAACCTGCCATTGTGGAGACCTTTGAAGATTACACCGAACGCCTTCCGCTGTCTGCTGTATCTTTCAACATGAAAGCCATCCCTGGCGGAACCTTTACCATGGGTGCGGGCGAGGAAGATCCATTTTCCCGGCCTGATGAACGGCCGGAGCGGGAAGTGACACTGGACCCGTTTTTCATGTCGGAGATCGAGGTGACCTGGGAGGAATACCTGACCTGGTACAGCCAGACATCGGGAGAGGGAAGGACCACCGATATCGGGATGCTGGAAGGGATCGACGGACTGTCGGGAGCCACCCCTCCCTACGGGAATCCGGACCAGGGATGGGGCAAGGGGAAGCGGCCGGCCATTACCATGACCTATTATGCTGCTGAAAAATACTGCGAATGGTTGTCGCTCGTGACGGGCAAGACCTACAGGCTTCCCACGGAGGCAGAATGGGAGTATGCCGCCAGGGGAGGGACAAAAGGACCCTATTTCTTTGGAGGCGAGGTAAAAGACTATGCCGATGTGGGATTGCGGGCCAGGCTGTTCGGCGTGGATACCACGGTGATCAACAGTTACGCAGTGTATATACAGAATTCTGAAGGGCGGTCCCAACTGCCCGGGGCGGTCCGTCCCAATCCTTTCGGACTAAAGAATATGCTCGGAAATGTTGCAGAATTCTGCCAGGATATATATATTGAGGACGCTTATTCCCAATATCCCGGACCGGTAGCAAATCCTGTTGTTGTTGCAGGAGGAAATGAGCACGTGATCAGGGGAGGATCTTTCCTCAGCGATGCCGCTGAACTGAGGGTATCTGCCAGGAACAAGACGAATCACGACTCCTGGCTCAGGACAGATCCACAGATCCCCAAGAGCCTCTGGTGGTACTCCGACTGCTACCATGTGGGGTTCAGGGTGGTTTGCGAATACGACGATCATTTAACTACTAAATAATACCAATGGATAAAAAATCAGTTTCAAGAAGAAATTTCCTGGGCACCACAGCAATTGGCGCAGCCGGGATTGTAGGTGTGGCCGGACTGGCTGCGTCATGTTCAGAAAAAAAAGTACAGGTCTCTTTTGTGCCGCCTCCCCTCAAGGCGGATGACGGCCAGCCCATCAGGGCTGGAGTGATAGGCTGCGGAGGAAGGGGTACCGGCGCCGCTGTTGATTTTTTGAATTCAGGAAGCAACCTGGAAATTGTAGCCGCCGGCGACCTGTTTGATGACAAGATGAAACGTTTTCGTGACAGCCTGAAAAACCAGAAGGATGTTGAGCTGGCCGATGAAAAGTGTTTTGTCGGATTTGATGCATATGAAAAGGTGCTGGCCGAGGATATCAATTATGTGATCATTGCCACGCCGCCGCATTTCCGGCCCATGCAGTTCGAAGCCGCAGTAAAGGCCAGGAAGAATGTTTTCATGGAAAAACCGGTGGCAGTTGACCCGGTAGGTGCCCGCAGGATCATAGTGGCCGGGAAACAGGCCGCATCCATGGGACTCAGCGTGGTGGCAGGAACACAGCGTCGTCACCAGTGGAACTACCTGGAAATGTATGAGCATGTGAAGGCAGGGGCCATCGGAGATTTTGTTGCAGGATATGCTTACTGGGACCAGAACAAACTCTGGCACGTGAATCCGGATCCCGCATGGTCGGAGATGGAAGCCATGGTAAGGAACTGGGTCAACTGGCTCTGGCTTTCAGGCGACCATATCGTGGAGCAGCATGTACATAATATCGATGTGATCAACTGGTTCAAAGGAAATGTGTATCCCATCCAGGCCGTTGGATACGGAAGCCGCCAACGCAGGGTAACCGGTGACCAGTACGACAATTTCTCGGTTGATTTCATTTACGAGGACGGAACACATATGCACTCCATGTGCCGCCAGATCAATGGCACCCATGGGAATGTCTCTGAGTATATTATGGGAACGAAAGGCCGGACCAACTGTGCCAGCAAGATCTATGGTCACGACGGCACCGTGCTTTCTGAAACCACAGATAACCCCTGGCCCGATACCGATGAAGGGAAAAAAGCGCTGAATGAGAAATACAATTCACCTTATGTCCAGGAGCATATCCACCTGGTCAATGCCATCCGCACGGGTACGCCGGTGAATGAGGCTGAAAACGTGGCGTCTTCCACCCTGACCGCGATCATGGGACGAATTTCTGCCTATACAGGCAAGCGGACCACGTGGGATGAGATGATGAACTCGGAGGTACATTACCAGCCCGAAGTATATGATTTCGGACCGGTAAGTGGAGTGCCAACAGATGTTCCGGTACCTGGCGAAGCTGCCGAAGCATAGCGAACCATTATCGCACTGAAAAAGCCCGGCACTGACCGGGCTTTTTGCTATCGGCTATTCTGATACAAACAGCGGTGGCCTGGCTTCATCAAAGTTGGTGGCATCCTGGTAGGCTTTTGCCAGGGCGAGGATGGTTGCTTCATCGAAAAGGTTGCCCAGGAAGGAGATGGAAGTTCTGCTTCCGCCTTCAATTTCACCATTGGGAACCACTACCACCGGGTGACCGGTCATGTTGGTGGCGGGCAATTGCGTTCCGCCGAAGCTGGGGGTGACAATTACGTCAAAATCGCTGAGCAGGTTGTTGTATTTTTCGATCAGCATGGTACGCAACCTGTTCGCCTGGATGTATTCCACGGCAGGCATGAAGCGGGCTGCCCGGAAGAGTGCCGGCCAGGCATATTCGCCCTGTCGCACCAGGAGTGTATCGCGGTTGCTGCGGGTAAGTTCATCGAAAGCAGCGGCCGCTTCGGCAAGGAGGATATTGGTCATGGCATCGACCGGCAGTTCCACCTCCAGGTCAACCGGTACGAGGTCTGCGCCCAGTTTTCTCAGTACCTCCAGGGATTGCCGGTCCTGTTTTTGAAAGGGGTAATCTTCATTAAACGCATCCTTGAAATACCCGATGCGCAGTTTGGAAAGGTCTTGCTCCCGGTATGAAAACCCGGCTTCGATGAGTGTCGGGTCGTTGGGATCTGCGCCCCTGATGGCATCAAATACAATCGCGCAATCTTCTGCGCTCCGGCAGATGGGTCCCACCTTGTCCATGCTCCAGCTGAGGGCCATGGCTCCTGCGCGGGTTACCCTGCCATAGGTGGGGCGTAACCCGGTTACCCCGCAGCGTGTGGCGGGGGAAACGATGGAACCGTATGTCTCGGTACCGATGGCAAAAGGTACCAGTCCGGCCGCAGTGGCGGCTGACGATCCTGCCGAGGATCCGCTGGAGCCTTGTTCCGGGTTCCAGGGGTTCCGCGTGGTATCGGCAAACCACACATCGCCCATGGCCAGTGCCCCGAGGGTAAGTTTGGCGACCAGCACGGCCCCGGCATCTTCAAGTTGTTCAATGACCCCTGCTTTCACGTCGAGCTGTTGTTCCCTGTAGGCAGCTGCACCCCAGGTTGTCCGGTAATCGGGGAACGCAAAGAGGTCTTTGATACCGTAGGGGATCCCGTGCAGGATCCCACGGTCCCTGCCTCCTGCAAGTTCAAGGTCCATTTTTAAAGCCTGTTGCACGGCATATTGTTCCGTATAGCTGATCACGCAATGTAAGTCGGGATCATGTTCCTTCAGCCTGTCGAGGAAGAAGGTTGTCAGCTCCACCGAAGTCACCTGTCCGGAGCGAAGCAGTGCGGCCAGTTCGGGGATGGACATAAAAGCCAGTTCGGCAGGGGATGATGGTTTTTCTGTATTTTCCGGGATTGGCCAGTTCATTTTTCCGGTGGGAGGCGGAACCGTGAATCCCTGTGGCAGGGGATCGAAACGCAACGCCGGCATGATGCTGTTTGGAATGTGGATTTCCCGGTATTCGCGGTACGATGCGATGTATTCGCCCAGTGCCTTACCGATCATTTTCATCTCGCTGGTGTCGAAGACGATGTCCATCGGATTCATGGCAAAGTAGGTGGAATCCACCCTGATCTCCATTTCAGTGTCGCCACCGGCATCCCCGGGGTTGCAACTCGTGAAGAGGCAGGCAGTAAAGGCCAGTAGGAACAAATTGTGCATTTTCATCTTGGAGAGGTTTGATTTGAAGAGAAATATACAAAAAGAATTCTGAATTCAGACCGGTACTTGTTGATCATCGTTCCATCCAATGAGCTCTTCATGGGTCACTTTGCAGTTTGTAAATTATAATCGTCATTTTCTT
>JARGFP010000013.1 GCA_029210585.1 Bacteroidales bacterium
AAATGGACCCCAATGAGGTACTGAGATATTACCACTGTCGCTTCCAAATTGAATTCCTTTACCGCGATGGAAAACAGCATACCGGCTTGAATGATTGTCAGGCAAGAAGTGAAAACAAACTTCACTTCCAGTTCAATGCCTCTCTCACTTCCATTAACATTGCCAAGGCAGTACATTGGTTAAGCATACCGAAAGAAAAAAGAGGCGCATTCTCAATGTCAGATATTAAAACAATGAACCACAACATATTAATGCTGGGTCGATTTATTGACGTGTTCGGTATTTGCCCACACTCTATCAAAAATCAGAACTATGTCAAGGAACTTATATATTACGGCACTATGGCCGCTTAAAACTTTAACGAACTATTGCATTATCAAAAATTTAATAAGTCAGAAAGAGGGACATCAAGAGCTTTGGCAATTTTATTAAGATTTATAACCGAAATGTTTCTTTCACCTCGTTCAACGGAACCAATATAAGTTCTGTCCAATTCGCAGGTAAAAGCAAGTTTTTCTTGAGATAGACCGGATTTCGTACGCAAATCTTTAATCCGGGTCCCTATTTTTTCTAAAAGTGTTTTCTCTTGTTTTGAATAGAAAGTCCCCATTTCATATAATTTGAGTGCAAAGTTTGTTAAAAGATGCATATAAGTCTACGGACTATAAGTATCTATTGTGAATAGGGGAATTTAGCTCTTTAGCAAAGCTTGGGTCTTGGGTTGGTTTGGGTAGCCATGCAAATGTGTATTATCGAAAATTTTAAAAAAGCTAAGGGAGGAATTTTTGTGTTATTTACTTTTTCATGTAATTGTCGGGTTGAATTGTAAGCCAAGTAAGTTAAATCTGAGTCATGATATGCTTGTCATAACTATTCATTGTCAATATGTCTTTTGTCTTTATTGCGTGTGCCTCAACTACTTTTTTTTAGTTACCTTCCGAAGTACATCAATGAAGACTGCATGCGCCTCCGGGTAGGTGGCCGGTCCGGGTGTGGTGGTGTCCAGCAGGATCTCACCGATCTCTGAATCGGGAAGTGGTCTGCGTTCATTTACCCTGGCAAAATATAATCTTCCATAGTCCGCTACACCATTGATCCGCACAACGTAGTCGTGCAGGTGCCGGAGGTCTGACCCGGTGGTACCGGTTTCCTCGAACAGTTCCCTTTGCGCAGCATGGTCGGGGTCTTCGCCCGGTTCAATATGTCCCGCGGGAAGTTCCCAGGTGTCCCGTTCCTCATGTCGTACGAAGATCCACTTACCTGCTTCCCGGGCCCCGATCACCACGTAGGTGAGATCGGATGCTTTCACGCTTCCGGCCGGCAACAGGGATATTTCCACTTCTTTTTGCACGGGTTTGCCTGGATATTTTATTGCCAGGGCCAAATTGGTTCCCGGCAGGTGCGCAATTTAGCGAATTCAGCTTCCAAATCTTCGAAAACTCCGTCAATTTCGGTACTTTTGCATATCAATAATCAGCGCGACCCCCGCAGCATTGCTGTCTGAAGATCTATTGGCGCAGCGCATGCGGGACATAATAAACATAAATAAACAATGGGTAAAAGCAATAACAGGCCGTTCATACTGGTTACTAACGACGATGGGTACAAGGCAAAGGGAATATCTAAGCTGACCGAGATAGCCATGCAGTTTGGCGATGTGCTGGTGATGTCGGCCACGGAATCGCAGTCGGGAAAGTCACATTCGATCACCATCAAGGATCCCATCCGCTACAAGTGCGTTGACAACACCCCGGAGCTGACGCGTTATGTGGTGAAGGGAACGCCTGTGGATGGGGTGAAGCTGGCGCTCAACAGCCTGCTCGGCAAGAAACCCGACCTGCTTTTGTCCGGGGTCAACCACGGGACCAATTCCTCCACAAGCGTAGTCTATTCAGGTACCATGGCAGCCGCCATCGAAGGGGCCATTCACCTGGTACCGAGCATCGGTTTTTCTTTGCTGGATTACCACCACGATGCCGACTTCGATGCAGCGGAGCCCTATCTGAAGCTGGTGATCCAGCGCACCCTTGAGGAGGGTTTGCCGGAGGGTACCTGTCTGAATGTGAACATCCCGGCAGTACCCAGGGAGCAGATCGAAGGGGTGCGGGTGTGTCGCCAGACCAACGGCTACTGGAAAGAGCATTTCGAGACCCGGGAGGATCCCAGGGGTGGCAGCTATTCGTGGCTTACAGGCAGCTTCTTCAACCGGGAGCCGGAAGCCGAAGATACGGATGAGTGGGCCCTTCAGCATAACTACCTCGCCGTCGTACCGGTGAAAACAGATTTTACCGACTATGCCTTGCTGGATAAAATGAGCAAATGGGAAGCCAATAAAGTTGCTGATGAAAATCGCTGAGAAGTACGACCGGCTTGTTATTGGACTGGCGGGGGGACTCCTGCTTCCGGTGGTGGCATTTTTTGTTTCATGGCTGATTCTCTCCGACGGACCATTGTCGCAGTATATCGAAAGATTTCAGAGACTCAACCGGATCTCGAGTCTTATAAGTCTCAGTGCCCTCCCCAACCTGCTGCTGTTTTTTCTTTTTTTGTGGAAGAACCTGTACAGGTCGGCCCGTGGTGTGATCTTCGCCACGCTGATCCTGGCCTTTGTCATGCTCATCGTTAAATTCCTTTAAGCCCCATGAAGTATTTTGTCATCGCTGGTGAAGCTTCCGGGGACCTGCATGCCTCCAACCTGATGCACGCACTCCAACGCACAGATCCGGCTGCGGCATTCACATTCATCGGTGGCGACCTGATGACAGAGGCAGCAGGAAAAGGGAACAGTCCGGTTCCGGCAGGCAGTGAGGGCAGACCGGATGTCGCAGTTGGCGACCGTACGCCGGAAGCTTCCGCCAACGCCCCGCTTTTTCACTACAAGGAGATGAATTTCATGGGATTTGCAGCGGTGCTGGCGAATTTCTGGAAACTGAGTTCGATTCTCCGCCATACCAAAAAAGCCATCCGTTCAGCGGCTCCCGATGCAGTGATCCTGGTGGACTATGCCGGTTTCAACCTGCGCATCGCCCGGTATGCGCATCGCAAGGGTATCAGGGTTTTATACTACATCTCGCCCAAGGTGTGGGCCTGGCGGAAGTCGCGGGTGAAAGCACTGAAAAAGTATGTGGACCGTTTGTTCGTGATCTTCCCCTTCGAAGTGGATTTCTTCAGGGAGCAGGGGATGGAGGTGGAATACCACGGCAACCCCCTCATGGATGTGGTCCATAGGTTTGAAAAAACAGGTCCTTCACGCGAAACGTTCCTGGAGGAGCACCAGCTGGACGACCGTCCGGTGATTGCGCTCCTGGCGGGGAGCCGGCGGCAGGAGATCAACAGTTGCCTGCCCGAAATGATCAAAGCCGCCGCTGCTTTCCCGGGGTACCAGTTCGTGGTAGCCGGGGCGCCATCGGTGGACCATGAGCTGTATGCGCAGCATCTTGAAGGGACCGGGATCCGGCTCGTGTTCAGCCAGACCTACCCGCTGTTGTCGCATGCCCGCGCGGCGGTGGTCACATCCGGAACAGCCACGCTGGAGACCGCGTTGCTGGGAGTACCCCAGGTGGTGATCTACAAGACTGGCGCGCTGACATACAGAATTGGGAAATTATTTGTTACTTTCAGGTTCTTTAGCCTGGTCAACCTGGTCCTGGGCAGGGAGCTGGTGAAGGAGTTCCTGCAGACCAACCTGGCCGGCCAGGTGGAGAATGAACTGGTAAAAATACTAAACGACAGGGGGCATCAGTTAATGATAACAACAGGTTACACACAGATCAGGGAGATGCTTGGCAAGCCCGGTGTTGCTGACCGTGTGGCAGGAGGGATGACCGCCTTGCTGAAGCAGGAAGGATAACTCGCAGGGAAGAAGAATGAAGTAAGTACCAGGAGAAGAAGCTAATTACAAGGAAGGATAACACGCAGGGAAGAACAAGCGGGAAGAAAAAGAAGAATAGCAGGAAAAGACGAACACAAAAGGATGAAACGGATTTTGACCATCATATGGCTGATAATGATTGCGCTGGGCAGTACGGCCCAGGTGATCAGGATCGGATTGTACCACAACGAAGTGGTGGAATCGGTGGCTGTCTATGCCACCAGCGGTGAATACGAGATCAAGGCCGGAGACCGCCGCATAGGGACTTTCAGGAAAGGAGATATCCTGTTTGCCACCCTGAAAGAGGGGATGATCAGTCTGCATGATGCAGGTGGGGTATACGGAACATTCAAGTCGGTGGAGCTTTCGGCTCTCAGCCTGGATGCCACGTTCCGCCTCCGTCCGGTTGCTCCCGCGCTGGAGTCGCAGTCGTACGACGACGGCCTGCTCCTGGAAGGGAACGATGCCTACATGACGATCATCAACCAGGTGGATTTTGACAGATACATTGCCGGTGTGCTGGAAGCGGAGGTGGGACCGAATGCCCAACGGGAGCTTTACAAGGCACATGCGCTGCTTACCCGGACCTATATGCTGAACCATTTCGACAGGCACAGGGACGAGGGCTTTTCGCTTTGCGACGGTGTGCATTGCCAGGCTTATCATGGCAGGGCGCAGTATAACCCGGAGATCGCGGAAGCGGTATTCGAAACTTCCGGGGAAGTGGTGGCCGATTACCACTACAAACTGATTACGGCAGCCTACCATGCCAACAGCGGGGGAGAGACACAGCGTGCATCCGACGTATGGCTGAAGGATGTGGATTACCTGCAGGCAGTGCTGGACCCTTACTCGTTGCACCAGCCGGCTGCCAAATGGTACGATACCATCCAGTACGCCGCATGGAAGGACTACCTGGTCGGGCGCGGGATGGCATCGGCGAAAAAAGTGCCGGAAGAGTTGTTGTATATCCAGCAGCGGCACAGGAGCAAGTATTTTGTGCTCGACGGAGATACGCTGATGATGACGCGCATCCGGGAGGACTGGGGATGGCGGTCGTCGTTTTTCAATATGTTCCCGGAAGAGGGCGGAAAGATCGTGGTGTGGGGCAAGGGATACGGTCATGGTGTGGGACTGAGCCAGGAGGGGGCCATGAACATGGCGTCACAGGATTTCAGTTACAAGGACATCATCAAGTTTTATTTTTTCAATATCCGTATCATGTATTACGACGACCTGCCGGATTCAAGTCTTCCGGACCTTGGTTACGAATAACGCAAACCGTATTGAATACGCATAAAAAAAGTACTGCATGTGGCAGATCTATGGTAAGGAAATAAGAGGATTTTTCAGTTCGCTCACAGGGTACGTGGTGATGGTGGTGTTCCTTACCCTGAACAGCCTGTTCATGTGGATCTTCCCCGGGCAGATGAATGTGCTGGACACCGGGTATGCCACCCTTGAAAGCCTGTTTGCCTTTGCACCCTGGGCTTTCCTGTTCCTTGTGCCGGCCATTACCATGCGCATGTTTGCCGAGGAGAAGCGCATGGGGACCCTGGAGCTTTTGTATGTGCGTCCGGTGACAGAGCTGCAGATCGTACTGGCCAAATTCCTGGCCTCCTGGAGCCTTGTATTGCTATCACTGGTACCCACACTGGTGTTTCTCTGGTCGGTCTACCAACTGGGATCTCCCCCGGGGAACATCGACATGGGCGGGACCTGGGGATCCTACATCGGGCTGTTTTTTCTGGGTGGGATCTATGCTGCCATTGGCACCTTTGCCTCGGCGATCACCGACAACCAGATCGTGGCCTTCATCGCGGGGGTATTGCTTTCCTTCATGTTGTACCTGGGTTTCGATTTCGTTGGCGGACTGGCGGGGTCGGGTCAGATGAACCTGCTGATTGCACGCATGGGGATCGACCACCATTACAATTCCATCAGCCGCGGAGTGCTCGATTCGCGCGACCTGTTTTACTTCCTGGGGGTGATCCTGTTGTTTCTCATGTCCACCCGGCTCGTGTTACAAAAAAACAAGTGGTAAGCGATGGTGAACAGACAGCTCATACAAAAAAATATGGTGCAGTACCTGGTGCTGATTGTGGTGCTGGTGATCGTTGCGGCCATTTCAGCCAATACTTTTTTCAGGATCGACCTGACCTCGGAAAAGCGGTATACACTTGCCGAATCTACCAAGGAGGTGCTGCGCAACCTGGATGCGCCCGTATATTTCAGGGTATACCTGGCAGGCGACCTGCCACCCGATTTCGTGATGTTCCAGGAATCCATACGTGAGATGCTGGATGAGTTCAGGGCCTATGCGGGGGAAAACATACAGTACGATTTCATCAATATTTACGATGAACAGAATGAAGAGGTCAGGAACAGGACCATTATGAACTTGTACAACAAGGGATTGCGCGTTACCAATATCAAGATGCGCGATGAAGAGGGAGGATCAAGCGATAAGATCATCTTTCCCGGGGCGGTGTTGAATTTCAAGGGATTGGAGTTCCCGGTGAACCTGCTGAAAAATAACCCTTCCTTGCCCCATGAGGTCAACCTCACCAATTCGATCCAGACCCTGGAGTACGAATTTTCCAAGGCACTGCACAGCCTGTCGAAGACCGATGTGCCCAAGATCGCATTCATCGAGGGACATGGCGAGCTGGATTCCCTGCAGACCTACAGCATCATGAATGAACTGAAGAATTTTTTCCAGGTGGACCGTGGGGTGATCAACGGGAACATGGAGGCACTGCTCAATTACGAGGCCATCATTATCGCGCAGCCCATGCGGCCATTCAGCGCTGCAGACAAATTTGCCATCGACCAGTATGTGATGCGCGGCGGAAAGGTACTCTGGTTCATCGATCCCGTAGTGACACTACCCGACAGCCTGTCGAGCGGCATGACCATCTCCCTGGTGAACGACCTCGAGATCGGGGACCTGCTGTTCAAATATGGTTTCCGGATCGATTACAACATTGTGACGGACCTGCAGTGCAATTACATCCCGGTGAATATTTCGGTACAGGGTACCGCCGAGGACACGGAGATGCGCCCATGGGTGTATAATCCCTTGCTCACGGCACCCACGACGCACCCGGTAACACGCGGACTCAATTATGTACACGGACAATTCGTTTCGTCGTTCGATACCATCGGGGTCTCCACCCGGGAGATGCAGCGCACCGTCCTGTTGTCCACCTCTGAAAGGTCGCGGGAGCGGCAGGTGCCGTTGCGGATCACCATGAACGAATTATCGCGTGACCCGGATCCACGTATGTTTACAGATGCCTATCTTCCTGTGGCAGTGCTGGCAGAAGGGGTCTTCCCGTCGTTTTTCAGGAACTATTCTGTTCCCTCCGGTGTAACACCACCCGATGCGGAAATCCTGGATAAAAGCGAGCGAACTTCCATGTTGCTGGTGACCGACGGGGACATCATCCGTAACGAAGTGCAGGTTGAGGGGGGGCGGTATGCAGCAAGTGTGCTGGGGTATGATAAGTATACGCGACAAACCTTCGGTAACCTTGAATTTATCCTGAATGCAGTGAACTACATGACCGATGAAACCGGTCTGATGGAACTTCGGGCACGGGAGTTCAGGCTGCGGTTGCTCAACAAGGCGATCCTCACCGACAAGGGACAGGTGCTCAAATGGAAGCTGGTCAACAGCCTGCTGCCGGTAGTTATTATCATTGTGTTTGGCGTCCTGTTCAATATATACAGGAAAAGGAAATACAGCAGTTAACATCATGAAAACCTTTCCAATACAATGAAATCCCGCACTGCTTTCATTCTGCTATTTGTACTGCTGCTTGCAGCCGCCGGACTGGTCTGGCTGCTGAATCCCTGGTCGACCACCGGCAGCGGGCTTTCGGTGTTGTTACCACAGGAGCCGGATAAAGTAACCGGGGTGCAGGTGATCGGGGAATTCGACACCCTCGCTTTTCACCGTTCAGATACCGTGTGGATGCTGGATGGGGAGGAGATGAATCCCGGTGCGTTGGAGAACCTGGTGTATGCAGCCAGCCGGCTGACGATGCGTTCTATCCTGCCTGCAGGTGAGGTGAGGCTGACCGGTCCGGCAGTGGAAGTGTTGTTCCTGAAAGGCAGCAGGGAGGCGGGACATTTTTTCTTTGCCGCTTCCTCTTCCGGGTATGTTGTTTATGCGCCCGGAGCGAATCAGTATTTCGGGGTGGAAATCCCGGGGTATGAAGGGTTGGCACTGGAGAAAATATTTTCCGTGAATGCCGACCATTACCGCATGCACCTGCTGGCGGACCTGTTGCCTTCGGAAATTGCCTCTGTGGCAGTAGAGCCCTGGAAGGGAACGGCATTTGTGGCACAGCAGGATTCCGGCTACAATGTCAGTGTGCGGCTGCCGGAAACCGGTGAAGATGTTACCGGGGAGGTAGATGAGCACAAGATCCGGATGCTATTCAGTTATTTCAACACCATCCGGTACGACCGGGTGGCGGGGCCCACGGAAGCTGATCCGGGAAATCTGCCGTCAACCCCGTGGGCACGTGTTGTTGTGACTACGTTCGACGGGGTGCGGAGGCAGTTTGATGTTTACCAGTGGGTGAAACCGGGGGAACAGGACCCCGACCTCTTCGAGGCGCTGGTGGTATTCAATGGCCGGCCCCTGTTGCTGGTGGTGAATTATTATTACCTGGACCTGCTGGTGCGCGGACTGGAGGATTACCGCCGGTAGTTTGTTGTTTTATGGGTTGCGTGGCGCCTTTTTCACATTTTTTTTGTATAATTGGTAGTCCAAATTAAAGCGTTAACCCTTGATGTATTAAAAGATCATAAAAACCTGATATTCTATGAAATTCGTTGTTTCCAGCATGGAGCTGCTCAGCCATCTGCAGGCCGTCAGCAGGGTAATTAGCAATAAGAATACATTGCCCATTCTTGATAATTTTCTTTTTTCCCTGGAGGACGGTGTCCTTGAGATCACGGCCTCGGATCTTGAATCCACGCTGATCACCACCCTTGACCTGGAAAATACAGACGGGTCGGGGGAGATTGCCATCCCCGCCAGGATCCTGACCGACACCCTGAAGGAATTTTCGGAGCTCCCGCTGACCTTTGAGATCGATACCAACTCGATGATGGTGGTGATCCAGTCGGAAAGCGGCAAGTTCACGATCATGGGGCAGAACGGTTCGGAGTTCCCGCAGGTCCCGCAAATCAAGGACGACCAGCGGCAGGAGCTGGAAATCGATGGCGAAGTACTGCTTTCGGGCATTGCCAAAACGATTTTTGCCACCGCGGATGATGAGCTCAGACCGGTGATGAACGGTGTTTTCATCGAGTTGTCATCCGACGACACTACTTTCGTGGCTTCGGATGCCCACAAGCTGGTAAGGTACAAGCGCACGGATGTTACTTCCGAAAGTGAAGCAGCCTTTATTCTTCCCAAGAAACCTGCCAGTCTGCTGAAAAATATCCTTCCCAAGGAAGAGAACATGGTGAAACTGGAATTCGACGACCGGAATGCAGCATTTACGCTGACCCATTACAAGATGGTGTGCCGTCTCGTGGAAGGAAATTACCCGAGCTATAACTCCGTGATTCCCACCGACAACCCCTTCAAAATGACCATCGACCGCGTGGAATTCTACAATGCATTGCGCAGGGTATCCGTGTTTTCCAACCAGGCCAGTAACCTGGTGAAGCTGGCGCTTACCGGCAACCAGCTGACCGTTTCAGCCCAGGACATCGACTTCTCCATCTCCGGTACGGAACGGCTCAACTGCCAGTACGAGGGCGATGACATGGAGATCGGCTTCAAGTCGACCTTCCTGATCGAGATCCTGGCCAACCTCACCACCTCCGATGTCGTGGTTGAGATGTCGGATCCCACACGGGCAGGTATCCTGCTTCCGGCCACTTCTGAGGATGAGAACGAAGACATCCTGATGCTGCTGATGCCGATGATGATCAATGCCTGACAGGCAACCATCCTGTGCCTTCGGTCCAGGTAAACGACCCAACAATTTTTGACCGGGCCGATATATATATTTTAATAGTGATTTATATAGTGCTTTAAATATTTATTAAAATATATATATCAGGCCATCACTTTTTTTCTTGTTAACTTTGATACATAATCTATTACCTATGAAACTCAACCTGCGGAATCCCATCATCTTTTTTGACCTTGAAACCACCGGTATCAATGTGGCAGCTGACCGGATCGTGGAACTGTCCTACCTGAAGATCGACCTGAGCGGGAATGAACTATCGAGGACGATCCGTGTGAACCCAGGGGTTCCCATCCCGGAAAAAGCCTCGGAGATCCATGGGATCAAAGATGAGGATGTGAAGGATTCCCCCACGTTCAATGAAGTGGCCCGGACCATCGCCCAGGAGTTTGAGGGGTGTGACCTGGCAGGCTATAATTCAGTACGGTTTGATATTCCCCTGTTGGCGGAGGAATTTCTCCGTGCAGGTGTAGACATTGATCTGCAAAAAAAGAAATTTGTAGATGTACAGATCATATTTATGAAGATGGAGCCCAGGACCCTTTCAGCGGCCCTGAAATACTACTGCGGGAAGGAGCTGACAGATGCCCACAGTGCCGAGGCTGATACACGGGCCACTTACGAGATACTGCAGTCGCAGCTCGACCGGTACAGCAATTTGCAGAATGACATTACGTGGCTGTCTGAATTTTCTGCACACAACCGGAACGTGGACTTTGCCGGCCGGATCATCCTGGACGACAAGGATGTGGAGGTATTCAATTTCGGTAAATACAAAGGAAGGGCAGTGGCAGATGTGCTGGCGCAGGATCCTGGTTATTATGGTTGGATGATGCAGGGCGACTTTCCGTTATATACTAAGAAAGTGCTGACATCCATTAAATTGCGTGCACGGGATAACAAATCCTGAACCTGTTTTACAGGTGAGGCAGCAGGCCCCGGGTAAGTTAGGAAAAGTAATATCAATTCATAAGTACCAACGAATTAACAAGGCTTTACATGAAAATCATTTGTATTGGAAGAAACTATGTGGACCATGCCAAAGAGCTGAAAAATCCCGTACCGAAGCAACCTGTTTTTTTCATGAAACCCGATTCGGCCCTGGTGCTGAAGAACCGGCCGTTTTTCTACCCGGAATTTTCCAGCGATGTGCACCATGAACTGGAGCTGGTGATCAGGATCCAGCGGCTGGGCAGGAGCATTCCTGAGAAATTTGCCAGTCGTTATTACAACGAAGTTGCGTTGGGTGTGGATTTCACGGCGCGCGATCTGCAGGCGGAAATGAAGAAGAAGGGATTGCCCTGGGAGATTGCCAAGGGATTTGATTATTCGGCCCCCGTGAGTGATTTTGTACCATTGCCGGATCCGACAGGCAAGGGTGCACTGGATTTTTACCTGGATCTGAACGGCAAGACGGTGCAGAAAGGAACCAGTAACGATATGATTTTCAGTTTCGACCAGATCGTCGCCTATGTCTCCAGGTTCATGACGCTGAAGACCGGCGACCTGATCTTCACCGGAACGCCTGCCGGTGTGGGCCCGGTGCAGATCAACGATCACCTGGAGTGTTACCTGCAGGGCAGGAAGATGATGGATTTCTATGTGAAATAACCCCAATGATCCCATGACCCTGGTAAAGATTAAGACCGTCAGTTATGCCAATGTGAAGGGCTATCTCCTTTACAATAAGGATACCGTGGTCCTGGTGGATACCGGTCATAAGAATACAGTTAAAAGCCTGCTTTCCGCACTTTCCGATATCAGCAAGCAACCTTCGGACGTTGACCTCATCATCCTTACCCACACTCATTTCGATCATGCCGGTGGTTCACGGGAGATCAGGGAACTGACGGGTGCGCCGCTGGCTGTTCACCGCGAGGAGGCAGGATACCTCCAAATGGGAAGAACCCCTTTTCCCAGGGGCACGCGGTGGAAAGGAAAGCTGCTTGTTTCAGCAGGCCGCATCTTTGCACGTGGACTTTCGAAATACCCCCCGGCTGATCCGGATATTTTAATCGGCGACGAGATGGATCTCGCGGAATACAGGATCCCGGGCAAGGTGGTACACACACCGGGGCACACCTCCGGGTCGGTCTCTGTACTGCTGGAAACCGGCGAAGCCCTTGTGGGTGACAATGTCCTCGGCCTGTCGTTCAAGACCCATTATCCACCCTTCGCCAACGACCGGCAGGCCGTGCTGGAAAGCTGGCAGCTATACATCGACCGTGGCATGAAGACCCTGTTGCCTGCACATGGTGGCCGGGTGAAGATTGAAGCCCTGGTGCGCCAGTTGCCCGGGGCCAGGCAGAAATATGGGTGAACCTACAATATTTCAATCAATTCTGATAGAATTCGTAAATGCTATTTACTATATTCGATTATAATGATCTTTGATAGGGGTCTTCTCAAACAGAGTAAGACTCAATGTTTGAGCGATGTGTACAGAGTTATTGCCAGATCTAATTTTTTCTTGGCGATTACAATCAGCACATACGTTCAGGTTGCTATCCATATCTGGCATAAAACGGCTTTTTGACTTTTTTTTAGACAACGATCTTACTAAGTTTAGTATTCTTTTCCAAAGTTCTCTTAAGTATGCAAAAGTAAAAGAAGATTTTTTTCAAAACGTATACTAACTCAATAATTGAAGACATTAATTTTTCAAAAACTTAACATCATTTATTTAATAAATTTTCCTGAGTAGACACAATTATTGACTACGATCTTGTATAGATATATACCTTCTGGTTGATCAGATAAATCTTCTGTAATAATGATCTCACCTGATGGAATATTCTCTTGATGGATATTTTTGATAATTTGTCCATTGCTTGACAATATTGTAATCTCCATGCCTCCAATACCTAGACTAAAAAGCTTAAAATTCAATTCATTAGTAAAGGGATTTGGATATACTTGAGGCTCATATCCATCTTCTTGCGTGATTTTATCTGCGATATTGGTTTGAATGGTGTTTTCAGATTGCTTATTATTTCTATTGAGCGCTCGTAGAAGCATCTGTCTACATTTCTCTAAATCTTCATTGATCAGAGTATATTTTGGCTCAGAATTAAGACCTTGTAAATTCTTTAGGAAACTTTCGTTTGAAAAAACAGATGAACAATTTTCTACAAGATCAATGCTTACAATAAGTTGTGCGCCTTGCTGAGCATGAAATCCAGGTTTAAATGTCACTTCCGAACCTGCGTGTAGCTCAACATAAGCACCTTGTTCTAATGTATATTGTAGATTTTCAGTTGGTGCAACAATTACTTCAGGACTATAAGTAATTTCAGTCTCCAAATTATGCACACTACCACTCAAAGTAATACCATGTAAATTGTACCACGGCTCACCATTTTCATTCATATCTAGCAAAATATATGAATGCATTACTGCAACTTGCCCAAGGGTGAACTCGGTCTGACACCAACTTGGATGAACATATGACATAATATTGGATATTGGAGGAATCCATGTATCACCCCAATTATCTTCTCCTGATCCTCCCCAGCCACATGAAGCATTTGCATCAATAAATTCCTCACCAATATTTATCCCATCTTCACCCTCATGATTTGGTGCAGCATCAGTATCGCATAACGCGTCTCCATTAATCTCACATTTTAAATTTCCATAAGAAAATGTACATCCAATTCCCTGAGTTCTTGTTCTTGATACAGATTCTTGATAACAAGTTGAGGCATCACCATTATAATGTCCAATTCCACGAATATTCTCATGAGTATGTAATAATCCTAAAGAATGTCCCAATTCATGGACCGAAACAAAATCTTCATCTCCACTTAAAGAACCTGAAAACTCCACCGCAACTCTAAAATTCCTACTATCCCATGGAAAAGGTCCTCTTCCTTCCCAGTCATTTGCAGTATGGACCATATAAAAATCAAGAGCTTCTGATTCATTATAGTCATCGTATAAATCATCAAATTCATCATCATCAAGGATATTGTATTCCGTAGAAGAAATTATCTCAGGAGTACATTTTAAATAAAACTCAATACCCGTATTATTCATACTGAAATAATCATTGACTTGTTCTAACCACAATGAAACTTCATTTATTCCAATTGCTTGTAAAGATTCATCGTCATTTTGAAGTATCCATATCTTTAAAGGAATGTGAAAAGTAATATTATCTTGATATTCACCGATTACTGAACTTTTTGTAAATGAAGGTAAATTCATTGTATAGTATAAAACACTATCCAAAATTTCTTTTTGACCAAAATGAGGCATAAATGCAGTATCGGATGGAGAAGCAAACATATTATCCATCTGTTTTTGACAAAAACAGATATTGGATGTATATAATTGATAGCAATATTAGTTTATTCATAAATAGAAATTTTATATATGTTTTGCTCATTACATTCCCTACAAATTATCTTTGAATTAAAGTAAATATCAAATTCAATGGAAGGAGTACTATAATCGGGGTTATCTGACTCAATTATAGAAATTGTATCTATTCGATTTTGTAAAAACTGAAAATAGAATTCATAGGATTCATTAGCTCCTAGCCTGAAATGGTCAAGCTGAAAATGGGACGAATCTACTATAACAAACCAACTTGGATCTATAACTTGCGAGTCCTGATTCAATCCAAAAATGACATCATTTGCACTATAAGCACTATTCGATTCAAAGAACATATCATTTCCCAATGAGTCTATTACTATAAAATTGAAAGTCACATATGGTGGAATATCGTCAGCATCATCACAATTACTTAAAATGCCACCAATAATAGTTAGTATAATAAATAAAGTCCATTTCATAATAGTTGAATTATAAATGTCAGTGTTTAATTTTTAGTTATTCTCAAGCTGGGAGATACGTTCCTAAAGGTCTATAATATATAATGTTAGCTCCTCAACTTTTTCCAATAGGGCATTATCCATTTCTCCCAATTTATATCCTTGTTCTCGAAATTGATTAGCACTTTTAACTCCTGGCAGATGTCGATTTGCTTTAATATATTTTTTTAAATCTGAAAGATCCATTAATCTATAATCAGAATCAAAAACATAGTCAGCAGATGGAACGTCTTCTATTACAGTTATTTCTTCACAGAGAATATCACCATTAACCATCAGTTTATGTCCATTACAGTAATCATAACCAGCTGTATATTTTGTATCAACTCCAATTGCAATATTTCCATCATTTTGAAGATCCATTGCACTTGTCCATGAATGGTCATTTCTAAAATGCAAATCGTACATAAAATCCATATAAATATTATCATAGCCTTGTTTAATTGCTAAACGCGGAGTACCTGAATTTGCTGAATTCATTAGGAACGCTGAATTATTCTTAAGAAGAACACTACCTGCGACATATAATCCATTATCAGGAGGACTTCCGTAATATGCCCCAATTGAAACGCCTCCATTACTCCTTACCCAAAGTTTAGTGCTTCCGTTCACTTGAACTCTAAAGGGGTCTAAAGAGGAACTTCCATTGACATGCAAATAAGTGTTTGGGTATGATGTGCCGACTCCTACTTTTGTTGTAGAAGGATTTGTATAAATTATTCCTGTCCCAGATGACCAAGACTGTGAGTTACAGTATAAGCTAATTACAGATAGTATTAAAATACTAATTGATACTCTTTTCATAATCAAAATATTTAGTTAATGTTTTTTATTAAATATATCTGATTAACAAAAAAGTAGCCTATAAATATTCAGAGTATTATATTTGAGTTATTGAAAATTTAAAATATTTAGTGTGTTTATCAATATAATACTCCCTATATACTTTAAAAAAAGAATTTGAATAGGTAAGTATGCTGAGATATATTTTACAATATAATTCAAGGATTAAGCCACAAGTTAGTATTCATTGACGATCAAATTTGGCAATTTCTATTTAGGGTTTGCTGAGAAAGTCAGAAAACCATTTTATAATATTTCAATTTCTGATTCCTCTTTTAGCCAGCTCCTTTTCTCACGGGTGGCATAGATTTTATCTGCCTGTACCAACTCCGGATAATGTCTATGCAGCTCTTTATATGCCTCCCCTAATTATTATATCAGGGGAACTTTATTGCAATTTATAATTGCAATATATCAAATCAATTGATTAATCCATTTTTTAATATCTGCTCTTTAAGATTTTCTGCCCTTACCATAAACATTAAATTATTTGCAATCAACATATCCAACTCTGGAATAATGTTTTCAAACTGATTGTCTTTTACTCTAAGCAATATCAGATACCATTTTGCTATTGAAGAGTAACTGCTGTTTTGATCTACCTGTTGAAATAAATTTTTTGCGTTTTCAAATTCACCGACCTCAATAGAAGAAATTCCAAGTAAAATATATACAGACTCCTTTATTTCATCTTTATTTAAGGCATCTAAATCTACTTTGATTAAAGTCTCATAATCCTTTTGAATATATAAGCTGTATAACTGGAGATATGATACAGTTTTCTTTTCAGATAAATGATCTGCTGACCTGGTTAAAGAAACATCAAAAGGCTCATAATTTTCTTCAAATAAAAACTTTCCAGGATCATTTTGAAATTTGAAATATTGAATTCCTAAAAACAATCCAATAAATGTTACAACAGCCGAACTTAAGATGATGGTTAAATTCCGAGTAAAGTTACTTTTAGTTCTATTCCCAGCATTCTTATTAAATCCATAAACATCTTCAAATGCTTCGTTCAATTCTGACATATTTACCAACTCCCTAATTAACTCTTTATCTAAACTAGCCTTTTCTAGAAACTCCTCCTTCTCCTTCTCACTTAAATCTCTATAGAAAAAATCTAACAACTTATCTTTAACTTCTTTTTTCATTTATCTCATTTTCAAATCTCATAAAATTCAAATATTCCTGATCTTTGGAAATTAACTCTAGTAATCTCTTTTTACACCTATAATATTTATCTTTTGATATACTTCCTTTCTTGAAATTCATCCTATTTGCGATTTCTTCGTAAGATAATCCTTCCTTTCTCAACTTAAAAATTTCTTGACATTTTTGAGTAAGACGTTTCATGTTTTTGTCAATAATATCAAGTAGGAATTCCTTACGTTGTTTTAAAATAATCTGATCATCCCCAATTGCTGAAATATCCTCAAATTCTCGACAATGATCAATATTTCTTTTTTCTGAATTCAGATGATTAAGCCAAAGATTCCTGCAAACACAAAATATATAGGACTCTGGTTTTGTTTTTAATTTGAAGTCTGGCTTGCGAAGATTTAAAATAAAGACCTCAAATCCCTCCTGGAGGATATCATTAGCATCTTCTATAGTACCAGAATTATTTAGCACATAACCAACAACTAATCTTCTGGCATTAACAAGAATCTCAGATGTAAAAATTTCTTTTTTCAACAGGTTTGAGTTGCTGTAATAAATTTATAGCAAAAAATCTTAACTAAAGTTTCCTAGTTGATAAAATGTTGATAATGAGGTAAATATATAAACAAAAAATGTTGCATGTCTTAGCCTAATTGGCTATATTTGAATTAGTTACCAAACAAATACGACATGCAACACAATAAAATTACGGAAAATCTGGGTGAATTTCAAAAATTCCTGGACAATGACAATAAAACTGGCATGTGCCTGGAAGATACAATTGGGTTCTTTGATATACGGCGCATATTCGGGCAGTTTGAATCTATTAAGCAGAGCGGTATCAGAGTAACGAGGATTATGACAACATTGCTTGTCATGTTGTTTTATCGCAGCAGGAATATCAATAGCTATTTCAGCGGACAGTATGGGAAGCAGATAGAAAAAGAGAGTGGTAAGAACCCATATTATGATATGTTGGGTAATGAGGATGTACCGTGGCGTGTAATCCTCTACTTATTTGCCAGGCGATACTTGAGTCTGATCTCCCGCATAGCTGACCATAGCAAGCATGTGATCAGGGCATTGATTTTCGATGACAGTCCGTTGGAAAAGACTGGTTGGAAGATAGAAGGGGTCAGTAAGATCCATGACCATGTTACAGGCAGGTATATACTGGGCTTCAAGCTTCTGGTTAGTGGCTACTGGGATGGCAACAGTTTTATTCCTATTGATTTTTCTCTGCACCGCGAGCGAGGCAAGGAACTTGATAAGGCGCGGCATAATCGTAACCGTGCAAGGCGTAAGGCCAGGAAGGCTGAGGCTGCTTACCTGGAGCACAAGGACCGGCACCTGGAAAAAAGGGCATTGCTGAACTCACTGAAAGAAGAATTGGTCTCCGCATCAACGAAGGGTATAGAGTTGGAATATGACAAGCAGGAAAAACGGGTATCCCGTTCTAAGAATAAACAGTCGAAATTGCGGAAGCAGATGAAACAGGCTCAGTTCATCCTTGAAGAGAAAGAAGAGATCGTCAGGAAGAAAGAGAAGCAATCCCCGCTTTACGGTTTATCTCCGGCCCGGCAAAGGAAGCAGTTCAAGAAGAAAAGAGACAAGGATAGTCATGGACACAAACGGCGTTCAGAAGCAGATATGAGTAAAACCCAAAGTGTGATCAGAATGATATCAAGGGCAGTGAAACGAGGCTTTGAATTTGAATATGTCTTATTTGACAGCTGGTTTTTCTCCAAGGAAATCCTTGCCCATATTGAATCTTTTCGAACCAAAGGTATCAAGCTTGTAGCCATGGTGAAAATGGGTAGGAATCTGTACCGGGATTGTTTAAGTGGTCAGGAGATGGATGCAAATACGCTAAGGAAGATTTACAAGAAGAAGGGTAAGGCACAGCGTAGCCGGAAGTATAATGCAACATACATCAGGGTTCCGGTATGGTACGATAACCGCAGGATTAACCTATTCTTTGTTAGGCTGGGATCGGGGAGCAAATGGAAGGTCTTTATCACCAATGACCTGGATCTGACATTCAATAAGCTACTTGAAGTGTACCATATCAGATGGTCGATTGAGGTTTTTTATAAAGATGCCAAGCAGCACCTGCAACTCGGCAAATGCCAGTGCAACAACTTCGATTCCCAGATTGGGGCAGCTACCTTGGTCATGATGCAGTACATTATGTTGCTTCTATACAAACAGAGGTACTACGGGCAGAGCTTAGGCAGCATCTTTGATCTGTTGAGTACGCAGGCTCAAGAAGAGAACATTACCCGGTATCTGATGGACATATTCTGGGAAATCGCCCATGGGATCGGTGAAATTTTGAAAGTGGATATTATGGAACTGTTCGAAGAGATCATCCGTGACCACCAAAAAGCTGAGGAGATAACCAGACTATTTTTACCAGCATTTGAAAGAAATCGGGCTGCATGACAAGCCATGCCTATTGCAATGCGCTGTAATACAATTGTTTAAAGAACGATGTACACAGAAAAACAAAATCCTAACGGATTGAAATATAATGAATTACAAACTAGGAAACTTTAGTAAAATGAATTATATTTGAATACCAATTTGTAGCAACTCACAATAAGGATTATTCCGTTGTGAAAACATTTAAGGCGGCCTGCATCAGCAGGTCGTTTTTTTTTGGATTATTTTAAGGAATGACGTTGGAGTGTTGACTTCCATGAATAAACTTAAGGAATTCAAACAGGAAATCAAAATTATCGTGAAAGTTATCACGAAGTTATGAGGATTTGCGGTCAAATTTAGATTTTGACTGCATCCACCCTCACTCCTGCAGAAAACCTGTCAGCACCCTGAAGATCTCATCCTGCTGTTCCTGTGGCATGTTCCTGATGCGGGTGCGGTGGGAGCCTTTCTCTTTGTAGAAGATACGGGAGTTGGTGTTTCCGCTCAGTTCAACGGCGGTGGCCGACCAGGTGTCGTATTCACCATAGATGAAGATGAAGTTTTGTGCTTCCTCAGTGATATACTTTTCGAGCGCCAGCTGGGTGCTGTTGTCAAAGGTTACTTCCGTATCTTCCGGCAGCGCGAATTCAAAACCTCTCTGACCGAGGTGTTGAAGATAGGGCCTGAATGCTTCCAGCTGGTACCCGTAATAACCCATCTCGGTATAGGACTGGTAGAAGAAGGGCTGGTATTCGATGACAAATTTATCGGCGAAATAATCAAAGCCGCCGACCTTGTTCATGTGCGCAATGATCTGTTCGGGCGTGGCACTCTTCCCTGGAATCTCAGCGCAGGAGACATAGCCCCATTGCCAGAATGCAAAGGAATACTCCAGTACGCAGTACTCGAATGCCGTTGCATACCCTCCGGCCAGGTTGTAGGTATATCCCTTTCTTTCCGAAAATTCCCTGAAAGCCGGCAGCAGTTCTTCCTGGTGTTTCAGCGCATATTTCTGGAACTTCCTGATTTTCCTCCGGCAGGCTTTGCTTCCCACCTGGTCGAGGAAGCTGTAGATCCTCGGATCTTCAATACTTTTATTGAGGGGAGCGACATAAGGTATGCGGACATCCACATCGCCGGGGTAATAGAAACTGTGGTACATCACGGTCTGTCCCCCCTTGCTGATCCCGGTGGAGATCCACTTCCCGGTATAGAAGTCGTTGAATTGCTCTACGATACGGTGGTGATCGGAGGCTGACTGCCAGGTATTGAGATATTCCCATTGGACGCTGTCGGGAACGCTGTTCCCGAAATAGCGGTGCTCTGCGATGATCTGGTTGCAGCGGAGGAGCGCTGCCGGTTCACTGGTATAGTAGTACCCGGCCGAATATCCTTCCGTAACAAGCACCACCGGCATTTCCATTCCTGTATGGGAGATGTACAGCCGTTGACAGAAGCTTCCTTTTTCCGGGTTCCTGTGGTCAACGGGTTGTTCGAACATCACTTCGTAGATGTGGCTGTAGAATGATTCCCGTTCCAGGACCTTCACATTCTTCAGCGGCAGTTTGCTGAGGAAATCTTCGATGGAAGAGGTGGCCTGCAGGGTGCTCCACGATACAATGAACACTAGCAGCAAGGCAAACCGGGGTATGCGTGTTAATTTTGTCAATGCGCTCAAATGGTTAAAATGACCAGTAGCAAATGTAATCAAAATGCCTCATTCAGTAACAGTTAATAGCTGTAAAAAATTTACAGTTCACGCCATTTGATACAATCACTATGCCGGGATGGCGCAGTGGGTATTCCCTGTTCGGGGAGGTCAGTCGATAGGTGCGACATTGTACCTGTACACCGGGTACCTGCGGTAAGTGGGTTCCGACCAGGGGGAATGTTCATAGATCCACCGCAACTGCGCGTACCCGTCGGCCGAAAAGGCAGGGTCTGCCTCCCGTTTTTCCATGAACCGCGCACGCAGTCCGGGATCTTCTTTCAGCAGGGATGCCGCTGTTTCCTCAAAAAGGTAGGGCGAAAAATATTCATTCCTGGAGAGCACTGCATCGAAGAAATTCCAGCTGAAAAAGGAGTCGTATCCCTGTGGTTCGAGGGTCTGAACGATATAGCCGGCCCCGCGCTGGCATACCGGGACCATGTAATCACCTGCATAGAGGCGGACCGGCCCGTGATCCTTCCGCACTGTGGTGTTATAGTGCCAGTAATGACCGCTGTAGGGTTCCTGCGTGGTATTGAAATCCTCAATATGGTAGATATCAACCAGCAGGGTGGTATCGTGCGGAAGCTGTTCCATGCTGATCCCGCTGCATTGCAGCCGTTCGATCACCTCCTGCCAGGCCGACGGAATAATGTAATATCCGGGTTTTTCCACCGTTACCACGGGCGTGAAATCATTGTAAAACGGGATGGAATCCTGCCACACATCTTCCCGGTCGTAGTACAATCTTTCCAGACCTGTCACCTCGCTCGTCCTGGTCTTTGCCCGGTAGCCCCTGAAAAGGATGTTGTCGAAATGTGACTTATCGTTTTCCCAGCGCAGGACATGTTCTGTTTTCTCCATACTTTGCTGAATGGCACGTTGCTTGTTTCGTGCGATCTCTTCCGCATGATTGTGGGTAAAAAGCACGATTTCTTCCAGGAAATATTTGGTGGACAGTACCCGCTCGTGGTAAGGTTTGAGCATGTGGGTCTCCACGGTGAAGGCAAGAATCTGGAAAAAAGTGGTATATCCTGCCAGGTACCTGGGGGTGTCGATGAATCCCTCAAATCCCTGGTCGGGAGTGGTCCTGAACACATTCACATACCTGCACATTTTATAGGGAGAGTCATTCATCGCCCGGTTCAGGACCGGTTCCATCACTTTCTGCATGAAGGTGGACTGGGGTTCTTCCAGTTGTTGGGGATGACTGGCAATGAGTGTGACGGTGTAGGGGTAGTCGGCCCCGTTGGTGCTGTGGGTATCGACGAAAATATCCGGATCCCATGCATGGATGGTCCTGGCGAGGGATCGTGCATTGCGGGTATCCATTTTCACAAAATCCCTGTTGAGGTCCAGGTTCCTCGCGTTTGCGCGGAAACCGTGTTCTTCCGGACCGTTCTGGTTGGTGCGGTGGTAGGGGCTCCTGTTGAGTGCTCCGCCCACATTGAATACCGGCACGATGAGCAGTACCGTGTTTTCCAGGTACCCGGCTGTCCTGTGGTTGCCGGCGAGTACTTCAGCTGCAAATTCCAGGCTGGCATCGATGCCGTTGCTCTCCCCGGGATGGATCCCGTTATTGATGAGGATGATGCGCTTGCCGGCTGCGCGGACCTGTCCGGGTTCAAAGAGCCCGTCGGTGGAGATGATGAACAGGTGCAGCGGCTTTCCCGCATCGGTGGTCCCTGTTTCGATCAGACGTGCAGCCGGGTAGATGCTGTCGAGCATTGCATACCACTCAATGACCTCGTGCCATTCCGGCGACCGGTTATTGGTGTAATCGAGCCGGATCTGTGAAAAAGCATTGGAGGCCACCAGCAGTCCCGCCAGGAAAAGAATAGCGGTACGTTGGCGGATGGTTGTCCGCTTTGCCATGTACAGGAAACCGGCACCATCGTTGGGGATGTGACTTTTTTGTGAATATATCGATGTCATGCAGTGGATTGACTTAATGAATGTTACTTAGTTTATGAACCGTGAACCACCGCAACATCAGGTTACCTTACTCAGTTTGATCATGTTGGTTTTTCCCTTTTTGATCACCGGGATGCTTCCCACATGTACCACCAGGTCGTTCTTTTTGATCAGGTTCTGGCTGAGGAGGAATTCCAGGGTGTAATCGATGTAATCGTTGATATTCCCGAATTCGCCAAAGTAGTATGCCCTGACGCCCCAGACCAGTGACATTTTCCTGAGCAGGTTTTCATTCATGGTGAAGGTGAAAATGTTGGCCCTCGGTCGGTGGGAACTGATTCGGTAGGCGGTATATCCCGAGTTGGTAAGGCAGATGATCGCAGCGGCCTCTGATTGTTCGGCCATGACCACGGCATTGTAGCATACCGAGTCTTGCAGGAAGGTTTCGTTATGAATCGCGGGCGGATGCTTCCTGAAGAAATGAAAGCCCCGTGATTCTGTTGAATCGATCACCAGCTGCATGTTCTTTATGGTTCCCACGGGGTATTTGCCCACGGAAGTCTCCCCGCTCAGCATCACCGTGTCGGCCCCATCCAGCACTGCATTGGCCACATCGTTGGCTTCGGCCCTGGTGGGAGTGGCATTGATGATCATGCTTTCCATCATCTGGGTGGCGATGATCACCGGTTTGGACATGGCGATGCATTTGTTGACGATGTTTTTCTGGATCAGCGGAACCTTGTGAAACGGCACCTCCACACCGAGGTCGCCGCGGGCCACCATGATTGCATCGGAGACTTCGATGATCTCGTCGAGTTCCTCGAGTGCCTCCGGCTTTTCGATCTTGGCGATCACGCTGGTGTTTTTTCCGGAGGCGGCAATGAGCTCCTTGAGGTCAATTATATCCTGCGCCTTTCGTACGAAGGAGAGCGCGATCCAGTCCACATCATGCTTCAGCACAAAGTGTGCATCCTCGATATCTTTCTCGGTCAGACTGGGTTTGGAGATCCTTGTACTGGGCAGGTTCACTCCTTTCTTGGAAGACAGTGGTCCGCCCACAACGACTTCGGTGCGAACAGAATTCTTCCCGTTGGTACCGGTGACCTTCAGTTCCAGTTTGCCGTCGTCGATGAGGATCGTATCTCCCTTCTTCACGTCCTGTGGCAACAGGTCGTAGCTGATATAAGCTCTGCGGTCGGTGCCGGTACATTCCTCGGTGGTGAGTTCAAACTCCCGACCTGCTTCCAGCATTACTGCGTCGTTTTCCATGACGCCCACACGCAGTTTGGGACCCTGCAGGTCGGCCAGCAGGGCCACATTTGAGTTGAGTTCCTTGTTCAGTTCCAGCACGGTATTGATCCGGGCCAGCTGTTCATCGTGGCCGCCGTGGGAAAAATTCAGTCGTACCACGTCGATCCCTTCGTGAAACATTTTTTCAAGGATAGCTTTGTTTTCCGAGGCGGGGCCGATGGTCGCAATGATCTTGGCATGTGAACGTTCGTGTCTCATATTCGTTGGTTAATTTGGTAAAAAGATACAATAGTTCTGGTTAAAAACCTGCGTCATTGTAATTTTTACGGTATTGTATTTTTTCAGGAATATACCATTTACTGGAATACTCCATGTATCAGAATTGCATTTTCTTCAGGGTTGCTATTTCATCTGCCCACAGTTCAGGGTCGGGTGTTTCAAGAATCAGCGGCATGTGGTCGAAGCGCGGGTCCTTCATAATGAACCGGAAAGGTTCGGTTCCCAGGGTGCCCTTTCCCAGGCTGTCGTGCCGGTCGACGCGGCTGCCAAGCACTTTTTTTGAATCATTCAGGTGCATCCCCATCAGGTATTTCCTTCCCACGATCTCATCGAAGTCACCAAACACCTTGTTGAATGTTGCTATATTTTTCAGGTCGTACCCTGCTGAGTAGGCATGTGCGGTATCGATACATACCCCAACGCGGTCCTTATCTTCCACCAGGTCGATGATGTACCGGAGGTGTTCGAAGCTGTACCCCAGGTTGGTACCTTGTCCGGCGGTATTTTCGATCACAGCGGCAACGCCGCTTGTGTTGTCCAGCGCGATGTTGATGCTTTCGGCAATGATTTGCATGCATTGTTCCCCGGAAATCTTGTTGAGGTGACTTCCCGGGTGGAAGTTCAGCCGGTCGATCCCCAGCTGCTCACACCGCTGCATCTCGTCGAGGAATGCTGCGCGGGATTTTTCGAGTCCTTCTTTTTCCGGGTGACCCAGGTTGATCAGGTAGCTGTCGTGCGGCAGGATCTGTCCCGGCCCGAAACCATGTTTATCGCAGTTCCTGCGAAAAGCGCTGATGTTTTTTTTCTCCAGGGGTTTGGGGGACCACTGGCGCTGGTTCCTGGTGAAGAGTCCGAATGCAGTGGCCCCGATGGCTGCCGCATTCACCGGGGCGTTTTCCACCCCGCCGGATGCGCTGACATGTGCACCAATATACTTCATAGGTGATTGTTGGTATTCTGGTGCAAAGATACAGAGTTCCGCGGGAAATGAAACATAAAAATGGAGGGTCGGCCAGGGACGCCCCCGGGATCATTCGCTTTTTTAAAATAAATCAGGCTGTCCGTATGGCACGGACAGCCTGATTTCCACTAACTCAACCTACTTGTTGAAAGATTACAGTGCTTCTGCGTCTCCTTCTCCAAGTAAAAGTTCATCGATCATCTGGACAAACATTTGTTTTGTTTCTTCGGGGGTCCTTGCAATCCCGTTGCTCATGGTTGGCTTTCCCTCTTCTGGAATGAACAGGAAAGCGGGAATGCTCCGGATACCGAAAACGGAAGAGAGTTCGCGCTCTACTTCGGTGTCCACTTTATAAACGTAGATTTCATCCTTGTATTCAGATGCAAGTTCTTCCAGGATCGGGGCCGCGATCTTACACGGTCCGCACCAGTCTGCATAAAAGTCAATGATCGCAGGCTTGTCGCCCTTGTAGATCCACTCCGAGGGGTTGGATTCATAGTCCATCACCCTGGTCAGGAAATCAGCCTTGGTCAGGTTGATGGTCTCCCCGCCCTTTGCTGTTGCTTTGCTTTCGCTTGCAACCGGCTCATTTCCGTCAGATACTTTCGTTGCAGAAGCTCCTGATGGTTCACTGCTGTTTCCGCAGCCTGTGATGGCTACAGAAACCATTGCAAGTACCAATATATATTTTCTCATCATTTTCCAGGTCCTTTCTTTATTAGTTGACACTCAATACTTCTGATATGGCCTGCTTGAAGGTCTCTTTCGGCAGGGCACCCATGGCCATCTGCGGCTGTCCTTCTTTCGGTATGAACAGCAGTGACGGGATGCTCTGGATTCCGAATACCGCGCTCAGTTCCCTTTGCTCTTCGGTATTTACCTTGTAGATGGTGAGTTTTTCACCATATTCCTCGGCAAGTTCTTCGAGAATGGGGGCCACCATCTTGCACGGTCCGCACCAGTCTGCGTAAAAGTCAATAATCGCGGGAGTTGTACCTTCGTATTTCCAGTCTTTGCTGGCTTCGTAGTTGAATACCTTCTCTTTGAATGTATCAATTGTTAAATGTTCTAAACTCATAATGTTTACTGTTTTGATTTGTGGTTTATTATATAGTCGTTTATTTTCTCAAAACTTACACTGCAAAAATATAACAGCGGATCGGGCCTGTCTGTAATAAAAGTCACACAAGGCGTAACTTACTCATTACCTTTGAATTCCAATGCAGTATTGATGAATTCAGTAAACGGAACCAGCTCCCTGAAGTGCCCTGCGATCACTGCCGGGGCATTTTCAGCAAAAAGTTCCTGTTCCGCAAGCGGATGTGAGAGCAGGTAATGTTTGTATTTCAGGTATTCGATGTGGGGTGAATCCTTCGGAAATCCCATGGGACCTTTCACCAGTTTATCCCGTTCGGAGGTGGAATAGCCCTGCGTCCGTTTCGTTTCCAGGAGCGAACCGAATGTATCCGGCTGGTAGAGGATTTCCTGCCTGACCGCATGGAGGTCTGCTTTTTCCGGGCTGTGGACGCCTGCTGCCAGGAACATTTCATCGTTGCCGATGTGCAGGTAATAGCCGGCTTCCCTGCTTTTCCTGCCTCCCCGTGCCATGTACGCACCGAAATGCGTTTTGTAGGGGGTTTTGTCCTTTGAAAAACGGATGTCACGGAATATCCTGAACATGGCGTCCTTTGCTTCGAGTCCCGACAACCTGGGATCGTCGAACTGCAGGAGGTCGATGACCTTTTGCACCACCACGAGGTACGTGTTGCGTGCACGGTCGTACCGTGGTTTATTGGCATGGAACCACTCACTGTTATTGTTCTGGTCGAGGTCAGAAAGATATTGAAGTATCTCTTTCATGTTGCTTTTTACATTCATTAACAATGATTTCGTGGAATAGTTTGCCCGTGTGCAGGGAAGCCTTGCGGTGCACCGGTTCAATCTTTCTCCAAAATGACTATTTTTAATGCTTAAAGCTTGTGTATGGTGCCTGGAAGTACTGATAAAATCCCGTTTGAGCCTAAGAATCCCTCGGAAGGGCTTGCTGCCGGTATGCGTGCCATGGAGATGCATTACTGGTACTGGGACATCGCGGAACGGCGACTCTCCGTTGATCCGGAGACCATTGCGCTGCTGGGTTACAGCGTGAAGGAATTTGACCCGGGTTTGCCAACGTTTGACCGGAATATACATCCTGAGGATATCAAACGGATACACGAAAGTTTCAATGGTTTCCAGGCAGGTGAAACGGAGGTGTTTGAAATTGAATTCAGGCTAAAATCCAATGCGGTATGGAACTGGTATTATGCCAGGGGCGCCATCCTGAAAAAATCAGAAGCTGGTCAGCCGGAACTTTTGGGCGGATTGTTGATGGATATTTCCCGGCGTTATAACCGCATGATAGACAGGGCTGAAGAGGCCAGTAAGTTTGAGTTTATATTCAGGAACACACGGCAGCCGGTGCTGATCGTCACCATGGGTGATGAACATACTACCGGGAGGATACTGGAGGCCAATGAAGCTGCTGAGCGTCTTTTTGGCGGCAGGCTGACGGGAATGGATCCTTACGAGCTGATCGACAGCGAATATATGGACCAGCGGCCCGAGCTCCGGGCCAGGCTGATCAACGAGGGCACCGTCGGGCTGGAGGTCCGGACCTGGGATATCAACGGGAACATGAAATACCTGGATGTGTATGCGCATGCCTACAATTACACGGGGAAAAACCTGTTCATTGCCATTATCACAGATAAAACAGAATCGCAGCGGGTGAAGAAGGAGCTGCAGGCATCTGAGAGTGCGCTGCGGCAGAGTGAAAAGATTTACAGGTCGTTGATCCAGGCTGCGGATGACCGGATCGGGCTGTTCCGGACCGACGGTACGCCGGTGATGCTGAACAATGCATTCTCGGAGGTGCTCGGTTATTCCAACGATGAGTTCCTGAAACTGGAGGACTGGGAACGGATTCACCCCGACGACAAGGCAGAACTTGAAAAAAAGGCCTCGCAGCTGTTCAGGGAAAAGTTGATTGCAGCGGAGTACCGGGTGCGGCACAGGGACGGACATTACCTGCACATGAGTTCCAAGAGTGTGCTGTTGAAAGATCCGGAGCTGGAGCATGACTACGTTCTCATAATCATCCGGGACATTTCGGGGAAGGTGGAATTTGAAAAGCAACTGATCGCTGCCAAGGAGAAGGCCGAAGAGAGTGATTTGCTGAAATCGGCCTTCCTCGCCAATATGTCGCACGAGATCCGTACGCCCATGAATTCCATCGTGGGATTTGCCAACCTGCTCTCCGATGAGGGGCTGGACGAGGAGACCAGGAGAGAATACATTCAGCGGGTGAACCGGAATTCGGAGCAGTTGCTGGCATTGATCTCCGACATCATTGATCTTGCCAAGATTGAAAGCAACCAGATGACACTGTATTATGCTCCGATCTTCGTGGAAAACCTGTTCAAGGACCTGTTGAATTTCGGGACAATGCAACTGAAGCAGCGGGACCGGACCGAGATATCGATGGAATATGATCCCGATCAGGATGCGTCGGACCTGAAGTTCGAATCGGACCTGGTCAGGCTTACGCAGATTTTACAAAACCTGGTCAATAACGCGGTGAAGTTTACACACAGGGGAAAGATCACGGTCGGGTACCGGGTGCACGAAACTACCATCCGTATCTTTGTAAAAGATACCGGCACCGGTATCGACAGGGAGAATTTTGAGGTGATCTTCGACCAGTTCCGTCAGCTCGACGGATCCAATATAAGGCGATACGGGGGGACGGGACTCGGACTGTCGATTTGCAGGAACCTGGCCACACTGTTGAAGGGAAAGATCTGGGTAGAATCTGAAATGGGTAGCGGATCTGAGTTCTGCGTGGAGATTCCGCTGAAAACCGGAACAACGGTACTTTCTGCTGAAAAGAATCCCGTTTCGCATGCGGAAATTGACAGGGACATGCGGTTGCTGATCGTGGATGATGATCCCGACAACCTGATGTTATTGAAAACCCTGTTGCGCAATGAGGGATTCCAGGTAGTGACTGCCGATTCGGGTTACCGCGCACTGGAGATTCTTGAGCGGGAAGCGCTGCCGGGCTTGGTCCTCCTGGACCTGCAGATGCCGGTGATGAGCGGATTGCAAACCCTGAAGATCATACGGGAAAAATACCCGGAACTGAAGGTGGCGGGCCAGTCGGCATACGCCATTACGGCTGATAAGGAAAGGTCCATGGTAGCAGGATTTGATGCCTATATCACCAAGCCTTACGACCGCAATGCCATGGTCAGCATGATCGGACAGCTGCTGGGTAAATGACAGCATTTTGGTTTCGTGAAGCTTTGGGGGCGAGTGCATCATATTTTTACTATTTTTATCGGCTGCAACCTTAAACGACCGATGTATGCAAAAGATAAACAATTTCCTCCTGGGAATGAACGACTACCTGGGTGGCCACTGGTGGTTTGTATATTTACTTCTTTTTACCGGGATCTTTTTTACAGTCTACCTTGGATTTCCGCAAGTCAGGTATTTCGGCCATGCCCTGAAGATTGTCAGGGGCAGGTTCGACCGCAAGGAGGATATCGGTGACACGTCTCATTTCCAGGCGCTTACAACTGCGCTTTCGGGAACGGTCGGCACAGGTAACATCGCCGGGGTGGCATTGGCCATCCACCTGGGAGGACCCGCTGCCCTGTTCTGGATGCTCATTACTGCTGTCTTTGGCATGTGTACCAAGTTCGTGGAGGTGACCATTTCCCACAAGTACCGGGACATCCTGCCAGACGGCAGTATCTCGGGCGGTCCGATGTATTATATGAAGAAACGGCTGAATATCAGGACCAGGTCGGGGAAGATTATCAGGACCGGTGCCATCCTCGGGGCGTTTTTTGCATTTGCAACCATCCTTTCATCCTTCGGAACGGGCAGCCTGCCGCAAATCAACAGCATCGCGGATGCCCTGTTTAAATCTTTCGGACTGAAACACATCATCACCGGGGCGGTGTTGGCGGTACTGCTGGGACTGGTGATCATCGGGGGGATCAAAAGGATCGCAAAAGTGACATCCACGCTGGTTCCTGTGATGGCTTTTATATATATCGTAGGTGCACTTCTTGTGATCGCCACCAATTATGAAAACGTCGGACCTTCTTTTGTATCCATTTTTACCGATGCCTTCACGGTCACTGCCGCAGTGGGCGGATTTCTCGGATCCTCGTTTGCATTTACATTCAACAAGGGTGTGAACAGGGGGTTGTTTTCCAACGAGGCGGGGCAGGGTTCTGCTCCCATTGCGCACTCGGCGGCAAAGGCCCAGGAGCCTGTGTCGGAAGGCATGGTTGCGATCCTGGAACCCTTCATCGATACCATTCTCATTTGTACAATTACCGGTTTGGTGCTGTTGTCGTCAGGTGTATGGAACGAAAAGATCGACAACAAATTTGAGCAGGCAGACCTTGAAATACTGGCAGGTTCCTATTCCGACGGGGATGTTTCCGATGTCCGGTTGCTGAGCCGCTATTTCAGCAATGATACCGTTTTAAAAGCATATAACGGCGAGATACAGGTAACGGACGGAGTGATCAGCACTTCCGGGGTCACTGTGCTGCATGCGGAATCCTTTGCCGAAGAGGTGAAAGTGTACAGCGGTGACCGGGTCTATTCGGGATTGATTCCCGTCAGGCAGGGTCGCCTGTATTTCAGCGGGGAGCAGGTATCTTCGGCAAACATCCACCTCGAGGGAAAATCGCTGATACACAGTGCCGCCCTTACGACGGAAGCCTTCAAGCGCAGCATCCTGGGCGACTATGGACAGTACATCGTGGCCATCGGGCTGTTGCTGTTTGCTTTTTCCACGGCCATTTCATGGTCGTATTACGGTGGACGGGCAGTCACTTACCTGTTCGGCACACGCTATGTGATCGTTTACCGGATGTTCTATGTGGTCGCCTTTTTCCTGGCATCGTTCACCGATACTACCATTGTCTGGAACCTGTCATACATTACCATTGCACTGATGACGATTCCCAACCTGGCAGGGATCCTGATCCTCCGGAAGGACATCAAATCAACGATTAACCAGTACTGGAAAGATTTCAGGAATGACTGGCCCGATGAGCGGGTCCCAAGGGGGAGCTGATACAGCTCCCGGACCTGTCTGCAGAAAGATATGCATCTTTACCTGACATTGCCAGCCCCGTTCCTGGCATAGCCAGCGCCATTCGCGGTATTACTTCCGGTGCAGCAGCAATACGTTTTCAATATGGTGCGTATGCGGGAACATGTCCACTGCCTGGTTCCGGGGGAAGGTATATTTTTCTGAAAGCAGCCGGACATCTCTGGCCTGGGTGGCAGGGTTGCAGCTTACGTAGACGATCTTTTCAGGTGCAACTTCCAGCAGTGCCTCCACCACCTGCTGGTGCATTCCCGCCCTCGGAGGATCGGTGATGACCACTTCCGGCCGTCCATGTTCAGCCATGAAATCCGCGTTGAACAGGTCCTTCATGTCCCCGGCATGAAACGAGGTATTGGCGATCCCGTTCAGGTTTGAATTGACCACTGCATCAGCAATGGCTTCGGGAACCGATTCGATGCCCACTACTTTTCCTGCTCCGCCTGCAATATAATTCGCGATGGTACCGGCACCGGTATAGAGGTCATACACAATCTCGTCTCCCCTGAGTCCGGCAAATTCCTTGGTTTTCCTGTAGAGCTCCAGCGCCTGGGAGGTATTGGTCTGGAAAAATGATTTGGGACCGATCTTGAATTTCAGTCCGTCGAGTTCCTCGATGAGGTGGTCGCGGCCGCTGAACACTTTGATGTCCTGGTCGTAGAGCGTCTCGTTCAACTTCGGGTTGATCACGTACATCAGGCTGGTGATCCCTTTCACCTTGCCGTTGAGGTTTTCGAGCATCTCGTACACCACCGGTTCGTCGAACTGGACCGATACTACCACCATCACTTCGCCGGTGGTGGTGGTCCGGATGATCACGTTGCGCAGGAGTCCCTCGTTTGTCCTGTGGTCATAGAAACTCAGTCCTTGCTGCAGCGCAAATTCCCTGAGGGTGTCCCTGATTTCATTGCTCGGGTCTTCCTGCAGGTAGCATTTTTCCACATCCACCACGCGGTCGAACCTCCCGGGCACATGGAAACCCACACCGTTCCGGTTGGCAAATACCTGGTCGCCGCCGGCTTCTTCATCCGACAGCCAGCGGTGATTGGAGAAGGTATATTCCAGCTTGTTGCGGTAGAACCTGGTTTTTTCGGCCCCGAGGATGGAATCGATCCTGTCGATCCTGATTTTCCCGATACGCTGCAGGGCATCCTGCACCTGTTTTTCCTTGTATTTGAGCTGCAGCGGATAAGGAAGGTGTTGCCACTTGCACCCGCCGCAGGTCCCGAAATGGGAACAAAACGGTTCCGTGCGTTCATCGGAATAGCTGACGTAGCGTGTGACTCTGGCTTCCAGGTATTTTTTGCGTTTCCGTGTTACCTGCAGGTCGACCACATCGCCCGGTACCGCTCCCGGCACAAACACCACCAGGTCATCGATCCTGGCGATGGATTTTCCTTCGGCAGCGATATCTGCTATGGTAATGGCTTCATAGGCCGGTAACTTTCTTCTCCCCATTGCATGCATTGTTTGATCCTGCAAAGATAGTCAGCGGATCGGGAAAAGCACCAAGGACTTCAGTACTGTTGCGTTTTATTCAATAACGGAAGCGAGGATTTTCTCGGTATCGGCAGCGGCATCTGACATCGTGCTACGGATGATCTTGCTCATGGGTTTGGACATCAGCCCGGAGTTCATCCGTGACACGTATATGTTCCCGTTGGATTTTTCATAGATTGCGATCCGGCAGGGCATCAGCGTGGAAACGATCCGTTCGTCGTCCTGTTTGAGTACCTTGTAGGCATGGTCGGGATGACATATTTCGTAGACCTTCACCTGGCGGACATCCTTGCCGAACTTGTGCATTGTTGCCTGCAGGTCGTTGATATGCGGGATCTTCCAACCCAGGGAATCGACCGATTTTTCAATTTGGGCAAGTGTAGTTTCAAAATCATGTTTACTTTTGTTCTCTTTAAGCATCAGTGAGGGGGAACTGAAGAAGATCGCAAGCACTGCGATGAGGGCTCCTGCGACAAGCCCGATAATGATTCCTGTTGTCATGTTTTTCATTGTTAAGGTATTTATAAATCACTTTATATATGTACAATAAACTTTCATTTTTGTTCGGATGAGCGGGTGTACCGCGTAAAACAATTATTAACGGAAGTCCCTGCGGGGAGTGTTTTTTGTATTTCAGGAAAAAAGAAAACAAAACAACCGCTGCATGGTCTAATGTGGGGATATGAATATGCAATTGACCCCGCGCTTGAATATATGCAAACCAGATGATATCAGTTGACAATGTAACCATACGATTCGGAGCATTTACCCTTTTTGACTCCATCTCCTTCCAGCTCAGTAAAAATGACCGCGTGGGGCTTGTCGGGCGCAATGGTGCCGGCAAGACCACGTTGCTGAACCTGATCGACGGACGCCAGCAGCCCGATGAGGGCATGGTGGTGCGATCCGGATCCACGGACATCGGCTACCTGCCCCAGCAGATGAGGCACTCGGGTTCCAGGACCCTTTACAATGAAACGCTCCAGGCGTTCGGGCACATCCTGGAGATCGAGGCGAAGATTGCATCGCTCAACAAGGCACTGGAGGAGCGGACCGATTATGAGTCGGACGGGTACATGAAGCTGATCGAGCAGCTGCATACACTTACTGAACGTTTCGAGCTGGAAGGCGGCAGTGCGATCCATGCAGACGTGGAGCAGACCCTGGTGGGACTGGGATTCAGTCCGTCGGACATGGACCGGCCCGTAACCGAGTTTTCGGGTGGATGGCGGATGCGGATTGAGCTGGCCAAGATCCTGCTGCGAAAGCCCGACTATATCCTGCTTGATGAGCCCACGAACCACCTGGACATTGACTCCATCCAGTGGCTCGAGGATTACCTGGCCACGTTCGGCGGCGGTGTGCTGGTGATATCGCACGACAGGATATTCCTTGACAGGGTGACCAACCGGACGCTTGATCTCTCGCTGGGAAAGATCTATGATTACAAAGTGGGGTTCTCCCAATATGTAAAACTGAAGGAGGAGCGGATTGAACACCAGTCTGCATCCTATGAGAACCAGCAGAAGATGATCAGGGATACGGAAAAATTCATCGAGCGATTCCGTTACAAGGCCACCAAGGCGGTGCAGGTACAGTCGCGCGTGAAACAGTTGGACAAGCTCGACAGGATCGAGGTGGAGCAGGAGGACAGACTTTCGATGCACCTGCGTTTCCCGGTGGCGAAGCGGTCGGGGAAGATCGTAATGGAGATCGGCCAGTTGTCGAAATCGTATGGTGACAACGAAGTGTTGAAGGACATCGACATGGTGATCCAGCGGGGGGAGAAAGTGGCGTTCGTGGGCAGGAACGGGGAAGGGAAGACCACGCTGTCGCGAATCATTGTGGGGGAACTGGATTATCGCGGTGGTTTCAAGCTGGGGCATAACGTTGAGCTTGGCTATTTTGCGCAAAATCAGGATGAGCTGATGGATGAGAACAAGACTGTTTTGGAGACGGTGGATGCAGTGGCTGTGGGAGATATCCGGACAAAGATGCGGGATATCCTCGGGGCCTTTTTGTTCCGGGGTGAGGACGTCGATAAGAAGGTGAAAGTATTGTCGGGTGGCGAACGCTCCCGGCTGGCCATGGCGGTCATGATCCTGCAGCCTTTCAACCTGCTGATCCTGGATGAGCCCACCAATCACCTGGACATGAACTCAAAGGATATCCTGAAGAATGCATTGCTGCAGTATGATGGCACCTTGATCGTGGTATCGCACGACCGGGAATTTCTCGACGGGCTGGTCGACAAGGTATATGAATTCAGGAACAAGGGGATCAGGGAGTATATCGGTGGCATCTTTGAATTCCTGGAGAAAAGGAAGATCCGGTCCATTCGCGAGATTGAGCGGCGCGGTGCGCAACCAAAGGTTGCAACGGCAAGCGGGGAAGGTTCAAAAATGGATTACCAGGAGAAGAAGGTGTTTGAGCGTAAGCTGCGAAAACATGAGCGCGCCGTGAAGGAGCTGGAGGATGCCATTGCTGCCAGCGAGAAGGAAATCAGCGAGATGGACAGGATAATGGCTGAACCGGACAATATTGAGGACCAATCGCTGTTCTTTTCTTACAGGGAAAAGCGAAACGAGCTGGATCGGCTGATGGAGCGATGGGAGCGGGCTTCGTCCGACCTGGAGCAGTTGAAAGGCAGCTGAACCGGGCTGGTAAGTTGTCATGCCGGGTTTTATCTGTCCGCCATACTGCTTTGAAAGGCGGATCTGTTCTGAAAAATGAAAAGAAACAGATGAATTTGCGTATTTTGCATCTTCTTTAGAATTCTGAATGAGAAAAAGTGTTTACATCATATTGACCATTTTCCTGATTGCCGGTTGCACCTCCACGCAGAAGCTCAGCGTTCCGGCGTCGCAGTTTGCCTCGATGTACAATCCCAGTGAGTTTTCGCTGAATGCGGACTACAGGTTGTATCATATCAGTGATAACATGACCTCCATGTTCATCAGGCTGTTTCCGAAGGAACTCTTGTTCAACCAGGCCAACGAGGAAGCTGAATACCGGGCGCTGGTGGGGATCACCTATGTCATTTATGAGCTCGGTGAAAACAGGGAGATCGTTGCCAGGAGTGATTCCACCACATTTCAGATCAAGCTCGACAGGGAAGACGAGGCGAATACCGCGTTTTTCAGCTCCAGGGTCCTGAGTATCAGGAGCGGCAGTGAGTATATGATCAGGATTGAATCGAAGGACCTGCTGCGTGGATCGGTTGGACTGGAGCATATCTATATCGATAAACGGAACAGTTATTCCGCGCAGAATTTCAGTGTTGTGTCGGCACGGACAGGCTACCCGCGGTTCCTTAACTACATTGCACCGGGAGAAGTGTTCAGGCTCAACTACAGGATACCCGGGTATGATTCCATTTTCGTTGATTTCATCAAGGTGCGTGAAGAATTCCCCAGGCCGCCCATTACCATGACTTCACCTTCATTTTTCGAAGTGACGCCGGACACGACCATCAGGCTGGCGTGGACCGAAAGTACGATCTTCACGCTTCCGGAGAAAGGAATGTATCATTTTCGACTGGACACGACCCGACCGGAAGGGATCACGCTTCACCGGTTCGGACCGGATTTCCCCCAGGTACAGTCGGAAGAATCCCTGCTGGAGCCTTTGTTTTATATTGCAACACAAACCGAATACAATGCGATGCGCAGGGGGGGCAACACGAAACTGGCCGTGGATGATTTCTGGCTGGCCAGGGCTGCCTCCATGGAGCGGTCGCGTGAGCTACTCAGGGTCTACTACAACCGGGTGGTTTATTCAAACCTCTATTTTACGACCAACAGGGAAGGGTGGAAGACCGACCGCGGGATGATCTTTATTCTTTTCGGTCCGCCAGACCGCATTCGTTCGGGAGGTTCCGAGGAGCGCTGGTATTATATTTCAAACCGACAAGGGAAAGTGGTTGAATTTGTGTTTGACCGGGTTCCCGGGCTGTATTCGAACCACGACCTGGTTTGGCGCAAGAACGGTCAGTCGATGGGATATGTATCGGCTGCGGTCAGTTCCTGGAGATCAGGCAAAGTATACTCATTGAGCAGGTAATGAAAAAAGAAAAAGACCAGATCGTATATGGCATCCATGCGGTTACAGAGGCACTGGATGCAGGCAGGGAACTTGAAAAGGTGCTTATCAAGAGCGCGAGGGGCACCAGCGATGCTTTCGGGGAGCTCAGGAACCGGCTGATCGCGGAAAAGATTCCTTTCCAGCATGTCCCACAGGAGAAGCTCAATACCATCACCCGGAAAAACCACCAGGGCGTTATAGCATATGTTTCCGAGATCCAGTACAGCGAGATAGAATTTATTCTGCCCGAGATTTTTCAGAAGGGGAAAAACCCGCTGATTTTGGTACTTGACCAGGTTTCGGATGTCAGGAATTTTGGTGCCATCGCGCGTACTGCTGAATGTGCGGCGGTGGATGCGATCGTGGTTCCCTATAAAGGAAGTGCCCGGATCACAGCCGAGGCTGTGAAGACCTCTGCCGGGGCGCTGCACAGCATTCCTGTCTGCCGTCATCCCGACCTCAGGTTGTTGCTCGACTACCTGAAAAGCAGCGGTTTGCAGGTTTTTGCGGCTTCGGAGAAGGCTGAAGGGACCATTTACCAGGCGGATCTGACGGGGCCTGCGGCGATCCTCATGGGTGCCGAGGACCAGGGTGTTTCTGCGGCTTTGCTGGAATTTGTCGACCATTCGGTATCCATTCCACAATACGGAACGATCGGATCACTGAATGTGTCCGTTGCAGCGGGTGTGGTGATCTATGAAGCCGTCAGGCAACGCATGCAGGCGGCTATTCCAGCGGGATCTGCCGGTTGATGCTCTCTTCGAGGGAGATGAATGTTTCGGTTCTCGATACTCCTGATATGGCCTGCACCTTGTCTACCAGCACGTGTTTCAGGTCCTCGTTGTTCCGGGTATAAACTTTGATGAAAATCGAATAGCCTCCTGTGATATAGTGACATTGGGTGATCTCCGGGATCTTCTCGAGCTGTTCCACCACTTCGGGGTATAATCCGGCATTGTCGAGGAATATCCCGACGTAGGCACAGGTATGAAACCCGATTTTCCTGGGGTCGAGCATGAATTGGGAACCGGATACGATGCCGAGTTTCATGAGGCGCTGGATGCGCTGGTGGATCGCTGCTCCGGAGACATTGCACTCCCTGGCAACCTCCAGGTAGGGGATCCGTGCATTTTTGGTAATCAGGGCCAGGATCTTTTTGTCCAGGCTGTCGATGTGTGATGCTTCTTCCATTGTTTTGCTATGGTGTCTTTGCGGATGCTGAAAAACAGGTTTAAACCACGAATTGCGTATTTGTGTCTGTTTTTCCTATATCCGGGTCTGTGTATTAATAATTAACAGTGATTCATACATTATTGCATGAAAGTTTAAATTTAGCCAAGCTGCCGGTATTATCAATAGAAGATGGTATGTTATAAAATAGCAAGTTTTTTGGGCGGCAGATGGATCAATGGGTGTTTTTTCTTTGTTGCCAGTTTGGCGCCAGGATTTTGGGGAATGGCTGGTGGGAAACAACACCAATTTTATACATAAGCTTACAATATCGGGAATTCCTTATACAATTTCAGTAAGCTGATTGTTTCGATTCTCATTTTTTTCTGCACAAATTTTTTCATGCTGTCTTCCATCAATTCACCCAGTCCTTGCAATAGTCCTTGATCGCTCATTGATTCCAACAGGTCAATGCATTTCTGAAGATAATCGGCTATTGGCATTTTCATACGGGATTCAACAATTTTTTTATTGACCGGAGTCCGCTTATCCAAGAAAAACCAACAATCGAATATGTCTCTGTTGGCAATACTGTTTCTGTCTAGCAGGGCACACAACTTATGGGCAAACATATCTTCCAATACCATAACTTTTATGTTTATTCCCAACAGGTTTTTAATCTCGTAACTGTTTTCAAACGGCCGGTTTGAAATCTCAACTTTTAGATTACGCTCACCGTGACCGTAATTCAGAACAACCAGTGGACCATAAAACTTCATTGCTTCATCATAAATACTCCCGTATTTAAGCAGTATTTTCCTCACCTTATTATAAACCATATTCTCCTGCTTTTTATCGAGAAGATTAAAATCCAAATCGACAGAAAATCTAGGGAGATCATAAAAAAACATCAGGGCTGTACCTCCTTTGAATCCTAAACTATTCGAGAGCTGAATATCAGAATAGATATCTTTCAGGATTTGAACAAGGAGAAATTTATGTTTGTTTGGATCAATCATCTGGAAGGTATTTTTTTACTTTTTCGGTCAGTGTTTTTGACATATAGATGGGTAGAAGGCCATATACTTTGACCTTATTCAATGGATTTAGATTATCAAAATAATAGTACTTATTTAAATATAGAAGATCCAAAAATGCTCTTTCAGCAGTGGCAATGTTCACCTGATTAATTTGTCTGGATATTCCCTTTGTATTGGCAATTATTTCACCCTTAATTTTGCGGTACACAATAGTATTGTCCTCCACTTCTATACTGCGGCTTAAATAACTAATGGCTGTGATGCGCGAGTCGAACTGAAATAAGACCCCCTCTTTTTGAAGAACATATTCTAAAGATATATATGAGGGTGTATAAATGACGCATGCCAACTCTTCGCTATTATAATTCGGTTTAGCGTATATGCCTTTTCGGGGGTTTAGCAGCTTACCCGTTCGGACATAATAATTCATTTTTTTGTTAAGTGATTCAAAATTTTTTTCTCCGACCAAAAGGGCAATATCTCTTAGCCGAAATACTGTCTTTTCATCTTTGAAGATAGATAATATGATATTGTTTTTCATGATTTGTGAACCATTAATACGAAAAAATAGTATTTACAGTTCACAAAGATAACAATTTTCGAAAATATAAGGTTCCTGGAAAAATCGAAAAACCAGAAGAAAAGTTGTGTTTTGTATGTATTTATGGTGCGTATACCTGTTAATTTTGCTGAGCCAGAGCCCGCCAGTCTGCCCCGGTAGGATTCTGAAACACGCGGAGGTCGAATAACGGTATCACTGCCAGGATATGGTCGAAGATATCGGACTGGATGGCTTCATAGCTGGCCCAGGCCTGGTCATTGCTGAAGACATATATTTCGATTGGGATTCCGAGTTCCGTGGGTTGCAGGTGCCGCACCAGGAAGGTCATGTCCTGGTGAATCTTCGGATGGTTACGGAGGTAGAGTTCCAGGTATTTTCTAAAGGTACCCAGGTTGGTAAGTCTTCTTCCGTTGACCAGGTCGGAAGTGTCTACCCCGACTTTCTGGTTGTAATCCTGTATTTCTTTTTCCTTTAATTCGATATAGTTTTTCAGGATGCGGATCTCCTTGAATTTTTCCAGTTCGTTGCTGTTCAGGAAGCGCACGCTTTGCATATCCAGGTTCACACTTCTTTTGATCCGCCTGCCGCCCGATTCCTCCATTCCTTTCCAGTTATTGAAGGAGTCCTGCACGAGGGCGTAGGTTGGGATGGTTGCAATGGTTTTGTCCCAGTTCTGCACCTTGACGGTGTTGAGGCTGATGTCGATCACATCGCCGTCCGCGTTGTATTTGGGCATGGAGATCCAGTCGCCCACATTCACCATTTTATTTCCAGAAAGCTGCACACTGGCGACCAGTCCGAGGATGGTATCCTTGAAGACCAGCATGAGCACGGCAGCGAAAGCACCGAGACCTGTCAGGAGACCGCTGATGGATTTCTCGGTGAGGACTGAGATCACCACCAGTCCGGCGATGATAAAGACCAGTATTTTCACCAGCTGCACATATCCCTTGATGTTCCGGCCTTTCGAAACTGGCAGTTGCTGGTAGATCTCGTGTGCTGCGCCGATCAGTGAGTCGACCACCAGTGCGCTGATCAGGATGATATAGAGTTGGGTGATGATCCTGATGAATTCCACGAGTCCGGCCGCATCGATCAGCAGGCCCACTGTGGCATTGACAACCAGTGCGGGGGCGATGTGGGCGATACGCTTGAAAACCTTTTTCTGCATCAGTATGTCGTCGTACTTGTTTTTGGATCGTTTGACCACGTTTCCGACGACCCTTACCAGGATGATTTTGGTGACGCGGTCGGCGATAAATGCCAGCAGGACGATGGCGATGAACACCGTGATGTTTTCAAGTACCTGGGCGTTTTGGACTGAAAGGCCAGTGGATTCAAGCAGTACGCGGTATTTTTCCAACAGGTTTTCGATCATTTTAAGGGTCTTTTTAGTTCAGTGCCAAATTTAGAATTATTTAGAATTCCGAGGTTTAAATTAATTACTTTTCGCTGAAACACTACAAGCTTAAGCAGAATAATTATATTTGTCAGATTGTGAATACTGATCAACGGCACGCTAACAAGATCGCATGAAGAGTTTTACTGATGAAGATATCATACTTGGCCTCCGAAAGCGGGACAACCATGTGATCGGGTTCATCTACAAGAACGATTTCGGCAAGATCAGTTCGTTGATCACCAATAACAACGGATCCGACGACGATTCCGAGGATGTGTTCCAGGAGGCGTTGATTGTTATTTTCAAGCGACTTCGGGACGAACCTGATTTTGAACTCAGCAGTACCTTCAGCACCTATTTGTATTCCATTGCGCGCCTGATCTGGTTGAAGAAGCTCCGTGACACCAGGAAGATGGAGGTAACAGAATTGAAGCGGGAGATGGAGGAGTACATTGAATTCGAGGAACCCCCTCCCGTTGCAGACAAGGATTTGCGGCTGGCAGTGTACCAGCGGAACCTGAAGCTGATCCCGGAAGATTGTCAGAAGATCCTTACCCTCACGGCCCAGGATATGGCTGCGAAGGATATCGCGGAGAAGCTGGGTTTCAGGAGCGATACCTACGTCAGGAAACGCCGTCACTTCTGCAAAGAGTTCCTGGTCAACCGGATCAAGGAAGACAAAGAGTACCAGGCGTTGATCGAGGATTGATAGGGCGTGTACTATGTCTTCATCCAGTCACCCATACACTGCGCATGGCCTTTAATGGTCATTTTTTCCTTCCCAGGGCTTTCCTGATCTGTTTCCTGTAGATGACACCTAAAATAACCAGGGTAAAGAGCACGAGGATCAGCACCAGGTAGAACGACGCAGATGCTGCGTAGAGTGGTGAGCTGTCGCCTACCATAAGGAATGCCGACCAGAAGTAGGGATTGGCTTTCAGGTTGTCGGACGATTTGATATAATCAATTTTTGCCTGTCGGAGCGCTTTCTTTTTGGTGTGTCCTTTTTTCAGGTGTTTATAGAATCCGCTCATCAGTTCGGCGCTGGAGAGGTCGGAAACCTGCCAGAGGGTCATCACGATACTCGGGCACCCCGCGTAGATGAATCCGCGCGCCATGCTCATCATCCCTTCTCCTTTCTGCAGTTCTCCGTACCCGCTGCTGCACGAGCTGAGCACCACCATTTCGGCATTGAGTAGCAGGTTATAGATCTCGTATGTGAACAGGTCATGGTCCTGCGTACTGTCGCTGAAGTTCCTGGTAAATGCCAGCTTGGAGTACATGGGGTTTTTATCGTCCATGATGGTATGCATGGCCAGGTGCAGTACCGCGTAATCGGATGCCAGGGCTTTGAAATTTGCTTCGGAGGCAGCTGCATCGAGGTAGATGTCTGCATTCACGGTTTTCGAAATGTTCATCACCTCTTCCCTGGCGCCAGGCAGCGGCATCAGGAAATCGCGTTCTGACTGGCGGTTCCAGATGGATTGCAGTTTTTCATCCAGGAGATTCTGGTATTCAGGGGCGAAGGCAAGCACCTTGTTGCTGGGGGATTTGGACCGGACCCTTTCGCTGAACAGGAGCGTGGAGGAATAGGAATACCCCACCGACAGGTCGTAGATCAGGTAGGGCAGGTCCCTGTAATTGGGCCGGGTTTTGTCAAATTCGTCGCTGGTGATGAAAGATTCAAACGGCAGGTACATGATTGCCCCATCCGGCACAAACGTGATTTCCCGGCTGTCGGTAATATCCAGCACGGGCGCCACCAGGATGTCGTAGAAATATCTGCCCAGTGCCGTATAGTTCTGGTAGGTATGTTGCACATTGTTGCTAAAGTCCTGGTTCTGCAGAAGGTCTAAATATTTTTTACACAAATCTGCAAAATTGGTATCGATGGGGTGATTCAGTACCTGGATGTTTTCCTTGTCGATCACGAATGTAGTGAGAATGGAATCAGAGAGGACATATTCGACGAGGCATTCGTTGTGATTGATAGCTTGCTGAACTTGATGTGGAAGAATAAAACTTGGTTCATATCTAAGCTTGAAGTATTTGGGATAGTAGAGTTCAAGAGAATCTAATAATGAATTGTAGCTGTCTTTTACAAAAATATATTTTTTATTCAATGCCTCAATTTTGCTAGAATCTGGAATTTCATTTAATTTTTCTTTAAATATTTCCTCTCTAGTCTGCACTAATTGACTCGTTAAATAGGATTCTTTGTCTCTTACATTTTTTGGCAAGTCAGAAAACTGCATTGCTTCACCACTTTTTATTTCTGAAAATAATGAAAATGCTTTCATGTTCTCAGCGTAACGGAATGCAATATCTAAATACTCTTGTTGGTTTGTTATTTGATATAATTGAGTTGCAACATTTACTGCTTCATGAATAATATCTATGCTTGTATTCGATTCAATATGCACACTCTCCTCATTTCGCATATGAAGTCTAAAAACTTTGAGATACTCAATGCTTTTTGAATACATATCTAATGATTTTAAGATATGTTTCATGTTATTATCTAATTTATAAAGATTTAATGACGCGCTGCCATATAAACGGTAAAAGTCGATAATCTTTCTATTATAAGTCCTTTGGCTTAGGATATTCTGAGCAGGACTGGAGGTGTGTAATTCAGATTTCTCTAGATTTTTTATTACTGCATCTAACCAATCGATGCATTCTTCATAATTTTCCTGTAAATAATGTATGTTTCCCAACAAATAATATGTTTGGTATAATTTTTCAAAATATTGAGTCTTACCATCTTCATAAAGCTTTTTATTGTTTAATAAATAATTCCTAGCTATATCATAATTACCTAATTCAGTATAAATAGCAGCAACTCTGTAATTATATATCATTAGCAGCGCATAACTTGGCTCTAAATATTTATCATAAATATTCTTGGCAGCTCTTGTTTCTTCGAGCGCTTTTTCATAGTAGTTTAATTTTTCTTCATAGGTGTCTTCATAATTAGCTAACTTACTATAAGCTTCTGCTAAAAACATATGTCTTTGAAATACTAGTTTATTATCACCAACAATTTCGAAACTTTGCAAAAACTCAATTGCTTCATTGTTTCTGTTTTGTTCTACTAGAATATTGAAGATATTGATATAGACTTGACTATATTCTAAAGAACCGATTAGATTATTCTTTCTAAAGAAATCTATACAATAATTATAATATAGTTCAGCTTCTTTGAAATCTGAGAAATTATAGTATATATTGGCTTTTGTATTATAAATATAGCCTAAGAATGAAGAATTTGGGTCATAATGTACATAATACTTTTCGGCCATATTTAATCGTTCAATAGCCTCTCTATAATTATTTCTAACTCTATATACTGCTCCTAAATTTGCATTTAATCTAGCTTTAATTTCCTCGTAATCTCCACTGCCATCATTTGCAGCTAGAATGGATTCTAATGCTTTAATGTAATAAACCTCTGCACTATCAAAATTGCCAACATTATGAAAAAGATATCCTGCTTGAAATTGATCTTCAATAATATCGCTATCGAACCTTATCTGATCGGTTTGGGCAAGAGTTGCTATTGTTAGGGTGAATAATATAAGCAACGACAATACTTTTTTCATATACATTCGAAGCATTAACATTAAACTGATGGAAGCCAAGGTAGTTTAAATTTGTTGTTTTTTCAAAAAAATAAATATCACATAATCAGCAAGATAGAATTTTATTTCATTTTTTTTTCATTTTTTCGGGTAACGTTTTCAGATGTTGTGGAATAAAGGGTTGAACGATCAACAAAACAAGTATTAACCCTAATTGAAAAAACGTCATGAAAACTTTTAAATCAACCATCGAGACTTTTGCAACAGAAGCAATGACCCAGGAACAAATGAATTTTTTAAGAGGAGGAGCAGCTGGAGAACCTATCGATCTCATTATTCCTCCCAAAAGTTTAGAGACCAACAAAGGATAATACATTTTTTATCCAAATGGATGCAGGTAACTACCAGGCGTAATTACACATCCTTTCAGCAACGGAAACGTCCGTGCTGAACCAGACAAGAATACAATACCGGTGGCATACAGTGTATGCGGGGCCGGATGACATACACTCAGTCATGAGATGAAGCAGATCGCTGCATTTTGGAGGATGGTCCGCAAAACTTCAGACCAGGATACTGTTGGGACAGCTTACTGTAAAGACAGTACGCTGCCAGACAGCACACTGGAAAGAAAGGAGCACCAAAGAAGACACAGATGCTGCGGAAGATGATCCAGATCATAAGACTGGGAAGGAGTGAAACCAGGGATTGACAAATTCCAGGGATCATGAGGCTCACAAGAGCTGTGAAAAGGACATACCAGGAGCCCTACCCAGGCACCGGGAGACGTCCGGGTTCACAACACTTGACAAGGAGCTGATCAGGGGTACACCCGGGGAGCCGTTGAACGGCACCCGACGATGCCCGGGGTCGGTAAACCGGCAAAAAGCCAGGATCCTTCGCAGGAAGAAGATGAAGATCATAAGCTCAGTTTTTTAACCATAATTTGCAGGGAGAAATCCGTGTATCCGTTGGCACAAAGAACATTGAGCTGATCATTGACAACCTCAAAAAGGAAAAAATGATGATTAAACTATACACATATTTGTTATGAAACGAGACAGGCACATTATCCAGAAGTACCTCGATCATGACCTCACAGACAAGGACATGAAGAGGTTCGAAGCGGATCTTGAAAGCAGTCCCGAGCTTCAGGCAGACCTGGGATTGTACCAGGAGATTGATGAAGCACTGGCCGATACGGAAGTATTGAGCTTCAGGGATCAGCTGACGGATCTGCGGAAAGAGACCAAGAAGAACGGAAAGAATGCGAAGGCAACGATCCGTTTTAACAAGCCCTGGCACTACGCTGCAACTGCAGCCATTGCCCTGATCCTGGCCATCGGCCTTGCTTCGGTACTTGACAGGCCGCTGAGCAACAAGGATCTTCTTAAAAAGTATTACAAGCCTTACGAGGTGGCACTGATGAACAGGTCGCTCAACGACCCGACAACGGAAACCTACCTTACAAAGGCCAGCCTTTTCTACCAGGAAGGGGATTTCATGAATGCCATCGAGCACTTTGAGCTGTTCCTCGAGAACCAGCCCGATAATGCCGGCGCGCAACTTTACCTCGGTATCTCTTTGTACGAAGAGGACAGGTACCACGACGCGGAAGTATCACTGAACAAAGTGGTCGATCACCAGGACAACCTGTATGTCGACAAGGCAGAATGGTACCTGGGGCTCTGTTACCTGGCCCTGAATGAAAACGAGCGCGCACGCAGAAAATTCGCCGTACTCGCATCAGGGAACAGTGACAAGGCAGATGAAGCACAAAAATTACTGCGCAAAATCAAGGTGCGCCGGTAAGAACAGACTTTAGAATTGGAAGATTAACAGTGTACAATACTGTTCAGAAAGAGGCTGCAATGGACGAAAACCCAACATACGATGAGTTGATGGCTGCAAACCAGAAACTAAGGGATAAGGTGGCCTGGCTCGAAGGAGTCTACCACACCCACCGCGATGCCGGGTTGCAGGTCAGGTGCAGGTTCCTGTCGAATATCACGCACGAGATCAGGACCCCCATGAACGCAATCCTCGGGTTTTCAGACTTGCTGACGAACAGTACACTTACAGACAGCGAAAGGGAGGAATACATTGAATACATCTCCCACAACAGTAAAACGCTCTTAAAAGTAATGGATAATATCATCGACCTGACACTCCTCGAGACCGACAATCTCGAAATGAAACAGGAGGAGGTTTTCGCCGAAGACCTGTTCAGGGAGATCTACGGGTTCTATAACTCGAAGGTGATCAGGGGGATGAGTTACAGGGTGGCGCTGCTGATGTCGACACCCACCAGGTACAACCGGATCACAGTCAATGCCGATGGGTACAGGCTGCACAGGATCCTCGATAACCTGGTCAATAACGCGGTCACCCATCAGTGTAAAGGGGTGGTCGAAATGAAGATGGATATCAGGGACGGCAAACAGGTCCTTTTTACCATCATCAGTGAAAGAAATGAGTTGCTCGAGGAACGGGCACAAATGGTCTTTGAAAACAATGGTAACACGGATGACTGGCACAACCACCTCGATTCCACGGGCCTGGCCTACAAGCTGGCACGTGACCTGGCAAAAGCCATGGGTGGTTCTGTTGGCCTGGTGCAGGTAGACAAGAAGAGAATAGGCTTGCGCATGGAACTACCGGTCAAGAAGATCGGTATCAACGGCAAGCACACCAAGCAAAGAAATAAATCCGCGCTGTTGAACTAACGGGATTGATGAAAGGCCCCAATTAGGGTTAGATCGTTCAAAATATTAAAAGGGCAGATCATCAAATCCCGAATCGTCAGCAGGCGGATCCTGGGGAAAGGGAGCTTCGTTATTGTCAGGAACCTGTGGATCCGATTTTTGCATGCCGGAAGTATCAGGGGTGATACTTGTTGATTCGTTCTCAATTTTCCAGGCATCAAGATTGGTGAAATAGGAGGTCTGACCATCTTTCTCCCACTTTCTTCCGCGGAGGTTGAAACTTACCTTCGCCTGGTCGTTGATATTCAGCCCGTCAAGTAACCCCGTTTTGTCCTGTACAGCCTGGAATTTGATGTATTCTATAAACTCAAACCCGGTGTTGTTGGTCTCTTTAACTTCCAGGATAAACTCTCGTTTCTTGAATTTGTCTGTTACTTGCTGGGTGGGGTAGATCTCGGTGATCCGACCTGAAATTTCAAAGCTCATATGTTGATTGTTTGTTTAATTCATGACAAAACTAATAAAAACGACTGCAATATTTCTGCAGTGAAAGAGTAATAAAGAGGAAAAGCCAAAATTCCGAATAGGAAAAAGCCAGGTCAGCATAGCGCTGGCCTGGCTTTTCAATGTTAAAAAGATGTTTATTATTCTTCGATCGAAAGCAATTCTACTTCAAAAATCAATACTGCATTCGGCGGAATGGTTGGTGAAGGCGGACGCTGACCATAAGCAAGCTCTGAAGGAATGTAGAATTTGTACTTTGATCCTACACTCATCAGTTGCAATCCCTCTGTCCAGCCCGGGATCACCTGGTTCAGTCCGAAAGTAGCCGGCTCTCCACGGTCCACACTGCTGTCGAATACCGTTCCATCAATAAGGGTACCATGATAATGTACCGTAACCCTTGATGTGTCAACGGGCATCGGTCCGTCACCTTCCCGGAGTGGCTCATACTGTAACCCTGATTCCGTGGTGAAGACGCCCTGGCGCTTTGCATTTTCAGCAAGGAATTCGACGCCTTCCTGTGATTTCTTGTTCATCACACCCTGGATCAGTTGCATCTGCAGCATTTCCACTGTCTGGGCATCAAATACCGATGAATCATTCATCACGGTGTTGATCCCTGATCCGACCAGCGCCGGTTCAATGCCGCTGAACATGTCCGTGGTCTGGTAACCGATGGAAAGGCCCAGGAAATAACTCAGAGAATCCCAGTCATTCTGAAGATTTACCTGTGATTCAGACTTGATCTTCTCACCGCCGATCATGCTGTTCAGAAAATATCCGCCGGCAAAAGCGACGACCGCTATGATGAGCGTTGTAAGTGTTTTGTTGTTCATAATGGTTGTTTAAAAATTTATTATGTGAAGCTGCGAAGTTAAGAAAATTTTTTCACGGCACGTGTAATCTCCCTTTTGCCGGGTGGACCGGGCAGCTTTTCGGTAGTGAATCCGGCTGCATTCAAATGCCTCCTTACCTGTCCGCGTGCCGAATACGTCGTCAGCACCGCGCCCGGAGCAGCAAGCGCAAATACCCTGCTGAACATTTCAGCGCTCCAGAGACCGGGCTGTACCTCCGGTGCAAATGCATCGAAGTAGATTACATCAAATCCGCTTCCGGGTGCAGCCAGCCTGAAGTCGGCCTTTTCCTTGTACAGGCAGAAGGTGTCGCTGAGTTTCACCTCCACGTTCCAGGCACATCCATGGATTCTGTCAAAGATCGCGGGATCGTCACATCCCGATAATTCTGAAAGATTCAGCAAATCCTTTTCGGCACTTGTTACAGGATATTTTTCAACCGTATGGTAATGAACCTTCCGGTCTGTCCGCGACGCGTGGATATACGTAAGCAAAACATTCAACCCAGTGCCCATCCCGTATTCCAGCACCCGCACCGGGTTTTTTTCAGAATACAGGAATCCTGTCCGGATATAAATATGCTCCGACTCCTGCACGGCCCCATGGATGGAGTGGTAATGCTCTCCCAGTTCGGGTACAAATATCGTATGGGATCCGTCTCCTGTTCTGACCAGCTTGCGGTTCATGATTCAAAATTAGGCATTTTCCCTTCCATTCCCCACACCCTTGCTGAAAAGGCTTCTGTCACCTGCAACCGTTGACAGTTAATAACTCCAAAAAATTTGTTAATAACTAATAAATTAAGGCTATATATATAGTGTAAATTCGTATGCAAATGAGGGTCAGGTTTTACATTGAGAAGCGGAGGGGCAAGGATGGAAAGCTGTTAAAGACCAGGAGGCCGATTTTCATGACGGTCGCCTTTCATGGTAAAAGGGTCATGATTTCCACCGGAAAATTTGTTGATCTGAATTGGTGGGATCATGAGAAGCAGCAAGTGAACGAGGCATACCCCGACGCACGTCTGATCAATGTCTGGCTCGAATCGTTAGCTTATACTGCCGGCATTATCTGGAGATCGCTGGCAAGCCTGTCTGAGAAACCCGGGGCGGAGGATTTTCGAAAGGAATTTGAGCGGTTGAGGCCCCGGTTTTCAGAAGGGTTCTTTGAAGTAATGTTCCTGTTTATGAAAGAGGGAAGTGCACGCTGGAGCAGCAGCAGCTACCGGAAGGTAAGGACCTTCTACGGACAGTTGCAGGCGTTTTCCAGGGAAACGGGCTATCCCATGAGGTTCGACCGGATGAACGATGCATTCCTTGATACATTCAGCACCTTCCAGTCTGAGAAGGGGCTGTCGGATGTAACGGTGCAGAAGATGGTCAATACCCTGGTGTGGTTCCTGAACTGGGCAACGAAACAGGGGTACAACGTGTACTACGATTACCGCCGTTTCTACAGGTTGCTCGGGAGCAGATCCCTGCCTGTGCCGTCCCGCCCGTTGTACCTGGAATGGCAGGAGTTGATGAAGTTCCGGAACTACCGGACCGAAGTACCCAGGAAGGAACGAATATGTGACCTGTTTTGCCTGATGTGCTTCACCGGGATACGTTTCAGTGAACTGGCACACCTGCAGAAAGGAGATGCTGGAGAAAACAGCATCTTCATCAGGGGAAGGGGTAAGAAGGACCGTGTTGTGCCGCTGAACAAGTATGCACAACATATCCTGCGCAAGTACAGGGACCGCTACTACCGCGATAACCTGGCACTTCCGCCGGCGAGCGCGGTGACGGTGAACAAGTATTTGTCGGTCATCGGGAAGGAACTCGGGTTGTTCCGCAGGATCGGGGATACGCGTGAAGGCGTTGAAGGCAGACCGCTGTTTGAAATGCTCACTGCCGGTGTTGCGGTGCAGACTTTCATCATGAATGCGCTCCGGCTGGAAATACCGCCGGAGGTGATTGCCGGACTTACCGGTGTGCAAAGTGACCAGCGGATCGCGCTGCTCAGACAGGAAATTGCAAATGAAGAAATAAAAAAGTTCAATGACATATAAAAAATTAGCAGTAAAGTAACCGCCTGTCTTTAACTCCTGTCTCTACCAAGGGTTAGAATTTGCTGCAATTACTGACAGGTGTGTGCCCGGATTCAGGAGGTCCGGGCTTTTTTATTGCATTGCCGCCGCCCGGGCCCACGCTTCATCCCGGGAATGACTTACAGGAACTTGCTATGTGTTCCGCATGGCAGCAGGCTGGAGATCGGTCAGCTCTTCGATCCGCACCATGCGGTTCTCCTCGATACTCTTGCGTGCTGCGATGCCGATAAGTACCGACATGGCACCATCCCTGGATCCGGCAGCATGCTGGTATGGATCGGCCATGCCCGGGTTCCTGAAGATTTTGTCCTGCAACCGCCGGTCTCCGCCACCATGTCCTCCACCACCACGCGGAACCCGTATTTTTTCGTAATCACTGAAATTGTCCATCACCATCACCTCGTCGTAATCAGAAAATTCCTTCTCCGCCTTTTGTGACATTTCCTGTGCATGCAGTTCTGCCTGGTTTACTTTTTCCTCCCGTCTCCACGGGATGTCCTGCCAGGAATCAATGCGCCCGGTGAACCCGTTGAATGCGACGCGCCATCCTTCATAAGGAGAATAGGTGGTCAGTGAATAGCTCACCTGCACGTCGTTGGCATACTTGATCTGGACAGCCATCTTGTCGTAGATGTCGATATCCTCGTTCCACAGGCAACGGTCACGGATGTACCCGTCGTAATGCTCATTTTCGACGTACAGTTTCATCGCCATTTTGTCATTGGTGATGTCCCAGTAGAACTTGCATTTGTCTTTGTGCGGACAGCCGCGGCATTTCCCGGAGCGGAACGGATTGTTGTGCCCGTAGTGTTCCAGTTCGCCATGGGCAACCACCTCCACCGGGTCGCTGTCGATCCACCAGTTCAGCAGGTCGAAATGATGGGTGGCCTTGTGCACCAGCAATGTTCCGCCCATGTCACGCAACCCATGCCATCGCCTGAAATAGGAAGCGCCATGGTACACGTTCAGGTACCAGTGAAAGTCGACCGATGTGAGCTTGCCAACCCGCTCCACGGCGAGCAGTTCCTTCAGCTTGGTGAAGTGGGGCGCCCACCTGTAATTGAATCCCATGATCAGCTTCTTCCCGCTTCTTCGTTCCGCATCGAGGATTCCCTGGCATTTTATTTCATCGGTGGTGAGGGGTTTTTCTGTGAGCACATCGCACCCCAGGTCCAGTCCCTTGATAATAAATTCGTGGTGTGTTGCATCAACAGTGGTGACAATGAGCAGGTCCGGTTTCACCGTCGTCATCATCAGGTCGAAATCGGTAAATACCGGGCAATCGGCCCCGATATAGGATTTTCCGAAATCCAGTCTCCCGGGATTGATGTCACACAGGCCCACAAACTCCACCAGGTCGGCATACTGTTCCAGGATTCGCTTTCCCCAGAAGGAGGTACCCCTGATCCCGGTGCCGACCAGCGCAAGTTTCCTTTTGTTCCGGTTGGTCATTGCATATGCGGGGGTTGCAAGCAGTGCTCCCGTGGCCAGTCCGGAGGTGGCCAGGAACTGGCGCCTGTTCAGTTGTTGCTTTTTCATGCGTGCGGTTGTTTGTGGGTAATATGTATTCTGACCATAAATGTAGGAATTTTTACTGTAGCTGCCGGATATTTGAAATATTCATCAGTAATTTTTAATGATTTTAATTGACAAAGTGGTCTGTGGATAATGTGTCTTAAATACTTACATTTGTAATGAAAATTACTCACCTACGAAAATTTGAACAGAATATGAAACCTACTTTGTTAGTCCTGGCAGCAGGAATGGGAAGCCGTTATGGTGGACAGAAACAGACCGATGCATTCGGACCCTCCGGGGAAACGATTACCGATTATTCCATCTACGACGGGCTGAATGCCGGTTTCGGGAAGGTGGTATTTGTGATTGCCCCCAGGATGGAGGAGGAATTCAAGAATGACTATATCAAACGGTTCCCGTCCGACCTGCAGGTGGAATATGTAATCCAGGATGTGAAGAATGTGCCGGAAGGTTTCAGCGTACCGGAATCGCGTGTCAAACCATGGGGTACGGCACATGCTGTTCTGATGGCCAGGGATGTGATCAGGGAGCCTTTTGCCGTGATCAATGCCGATGACTTTTATGGCAGGGAATCCTACCGGATCATGCACGATTTCCTGGTGCAGGCCCGGCCGGGGGAATACAGCCTCATCGGGTTCACGCTTTCCAAAACGGTTTCAGAACACGGCTCCGTGGCCCGGGGGGTATGCGAAACCGATGAAAATGAATTTCTCACCCAGATTGTGGAACGGACAAAAATATTCAGCAAAGAAGGGAAGATATGGTACGAAGACGAGGACGGCAGCATCCACGATCTTTCACCGGAGGTAAAGGTTTCCATGAATTTGTTCGGATTCACGCCGGATATTTTTGAACACCTCGACAAACAATTCCGCGCATATATCGAAAAAAACATCAACAGTGCCAAGGCTGAATTTTTCATTCCATATGTTGCAGATAACCTGATCCGCAACAATGAAGCATCCTTCCAGGTGCTCGGCACTCCCGAATCCTGGTTTGGAGTTACGTACCAGGACGACAGGCCGCATGTGCTCAATATGATCAGCAGGCTCGTTGAAGTGGGAGTCTACCCGACACCTTTGTGGAAATAATGATGGAACAGCTGATAGAAGAGTTATTGAAATCCTATGGACTTGACCCTGCCACGATGGAGGTCAGGCCTATGGGACAGGGACATATTCACGATACCTACCTCGTTGAACACAGGGACGACCCGGGTCCGCCGCTGATGCTGCAGAAGATGAACAATTACGTGTTCAGGGATATCCCGGTGCTGATGCGCAATATGGAACTGGTTTCCGAACATATCGCTTTCAAGAACAGGAGGGCGGGAAAGGACCCTGCCCGGAACGGCATCCTGCTGCTTGAGGCCGAAGGCGGGAAAAGTTATATCGGCAATGATGAATCCGGTTACTGGCGCATGTTCTGGTTCATTGAAGATCAGAAATCCTATGAGATCGCAGAGAATGAAAAAATCGCTTTTGAAGGCGGAAAGGCCATCGCGCATTTTCAGTCCATGCTTACCGATCTTGATCCCTTAAAAATAGGCGATACCATCCCGGAGTTCCACCAACTGGATGCGCGCGTGCAGCAACTGAAGCAGGCCATCGAAAACGCCCCGGCAGACAGGCTGGGAAAGGCGGGTCCCATGATTGGGCTGGCAGAAAAGCACCTTGCACCGGTCGCAGCGCTGTACGAGGCGTCCAGGGAGGGGGATGTGCCGGTGCGGATTACCCACAACGACACCAAGTTCAACAATATCCTGTTCGGACAAGACGATACGGTAACCTGCATGATCGACCTCGATACCGTGATGAAGGGGTATGCCTGGTTTGATTTTGCGGATGCACTCCGGACCTGCGCGAGCCGGGCCACCGAGGAGGAAACCGATATGCACAGGGTCGGTTTCAACATCGATATTTACCGGGCATTTGCGAAAGGCTATCTCTCTGAAGCACATGTGTTCCTTACCGCCGACGAAAAGGCATTGCTCCATGCTGCGCCGCTTGCGTTCACCTATATCCAGGCGATCCGGTTCCTGGCCGATTACCTGAATGGCGATGTCTATTATAAAACCAGCAGGGAGGACCAGAACCTGACCAGGACCGAAAACCAGTTCACGCTCATGCGCAGCATCCTCGACCAGCAGGAGGAGATGAAAAAGATCATCGCCGAATTGTCGGCGGAACTGCAGTGTTAGCAGTTCCCTGAAGAGCTGCCTGATAGTATATGTACCGAATGCCCATGATACACAACTGTTAAAATATGTACCGAATGCCCATGATACACAACCGTTAAAATTTCACAAATGAAGCATTGTACCTTCCTGTTCCTTGCCCTGTTTTTGATCCCGGGTGTTCCCGCCGCAGCACAGGAGCTGCCTGAATGGCAGGATCCATCGATTGTCCAGGTTAACCGCGAAATGCCCCGTGCGACCATGTTTTCATTTGAAAGCAGCGAACTTGCACTTGCAGGGGAAAAAGAGGCCTCTTCGAATTTCCGCTCACTCAACGGGACCTGGAAGTTCAGGTATTCTGAAAGTCCGGCAGACCGGCCGGAGAAATTCTTCAGGCCACGTTACAAAACCGATGACTGGGACGAGATACAGGTGCCCGGAAACTGGGAATTCCAGGGGCATGGTGTTCCGATCTATGTGAATATTCCCTATGAATGGACCACCGACCCGAATCCCCCGGAGGTCCCCGTGGCGCATAACCCGGTGGGAAGCTACCGGCGGACTTTCACGGTTCCGGACAACTGGCAGGGAAAGCAGGTGTTCATCCATTTCGGTTCCGTCAAATCGGCATTTTACCTGTGGATCAACGGCGAAAAGGTGGGGTACAGCCAGGGCAGCAAGACCCCTGCAGCGTTCGATATCACGCCTTTTATTCAGACAGGGGAGAACATGGTCGCTGTGGAAGTGTACCGATGGTCGGATGGATCCTGGCTGGAGTGCCAGGATTTCTGGCGGGTGAGCGGCATCCAGCGGGAAGTGTATCTCGAGGCACGGCCGCTTACGCGCATCTCAGATTTTTTCAGTCGGTCGCAGGTGGTGTTCAACTACCGCGACGGATTGTTCGACCTGGATGTGAAGCTGGTCAATTCAGCAGACACAGGCAGCGAGGCGGCCCTCAGGGTCAAGATATACGATCAGCAGCAGCAGCCCTTCTGGGAAGATGAACTTCCTGTGTTGCTGCAGGCCGGAGGGTCGGTGAGCCTGAATACTTCAGCAACCCTGGGAGGCGTGGTCCCGTGGAGCGCGGAATCACCCTACCTGTATACCCTTGTGATGGAACTGTACGATGCAGAAGGCGCACTGATCGAGGCAGTTTCAGCAAAGACCGGTTTCAGGACGGTTGAGATCAGGAACGGACAGCTGCTGGTCAATGGCAAGGCCATCCTCCTGAAGGGGGTCAACCGGCACGAGCACGACCCGGTTACGGGACAGGTTGTGTCCCGGGAATCAATGCTGAAGGATGTTCAGCTGATGAAGCAGTACAATATCAACGCGGTGCGAACTTCCCACTACCCGAACGATCCCTTCTGGTACCAGTTGTGTGACCAGTACGGTCTGTACGTGGTGGATGAAGCAAATATCGAAAGCCACGGCATGGGGTATGCGCCCGACCAGACCCTGGGAAATGATCCCGTATTCATGAAATCACACCTCGACAGGACGATCCGCATGGTGGAGCGCGACAAGAACCATCCCTCGGTGATCATGTGGTCGCTGGGCAACGAAGCGGGAGACGGGGTATGTTTTAATGCCACCCACGACTGGGTGCAGTTCAAGGATCCCACGCGGCCTGTGCACTACGAGCGTGCAGAAGGCGGTCGTAACACCGATATATTCTGTCCCATGTACATGAAGATCCCTGAGATGGTGAAATATGCCATGGAGTTGCGCGACAAGCCACTGATCCAGTGCGAATATGCGCATTCCATGGGAAACAGCACCGGTAACCTCCAGGATTACTGGGATGTGATCGAGGCCCACGACCAGCTCCAGGGAGGGTTTATCTGGGACTGGGTGGACCAGGGAATGGCTGCGGAAACAGCGGATGGGGAATCCTACTGGGCCTTTGGCGGCGATTACGGAGCCGAAGATGTTCCTTCGGATTCAAACTTCTGCATGAACGGCCTGGTGTTTCCCGACAGGACCCTGCAGCCTGCCATCGAAGAGGTAAAGAAGGTCTACCAGTACATCGGTTTCGCGCCCACTCCTTTCTATGAGAACAGGATCAGGATCACCAACAAATATGACTTCATCAGTCTCCACGGGGTGGACATACAGTGGGAACTGGTGGCGGAAGGAAAGGCGCTGCAGGAGGGACTGATCAGGGCACCCGGACTGTTTCCCGGGCAGACAGGTGATTTCGATCTGAACCTGGACAGGGATATTGTGAAGGTGCATACGGAATACTTCCTGAACGTCCGGGCGGTGACCAATGCTGCCGCACCGCTGGTTCCGGCTGGTCATGTGGTGGCAACAGCCCAGTTCCAGGTCAACCAGGGAGCGCCGCTGGACCATACCATCGCCACCTGGATGAAAAAGAGCACGCAACTGCCTGCATTTGTCGAGCAGGAAAACATGATCGAAATATCCGCCAGTCCGGCTGCTTACAGTATTGACAAGCTGACGGGGTTGATCAGTTCCGTGAACGTGGAAGGCAGGCAGATGGTTGTCGAAGGACCCGTGCCTGGTTTCTGGAGACCCATGACCGACAATGATTTTGGAAACAAGATGCAGGACCGGCTGGGCATATGGGAAACCTGGTTTGAAAAGCTGCAGCTCACCGAGTTGTCGTGGTCGCCCGACAGCCTTACCTATTTTGTACGGGCAAAATATACGGCGCCGGATTCCAGGTCGGGACTCACACTCACCTATGTCTTCTCAGGCAATGGGGATGTGACGGTGGTGCAGGACCTGCTGATCCACCCGGTGGATGAGCAGTTCCCGGAGATGCCTGCTTTTGGTATGCAGCTGGTGCTGTCTGAAGCACTGGATTCAGTAAAATATTTTGGCAGGGGACCGCATGAGAATTACATTGACAGGAACCATTCGGCATATGTGGGCTATTACAGGAGTTCGGTCGATGATCAGTATGTGCCTTACGCGGTACCCCAGGAGAACGGCAACAAAACCGACGCCAGGTGGCTGGTACTGCACGATGCATCGGGTACCGGTCTGATGTTCAAGGGATTGCTCATGCTGGAATTCTCGGCCCTGCATTACCGTCCGGCAGACCTTTCCAGGAGAACCCCCGGGATCACGCACATGTCGGATCCCGAAAAACGTCCCGAGGTATACCTCACCCTCAACCAGCGGCAGATGGGCGTGGGCGGCGATAATTCCTGGGGTGCAAAGACGCATGCAAAGTACAGCATCCCGGCCCGGTCCATGCAGTTTGCCTGGCAGATCAGGCCGGTAGTGAAGGGAACGAATTACTGGGAGAAAGCCAGGTGAAACCCTTTGTCAGCAAATGAATCCTGAGAAACTGAAAAATACCTTGCTTGCCATTGCGGCCTGCCTGTTGTGGTCCTCGGCATTCGTGGGGATCAAGATCGGGCTGCCCTATACCACGCCATTGCAATTTGCCGGGACCAGGTTTTTTATCTCCGGGTTGCTGGTATTGCCGGTCGCCATTTATTACAATCCCCGGTTCGTGCAGATCTTCATGACAAATTACCGGTTCATCCTGTTCCTCGGCTTGCTGCAAACGTTCCTGCAATACGCGCTTTTTTACACGGGGATCGATAAAGTACCCGGATCGGTGGGAGCCATCGTGATTGGCTCGGGACCGCTGTTCATTGCCATCGTGGCCCATTTTTTTGTCCCGGGAGATACGATGAACCTCAAAAAAGCAGGGATCATCCTGTTCGGATTCTCCGGGATCATCCTGGTGAGTCTTGGCAGGAATGAAGGGATTGACAATGCAGTGCGGCTTGCAGGAATCCTGATCCTGGTGGGGAACAATATCATTTCAGGATTCTCAAATGTTATTATTGCCCTGGAGAAGAAAAAGATTCCTCCGCTGGTATTGAGTTCAATATCGATGATTTTCGGCGGACTGTTACTGTTCCTGTTTTCCATCCCGGTGGAAGGGCTGGATCTTTCACCCAAGCCATTGCCCTATTACCTCTCGCTGGGCTGGCTCAGTATACTGTCTGCGCTGGCCATATCCATCTGGGTGATCCTGCTGAAAAAGCCGGATGTGAAGGTTTCTGACCTGAACATGTGGAAATTCCTGATCCCCGTATCCGGCGCCATCCTGGCATGGACCATTCTGCCCGGTGAATCCCCCGACCTGTTGTCGGTCCTTGGCATGGTCATCACAGCCATCACATTGATTATTATCAGCAGGAACCAGTTAATTGCCGGTGCAAATGGGTATGGGAAACGTGCGAAATGATTAGTTTAGCAGTTCAAAAACGATTGCCCCGCTGTGGAATATAGAAGAAGCATATTTCTTTTTGTCCTGACCATGTGCATGTCTCTGAACCAGGCTGTCGGGCAGCCTGTTGCCAGGGAGGGAGTACTGGATTTGCGCGGCTATGATCTGCGGGAACAGGGACCCCTGGATGTGCAGGGAGAATGGCGTTTTTTCTGGAGGGAGCTGATCGATCCCGTTGGTCATGCAGATACTTCGGGGATCCTGGTGCATGTACCGGCGGCATGGAAGCAGATGAAAGACCAGGTTCCGGGAATCTCCGCCAAAGGATTTGCTTCCTATCAGCTGGAGATACTGGTTCCACCCGGACTTGAGAACCTGGCTTTCCGTTTTACCGAAGTATTTTCTGGGTCGGGCTACTATATCAACGGACGGAACATCGGCTTCAACGGGCTTCCCGGCACCAATAAATACCAGGCAGTATTTGGCTACGCGCCAACAATGCACGTGGTCCCTGTGAGGGATACGGTCCTCGACCTGGTGGTGCACGTCTCCAATTTTGAGCACCGTTCCGGCGGACTCAGGGGAAGTGTAGAGATCGGGACTCCCATGCAGATCTTGTCGGCCAGTTCCGGGAGGCAATACAGGGATTACTTCCTGCTTGGGGCATTCCTGGTCATCGGCATCTATTTTATGGGATTGTACCTGATGGGTGCGCGGTTGTATATTCTTTTCTTTTCCCTGATCGGCCTGGTGATGTCTTTCCGGATCCTGATCCTCAGTGACGGTTCATTGGAAGCAGGTGACTGGATCTCCGGGATCAGCAGACTCAGGATGGAATACCTGAGTTTTGATTTCCTGGTCCCGCTGTTCGTGATGATGGTTCGCTTTCTTTTTCCAAATGATTTCCCCACCAGGTTATTCAGGATCATCATCTGGGTGTGTGCCCTGATGATCGTGCTGGTGATTGTCGCTCCTGTAAGCCTCTTTTCCCAGGTTTTCAGTTATTATATGGTGTTTGTGGTGATTACGGCCGGCGTGCTTCTTTATGTTCTGGCAGTTGCCTGGTTACGGGGGAGAACCTATGCACCGGCATTTGTTGTCGGCATCAGCATTGCGGCCATCGGGGCGGTAATTGATATGCTGAATGTTGCGGACATCACCGAGACGGGACTGATCTCACATGTTACGATGTTTCTTTTTCTGCTGATCTATGCATTTGTATTTTCAGAAAAAAACAACGAAGAGGCGAAACGCAACAAACTCATTTCCGACGAGCTCATGCATCGCCACCAGGAGCTGGAAAGCAAGGCGGAAACGGATGAAAGGCAACTCCGGGAACGCGTGGAAGCGCTGCGCTCATGCAGGGAAGATCTCCGGAAAAGCAGGGAAGCCCTGGAAACGGGCATCGATTTGCGCAATAAGTTTTTCACGGTGCTTGGACATGATATCAAGGCGCCCGTTGGATATATGAAGCAGGTGGTCGATATGATGCTCAGCGGCGATGTCGAAGCATCAGAGCAGGAGGAGTTGCTGAAACTCGTATCCAACAGTTCACATGCTACCCTGAACCTGTTGGATAACCTGATTTTCTGGGGACGTACACAGTCAGGTGAGCTGAAAAGTATGGCTGTGCAGTTCCCGCTGGACAAGATCCTCAGCGAGACCACGGAATTGTTCGACCTGCCTTTGAAGGACAAACAGATCACGCTGGTAAAGGAGATTCCGGACGAACTCAGGCTGTATGCAGACAAGGAGCAGGCGAAGCTGGTTCTCCGTAACCTGTTGTCCAACGCGATCAAGTTCACCAGGACCGGTGGCAGGATCCTGATCCGGGGCATTGCGGACCAGGCGGGCAACCAGACATGGATCGAGATCGAGGACAACGGGGTGGGGATTCCTCCCGGGGAACTGAAGGAACTCCTGTCCTCCCAGGAGATCAACTCCACGGAAGGCACCAGGAAGGAAAAGGGTACCGGCATCGGGCTGAAATTGTGCAGGGAGCTGACAGCGTTGAACCACGGGACGCTGGAGATTCAAAGTGAAGCCGGTAAAGGCGCACTGTTCCGTATAGTGCTTCCGATGCACCCGCCGCCACACCTGCCCTGAGCAACATTCATCTAACTGCACGGTGATCATGCCGGGAAGACCCGGCAATGCGCCTGCTGCACGGATCCTGAGCATTGGTCACATCATCACAGCACCGTTATGCGTTCCATTCCAGGTTCCCGGTTTTTTTCTCCAGCACCTTGCCTGCCTTAATGGTCCTGCGTTCGATCGTATTCTCCTCCATGTCGAGGCGGTCCACCACCAGGGTGTATTCGGGAATATCGGCCGATTTTTCCGTGATGATGCTGATCACGCTGTCGGGATCATCAATACTGATGGTGGCAGAATACTGTGCTGCCTCCCGGTCCCTGAATATATGATCGGTGTGGTGTTCCATCCGCAGGGTATAATGAATGTCACGTTGCAGTTCCGGGGAGAGTGTTTCGATGGTTTTTACCGTGAGGACTTTCATGTGCATATGGTTTTTTATTCCTGTTCGGGTGATACGGATGATACAGTTACCTCGGCAGATTTCAGGCCGTCGGATTTTGCCCTGATGATCAGGTCTCCGGGCTCCATGGCCGACTGGATGATCAGGAGGTGCCTGCCGTTGCGCACCCCTTTTGCTGTAGCACGATGGGATGTATGGTCGTTGGGATCCCCGTTGTCGATCACCCTGATCTTTCCCGGACCGCTCAGCTGGTAGCTGATGGTGTTGCTGGCGGAGGGGGAGGTGATGCCGTCTTCGTCGGTGACACGGGTTTCGATGTGGACCACATCCTGTCCGTCGGCGATCATCTCTGTCCTGTCCGGTTCCATCAGGATCATGTACGGAGGTCCGGCCGTGACCAGTGAATCCATTACATACAGTACCGATCCGTCTGCATCCCGGTAAGTGGCCCTGGCAGTGATGGCGCCCGGTTTGAATGCCACCCGTGTTTTGATGACCCCGTCTTCGAAGTTTTTCCGCGCAAACAGGTCCAGGAGCGAGTCGTTGAGGGTCAGTTCCACTTCAGGACAATTGCTGTACACCACCACCTGCAAATCCCTGCCTTGCTCGTTGAAGTTCCAGTGACGCACCACCGGGGCGCCTGCCCACGGGATCTGCCAGCTGGTGCTGTTGTTCAGCGAGTCCACCAGTTCCCGGTCCACCACGGCGATTTTCACCATGGGTGTTTCCGAATAAATACTTTGGGTGTAATACGCATAAGGTTTCACTTCACCGTTGGTTTTCAGCAGTCCGTTGTAGAAGGACCTGTTGGGCCAGGATGCCGATTCTCCGAAATAGTCGATGCCTGCCCAGATGAATTGTCCGACTACGAAAGTGTCCATTTTCATCCAGGAATTGTCAAGGTAGCTGATCTCTCCGTAGTCCGGCATGCGGCGCTCGCTGTACGCTTTTGTTTCCGAAGCCAGCCAGATCAGGTCGGGGTATTGTTCATGCCAGGAGGCAAAGGAATCCGTCCTGTAATTGTAGCTCACCAGGGGTTCCACGTGGATGTAGCCGGAGGGGAGTTCGTGGCCGCGCTTTGGTGAAGCAGGGTGCAGTCCACAGGTGATCATCCTGCTGCTGTCGACGGACCGTGTAAGGGCCGCGAGCGTTTTGTACCATTCCACGCCAGCTTCCGGGGCCTCCAGCTGTTCAATGGTTTCGTTCCCCATGCTCCATGCGATGACCGAAGGATGGTTGAAATCACGCCTGATGAAATAGGCAAGGTCTTCCTTCCAGGTGTTTTTGAAATCAAACGGACTGGCAGGTTTGTCACGCTGTTGCTCCCACTTGTCGTACATTTCCCCGATGACCAGGAATCCCATGCGGTCACACAGGTCCAGCAATCCGGAAGAATGCGGATTGTGGGACAATCGCAGGGCATTCACACCCAGTAGTTTTAGCTTTTTGAGCCGGTATTCCCATGTGGCATCCGGAACCGCTGCGCCAAGCGCACCGCCATCGTGGTGCAGGCAGACCCCTTTGAGCCAGACTTTTTTACCATTCAGGATAAAACCCGAATCGGGGGAGAAGGCGATATCGCGGATGCCGAATTTCGTTGCAACCTGGTCGGTAACCGTTTTCCTGTTCACCAGGTAGGTGTTCAGCTCATATTGTGCGGGATCTTTATCGGACCACAGCTGCGGATCGGAAACCAGGTGTTCCGCTCGCACGGTCGACCGGCTGTTTTCCTTTGCATTTGCCGTGGTGATGGTGCTGCTGACCAGGTTGCCGGAGGGCGTCACCAGGTCAGAACGGATACTGTACCGCCTGGAACGGTTTTCGCTGTTCATCACATCGGTTTCTGCGATTACATAGCGGTTGCCGTCACGCACTTCTGTTGTGATGCGGGTGTTGTGGACAGGGAAGTGCAGGTTTTCGGTGGCGACCAGCCTTACGTGCCTGTAGATTCCTGCACCTGAATACCACCGGTCGGCAGGCATGCTCGAACAGTCGGTCCTGACGGCGACAACGTTGATGGTATCTTTCCTTACGAACGGGGTGATGTCGAAGTGAAACCCGATATAACCGTATTTGTGTTCACCGAGGTTGTTGCCGTTGACCCATACATCTGCGTTCATATACACGCCTTCGAATACCAGGTAGAACTTTTCCTTTTCGTCGTATGCGCCAATGTACAGGTCTTTCCGGTACCAGGCCACCCCACCCGGGTAGAAGCCTCCTGCCGTTCCCGAGGGATTGTCCCTGCTGACCTCCCGGGTGATCATCCAGTCGTGCGGCAGGGAGACGAATTCCCATTCGGAGTCGTCATATTGCACCGTGCTGTATGCGGGATCATCTCCCTGCATGAATTTCCAGTTCAGGTCGATGCGTTCATCCACACGGTCGGCTGTATCATCCTTTCGCGTGATCAGCAGAGCCGATCCGGCGACAAGTATGAGCAGCAATATCCAGTGAAATGGCTTCATCGTTTGCCCGGTTTATTTTGATGTGATGATCGTTGCATATCGTTCCAGCAGTTTGTCAATAGCTTCGAGGTGCGCAGCCTTCAGTCTCCTGTTCACAGCCGGCTGGGAGATCTGCAGCTGTTCGCTGATCTCCATCTGGTTTTTTCCGGAAAGACTCAGGAAAAGGGCTTCGGACTGCTCGTCTGACCAGTCATGTATCAGGATGTCCATGAACCCGCATGCCACATGCAATTCCCCATCGAGGTGTTCGTTCCCGGTGGAGATCATCAGCCGCTGGTTGCGCTTCATGGTCCGCAGTCCTTCATCGGCCAGCCGGAATGCGGTTCCGTCAGATTCACGCAGTTGTCCCTGGAAAAGCTCAACAGGACCAATACCGATGGAAAGTCGCAGCTCTAACCGTGTGTCCAGTTCGGTATGGGCACGGAAACGAAACTCACTGGCCAGCATCAGGATGGCGTGCAGGGAGGAGGGGGCGTTTTTCGACAGGCAGAGGAATTCATCCATCCTGATGATTTCGTATTCGAGCTGCTGGTCCGCGTCGATGTGGCGGTTGACTTCACTGATTGCAGCCCTTATGATATCGGGGATTTTTCCGAGATGCGCATGTGAGATCTTTTTGCTCTCCGCGATCTCACCGGAGATCACCGCATAAGTTGTATCAGACATAAACGGGGCGATTTAAAAAAATATGTTATATCTAAAAATATTAGCGAAAAAAATAGGAAGTAAATATATAACTATTTTGAATTATAATGCAAATCATAACCAAAAAAATGAATATTTAGAATGATTTTAAAATCCCGGGGAAAGGCCGGGTGGAGGTGTGGACCAGGCGGATACGTGCGAAATGCCGGGAATCAGACGTTCACCATGGACAGGTGCTTTGCCCGGACAGGCGCTGTCACCATGGACAGGTGCTTTGCCCGGTCATGTGCTTTCAATGGAAAGGAACATGCACTTACCATGGTCAGATGCTATGCAGTGGCTGGTACTTATCTGAAGCATTCTGTAGGCTATGCGGCGCGTTTTTTTATCCGTAAAAAGGTGGCTTTGGCGGCAGGTTTGTACTTGATTTTGCCAAGAATGGCGGCGATACCGATTCCGCTGATCATCTGCCATATGCCCCACCACGCAGCCATGAAGGCCATACCGCCGTTGGCATTGAAGAGTTTCGGATTGAAGATCAGAACCAGGGCAAGCCCTGAATTCTGGATGCCGGTCTCGATGCTCAGCGTGCGGCGATCGGGGATGGATGTCCTGGCGATCGTTCCCACGAGGTACCCGGTGAACAGTGTTTGTGTATTGAGGAACAGCACCAGCAACCCGATGGGCAGGATCACGGCCGGGATATACTCCAGGTTGGCATACAGGGCCCCGACGATGAAGGTCATGTAGAGAAAAATGGAAGCGATCTTCACGGCTTTGAGGTAGCGTTTCGTGATTTTCGGGAAATAATGTGCAAATACCATCCCCAGCACCAGTGGCAGCCCCAGGAGGATGAACACGACCCTGGCCATCTCCAGGAAGTCGATCTGGATCGGGATATTCAGTTCTCCCCCGTGGGAGTAATAATTGACGTAGCGTCCGCCCCAGAATGCAAAATTAATGGGTGTAAGGAAGGAAGCGGCCAGGGTGGCGAATGCAGTGAGGCTTACCGACAGCTCGATGTTGGCTTTTGCCAGGGCCGAGATGAAATTGGAGATGTTACCGCCCGGACAGGCTGAAATGAGGATCATCCCCATGGCCACTGATGGCGGCGGATTCAGCAGTATCACCAGTACGAAACTGAGCGCCGGCAGCAGCAGGAACTGTGAAAAGATACCCAGCAGGGCAGACTTCGGGTTGAGCAGCAGTCGCTTGAAATTCGAAACTTTTATTTCCAGCGCCACCCCGAACATGATACAGGCGAGGGTGACGTTCATGTAAAGCAGTCCTCCGTCACTGAAATTCAGGCGGATATCATCAATTGCAGATAGGGATTCAAACATAATTTCAATGATTTTCCGGTCCCAATATAGCGCTTTTTTTATAATGGCGATGGAAGTGCTGCTTAAATAAAGCCGGCGGACCACTGCGAAAAATATCTATCTTAGCCCCTTCTTTATTTCGATGGACGCTGCATGAGTTTCAAACAGGATACTGAGAACTGGGAAGATATCTCAACAAAGAAAGTGCTTGTAACAGGTGCAGACGGTATGCTGGGCAACAATATCGTCAGGGAACTCGTGTCCAGGGGTTTCCAGGTGTCATGTTTCATTGAGAAAAGTCATGACGGCCATACCCTCAGGGAAATGCCCGTGCAGGTGGTGAAAGGGGATATCTGTAACCAGGGCGACCTGGAACCGTTGTTCAGGGAAAATGATTACGTGATCCATACCGCCGGTGTGACAGCCATGTGGCCCGCCAGGTCGGTGGTTGCCTGGAAAATCAATTACCGTGCAGTACAGCTCTTGGTAAAGCTTTCGAAAGCGCACCAGGTCAAACGTTTTATCCACATCGGCACGGCCACCTCGTTCGGGCACGGACCCTTGCATGATCCGGGTAACGAACAGCGGCCCTATTCGAACCACGTGTTCGGGCTCGATTACCAGGACACCAAGTTCAGGGCCCAGGAGTACCTGCTGAAGGAATACCGGGAGAACAATTTCCCGGTGATCATTCTCAACCCGACCTATATGATCGGGAAGTACGACAATGGCAACAGCTCTAACAAGATGATCCTCTACATATTCAGGGGGAAGGTCCCTGGGTTCAGTCCGGGTGGAAAAAACTACGTACACGTAAAGGATGTGGCACATGCTGCCGCCAATGCGCTGACCCTCGGGAGGGAAGGGCAATGTTACATTACCGGGGGACGCAATCTTTCCTACCGGGAATCATTCAGGCTTATCGCGGAAACGCTGGATGTGAGAGCGCCTGCAATAAAAATGCCGCGCTTCCTTTCTGTCTCTTTCGGTGTAATGCAGTCTGCTGTTGCCACCATTACAGGAAAACCACCCACGGTATCCTACAGGATGGCACGTATTGGTTGCGAAGAATGTTACTATTCCCCTGAGAAGGCGATACGGGAACTGAAGATGCCACAAACCCCCATCGAAGAAGGGATCCGCGAATCGATCGAGTGGTTCCGCGAACGGGGCATGGTATAGGGAACGAGGTACCTGTATGCAGGTGAAGTACCTGTAAGTGGGCGAAGTACCTGTAAGCAATTGAAATTTTATTGGCAGGTGATGTACCTTAAAGCAAGCGAAATTTTTATTGGCAGACGAAGTTCCCGGAACCAATAAACGATTCTGTTGTTATATGCGTTATATATTTGTAGTGAACAAGATTCAGAAATAAAGCGTATATGATAAGAGAATGGATGCGTGACATGCGTATTCGCGGTGCAGGGTTGATGATCGTACTTTTGCTGGCTGTGTCGGGTTGCCTCAGGGAGCTTCCCGATGAGCTGCCCACAGAATATGAATGGAAGCCATTGCTTGCTTTTCCTATCGGGGAGGCGGATTTCGGACTGAAGATACCACACGGTTTTGATACGTTGTTGCTTGAGATTGACACCGCCTCCGGGTTTCCCCAGTGGGCGGCCCTGGAAACGATCCCGCTGGCCGGTGCCATTGGGTTTGATTTCGAGCGGGTGCTTGGCAAGCGCGATGAGATCAACATGGTGCTCCTGCGTGTCAATACCTACAACGGTTTTCCGATTGAGTTGGAGATACAGGCCTACCTGGAGGACGATGGCGGAGAAGTGCTCGATTCCCTGTTCTTTCCGAAAATGATCATGCAACGGGGAGTGCTGCAGGCCGGGGGGCGGACCGTAATTGCCACCCATACCCGGGAAGAAATTATTTTTGACCAGGAACGGCTGGATATCCTGCTACAGGCAAAAAAAATCTCCTTCAGGGGTGAGTTGAACAGCGTAGCCTATTTCCCTGAATATACCTTTAAAGTGCAACTGGGAGCTGTACTGGGGATTGTAACGGATCTCTGACCCTTTTGCTGACCTGTCTGCCTGGATCAAATGAAAAGAACAGTGACGCGAGGCATGCACACATATGGATATTGGTCGAAGAACAGGAAGCTGAACACGCTCATTGCCGGGGTGTTTTTGCTCTTCCTGTCACCTGGTATGCAGGCACAACAGGCCAATACCCTGTTCCTGATGCATTCCATTCCCCAGTCCAACCAGATGAACCCTGCAGTGCAGCTGAAATGCAAATGGTTCATTGGCCTGCCCGTTCTCGGTACGGTGCATGTGAATTATTCAAACAGTGCATTTACATACAATGACCTGGCCAATGGTACGGAACTGGCACTGGATGATGTCTACAATGGATTGAACCGCATGAACATGGTCTCCGCGGAGGTCACCGCCTACCCGGTATCCCTGGGCTTCCGGGAGGGGCATCATTATTTCACCTTCTCAGTGGCGGACAGGTTCACCACTTTTAACAGCTTCCCGAAAAAATTTGCAGGGATGCTGCTGTACGGAAATGCCCGGTATATCGGGCAGACAGCCAGGTTCAACAATACCAGGATCAATGGTACCTATTTCAGGGAATACAGTGCCGGCTATTCCAGGGAACTGGACCGTGTCACCACCGTCGGGGCCAGGGCAAAACTGCTGTTCGGCAAGGGCAGCCTGCATACGGGAGCATCCAGGATCAGCCTCGGTACTGATGAGGAAACCTTTGCCCTCAGCATTACCGGGGATGTCACCTTCAACAGTTCCTTTCCGCTGCTGCTGAATCAGAACAGTTCCGGTGCCATCACCAGCATCGAGGTGCAGCATCCCGGGTATCTTGCTCTGCTGATGAATCCCAGGAATGTGGGGATTGCTGCTGACTTCGGTGTGATCCATGAATATGCCAACGACATCACCCTGAGCGCCAGTCTGCTCGACGTCGGGGCGATCCTGTGGACCGATGAATTGTACAATATCAACGCGGAAGTGGATTTTATTTACGAAGGGGTGAGTGAGGGCACGGACTTCTCTGCGGCGGCATATTTCCGTGACCTGTCGGATTCCATTGCCAGTGATATCATTTACAATGTAACAAGCAGTCCCTATGTATCGGCACTTCCCACGCAGCTGATCCTGGGAGGCGCCTACCGCTACAACAACTATGTTACACTGGGGGGAGTGATGCGCAATGTGATGGTGAACAGGAGCATATCCTCTTCTGTCACGGCATCGGTGAATGTTGATTTCAGGGAGAGGTTCCAGGGAAGCGTGAGCTGGTCGTGGCTGAACAACACCCTCATGAACGTGGGTGCAGGGCTGGCGTACACGGGACGCGGGATGCAGTTTTATGCGGTTACCGACAACTTCCTGGGTTTCATCCGGCCGCTGGATACCCGGACGGTCAACCTGCGGTTTGGCATGAACCTGATGCTGGGATGCCCCGTGAAGTTCAACAGGTCGCTGAGTGATGAGCGCAGCATGGTTCCCTGTCCGCCGGGAGCAAAACGCCGGTTCCGTAAATAGTTGGTCATTGCAGTTATCCGGAATGGTCCGGAAAGGACATTTATTACGCGTGGTGTGATAGTTTTTTACGAAAAAGCTATTTCCGAAAAAAGCTTTTTCCTTCCGGATACGCTCTTATCTTCCGGAAAAGCTACTTTCTTCTTAAATAAAAAAGCCTTTTTTCTATTGGTTCAGCGTGGCCGGGTTGCTTACGGGCTGCTGCTTCGGCTGGTAGAGCAGGGTGTATTCTGAATTATATTCAGGATGACCATCCACTTCCAGTACCAATCTGAACCTGTCGGTATTCCATTTCGGCAGGATTCCTCTTGCGGTGGGTCCGGCCAGGTTTTCGTTGGGATTGAGGTCACGGTGGTCCCAGTTCAGCAATACCAGTTCGCCATTCCCTTCGGCAACCAGTGTAACACGTACGCGTCCCGGGGGTATTGACCTGTACCGGTCGTTCAGCATGTACAGGTCGGTTTCAAAGCGTTCTCCCTCGCGCCATTCCAGCTTTTTAATTCTGGCACTTGCGAGCACGGGACGACAGGCGTCACTGACTGCCCGGAAAGCAGGTTTCGGGATGTTGGGCCAGTTGATGAGGCTGTTGTTGGCTGCAGTGGGCCAAGGTTCGTTGAAGCACCAGTTCAGGGCCATGCTGGCATAGGGTTTCTGCCTGCGGGCCTCTTCGTAGATGGCCTTGTAGCCTTCCACCTGCAGCAGCTGCCCGTTGTCGACCAGTTCCCGGAGGGACCGTGTTTCGCCAAAATAATCCTCGATCATGTCCTGCATCAGCCAGGTGTTTCCCACCCAGGCATTGTAGGCGTGGTGGTCTTCCCATGCTGAATTGGGACGCGGGGGCCACAATTCGTTGGCGGGAATGATGGTCTTGAGCACTTCGATCGATGAAGGGGATGGCATTCCAAATTCGGTATATGCCGTGAAATGTGCACGCGCCATCATGCTGTATACTTCTTCGCCGGTATCCATGTCGCGGAAAACGTAATGACCATGGCCCATGCCCATCAGCGGAGAGGTGTTGATGTAGGGCGTGTTGGGATCCAGTTCCAGGCAGAGGCTGTTCAGCTTCCGCAGTGCCAGCGACTGGTCGGTCATGCCACTCCAGGAATTGAACAGTTCGTTCCCCCCCGACCAGATGGTGATGCAGGGGTGGTTGCGCAGGGCCTTGATAATGGAAACGGCCTCCTGCTCCAGCACTTCCATGAATTCCGGCGTGGAGCGGTAATTGTTGCATGCCAGCGGGAACTCCTGCCAGACCATGAGTCCTTTTTCGTCGCACAGCCTGTAGAATGCTTCCTTGTTGACGATGCCTCCACCCCAGACGCGCAGCATGTTGAAGTTTGCCTCCACGGCGCGGTCGGTGAGTTCGTCGTAACGCTCATCTGTGATGATCCCCGGGAAAATCTCGGGGTTGACCCAGTTGGTTCCCTTGGCAAAGATCCTGCGCCCGTTGATTTCCACCTGTGCAGGTGGCACGCTCCGGCTTTTTGGAAATCCCTGTGGTTCGTTCCAGGCGCCTTCGTTCATCACCAGTTTCACTTCACGGAAACCGATATATTCTTCCTTTATCTGCAGCAGTTCATTGTCTGCATTCCGCACTTCCAGTGCCGAGTTGTATAGGTAGGGTGTTCCATGGTCGTGCGGCCACCAGAGTTTCAGCTGTTCCAGCCTTGTGCTGATGCGCAGCTGGTCGCTGCCGGGTTTGATGATTTTGCTGGCCACCACCTGGTCGTTGGCATCCCGGATCTTCCAGATTACCTCCTGTCCCTGCAATTGCACCCCCGAAATATCGAGGTCGATCAGCGCAGCCGACCGGTCCTTGTCAAGGGTGTAATGGATCAGCGCTTCCCTGATGTAGGATTCCTGCCTGATTTCCAGGAAAGATTCCTGCCAGATGCCGGAAGGGATCAGTCGCGGGTGCCAGTCCCACGAATAGCTGACAGCAGGTTTTATGCTCTGTGCCGCCTGGGAACGGTCGGCAGGGACCTGGTGCATTTTGGGCACCGGATAGATCCGGACCTCCAGAATATTGTTTTCTGAAAGATCGCCGGTGAGTTCCAGGCTGACCGGGGTGAACATTCCCTCCTGGTGCAGCAGTTTGTTGCCATTCAGGAGGATATCGAATTCGTAATCGATGCCGCCGGAGACAAAAAAGATACGTGCATTGCTGCCGGTGGAAGGCCTCTCAAATTCGGTCCTGTAGGTGAAATACTGGTCTTCCATCCAGAGGTAATCCTTCCAGTTGTCGTTGTAATAATACGGTCCGTATTTTTCTGCCCGGGCAATATCGAGCTGCACTGCCCCGGGCACCGTGGCCTCCGTTACCTGGGTGCGGGATTTCCCCGGGAGCCTGTATTCCAGGTCCCAGTCGAGCCGGATCTTGTTCGCATAAGGTGAATACTGTGCCTGGAGGCCCGTTGCAAAGGCAAGGATTGCCAATATGATTGTTGTTTTACGCATAGGATTTTCAGTGTATGACAAAAGTAGTGAATTTAGTTGATTTTACAGGGGGAATCATAGCCGCTCCTGATATTGCTGGAATGAATAAAAGTGTTAATTTTATTTGTTTCAACAAGCGCATCGCCGTGGCAATTTCGTTTTAAGTACTTTATATAACGGAATCGAAGCGACTTGTTGCGCGAAGAAACCTGGTTTTTCGGTTGATCAATAATAAAAACGATTACATATGAGAAATATTGGATTTCGGATCATCGTTGTGCTGTTCAGCACAGTGCCATTTTTTTATTCATGCAACAGCGAGGTGTCGCAGGAAGCGGAGCCTGACTTCAGCGGGAGCCTGACGCAGGAAGAGATCGCCGGGGGGGTGATGACACCTGAAATTCTCTGGAAATTCGGGAGGATGGGCGACCACAGGCTTTCTCCCGACGGAAGGGTGGTGGTGTATACGGTCACCCGGTACAATGCGGTTACCCAGGAACGTGTTACGGATATTTATACGGTCACTTCAGAGGGTACCGACCTGCTGAAACTGACCGGCAGTGATGGTGCACATTTCAATCCCAGGTGGAAACCCGGCAGCAGTCAGATCGGTTACCTTTCCAATGCCTCGGGGGAGGTGCAGCTCTGGGAGATGGATATCAACGGTGCGGTGAAAACGCAGGTCTCGGAAGTGGAAGGCGGGATCAGCGGATTTGAATATTCCCCGGACGGCAGCCGGGTGCTGTACCTGAAGGAGGTGAAATTCAGGGAGACCACGGAGGAGTTGTATCCCGACCTCCCGGAGGCGAACGTGATGATTACCGATGAGCTGATGTACCGGCACTGGGACCACTGGGAAGATGCATATGTGTCGCATGTTTTCATGGCGGAGCTGGAGGGCGACCGGCTGGTCAATCATGTGGACATCATGGAAGGGGAACCCTACGAGGCGCCCCTGTCGCCGTGGTTCGACAATGCGGAGATCACGTGGAACGCAGACGGCAGCAAGATTGCCTATTCCTGCAAGAAAATGAGCAGGGACGAATACGCGGTCAGTACCGATGCGGATATTTACCTGTACGATGTGGAGACCGGTGAAACAACGAACATGACCGGTGAAACGACGAATATGACCGGGGAGATGAACGGGTATGACAAGTACCCGGCGTTTTCACCCGACGGGAGGTACATGGCGTGGCAGGGCATGGAGACCCCGGGATACGAAGCCGACAAGGAGCGGCTGATGCTCATGGATCTTGAAACGCGGGAGATCAGCTACCTTACCGAAGGTTTTGATCAGAATGTTAAGCACCTTGCATGGAGTGCCGACGGGTCGTCCATCTGGTTCATCACCGGTCACCATGCGACCTACCAGGTCGGCAGGATCGTGCTGGACTCAATGGACATTGCCATGGTCACAGACGGGGTCCACGACATTACCTCCTTTGACCTGCAGGGGGATGTGATGACCGCCTCCGTGATGTCGATGCAGATGGCCACCGAATTGTTCAGAATTGATACTGAATCGGGGGAGGAACGGCAGATCAGCTTCGTGAACAAGCAGATATACGACCATATTGAGATGGCCGGGGTGCGGTCGCGCTGGGTGCAGACCACGGACCGCAAGGAGATGCTCGTGTGGGAGATCCTGCCCCCGGGGTTTGATTCCACGAAGACCTACCCCGCACTGCTCTATTGCCAGGGAGGTCCGCAGAGTGCGGTGAGCCAGTTCTTTTCATACCGCTGGAACTTCCAGATGATGGCAGCAGGCGGGTACGTGGTGGTGGCACCCAACCGGAGGGGACTGCCCACGTTCGGACAGGCGTGGAACGAACAGATCTCGACCGATTACGGCGGACAGAACATGCAGGATTACCTTTCGGCCATCGATGCATTTTCAGAGGAGGCGTATATCGATCCGGAACGGCTCGGTGCCGTCGGCGCAAGTTATGGCGGGTATTCGGTGTTTTATTTAGCGGGTATTCATGAGGGTCGGTTCAATGCATTTATCTCCCACTGCGGAATTTTCAATATGGAGAGCATGTATACCGAGACCGAAGAGGTGTTTTTCGTGCACCACGACAATGGCGGAGCGTACTGGGATGTGCCGAAACCGCGGAATTACATTTTTTCTCCCCACCTGAAGGTGGCGGAGTGGGATACGCCGATTTTGATTATTTCCGGGGAGTATGATTTCAGGATCCCTTATACGCAGAGCATGCAGGCGTTCAACGCCGCGAAACTGCTGGGTGTTGAGAGCCGGTTGCTGGTGTACCCCGAGGAATCACATTTCGTGCTGAAGCCGCAGAACAGCATCCTGTGGCAGCGGGAGTTCCGGGGATGGCTGGACAAGTACCTGAAGGCGCCTGTTGCAGCGGTGGAATGAACGTCGGAATGAAGTGATGACCGTCGCAATGAAGTGATGACCGTCGCAGCGGGGTGAACATCGTGGCGGTGGAATGACCGGAATGAACATTGCAGCGAATGAATGACCGTCGCAATGAAGTGATGACCGTCGCAGCGGGGTGAACATCGTGGCGGGATGATCACAGATCCTCCGGGACGGCCTTGTTCTCAGCAAGGTCCTGGAGCGTAACGGATTTGAAGTAATCGGTGATTTTTTGGTTCAGTGCGCTCCAGAATCCGAATGCCTCGCATCCTTCCCTGCGGTCACACTGGTAGGTAGTGTTGAGACAGTCGATCACGCAGATGCCGGGTTCAAAGGCATTGTGAATGTCGTACGCGGTGATCTGGTCGGCCGGCCTGGTCAGGACATACCCGCTCTTTTTGCCCCGTATACTGGCAATGAGTCCGGCCACCTTGAGGCCATGGATGATGTGATCGAGGTATTTGTTGGAGATATCCTGTCGTTCGGCGATGTCTTTCTGGAAAATGCCATTATCCGGAGAATGACGCGCGATCTCGATCATTGCCCTGATTCCGTATCTTGTGCGTGTACTGAATTTCAAATCGTCGAGAGTTTGATCCCTGTTTCAGATGGTAAACTAAACTCAAAATTAATAATAAGTTCGTCTTGCACCTTGATCAAACCCAACGTTTTTTCCGGGGGGGCTAATTTAAAATCAGTAAGCTTAAGGGGCTTACGTCCGCTGACAGCAATTTTTCCATCCACGCAATCACTTACCCTACAGGGGATGTTGTAGTACCTGGTGTGGCCGGCGACCGAGATGCCAATCCTGGGCACGGAGAATGCCCGGTCGCTCAGCAGCAGCTGAAACTGCGAAGTTTCCATGAAGATGTTGATATAGGGATGCTTGCTGACATCGATCAGCTCGAGGAAATCCCTGTAAACCATTTTGTTGGAGGACTGAAAATTCCGTACGGGAACCCTGATGAGGTAGACTTCTTTTTCGGGCAGCAGGATCCATTGTGAACCATCTGTTCCGCAGATCACGTCTTCCGGCACAAACTGGTCGAGACTGAATGTATTGATGTTGGTTTCCCCGTTGATGCGGATGTAGTTGCTGCAGGAGGTGTTCATCGAGGAGAGCGCAGCCTGTCCCCGGAGCAGGCTTCCCGGAAATGCACACATGAGCACCGTAAGCAGCACTGCTGGCCAGTGTGTTGGGGTGCTTGTCCTGTATGCCCTCCGTTGGATCATGTCCTGTGTCCTTATTTTGGGTTTTCCTGTAGCATTGTCGCTACTATCTTCGTTGTTCCTGCTTCGGCTTTTATTGTTCCTGCTGTGGCTTTTATTGTTCCTGAATGATCTCCGTTCGTTCCTGCTTCGGCTTTTATCGTTCTTGTTACCACTTTTGTTTTTTCAGCATTGACATCTGCTGACCTTCCTGGCGGCAAATCCCGGCTGTGACTGCCTGTTTACTGGAGCAGCCCGGTATATTGTGATTCGGCCACGAAGTCCATTTTGAATTTCACGGTTACCTCTTCCCCTGTTTTAAGTGTACCCAGCATGGCTGTGGGGGGCGAGATATTGAAATCCTTCATGTTGATTTTTTCCTGTCCCGTGACAGTAATCGTGTTTCCGGTTTTAATGTTCCCGTCGAAGGGTATGGTCACGGGACGGCTCTTCCCTGCGATGAACAGGTTGCCTGTTGCCGTTCCGCTGAAGGTCTTCCCGTCGGTGGTGAACCCGGATACCCTGCTGAGGTCAAAACGAATGGATTCGTGTTTGTCAGACTTCAGTGCACTCCATGATTTTTTGTCCATGATGGAATTTTCACTCTTCAGCTTCTCTGTTGGCATGGAAAAATCCACGTTGACAATGTCGTTAATACTGTTCTCCTTGATGCTGAGCTGAATGCTTGCATTCATCGCCGTTGCATTCATCTCCCAGTCGTGTACCGAGGAGGTGCCTGTTACTGTAATCTCGCTGTTTCTTTCATCCAGCTTAAATTTCTCCTGTGCAAACCCGGTCTGAAGACCCAGGATCAGCACGCTGATAATCATTATATATTGCTTTCTCATTGTTTTAAACTATTAAAAAAATAAATCCTACCGAAAAACTAGGACAAAGATAAAAAGAGTGATGTTATTTCATTAACGCCGGGTTTATGTTGAAAAACATGTTTTTTGTGAGGTCCTGGCTTTACAATGGTCTGACTGCCGTTGACCGGGCACTCATACAGCGTGACGGACTGTTGCTTACAGCGTGACGGACTGTTGCTTACAGCGTGACGGACTGTTGCTTACAGCGTGACGGACTGTTGCTTACAGTGTTTTTGACTGCTGTTAACAGCGCGCTGGGCCGCTGTCTTCCTGTTAGTCAGAATCATTCTAAATTAGTCGCCAAGTCACGATAGAAAAACAGATTGATACTCTAATTGTTCAGACGATGGCTGATCTTTGAGCGAGGTCACACAGACCGGGGGTTTTCTTTTTTGAGTGTACATGAACTGTACCGCTTCATTCAGCGGGATTGCGTGTGCAGGTGGTGATTAACGGTCGCTGCCAAAGTGCTGGTGCGGTTAAGGTGCTGCTGCCGAACAACAAATTGCTATATTTGGGGGACGATTTACCTGAATGATCCGGGGAGTGAAAATGAAGTATAACCATGCCAGAAACCACTGCAATCTGAACCGAACCGGGCGTACTTTTTCGTTCCGGTCGGTGTTCAGGTTCCAATTTCCTTGCGTTTTTCCGTTCGTATCCTGGTTCCATTCAATATTCGGGTCGGCGTTCCGGCCGGTGTTCCGGTCGGTGTTCCGGTCGGCGCTCAGGTTCCCATTCTCATTCCTATTCCCATTCCTGTGCTCATATCAGGCTACTGTACAGGTTTCCTTCGTGAAACAGCTGTCCAGACAATACCCGTCCAGGTTGTCCTTACTGCCTCTTTTCCTGTTCCAGCTTTTGTTTGTGCTGCCTTCAGCCTCCGGACAGGTGCGGATCAACGAAGTCTGCTCGTCGAATGCATCGGTTGTAGCCGATCCCGAACACGGCGATTTCAGTGACTGGATCGAACTGCACAACCCCGCCGGCATCGCGGCAGGCCTGGGGGGCTATTTTCTTTCCGACGATACAGCGGATATTTATAAGTGGCAGCTGCCCGACGAACTGACACTGTCAGCGGGTGAATACCTGCTGGTATTTGCTGATGGCCGTGATTACGGGCTCCATGCCAGTTTTAACCTGAACAAGATGGGAGAGTACGTGCTGCTGTCCAACCCGACAGACGGCATTGTTGATTCGATCCGCGTGCCTTTCCTGCTGAATGATATGTCGTATGGCCGTCTGCCTGCCGATCCTGCTTTGCTGAGCGTGTTCGAAACACCTACTCCCAGCGTGGCAAATATAGGCAGTACGCAAAAGCAGATCGCTCCATTACCGCAGTTCAGCAAACCGGGCGGGTTCTTTGACGGCCCGGTGAAGATCGGACTCTCGGCAGACAGTAAGGGGGCGGGTTACAATGATGGTGCCAAATCGGGTGTACAGATCTTCTACACCCTGGACGGGAGCTATCCCACGACAGGTGCGAACCTGTATACCGACAGCATTGAGATCACGGCCACCACGGCGGTTCGTGCCATCACCATCGGGGAGGGTATGATCCCCGGCATTGCGGCCACGCAGACCTATTTCATCAACGAGCCCCGGCACCTGCCGGTCTTTTCCATGGTCACCAACCCGGAGTACCTGTTCAGCGATGAAACCGGGATCATGGTACAGGGGACCAACGGGACGACCGGGTATTGCACCGATATTCCCCATAACCTGGCGCAGGACTGGGAGCGTCCGGTCAACCTGGAATTTTACGAACAGGGGAGCCAGCAGGTGATCAACCAGCTGTGCGGTACGAAAATTTTCGGTGGCTGCTCGCGCATCCGCTACCCCCAGAAATCACTGGCATTCTTCGCCCGCAGCGAATACGAGTACAGCTCCTTCAAATACCAGTTGTTTCCTTCAAAACCGGCCGATGACTATGAAACGTTTATCCTCCGTGCCGGCGCGGATGACCAGCCGCATACGTTCTTCCGCGATCCCCTGACCCATATGCTCGTGCAGGACCAGGTGGATGTGGATATGCAGGCCTACAGGCCGGTGGTGCTCTATATCAATGGCGAGTACTACGGGATCATCAACCTGCGCGAAAAGATCAACGAGCATTATGTGAATGATAATTTCGGGATCGATGCCGACAGTGTTGATCTGCTGAAGATCAACGGGGAAAATTCATGGAACGTGGTATCGGGCAGCAACGAAGACTATATCGACATGATGGACTTTGTCAGGGGCAATGACCTCTCCCTGCCGGAGAACTATGCATACATGACCACCCGGATGGATATCGATGAATACATCAACTACCAGGTGATCCAGGTGTACCTGGGGGGGCGCGACTGGCCGGGGAACAACATCAAGTACTGGAAATCGAGCGTGGAACCCTATACGAAATGGCGCTGGATCCTGTTTGACCTCGACCACCATTTCAAGGAATTCTTCGGGAATATCATGGAGGAATCCACCGAGGAGGACTGCGGCTGCAGCTGGCCCAACCCACCCTGGTCCACGTTGCTGTTCAGGTCGATGCTGGAGAACGAAACCTTCAGGGAGAAGTTCATTGCGCGGTTCAACCTCCTGTCAAGCACGGTATTTGACAGGGAGCGTATGCATGCGATGGTTGACCGGATGCAGGCGGATCTTCTGCCCGAAATGCCACGCCATATTGAACGCTGGGGCGGTCAGAAGGTAACGCATATTGAGAACACCTGGATGTCGCCTGTATTCAATTCCATCGAAGAATGGAATGCAAGGGTGCAGGTGATGCACGAATTTATCGACAGCAGGCATGAAGTGGCCATGCAGCAGATGCATGATTATTTTGGGATTGTTGAAGCGGGAACGCATCACCTTGCCGTTTCCCTGGCCGATCCTTCCACATCCACGCTTCTTGTGGACAATGCACCGGTTGTTGAGGGGGCATTTTCGGGAAACTTTACCTACGCGGCACACCTGCCCGTTGAAGTACTCCCGAAAGCGGGGTACCTTTTTTTCCACTGGGACCGGATCAGCTATGTGCCTGTAGATTCCATGGTAATCACACTGGGGGATGAATGGAGGTACGATGATTCGGGACAATGGCCCGATGAAGCATGGAAAGATCCCGGGTTCGATGATTCGGGCTGGAAAACCGGTTTTGCGGAGCTGGGATACGGCGACGGCGACGAAACCACCGTGGTCAGCTATGGCCCGGATCCGGATTACAAGCACATCACCACGCGGTTCAGGAAGACGTTCAATATTGATGATCTTTCGGTGTACAGGGCCTGGGAGATGCGCTACAAGCGGAACGACGGGATTTCCGTATACCTGAATGGCACGGAGATCATCCGCGATAACCAGAACCGGTATTACGTGGGGAACGATACCCCTGCCGAGTCAGCGGTGGCAGGTGACGAGGAGAACCGCCTGCTGGTCTACAATGTGAATCCTGCCCTGATCGTGACCGGTGAGAACACGATCGCTGCAGAGGTCCACCAGGTCAGCCGCACCAGTTCTGATATCAGTTTCGATCTGCAGCTGCAGGCCACCCGCCTGGTCCCCCTGGATACCCAGCAGACAGAGGAGGCAAAGCTGGAGTTCGAGCTGTTGCAGGACCTTCAGCTGGTAGCCCATGTAAAAACGGATACAATGTGGGAAAAACGATTGTTCATCAACGAGATACAGACGGCGAACATTGATAAGTATGCCGATGAGGCAGGTGATTTTGATGACTGGATCGAACTGTACAATGCCAGCAGTGCGCCGGTGGATATGGGTGGCCTGTTCCTGTCGGATACCCTGCCGGCGACCAGGCCATGGATGTTCCCGCTGAATCGTCCGGATCTGACCCTCATTGCGCCTGACAGTTTCCTGGTGGTGTTTGCGGATAATGAACCGCAGGAGGGTCCGTTGCATGCCAGCTTCAGGCTGAACGACGATGGTGAGCAGGTGGTGCTGCTGCATATTACAGGCAATGACACCACCATTCTTGATCACATAGTATATGGGGAGCAGTATAACAATGTGACATACGGGCGGTATCCCGACGGATCGGAACATTTTAAGTTCATGCCCGTGAATACCCCGTGGATGTCGAATTTCTGGGAGCCGCTGGAAACCATTTCTGTTGAGGATGGCACGGCAAGGGTTTTCCTGAAGGTGTACCCGAATCCTTCCGGAGGCAGGTTCTTCGTATCGCTTGAGGGTGTGCAGGGAGAGGATGCAGTGGTTTCGGTATACAGCATTTCCGGGATGAAGGTTTATGAACAACCGCATCTGCTGCAGGAACGGATCGAAGTATCGCTTGACGGCCGGCCCGCGGGCATGTACCTGCTTGAAATACAGGTGAACGGACGGAGATACGTGGAACGTATCGTGGTAAGGTAACGCCTGCAGTGCGGTCGCTTGCCGTCGAACCTTAACCTTCTTTCAGACAATGCAATAGGGGTGTCAAATTCTTTTTGGCACCTCTACTTTATATATTAGGTGTCAGAAACGGCTTCGGTGTGGATGGAATTTAAAATCTTTGCATGAAACAAAGTCAACTAATTTATGCGAGGCAGGGATTTGAAAAGGCTGAATGTGCGGCAATCGGGGCAGTGGTTGTTCGTGATCTTGCTCACCATTTTCTGGATCAGGACGATATTTGACAAGAATTATTTCTTCGACTTCGAGGCCTGCTGTCCATTTGGCGGTTTGCAGGCGATGGCAACACTTGCATACAACGGTGCGCTGGCCTGTTCCATGGAAGGGATGCAGGTGGTGATGGGCGGACTCCTTGCCCTGTCGGTGATCCTGGTATCCAAGTTGTTTTGTGGTCATGTCTGCCCGGTGGGCACTGTTTCTGAGGGACTTGGCAGGCTCGGTAAGAAATGGAAGCTCCCCAGGCTGGAGCTGCGGGGTGCGGGCGATATGGCCATGCGTTCGCTGAAGTACATCCTGTTGTTCATCGTATTCTATTTCACCATGGGCAGTAATGACCTCTTCTGTAAGAAGTTTGATCCCTTTTATGCCTGGGCAACGCGTTATGGCGAAGATGTATCGGTTTGGATGGCAACCAGCGCCATTGTTGCCCTGGCAGCCGGGGGCATTTTTTTGCGACAGTTCTGGTGCCGGTATCTCTGTCCGCTTGGTGCGCTTTCGTCTGCTTTTAAGTATTTTTATGTGTTCATCGCTTTTGCGCTGGTACTGTTCATCTTTCACCGGGCCGGCATCGAGGTCAGCCTGGTAGTGATCCTGGCTGTACTGGCAGCAACGGCATATGCACTTGAACTGATCGGGCTGCAAAAGGATGCGGGATTCCAGCTCCTGACCATCAGGAGAGACGAACATACCTGCATTGATTGCGGATTGTGCGACAGGAAATGTCCGCAGGGAATAAAAGTATCGCAGATGAAAGAAGTGAACCATCCGGATTGCAACCTCTGTAGCGAATGTATCGGTGTGTGTCCCGATGAGCAGGCCGTGACCATCAACGGGAAGCCTAAATTCAGGTGGCTGCCCACGCTGATCACGGTGACGCTGATCATGATCGGGCTGATCCTGGGCGCCAACCTGACCATCCCCACGGTGGACAAGAAATGGGGATCTGAAGAGGCCATCAACAGGTCGGCCATGTTCGAGATGTCGGGGATAAAAAACGTGAAATGCTACGGGAGTTCGATGAGTTTCGTCGGGGAGATGCAGAAGGTTCCGGGGGTCACCGGAACGGCCACCTTCATCAAGGACCACCGGGTGCAGGTGTATTACGACACCACCATGCTCAATGCTGAGCAGGTGCGGCGCAGCATCTTCCACCCCGAGTTCATGGACATCCGTATCCCGGAGAATGATGCAGAGGTGACGATTGCTGATTTTTATATTGAAAACTTTTTCGATCAGCTGGACGTGGTCTTCATTGCCAATCTCGCCAAGGACGTGGAGGGCGTGTACAGTTTCGAAACCCTTTACGGTGACCCGGTGCGGGTAAGGTTTTATGTCGATGAACAGGACAACCTCGACAGCCTGGGTATGATCATCGAGAACTCTGACCTGGTGTACAAGACCCCCGAGGAGAGTTTCTCCAGCAAGGGATTGTATACCGTATCGGAGATTGCGGTGAACGATACCGTGCTGAGTGGCGGATACCTGAAAAGCCTGTCTTTCCCGTCGTTCCAGCGCGCGTTCAATGGAAGGAGTCAGTATTCGAACGACCAGCTGGGACGGATCATCATCCCGATCACGGGCTACCCGCGCAATACCCAACTGATGCCCTACCTCGTCAACCACCTCGGGAAAGCCGATCCGTATATTGTCGGACTCATTTCGCAATACAGTTCAAACGGACCGGTGGCCGTGGTATTCTATGTAAAAGGGAAGACCACCGAACAGCATATCCTCGACCTGGTGACGATGAAGGAACTGACGATCACATACGACAACGGGCTCACGGAAACCGTGTCCAATCCCTATACGTTTAAAGTGCCTGATCTGCCGGACGAAACGGCGGTGACGGTGAATTAGGCGGAATGTACGGGGAGGGGGGCAGGAAAAGGGAACAGCAAGTTCGCACGTATTGCAATAGCCGACGGAAAATGGCAGTGTACGCCGGGAGAGGGCGTATAAAAAAGGAAATTGAACATTGTACGCTTAGCAGTGACAGAAATTGAAGCGGAATGCGTCAGGAAGAACAGGAGAAGGCAAGAAGAAATTGAACAATGATTGAATCAATTCTATATCTAAGTATTTACAAGAATTTATATAGATGAGAACAAGGTTTTTGATACTTTTTTTGCTGGCCCAGGTTGTGGTATACGGACAGCAGCGCCGGGAGATCTCGGGGAAGGTGTTTGATGCGGTCACCCACGATCCGCTGCCCGGGGCAACGATCATTGTCAAGGGTACACAGAAGGGTGCGGTCACTGATCTGAACGGGGTGTTCAGCTACACTGTTTCGGCCGCCGAACCAGCGGATGTGGTGCTGGAGGTTTCCTATATCGGGTACAAATCAGAAACCGCCCGCTTACGTCATAAATCTTATTTTGAATTTTACCTCGAGGAGGATGTGAACTCACTCGAGGAGGTGGTGGTGACTTCCTCCTATGGCACGAAGAAGCTGAAGCAGGAAGTTGTGGGGAGCATCTCCAACATCAAGACCAGGGATATGATCATCGAGCAGTCGGTGGCCAGCTTCGACCAGTTGCTGGAAGGACAGACTGCCGGGGTGTATATCGAGGCCGGCTCCGAAGTGGGTGCGCCGGTGAACATCCATGTGCGCGGACAGGGATCACTGACACCGCTGAGCGGCAACCAGGTGGGGACCTCCACGCAGCCTTTGATCATCGTCGACGGGGTGATCCTCGCCGAAGAGGTGGGACTCGACGGGAGCAGCTTCTTTGATGCCGGTACTGGGAAACTTTCAGAAGATTTCATGAACCCGCTGGCCAAGATCGGCATCCAGGACATTGAATCAATCAATGTGTTGAAGGATGCAGCTGCAGTGAGTCTGTATGGGGCCGACGGAGCCAACGGGGTGATTGTGATCACCACGAAAAAGGGCCAGCGTGGTCCCATGAAATTCTCCTTCTCCGCGCAGGGCGGGGCTTCCACGGATTATGACAGGATTGAATACATGAACGGGGAACAGTACCAGGAGATCAGGAACATCTATTATACCAACAGCGGCAGCCCGGAGAACGCACAGGAGTGGAACGGTGTGAATACCGACTGGTATGACCTGTTGAACAGGACCGGTACCTTCCAGCGGTACAACCTCTCTTTCTCGGGAGGCGGCAATAAGCTGACCTATCGCACTTCGCTGGGGTACCAGGCCATCGAGGAGCCGCAGGTGAACAACAACTTTCAGAAATACAATACCAGCTTATCGCTGACCTATGCAGGGGAAAAGTTGCGGGCAGGAATCAGCCTTTCGCCCTCCTTTACGGTGAAGAATGCCCCCAATACCCTGTTCAATTATGCGGTGCCGCCTACGCTTTCACCCTACGACAGCAATGGCGATTACACCCGGTTTACTACCTACGGGAATCCCATTGCCGTGGCCAACCAGAACAGGGCGCTGACGGAAACATTCGCGTGGCTGAACAGCTTTGATTTCTCCTGGAAGGTGCTGGACAACCTGGAAGTGTCGACCCTGTTCGGGATGGATTTTTCCAACAAGGACCAGGACACCTGGTTTTCGGGACTGAACGAGACCGGGATTGACAATTCAGGGAACATTGGTCAGCGCGTTTTGCGTGACAGGGATACGCGCCGGTGGAACTGGAACGCGAAGACATCCTACAACCTTTCATTTGGACAGGGTCATTATTTCGATATCCTGGCAGGGGTGGAGGCACGACAGAACCTGGTCAGTTTCAGCTATGCGCAGGGAGAGAACTTTCCATTGCCGGATGTGATCCAACCTATCGAAGATGCAACGATCCAGGACCGTGAGGAGGACAAGAGCGAAAGTACGGGACGTTCCTTCTTTTCGCAGGCAAACTACGACTATCAAAAAAAATATTTCCTGCTGGTCAATTTCAGGATGGACCAGAGTTCGGTGTTCGGCACCGACAACAACACCTCATATAACGGCGGCGTCGGGGGCAGCTGGGTGATCAGCAACGAAGCATTCATGGAAAACGTGAAGCTGCTGGAGTTCCTCCGGCTGAGGGTCAGCTACGGTACCTCGGGGAACTCGCGGATCGGCTCCTACCGTGCACTGGGATTGTACACTGTTGATGACATCGGGGGTGACGGTTACAACCAGGGCGACTATGCGAATCCTTCCACCGCGCCCAACCCAAATTTGGGGTGGGAGAAGAATTACAAGTTCAACACGGGACTGGACATCACCACTTCCTTCGGTCTGAGTATGACCCTTGAGTTCTTCAACGATTTTATCCGGGACATGATCGTATCGCGCAGTGTGATCCCAGAGACCGGGTATAACTCGGTGCAGATCAACGGTGCGGACATGTACAACCGGGGGGTGGAGATCGGCCTCCGGGGCAACATTGTCTCCAAATCGAAGTTCAAGTGGATGAGCCAGTTCAATGTCTCGCTGATCAAAAACAAGGTCACCCACCTGCAGGGGTTGGGTTCGAGTTATTCCAGTTCTGAAGTTGCCCGGGCCCAGCGGATCGGCTACCCCACCTCGGTGATCTGGGGATACAACTTCGTGGGAATCGATCCTGCCACCGGGAGGGAGCTCTACCTGATGAACGGGGAGACTGTGGATGGGTACACCATCAGTATGTATTTCAGGGACAATGAAAACTGGGAGCCGATCGGCAATTCCCAGCCTGATTTTTTTGGTGGTTTCAATAACCGTTTTTCCATCGGGAGGCATTTTTCCATTTCGGTGAATATGAGCTATGCATACGGATCTTATACGATGGTACAGAAGGAGATACTGGACCATTACCGCGTGATATTCAGCAGGAACCTTCCAGTAAACATCTATTATGATGCATGGCGGCAGCCGGGGGATATTGCCCTGTACCCCTCTATCGTTAACAACCAGCCGCTCATCTCGAATTCGTCCAAGTACCTGTACAACACATCGCGGATCAAGCTGAATTCAGTGAATATTTCCTACAATATCCCGATGCGGGGCAGCAAGCTGCCGGTGGACAGGCTGCGGGTCTTTGCCAATGGCACCAACCTTTATTCATGGTACCTGGATAAGGCAGCGGAGGGAAGCAACGGGATTGCAGAACTGAACAATGTCTACCCGCAGATGCGCACTTTTTCGGTGGGGATCAATGCGGATTTTTAAAAATAATGCTTAAGACGCACTCTGCCGTTACGCCGTTCAGCGCTGGCAGGTGAGGCGAAACTGAAAAATAATATACCAATGAGAAACGGAATTATCATAGCGGTATTCATCCTTCTGCTGGCAGGCGGATGCAGTGAGTTCCTCGTGGTGGAGCCCGACCGGCAGGTATCCATCGTGGAGCAGTTTTCCACGAAGGCGGGGATCGACCAGGCAGTGAACGGTATGTATTACAGCCTGGAGGCGATTTGTTCAGGAGATATTTTCTTTTATGCCGACCTGATCGGTGGCAATGTTACCTTTTCCCCTGCACGGAATGATTATATTGTTGAGGTGCCGCCGGCACTCGGGATCGAACAGATATACGAATTCAGGGACCTGGAGCGTGATTCGGATATGGCCGGGTTTTATGCAGACGCTTATGGGATCATCAATGAAGCCAACCTGATCATTGAACGGGTGGCGGAGCATCCGCTGCTTTCTTCAGCAGAAATTAACCAGATGACCGCCGAGGCGCTGGCATGCCGGGCCTGGGCGCATTACATGGTTGCCATCGTGTATGCCCAGAACTACAGTTACACTGCTGATGCCTCACACCCGGGGGTGGTGTATAATACCTCCACGATCACGGCAGGGGAGGATTATCCTTCGCGGCTGACCCTGGCAGAGAGTTACCGGCTGATGAAGGAGGATATGGAACGGGCGCTGGGACTTTTCGGGGACCGGCAGGCGCTTTCGTATGGCCCGGGTTACTCGTGGTTCAATACCACCACGGCTTCGGCACTGCTGGCGCGGATGGCCCTGCAGATGCATGACTGGGAAACCGCGTATGCGCTGGCCGATTCGCTGATACAATTTTCGGGTTTGTCGGTTATGGACAGTGCGGAGTATGCAGCCGAGTGGGAGCAACCGGAAGATCCGGTTAGCGAAATCGTTTTTGAACTTTCGGCCCCGCGTACCTCTGATGACGGATCGGTTTCTTCTTCAGTGGCCCGGGACTTTTTCGGATACGTGGACCAGACCAACTACAACGAGTTTGTTGCCAGTGGCGATTTGCTGGCGCTGTATGATACCTCCGATATCCGTTCAGGAATGTTCCTCGAGGTACTGTTGCCCACTTCGGTGAACGGGATCGTGACGGATCAGCCCTATTTTTTCACGAAAAAATTCCAGGACGAGCCGGGGACAACGGTGATGCGCATGTCGGAGCTCTACCTTATTCGTGCGGAAGCCGGTGCACGGCTGGGCGGTACATTTGCTGAAGGGGCCCTGGAGGATCTGAATGCGATCCGGACGCGTGCGGGACTGGCGCAGCTGGACGGGAGTGCGGATCTGCTGGAGGAGATCTTCCTGGAGCGCAGACGGGAGCTGGCCTTTGAAGGGCACCTGCTGTATGACCTGGCACGGTACCACAAAGACATTGTACGGGACCGGGGTTGTATTTCATCGGTGTGTGGTCTTGCCTATCCATCTGATTATTACGTGTTGCCGATCCCGGAATCGAGTACGACGCTGAACGAAAACATGGAACAAAATGAAGGATATTGATGGAATTGGAGCAGTGTCAGGGTATAAAATTGCGGTACCGGTTGCATTTGCGGTACCAGTTCCATTTGCGGTGCCGGTTGCATAATTGAATGAAAATATTGGAATCAATGAGAATAACCAGGAAGATCCTATTGCTACTGGCAGCCATTTTGCCGGTGCTATGCTCCTGCGACCGGCTGGAGCGGGAGGTCTATGAGAACGCCGACGGCCGTTTTGTTCGGTTCAACCTGCAGATCGACAAAGATGGCAAACAGGTTCAGTTCGGGGAGGTAAATCCCGCTGCTGACGTGGTTTCCTTCTATGAACAAAAAACCGTGTCGACCCTGGCGATACCGGTGACCATTACCTCTGAGCCGTTGCAGGAGAAAGTGGAAGTGACTTTCAGCGTGGATACCGTGGGCGGATACGATGCGTTTGTCGTGGAGCCGGCGGATGGCGTGCTGGAGTTTGAAGGGAACAGGCTCACTGATACGATATATATCGATTATTTATCGCGGTGGGAAGGGGACGGTGACAGCCAGATCATGCTTGCGCTGGAATCGATCAGTGACGATTCGATCATGATCGGTCATCCCAACAACGTGGAGAAGAACGACAAGCTGACGATCAGCCTGCAGGAACTGAACCTGCGGTATTATCTCCCGGTTATGAATACCATTGAGATTCTCGGCGAGGCGGGTGAAGAGGTGTTGCTCGTGGTGTCGTTTCCCGACGGGTTGTTCCCGGATGAGTTGGAGGAGGTGGCCCTGCTGGTGAACCTGTATACTGATTTTGAATACAGCCTGGAGTGTCTGCCTGTGGATGACGATGCCCTGGAGGTTGTATACATCCTGACCCTGGAGGAAGCGGTGGATAATGACGTGCTCTCTTTTTCTGCACAATTTGAGCTGGCGGATATTGAAAACTACCAGATTGCCGGCAACAGCACGCTGACAATCATCAAACCTGTCTTTGTGTTACGTGACAATACAGTAAACACGGCGGCACATTTCTACAATGTGGATGATCCATTATACCGCACCTACGGGGAGAACTGGATGGACTCTAATGAGGATGATACCTGCTCGTGGCAGAGCTTCAACGCCTTTACCTACCCGGTGATTGTACCAGCCGATCATCCCAACGCTGTGCTGGGTGACGATGGCGGAAATGATGATCCGGCGGATGATGTATACTACCATGCGTTCCGGATCGGGTTCAACTCCCCGAACGCGGGGAATACGACCAATTCATTTAACCTGAAAAGGTGGTTCAACAATGAATCTTTAAGCGGTGAATATTCGTCGGGGTTCAATGTTACGCAGGCACTGGAGTTTTTCCCGGATGATGGTACGAGTGCTGTTTCGGGAATGGTGAAGGTGATCCCGCAGGACCTGATGATCTCCACGCGGGTCGAGACGGATGTGTACCGAAGTTATACGATCGCGATCGAGGGAGAAGGGGAGTATGTACAGATTGCTGACGGGGTGTATGAGATCACGCTGGAGCTGCGGGCCACGAACGCGGAGTTGTTCGGGGGGACGAGAACGGCAAAATATAAGATCTGGAATACGGATGACTATGATGATCCCGTTGATATAGGGGAGAGTTGTTTTCAGCCGATGGATTTGTAGAGGAGGGGACCGAGGAGGAGGAGGTTTATTCGCGGAGTACGCAAAGTGTAGCGTGAAGCAGGAAGAGTGTAGCGCGAATGAACCGCAGAGTAGCGTTGATCCGCGAAGGGCGCAGCGCAGACGCGGAGGAATTATACCTGCAGCGTACGCAGCGTGCAGAGGTGGAGAAAGTGCGTGTTGAGCGGAGCGCAAAGTAGAAAGAGTTTAAAATTGGTATTTTTGTAATAAAATAAAAAGAATGACTGTACGGAAATTTGGATTGGGTGTACTGGTGATGGCCCTGTTGGGTCTTGGGCTGAACGGGAACTTGTGGGCGCAGCAGACGGGACAGGTCTCCCAGGAGGAGAATGGCAACGGCGATGAGGATGAAAACGGGAACGTGTCGGCGCAGGAAACGGACACTACTGTTGTTGGGGAAAACGGTGACGGTAATGGCAACGGGAACGGGAACGGAGAGGACAACGGCAACGGAAATGGTGCAGATTCCGCGAAGAAGGAGAATGGAAAGAAAAAGGGCTATGACCGGTTCCTGGAGGAGGGCGCTTTGATCAGCGAGGGGCTTTTTAAAACCTACGCGCTGGAGGATGCCCATTACTTCGAGATTCCGGATTCGGTGCTGGGGCGTGATTTGTTGCTGGGATCCAGGGTGGCACTGCTGAGCAGTTCCTCGAAGGTGGTGGCCGGTGAAATGCGGAAATCGCCGATCATGATCCGGTTCACACGTGATGATAAAAAAGTATACATGCACCAGGTGGTTGCAAATTCCCTGGCCGATGCAGCCGACCCGGTACGGCTCGCGGTGGATCGCACGTCGATCGACCCGGTATTCCAGACCTTCCCGATTGAGGCGCTGAATGTGGATTCTACCGCGGCGGTTATCGATGTAACGAAGTTTTTTTCTGAAGAGATCAACGCGGTCTCCCCGTTCAATGCAAAATACAAGGCCGGCAAGCTGGAGAAGGAATCGACGTATATACTGGAGGTGCTGGCATTTCCGGAGAACGTGGAGATTCGCACGTTCATGAGTTACAGCAATACCAATTCGGAGCCTTTTGCGATCGTGATGCACCGTTCGATCCTCCTGCTGCCCGAAACACCCATGCGGCCCAGGTTCGAGGATGACCGGATCGGCTATTTTGTGAACAGCAAGTTGTTTTATACCACCGATTCAATCGGCGTGGAAAGCCTGAAATACATTTCCCGGTTCGATATCCGTCCGAAGCCGGAGGATATGTCGCGCTACCTGGCCGGTGAGCTGGTGGAGCCTGGAAAACCGATCGTTTACTATATCGACGATGCGTTTCCCGCGGAGTGGAAAGCGTATATCAAAGCCGGTGTGGAAGACTGGCAGGGCCCTTTTGAGGCCATCGGGTTTAAAAATGCCATCGTGGCACGTGAGTACCCGAAGGACGATCCGCAGTTTCACAAAGAAGACATCCGCTACTCCTTCATCCGCTATATCAGTCTGCCCAAGGCCAATTCCATGGGTCCGCGGTGGATCGATCCGCGCAGCGGTGAGGTGATTGGCGGGGATGTGCTGTGGTGGCACAATGTGACGGAATTGCTGCGTGACTGGCGGTTTACGCAGACCGCTGCAGCGGATCCGGCGGCAAGGAAAAGAAATCCGGATATGGAGGTCCTCGGGGGCATGCTCCGTTACGTGGCGGCCCACGAGGTGGGACATACGCTCGGGCTGAAGCACAACATGCGTGCTTCCTATGCCTTCCCGGTGGATTCGCTTCGCTCGGCTACGTTTACAAAGGAACACGGCACCACGCCTTCCATTATGGACTATGCGCGTTTCAATTATATCGCACAGCCGGGCGACGAAGGAGTACGTTTTCTTCCCCCGGAAATGGGCCCCTACGATTATTACGCGATCAAATATGGATACCAGCTGATTCCGGAGGCAGTCACGCCAAAAGAGGAGTTGCCTGTGCTGAATGCGTGGATAATGGAGAAGGCCGGTGATCCTGTGTACCGCTATGGCGACCAGCAGATGGGAGCCCCGGCATTTGACCCGGCTTCGCAGAACGAGGCACTGGGTGATGATGCGATCCGCGCGAGCGACTACGGGGTGGCCAACGCGAAGTACATCATGGAGCACCTGGTGGATTGGACCACTTTCGAGAATGAAGGGTTCAGGTACATGACACACATGTACGAAGAAGTGCTGAAGCAGTACGAACGCTACATGGGTCACGTGGTCTCCTACCTCGGGGGCGTGTATATCTACAAGCTCGTGGAAGGGGAGGACCGGCAGTTTTACACGCCTGTTGCTGCGGCAAAGCAGAAGGAGGCCCTGGCCTGGATGTTCCGTGAGCTGGAGTCGCAGCACCTGTGGATTTTGAATGAGGAGGTGGAGCGCCGGATTGGTTCCCGGAAACACGACCTTATGAAAGCACAGTCGGAGACCCTGGACAAAATCATGAGCAGTGCCATCCTGCAGCGGTTGCACCTGTACCATTCAGAATACACGTGCCAGGCGTTTCTGGACGATGTGTATGCGCATGTATGGAAGAAGACCCTGGAGAAGGAGTCGCTCACTGAATTTGACCGGAACCTCCAGGCGACGTACGTCAGGAACCTGTTGTCGCAGGCCGATGAAGCCGTGGCAGGGAATGGGGAGGAGGCCTTCCGAGGATACGGACCCTTTGCGGGTGCCGATCTGCCGGAGCATGTTGCCGGCTATCCGTTCTGCACTGCCGATGGAGTTGAACTGAGTAATCCCTCGGGCGCAAAGACCCCTTCTGTGGACAACATCGTGGAGCCCCTCCTCGGAATGAAAGTCATCGAAACCCGCGAGCTGCTGAAAAAGGCAATGAAGACAAAGGACCCGGTGATGCAGGCACACTACCGGTATTTGTACGGACTATTGAAATAGTGATAAAAACAAATGCCATCACTCCTGCTATTCAATTTAGTAGAAAGGGCCAGATATACAATAACTACATGCTTTCAATGTATTTCTTTATGTTTGTATAAGGCAGTTTACTTCCTTTTGAAAGCACATCCGTGATAAACTGATCGCATTCAGATTCAGCTAAAATGCCTTTATCATATGCTGTAAGCAGGAAATCCATGGTTGTAAGATATTGGATCTTATGCTGTTCACAATATTTCTTAATGTCTTTTAAGTTGCTGCTTGCCAGGACATCGTCATGGAACCTGCAATATGCCATGCAGGCACTTTCTCCTGTGCCAAATTTCCTTTTAAGAAGGGCAAATTCTCTGAGAACTTTAATATCATCATTGAATTCCAGTTCCTGTAGAAAGCCAAACCGAATCATATTTTCGACCTGAATTTTCAGATTACCCATGAAAACTTCTTTAAATACGAAGTCAAGCAGGTATATCTGATTTGGATAGATTGTATGCAGGATTCCCAGTTGATCTGCTTTGGAAAAATGAATGATCACGTCGGCATCGATGATGATTTTTTTATGTTCACCGATCCTGATCCTCATCTACTGTATAATTAAAGATGTCAATACCAATATCATTCATAAGACCGTGATAGTGGCTCTCAGAAATTTTTTCCTGATCGTATAAAGATTTGGCAAGCGGACCGTAATCGCCGATTACTTTACCATCATTGCCTGGTTCATACAATTCCGTTGAATAGCCATACAACCTGGCAGTTTTTATTATTGACTGATTATGTTTGTCGTAAGATGCGGCGCTGATCAGATTCAGCTCTTTCAACCTGTACAATAGCGCATTTCTTGAACAACCGAAGTAATGTTCTATTTTTAAAATTGTACTTATTTCGATGCGGTCTTTCATGAGTTCTGCGTCCGGAATAAGGCTTAACACACCATCATCCGGCAGCAAGAAGTATGAAGCGAACGTGTCTGCCATAAATTCATTGCTTTTCCTGTTAAAGCTTCCTGCATAGCTGTGGTGGGGCTTGAAATCATCATCTTTGAAGATATGGTACAATTCATGACAGATACTGAAATTTTGCCGGCCCCTCGAATGCGCTGAATTGATCAATATGAATTTTCTGTCTCCTGAACTGAGTGCCATCCCGGAAAACCCATCTGATAATTTTTTGAATACGGTAATAATGTTCAGTTTTATCAGGACATTGGTCAGATTTAGTGCATCTGTGTGGCCATATCCCAATTCTTTTCTGAATTCTATTGCATCTTTTTTAATTGTCAGTTTCATTTTTCAAAGTTTCCATCTTCAAATAATTCATTACTATTCTCCTGAATGATGCAATGCTTTCAAGATCAATTTCCGAATCATCACTTCGAAACGCAAGTGCAAAGTTTACTTTTTGGATCATTGGATCTTCTTCAAGCAATTCGCTTAATTCTATACCAAAAAGGTCCGCTAATTTGTTAAGGTAACTTATTGAGATATCTCTCTTTCCTGTTTCAATTAAAGAAATAAATTCACGTGTAACACCCAAAAAATTTCCAATCTGTAGTTGGGTAAGTCCTTGATAAGTCCTGTAATTAAGTATATTAATGCCGATATGTTGATGTGTTTTCATTGTATTTATTTATGTTACTAAAATAAGAAAATAATCAATTATATACAATAAAAGTAACAGTTTTTTATATAAAAAATTCAGATCTTTTAAAAATGTTTTTTTGTAGTATAGGTTATGCTGAATACACTGGAACGAAGTGTCCTTAACGTTATTTTGTAATGAGAGAAGTCGAAAGTGCTTGGTTACAGATTGTGTATACTGATTGTATGCTGTAAAGGACAGCCCCTACTGCAGCACGGCAGCGTTGCCTGGTTCCAGGTCGGTCTCATCCTGTGCTTTTTGCAGGAATTCCCCGGGTGTGATACCGGTATGTTTTCTGAATATCCGGATGAGGGAGGATTTCGAGGAGAACCCGGCGTCGGCGGCCAGGGCCATGATCTTGAAGTTCCAGTTGGACGGGTCGCGGAGCAGGGATTTGAGTTTTGCGACGCGGTAGCCGTTGACATATTCGTTGAAATTGCAGCCGGCAAAGCGGTTGACCGACTGGCTGATCAGTGCGGTGGGAATGCCTTCGAGTTGTTCCGAGAGGTCCTGCAGGGTAAGTTGAGGTTTGAGGTAGGGGGCATGGGTGTTCATTGCTGTTTCCAGCCTGGCGAAGATCTGTTCCAGTTCGGTGCGGATCTCCTGTTGTTTGCAGTTGGCGGGATCGAATGATTCGCTGAGGTTCATGAACCTTTTCTTCGAGGGGGTGACAAACAGGTAGGCGTAGCTGTTGCCAAGGTAGAGGAAGATAAAGATAAAGAGCGTGGCAAGGATATTGCCCAGCAGCATCCGTTCCCAGAACAGGTCGGGGAGCAGGAACCGTCCCGCCTGTATGATCAGGATCCCGGCGTACAGGAATGTCACACCCAGGATGATCTGCCGGGCCCATTCCGACCGCATCCTGTCGCGTGGTGCTGTGGCATTCTCCCGGTAATTTCTGACAATTTTCCAGGAGGCCAGGATGTAACCGCCCAGCACGAGGTATTTATAGAAGTAGGTCAGGATCACGAAAATATTTTCATCTTCCACGCATCCCCCCTCCTTGTAGCATTGCATCTGTCCGACGCCATAGTTGAGGAAGAGTTTCCCGGAGACCAGCACCATCATCGGGGCAAGGTGCCAGAGGTGTTTGCGTTGCAGCGTGAACGCGGGATTGGTGAACGCCAGCAGGTAGAGGTACAGGATGGCCCCGTGCAGCAGGTGGGAGTCGCAGATGAGGGTGATAAAGAGGGGATACTCCCGCGACAGTCCCTGGTAATAGAGGAGAAACGAGACGACGGTCACCACCAGGAGCACGATCCAGAAGGAGAAGATCTTCTCGGACAAAGGCTTGTTCTTCTTCGTCAGCAACGAGAAGGAGAAAAAGATCAGCAGACCGATGCACGTTATATAGAGGTACTCCATTGTGCGGTAAAAATAGCGAGGAAACGGTTAATATGCAAGGGAGGGCAGCTTCGTAGCGGAGTGGCCAGGCAGGATTTTTTTGCGGGACTATGAGCCCTGCGTCATGACGGATTCTTATTTATTGCTTTTGGTATAAAAAATGATTCCTACCCTTTCAATATGATCGATCAAATCATTATTCTCTATATTATGAAAAAGGGATATATCTAATTTGTAAGGCAACAGCAGATCATCAACCTGGTGCTCAATTTTTAACAGTGTATTCAAATCCAGATTTTCGCCAACCAGGCTCAGGTCAATATCAGATCCATCCCTGTAATTCCCTTTTGCGCGAGAACCATATATGATTGCTTTTTCAATTTCCGGATACTTAGATAGAAGTTCCAGAATTTTTTCTATATCCTTCTTATCCAGTCCGTACATTATCCTTGATTAAAGAGGTCATGTTGATTGCCCGATCTCTTTCCTTCCATCAGTTTTTCAAATTTTAAAAACTCAGGATAATATTCATTCAGGACCTTAAGAAAAATCTCATTTGCAGTCTCTTCGTTATAGGTATGTGAGGTTTTTATCCTGCTTTGTATCATTTCCATCCAGGTATCACCGTTATCAATTAGCTTAGCAGAGAAAGCGAAACGTATTGCGTCCCTTGATCCTGAAATGTCCGTGTTTCCCTGGTAAAGAGCATAATCTTTCATTACATTCCAGGCTAATTCAAACGTATATTCAAATCTCTGAATGAATCCTTCTTTGATGATATCCTCAACAACTCCTTCTGTTTCGTTATCATTATTTATGTCATCCTCGTTTTCTTTTATGCTGCCAACCACCAGGTCATTTGCCTCCGAGAGTTTTTTCAATGCTTTTCTGAAATTAGAAAATCTCTGTTCCCACCTGATATCTTTTTTTTCATCCATGTGTCGTTGCATTATAAGGAATAAAATTAGGGATAATTCATGTTTTTTCCGAATTCATCAACCTGACGCTGCTGTGTTTTTGGTTGTGTCGGTTTTTTAGCGTGTATGGACGGTTGAAAGCTTCCTGAGAAACCTTAAAATGTGCTGACAGTTTCCTGATGGTTTGCCGGGACAGCCCTGCATGATAATTTAATATTTTTGAAATGGTTCCTTTGGACAGACCAACTATTTCAACCAGGTCTTTGGCTTTCAGGCCATGGTCCTTCAAGAGTGCGTTGAGGATTTCTATGGGGTCTTTTTCTGAAAGGGTCCCGTTTTTCTTGTCCCACTTTTCGATTAACAGTGTTAACAGTTCAATCTCATCTTCGGTTGTACCGTCCTCTCTGAGAACCAATTCTTCCAGTTTGTCGCAATACGCGTTGTATTGTTTTTTATTTTTTATGATCGTGTATTTTAAGTTTTTCATTTGGTTTCTTAAAATTATTAATTCCTCATCTATATAATAACGCATGAATGTAGTTGGCTGTGTCCTTCAATCCATTTCTTCTTAGGATTTCCAATACTTCAAATTCATTATAAGGTGGCCTTTTTTTATTGAGAACAAGATCTTTAAATGCCATTATACTTTTCTCGTGGTTTAAATCAATAATATCTGTTAAAAAATCATCTGCATTTTTTGCGGATAATCCAAAAGAAGCCAGATAATCTTTTGGAAAGTCTTTTAGATTATTCGTAACAATTAGGTTAGCATTTGTTTTTATTGCAGCTGCAAGTACATGCTTATCTTTTAAATCTGGTAAGCAAAGTGTTTCGATTAAAGGTTCATAATTTTCAACTAAAGCATCAGGGAAAGCATCATTCATGATTCTTATTCTTTTTAAAGCCTTCGATTCTGTAATTCCTCTCTGTTTCATCACCCCAATCCATTCATCAAATATATGTTTGCTCCATTTTGGAGTGTATAAATCGTAATATGCTAACCAAAGCAATAGATCGCGTATCCATAATGGATAAATAACATTTGTGTCTAAAACGCATATGAACCTAACGCTATATATCATACATCCCTGATTCTTCATCCAGCTCCATAAGCTTCTGGATGTCAGATTTTTGTTTCTTTTTCATTTGTTTCTTGTAATTTATTACATCCTCATATTGTACTCTTCTGTGCTTGCCAACCTTTGTATAAGGAATTTTGCCTTCTTCGAGAATTTTAACGACATGAGGTCTTGAGCAACCAAGTATTTCTGCGGTTGCCTGAGTTGTCACTTCTGTGGCTAACGGAACAATTGAAATGGGATTGCCCTTACTTATCTCTTCTAAAATCTTTGCCAGTAATTTTAATGCGCTGATTGGAATTCTAATTCGCTCCTTTGTTTCTTCAATTTCAATTAGTGGATTGCGAGTTGTTAAATTATTAATTAAGGCAATCAACGCTTCATGAGACTGCAGCGCTGTCTTTTGTTCTTCTTTGGTTGGCTTATTTATCTCAATATACTCCATGATTTCCTTGATTATGATTAGATCAAATACAAATATAAACGAAACAAAAGAAATATACAAAACAAACGAAAAAAAATTTATTCCTGCCTGAAACAGAAAAATCCCGGGTTGATGCCGGTGCGGAAGGTGTCGATGACGGTGATGTCTGCTTTGTAGCGGTAGACTACCCCGCGTTGTACCTGGTCGATGGCGTCGCCCAGGTAGATGTCTCCCGAGTAAGGGTCGATGCCGAGACCGTAGAAGCCTCCGACAGTAGACTTTGTGTATGTACTCTCGAGGATCTTTTGGGGCGGGGTATCTGCTGTGGCGATGTGCCGGTAGAGGTGCCGGTTCAGGAAATAGAGGGTGTCGCCGGTGCCGTTGATCTGCAGTTCCGTGGGCTGGTCATCCAGGCCAAATGCATACATGGTCTCGATCGCTGCCAGGGCGGGATCGATGCGGACCAGGGCCGGGCGTTCATGACCGGCGGGATTGCCTTTGAAGCCGCCGTCGCACAGTACCCAGAGTTTGCCGAACCGGTCGGCCACCATGGAATTGGGCTGCAGCGGTACTTTGATGGAATCTGTTACCTGGTCGGTCTCCGAATCGATCACCAGGATGGTATTGTCGTAACTCCAGCAGTTGGTGTAGACGTTCTTTCCGATCTGCACAAACTGCTCGGTGGGATGCTGGTTGAATGGCGAGGCCGGATTGCGCACGTCGATATATCCGAGGATCTCCAGTGCAACGGGATCCACGATGGCGATGGCCCCGGCGTAGAGGTCAGAGACATAGGCCTTGTGCGCATCCACGAAATGCATGTGCCGCGGGGAGGTCAGACCAGTGATCTTCCCCACAAATTCGAAGGTGTTGGTATTGATCACGTAGATCTTGCTGCTGTTGTTCACCACGATGTACCCCAGGCTGTCGCGGATCACCATCGACTGCGCCACATCGCCCAGCGGGGTGCCGTTGGTGCGGTAGAACACATCGTTGAGGTGCTGCATCGAGTCGATGAGGTAGTAGCTGAGCGAGGCGTTGTCGTACATAAAGTTCCCCTCGTTCACCACAAAAACGCCGGTCTGACGGCTGATGGCATTGTTCAGGGTGGTGTCGTACCGTACCTGCAAATCGTTCATTTCGTACCACGCTTCATCGTCCATGCAGGAGGAAAGGAAGATCATGGTGAGCAGTACAGGGAGCAGCGCGGAAACCAGGCGGGGGGACAGAATCATCGGTAGCCGTCCCGGTAGGATGCGGTGCAAATGCATGGTCGAGGGTAACTTAGAGATACGGAGCAATTGTCCGGGAAGGAAAGACCTCAGTATTCGGTGCACCGGGATGGAAAGGGCATATCTCCCAGATGCAGCGTTTCTTCTATCTCTTATTACTTTTCTAAAAATCATATTTCAAATTCAGTGTGAATGACCTGCCGGGCATGAACCGCATCAGCACGTTCCGGTACGATTCGTTGAAGAGGTTTTCGATCTTCAGCTCCAGGGTGAAGGTCCCCGCAGGTTGTTCGATGCGCTTGCCCACGGAAATATTGTTCAGGAAATGCGGATAGAGGGTATAGAGCCGTTCATCGCCACTCGCAGCTGCCCATGTGATGCTGTTGGCGCCTTCAGTCGTGCTGGTGGTCGCAGTTGCCCGGATGTTGCTGTTGTCGGTTTCAGTCGTGCTGCTGGTTACCGTTGCAGAGGTCGGGGCTGCGCTGACGGCCGCAGTTGTCAGGGTGCTGCTGTTGGTGCCTTCAGGTATACTGACGGTCGATTCTGCCGTCAGGCTGCCGGACAATCCATCACTGCTGCTCAGCAGGGACCTGGCGCCCATGGAGTTGTTCTGGAAGATCACGAACCAGCCCTGCCGCATCACTGCTGCATTGACGTTCCCTGATATTTTCGGAATAAAAGGCAGTTGCTGACCGGGGGAACCAGATTCTGAAACAGATTCTGAAACAGATCCTGAAACAGTGCTGGAAACAGATCCTGAACCAGCCCCGGAACCATCTGCCGAACCAGCCCCGGAACCGTCCCCGGATCCAGCTGCAGAACCAGCCCCGGAACCTGTACCGGGAACTGATCCGGAACCTGCTTCCTCATCCATATTCAGTGTGCGTGTCAGCGCCAGGGTACCATGGAGCCGCAGCGACCATTCCCCCACCAGCAGGGCCGACGAGAGGTGGTATTCCATTCCGTACGACCGTACCTCCCGGATGTTCGCCGATTCCCAGTACCCCTTGAACCCCGGAAGCCAGAGAATCCAGTTTTCGATCCGCGCGAAATATCCTGTGAGCGAGGTCTGTACACTGATCGTCTCCGTTTTCTTCAGCCAGCTGACAGAGACTTCCCCGGTGTGCCCTTCCTCCGGCAGCAGGTCGGGATTCCCGCCGGGCTGCCAGAACAAATCATTGAGGGTCGGTTGGTGGTAGTTCCTGGCGAAGTTGGCCTTCAGCAACAGGTCATGATCGCCGAATGGCCGGGCACTCACCCCAACGGTATAGATCAGCGGTGTCTTGTACCCGGTCACCATGTCTTTCCGCACCTGCAGCGCAACCTGCAGCGGTTCAACCGGACTGTAGTAGACCCCGGTCATGAGCGATCCTTCCAGCCGCGTGGTGTCGTAGCCCGTCATGTTTGCTGAATCGCGCGTGGAGATCCCGAACCTGTCCAGGGATGCGGATGACCGCAGGCTGATCCGCTCAGAAAGGTCCTGTTGCAGTTCGGCATGGTTGTACCAGCTCATCATCCGGCTCCCGGAATTCACGCTGCGTACCGGTTCGCGCCCGGCAATTTCCGACTTCATGGAGTAATCCAGCAGCTGGTAATCGACCCCGGAACGGAGGTTGACCCGGGTCCCTTCCCGCCAGGTATCGAATTCCACCACATGCTTCAGGGTACGGTCGTTCTGCAGGTTCTCCCGTTGCAGACCTTCTTCGCTGTACTCGCTGCTCAGCACGGTGGGGACCGACCGGGTGGCATCCTGGATCCAGGTGCGGCCCGACAGCACTGACCGCTCATTCAGCCTGAAATACATTTCCTGGGTCAGCCCCAGCTTCCTGTAGGCTGCATCCCTGTTCTCCTGTTCGGGATGGTACAGTTCGCCCGTGACCGTGTCTTTTTCGATGATGTTCTTATTGACAAACCGGTAGTTGTTCTTCGAGTAGTTGGAATATACGCGCGTGCGGGTCTGCACCCTGGGGTTGCCGATATCCACCCGCGTGAAGGCGTTCGAAGTGACGAAACTCCCGATCCCGGCGTAGGCTTTCCCGCTGAAGGTATTGCTGAAATCGGGCCGGTTCTCCAACGCGATCAGTCCGCCCAGTCCGCCCCCCTGTGCAGCGATGGAGGCCGCACCCTGTTGGATCTTCAGCTCATCGACCAGGAACAGCGGCACGAGCGTGAAATCAACCATCCCGAGCATCGGTGAGTTGATGTTCATCCCGTTCCAGGTCACCTGCGTATGCGATGGTGCGGTGCCGCGGAACGATGCGGTGGACAGCGCCCCGCGTCCATAATCCTTGATGTGGATCGTGGTGTTTTCCTGCAACAGCGTTGCGAGGTCGGACCCACCCTGGTACCGCATGATGAAGGTGTCGACCCGCACTTCGTTCATCCCGGCCTGCTCCTTCTGGAACGACCGCTGTGCAGCGACTTCCACCGGGTCGATCCGGAACACCGAATCGCGGATGCCCTGGGCGTGGAGTGGGAGGTACAGCAGTAGCAGGACAATGGAAATTGAAAGCTGAGCAGCAGATATCCCTATTTGGTACAGTTGCCGTTTAATCAGCGCAAAAAGCACAACAATGCAATCTGGTACATGGCCGGCATAATTCCCCCTGTCGCCGGGCCGCCATGAACACCGTTCGTGAAAGGATTTATCGGCAGGTAAAGTACATTTTTGCAGCCCGGGTAAATTGACATATAAAGAACGTTTCTGCCGGGCGGAATCTCCGGTGCCGGAAGTCGTTCGTATGGGTCTGGCTGTCTCCATCGCTGCCTGCCTGCTTTCCTATTGTTTGATAAATTTCCCGGTAAATATTCCGGAGCCCGACGTCATATTCAGCATATACATACCAGGTGAAAGATGACCCACCTGCAGTTGTTCGCCAAGATCATCCAGGTGTTGCGACATAACCTGTTTCCCTGCAACATCAAAGATTTGGAGGAAGGGCAGGGGAGCGCCAGGGCCGGGTGTCCGGATATTGCTGCCTGACTGCGTTGTGTCTCCGGATGTTTGCCTGTAGTCATCCGGTGCACCGGCCAATCCCTTCAGCATAATGAAATCGCGGGCGGGGTTGGGGTATACTGAAAACGACGCCTGTCCGTGCATTCTGTCATCGCGTTCCAGGGCGAGGTCGATGAAGGTGGAGACCGAGGTGTTGACGTTCGCATTGCCGGCCAGCGATGCGGTGATAGTGAGTTCGCCGGAGTTGCTGACATGCAGGACGTTCTGTTCATCCACCACTGCGCCGGGCATGCTGCTGCTCCACCGGATCTGCTCCTGGGGGTTCAGCCGGCCGTTGGTGAAGGCAAAGACTTCGAGCTGGTAGTCGGTGGTGTCGAGCACCGGCGGGATCTCGCGGATCACGACCAGTTCACCGGTACCGGCAACGGACGGATCCGGTGTGGTCATCACGGCGCCTGTGATCTCGGTGGAGATCTGCCCCAGCCACCCGGCACCATCGTTCACGGCACTGTGCACCCTGATAAAATGGACCCGGTCGAGGGCCACGTAGTTCCTGTCACCGTCCACCGCCCAGCTGATGTCGAAGGCGTCGCCGCCGGCATTTTCCGGGGCCGGGGTATACGGATTGTCGGGCAACGTGTACGGGGCTTTTCCCCTGAACTGGTTGTCGACATAACCGAACGCCCTTTTCAGGGAGTAGATTCCGGAGGCAAAGCCGGTATCCACGGTGGAACGGATCATGGTTCCCGAAAGGGAGTAACTGTCGGCCGGAATCTTCGGGAAGGAATCCTGCAGCGGGTAGTAGGGCTGGCTGTAAAAGCTGTTGGCAGTGATGGATCCCGTATGTCCGAGGTTGTCGGTCCACGGCACATCGGTGGCGGTATCAGTGTTCGAATTCTGGTAGGTGACCCTGTAATTCCTGACCGTTGAGCTGAAGTTGTGGTCCGCACCCGCCAGTTCGTACCAGGTATCGTCGGGCAGACCGTTCCCGTTTTCGTCGTTCATCACCGAGACGATTCCGGGTTCTGACCAGTTGGGCATGGGGTTACCGAAGATGGTGAAATCGACGCCGAAGGGATGGTCCGGATCGTTTTCGACCGCCTCTTCAAACCTGAATACCACGTACCCCCCAAACCCGCCGAGTGAAAGGCTGCCGTTGATGCCCCCGACGATGGAGGCAGGGGAGGAGGGGGCGGACCACGGAACGGTGTTCATGTACTGCGACGGGGCCGGAACGTATTCGAGGACTTCGGCAATGTACTGGGAGCGGAGTGGGGTGAGGCCGAAAGCCAGTCCCAGCAGCAGCACGAACTGTCGCATCGCTTTATGGTGTATGCCAGTGACCAGGAACAGGAACAGGATCATGTGGGACCGTGAAATCCTGTGGCGTTCGCTGCCAGTGCGGAAATCATGGCCTGGTGCCGGTGACTGCATCATGGTTGCAGTCACCGGGGCAATAGCAGCTTTTAGGAGCGTCTCTTCATAATGGTAATTGTCACCAGGCTGGTCCACGCTTCTAAGCTGGTTTTCACCTCCATGATGGTGATCGGCTTCATGATGATGCCTTCCTCTATGATCCTGTATGATTTTTGTTGTGATCATGATCTTTCGTTCATTTCAGGATTCACGTTTATTCCAGGATGATTTTTTCCGTGTGGGTAGTCCTGTCTGAACGGATCTTTGCCAGGTAGGTGCCCCGTGGCTGGTTGCCGAGATCGATGGTGCCACCGGGTGTGAACCTGCTGTTCCGGTAAACGGTCCTTCCACTGATATCGAGGATGGTGACTTCCATTGGGCCGGTGCTGCCGGATGCCAGTGTGAACACTCCGGTGGATGGATTGGGATAGAGGGTGAACCTGTCTGCATCGTCCTGACCGAAGCCGGTGAGCTGCACGTTTATATTGAATGCATGGAAGACCGGTTTGGTATTGGATATCCCGCTGACCCCGAGGTTCGAAGTGCCTTCAGCGCGTAATTCCACGCGGAGGGTATCGCCATCGATGTATGGGTGGATTACGAGGGAATCCCAAGAATTCTGTTCCAGCGCGTAGGTGAAGCGTGCATCGTCGTCGTCGGGATCTGTGAAGAGTTCTGTCAGCGCGAAGGCGAAGGTCTGGCCCGGTTCGCCGGAGTGGTCGGCGATGGGGTTCAGTATTTCAGGGGGAAGATCGGGGATGACATACAGGTTGTCCATGCAGAAGTAGGCAGGTGTGTTCATGCCCCAGTTGCCGTTGTCGGTGGAGCTGAGGGTGAAGCTGAGGGAATGGACCTTTCCCAGGGGGGTGAGGTCGACCCACTGCCAGGTTTCGATGATGTAGTCATCGGCAGGATCTGCAGTGCGGTAGTCGGCCAGGTAGAATGAAACCGTGTCGAATGTGCCATCGTTGCGGTTCCCGCGGATCGTGAGTTTCAGCCAGTCGGGATCGGACCCGTCAGCACCGCCGAACTTCTTTGAAAAGCTGTCGCCATATTTCATGGAAAGGGCGGCATAGGTGCTGTTGGTAACGAAGAAGCCCGGGAAAACCTGGTCGCAATCGAGCGTGGTGTTGACCTGGGAGAAGGGGGAGGTATAGGTAACGCCGTAGTTTTTCCCGGAGGCGTAGTCGAGCCTGACGGCGGAAATGGCGCTGTACTGGTTTCCGTATCCGGGAGTGGTGTTGTCGGTGATGCTGGAATAGGCCCAGCTGAACCATGATTGCCAGTCGGCGTTGAATTCATTATAAAAGACCAATGTACCGCTCGTGAAATTTCCGGTTCCGTCGGACCCGTTCCAGAAGCTTTCCGAATCGAGCGACAGGTCGTCGAAGGTGGCTGTTGCTGCATCTTGGTCGATCACCGGGCGCACACCTGCGATGAAGGTGTCGGTGGTGAATAAATCGTTGAGGCTTGCCTTGATGATGATGTTGGTCTGTCCGGCAGACAGGTAGTCGATGTGCATCTGCTGGTCGTCGATGGTGACACTGGCCACCCCGGGAACGGAGTTGTGCAGCACCTCGAAAGTGAGGGCGGCCGGCGGATCGTTGGGATCGGTGAAATGTGTGGAGAGGTTGATGGTTCTGTTCGGGGCATCTTCAGTGGCCTCGTGGTTGGGGATGGGTGTGGTTCGTTCAGGGGGCAGTCCCTGGCGTAAGGATGCTGCGATCGCTGCGGAGTTCTTTGCAGCGATCGATATAGCGCCTGTTTTTGTACTTGTATTTGTACTTGTTTTTGTACTTGTTTCTGTGCCCGTTTTTACCTGCGCAGTTAACCCGCCTGCCAGGAGTGATGTGAGCACCAGGGTGGCGTAAATGTTTTTCATTTTTAAGTTGTTAAATTGCATGGAACATAATCAGGCCAGCAGGTACCATGCAACTCCCGGTTGTCCTGTATCAAGCCTGAACAGCAGCGCAGGAGGAATGATGTTCCGGGCGCTTCGTTCCAGGCGTGTCTCTCTTTCGGAGCACGGGAAGCACGCCGCATTCAGCAGTACAACCATGCATAGAAAAAGAGGTGATTTTGCGGATTGCGGGGAAGATTGTAAGTCAAAAGCCTTGTGATCGATCGACTTCCTGTTCACCGCAGGTTACAAAATCGTTCACTGGCAGGTCTTCTGACTTATTCCTGTTTTCTGAGCCCTTCCCGTCTGGTTGCGCGGTATGGTTTTTTAGCGCCCGGACAGTGGGATCATCTCAGAATCCAATTGGAAATTACAGCAGCGGGAACTGTTGCCGATTCGCACGGCATTCCCTCTTCGTCTCCAGGGAAAATTCATTCACCTACAGGAGAACCAATGATGCGTCAAATGTATGGAAAAATTTGATTGGAATCAGATTAAATTATAAACAGGGATGTTTCATTTCGTATGATTCAACCAGGGTAACCAATAAATCCAGTTCGTCACCTTCCGGGGTGTCTTTTGCTGCTCCCCATAATTCTTCAATCCTGCTAAGTGCAGCATCGTAATCTTGTTCTGTTTTAATTGGTCGAATATCCATCATCAAATTGTTTTAGCATCAATTTTATCATACTGTTTATGCGTTCCTATAAACCTTATGAAAATCACCTGAAATCATAAATCATTTCCCAAATTGGGATATTTTATATGGTCGAATTTGACAACTTTGGAATTTATTGAGCATTTCAATGGATCTTACCATTCCCCTCACATCATGGTAGGTGGTTTTCCAGTTGTTGCTTTTGCGGGCGGTTTTGCTTTCGGGGGCGGTGTCGGGGCCGTTGCTGTACCAACCGCCGTGGTCCTTGTCGACCAGCCAGGTGTCGATGTAATCCCAGAGTTGTGTGAATTTGCTGAAGTAGTCGTGCGGATCCTCCGGGTAGAGTGTGTGCATGAGCGCCAGGGCGTTGAGTCCTTCGGACTCCACCCAGAAGGCTTTCTTGTTGTCGTGAATAGTGGTGGAACCGTCGGGCTGCTTGTAGCCGATGTACCAGAATCCGCCATTTTCCTCGTCCCATCCGTTCTCCAGGGCATGGTCGACCAGCTGTTTGGCCAGGCCGGATGCTTTAGGATCGTTCGCGATGCCCAGGGCATGGCCTGCTTCCAGGAGGAGGAAGGCGGTCTCGACATCATGACCGAAGGTGATGTGCTGGGTGTGCCAGGCATCGCCGCCACCCCGTTGCCGCATCTCCTCGTCGGGCACCAGGGTCCAGTCGGGATAGAAATAGAGCCTGAGGTACCCGTCGGGATGGATGAAGGTATCGCGGAACAACAGGTACATCTCCTCCAGCCGTTCACGGAGCAGGCTGTCGGGCCAGACGTGGTACAACTCAGTCAACGCCTCCATTACATGCAGGGAGCTGTTGAACTCCTTCAGGCCGGTCAGTGGGGACTGGGGGACTGGGGGACGGGGAGAGGGGGTGACCGGGGGTGTGGGTTTTCCGGAACGGTCCAGGATCTCGAAATAGCCGCCATATTGTTTTTCGTGCGGGTACCTGTCCATCCAGCGGAATCCTTCGATGGCGAGGTCGAGTGCTGACTGGTCCCCTGAAACGGCGTAGTATTTTGCCAGTCCGTGCACTGCGAAGGCCTGTCCATAGATCGTTTTGCTGTTCAGGGTAGAGGAGTCGACGGAGCCATCGCGGCGGACCACATGGTAAAACCCTCCGAATTCCTCGTCCCACATTTGGTTCCTGACAAAAGCATAGCCATGTTCAGCATAATCCAGAAAACTTTGCTTAACGGCAAAATCTCCTTGTTCAGGATCAGCTTCCTTTAATCCGGATCGTTCATCATTTTGGGAGCTTTCTTGCTTAGGATCAGCTTTCTTTGAATCAGAAGGGTTGTTGTATTGATGGCTTACTTCTTCAGGATAATGTTCATACAAAAATGCGGTTGTCCACAGGTGCCGGGTCTGGTTCACCAGGGATTTCTCCTGGCTGCTTTCAGATACTTCCCAGTCATGCTCAAAGTCGGCAATGTAACCCCCGTATACTGTATCCAGGCAACGTGGGTACCAGGGTGCAATGATATACTCAAAAAGACTCTGCTCCAGTTCATTTGCGATGGAGGCCTCCTGGTCATTGACGCGCACACATGCACTCAGCATCAATGCGATAAGTAGAACGGAACTGTTTCTCATTGAAGTGCTTTTTCCCGGTCAAAAAGAACGATACCTACCCTGTCAATGTGTTCTTTCAAGGCATTTTCCTTAATCCTTTCGTAAATCACCAGGTCAATTTTATAAGGTAAATTCAATTGATCTGTTTCCAGCTTTGCATCAATAATATCATCCAGGTTAAGATTGTTTCCTGCCAATGAGATATCAATATCCGCACCTTCTCTGAAGTTGCCCTTTGCCCTGGAACCAAATAAAATGATTTTCGAAATTTTGCTGTTTGATGCGAGAATATCTATCAGTTTTTCGACATCCGTCTCCCGCAATCCATATTTTCGGTTTTCATTCATTCAACAAGCTATAGATTCTTTGAAATTTCCTTTTCCAGCCTGATATGTAACGCTTTTAAAAGGTCAAAATAAGATTCCCTAATCTTAAGTATGATTTCAGCAGCAGTTTCTTCATTATAGGTGTGGCTCGTCAGGTTTCTGCTGACATGCATCCGCATCCAGCCCTCACCATCGGTAATATAACCATCCTGGAAACTTTGTTCAATAACAGGTTTGGGACCTGTTATATCCGGGTAGCCCTTCTCCTTGAGCAGATCCTGCAATGTTTTCCAGCTCAACTCGTACGTGTACTCAAAGGCCTTGATGAGCCCCTGTTCCTCCATCTCATTCAGCTTTGTGTGCTCCATAAACCGTTCTAGCTGACTGAATGCCCTCTTGTAATTGACAAATCGCTGCTGCCACCGAATATCCTTGTTTTTC
>JARGFP010000014.1 GCA_029210585.1 Bacteroidales bacterium
ATTGGAAGAAATCAGATCGAACTCCTTAAGCTTTCAATAAAAGTAAAAAAAAAAAAACGGAAAGTGAAAGTGCTGATAAACATATTTAGGTTGAACGAGAGTCCAACTTTCAAGCGAAATTAATTCTCATTAATGCACCCCTCATTTAATACCACCACTACATCTGTGATCGTGTGATGCGGACATCCCTGTTTCGAACCTGGTGAACCTGGCTTATGGTATAGTATTTAAACATTCAGGTTACAACGGCAATCCGGTCGGATGCGCAGAACATTTAAGATATCATGGGTTTTGAATGCAGCCGGCTGAGGGATGAGGGCCCCGGTGTCTGAAGGGGGGACGGGCATGACTGCTGAAGGATTCACAACACCGGGTAACCAGGCAGGGACTTCAACAGGGACCCATGGCATGGGAGACACACCCTGGGGATCAGACCAAACATTCCGTTGTTGTGGAAAAAAATGAACGGAATTGCCGGAATATGTGGAACCATTCCACAGTTATCCGGGGGAGAATTCGGACACATCATGTCCCGGATTCCGACAGAGATCAAGGAGATGATACAAGAATACATATCATAAATTAGAAGCGTGCAGGAAGTTCCTGAAGAAACACCCCTACATGTACATTTTAAACCCATCAAAACCATGAAAATAGTTACACTTACTATGAATCCGGCGCTTGACAAAAGCATCCGGATTGAACGGTTACAACCATACAGGAAGCTCCGCAGTGAAGCGCCAGCCTATGATGCGGGTGGCGGAAGCATCAATGTTTCCAGGGCCATAAAAATCCTCGGGGGTGAATCCCTCGCCATTTTTGCAGCCGGTGGACCCACCGGGGAAAAGATCAAGGAGCTGCTGGACGAAGAGGGTGTGGAACACCGGATGATCAGGATAGAGGATACCACACGAGAGAACCTGATGGTCATGGAGAAAAGCACCGAGGACCAGTTCCGGTTCGGCATGCCCGGAAGTACCCTGAAAAAGGAAGAAATACAAAAATGCACAGATGCTGTCTATGATCTTTCCGGGGATGCCGAATATATTGTCGCAAGCGGCAGCCTGCCACGTGGTGTCCCGACTGATTATTATGGTGAGATCGCAGCACTGGCAAAGAAGAGAAACGCGAAGTGCGTCGTTGATACTTCGGGAAAGGCCCTGGAAGAGGCGGCCAAAAGAGGCGTTTGCCTGATGAAACCAAATCTTGGCGAACTCAGTGCACTGGCAGGAAGAAAGGAAATATTCGGCATGGAACAGGAAGAGATTGCCAGGGAGATCATCCGCGAAAGCAAGGCCGAGATCCTGATAGTGTCTCTCGGACCAAGAGGGGCCATGGTGGCTACAAAAAAGGACATTCAATATGTGATCCCGCCCACTGTCAAGAAGAAAAGCGTGGTCGGGGCCGGTGATTCCATGCTTGCAGGGATCATCCTGTCACAGTCGCGCGGTGAAGACCTCATTACCTCTGTAAAATATGGTGTGGCTGCGGGAACGGCAGCCACCATGACGCCGGGCACGGACCTGTGTCGCAAGGAGGATGTGGAGAAAATATACGAGTGGCTGAAAGATAAATAATACAGCATCACTCCTTCCAACGAAATTATATTCAGCAGGATAGGATACAGCTCATGCCAACCAGAACACGCTGATCCGCTGAGGCTGTCTCAAAAATTCGGGACAGCCTCTTTTTATTCGCACCCCCCCTGAGAGCGCCATTTCAGATATTTAATTCCACGTGGCTCAGGTTTTCTCCTGAGACACCTCCTTTCATTTTTTATGGCTCCGGGCCGGATACCGGAGATATCCCTCCAAAGAATGCTCCCTCCTTATTTAAATCGAAAATAAATAGCCTGCATTTCCGGCGAAATATGATCTGCAGCTACGCTTAACAGCGCAACATCAATAATTTTGTAGCGGAATTTTAAGGAGGCCTCATGTCAGAACAAAATACGATCAATCATATTGGTTTCGTGGAGTCGGTCAACGGACAGTCGGCCCTTGTCAGGATCAACAGCCAGTCGGCCTGTGCCTCCTGCCATGCAAAAGGAGCTTGTTCGGCAGCCGACCAGGAGGACAAGATGATGACCGTCCCCACGGGAGGAGCGGACTACCGGACAGGTGAACAGGTGCGCGTGTCCATTGCCAGGAGGACCGGTCTGCGGGCCGTCGCATTCGGCTATGTCTACCCTTTCCTGGTCCTGATGACCATCCTGGTCATACTTACCGCCGCAGGTGCTTCTGAATTACAGGCCGGTACCTGGTCACTGGCTTCGCTGGCACCTTACTACCTGGCAATCTACCTGCTAAGGGACCGGATCAGCAACACATTTACGTTCAAACTGGAGAAATTATTTTAACGACATATGAGTCAGATTATCATATACACAATTATCACCCTGGTGGTCATAGGAGCTGTGGCTGCCATTATCCTGTATTTTGTGGCCCAGCGGTTCAAGGTTTACGAGGATCCGCGGATCGACCTGGTGGAAGAGGCATTGCCGGCTGCCAATTGCGGCGGCTGCGGATATGCCGGTTGCAGGAATTTTGCCGAGGCACTGGTAAAATCAGAAACCTTTGATGACCTCCATTGCCCGGTCGGGGGAAATGAGGCCATGGCCACAGTGGCTGAGATCCTGGGCAGGGAGGCTGTTGAACAGGATCCGCTTGTCGCCGTGGTGCGATGCAACGGGCAACCGCAGTACCGTCCGCGCAACAACATCTACGATGGCGCCGTTTCATGTGCCGTTGCACATAGCCTCTATACCGGGGAAGGAGACTGTCCGCACGGGTGCCTGGGATGCGGCGATTGTGTGGCAGTATGTGATTTCGATGCCATCCATATGAACCCGGAAACAGGACTGCCGGAGGTGGTGGACGATAAGTGTACCGCCTGCGGTGCCTGCGTGAAAGCCTGTCCGCGCGACATCATCGAACTGAGGAAAAAGAACAAGAAGGACCGCAAGATCTTTGTCAGCTGTATCAACGAGGAGAAGGGTGGCGTGGCCAAACAATATTGCAGCGTCGCGTGCATCGGGTGCAGCAAATGCTTTAAGGTGTGTCCGTTCGATGCCATTACCATGAACAATAACCTGGCATTCATCGATTCCGTGAAATGTAAATTATGCCGGAAATGTGTTCCTGAATGTCCCACAGATTCCATCCTGGAAATCAATTTCCCGCCACCACGGAACAAGGAGGAGGAGAAGGAAAAAGCCGGGGTAGAAGATGCAGGAAAAACCGGAGAAAAAGTCGGGGCAACAGCAGCAGTAAAATCCGGAGAAAAAGCAGATAGAAAAACCGGCACTGAGGCTGCAGTAAAATCCAGAGCCAATGCTGAAGGGCAGACAGCAGTAAATGCTGAAGGAAATACCGGGACGCAGGTGGAAGGAAAAACCGAAGCCAATGCTGAAAAGCAGCCCGGAACAAAGACCGCAGAAAAGATTGAAGAGAAGAAGCAAAATAATGCTGATGATACAAAGGGAACAAAGAGCGGCGAAAATGGTGATGCAAACGAAAAAACGCAAAAGGATTAGATCATGGGATTACTGACATTTTCCAGGGGTGGTGTGCACCCGCCTGAAAACAAAATATCTGCCGGGAAGAAGATCGAACCTGCTGGATTGCCGGAGCAGGTCGTCATTCCGGTAACACAGCACCTGGGGGCACCTTCCAAAGTACTCGTGAACAAGGGCGACGAAGTGATGACCGGGCAACTGATCGCAGAGGCAGAAGGATTTGTATCCACCAACATCCACTCCTCCGTCACAGGCAAAGTGCTGAAGGTTGACAAATTTCCCGATGCATCGGGGTACAAAAAAATGGCGGTCCAGATCCAGGTAGAAGAGGACCAATGGGAAGCAGGAATCGATACTTCCGATGACCTGCTGACCAACATTGATGGAACTGCCGAGGAGATCAGGAACAAGATCCTGGGTGGCGGTATCGTCGGACTGGGTGGCGCCACCTTCCCTTCCCACGTGAAGCTCATGACCCCCAAGGGCAAAAAAGCAGAGTACCTGCTCATCAACGGGGTGGAGTGCGAGCCCTACCTCACCGCCGACCATGCGCTGATGATGGAAAAAAGTGCCCGGCTGGTGGTCGGGATCAGGATACTGATGAAGGGGCTTGGCGTTGAGAAGGCAATCATCGGAATCGAGAACAACAAGCCGGATGCCATCGAGGTTATGACCAACGCCACAGCCAGTGAGGATGGGATCCAGGTGCAGGGACTGAAAGTGAAATACCCGCAAGGGGGTGAAAAACAGCTGGTCCAGGCATTGCTCAACAGGGAAGTGCCTTCGGGAGGACTCCCCATCGATGTGGGGGTGGTGGTATTCAACGTGGGAACTGCCTATGCATCTTACCTTGCCGTTCAGAAAAACAGACCGCTGATCGAACGCGTAGTGACCGTCACGGGAAAATCGGTTGCCAATCCTTCGAACTTCCTGACCAGGATCGGTACCCCGGCATCGTTTCTTATTGAAAAAGCCGGCGGACTGCCCGACGATACGGCCAAGGTGATCAACGGCGGACCCATGATGGGCAAGGCGGTGGCGAAAATCGACATCCCGATCGTCAAGGGAAGCTCGGGCATCCTGCTGCTCAGGGAAAATGAAGCGCTGCGGAACCCGGTACAACCCTGCATCAGGTGCACCAAGTGCGTGGGCGTGTGTCCCATGGGACTGGAACCCTACCTGCTCATGACACAGGCTGAGAAAGGAATGTGGGAACCACTGGAAAGAGATCATGTGATGGATTGCATCGAATGCGGCAGCTGCAGTTACACCTGTCCTTCGTCACGCCCCCTCCTGGATTACATCAGGCTTGGGAAAGCCGAAGTCGGGAAGATCATGCGATCGCGCAAAGCCGTTTAACTGATTAAGACAAACCACAGATAATGAACAAATTAATCGTTTCACCATCACCACATGCACACACTGCGGAAAGCGTTCCGAAGCTGATGTACGGGGTGATGATCTCCCTGCTGCCTGCGTTCGCGGTGTCGGTCTGGTTCTTCGGAATCGGGATGCTCATCGTGACCACAGTATCGGTTGTATCATGCGTACTGTTTGAATACCTGATACAAAAACATATTCTGAAAGTGCCACCGACACACCTCGACGGATCAGCGGTCCTCACCGGCCTGCTCCTTGCCTTCTGTCTGCCGGCCAATATCCCGTTCTGGATGGTGATGATCGGCGCCCTGGCAGCCATCGGCATTGGTAAAATGACCTTTGGCGGACTGGGAAACAACATTTTCAACCCTGCCCTGGTCGGACGGGTATTCCTGTTTATTTCGTTCCCGGTGGCCATGACGAGCTACCCGGTACCCGGACAATGGCTCCGGTATACCGACGCCACTACAGGCGCCACCCCGTTGGGAATCTTTAAAGAGGGACTGGGCGAACAGACCGCCGGTGAACTGATGCAACAGGTGCCCGGGTATACGGACCTGTTCATCGGGAATATGGGAGGATCAGCCGGAGAGATCGCCACCGTGGCGCTCTTAATCGGACTGCTGTACATGCTCTACCGCAAAATCATCACCTGGCACATCCCGGTGACCATCCTCGGTACCGTAGCCCTGTTTACCGGTATACTGTGGCTGGTCAATCCTGAACAAAACGCCGATCCGCTGTTCCATCTCCTTACCGGTGGACTGATGCTCGGTGCCATTTATATGGCTACCGATTATGTGACCTCGCCGATGACCAGAAAAGGCATGGTGATCTATGGTGTACTCATCGGGATTCTTACGGTTATCATCAGGGTATTCGGCGCCTATCCCGAGGGCGTGCAGTTTGCCATCCTCATTATGAACGCATTTGTGCCATTGCTGAACAAGTATTTCAAACCCAAACGATTCGGAAAGGAGGTACAACATGGCTAAGAAAGAATCCAATTTCGTAAGCATGGTGGCCACCCTTTCTGTTGTGGCACTTGTGGCTGCAGCCCTCCTTGGCGGCGTGTACGAAGCCACCAAGGAACCGATCAGGCTGGCAGACCTGCGCAAACGCAACGAAGCGATCGAAGCAGTGGTCCCTGCCTTTGATACCGTACCTTCTGACCAGATCGTGAAATATGGCATGGACGGTGATACACTCATCCTCTACCCTGCCTTAAAAAACGGCATCGTCGTTGGAACAGCAGTGGAAACTTTTACAAACAATGGTTTCAGCGGCGAATTCAAACTGATGGTGGGGTTCGACAATGAAGGAGCCATCGTGGATATTGCAGTGTTGAGTCATAAGGAGACCCCCGGACTTGGAGATAAGATGGAGCGGGACAAATCTGACTTCCATGTACAGTTCATGGGCCAGCATCCCGATGAATTTAACCTTGCTGTGACGAAGGACAAAGGCGACGTGGATGCCATCACCGCATCGACAATCTCCTCCAGGGCCTATTGTGAAGCCGTGCAACGTGCCTATGAAGCATGGAAGGCAACACGGTAACGGAAGAGACCACTCAGTAACATTAGATGGATTGTAAGAATGGTCAGAAGTACACATATAATAAAAATACCGGCATGAGAAAATGCAGTCGGATGCGGGGATGAATTATTATACTGACTGAATAACAGGACTATAAATATTATTTGCATATGAACCAGTGGAAAAATTTCAGTAAGGGACTACTCAAGGAAAACGCGGTGTTCGTGATGTTCCTCGGACTCTGTCCCACACTTGGCGTCACCACTTCAGCAGTGAACGGGCTGGGGATGGGACTGGCAACCACCTTTGTGCTCGTGATGTCGAACCTGGTGGTAGCGCTCATCAAGAACCAGATTCCGGACAAGGTGCGCATCCCGGCATTTATCGTGATCATCGCCACGTTCGTAACCGTGGTGGAGATGGTGATGAAAGCCTATGTTCCTGCCCTGTTCGACGCACTCGGACTCTTCATCCCGCTGATCGTGGTGAACTGCGTGGTACTGGGAAGGGCCGAAGCATTTGCATCAAAGAACAACGTGGTCTCTTCCATTATTGACGGACTTGGCATGGGGATTGGTTTCGCCCTGGCACTGACGGCCCTCGGCGCAGTAAGGGAAGTGCTCGGGAGCGGATCCATATTCGGTCTCTCCTTCCTGAAAGGCGACGGCATGTTACTTTTCGTGTTACCTCCGGGAGCATTCATCGCGCTCGGCTACCTCATTGTACTGGCCAATAAACTGAAAGCAAAAACGACCTAGTCATGGAATATGTATTGATCATCATCGCTGCTGTATTTGTCAGCAACATCGTATTGAACCAGTTCCTGGGTATCTGTCCGTTCATCGGGGTATCCAACAAAGTTGATACAGCCATTGGCATGACCGGTGCCGTTACCTTTGTAATGGTCATCGCCACCCTCTTCACCTACCTGATCTTCCAGTATGTGCTGATCCCGTTTGAGCTCGAGTACCTGCGGACCATCACCTTCATCCTGGTGATCGCCTCCCTCGTACAGATGGTGGAAATCATGCTGAAAAAGATCAGTCCCCCGCTCTACCAGGCGCTCGGAATCTTCCTTCCGCTGATCACCACCAACTGTGCCGTGCTGGGTGTGGCTGTGCTGGCCGTACAGCAAGATTTCAACCTGCTGGGCAGCGTGGTGTTCGCCATCGGTAACGCCATCGGTTTCGGTCTCGCACTGATCACTTTCTCGGGCATCCGGGAACAGCTTGATATGATGAATGTACCGAAACAGATGAAGGGTGTTCCCATTGCATTTATCGTTGCCGGGCTCATGGCCCTGGCGTTCATGGGATTCACCGGGATTGTATAGGCGGCTGGACCGGTAGTCCGAGTTTTGGTATCTTTACATTACAAAATCTGAAGAAAACCGTGTTATATGGAACTGCTTAATGCCGCCACCGCATTTGCAAAAGAAAAACTGGAAGCCTTCGATGCGGGTCATGACTGGACCCACACCGAACGGGTGATGAAACTGGCCGGCCGCATTCAGGAGGAAGAGGGCGCCGGAGACCCGGAAGTCATCAGGCTGGCAGCTATCTTCCACGATATTGCCGACACAAAATTTCACCAGGGCGCAGAAACGGACGGTGGCGAGATGGCATATACGTTCCTCATGGAGAAAGGACTGCCACTGGAAAAAGCAGCACACATCAGGCTGATCATCAATCACCTCTCCTTCAAACAAAGACTGGAAAAAAGCCTGGTCGACTCCATCGAATTCCGGATTGTGCAGGATGCCGACCGGCTGGATGCCATGGGTGCCATCGGGATCGCACGTACCTTCCACTATGGCGGATACAAAAACAGGGCGCTCTACGACCCGGAGATCCCCCCACGGGAATACAAGTCGGCTGAGGAATATAAAAAATCTGACGCTCCCACCATCAATCATTTTTATGAAAAACTGCTCCTGCTCAAAGACCTGATGAACACAGCAACGGGCAAGCGGATGGCGCAGGAAAGACATGATTACATGGTAGCCTTTGTTGAACGATTCAGGAAAGAATGGGAAGGCCGGATGTAACAGGTGCGGTCACCGGAAATTTTATATTACGATCAGTATGTGCGAGCAAGTCAATACAGAATGATCAGGTTAATACAGGAAATTCAGGTTAATGTACAAACCGGTTTCCCCGTCCTGTTCCCTGGCTGCAAAACCATAATCCACGGTGACGATGAAGTTCTGGTTCAGGACAAAATGGATACCACCGCCATAACCGATGTGTGGTATTTCCTTCGCGTAGGGGTCAATTTGCGACCTGGCCCTGGCATCTAAGTCACTATTTTCATTATCGTATTTATCCAGAAATTCCTCAGTCCAGTCAAATTTCTGTGTCACCATACCGGCATCCACAAACCCGGAGAGTGCAATGTAAAAATTCTGTTTCAGGAATTTGGTTTTCAGGATCTTGCCCCTGAGCTCGAAGTTCCCGTAGGCGAAACCTTCACCAACGACCCGGTTGCGCCTGATGCCACGCACGGTTTTGGATCCGCCCACACCATCCGTGGTCAGTTTCGGTGCAGTATTGAACAGGTAGGGCATCATATAGAAGGGCATCTCGCCAAAAAGCTTGCCCTGGTAAGAAACCCGGTAGGCAATATTCATCCAGTCGGGGACAATGGTAAAATACTGGCGGTGTGTGAAAATGAAGCGTCCGTACCCGTAATCTGTAGTACTCAGGAAAGAAGGCGCATAATGCAGCTGCATTTCCGTCCAGACGCCGCTGAATGGGTTCGGTTCATTGTCGCGTGTATCGTAAACAAGTCCACCTTTCAGGAGCGTGTGGCCTCCCCCGTTCTGCTGGTCAGCCTTGATGATACCCCAGTCGATATAGTCTTCGTAGAGGCTGTTGTATGACAGCGAATCGCTCGCTTTATCTTCATTGAGTTTTTCAATATCCACCGCATCAATGGTATTTCCGTAATACCCTGCCCCGGCCAGCCAGCGGAATTTGTTCCCGATGATCTCCCCCTGGAAATCGGCCTTGACCCGCAGGAGCTGTCTTGAATGCCTGTAATAGAGCCTGTCGGAAAGATTGTCGTTTGGATTAAGATCGATTGCGAGATCGCTCAGTCCCAGGTCATATTTCGCCTGGTACCCATTGAACCCGTAGAAGTCGAGCGCCTGCTCGGTGAGCAGACTTGCTTCGAAAAAGGACCGCACACCCGGTATCAGTTTATCGGTATCCCATGTGATCTGGTTGATCCCGCTACCCTTGGTTGTCCGCGACCATTCAAGATATACGGAATGGTCGTACATGGGATACCGTGAACCATCGCCGAAATGGTACAGGTTGACCAGTGCCCCGTACTTGAAGCCCACATCCGCATCATATGCAACCACCGGAACGCCACCAAATGACCAGCCGGTTTTGACTTCTTCGGTCTTTTTTTCACTGGTGGTTCCGGCATCCTGGTCCTGTGCAGTAAGCGGAAGCAGCCATACCATGACAATTAACAGGGAAAGAGCTCTTTTCATGCGTGTAGGTTTTAGTTGATCGTCACAATTTAGAAATAATTTTTACGCTGCAGCGCCGGAGTATCCCATTTTTATTCAACACACCTCAAAATAGACTGTTTTACAACGTTGTTTAAAGGTTTTCGCGGCAGGCTGGTGTTATTTCCATGACAATTATTTACTTTTATTCTAAACTAACTATATGAAAGTCTTAAAATACCTCCTCCGGACCCTGGTTGCACTCGTTGTACTGTTTCTTGCTTTCCTGCTCTATGCCACCATCGACAATTATAACCCGGACCCTGTCGAAACGATAGATACTGCTGAAAACGCAGATGTAATTACAGACTCCACCTTCAGCATAGTGACCTGGAACCTGGGCTACGCCGGGCTTGACAGCACGATGGACTTTTTTTATGATGGCGGGGAAAAGGTACGCCCGGAAAAAGAGGAGGTTATGCGCAACATACGGCAAATCATGGTGCAGCTGGAAACCTACCGGGATCATGATTTCATTTTGTTGCAGGAGGTTGACAAGCGGTCGAAAAGAAGTTACAGGAACAACCAGTACCTGATGATTTCCGCGCTGTTCAACGACTATCATACTGCCTTCGGTAAAAATTACGACGTGGATTTTGTGCCGCTTCCGCCGACCGAACCCATGGGGAAGGTGTTATCGGGACTCCAGACCCTGTCGGCCTACACACCGGCAACAGTGACGCGCCGCAGTTTCCCGGGGAATTACAGCTGGCCCATGAGTGTATTCATGCTCGACAGGTGTTTCCTGGTGAACAGGCATCCCTTGCCAGGGGGGAACGAACTGGTCGTCATCAACACGCATAATTCAGCATACGACGACGGGACCCTGCGGCAGCAGCAGATGGACTACCTGAAAGCGTTTCTGCTGGAGGAAGTTGCAGCTGGTAATGACGTGGTGGCAGGAGGTGACTGGAACCAGTGCCCGGCAGGGTTTGAACCGGAATTTGCTGTTGACCGGTTCGATACCGAAGACCTGATCTATATTGAGGCGGACTACCCTGCACCTGACTGGACCTGGGCCTACGATCCTGCAACGCCCACCAACAGGCGAGTGATGCATCCTTACACCCGGGGAGATTCACCCACTACAGTGATCGATTACTTCCTGCTTTCGCCCAATGTTGAATTGCTCAGCGTGGAGGGTGAATACCTGGAATTTGCCTGGTCGGATCACCAACCCGTGATCATGCATTTCAAACTTAAATAATCTCCAAAACAACACCTTATGAAAACCTTTCGCCGTATCACTCTGGCCGTCATTGCAATCCTAATGGTCGTGCTTGCAGCAGGCTGGCTCTTTATTAACCATCTTCAACACAGGGCAGTCCCTGATTATGCTGCATCGGTGGACCTGGAAAACCTGGTGGATGAGGTGACGGTGATCCGGGACTCCCTTGCCATTCCGCATATTTATGCAAAAAATGCCGAAGACCTCTACCGGGTGGTGGGATATGTGACTGCGCAGGACCGGCTCTGGCAGATGGACCTGATGCGCAGGATCACCACCGGGCAGTTGTCTGAGATATTCGGCGAAGACATGCTGGGTACTGACCAGTTGTTCAGGGCATTCGACTTTTCGGGAAAATCTGCCCGCGTACTGGATACCACCGATCCGGGGATCATCAAATGCCTTGAGGCATATTCCGATGGCGTAAACCAGTTCATTCAGCAACACCAGAAAAAGCTCTCCTTCGAATTTGCATTGCTCGGGTACAAGCCTGAACCCTGGACACCGGTCCATACCACCAACCTGATCGGATACATGGCGTGGGACCTTACCTCCGGGTGGTCATCGGATATGGCCATGTACAAGATCGCGCAGGTGGTGGACGACACGCTGTTGCAGGAACTGTTTCCATGGGAGGATGATTTCAAGACGAGGTACGTGTTTCCCGAATATATGGAGGAACACCCGGAACTGGTGATGAATACAACCATTGAACAGGCGCAGAAGGTGATCGACAAGCTGGGAATCCAGGTATTCGAAGCGTCGAATAACTGGGCTGTTTCGGGGGAACGGAGCGAAACAGGGATGCCGCTGCTCGCCAATGACATGCACCTGGGATTCATGTCACCCGGCATCTGGTACCAGATGCACCAGGTGATCGAAGGTGAACTGGATGTGACCGGTGTGGTGCTCCCGGGACAACCTTATGTGATCTGCGGCCACAACCAGGACATTGCGTGGGGGATGACCAACCTTACGGTAGACAACCTCGATTTCTACCTGGAAACCATCAATCCGCAGGATTCCAACCAGTATAAGCTGAATGGCAAATGGGAGGAGCTGCGCATTGTTGAGGAAAAGATCAGCGTTAAGGGACAGAAGGAGCCGGTGACCAGGATCAATAAATTCACGCACCGTGGTCCCGTGGTCAGCACCTTTAAAGATGTGAAGGACAAAACCATATCGGCCCGCTGGATCGGGACCGATTACAGCAACGAACTCAGGTCGGTACACCTGTTCAACCGAGCCTCCAACTGGGAGGAATTCAGGGATGCCGCAACAACCTTCATTGCTGTGAGTCAGAATATCGTGTATGCCGACAAGCAGGGAAATATCGGGCTGCAGGCGGCAGGCGGCGTGCCCATCAGGGAAGGCGACCACGTGATGGTCTACCCGGGAGACACGACAAAATATGACTGGGGTGAACATGACAGGGTACCCTTTGAAAACCTTCCCTATACCTACAACCCGGAAAGCGGGATGGTATCATCGGCCAACAACAGGACTGTTTCTGAGGACTATCCCTATTATATCGGTACATGGTTTGCACTTCCGAACCGGATCGACCGGATCAGGGAGATGCTGGAAGAGAAAGAGCTGCATTCGGTGGCCAGCTTCCGGGAGATGCACTCCGACCAGTTATCGGCTTTTGCAAGAAGGTTGACGCCTGTCTACCTGGACGTACTCACCGGGAATGTCGAAGGTGTTGCTGAAGCTGCACTGGCAGAACTGCGCAACTGGGAATACCACATGGATCCGGCCCTGTCGGCACCGTTGATTTATGAACAGGTGTTTGCTGAGGTGATCAGGGTCGTCTATGAAGACGAACTCGGCGATGTGTTCCCGCAGCTCATGGACAACAACATCATCGCACGGTTTCATATTTACGAACTTGCCATTTCACTGGAATCGGCGTGGTGTGATGACATTGGCACGACCGACCGGGTTGAAACGTTCAGCGATAACATAAAAAAGGCATATGGTGCTGCAATTGATACGCTCGTGGCCTGGGCCGGGGAAGATGTGATGCAGTGGAGGTACGGGGACATCCATACCCTCACCATCGAGCACCCCATGGGTGGCGTAGGAATCGTTCAGAAACTGTTTGACCCGAACCTGGGACCTTATACGGTGGGCGGCAGTTTTCACACCGTTGCCCCCTACAGTTACCCGGTGGGAACCAACTACAACGTGACGCACGGTGCCTCGCAGCGGCATGTATATGACCTGGCAGACTGGGACCGGTCAAAGACCGTGATCCCGACCGGTACTTCGGGGGTTCCGGCCTCGCCCTATTACGGCAACCAGGCGGAGATGTATATAGACTTCAAATACCACGACGATCATTTCAGCAGGGAGGCAGTGGAAGCAAATATGAAATACAAGGCTGTTTTTAGATAAAAAACGGTACTTTTATAGGGGTCATGGTAGTGATTACCATGGATTAACCCTCAAGTAAAGCTAAAACCCTGAACCAAATGAACAAGAAAAGAGTAAAAAGAATTGGCGTAGCGCAGACCTCCCTGGTTGCCGGAATTGTAATGTTCTTCATTTCATTGATATTTGTAATTCCGGTGGGCCTTTTCATGGGTGTAGTGGGAGCTGCTAAAGGCGCCCAAATGCCTGGCCTCCCGTTCACGGGAGTTGCATTTCTGATATTCATACCTTTCTTATATGCAATTATGGGATTTATCACAACTGCAATAAGTTGCCTGGTATACAATATGGTGGCTAAGTGGACAGGTGGCGTTGAAATTGAAATTGAACTGGCAGATAATAATCCAAATGCTGGATAAGAAATTGACTCCGGCATGCGTTATGCTCCAGGGCTATGAGAAGATTCCGCTAAACGTTGTGATTTCAGACCAGTTGATGAACTTTGAATTGAACTATTTTTATTTATAACAAATTTTAGAATTGTGAAACTAAAGAAAGTACTTGGAATTGACATTGGCGGCTCCGGCGTAAAGGGAGCCATTGTGCATACAAAGGAAGGAAAACTAAAAACCAAGCGATACAGGATCCCAACCCCGCAGCCGGCCACTCCTGAAGCTGTTGCGGATGTGATCAAAAAGATCGTTGATCACTTCAAATGGGAAGGCCATGTCGGGGTAGGCTTTCCGGGTGTGATCCAGCAGGGATTTGCACGTACGGCTGCGAATCTGGACGACAGCTGGATTGATGTGAACCTGAATGAGCTGTTCAGCAAAAAGACCGGTTGTGAAGTACACGTAGTGAATGATGCCGATGCCGCCGGGATGGCTGAAATGAAATTCGGATCCGGGAAAGGATTCAAGGGGGTTGCATTGCTGGTAACCGTGGGAACCGGTCTGGGTACCGTGATATTCACCAACGGAAGGCTCCTTCCGAACATGGAAATGGGACACATCCTGCTGCATGGGGCGGATGCTGAAGAATATGCCTCGGATGCTGCACGGAAGGCCGATGACCTGAGCTGGGAAGATTGGGCCGGCAGGTTCAATGAGTACCTCCACCGGATGGAAGAACTGCTCTGGCCGGATATGATCATTATCGGCGGGGGAGCCAGCAAGAAGGATGACAAATTCATTCAGCATCTCGATACCAAAGCAAAAGTTGTTCCTGCTACTTTACTGAATGAGGCCGGAATCATCGGTGCTGCACTTACCAGCAAGTATTATCATAAGCTGGAGAAAAAGTCGGGGGAAAAGTGAACCTACCCCATTCAACAGTAAGTGTAGTCAAGGTCAGGGTTCGTTAAATCAATAACCATGTTGGCAGAAAGATTCATTTTCACATCTGCATCTTGTTGCTGATATACATCCCACCAATTGGTTGATCTGTTAGCGGAAGATCCCCCAGCTCCCGAATTAAAGTTCATTGATTCCGCTACCTCTCTTTTGCCATACATAACATTTCAAGTAGCAGGTGTATCCCGAAGAATCTTTATATTTCAGGGGGTTGTTCAGAACATAGGTGTAAGGGTAAACCCCGGGGAGGATTCCGGATGAGGATTTTTCAATGAGGGGTTCAGGTCTGTCATCAGGACAATGTTATTAGCCCTAAGGTAGTGATTTGTTCTTTTCATCTGAAGGCCTTTTCTCAATTGAAAAAGAAAAAGCAATATGCTGCATGAGCGGTGGCACAAAAAGCAGGACATAAAAAATTGTAGAAGGGAAGGCGAGCGGAGAGGCAAAAAATACCATGCAAGCTTTAAGGGATGAAAAGCGGGGATTTTTTGCCCTGTGGAATGGGTTATTCTTTCGGCTTTTTAAATTCTATCTTCGGCCGGTTCTTAAATTCCTGTTCTTCTTGCTTTGCTTTTTCAAATTGCTTCAGATACTCGAAAATCAATATAAATTTGTTCTCGTGGTCGGATAACTGATTTTTGATTTTCTCAAGCTCTGCAAATAATTCCTGATGGGTTGTCAGTATTTCCCGCATTTTATTGAAAATACGAACTAATTGTATGTTCACTTGTATCGCACGTTGGGTGTTTAGCACACTTGCTAGCATCAAAATACCGTGTTCGGTAAAAACAAACGGGGCAATACGCAAGCCCATGATTTCTTTGCTTGTCTTTCCAAATTGTTGCCGGAAGGCTTCTAATTCTTCTTTTGTAAACTCAAACATAAAATCCTCCGGGAACCGTTCTATATTGCGCCTTACCTGCTCTTTAAGCCTTCTAGTCTCTACACCGTAAAATTGGGCAAGGTCCCGGTCAAGTATTACTTTTTTGCCCCTTATCAGATATATTTTGGAGATTATTGTTTCTTCCGGTAACATCAAGGGATTTTCCGCTTTGCTCATAGCTACTTGTTTTAACGTTTCAAAAATTAAGAATACAAATTGGGTGTCGCAAATTGCGATACCCAATTTCATTTCAACGGATGGAACATAAACATCTCGTCTTATTTTTACCAATCCTTTCTTTAGGTTAATGTGTCCAGGCTCATAAAAATAGATTTCTTCCCGCTCTATCGCTTGGTATACCACAAGACATATCAACACCTGTCTGTTTATATGTCAGGTTTAACGCCAACTTCTGTGAATTAAGTGAAATTAATGTCTTCTCAGGTATCATTGGCGGTGAATAGCTTCTGGCAGCCCGTGGCTATGGACAGCGTTTCGTGGTTGCCCGACCTGCATGGAACTTGCGCTTCAAAAGTACATAACATGTGGGCACATCAATATGAAAGAGGTCCCTGTTGCAGGAACCTCTCTCTGAATTATATATTGTGAATCTTTGGAAATATTGAAACTTCAAGCTGCTTACTTTTGTGCTGCCAGCAGGCTCTCGGTGGTGCGGACAATCTTAATAAATTCTCCACGGTACCCCTCATTGTCATCACCACGTGCACCGCGGGCCATCTCCAATACCTCAGCGATCGATCCCTGCTCCAGGTAATCAGAACCGCGGAGGATCATTCCGTATTCAGCAACAGCAGCTGCGAACCGGAAATCGTCAGATGTGTTCTCAAATTTCTCCAGCTTTCCCTTCACCGGTATCTCCACTTTTGTACTGGTGGCCCCATCCGGTTGCTTGTAACGCAGCTTGATGGTCATCAGCTCGTCGGCATATTGATCCCTGGTATTGCCTCTGCGGTCACTGTTGCTGTAAGTACGCGCATCATCGGTGCGATCTGACCGGTCTCTGTTCCTGTCTCCCTGGTCCTCGCTATTTACACGCACACCCTGCGCTCCCCTGTTGGACTGGTACTTCAGGGGGTCGATATTCACCACTTCACCTTCGGCGCCGGCAGGAATCAGCTCATACAATGCGGTCACTGTATGACCGGCACCCATCTCACCTGCATCCTTGGTGTCGTCATTGAAATCCTCATCATTCAGCAACCGGTTTTCATATCCTACCAACCGGTACCCTTTCACCCTTGCAGGATTAAACTCTATCTGGAATTTCACATCCTTGGCAATGGTGAACAGTGTGCCGCCAAATTCACTTACCAGCACCTTGTTGGCCTCCTGCACGTTATCGATGTAGGCATAATTTCCGTTTCCCTTGTCGGCAATGGTCTCCATCTTGCTGTCCTTGTAATTGCCCATTCCAAAACCCAACACGGTGATGAATATCCCCTTTTCACGCTTCTGTTCGATCAGGCGTTCCATCTCGGCATCACTCGACTGACCAATATTAAAATCGCCATCTGTTGCGAGGATGATGCGGTTGTTGCCATCTTCCATAAAATGTTCCTCCGCGGTCTTGTAGGCAAGTTTCAGTCCGGCACCTCCTGCCGTGGAACCCCCGGCCTGGAGTTTGTCCATGGCCTCCAGGATCATCGTCTTCTGACTTCCGGGAGTTGATTCAAGCACTGTTCCGGCTGCACCTGCATAGACCACCATGGCCACGCGGTCCTGCGGACGCAACTCGTTCACCAGGAGCCTGAATGCGGATTTCAGCAAAGGGAGCTTATTGGGTGCATTCATCGATCCGGAGACATCCACCAGGAAGACGAGATTGGAAGGCGGCAGGTTGTCCTTGTCGATGTGCTTCCCCTGTAACCCGACGTGCAATAACTGGTGGCTGGTATTCCACGGACAGGTGGAAAGCTCAGTGGTCACCGAGAACGGATGTTCGCCGTCGGGTTCAGGATAATCATAGGAAAAATAGTTGATCATCTCCTCGATCCTTACCGCATCGATGGGAGGTTGTTGTCCCATGTTGATGAACCGGCGGATGTTGGAATAGGATGCCCTGTCCACATCGATGGAAAATGTGGAAAGCGGATTGTGCAGCACATCCTTAAAGCCGTTCTCATGGATGGTAGAATAGGATTCCGTGTTCCAGTCCTGCTGCGGCGCGTAATAAGCCGGCATCGCTGTGGCTGCGTAATGCATGGATTTCCTGCCGCGGTTGTGGGCAACTTCTGCCACCGCTCCGCACAGGGCCACATGCTTTTGGCTGCCGGCATCGATTACCACTACCTCCTCCAGTTCCATGGCACTGGCGGTGAGGGTCACGTTCAACGTATTGCTTGCCCCGGGCTGAATTTCCCTGGTTTCCATTCCAATGAATGAAAATACAAGCACAGGCTGTGGTGATTTGGAATGCAGTGAGTAGTTACCCTGAATGTCCGTAAGGGTTCCGTTATGGGTTCCCTTTTCAATTACGTTCACACCTGCGAGAGCTGCGCCTGTTTCGTCGACGACCTTGCCGGTGATCACCCTGGGGGTGCCGGCAGACATGAGCATGACTGAAAGGACCAGTACTGAAAAAAATGATGTTATTGCTTTCATGATGATAATTTTTGGTTCGTAATGATCTTAATTCGTTTTGGTTTGATTCAACCATAGGATGCGGCCATTTACGGGATTCCATAAAAGTTTCTGAAGATTTCTGTGTAAATTGCATGGAAAGAAATCTGAAACCCTTTGAAACGCTAGTCATACATGGCCCTGAAGGTCTCCTGGAAAAAATATCAAGATGCGTCTGACGAGGTGCTCATGCGGCGGTTCAGGGCCTCGGGTGACCTGGAGCAACTGGGAGCGCTGTATGAAAGGTACATGCACCTTGTATACGGGGTGTGCCTGAAGTATTTTGCAGACCGGGAAGCGGCGAAGGACGGGATCACTACCATCTTTGAAAAACTGATTGTTGAGTTGCCGAAGCATGAAGTGGAGGATTTCAAAAGCTGGCTGTATGTGCTGACAAAGAATTTCTGCCTGATGAAGATCCGGGCAGGCAAGAGTGCGCAGCGAAAACAGGAGGCATGGCAAATTGACCAGGAAACTTTTATGGAACCGGTCGAAGAAATGCATCCTATAGATGAGGAGGACAATAATTTGAACAAAACCCTGATGGAATGCATTGAAAGACTGAAGGGTGAACAACAGCAATGCATCCGATTGTTTTATTTTGAAGAACGGTCGTACAAGGAGATTGCTGCAGCGCTTGCTCTTGAGGAAAAAAAAATCAAGAGCTTTATCCAGAACGGCAAGCGGAACCTGAAGATCTGTATTGAGAATAAAAATAACGTAAAGGGCAGATCTCTTCAGTAAATGAAATAAAGTTAAGCGCATAAAGAAGCATAGGAGGCGAAGTGGATGAGAGGCGAAGCATATCTGTATTGAGGGGAAACATGAGAAAACAGCATAAACATAGCAACAACAAAGTGTCGGACTTCTTCGACTATGTATCGGGGAAGCTCTCGGGAAAGGACCGCAATGCCTTTGAGCGGAGGTTGCAGAAAGATCCTTTTGAGGCCGAGGCTGCGGAGGGATTTGCGAAGGTTTCCCGGGACGAGGCAGAGCAAGACCTGGAGCGTATTGCCGGCCGTATCCGGAACAGGATCAGGAGGAAGCGCAGGATCGTATGGTATTCTGCCGCTGCAGCAATTGCTTCGATGATGATTGTTGCCACTGTCTTCTTCAACGTGGATGACGGAAGTATGGACCGTTACAAGACCGCCCCGGAATTTGAGGAGGCCGTGCAGGAGCAGCCATCCGCTACCGGCATGGAAAAGGAACACGTAAAAAAGGATGTGATCCCGGACGCAGAAGAACTGGCAAAAAAGGATGTGATCCAGGAAGCGGAACAGCGGGTGCTGGCAGAGAAGGATGTGATCCAGGATGCAGAAGAACTGGCAAGGAAGAATATGATCACGGGCGAACAGGAAGTGCAGGAAGCGCTGAGGCAGGATGAGGACCAGGTGTACGCGGAAAACCAGTTGGACAAGGAAAACCAGTTGAACGTCGAAGAATATCTGAAAAAGGAAAACCTGGTGCAGGACGAACTGATGATACAGGACAAGGACCAGGTAAGGCAGGAAGAGCTAAGGCAAAACGAGACAGTGATGCAGGTTTTATCATATGAACAAAGGGCGGCAGTGGCGAAAGATGCTGCTGAGTGCAGTAAACGTGCTGCACCGGCCACCCCATATGAACCAGCCGACCGGGAATTCCAACAGGATGAAATTCCGCAGAGTGACGAACTGCAACCAATGCAGATGCAGGTGCAGAAAGAAAAGGCTTTACAACCGGTACATGAACAGGTTCGGGAAGCAAGCACTTCACCATCACTGCAGGGACAGGTTGCTGGTGTGGAGGTTACCGAAGAGATCCCAATTGATGCCAGTCAGCCCAAAGAGATCGCCATGGTACCGGATGCCGTGCAGCTAGAAGAAGTCGTCGTGGTAGGAAATGAAATAACAAAAAAAACAGCCTTGACTGGAGCCGTTTCAAAAGTTGAACCGGATCCTGTTACTGAAACGGAATACATCACCGCCTCCCCAGCTGATGGGATTGTCGCATACAGACAGTACATTGATACCACCCTTGTATACCCGGCGGATGCGGTATCTTCCGAAAAGGAAGTGGTGGTCCTCAAATTCTCCATTACACCCGGTGGCAGACCCTATAACTACAGGGTGGTCCGCTCCCCGGGTGCTTCATTTACACAGGAAGCCATGCGCGTGGTCACTGATGGTCCCGACTGGCGCCCTGCCACCAGAGACGGAATGTATGTCGATGACGAAGTGCGGCTCCGGATCGTTTTCCGGACAGATCAGTAGGCGGTATTTGCCAGGCATTCTTTTCAGCAGAAAAAAAAACTGCCATTGGCGGACATTTTTCCCGGTGCGGAGAACAATTTTCCAACTATATTTTACGTTATTCTACTGTAAATACAGTTGATCTACGTACTTTTTAGTTTTTCTACTGTATTTTTAGTTGTTCTACGTATTTTTTAGTTATATTTGTAGGACAAAATCAGTTATACAGGGGGACGACCATGCTTTTGACAGGGTTCACCTCACACGCAACGCAAAAACTTTAATCTGAATATAACCATGACCAAACTCACAAAAGCAGAAGAAGAAGTAATGCTGATCCTCTGGGAGCTTGGCGAGGCGACCGTAAGGGATGTGCTCGAACAGCTGGAAGACACAGATACACCTTACACCACGGTATCGACGGTGATCAGGATACTTGAAAAAAAGGATTTCGTGGTCCACCGCGCCATCGGCAACACCTACCTGTACAGGCCCGCGGTTGAAAAAGACGATTATGTAAAAAACTCCCTCAGCGGGTTTCTGAATAAATATTTCGAGGGATCCTTCACCAACCTGGCATCTTTCTTCGCAACAGAGAACGACATTTCCATGCGTGACCTTCGCAAGATGATGGACGACGTGAAGGACGACCTTAAAGAGGACCGGAAGCTGGAAAGACAGGAAAAAAGGGAGGACCGGAAGGAAAATCTTTGATCATAGAAATGACAAATGCTAAAAGAAAGCGGACGTTCCAGAATAACAACAACTTAGTTAATGAAGAAAGAATCCTTGATAATGGAGAAAGTATCATTGATAATAAAGGCAGGATCTTTGATAATGAAGAAAGTAACAGCGATATAAAAGGCAGGATTTTTGTTAATGAAAAAAGCAGCTTCGAAAGTGAAGAAAGTATCTTTGAAAAAAACAGGACCACTGTCAATAATGACCGAAAACCCGATGCTGGAAAAGAGACTTGAAACCATATGACGGAAATTAACCTCCTTATTGAAAGGACAGCATCCAGGATGCAATCAACAGTTCTGTAAAAAAAGAAAAGCAATGAACGAAACACTGATATATCTCCTGAAGGTCTCGGCAGCAATCGCGCTGGTGACCCTTCCCTACTACCTGGTACTCAGAAACGATGCCAACCTGGTGGTCAAACGGATCTACCTGGTGACAGGCATCCTGCTGAGCTGGATTTTCCCGTTGCTGTCGGTAAGAAAACCGGGGATCATCTCCTCAATGGATCCCGTCTTCCTGGTTGATCCGGTTCAGTCCGTCGGTACTGCCGCAACAACAGCAGGAACCGCTACCGGGGGCATTTCAGCAGGCAGCATCCTTGCCATCCTTTACCTGGCCGGTATCCTTGCTTTTATTATACTGAACGTAATTGCCCTGTCACGGGTAAGAAAACAGGTCAGCAGGACCTCAGGAAAGAAAAACGTGCTCCTGACAAACAGTGAAAAAGTATTTACCATTTACCCCAACATATTCCTGCCGGAAAAATACGCTTCAGCGGCAGAGAACGATGCAATCCTGATCCATGAACGTGCCCATATCCGGCAACTGCATATGGCCGACCTGCTGATCTCAGAGTTCAGCCTGGCACTGACATGGTTCAACCCTTTCTCATGGCTTATTTCGAGGATGATTAAAGAGAATCATGAGCACCTGGCCGACAGGGAAGTCCTGACGCAGGGGGTACACCCGGCTCATTACAAGTCCCAGCTGTTGAACCACGCCCTGGGCGGCGAGGTGTTCAGGCTGGGACACCAGTTTAATCATTCACTCACAAAAAAAAGATTCAACATGATGAAAAAAATGAAAGCCAAAAAGAAAGGGGTCCTGAAGTACATCCTGTTCGTACCCACGATCCTTGCCTTTACCCTGATGGCAACCGCTGCAGGACAACAGGCCAGAACAATTGAAGGAAAGGTATACCTGGAAACCACAGACGTTCCTGCCTTCGGAGCAAGTGTGATCATCGCCGGTACCACCATGGGAACCTTTGCTGACAAAGAGGGAGCATTCACCCTGGAAGTAACCGGTAATCCTGAGATCGCGATCTCTTTTGTCGGCTACGAAACAGCCTTGCTTACTGCCAGAGAGATAGACAGGAAACCGGTTGTGCTGGTCCCGGCCAGCTACGAAATTGTTTTCGATGAAAGACCTATTAAAAAGACAGAAATCATTGAATTAGAGGTCATCAAAAAAAAATCGGAAGCAGGCACTGAAGCAGAAACAGTGAAAATGAGAATCCTGTCAGATGATGGGATAAGAATCCAATCAGATAACGGGAAAGCGCCCGTGTACGTAGTCGACGGAAAAGTGGTAAAATCTATTGAAGACATTGATGCTGAGAAGATCGAGCAGGTGAAGGTGATCAAAGACACCAATCATCCGGTAGTGAAAAAATACAATGCTGAAAACGGTGTGCTCCTGATCACGCTGAAAGAAGATGCCGGTGACATGAAAAACTGCAACAACAATAGCACTGACCGCTCCGACAGCCAGGAAGAAGTGAAGGTAGTAAGGGTAAAGGTGATAGAAGAAATTGAAACAAATGATGCTGCAGAAACCGGGTCAGCGATTAAGAAAGAGATCGAGATCGAGGTTGATGCGGACGGAGATGTTGACATGGATGGAGATGCTGCTGCGGACGCAGATGCTGAAGCAGATGCTGAAGTGGAGGAAGATGTATTCATCGTTGTGGAAGATGTTCCCATGTTTCCCGGAGGCAGAGCGGCACTTGGACAGTACATCGACACGCATCTTGAATACCCTGCTGAAGCCAGCCGGAAAAAAATAGCCGGAAAAGTGATGGTCGAATTCAAGGTGCAGACCGACGGATCCCTGGATGAACTCCGCGTCGCACAATCCTCCAATGACATATTCAACAAAGCTGCGCTTGCCGTATTTGAAGACATACCTGCCTGGAAACCCGCGAAACAACGTGGAAAACCGGTCAGCTGCAAAGTAATTATTCCTGTCAGGTTCACTCCCGGCGAGGAATAAATCCTGGAAATAAGCCGCCAGTAAGCCCGGGGATTTCCCCGGGCTTTTTTTTATCTTTACCGTACCCAAATCAACAACCATGAAAATATCCGGGACTTCCCTTTTCAACACGTGTGCGGCACTTGTCGCCATATCGACCATGTTCACCTCCGGTTGCAACCGGTCAACCGACGTAATACCCGACTGGGACGCCTATATTGATGGACACCAGGCATGGCAGGAACTTCGACTGGAACGACTCAAGTCGGAACGCGGCTGGCTGAACCTGGCAGGGTTATTCTGGCTGCAAGAGGGTGAGAACAGGTTTGGTTCCGATTCTGCCAATAATATCGTTTTCCCTGAGTCTTTCCCGGCATTCGGTGGTAAAATCATCCTGTGGGATACAACACTGCAGCTGATCGCCCATCCCAATGCAGAGATCCTTGTGGAGGGGGAACCGGTAACCGAAAGGAGGTTGCAGCATGACCAGCAGGCCAACACCACAACCATGGAGCTTGGTAGCTACCGGTGGTTCATCATCAAACGGGGGGATCGTTACGGGATCCGGCTGCGCGATCTGGAACATCCAAGGATCAAAGAACTGGACCATATTCCCTACTACCCTTTCAACAAGGAGTACGTGGTGGAAGCGGAACTTATGGAATTTGATACCGCCCGCACCGTGGAGGTCCCCACGGTCATCGAAGGATTCAATGAATATTACAACGCACCCGGTGAGCTGGTCTTCAGGATCGGTGGCAAGCGGCAGACCCTGCTACCCTTCAAATCCGGAAATGGCTTCTTCCTGATTGTCGGCGATGCCACGAACGGAATGGAAACCTATGGTGGTGGTCGCTTCCTCTACACGGAAATGATCGACGGCAACAAGGTGATCATAGACTTTAACAAGGCCACCAACCCGCCCTGTGCCTTCAGCCCGTTCGCCACATGCCCGTTGCCTCCCCTGGAAAACATCCTGGATGTGAAGATCCCGGCCGGCGAAAAAGCGGTCCACCTGGAGTGAGTTGATGCTATAGGTAGCTGAAAATTGCATGCTGTACCGATCGTGAGCATTTTGTGGGAAAATATGACCGAAGATCATCTGTTTACTGCTTCATGACTTTTTTGAATATCTCCCTGTTCCCTGATTCTATTTCCAAAAAATAGATCCCGGCTGGATATTCTGCGACAGAAATCCTATTGGTCCCTTCAACAATGCCAAGGAACTTACCGGTCATATCATAAATCCATATCCGCTCAATGACAGAACCATCAACCGAAACAATCAGGATCTCATCCACTGCAGGGTTTGGCAACACGCTGAACCCATTCGCCTGGCCATCTGCAGTACTGCCGGTAATGGGCATGGAAAAGAGCCGGATGTGATCGATGTTCCAGCCTTCCTGGGATGTATCATGCCCGTCACTGATGAAATGAAACCTCAGCAACATGGAATCCGATGCTATAGACGAAGACTTTACCATGCATCCCTCCCATCCGAACCGTACCTTCGACCAATCGTGCACTTCCCCGGAAAAACCATATTCACCATTATACAGCGTATCTGAAAGTGAATACAATCCCTCCGTTTCAAAATCATCTCCGGGAACGTAGCATCCTGAACGATCCTCGATAATATTTGTCCAGGTTTGCCCACCATCGTAAGAAACATCTATGTAACCTCCGTCCTTCCCTGCTTCTGTATCCAGCCGGTGCATGAACTCCAGGTAAACGCTGTAGGGATAATGATCGACATTCATTCCGCTGATCTTCAATGTGAAAGCACTGTGATTGTCTGTCGGGTAGGCACCATACAGACGCGTAGCTATTGAATTCATACCGGCATATGAGCCATTCAGATGCATCTTGTCCGGACTGCCGGTCTCCCAGGTATTCGAAGCAATAGTGTCAATCTCCAGGTACCGGTACGGTTCCTCGAATGTGACAATATCCCAGGTATATTCCTCACGCTGTCCGTATATGAGTACACAGGAAAATAAAGCTATCAGCTTGAAAAACGTCCTTTTAATCATTGGGGTGATCTTTAAATATTTTTGTCTTGTACATTCAAAAAGGAGATCCCCACCCATATGTGTTATAAGTCAGGAGAAGCTACCATCACTTGAATTTCTTTCTTTTTCAATGACATGAGTTAAATCCTCCCGATTTCCTGGAAGATTATTCCTGGAGATTTCCCAAATCATCTCATAATCAATTCCGAAATACTCATGGGATATTAAATTTCTAAGACCATACATTTTATTCCAGGGAATGGAAGGGTATTTTTCTTTAACTTTCTCCGGGATATTTTTTGCGGCTTCTCCAATAATCTCGAAATTTCTTACAACCGCATCAACCAACATGAAGTTCTGTTTGAATTCAATAAAATCTTTCTCTCCAAGATATTCAATAATCCGGGACATGGAAGTATGCATGTCTTCCAGATATATCATATAGCTTCGCTCCATTGGATTTATACATATTTTGTCTGTCGCAGAATTGAATCTTTCAGCTGTTCTTTCAGAGCGTTGACAGAAACCAGATCAATTTTTCTATTTAGTTCATTTTCAAGGAACTCCTGCAGATCAAAAAATTCCCATCCGAGAGGTCTTCTGAATTCAACTAAAATATCAATGTCTGAACCCTCATGTTGTTCATTTCTTGCAAATGATCCGAAATAGCCAATTTTCTCTACCTGGTATTTTTCAAGGAGAACAGGTTTTAAGGCCCTTAGTCTATCTTCTATTGCCACACTTTCAGACATATTACAAATCTATGAAATTTTTTCGACGTAATGATTGTCTGAACCTTTGCCTGCAGGCAACGATTCTATTTCGCTCTAATGGTTTTCTCCTGAATGGTAAAGCCCCAGCGCTGAAATGGCCGGGGGATACAGCGCATTTTCAATGACCAGTCTCACTTCACCGGTGGTGACCGGATCTACCTGCAGGATCCGCTTGTAACCTATGGTGGTCCCCCGGGCAATCTCCTTCCACAAGCCTTTCTCCATGGGAACTTCAAGTCGGAATGCGCTGATCCGTTGTCCGAAACGAATGGGCTCCTGCAGTACGATGTGATCGAAGGTGCGGGGTTCATCCAGGGCAACAACCAGCTTCACTTCCGCATTTGCGGGAGCGGCCCAGAAGGTCTCCGGATCTGCATCCGTGATATTCCCGGGACGGTAACTGCGGCCCACCACATGTTTTCTTTCGGTCTTTACTTCAGCCCCTGCAGCGAGATCGCTCGCAAACACCTGCCGGACCATCCCATAAAGCGCAGCCAGGTGAGTGGCATCTGTTTCATGAATTAACCCGCGGCGGTCAGGCGGAAGGTTCATGAGCAGCACCCCGTTGCGGCCCACCGACTTGTAATAAATATCCATCAGCTCGCCCGGGGTCTTCACCCTGCCATCCTCGGAGGCATGGTAAAACCAGCCGGGACGGATCGACACATCGCACTGACCGGTGATCCACCTGTCACCTTCCGGATCACCCGTATTCAGATACCCCTGGTCTGAAGCACCGATCACCAGCTGATCCGTGGAGATGGTCGACCAGCATGTCTCCCCGGCAAATCCGTGCTCATTTCCGATCCAGCGCAGATCCGGACCGGCATCTGAAAAGATCTGAACACCCGGTTGCAGTTGTTTCACGAGTGCGAAAGTGGAATCCCAGTCATAATAGGTTGCCCGGTCGATTCTCCGCTCCTCATCCGCCCCGCCATACCATCCGGAACCACCATTGGCGCCATCGAACCATATCTCATTGATCTCACCATACCGGGTCAGCAGCTCCCGGAGCTGGTTGCGGTAGTATGTAGTATATTCCGGTTGTCCATAGTCTGCATGGTTCCGGTCCCATGGCGACAGGTAGAGTCCCGCTTTAAGACCATGTTTTCTGCAGGCATCCGTGAATTCCCGGACGATATCGCCGTCGCCATTTTTATACGGACTGTTTTTCACGCTGTGTTCGGTATAGGCACTGGGCCAGAGGCAGAATCCGTCGTGGTGCTTGGCTGTCAGGATCAGCTCCTTCAGTCCGCCAGCCTTTGCAGCCAGCACCCACTGTTCCGCATCCAGCTCCGCCGGATCGAACAGCGCCGGGTCCTCGTCGCCATACCCCCATTCCTTGTCCGTGAAGGTGTTCATGGTGAAATGGATGAATCCAACCATTTCCATCTGCTGGTAGGCAACCTGCTCCGGGGTGGGCAGCACGTCTGCGGCCGTGAAAGCATCTTTCGATCCGTCTGCGCTACAACTGTTCAGCAGGGCTGCAACCAATATTAGACCGGTACATTTTATGTGGTTCATAATGCCGGGGTTGTTGTGAAGTATTACCAGATGCAAATTACAATTTTAGGTCTGAAGTGCGCATGAATCTCCGCTAAAAAATCCTCAAATGAGAGCGTTACTATTTCATTTACCGTGAAACCTTCATTTTTCAATCAGCATGGAACCCTCATATTTCAATCGCAATCAAACACTCAACTTTCATTCACTGCAGTGGACTGATTGCCAGGACGCTTCCGGTTCCTGTCCTTTTTTAAATGAAAGTTCGCAGAGGTTCCATGATTGGATTGGAAAACTGCACCACTATACTTCCCGTTTCACCTCATACCGGATGTTCCCTACCATATCCCGGAATCTGAAAAACAGCACCGGGTCCTCCTGTTCCATGACAAGGTCCACCTGGAGGAATCCCCCACCCCAGTCATCGGTCTGCACATACGGTACCGTCAGCTCCGCATTGGGATCGGTTGATTTCGGATCACCCGGAAGTCTTCCTGCGCGAGAATTCTGATCAATAAAAGCACCACAGCTGAATTCCTCCAGTCCGTTGGGATGGATGGAATGGTATTGCCAGTGCCGGTCGCCGCATATGATATAGAAGCCATTCCCGATCAGATCCTCCTCCGCGAGGAAACTGAAAAATGCGTCCCGCTCGGTCTGGAACCCGCCCGGGTTGGTGTGGTTGTCTTTCTTGTAGGCATCGTCGGGGCCGATCATCGGTGTGGGAGAGATCAACACCTTGTAGGTGGCATCACTTTCGGCGAGCGTTTGCATCAGCCATTCCTTCTGTTCCTTTCCCCAGATGGTCTTCCCGACAGTATCTTTGCTCCTGTTCGGACTGCGGTAATCCCTTCCTTCAACAAACCACAATTGCAGGTCCCTGCCCATGCGGTGCGTCCTGTAGGTTGTCGCATCCGCATCCGCAGGATCCGTAACCGGCACCTGTTCCTTAAAGATCTCGATTCCCAGCTGACTGGATGGTTTCCGGTCATTACGCACCGTATCGCAGTCATTGTAACGGTGGTCGTGGTCATCTTTCAGGAAATACACGGGTACCCCGAGGCACATTTCCCGGTTGCGCGGCATGGTGAAGTACCGGTGCCATTTCGCGCGCATTTCGTCGGGTGTCCCTGCCCACATGGCAGGATCGCTGGAGGGTTTGTCGTAGTAGACCACGTCACCATTTGCAATGAAAAAATCAACGCCCAGTTTCTTTACCGTTTCAAATGCTTCAAAACCCAGTGTGCGATCAATCCCGGTGGCCCCCAGTTTTCGCGGCTGGTCGGCATAGCGCTTGTTGATGGTGGTATCCTTCCCGCAGTAATTCGCATAATTGAAACCGGTGGCAACGGCAAAGCTCGTCTCCCCTGGCTGGTCATCTCCCGGAAAGGTTGTAAAGGTCCCGGTACGGCTTACCGCCTTTTCACCAGAAGAGAATTCGGCAATTGCACGGTAATAATACTTTGTTCCAGGCTCCAGGCTGGTGATTCTTTCTTTGATCATGAAATCGTTTCCGGCATTACTTTCCGTCCACCGGGTCTTTTCCACTCTTTTGTAGAGCGAATCCTTTGAGATCTCAAAATGCGCCAGGCATTCTATTCCGGGCATATCATAGTCGATGAGTGTATCGGAAGCTGCAAAACGGCACTGCAGGATCACGGAGGTGGAAGATGGTTCTCCCGCAAGGATCATATAATTCGGATCGACGGATAAGTTCATGTCGCAACCATATGGAATCGCGCTGGCGATCACCAGCAACAAACCCAATCTGAATTTTGAAATACGTTTGATACGTTGCATGCGGCATTGAATTTTGTACCAATAATAACCAAAAAAAGGCTAAAAATCATCTGATCCTGGTCACAATTTCACCCGCCTCACAACTCCATCCGCATCAGCAGATCGCGTTGCGGCTGTTTTCCCATCATGAACACGTGGTCGTCGAACTCCTGCAGTCCGAATTTCCCGTAGAACCGCAGCGCCCTGTAGTTTTCTTCATGCACGCCCAGCCAGAGGTATTTCTTTCCTTTTTCCCTTCCAAGCCGAATGGCCTGTTCCATCAGCGCCGCTCCCACCCCGCTGCCATGGAACGCTTTCAGTACATAGATCCGTTCCACCTCGAATCCCTCTTCTTCCTGCAGCTCCGTCTGCGCCTGCCCCACATTCACCTTCAGGTACCCGGCCAGCTTTCCCTGAAATTCGATGAAGTACCACCACGATTCGGGATGCTGCAACTCCTCTGTAAGCAACCGGGCATTGAAACGCATTGCATAATAATGGTCCATGTTTTCCCGGCTGTTGGTCGCCGCGAAGGTTTCTTCGAAGGTCCGGATGGCAATAGTGCGCAATTCCTTCAGATGTGCGCTATTGATCTCGTAGATTGAAACAGGGTGGTTCATCTCCCGAAAATAGCAAAAACAAAGGAAGATAACGCTTTGAATTTTCAAAAAACGGTCCCCGCACTCCTACAACTCCTGCTCGGTCCGCCGGATGATCTCGTTCTGCAATGCTGTGCCCAGGTCGTTGAAATAATCTGAATAGCCGGCCACCCGCACAATCAAATCGCGGTATTTCTCCGGGTGCTGCTGGGCGTCGCGCAGGGTATCGGCCGACACCACGTTGAACTGGATATGGTGTCCCATCATGCCAAAATAGCCGCGCACCAGCTGGGTGATCTTCCGGACCGAACGTTCATCCCTGAAAAAGCCGGGTGTGAATTTCTGGTTCAGCAGCGTGCCGCCCGTTTTCAGGTGGTCGATCTTCGCGGCCGACTTCAGCACCGCGGTGGGACCGTGTGTGTCCGTTCCCTGCACCGGGGAAATCCCCTCCGACAGTGGTTCCCCGGCATGCCTGCCATCCGCCGTGGCTCCCACCACACTCCCGAAATAGACATGTGAGGTAGTGGGCAGCATATTGATCCGGGTCACGCCGCCCCGGTGGTTGGGTTTTCCGTCCACCGCCGCATGAAACTGCTCAAATACCCACGTGGCATGCACATCCGCTGTATCATCGTCATTCCCGTATTTCGGGGTTTTGTAGATCAATTCCGCGCGGATCGCTTCATGTCCTTCAAAATCATCTTCGAGGACCTTCATCAAACCTCCCGGCGAAATCGTCTTTCGCTCATACACATGGGTTTTCAGCGCAGTGAACATATCGGTCACGGAACCCAGTCCCACACCCTGGATGTAGCTGGTATTGTACCTGGCCCCGCCGGCATTGTAATCCTTCCCGTTCTGTATACAGTCATCGATAAACAGCGACAAAAAGGGAACGGGCAGGTGCTCCGCGAACAGCCGCTCAATCGCAACATTTCCTGCGATCTTTATATCAACCAGGTAATTCAGCTGTATCCTGAATGCTTCCTGCAAAGCTTCGAACGATTCAAAAGCCAGGGCACCACCCTCACTGGAATCAACAGGCGCTCCATGCCGGGCCCCTGGCGATCGATCCAAAGCAGTTCCGGTCTGCGGTTCCATTTGGGCACTAACCCGTGCTCCCTCCCCTGTTTCGAACAGAGCTTCCGTCCGGGTAGCGCCAGACTTTCCGGTAATTTGTCCGCCAGGGTTTCCGGAACCATTGGAGGCCTGCTTTTCTGCATAGGATCCACCGTGGTTTCCCGAACTGTTTCCGGACTGCACCCCCGGTGAAATACTGGTCTTCGGTTCCAATCGGGATCCTCCCTGGTTTTCCAAACGTATCCCGACCTGTCTGCCGGTACGTGGATCCAGTCCATTGTGCAGTGTCAGTTCCAGCACTTTCACCAGGTTAAAATAGCCGGTAAGCCAGTACGCCTCTGTCCCAAAAGCGCCTGACTCCACGCAGCCCGAAGCGCCGCCGTTGCGTGCATCCAAGATCGACTTGCCCTGGTTGAGCAGTTCCTGCACAATGGCATCCGTATTGAAGATGGAAGGTTGTCCGAAGCCGGTTTTCACGATCTGAATGGCCCGGTCCACGAAGCTGTCGGGACTTCGCCTGCTCACCTGGATCATGGAGGAGGGTTGCAGCAGCCGCATCTCTTCGATCACATCGAGCAGCAGGAAACTCATTTCGTTCACGGCATCCGAACCGTCTTCCTTCAGTCCGCCAAGGTTGATCAGGCAGAAGTCGGTATAGGTGCTGCTCTCCTGTGCCGTCACCCCCATCTTGGGTGGCGAGGGGTGGTTGTTGAACTTGATCCAGAACGCCTGCAGCAGCTCCCGGGCCGAAGCTTCCGTGAGCCGCCCTTTTGCAAGATCGCGCTCGTAGAACGGCAGGAGGTGCTGGTCAAGCCGCCCGGGGTTGAAGGCATCCCACGGATTCAGTTCGCTGATCACCCCGAGGTGCACGAACCAGTAGTACTGCAAAGCCTCGTGCATCGTTTCCGGCGCATGGGCCGGGACTTTCCTGCACACCTTCTCCATCTGCAGCAATTCGCTGCGCCGCCGGGCATCCTGCGTCTGACCGGCCAGGTCACGGAGCAGTGCGGCGTTCCGTTCAGCATACATGATCATCGCTTCTGCCGCGATTTTCATGGCCTCGAGCTCCTCCACCTGCGCAGTCAGCTTGGCGGCTTCCTGCGTCATGTTCCCGGCGGTATCGGGTACGGTTTTACCGGTTGTAGCCCCGCTGGTAGTGACCCCGCCTGAAGTGGTACCATCTGTAGTGGTACCAATGGATGAAGCTCCCTTCATGAGGAGACGGATCGCTGCAATACGCGCATCAATCTCCTCCACCAGGTCCAGCAGGCCTCTTTCGTAGATCTTCTTTCCCAGCACCGTGTGGCCCGGGGCGCGCTGTTCCTGGAATTCGGTGAACACACCCGCTTCATAGGCAGCCACCCACTCTTTTGTCATCCTTTCAAAGATCCGGTCCCGGTTGGTCCTGCCCTCCCAGAAAGGAATGATCTTATCCCTGTATACCTCATAGGTTTCCTTGTCGACCCTGAAGGAGACTTTCTCCCTGCTGTCGAGGACCTCAATATCCTTCAGTGAATGCAGGCTGATCTCCGGGTAGGTGGGGGTTGCTTTGGGCGCAGGTCCGCGCTCTCCCACGATCAGCTCTCCCTCCTGGATAGAGAGCTGCTTGTGGCGAAGCAGGTGTTCGAATGCCAGGGCACGGTGGACCGGCACGGAGGGGGTACCGGCGGGATGTTCAGCATAAAACTCCGTGATAAGCAATGCCCGCTCAGCACTGAGCCGGTTGACAGCATTGAGGCTTGTCTCCCTTAGTTTTTGTATTCTTTCTGACAGCATTCCTTTGTAGTTTAATGTGTGTATCAACCCCCGATCGTTACCAGCACGCCCGCATTTTCAATCATCCTCCGATCGTTACCAGCACGCCCGCACTTTCGATCTGCTCCCTGAGCCGCTGCATCCATTCATCGCCGGGTGTCTCCATGTCGCCGAAATCGTATTCCTTTTCCAGCCGCCGGTATTTGTGGGCACCGGTCTTGTGATATGGCAGCAGGTGTACTTCCCGGAATTGTCCTTCCCGCTGCCGGAAAAATGAGAAAAAATCGTTCATTTCCTGCACTGTGTCGTTGATCCCCGGAACCACCGGGATGCGGAAAATAACCTCGGCACCGCGCTGCAGCAGGCGGTCGGCATTTGCCAGGATCAGGCGGTTGTCGACCCCGGTGCAGGCCTTGTGCTTCTCCGGGTCCATCAGCTTCAGGTCGAACAGGAACATGTCTGTATACGCTGCTGCCTGCAACAGTGTTTCGGGGGCAGCATATCCCGAGGTATCCACCGCCCGGTGCAATCCTTCGCTCCCGGCAGCTTCCAGCAGTTCGATCAACGCCCCGGGCTGCATGAGCGGTTCGCCACCTGAAAACGTAACGCCTCCTCCTGATTCCAGGTAAAATACCTTGTCCTTAAGGATCTCTTCCATGAGCGCTGCATGTGTTACTTTCTTCCCGTAAATCCTTGTGATGCTGATCTCTTTTCCGTCGACCTGGCGGAGGTCCGGGTACTCCTCCGGTTCGGTGTTGTGACTTTCAGGATTGTGGCACCACCTGCACCGAAGCGGGCATCCCTTGAAAAAGACGGTGGTGCGGATGCCGGGTCCGTCGTGCAAAGCGAAACGTTTGATATCGAAGATGGTGGGCATATTCGGCCGTTTTAACAGAATAATTGTTTTCAGAAATGTGGATGGATGAACGCAGGTGTTCCGGAATCAGTTCAGCATGCAGCCGCAGCGGCCCTGACCGTTGCGTGATCAGTTCAGCATGCAGCCGTAGAGGCCCTGGCCATTCCAGGTATGTGGTGTGATGTGTACTGCCGTTTTCATGGATGCAATTGAATGTATAAATGTATGAAAAAGCAATGAATGCACAATATGACCCTCTCCAACATAGCTTCTGCCTGATTTCCGGGGCCGAACTATGGACATTTGGTCCTTTATCCATATATTTATTGAACCAGAAATGTCCCAGGGACCAAAATGTTATTATGTCAACATTCAGATTTGAGTACAGAATCACCTTCGCATACCTCATCATTGGTGCGTTATGGATTATTTTTTCTGACCGGGCGATTGATGCCTTTATTGGCGATAAAGATCTACTGACAAATGCACAGACCTATAAAGGGTGGTTTTATGTGCTCATCACCGCTGTGCTCTTTTTCCTGTTTCTGAAGAAACATCTCGCACAATTGCGAAGAACCGAGTCCGAGTTGGAGAAACACCGGGACAAGTTACAGGAGCTGGTGATGGAAAAAACGAAGGACCTGGACCAGGCAGTTAAAGACCTCTACATGAAGAATGAAGTCATTAACCGGCAGAACGAAGAGCTGCGACAGGCGCTGAAAGACCTGCAGGATACCCAGGCACAGTTGATACAGTCTGACAAAATGGCTTCCCTCGGGGTGCTTACAGCCGGTGTGGCCCACGAAATCAACAATCCCCTCAATTATATCGCCGGGGGAGTTGCCGGATTAAGATCTGTCATGCAGGAATGTAATACCCAAAATGAAAGAACAGACCTGTTCCTGGATAGCATCAACCAGGGGATTGAGCGCATCAGCTCCATCGTCTCCGGACTGAACAATTTCAGCAGGAATACAGACAAATACGACGAAGCATGCAATATCAACGAGATTTTGGAGCATTGCCTGGTCATTATAGACAGTCAGCTTACAAACAGCATCAGCGTTGCCAGGAATTTTTCGGATAAGCCACTGGTCATCCATGGGAATGTTGGACAGTTGCACCAGGTATTTATCAATGTGCTGTTGAATGCCCTTCAGTCGATTGAAAACAAGGGCACCATCACCATCACAACAAGCGCTGAAAACCACGCGGCAGTAGTAAAAATAGGCGATACGGGTAGCGGTATCGAGGAAGAAAACATGTCAAAGATCACCGATCCGTTTTTCACTACCAAGGCGCCGGGAGAAGGGACCGGGCTTGGATTGTCCATCACATACAACATTGTAAAAAGACACAAAGGCAGTATCAGCTTCAAATCTGAACCAAACACAGGCACCGTTGTTACAATAGAACTACCCGTTTAAAGCCCGGATCAAGATGAAACCAAATGTGCTCTGTGTAGACGATGAACCTGTCAACCTGATACTCTTTGAGGCAAATCTCAATAAAAAATTCAATATCATCACTGCGCATAATGCCGAATGCGGACTCGATGTTCTTGCGCGTAATAAGGACATTCGTGTGATATTCAGTGATATGAAAATGCCTGGAATGAATGGTATTGATTTCATAGCCAATGCGAAGAATATATCGCCACAGGGAAATTTCTATATCATGACCGGTTTTGAAGTGACCGACGAAATCCAGGAGGCAATCGACAACAAATACATCAGCATGTATTTCAAAAAGCCGCTCAATTATATGGCAATTTCCTCAGAGATTGAACGGGTGCTGGGTCAGATTAATACCTGAGCCGGCCAGCGGGGTCACCGGGAAGAGCAGTGCTAAACTGGTAAAAAGCCTCCCAGGGAAGAGCTGAGCTGAGCCGGCCAGCAGGTTCCCGGAAAAATGCAATTGACATCTGCAATAAATTGACAACTGCAATAAAACGAGAACAACATGAACACTGGAAATGTACAACTGGAAGCTGTCAAAGGGGATATCACCGATCAGCCCGACATCACGGCCATTGTAAATGCTGCCAACGCCCACCTGCGCACCGGGGGCGGCGTTGCAGGGGCGATTCATCGCGCCGCAGGACCCGGACTGGCCGAGGAGGCCCGTCAGTTTGCGCCCATCCAGCCAGGCGAAGCAGTTATAACGGGTGCGCACCAGCTGCCGAACAGGTTTGTGATCCATTGCCTGGGACCGGTCTATGGCGTCGACAAACCGGAAGCAAAACTGCTGGCAGACTGCTACCGGAATGCGATCCGGATAGCAGAGGAAAATCGCGTTGATTCCATTGCTTTTCCGGCGATCTCGACCGGCGCGTTTGGTTTTCCAATAGATGAAGCCACCGACATTGTTGCAGAGGTGATGGAAGAGGTGTGTGCGCAGACCAAATACCTCGAAAAAGTGCGGTTCGTGCTGTTCAGCGATAAGGACCTGGAGATTTACCGGGAAAAACTGAACCTGTAAGCCTGACTGAACATGCAATACAGGCTGAATATGCAGTTCGGGATGAATATGCAGTTCGAGATGAATATGCAGTTCGAGATGAACTTGTTATCCTGCCTCAACAGATGATTCAGACTTAACCTGTAATCCCTGCTGAACCTACAATCTGAACTGAATAAAAAATCCGGCTGGAAAATCAAATTAAAGACCATGCAAATTTACCAATCAGGAACATACACAGACCTCTATCAGCTTACCATGGCGCAGGCTTACTACCGGAGCGGCGACGGGAACGAATCCGCCATCTTCGATTATTTTTTCAGGAAGCTTCCCTTTGGGGGCGGTTATGCCGTCTTCGCCGGGTTGGAGGTGCTGCTGGAGGTGCTCGAGGAACTGCGGTTTGATGACAGCGATATTGCATACCTGGAACAGCAGGGATTTGAAAAAGCATTCCTCGCGTACCTGCAGGATTTCCGTTTTAGCGGAAAGATTTACAGCGCCCGGGAAGGTGATGTTGTATTTCCTGTCCGCCCTGTCCTTACCGTGGAAGCCCCGCTGATCGAGGCACAGGTAATCGAAACATTGCTGTTGAATATCCTGAGCTACCAGACCCTGATCGCGACCAAGGCAAGCAGGATGCGGCAGACTGCCGGGGAGCGTATGCTGATCGATTTCGGGATGCGAAGGGCACACGGACCTGCGGCACATCATGCCTCCAGGGCGGCTTTTATCGGCGGATTCAATGCTACCAGCAATGTGCTTTCAGGAAAAGAATTCGGCATACCTGTCTCCGGCACCATGGCACACTCGTTTGTGCAGAGTTTTGATAATGAGCTGACCGCTTTCAGGGAGTATGCAGCTACCTGGCCGGATGACTGTATTCTGCTGGTGGATACTTACGATACCCTGAAGAGCGGGGTACCCAATGCCATCACAGTGGCAAAGGAGATGGCAGCGAAAGGTAAGCAGCTGAAGGGGATTCGCCTGGACAGCGGCGACCTGGCTTACCTTTCTAAAAAGGCGCGCCAGATGCTGGATGCCGACGGGTTTGAGCAGGTGAAGATCGCGGTTTCCAACCAGCTGGATGAACACCTGATCAGGAGCCTGCTGGACCAGGATGCCCCCATTGATGTGTTTGGCGTGGGCACCAGCCTGGTCACCGGTCAGCCTGATGCGGCGCTCGATGGTGTGTATAAACTCGCCTTTGCGCATGGACAGCCGCGGATCAAGCTGTCAGAGAATACGTCCAAAATCACCCTTCCGCATAAAAAACAGGTGCACAGGGTCTATGACAAAGGCAACGGACATGCAGAAGCGGATGTCGTCACGATGTGGGAGGAGCAGGACATCTGTGAGATGCACCACCCATTTGATATCCATAAAAAAATGTCATTTGAAAACTGTACAAGTGAACCCTTGCTGCAACTGGTCATGGAAGACGGCAGGCGCACCAAATCACCCAGCCCCCTGGAAGAGATCGCAGCATACGCCAGGGAGCGGATCAGCACGCTTGCAGATGAATACAGGCGGTTCGAGAATCCGCATATTTACAAGGTAGGACTGAGCAACCGGCTCAACAGCGAAAGAGAGGAACTGATCAGACAGCATGGTTGAGCGTTTCCTTTCTGATGGGGTTTGTTATGGTTGACGTGTATCAATGAACAATACTGACAAAAGCAAAATTTTGGTAATATGAAAACACTGGTAATAGTTGACGTACAGAATGATTTTATTCCGGGAGGCTCGCTGGAGGTTCCTAAGGGAGACCGTATATTGCCGGTGATCAACAGGATCATGCCGGAATTCGACCTGGTGGTGGCCACGCAGGACTGGCATCCGCAGGAGCACATGAGCTTTGCCTCGAACCATGAAGGTAAAAAGGAGTTTGACAAGATACAGATGGATGGGATGGACCAGGTGTTGTGGCCGGACCATTGTGTACAGAACAGTGCCGGTGCTGCATTCCATGGCGAGCTGAACATGCAGCCGGTCGAGGCCATCTTCAGAAAAGGCATGGATCCGGGCATTGACAGTTACAGCGGGTTCTACGACAACGGGCACAGAAAAAACACCGGACTTGCCGGCTACCTGCGGGAAAAAGGAGCGGAATCGCTCTGGTTTTGCGGACTGGCAGCAGATATCTGCGTTTATTTCTCAATGAAGGATGCCCTGGAAGAGGGATTTGAGGTACACCTTGTGAAAGATGCCACCCGGCCCCTGGAGCAGGAGACCTTTGAAAAACAGCTGGAAGAACTCCGGGGTAAAGGGGTTCAGATCCTGGAGGCTGAGGATATGTTATGAGTCTGAATATGGAGTTTAGCTATTGATTCCAGACTCACTTTTAAATATACTTTCCAACCTTTTCAAATAAACATCATTCATCCCTGTGGCAGGGATCCTTCTTGAAATCGATGGTATCGGGAAAAAGTAGTGATTTTTTCTTGAGTGATTCAATTTGAATGGTAACTTATAAGCTGTAACTTTGTATACATAATAAAGATAAAAATGAAATCAAATGCAGCTGAAATAAAAAATTACCTGCATAAACTTATTGTTGAGACCGATGACGAAAGTATTCTCAGCAAGGTTCAGGCTTATTTTACAACGCTCAAAAGTAAAAATGTTGATTGGTGGGATACGATTTCAGACCAGGAAAAAGATGCCATCAATTTAGGCTTGCAACAGCTTAAAAACGGGGAGGGGATTCCTCACGAAGAAGTAAAACGTAAGGCAGATAAACTGCTCGGCAGAAAATGAAAGAATCCCTTATCTCCTGGTCTCTGCTTGCCGAAGAAATGTATCTCAATATCCTTTCCCGGATCCTGGAGAGATGGCCCATCAGGAAAGCTGAAGCCTTTGAAGCCAAAGTTGAGAGCGTGATCGATAAATAGTATACGGAAAAGGTTTTTAGTCCCCGATCATCTGCATTGCGCCGACAAAATAATCGGGATGGATGGTAAGGATGTCGGTGCTCGGTCCGTTGCTGTTCTGTCCGTTGCTGCCAAGCCCTTTGCTACTCTGCCCGTTGCGGCTCTGTCCGTTGCTGAATTGTCCGTTGCTGAATTGCCCGGTGCTGCCATGATCTGCAGAAATTCCGAGGCCCTTACAGGCTTCCCTCCCCCATGAGGTGTCCGGGTGAAGCTCCAGCTCTCTCCCGCCGATCCTTACCTTCACCGGCATATTGAAACCGGATACGGCATTGATCCAGCGGTAATAGAGATGTGCACCTTCAAAATAATATTCCAGGGTCGGGATCAGCACCGTGCGGAGGTACTGGTCGAACACAGGTTGCAGGTCAAGACCGGTATATTCAATCATGTACTGCTCAATTTCCTCAGTGGTCACCGTGGAATGGTAAAAATCCCTGTTCAGCCCGCGCAGCATGCCGCGCCATTTTTCATCATCATTCACCAGCTGGCGGATGGTATGCAGCATGCTGGCCACTTTTGCATACATGTCGCCGGAGCCTTCATGGTTGACACCGTAGACCCCGATCACAGGGATATCGTTCAGGATGTTCCTCCTGATCCCACGCAGGTATTCGTATCCTGCCTGCTTCCCATAATGATATTCCACAAACAATCCCTCGGAATAATTTGTAAAACTCTCATGGATCCACATGTCGGCAATGTCGCGGTAGGTAATGCTGTTGGCAAACCATTCATGTCCCGATTCATGGATGATGATAAAATCGAACTTCAGTCCCCAGCCTGTCCCTGAAAGATCACGTCCGAGATACCCATTCTGGTAGTGATTGCCATAGGTGACCGAACTCTGGTGCTCCATGCCCAGGTAAGGGACCTCCACCAACTTGTAGCCATCCTCGTAAAAAGGATAGGGACCGAACCAGTACTCAAAGGCCCCGAGCATCTGCGGCACCTGCACGAAATGCTCCTTCGCCTTGTCCAGGTTATATCGAAGCACATAATAGTCGCATTGCAGCGGCCCCTTTTCCCCCTGGTACACTTCGGAAAAATGTGCATAGTCCCCGATGTTCACATTCACACCGTAATTGTTGATCGGGTTCTTCACCTCCCATTGCCAGGTAACGGTGCTGTTCCGGTTCCACGCTTTGCCGGTCAGCTGTCCGTTCGCCACGGCCATCAGTCCCTCCGGCACCGTAATACTGATCCGCATACTGTCCGGCTCATCATACATATGGTCCTTGCAGGGCCACCTCACGCTGGCCCCCAGCCCCTGGTTGGATGTGGCCACGAAGGGGTTACCGTTCTTATCTTCCTTCCACGAGAACCCTCCATCCCAGGGCGCGCGAACCGCGGCACGGGGAATGCCCTGGTAAGTGACAAGGATCGAATGAATTTCACCGGGTTCCTGTGACTGATTCATGCGCACAAAGAAGACGTTCCCCTCCCTGGTAAATTCAAGCGGTATACCCTGCTGCTCGATGGAAGTGATCTCCAGCGGCTGCTGCAGGTCGATCTGCATCACCAAAGCCGGTTCCAGCACCCGGTACCGGATCTCATTGGTGCCGCTGATGAAGCGATTCTCAATATCGACCCGCACATCCAGGTCATAATACACCAGGTCCCACCAGGCACGCTCCGGGGTAATGGTACCGCGCAGGGTATCCTGACGGTCGAACGTATAGGCCGGGGGATGAAAAGCCGTCCGGTGTTGTTCTTCATTTTGTCCGTACAGGGAAACCCCACAGAATATGATCCCGGATAAAACAACATGACAAAAGCCAGGAATCCTTATTTTCATCAGAGCATATATATTAAACAATGATTCATCAATCTATTCAATACCTGTAATAATGCGCTAAGGTTACTTTTTCCGTTGAACCTATTTATTTCATGCCTGCACCTCTCTGAAAGACAGTACAAGCGGGTTCTGTCTCAATAGAATGCTGACAGCTCCTCTCCGACAACAGTGTAATTGTCTGACAATTCATCCGGTATCGTGAAGCTGATCGTCTGCTCTGCAACGTAGCCCATACAAAAATGATTCCCTTAAAATAGGAATTATTCCTGAACTACTCCTGGATTACGCCTGAATTACGTCTGGATTACGTCTGGATTACGCCTGAATTACGCCTGAAATACTCCTGGATTACACCTCCTTCAGCTTCCACTTCCCGCGCCTGAAGATGTACATCGCCATGAGTGCCAGCAGCGTCTCAGCAGTGATGATGGCGTAACACACACCATGTACCCCCATATCCGCCACATTGGTCAGCACCCATGCCAGTGGAATCTCGATGATCCAGAAGGCAATGACATTCAGCCAGATCGGCGTAGCAGTATCACCCGATCCGTTGATGGCCTGGACCATGACCATGCCGATGGCATAGATGATGAATCCGAAGCTCACCACGCGCAGACAGGTGACTCCCGCCTGCCAGACCTCGGGTGCCTGGGCACGGTCGACGAAGAAGTTGATGAATACATGCGGAACAGATATAAACACGAGCGATACAAGGCCCAGCAGGACCATGTTCACACCGCCCACGATCCAGGCCGACCGTTCGGCACGGTCCGGTTGCTGTGCACCCAGGTTTTGTCCCACAAGCGTTGCCGCGGCGTTGGCCATTCCCCAAGCCGGCAGCAGGATAAAGATGATGAGACGTATCGCGATCGTATACCCTGCGATGGCCGCTTCACCCAGGCTGGTGATCACCCACACCAGGAACACCCATGAGGAGTGGGAAATAATGTTCTGACCGATCGCGCCAAGCGACAGCCTGATCACCTTCAAGATCGTCTTCAGCTGCAACCGGACATCTTCCAGCTTCACCTTCACCCTGTAATTTCCTTTCATCAACAGGTAGAGCTGGTAAAGCACCGCAATGCCCCGTCCGATATTGGTCGCAATGGCCGCTCCCCTGATCCCGAGCTCGGGGAATGGTCCCCACCCGAAAATCAGCAGCGGATCCAGCGCAATGTTCAGCAGGTTGGCGATCCACAGTACCCGCATGGAGATCGCGGCATCACCAGAGCTACGGAAAACGGCATTGATGACAAACAGCAGCATGATCACCGCGTTCCCTCCAAACATGATCATCGGGTACTGGTATCCCATTTCAATGGTTGCCTCGGAGGCCCCCATGAAACGCAACATATCTTTGGCATAGATGATACCTATGACACTGTATACCAATGATATTGCCACTGAGGCAATGATTGCCTGGACCGCAGCCTGGGCGGCCTCACGCGGACGCTTCTGCCCGATCCTCCTGGATACAAGCGCAGTGGTACCCACGCCGAGACCCATCCCGATGGCATACACAATGGTCATGAGCGACTCGGTGATGCCCACCACAGCCACCTCCCGGGGCCCGAGACGGGAAACAAAGTAAATATCCGCAAGCGCAAAAACAGATTCCATGATCATCTCCAGGACCATGGGAATGCTCAGCAGGATGATCGCCTTGCTGATGGGTATCTTTGTGAAATCCTTTTCCGTGCCGCGTATGGCCTCTTTCAGATCTGACCACAGCTCACGGGAAAACAGGTTTCTTCTTATAGATTGTAATGAAGTATTGGACATGAGATACTTATAACGCGCGTTGAAAGATCCGGTAGCGTTTATACACTTCGCCTCCCATGTATTCCATCTCGGCGCGGACTTTCGTGTTGGTTTCCATCTCGAGGTGACTGTCCATATAGGTCTTCCCTGCTTTGCGTGCCGATTCCAGCATGGCCCTGCCGAGGATGGTATCCAGTCCTTTCCCCTGGTAAGCGGGATCGACCGCTCCCAGCATCAGATTGAGCTGCGGGGATTTTCTTCCTGAAGTAAGCACCGGGATGAACCCGATCGGGAACAGGTAGCCCCTGGATTTTTTTATTCCTGCTGAAATGTCGGGCATCCCCACCACGAACGCGACAACTTTGTTCTCCTTGTTGACGATCGCCTTGATGAAACGCGGATTCAGAACCAGGATATACCGGTTGGCAAAATCGTCCATCTCCTCCGGGGTGAACGGTGTAAACCCGTAGATGCTGGTGAACGTATCGTTGACCAGGGTAAGGATGGGCCGGATGTACCTGCGCAACTGCAGTTTCGTGTAAAACTCAACAAGGCGGAGGTCCGGATTATTCCGCTCAGCGCGCTCAGCGATTTTCAGGTACAGTTCCGGCGTCTCTTCCGGTACCGGGACTTTATATACCACCAGGTCGAGCTCCTTCTCAAATCCCATTTCCACGAGATGCTCCGTAATGTATTTAAAATTGCAGTGGGAGGCGATCACCACCGGTTCATCATACCCCTCCACCAGGTAGCCCTGCGGGTCCTTGTCGGAAAATGCCAGCGGCCCCACAAGCTTCTCCGTCCCTTTCTCACGTGCCCAGTCAGCCACTGCCCCGATCAGTGCTTCGATCACCTCCCTGTCATCCCAGGCTTCCAGGAAATTGAACCGCGCATTGTTCTCATGCTTGTCGCGGTTGTAGTCGCGGTGGATAATCCCCATGATCCTGCCGACAAGCTCCTCCTCACGGTAAGCCAGGTAGAGCACCGTATCGCAATGCGAAAAGGACTTGTTCTTTTTTTCGCTGAAAAACACCCACTCATCGCCATACAATGGCGGGATCCAGTTGTGATGGTCCTTGTGTATCTTCGCAGGCAGATGAATGAATTTTTTCAGCTCTTGTTTCGTGGTTACAGGGCGGATGGAAATAGCCATGCAGATCATCTGGTTGGTTTCGGGATCAATGTAGTATTTTTTTCGGAAAAATGATATAATGAGATCATCGCAAGGGCAAGTATAATGAGATCATCGCAAAGGCAAGCTGAGCCATTCCCCTTTCTGGTACCAGCAGGCATTTTACATTCAAATAAAAATGCAGGCATTTGTCAGCACCCGGTGCACGAGCAACTGCGCGTTAAAATTTACCTGCCAGCTCTTCGAGGTCTTCCCCTGCCACGCGGGTAATGATCCACTCTTTCATCTGCCTGGCTCCGAGTGAATTGTAAAATTCAATGGCCGGTGTATTCCAGTCCAGCACCACCCATTCGAAACGGGCACATCCGCGTTTTTTTGCCAGAGTAGCCAGGTAAAGCAGCAATACCTTGCCATACCCCTTTCCACGATATTCCTCGTATACGAACAGATCTTCCAGGTATATTCCGGGTCGTCCGGTGAACGTGGAAAAATTATGAAAGAACAGCGCAAAACCTACGGCGGTATCTCCTTCATACCCTAAAATCACCTCTGCAAAACGCTGTTCACCAAAGAGGTTTTCTTTCAGGAGCTCCTCGGTGGCGACCACTTCATGCGACAGTTTTTCATATTCGGCAATTCCCCGGATCAGATCCAGGATCAGGGGAACATCGCGCTCTTCGGCATACCTGAGTTGAAAACCAGGTATGGATGTTTTAATCATAATTGCGAGGGTTAACGGTTTAATCGATCTTTATCAAGTTTTCTGGCAGTATGAAAGATTCTTAAAATATCTATTTGAGATTTATTGACTAATTCATATACAATTCTGTAATTACCTGATATCAATTCTCTGATACTCCAGTCATCAAATTCTGGAACAATTCTTCCAATAAGCGGTTGTTTCTCTAACTCAGAAACGTGAAAATAAATTTTATTTACAGTAATTTGTGCATAACGGAAGGAGTCCTCAGCAATATAATCGAACACACTTTTTAAGTCTGATAGTGATAAAGGAGTCCAGTTTATCTTGACCATTTCGAGATGATTTCTCTAACATCTTCATTAGATACTAAATTTCCTTCCCTGGATTGCTTTCTGCCTTCTTCGACCTTCTCAATAAATATCAACTTTTCTATAAGTTCATCGATCGAGAACTGTGGTGGCAGTTGCTCGATGGACTTTTGCACTGTTTGTCTTGTAAGCATGATTTTTATTTTAAAACAAATATACGGATTTAATGGTTTGCTGTAGTAGGGATATAATTTGTATTTTCTAGGTATTGTCATAAATCGAAATATAGGCCGGACGTGCGGCGACTTCTTCCTTCTCCGCTTCAGGGAAGGCATAGAACCGGGTATAAAAACCGGCTTCAAAGGAGCCGAGGATGGTATTCACCGGGCCCAGCCGTTTTCGCTTTTTAAAATTCAGGTATTCGGGGGCTCGGGTATCCATGATCATCAGCGCCAGGTAGTGGTCCTTCCGGGCCAGCACCCCTTCCAGCAAGCGGTATACCGCATCGCCGCGTCCTTCTTTGAACCAGATTCCCTCGATCCCGAGGAATTTCATTGCTTCATACCTGAAACGCCTGCCTATGAAGGGAATGCGCGTCAGCAATTTCACAAAACGGTCCAGGGTAGCATTCCCGATGGTACTGATCTCCCACATCTCCTCGTTGGCCTGCAACCCGGCGATGATCTCACCATTTTCACGGAGCACATAGTAATTGTCATCCAGGAACAGGTTGTTTTCGAAATAAAATGCGTGTCCCCTGTAAAAATCCCGCAGCAGTGAACGCATATACGGCAGCTCTGAGTCCTGCAACGGTTCCACTTCAATATTGTGGCGTTTTCGCAGCCTGCTGAACATGAATGAAAGCACGTCGCCGGTTTTTTCATACCCGCCGATTTCAGCAAAATTCCGCGACCGCTCATTGTTTTTTTCCACAAGACTGTACAGAATCGCTTTGGGCATTTCCTGTACATCCGGGTCAATTAACCGTTCGGGGTTATCGTGAAAAAAATTAGCCACGTCCTTGATCAGCGAGACCGAACGGTCCCGGATGGGACGCTGCTTCACCTGCCGCCTGGTCTGCTGGCTGGTCCGCAAGGGTGCCTTGATGGAAAAATAACGTACCAGCCAGCTTTTATAGGTCTGCTCCCCTGCCCTTGTTTCGCGCAATGCATACCCGATCGACCCGAGCATGTTCCCGGAACGGCGCAGGAACACAAAATAGCAGTTCCGGATCTGCTTCAGTTTCGGAATCCCCGTGGTATGGTGGTATTGCACCCCCCCGGGCGTCCCCAGGAAAGTGGACCCGATATGATCGATCAGCTCCATTGGAGGAACGGTTTCCAGGGTAGTGGACATGGCACCCTGCTGCCAGACAGTTCTTACTGTGGACATGGACAATTTTTGTTACAGATCATTCTATTCCAATGATCAGATTGTTGCTATAGATCATTCTGCTCCACTGATCATATTGTTGTTATAGATCATTCTGCTCCACTGATCATATTGTTGTTATAGATCATTCTGTTCCAATGATCATATTGTTGTTATAGATCATGTTTCGGCACAAATGTACCGCTGATTCATTACAATTTTGTAATTTCAAAAATAAATACTTGCACATGATTCACAAAAAATACGTTTTATCCCTCGACCAGGGGACGACCAGTTCGAGGGCCATCCTGTTTGATCATGACGGACGGATCCTCGGACAGGCGCAAAAGGAATTCAGGCAGATCTTTCCAAAACCCGGGTGGGTCGAGCACGATCCGGAAGAGATCTGGTCCAGTCAGTCATCCGTTACCGCGGAAGTGATCGCCAAAGCGGGTGTGCGTTCTGAAGAGATCTCCTCCATCGGCATCACCAACCAGCGGGAAACCGTGGTGGTATGGGACAGGGAGACAGGCAAGCCGGTCCACAACGCGATCGTGTGGCAGGACCGCCGCACTTCGGAATACTGCAGCAGGCTGGTGGATGAAGGAAGATCCGAAATGGTCCGCAGCAAAACCGGGTTGATCATTGATGCCTATTTTTCTGCCACGAAGGCCAGGTGGATCCTCGACAATGTGGAGGGAGCGCGGAAAAAGGCTGAACAGGGCCGGCTCTGCTTCGGCACCATCGACAGCTGGCTGATCTGGAAATTCACCCGCGGAAAAACCCATGTAACAGACATCACCAACGCGAGCAGGACCATGCTGTTCAATATATACGAGGATCAATGGGACCAGGAACTGTTGCACCTGTTCAATATCCCGGCACCGATGCTCCCTGAGGTGAAAGGTTCTTCTGAACTTTTCGCCGAGACTTCGGGCGACACCACAGGTTTCAGGCTGCCGATCATGGGTGTGGCAGGCGACCAGCAGGCTGCCCTGTTCGGTCAGCTCTGTCTGGAACCGGGGATGGTCAAAAACACCTATGGAACAGGTTGTTTCCTGGTGATGAACCTGGGCGGGGAACCTGTTACCTCGAAATCCAACCTGCTTACCACCGTGGCCTGGAAACTGGATGGAAAGATATCGTACGCCCTGGAGGGAAGCATATTTGTTGCCGGGGCGATCATCCAATGGATCCGTGATGAGCTCGGTCTGATCGGATCGGCCGCCGAGACAGAAAAGATTGCCCGTTCAGTGGCCGACAACGGGGGCGTTTACCTGGTGCCCGCCCTCACCGGTCTGGGAGCGCCGCACTGGGACCAGTTTGCACGGGGTACCATCATGGGACTGACCCGGGGATCGGGAAAGGCGCACATTGTACGGGCTGCGCTGGAGAGCATCGCCTACCAGGTCACCGATGTTGTCCAGGCCATGCAGGAAGATGCCGGGGAAACCATTGCAGAGCTCCGGGTGGATGGCGGTGCCTCTTCCAACGATTTCCTGATGCAGTTCCAGTCCGATATGCTGAATACGACGGTCACCCGGCCCGGGATCATGGAGACTACCGCCCTGGGTGCAGCGTACCTGGCAGGCCTGGCATCCGGGTTCTGGAAAGACACGGACGAACTGCAAAAGCAGTGGATCGCCGATAAACACTATCGTCCGGACATGGAATCAACCCACCGCAACGAGTTGCTGAACAACTGGCAGAAAGCGGTGAGCAGGGCCCTGAACTGGCTGGACCGGGAGTAGCAACGCAGTACAGTAACAGGGAATAGTAACCGGAAAGTCTGTGCCGAAAAGCACTGAATCCGGCAATAACACGCCCAACAATACAGATGATGAGAGACAGAAATGCAATAATAGATGAGATCAGGAACAGGCACAAGTATGATGTCATTGTGATCGGTGGCGGCGCATCGGGTATCGGGGCCGCTGTGGAGTCCTGCCTCCGTGGTTACTCAACCCTGCTCCTGGAAAAACACGATTTCACCAAGGGGACCTCGAGCAAAAGCACCAAGCTGATCCACGGCGGGGTGCGGTACATGGCCCAGGGTGACCTGAAGATGGTGCGGGAGGCACTCCGGGAACGGGGTTACCTGTTGAAAAATGCCCCGCATATCGTGCACGACCAGCCATTCATCATTCCCAACTACCGCTGGTGGGAAGGTGTTTTTTATACCATCGGACTGAAATTCTACGACCTGCTGGCGGGCAAATTCAGCCTGGGAAAATCGGTCCACCTGGGAAAAAAGGAAGTGCTTCAGCAACTTCCCGGCATTTCTCCCCGAAAACTGCGGGGTGGTGTGCTTTACCACGACGGACAATTTGATGATTCCAGGCTTGCTATGGACCTGTTGCATGTACTGAACAACAACGGCGGAAGTGCCCTGAATTATGCAGAAGTGATGGCCCTGGAGAAGGAAGACGACAAGGTAACCGGCGTGGTATTCAGGGATAACCACGCAAACAAGCAGTACGCCGTGCGGGCTTCAGTGGTGCTGAATGCCACCGGGGTTTGGGTAGATGATATCATGAAAATGGACCAGCCGGGACACCGCAAGACCATCCGCCCCAGCCAGGGCGTCCACCTGGTACTGAAAAAAGAATTCCTGCCGGGAGCCCACGCACTGATGATCCCTAAAACCAGCGACGGCAGGGTACTGTTCGCTGTACCCTGGCATGACCACCTGGTAGTGGGAACCACCGATACCCCCATCAACACCAGCAGTGCCGAACCCGTCGCCCTGGAAGAGGAGATCCGGTTCATTCTCGATACTGCCTCGGCCTACCTGGAAAGGAAGGTGGAACGTTCCGACGTGCTTTCGGTTTTTGCAGGATTGCGCCCGCTGGCCGCACCAAAGGACAACAGCTCCAAAACAAAGGAGATCAGCCGCAACCACAAGATCATTGTCTCAAAAAGCAGGCTGATCACCATCATCGGCGGAAAGTGGACCACCTACCGCAAGATGGCCGAGGACATGATCAATATGGCTATCAGCACCGGGCTGCTCCCTCCTTCCGTCGGCAACACAAAAGAATTCCCGGTGATGAAATCCCCTGCTGCGGAAGGACCCTACCGGCTGTATGGTGAAAATGGAATGGAGATCGCTGCCCTCGCGGAGCAGGATACCCGGAAAAAGGCACTGATCCATCCCGACCTCCCCTACTCCTGGGCCGAGGTGGAATGGATCTGTAAAAACGAGATGGTGCTGCACCTGGAGGACCTGCTGGCAAGAAGGTTGCGGGCATTATTGCTGAATGCCCGGGCAACCTCCGAAATCGCTGAAGAAGTGGCCGAAAGGTCCGCTCCATGGCTGGGATGGACACCGGAACAGGCAGCAGCCGAAACAGTTGCATTCCGTAAACTGTCCGAAAGTTATATACTGAATTAGCGCTGTCGGATTAAAAAAATGGCTTCGCGAACATGTGTGAGCGCAGCCTGGAGTACTTGCCGGTGCTTCCTTAAGTACTTGCCGGTGCTGTCTGGAGTAATTGCAGTCGGTGCCTGGAGTATTCCGCAGACAGTGTTTTGGCAGTACGCTGTTTGTTGGTTTGCTGTATTCCGTTATTTTTGTGCTTACAATTTCATGTCATCAACCATTCAAACCCATAAAAATGAGCAAAAAAAACACATTTTCAAGGAGAGCGTTTCTGGGCACCTCCATTCTTGGTGTCGCAGGACTGACCCTCATCCCGGGGTGTAAGATTACACCCCCTTCTGATACCCTCAGGATTGGATTCATTGGTCTTGGCCGCCAGTCCATGTACCTGTTGAGCAGCTTCATCAATATCAAGGGTGTAAAAATCGTTGCCGGAGCAGACGTATACGGACGCAAGAATGAAAGATTCCTGCAGTATGTTACTGCATACTATAAGGAAATTGGAGAAAAAGCGGATGTGAAGGTATATGACGATTACAGGGAGCTCCTGGACCGCCAGGACATTGATGCAGTGGTGATTGCATCACCTGACCACTGGCACTATCACATGGCCACGGATGCGGTAAGTGCCGGGAAGGATGTGTACCTGGAAAAACCGCTGACCTTCACCATTGCCGAAGGGAAGAAACTGGTGGAAGCGGTACGCAACGCAGATGCCATCCTTGGTGTGGGAAGCCAGCAACGGTCTGACCCGAACTTCAGGCATGCGGTGAAAATGGCACAGGAAGGCAACCTCGGGCTGATCGAAAAAGTGGATGTATTCGTTGGGGAGAACCCACATCCGACACCCTATAATGAACCAAAGGAGGAGCTTCCTGCCGACCTGCAGTGGAACCCATGGCTTGGACCCAATCCCTTTGTACATTACAACCATGTACTGAACCCTCCGATCTCACTGAATCCTCCGCAGGATGAAAAGATCTGGGGTGCGTGGAGATGGTACAAGGAAACAGGCGGTGGCCTGATGACCGACTGGGGTGCGCATATGTTCGACATTGCACAGTGGGGTCTGCGCATGGATGGTTCAGGCCCGGTAAAAATCATTCCCGCAGGATTTGAAGGCGCAGCATACCTGAAATACATTTATGACAGCGGACTGGAAATGGAAGTGAAACCCTTTAACGGAGAAACGCGTGGTGTGAAATTCTGGGGAAGCGACGGCTGGATCGAAATCTCAAGGGATGCGTTCAATGCATCAGACGAGTCTCTGAAACCGGTCGTAAATGAGACCGACGTACCATACGAAGCAAGGGCGGGTCACCATGAGAATTTCATCCAGGCGATGAAAGACCACGTGGATCCCGAAGTTCCTGTTGAAATTGGTCACCGGACCAACACCGTTTGCGTGCTCGGAAACATTGCACATGAGCTGGGACAGCCAGTGGAATGGGATCCGGCATCGGAAAGTTTCAGCGATGATACGAACGCCAAACAACTGACCAGGGCCTACAACAACGACTATACCCTGTAAGACGCTGACCGGTATCACAGAAAAAGCCCATGAAATGAACTATTCACGTTCATCGCATGGGCTTTTTTATGGAAACTTGTTATTTCCTGTGCTTCGGTTCCAATGAATTATTCGCCACCTTCACCTTAGCCGTTACCTTCTCCTTCGCCTTCTCCTTCGCCTTCTCCTTCGTCATCGCCGGCACCTTCTACGGGAGTGATTACAGCATCCACGTAGGTAGCATTGCCTGCTACGACTTCCACATCATCAACAACAACTCCGAGGTATCCTTCTTTCGCAAATTCAACATTGTACATGCCGGCATCAACACCTATGATGGCGTACATCCCTGTTGAATCGGTAAAAGATGTTGTGTAAACGGTGTCGGCAGCAATGACAGCAACTTCGACACCGTCAACAGCCACATCGCTGGTATCAACAACCATTCCGGTAATACGTCCGGCATAAGTCATGTTCGAAGCCTTGATCACCGGCTTGAAGATGAATCCCTTGATACCGGCAGGGGTATTCGGATTTCCCTGGACCACGAAAGATTTGCTTACGTTGAAATCCAGCATCAGTTCAGCGGTCAATCCACCTGCCACTTCAACAGCCGGGTCAATAAATATCTTAATACCTGTCTGGGCACCGCTGGGGACTTTCATATCGTAAACCGTACTGTCTTTCAGCATAATGCTGGCTTCAGCAACGTACAACCGAACGAGGTCATACACACCAGTATCGATCTCGATATCCACCAGGTTGGCACTTACCCCGTTGGTAAGGTCCAGCAGGTTAAAGGAAAACACTTCTTCAGACAATACAGTGAAAGGGTTCCCTTCATTTTCTTCCATCTTTTCCCGGATCTCAATTTTGTTGATCACCACGTTGGCTTCGGCAACCATGTCTGTCGGGAATGGTGCATCTGTCATGCGGATTTTCAGTGTTCCTGTTGAAGAATCGGTACGTATACCTTCTTCACAACTCATCATCATACCGGTAAAGATCATTGCCAGTACGATCAGTGTTCCAAATCTCATTTTTCTCATCATATTACATTTTAAAGGTTACTATTCATATTTATTTCCGATCATCACGCGTTCCCGAAATGATCCTCATCATCAAACTCCACTTCATCATTTTCATCGCAGGTTCCCATAGACTGAATAATTGCATTTTCCAGCTCCGCATTGTTCGTTACTTCTATCGTGATGCCGTCTGCTTTTTCAAGAACCACCGGGTACCCGATTTCAATGATGACCTCCTTTTTGCCTTTCACGATACCGTGCATTTCCTTGTCGCTCCCGGCCCACTTTGATTCCTGCTTCTGATATTGCGTGTCGTACAGGCTGATCGCAACGGGGTAAACAAAATCAATACATTCAATATCATCATCCTTCAATCGGTGCCTGTACCGGTTCTGAATCTGCTGCAACTCCCCGCGGTTATTAAGGACAGATGTTGTATAATCACTGAATGTAACAGTGACGGGAAAGTTGATCCGGAGGTTTTTCCTGACCTGTAAATGTTGTTGCGCAAGCATCTCTATATCTTCCCCTGAATCGATCTGGATAATTTCGTTTCTTACTTTTACCATGTAAGGAAAATCGATACTTGTCTCGCTGCACTGATCAATAATGTTGTCAAACGAACCGTCCTTCAGGGTCACCTTCAGGATTAAATCCGAAATGGTATCATCTGCAAAAAATGTGGTGGTGGTGTCAGGTTCAGTGATCTCAAAAAATTCCTCCTGGCAACCGGCCAGCATCATTCCAAATGATACGATCAATACGAGCTTTACTATATTCATTTGCTGGTGCATTCCCATCGGGACCTGAAATTTTATTTTCACTAATAGAACAGATATACCTGGCGATCTCCTACCTGGTTTTCCTGTTTTTTTTATAACCTTGCAAAATAGATTGTTGAACCATCGCGGTAACCAACTATGAATGAATAAAAAAGCGGACATAAAAAACATGTGCCAGGAGCGGGCCTTTCACGATTTGTTTAACACCGCCGCGAAAGACCTGCATGATTACCTGTATTATAAATACGGTGCAGACAATCATCCGCAGGATATCGTTCAGACAGCTTTTCAGAAGCTCTGGGAAAACTGCAGGGATGTGCTCCCCGGGAAAGCCAGGTCGTTTTTATTCACCGTGGCCAACAATGAAATGCTGAATTCCATCGCGCGACAAAAGACCGTGTTGAACTACAGGCTGGAAAAACCCGGTGACCAGACCAACGAAACGCCCGAATTCCTGCTGGAGGAAAAAGAATACCACGACCGTCTGCAAAAGGCACTTGCTGAATTAACCGAAGACCAGAGAGTCACTTTTCTCCTGAACCGGGTGGAAGGAAAAAAACACCAGGAGATTGCCGATATGCTTGGCATATCAAGGAAAGCCGTGGAAAAACGCATATATACCGCCCTGAATATATTAAGGAAAAAAGTTGAATTGCCTTACATTTGAACAGCAAACGGGTAGGAGAATTGAACTTTCACCTGTTATTTAATCAGAACACCTGGAAAATGAAGAACGGGGATAACATAAAAAAATGGCTTGCCGGCGAATTATCAGAGGCTGAGAGAAAGCAATTTGAGGATATGGAGGAGTTCGCCGGCATCCAAAAACTGCTGGAGGCGGTACAACATTTTAAGGCCCCGGAATATGACATCCAGGGGGAATACAGCAGGCTGACCGAAAAAAGAAAATCTGCTGAAAACAGAAGAGCTTCCGATAGTAACAGGCGTAACAATAACAGCCGGCTGCTATCCGGAAACAAAATGGCCACGGAAAACAGGAGAGCTTCCGATAGTAACAGGCGTAACAATAACAGCCGGCTGCTATCCGGAAACAAAATGGCCACGGAAAACAGAAGAACTGAGGAGAACAGGAGGACTGAGAAAAGCTGGATGGCCGGGAAGGAAAGGAGGTCCGGGAAGGAAAGGACCGCTGAGCACAAATCTGTTGTCCTGTCTGCACGGATGCAGCCATTGCTGAAAATAGCAGCCATCCTGGTGATCGCCCTCACTGCAGGTTATTTCCTGTATCGTACCGTGCTGCCTTCCGCCGGCAGCGGTAAATGGATCTCAGAACAACCAGCGCTGTATTTACCCGACTCGTCCTTTGTTGCACTGAATACAGCATCGAGGATCAGGATTGCTGAGAAAAAATGGGACGAAGAAAGGGTTGTTGAATTAGAGGGTGAGGCATTTTTCAGTGTAAAAGAAGGCGTGCAGTTCAGGGTGCAAACCACGCAGGGGATGGTCTCCGTACTGGGTACCGAATTCAGCGTGAAGGACCGTGAAGGTTTTTTCCAGGTGACATGCTATTCCGGATCGGTCAGGGTTGCCACCCAACACCGTTCGACGGTTCTGCACCCCCAATCCTCCTACAGGATGATCAACGGGAAGGAAGAGAACTTTATCTATTCCGGCACATCAGCGCCTGACTGGTTCCAGGAAGAGAGCAGTTTCAGGAGTGTTCCGCTCAGGTTTGTAATTGACGAACTGGAATTGCAATACAATGTAACCGTTGAAGCACGGGATGTTGATGTCAACCAATTATTTACCGGCAGTTTTTCCCATAAAAATCTCGATATTGCATTAAAAGCAATTACAATCCCTGTAGATTTGCAATACGAGATCAACAAAAATAAAATCGTACTCACTGTTGAAGGTAAATAAACAAGCGATTGCCGTATCGTTTCTTTTAAGTGCGTTGAGCTTCCAGGCGTTTGCCCAAAACACAGCAGCTGAACCTCTTGATAGTCTGCTCATGTATCTTGAGGACCGGTTCGACGTGGTGTTTACCTTCGCGGATGCAAATGTCGGGGGGGTATATGTAGCAGTTCCAACCTATGACCTGGCGCTTGAGGCCCTCCTTGCAGAGATAGAGAAACAAACCAACCTGCACTTTCAATTTGTAAATACCCGGTATATCGCCGTTCAAAAAAAAGTGTCCCGGACAACTGTATCCGGAACCATCATCGACCGATCCACCGGGGAGAAACTCGAAGCTGCGGCGATATATTCAGGAGATAACCATACAATAAGCGATAAGAACGGTTTTTTTTTCCTGGAAGTAAAGGCAGGGAAAGAGGCAGTTTTGGTGATCAGGCACCTTGGCTACCACACATTGTCCCTTGAACAGGAGGACTGGGGGCGGGATTCAACTGTATATGGGCTGGTGCCGGCTGTTCAGAAGCTTGAGGAAGTCAGGCTGGACTATATTTCCAGGGGGATCCGGAAACTGCCGGATGGTGCTGTCCGGCTGAATGTGCAGAACCTGGAAGTGCTGCCGGGACTTGCTCAGCCCGATGTATTACAGGTCATACAAATCCTGCCAGGCATACAAAGTATCAACGAAACGGTTTCGGAAATCAACACCCGGGGAGGGAGCAATGACCAGAACCTGGTGTTGTGGGACGGGGTAAAGATGTACCAGACCGGTCATTTCTTCGGGCTGATATCGGCCTTCAATTCACATTTGATCCACCAGGCAAAAGTGATCAAGAACGGGACCAGCGCTGCCTATGATGAAGGCATTTCCGGTACCATCGATATGCAGCAGCAGGACTACCTGGTAAACGAGATGGAATTCAGTACCGGTATGGATATGCTGGCTGCTGATTTCATCGCAAAGGTGCCAGTGACGCAAAAATTCTCGTTCATACTCGGGGCCAGGCACAGCATCAGCAACCTGTTGAAAACGCCCACCTATAAAAGCTATTACAAAAGAGCGTTTGCCCATACCGGGGTAATGCTTACACAACCCGGAGCCGATACCACGGTGGATACTTACCATGATTTTTCGTTCTACGATGTAAGCGCCAGGCTGATGTATGATATCTCGGGAAAGGACAAGGTGCGCCTGAGTATATTGAACAACCGGAATACGATCGCTTTTGAAGAGCGCGCCACCATCAGGGATACATTGTACACGAGAGAAAGCCGTCTCAGGCAATGGAACCTGTTGTCCAATTTAGGCTATACGCGAACATGGTCGGAGGACCATACCACGCAGTTGTCTGCTTTTGTTTCCAACTACCAGCTGGAAGGCAGCAATGTCTCAATATCCGGGGACCAGTTTCATGTCCAGGAAAACGAAGTACTCGACTGGGGGATGAAGCTGGAATCGAAAAACAGGATCTGGAGGCGGGCAGAACTTTTAAGCGGCTACCAATTCAGGGAAGTGGGGATCAGGAACCTGGACAATTTACTGAAACCGAATTACAGCAGGGAGGTCAAGGATGTGTTGCGCATACATTCACTCTACACGGAAGCCGAATTCACTGAATTGTTAAAGAATCTGTATGTGCGGACCGGCATGCGTTTCAACTATTATTCAAAATTCAACCATTTTTCCATTGAGCCCCGCGTGGCAATCAAATACCGGTTAAGCAATCATTTCTCCCTGGAAGTACTGGCCGAAAAGAAAAGTCAGCACACGACACAGTTGATCGATTATCAAACTGATTTCCTGGGTATTGAAAACCGCAGATGGGTGCTGTCAAACAACGAAAGCGTACCCCTGCTTTTTAGCCGGCAGCTTTCAGCAGGGATACAGTACAATAGGAACAACTTGCTTGTTTCAGTCGAAGGATATCTCAAACATGTTACCGGGATCATCACCCCGAGCCAGGGATTCCAGAACCAGCTGCAGTATGTGTATTCCATCGGTGACTATTATGCCCGGGGGGTGGAGTTCCTTGTTAACAAGCGATTCAGCCATGCAAATACGTGGGTCACCTATACCCTGGCCAGGAACAACTATTTCTTTCCTGAGTTCACTCCATCCATTTTTCCCAATAACCTCGACATCAGGCATGCATTGTCCATGGGAGGCAGCTTCACTTTTGACAATTTTGAACTATCGGCCGGATTTAATTACAGGACCGGCAAGCCTTATACCAGGCCGGCACAGGATCAGTTGAACGAACGCAATGAAATTACCTACGAAGCACCCAACAGTGCAAGACTCGGGGATTATATCAGGCTGGACATATCCGGCAACTATACGTTGAAGGTAAAACAGGTTAATGGGCAACTGGGCATATCCATCTGGAATGTCCTGAACCGGGACAATCCCTACAAGATTTTTTACCGTGTGAATGAAGAAAATGAGATAGCGCAGATTACCCGGTACACCCTTGGTTTTACCCCGAATGTGGTGTTGAGGTTCAGGTTTTAAGCTGCTTTTCCTATGCCGGCCGCCGTGGTCCTGTAACGGTGTCTCATTAATCAATACGCTTGATGATGCTTGCACTGCGATGGCCATAAGGCAGTGAACCTCCTTCGTCCTCCTTCAGTTTCTTCCATGCCCTGGAAATGATGATCTCATCCACATCTTCTTTTTTGCAAGGGAGTTCCACCACGTACTCTTCGCCTGCGTATGTGGCGATATTCAGTTTTACGATTGCTTTTCCCATGATCGCTTATTCTGAATATAAATGTAATGATTTTTTGTTTTGCAGAAAATAATTGCATCATCACCTGTTACCCTGACAGGAAAAACTGCTGATCTGAATCACCTGACATGGGAAATAAAGCCCGCATTCTGTTGCTTCGGTCAGCTGAATATTGCTTTCAAAACTTCCTAGTGCCGTGGCAGATGCATGCAGGACCAACCTGAAACGGAACCTGGAAACGGACGAAATCATCCCAAACATGTCCGAATGGATAAAGTGCTTATGAAAGAAGCTGAACAACACATAAATATTATAATTTCCATTTTCTAAAAAAGTGTACATTTATTTGTCCTCATACTGATTTGTGGGTCTATTCAAAAGGTGAAGTTGGGAAGTATTGCGGCTACTGTCTGAAGTCGGGTATTCACTTTATTTTACCAGGTCGATGAATTGCAATAATGCATTTCTTTTTATTCTCCTATGTTGCTTTCCACGCCCAGTATTTTCGCAGAATATTGCTGAAATGCTAACAAACGATGAGCTGAAAATTTCCGGCAGGCTCGGAGCATCCATGGTCTTTTATGATGTCGAAGGAAGGGAAACCACCCGCTCTCCATTCACCTGGATGCTCGTTGGAAACCCGGTGATCAGCTACCGCGGCATCACCCTGCCCTTCTCAATGACGATCAGTGAGCAAAACAGCAGCTTCCGGCAGCCTTTCAATAAAATTGGTGCCAGCCCTTATTATAAATGGGCGAAATTCCACCTGGGCTACCGGAATCCTGTTTTTTCAAAATATACCCTTGGCGGACATACGATTCTCGGGGCAGGAGGAGAATTTAACCCGGGGAATTTCCGGGTTGGCATCATGTACGGCCGCCTGTTGAAGCCTCTGGACAGCAATCCCCTGCAACTTTTTCAGCCGGGAACCTATGCAACCACATCCTATAAAAGAAACGGACTGGCCCTTAAGCTGGGATATGGCACAAGCACAAACTATGTTGACTTCCTGTTCTTCAACGGCTGGGATATGCCCAACTCGATAACACAGGAGAGTCAGCTCACCTTAAAGCCTGCTGAGAATGCTGTTATATCCATCATATCCGAACAAAAAATAAAGGAGCATATCACATTCGGACTGGAGTATGCGGCAAGTACCTATACTGATAACAGTTTACTGGACGATTTGCCCGGTTTGCCCGACTCCCCGGACACGGAAGTTGCTTTTTTTTCGGGCATCATGAAAACCAATATTTCCTCCCGACGGAGCAACGCCCTGGATACATACTTCGGATACAGCCAGGACTGGTTCGGGTTGAAGCTGCGGTTAAAACAGATCGACCCGGGATACCGCTCCATGGGGACATGGTATATGCAAAATGATTACAGGAACCTTACGATCGAACCCAGATTGCAGTTTCATGAAAACAAGTATGTGCTCAGCTCCAGCCTGGGTTTGCAACGGGATAACCTGAAAAATCCCGAATCCCCCCGGATGAACCGCACCATTGGCTCCATCTCGTTGTCGGCAAATCCCGTGCAATGGTATAAAGCCGATCTCCTCTATTCAAATTACGACCTGAACCAGATAAATGAATCGTACGGGATCGACTCCCTCCTGTCACTTTCACAAACAACGCAATCACTGGGCGTCAATCAGAACATTAGCCTTGCAGGGGAAAATTTTACACAAAACCTGTTTGTTTCCCTGAACCGGCAGTTGCTCAGGGATAAAAATCCCACCATCGCCGAATTCACCAATTATACTTCGAATATCCTGCTGGCGAGTTACATGGTCAATTACCTTCCCAGGCAAATGAGCCTGACCCTGAGCTACAATCATACCTCGTTTAATCTAAGCACCCTGGAAACCAGGGTATCCGGACCGGTTGTGGCATATTCGGCCTCGTTCCTGAAAAATGCATTGAACCTGTCGGTCAGCAATGCCTTCTATACAACCATCCTGAACGGGGAAGACAGCAGTAAAATCAATATTTTCCGGATAAACAGTTCCTACAGGTTCAATAAAAAGCACCTGGCAAAAGCAGGTTTCTTCCTGAATAACAATACTAACATTCAGAACACCGGAACTTCCATTGTTGAGAAAAAGGCTGAATTGGGTTATTCCTATATCTTTTAAAAAATGAATCAACACCTTGTAAAAACAACATACCGGCACCTTGCCGTGCTGGCACTCTGGATGGCATTCCTGGCACCTTCCATCAATGCACAGGTGATCATCAATACAATAGTGTCTCCCCCTTACGGACCCTTCGTGGAAGATTATGCCTACAATACCCGGTTTGTAATTAATGCAGCCGACCTGATCAACCTGGAATGCTACCTTCAGATCAGGATTACCGGGAACACCGGCATCGAGCTGCAATCGCTCGTGGATATGGCCTACCCCACCTTTACCTTTGGTCCCGTTATGCCCATCACACTTACCGGCAATGACATCCTGGAATACTTCATGCCGGAAAATCTTGCTTTGACCGGGATCAGCTATGACCAACTCAGGGAAAGGGGCTTGCCTGCCGGAAGTTACCAGGTCTGCGCGGTAGTGTATTACAACGGGCGTCCGCTGTCGGCAGAAGCGCCCGCCGGTTGCAGCAATTCTTTTACGATCCCCCCGCTGGCTGTTACAGCAATCACCCAGGTGATTCCCCCGTACCCCACAGATATCAATGAATATGCCTCCCAGGCAAGAGTTACACTGCAGGCTAACAGGCCAGGAAGGGTGACATTACGCATGACGCTGGAAGGAGACAATGGCATCCGTCTGACCACCCACCCCGGTTACAATCCGGGAGAGGATATTTCCTTGCCATCAGCTGTTCCGCAGATTATTTCCCCTGGAGATCTGTATGTTTATTTCCAGCCGGATGCATGGATGGTGGAAGGCATTTCCGGGGAAGAACTCTTCAATGCGGGTCTGCCGGAAGGAAACTACCGGCTTTGTACAGAGGTATTTGAAAACGATGTACAGGTATCTCCCCCGGGTACCGGATGCAGCGGGAACTTCAATATCCGCTGGCTTGATCCGCCTCTTTTGATCGGGCCCCAGGACCAGGGCCAGCTGAAAAGTGCTCCCATGCAGCATATCATTTTCAGCTGGACGCCATCCCCGGGAGCACCGCCATGGACCAATTACCAATTGAAAATTGTGGAGGTTTGGGACCCGGAGCAGGATCCTGCCGATGCCATGCTCTCCGCACCTGCTTTTTATGAAACCGATGTGTTCGGGAATTCATTCTTCTATGGCCCCGCCCAGCCGATGCTGGAACCCGGGTTGCGGTATGCATTCCAGGTAACGGCATCTGACCCCGAATCGGGCAGAAGATTTTCTAATTTCGGAAGAAGTGAGGTTTTTTCCTTCATTTACGGGAATGAGGAGGAGAATATTCTGACCCCGATGAGCCTGGAAACCCAGTCAGATATGTCGCCATTTCCCAAGCTCCTTGAAGATTTTAAGAATGAATTTGAGATGATCCCCGCCACCCGGATCAGTGGCAAACTATTTTGCAAATTCCCGGACAATCCAAATGGACCTTTCGAACCTATAAACATACCATCTGCTGAACCCATAAACATGCCGTCTGCTGAACCCATCAAAATTCCACAGGGTACCTCAAATACAGGGGAGACCGGAACTGTATCTTTTTCAGATGTCGTGAAAGTAAGTGAAAGCGTCGGCGCGAATGCTACATTTATTAAATCCGGTGCCGAAGGTTTTATAGGGAAAATACAAGCAGCGGAAAAGACTCCCGGAAATTTACAATTCCGGACAACGCCCTATTACTATTTCGGAAATACGGAAGAAATTGTGCATACAAAACCACTTGCCAATGTGCGCGTAAAGTTGGTGGGGAGGTATGCTTACCTTCCGGAGGGAGCAACTGCAGGAACCCAGTTCCCTGTTTACGGGGATCCCGGAAATAACGAAGTCATTCATTTCTATACCGACCTGAATGGAAAAGAGAGGCTCGATAAATACAAGGTTGGGAATGTGGTCCTTGCCGTGGCAGAGACAGACGACAATGGGAATTTCAGCTTTGATTTCCGGGCTGATTTTTTCACAGGGACATTTGGTACGGAAGAGATCGATTCCAAACCAATTGATGAAACCGTAGCAGTGGAAAACCCGGCCGAACAAATCGGGTGGCAAATGCAGAATGTCTTTCCAGGGGTGGAAAACTCCCTGATCAATGCTGCCTTGAACCCGGCAATAGAGAGTGCTGGTCAAACTGCTGGTCAGGCTGCAGGTCAGCAGCAGCAGCAGGTAATGAGCGGGCCGGCCATCCAGGTAATTGAAAGGGGAGGATACATCTGTCTCAAGATCGAGGTGGAAAATGAAAAGTTCTGCAGTCCGGACATAGACATTATGGCCATGCCTGGCGATGTGATTAAAATCCCCGACCAGGTGGCCAAATTAAAAACCTATAACCTGGAAATCAGGGCGATCGCATCGAATAAAATGAACCAGGCAGCAGAGCGGAACAAAACCATGGACAATGTGAGTGTGCATATCATGCGCGGTCAATCTGCGGTCAAGGAGGAAATGAAGATGCTGCTTGATTACGAAGGACAAAAACTAAAAACCAAAACCGTTAATGAAAAAGGCGAATTTAACGATGTTTTTACCGGGAAAACCGGGGCCGGTGAAAATGCCTTTGTATACATTCAAAACCTCGTAAAACATGCCTATACCGATCCACAGTATATGGTGGAAATTTCTACCAGGGACATGGGCGCAGTCGATATTGATTATGAGAATACCCGATACAATTACCGGACGATTTTCGATTCGTTGCCGACGAGCGATGAAAATTCAGCCCTTTTCCATGGGATTCCCTTCTTCAACAAGACCCCGCACGCAGTATATAATCATCTGTTCACGGAACCTCCCGTACTGAGGCTCGACTATACCATGCACCCCCTCGATCCCGAAATAAAGGGAAGGGTGATGGCTGAAACCAATATTCAGAATGCAGGGGTGAAAGGAGTTAAGGTGCAACTGATTAACCAGGTTAACTATAACAAAACCTATAATTCCATGGGGGCGTTTGAGCTCGCCTATTCAAGTATGAAGTATTACAATAATACCAGTGAACTTAGATTTGAACGCGAGGAGATTACCAATGAACCCGGATTTTTCCGATTCAACAACCTTCACATGGATGTGGATGCAGAGAGTTCAGTCAGTGGTCCGTACCGAAGGATTTTCGTTTCCCAGCCGGGTTATAAAAATGTTGTGATCCCGGGCCCGTCCATGAAACCCTGGAACCTGAGCTACGGGATACTGGCCGATGTGAAGGACATCAATTTGGAACCGGTGGGACTGTTGACCGGATTTGTCCAGGATGAAGATGGGAATCCGGTGGTAGCCTATGTAAAAACGGAGTATTCACCCTTTTACAAGACCTATTACAGGGCATTCCTCGGCAAACAATACCAGTTTTTCGACGTTCCCGTTCAGCACTATTACAACAAGATTTATGTGCAACCAAAGTCGAGTCAGTATTTTGAAGCCGATACCACCCTTGGAGTCTTACCTCAGCAGCCATTGCAAGTGGTCGTGTATAAGAAACTGCACCGGCCGGAAATAATTGTAAAGAATAAACAGGGCGAACCTGTTTCCGGGGCAGTCGTTACCATCGATAAGTTCGAGGAAACAACCACCAGCCAGGGAGTGGTCCGGATCAAGTTTGCAGCTGCGGGCAACCAGTTTATCCTCAAAATTACCCCACCACAGGGCTATGCCGCTGTTCAGCAGCCGCTGAACATACCCGTTTCAAAAGGATGGACCAGCTATGAATTCATTCTCGACAATGCAAAAAGCATCAAAGGGGTAGTAACGGATAAAACAACCGGGTCGCCGATTGCGGGAGCAAAGGTGCATTCAGAATTGAAAAACACAAACGGTATTTCACTTTATATTGAAGCGGTGAGCGGCCAGGACGGGGCCTATCAACTGACCGGAATTCCAGGGGAATTAAAAACGCTGACTGTTCATATCGTGAAGACGGGTGAAAATCCGACCTATATCGGAAAGACCCAAACCATTGATTTTACAGCGGTCATAAGCCATTCAAAAGGAGCCGCTTACAACTTTGCCCTGGAAAGAGCGAATGGATGGAAGATCAGCGAATTATGGGGATTCCCGGTGGCCGTTGAAAAGTTTGTTCCATCGAAATCCAATCCGGATGAAGCAACGATTGATGGCTACTTCTATAACCTCCCGGGCAGTGGTGGATTTAAAGCCAGGCAGGAAGATATAAAACTGCCCTTTACCGGACTGAAGGTAAAGCGAATGGCTGACAGGAAAGCGGAACCTTCGGGGACCAAAATAACCCTTGGCACCAATGTCATTCCCTTCACGATCAATGATGCTTTTTCCGGAAACCTTACCAACCAGAGAGTGAGTGGCGGCCAGCTTAATTTCCCGGTCAGATCCTCCCTGGAAATCACAAAGGAGAACGAAACAGCAGGGATCAGGGGTATGGCAAAACTTGATCTCGGATCTTTCAATATTGCACATCATTTTACAGGAAGTTTGTACATTGGAAGTGCGCAAATGGGAAACAAAGTGATGGCATTTTCTCCACCGAAAACGGTATTCAATCTGATTCCTGCTTACAGGGTTTTCAGCCTGAACACAGCCCTGCAACCGGTTCCCCTGAAAAATTACAATGTATATGGATTTGATGCAAGCGCGGAACTCAGCGAAAATTCCATTCTGAAGGGAGGTAAGATTTCCCTTGCAACAGTCCTTCATACAAAAATTCCAGGATGCAAAAACTGTCCGGACCTCGATCTTAAGATTCGTGTGGGGGATGTGGTGATCACGAACACGGATGTATATCTTTCTGAAGCTTCCAAGGATACAATCAGCTTTGAACTTGAGAAATGGAAGGTATTTAACCGGGATACCTGGTATTTTGACAAAAATGAAGAGGCGATCGTGCTGAAAAAAGCACTTGTAGTCACGGGCCAGGGCATTGATGCCACCCTGAAAGACCTGAGGATCGGTCCGAGCTACATTGGGGAAGCAGAAATTGACCTTTCTGAAGGAGGGCTATCCCTGGGAGGAGTCGCAAAGATCACCCTGAACGGGAACCTGGTACCCAAATTCAACTATGACGCCACAGGTCATTACCGGATCAGCGTGGTTGGCTCGGTCTCGCAGGATGTCCCGGCCGGTTTTGTCTCCAGTCTTCCTGCCATGGAACCCGGGTCCAGGATAGAATTTAATTCGATCGGGATGCTGAGCAATAACAACACTATCCTGTCTGCCGGGAAGACATTCCGCTTCTTTGATATCATGGACATCGATGTTACAGGCATTGTCACCGGGAACGGGTACTTTGACCTTGTCGGGCAACCCGACCCGGGTATTCCCGATTTCATTCCGCAAATCACTGCCATGAGGTATTCCCTCGAAAACGGGAAAATTACAGCAAAACTTCAGCCATTGAAAGGCAGGGTTGAAATTCCGGGCAACGTGTTTTTCTACCTCGATGATGTGGATATGTCGCAATCCCTTACGCCCGGGAAATACACCGCGTATGGGAACCTGAAAATCTCGGAAACCGGCAATGAAGGAGATCCGGCCTTCTATTTAAGGGGATTGCTGGAAAAAACAAATGATAAATGCGATATACAGATTATTAAGGTGGATGGCAATGATTTGTATAAAGGACCAGACAATCAGAAAATGATCGTGGGAAACAATGAAATTGATGTGTTTGAAGGAGAGACGAAAACCATCGCCAGTAATTCCGCCTGGAACAAGCTTACCTATTCAGGGTACACCAGGAACATAGATGGCTTGAATGACCCTGAGGCAGGAACAGTAAATACACTCAGGTTTACGGTGAACGGCGCCCTGGATGTTACCAGCCAGGATATCAAGGTAAAGAACCTGGATTCGGGTTTCGGGCAGATGAGCATGGTGTATAATTTCAGTGAAAGCAGCATGACCGGGCATTTAAATATAAATAATCTTCCCCTCGGATTTGCGATGATCCACGAGGGAGTGATGAATGTCCGGTTTGATGCCAACGGCTATTATTTTGCCATGGCCAGCCAGAGCATGGATATCGGCGTTATGGGAGAATTCAAGGGCGGACTGATTGCCGGGAATACATCAAAAATAATTCCCGAACATATTTCTGCCTTCACCAATGGTTTTAAAGTCAATTTACCTCCCTTTGCAAGCCAGGGCATCACCGGTGTATACACCATCGGGGAAAAAGTATTTGTCGACAAGACGCTGGACCTGAAGTTTGTGAATGTTTCGGCGCAGGCAGGTATGGGTTTGTATGTCAATGCCGATTTCAGTGATAACCCTGAATTCAAGGTCGGCGGATACGGGCATGTAAAATTAATGGGTTCCCAGGGATTCGAGGAGCTTGGTGTGACCGTTTGCGAGGTTGGTTTGTGCCTGGGTGCCTATTTCAGCATCGAGGGAGGCTATTCCAACGGCAATTTCTTCATCGAAAACTGTGCATCCATTTCAGGGATGGGCTATGCCAACGGGGTCTGTGCTGCCCCACTGTCCGCGCTTGGAGTGGATGACTGCAGCTATTCGATCAGTGCAACATACGGATATAAAGCGCCGGATGGCTTCTTTTACGAATTCGATTTGTTAGGGGGTTCCTGCACCAACAATGCTTCCCAGGAAGGGTGTGAATAAAAAACATTTAGTATGAAGAAAATAACTGTTCTATTCCTGATAATGATCAACCCGGTAATCCTGCCGGGGCAAAAGGTACAGGCGTTGCAGTCGCTGAACGAGGGGGATTTCCCTGAACTGCACTGGTACAGCCTTTCAGCGCCTGCTGCTGCGGATTTCCAGGTATTCCGGAAGGCGATGAAAGAGGCAGAATTCAGGGAGATTCATACCCTGCGGATGACCTCGATCAGGTCAGACACCCTGGTGTACCGCGTAATTGATACAACCCTGGTTGAAAAAGCGATGTACCAGTATTACCTCCGTTTTTCACTGGCTGAAGACACCCTTTTGCTTTCAGAAAGCCTGTATGCACATAACCTTGGCAATATTCCCGCCCCCACGGTGGTATCCTTTAGAACAGAATCGGCAACCGACCGGAAGGCCATTCTGCTGAACTGGAAGCTGAATTATGATTTCACCGTGAAGTCGCTTGCCCTGTTTCGCAGCCGCGACTATGAGGACGGTTACGAACTGATTGCCCATCTGCCCCCGGATGCGACAACCTATGCAGACCTGGTGGACATTTCCAATGAGGCATATTTTTACTTTATCCAGGTAAGGGATTTCTTTGGATACCAGGTTCCGGGCGTGCGCGTACACGGAATTTGCACGTACGCGGAGAAACCTTATCCACCCCAGGATTTCAGTGCGACAGAGGAAGATGGCATCGTTCGCCTGAACTGGAGAAATGTTGGAAACAATGTGATCGCCACGCGGATATTCAGGAAAATTGGAAATGCCGGCGTTTTTTATCCGTTGGAAGGGAGCATCTATTCGAGCGAAAAGTATGGAGAGTATGCGGATACTGCCCTTTCCCGTTTTTCGGGTGAAGCACTGAGTTATTATGCAGTGAATATCAGCGACGGATTCCTGAAAAGCAACACATCGGATACGGTTACGATATCCGTTTACGGAGATATCCACGTTGCCCCGCCCGAAGAGCTCCGCTGTGTGCAGGATAGCCTTCAGCATGTGCTTTTAATATGGACATCGCCGGAAACGGATCCAAACATCAATGGGTTTAATGTCTATCGCAGTGTGAATGGTGAGGCATCCCGGAAATTAAACCGTGTGTTATTGCCGTACGATATGAATTATTTTACAGATACCACTGCCAAAAACGGTACAGTATATCAATATGAAGTTGAATCGGTCAGCATCACAGGTAATGAAAGTGCAAGCAGGACCAAAACTACCTGCCTTGGGGAAACAGAAGATTATACCATACTTGTCACCCATACAATACTTACCACTGGTGTTGCGCTCACCTGGCTGCCAATTTCAATGGCCGGAATGAGGGAGATCCGGATCTACCGGCAGGCACTAAATGAAAAACCTGTCCTGCTGAAAAAGCTTTCAGCAGAGCAAACAACGTTTACTGATCTGAAGGTTCTTCCCGGAAAATCTTATACTTATATTTTAACCGCCGGAATGGAGAACGGGGAAGAAAGGGTGTTGAACCAGGGGGTGCTGGTAAATTATTTGAAATAGAAGAAAGTCAGCATCAGCAAGTAATATATATTTCTTCGCATCACATTTTTACAATCATTCAGCGATGCCCTCCACACCAGGTGGAATCACTTTCAGTAAGTGGGAAATAATGCCCGCATTCTGTTACTTCCATCAGCTGAAGATTCCTGATTTCTGGTGTACATTTGAAAAAAATCCAGCATATGAAGGTACTGACCGTTCTCATGCTTACATGCTTGTTGACAGCATGCAATTCGTCCAACAGCGACAATAAAGAAAAAGGCGCCCAGGAATGGGCAACGCGGATTGCAGATGCAGTGATGCATGCATCCGACAGCCTGATCTATTACCAGCGCGACAATCCCAAATACGAATACGACTTTGCATTCCTGGCATCTGCTATCGACCGGTTGGGCGACAGGGATGAAAAATATTCGGATTACGCACGTGCGTACATTGACTATTTTGTGCAGGAAGACGGAAGTATCAAGGGCTATAAATATTCCGATTTCAACATCGACAGGGTACGTCCCGGTCTCAATATCCTCGGGCTCTACAAGCGGACGGGCGAGGAGAAATACCGCCTTGCTGCCGATACCCTGGCAGCGCAGATGAGGGAACATCCGCGCACGAAAAGCAATGGATACTGGCACAAGAAAATTTATCCCTGGCAGATGTGGCTGGATGGGATTTACATGGCGCATCCCTTCCTTACCGCCTATGCAAAAGAATTCAACCAGGAGGAATGGTACGATGAAGTGGCATTCCAGATCAAGCATATCTATGAGAAAACGCGCGATCCGGAAACCGGCCTGTTGTACCACGGATGGGATGAAAGCAGGGAGCAGGCATGGTGCGATCCTGAAACGGGACAGTCAAAACATTTCTGGAGCAGGGCGATGGGCTGGTATGTAATGGGTATCGTTGATGTACTGGACCATCTTCCGGCAGATCATCCGGAACGAGGCGATCTGCTTAAGATTTTACATGCAACAAGTGAGGCGCTCCTGGATGTCAGGGATAAGGAAACAGGGCTCTGGTACCAGGTACTGGATATGGGAAGCAAGGAGGGCAATTACATTGAGGGATCAGGTTCCGCGATGTTCACCTACACCTTTGCGAAGGCTGCGAAAAAGGGATTCCTGCCGGAAAAATACCTGGAGATCGCGGAAGCATCATTTGACAGTATCCTGGAAGTGCTGGTGGTGGAAGACGATGACGGTTTCCCGGTTTTGACCAATGTATGCGGGGCTGCAGGACTGGGTGGCAATCCCTACCGAATGGGAGATTATGATTACTATATCAATGAGAAAAAGGTAAATAACGACAGGAAAGGTGTCGCACCCTTTATTCTGGCTGCCATTGAGCTTGGCAGGTGAGGTGGAACAATAAAGGTTGTCCCGACACTTTACTATACGTTTTTTCAGACCATAATTCTATGAAAGCAAGAGTAACGGGAATCGTTGTAATTCTGCTGCTGTCTATTTCACCGACCATGCCGGGACAAGTGGTTAGTGACATACCCAGGGACACGACCTACAATTTGCGGAGCGCCACCCTGAAAATAAAAAGACAATATCCATTCGCTGAACCTGCGGAAGTGATCCTGGATCCGTGTGTACAGGCAGTACCTGGAATAGTTTACCGGACCCTGGGTGACCGGGATTTGCACATGGATATCTACCAACCAATATCATCCAAAGAGGGAAAAATCCCATGTATACTTTGTATTCATGGGGGCGGATGGGCATCCGGAAACAGATCGCTGCTTGCTCCGCTTGCACAGGAGCTGGCCAACCATGGATACCTTGCAGCAACTGCTGAATACCGCCTGTCGCCCGAGGCACGTTACCCTGCAGGTGTCATTGATGTGAAAGCTGCTGTCAAATGGATGAAAAGGAATGCAGCATCGTACGGCATAGATACAAATCGCATTGCAGTACTTGGCACATCCGCCGGTGCAACCATTGCAACCCTGGTTGGCAATACGCCCGGACACCCCCTTTACCAGGTTACCGATGAAGGTTCAACATCTGTCTCCGATCGTGTGCAGGCGATCATCAATATCGACGGAATTCTGGATTTTTCTGACCCTGCCGAAAGCGGCAAGGACACAGATCAGGCAACACCCTCCGCAGCAACCAGGTGGCTGGGTACAACCTTCAGGGAAAACCCGGATATCTGGATTGAAGCGTCGCCACTCACTTATGCAGGTCAGCATTCACCTGCCACCTTGTTTATCAACAGTGCAATACCCAGGTTTCACGCAGGGAGGGATGCATACATCCATATCCTGGACTGCTTCGGAACGAGGAATACTGTATTTACAATCCCTGATTCACCACATTCCTTCTGGCTGTTTCATCCCTGGTTTGATACAACTGTTGAACAGATCCTGAAATTTTCAGAAACTGTGTTATAAATGCAATACTGTGTTCACATTGGGTGATAATAATGATGGAACCTGACTGTTTGGGAAAATTAACCCGCTTTTTGATACGCTTTTATCCAACTGAGAAACCTATCCCTCCATTTGAGAAGGGAAAATAAACTGTTCCGAAGGAGATGAACTAATTTTATGTGCAACCATTCAAAATTTGAAATGACCATATCTAATCTTAAATTAAAACTACTGCTTATGAGAAAATTTACATTTCACGGACTCGTTGTTGTGCTGGCCCTGCTGATCTCGGCGCAGGCCCATGCACAGGACGTTATTGATCTGACGGCTGTTGATAATCCGGATATTCTGGCAGACACCCTTCCGGATCTGAACAGTGGATCAATAGTACTGTTAAAGCCAGGCATGACATACAATGCTGGTTCTTATGCCTTTGATAAATCATTAACGCTTCAAAACAGCGAACCTTCAAATCTAAACCGTCCAAAAATTTATTGCGGTGACAATTTCAATTTTGTGGATGGTGCTACTATAGATTCTATTATTTTCCGTAACATAGAATTCTACGGTGAATATGATGCGAGATATGTCCTCAATGCTGATGTGTCTGCAACGGTCGGGAAAATAATGTTTCAGGGATGTTACATGCATGATCTGAGGGGAGTCGCCAGAATCAAAGGTGGAACCGGTACACTTGACCACTATATCATTGATGATTGTGTGATCACAATGATCAAGAATTATGGTATACTGACCGTCGATGTAAATACCTGGGCAGCGAACAATATCCTGTTAAAGAATTCGACCGTTTCAAAAACACAAGCTTTCCTGACCAGCAGGAATAACACCGAAACACTAACCATCGAAGGATGTACCTTCAGTGAAACCCCGGCTGCCGGAGAGAGAATGTTTCGCTGGAGAGAAGTGGGACAGGACAATGTTACCGGCGGTATCATGGTGAAAAACACGCTCTGGGGAACCGGTTGGGATGAAACTGCCACTGGAAGTACTGCCTATGACGGATATGATGGTCTGGGCACAACCACCTGGACGTTCGAAAATACCTATGTTACCAGCGACCTGGATATTGCCGATGGTACTGATTCAATTGATGGTTTCAATTATTTGTACGCCGACCTGTCCACAGCCCTCTGGCTGAATCCGGCATCCGGGAACCTGCACTATGCCGACACCACCTTTGATGGCATTGGAAATGCAGGAGACCAGCGCTGGGCCATTGCTGCAGCAGATGGTTCACTTGAGTGGAACATGAGCGCAGCTGCGTATAAATATCTTGGCACACTCGATACCACGCAAAAAGTGGCCGGGCTGACCATACATGCAAGCAGTGCCAAACCCGTTGTCATTGATGCCAACAATAAAACGCTCAATGAAATGAGTTTCACCAACCGTTTGAAGCTTGGTGGAAGTGGTTCATTTGACAGCGACGGTCAGCCCCTTGGAAGGGTGCTTGCCATCGACGTAAAAGGAAGTACGGATATCACGGTGATGGCCATGTCCTCCTCCAGTGCAGAAGACCGGATCCTGAATATTGCCGCGGGGCATAAAGACAATATTATCGCTGAATTTCCGGCCCTGGGTGCTTCACTCACAAGTGGTGCATACACCTACAACGGTGATGCAACTACCCTCTTTTTCTATTCACCCAGCAGCGGAGTGAACGTGTACTACATAACGACAAAACATATCGCCAGTACAGACGCCACGCTCGCAGGGATTGATGTCAGTGGAGGAACACTCACGCCGGCCTTTGATCCTGCAGTGACATCCTATGCAGTCGATGTTCCGTATGGAACTGCCAGTGTGGCTGTAAGTGCAACTGTCAATGATCCACTTGCAACAGTTGCCGGCGATGGCATCATCAATGTTTCCGAAGGAAGCGGAACTGCAACCCTGGTTGTTACCGCAGAAGATGGTATAACGACCCAAACCTATACCGTGAATATTACAGTCCTTCCAAGTACCGGCGAGGAGCCGGAAATAATTGATCTCACCGGGATTGATAATATAAACATCCTGGGGGATACTTTACCGGACCTGATCAGCGGATCGACCATATTGCTGGAACCGGGAAGGGTCTACAGTACAGGAGGTTATGCCTTTGACAAGTCATTTACCATTCAAAGCAGCGATCCTTCGAACCTCAATCGTCCGAAAATCGACTGCTCAGACAATTTCAATTTTGGAGAATTTGCCACAGTTGACTCTATTATTTTCAGGAACCTGGAATTCTTTGGAGAATTTGATGCAAGGTATGTGCTGAATTCCAATGTATCTGCTACCGTTGGCAAACTAATGTTCGACGGATGCTATATACATGACCTGAGGGGTGTATTGCGCATGAAAGATGCCGGTCCGGGCGTATTGGATCAATACGTAATCCATAACAGCGAGGTAACGATGATCCGGGATTACGGGATTCTGACCGTGGACCGCAATGACTGGAGTGTCAACCATATCACTCTTCAACACTCTACCTTTTCAAAAGCAAGGTCCTTCCTTGTTTCAAGAAGCAATTCCGTTTCCCTTGTCATTGTCGGGTGTACCCTGAATGAAGCCACAACAACGGGCAGGGAAATGTTCAGGTGGAGAACGACTGACTTTGACGAAATCACCGATGGTATCACAGTTTCCAATACTATTTGGGGACCCGGCTGGGATGAAACCGCAGTCGATTCAACAAATATCATTGCATATGACGGACTGGATTCAACAGCCTGGACATTCGTGAATACGTATGCTACCAGCGACATAAGTTTTGTCACCGGTTCAGAACCTATCACAGGGTTTAATTACACCTACAGTGGTCTTTCCTCTGAGCTCTGGTACGATGTTGCCACCGGCAATTTCAATTATGCAGATACCACCTTCAATGGCATCGGAAATGCAGGCGACCAGAGGTGGTCAATTGCCACTGCGAATGGTGGACGTGAATGGAACATCAGTGCAGATGCCTATAAATACCTGGGCACACTGGATGCAACGCAAAAAGTGGCCGGTCTGACTATTTATGCGAATCCAGGCAAAACTGTGACCATCGATGCGAATAATAAAACGGTAGATGAAATGAACTTCACAAACCGGTTGAAGTTGGGTGGGAGCGGCTCATTTGATGAAAACGGGCAACCCCTGGGAAGGGTGCTTGGAGTCGATGTGAAAGGGAATACAGGCATTACTGTGGCAGCAATGTCTTCCTCCGGCAGTGAAGACCGGGTGTTGAATATAGCTGCAGGACACAAGGACAGTATTATCGCTGAATTTCCTGCATTGGGTGCCTCTCTTACCAAGGGGGTCTACACCTACGAGGGTGAAGCGACAACGCTGTATTTCTATTCACCGAGCAGCGGCGTGAATGTATATTATATCAGTACCGGGTATATTGAAAGCAGCGATGCAACACTTTCCGGGATAAGTTTAAGCACTGGAACGCTAACTCCGGAATTTGATGCTGCGGTCACTGCGTATACTGCAGAAGTACCTGTTGGAACAACAACAGTCACTGTGAGTGCTTTTGCAAATAATCCTTACGCCACCATCGAAGGAGATGGAGAAATTGATGTGTCCTCCGGAAGTGGCACTGCCACCATCACTGTTACTGCTGAAGATGGTACGACTACCGAGGTGTATACAATCAACTTCAGTGTTGAGAAAAGTGATGATGCATCACTCTCCAACCTGGCTGTCAGTGCCGGTATTCTGAGTCCCTTCTTCGATGCAGGCACCTTTACATACAGCGTTGTATTGCCGGAAGGTACCACCAGTGTCACTGTTACGGCTACAGCAAATGATGCAAATGCTGCTGTTGCGGGTGATGGCGACATTGATGTATCATCAGGTGCTGGCACAGCAACTGTAGTGGTTACTGCAGAAGACGGGACAACCACGGCGACCTATACTATCAATTTCACCGTGATTACCGGTATCCATGATGCGCAGCAACAGTCCATGTCTGTTTATCCAACGGTTACCAGCGGGCACTTTAATGTCGACTTCGCCGGCAACCCGGGTGTGATCAATATTTTCGATCTCACAGGCAAGCACATATTGCAGAAGACTGCATCCTCTGATATAGAATCGGTTTACCTGGAAGATGAAGGAATGTATATTTTCAGATTGGAAAATGAGAGAGGTTCCAGGGTAGTAAAAGTTGTTAAACTGAAATAACCAAGTTTAATGTTGGAAAAAAGAGGCTGTCTGCTTCAGACAGCCTCTTTTTCTTTCATAACCTCATGACCGAACTCCAGGATAAAGGTTCTCTAATATGGTACTTGCCAGGTGTATCTCCTAACTTTATCAATATATTTGTCAGGTTTAGGGTGAAGTCAAACAAATGAAGAGCAGTCAATGAAAAAGAAAAGCAAACAATTATTTAAAGAGAAAAGCATGATTTTGCTTTTAGTGGGGGTGATGACCAATCTATTTTCAGTTACAGCTCTTCACGGACAGCAACTTGCTTTTCCAACAGCGGAAGGAAGCGGTCGATTTTCAACCGGAGGCCGTGGAGGCGATGTCTATGCAGTGACGAATCTGAACAATAGTGGTCCGGGCTCCATTGTCGACGCAGTGAGTTCCGGAAACCGTACGATCGTATTCCGGGTATCCGGTACGATTGCATTGGGAGATGTCATCCTGCGGCCAAAATCGAATACCACCATTGCCGGTCAGACGGCACCCGGAGATGGCATATGTATAAAGGGACGCATATACATTGGCTCCGTTTCAGATGTTATTATACGGTACATCCGGGTGCGGGTGGATGCAGGTGCGGCAAATTCCTCCGGCGACGCAATCGATATTGCAGGTGGCACGAACATCATAATCGACCATGTAAGCGCTTCATATGCGCGCGATGAGGGTATTTCCTGCCAGCCAAATTCAAACAAAGTAACCGTACAGTGGTGTATTATCAGCGAAGCGCTGACTTTTGAAAACCATGGATATGGATCACTTGTAAGGGGCGATTACGGAGACGAAAAAACCTTTCACCACAATCTTTACGCCCATAACCAGGGCAGGAATCCCCGCCCGGGAAATTATACAGGCAGCAGTTCAGACCCGGAAGGGCTGCATTTTGATTTTCGTAACAACGTGGTGTATAACTATGGAGGAAGCAAAGCCGGGTATAATGCGGATAAAACCTCAGTGAGCCGGTATAATTTTGTTGGAAATGCATACATCCGGGGTCCCGAGTCTTCCGGGAACCTTGCATTCAGGGAAAGCAGCGTGGTAGCCTACGGTTATTTCAGGGATAATTCAATGGAGGGTGTGGTACCGGAAAACCCCTGGACGCTTGTTGGTTTTGATGGTTTTACAACAGCCCAGAAAGAAACATATCAGTCCCGTTCCTACGAAGTTTCCATGGAGCCGGTGATCACCACATCGCCGGAACAGGCAAAAACGGATGTACTTGCCAGGGCAGGTGCCAGTCTCCCCAGGCGGGATACGATTGACAAGCGGCTTGTCATTGATGTACTGAATAAAACAGGCCATTCTATTGCTACTGTCAATGATCAACCTGAGGGGGGCTGGCCGGAATTATATTCGGAACCTGCCCCGGCGGATGATGATGGCGATGGTATGCCGAATGACTGGGAAATACGAAACGGTTTGGACAAGGATAACCCGGATGACAGAAACACAATTCGTTCAGGAGGATATACGAATCTTGAGATCTACCTGAACAGCCTTACTGAAGAAAATGCGAATTTCCAGGCACCATCAAACCTTTCAGCGGAATTGCTTGATGTAACGAAAGTAAAAATTACCTGGGAAGACAATACGGATACCGAATCCGGATTCAGAATTGAAAGATCGGAAGGAAGTGTCGATAACTTTATCACCATTGCAGAGGTGAATGCAAACAGTACGATGTATGTCGATTCGCTGCTCAAAGAAGAAACACATTATTATTACAGGGTATTTGCATTCAATGAAAGTCAGCTCTCCGGGTTTGACGGTGTCGCGTCGGTGGTTACGCTTGGTGCAACTTCCCTTCCACAGGAAATTGGCGGTCCGCTTCCTGAAGACAATGCAATGATTGTTGAGACCCTGCCTGCATTACGTTGGAATCAAAGCATCAATGCAGACAATTATGATGTCTATTTCGGAAGCAATGATCCTCCTGCGTTTAAATTCAACCAATCGGATACTGTATTTTATCCTGAAAAACTGGAGAAGGGAACGACATATTACTGGAGGATTGATGCAAAGAATGGGTTCGGTACCACTACCGGTCGGACCTGGAGCTTTTATGTGAAAGAAGGAATCAATGCCGGGCAGATAGCGCACTGGAAGCTGGATGAAACAACCGGAGCAATTGCTGCAGACAGCGGCCCATTTAAACTTGATGGTGAATTGCTGAATATGAATCCGGTAGGATGGTATACAGGCAAAGTGAATGGAGGATTGCTGTTTGACGGGGTAGATGATGTGATGCGGGTTGCACATAAAGATGTGTTGATTTTGTCAGATGAAAGTTTTAGCATCTCTTTATGGCTCTATACGCAGGACCTGTCGGAAACGTCAATGGTCCTGTTTGAGAAGGGTTCATTTTTCAGTAATGATGAACAGGGAACCAATGGAAGGTGGTTTGTGATTGAGACAAGCGGAGACGCATTGCGATTTGTAATTGACGACAACAATAAGGAGAGCGCAGTAGTAATCAACGATGTAAGCAACCTATTGCCATATAAGTGGACCCATATTGTCGCCATAAGAGATGCTGAAGAGAGAATGTTAAAATTGTATGTGAACGGGGCGTTGCAGTCAGGAGCCGCAGACGAAACGGGAAGTATCTCTCAAACCGATGATCTGTATATTGGTAACAATCAGTCAGGTACCGGACCTTTCTACGGTATCCTGGATGAAATAAAGATGTACAATTACGCATTAAGTAATGCTGAAGTGAAAGCAGTATACGGAACTTCAGTGGATGTTCCCGTCAGGATTGGTGATGAATTGAATCCTGTAAAAAACTATCCTAATCCTTTTTCATCCTCAACTACGTTCGAATATAATCTGGCATCGGAAAATGATGTTACACTTTACATCTACAGTTTGTCAGGCAGGCGATTAAGCACTCTGGTGGATCAGAGGCAAACTGCCGGAACGCATTCTCTTACGTTTGATGCTGTTGGCATGGAGAGTGGGATATATCTGTATGAACTAAGGATAGGGTCCAAAGGATACCGAGGTAAAATGATTATTATGAAGTAGATCAATATGTTTTTAACCTAAGAGCAAAGAGTGACAGCGATTTAAGAATATCCTGTAATTAACGTTCCAATGCGCGCTGAACGAATCTCCAGGATCAGCCTGCTAATTCAGGATGATTTTCCTCGTTACCCGCTCCATGCGGTTGTGAAGGTTTATTGCAGCGGTTGTGTCCTGAACCGTTGTGTCCTGCACCACGGTATCTGGTTGCTGCAGTTTTCCAACTCCTGCATATGCTGCAACGGAAAGTGCAACTGTCCGGACATCCTCCAGGCTGTAGTCATAGGGAATCAGGTATACAGACATCCCGAGACACAGGCATGGCAGCATAACCCGACATCGAAAAATCCGGCACAGGAATGATTGTATCCATTCTATCGAGCACAGCATTTTCAGCCTGGTAGATTCCGGCAAAAGCACAAATGGATTTCATGCCGATGAAAATCACAACAATCAGCAGATGTTTCATATCGCATGTTTTTATTAATAATCAGTTGAGAATCGGAATCTTTCTTATAAACAGGGAACGGTGTTCATCTTCAATCCTGAGAAAAAATATTCCGGACTGCACATAAGGGAGCTGCCATCTTACTTCCGAAGCATTAAAGCGCTGGTTTACAACCTGTACACCTGAGACGGAATACAACCCTATATTTTTGATCGCCTCATCATGCCTTACCAGCAATTCGTTTGTCGTTACATCAAAATACAAATGAATATCCTTAGCAAGGTCAGCAACAAATTTGTCTGATCCGTTAGTATTTGTGGTTGTATCCACGGGTGGTTCACCTTCGTTCTGGTAATCTGCTAAATGTGCTACAAGTGAATGCAGGTATACTTCCAGGTTCGGGTAGAAGCTATCGACTGTTTTCAACTGGGCATCCCCGCTGTTATCAGGGTTTAACCCATTTTCCTCCTCCCATGTATCAGGAATCCCGTCGCGATCTGTATCAATCGGCGCGGGTGCGGGCACCAACTCAGGCCAGCCCCCCACAGCATCCTGCGTATCGACAATACCATCTGTGCTTCCGTTTCCACCATCCAAATAGGTTGCCGTTCCGGTAGCTACTTCATGTACTATCCGCTTGTCGACCGTATCCCTTGCCAGGCTCGCCCCGGCGTAGCGCAGCACCCTTTCGTATGCCTCCTCTGCGGTGTGGGTATATACCTCCCCCGGATCCAGTGCTGCTTCCAGTTGCATATTCTCTTTATCGGTCTCGGTTACGGTGTATTTCGCATTGAACTGGTTATACACGCCGTAGGTCCAGTTATCTTCTGTGGCTCTTGTGGAAGCAGAAAGCACATTGCCATCGATATAGAATTTTCCCCAGATATCTGTGATTGCGTAGCCATCTTCCAACAGTTTATCTATGGAAATGATGCGCTCTGTTTTGGTTGTTGCCGGGCCTGGTTTATAATAGCAATTGACGATATTGACATTCATTGCTTCCCCGCCATAGGCACTGTTCCCTTTCCAGTTGTAGATTACATTGTTTCGCAGGTCCACCAGGTCGGTCAGTGCAAAAACATCCCCTTTTGCCTCTCCAAGTCTCGGATTCCGGCTGTCGTGATGCGCCAGCAGGTTATGGTGAAAAGAAGCCCTTCTGCCACCCCATATCCCACCGTAGCCGTGGGATCCTTTGTCGTGCACGGAGTTCCTGAGACTCTCTGATATAATGCTCCACTGAAGGGTAAAATCCACATTGTGGTAAAATGAGACACATTCATCTGTTGACCAGCTCATTGAGCAATGGTCCACAATAATATTCCTGTGAAACCTCCCCCCAAGTGCATCACCTTCCTGTTGGGCGGCATCCCCCATCCTGAAACGCATGAACCGTATAATCACATTATCTGCATCAACAACTACAGGATAATCACGGAGTGTGATGCCGTCTCCAGGAGTTGTCTGCCCGGCAATGGTAATATTGCCATTTGAAATGTTCAGCCTGGATTTTAATTGAATCGTGCCCGATACATTGAACAGCACGGTTCTTGCACCCACCTGGTTGATGGCATATCGCAGCGAACCCGGATTGTTATGATCTTCAAGGGTTGTAACATAGTATACTTCTCCGCCCCTGCCGCCTGTGACATATTTGCCATGTCCTTCGGCTCCGGGGAAAGCAGGCGGCTGATCAACTGGTATCGTCCCACCTCCCGAATCTCCAACAATGATTTTGCCGCTCCCTTCGAACAGGTCCGGATGCGTGGTTGCCGAATATACCCCAGAATCCACAGGTGTTCCGTTCAGGATCAGCTTCCTGATTTCTACATCTGTATTCAGGATGGCCTTCGCAGATTCATTCAGTGTGAGCAAGAGAGAATCTCCTGCTGCCTTCGGATGACTGAATATTACCCTGTTGTCAACTCCGGCTTTTATATGTCCCTTCCCGAATGCATTTTCTGCTTTTCCTTCAATGATTGAGATATAACCCTCTGTTGAAGGATACTTGGAGGTGTATTGCGTCACGTCCCATGTACCGGCAAAACTACTATTGTCGCCCGTAAGCAACAGGGTGCCCGTATTGGGCTCGCCTTTGCCGTTGTTCAGGGCAGTTACACGGCTGGAGCCGCTGATTGGACCTGCAATGGTCATGGTACTTCCGGAAATATTTCCGCTCTCCATGACCATGGTCACATTTCCCTGGATTACGGCAAGCGCATTGATGTACATTCCCGATCCACTCGTGTTGTAGCGAAAAGTTGTTCCCTCATGCATGAAGATGGTACCCTTGCAAGTGTGGTTCTTACCTGGTTCTCCCCGCAATCGCAGGGCGCCACCGTTTTGAAGTACAATATCGGCAGTAAAAGGGGTTGAGGTAGTCTCCATTTCCTCCTCGCAAATCACGGTTTCTCCGGACCCAGGCAATAAAGCCGGCGTATAGTTTTCAGGCACATCCCAGTTTCCATTCGCCCCGCGGTGAAAAATGAAGGTATCAGGACGTCCGATAATCACCCTGCCGGATCCGTAGATCAGGTCGGGATGTGTGGAAGATGCGTATTCACCGATAGCCTGCAGTACCTCATCGATATAGAATTCACTGATGGTAATATCTCCTTCCAGGTGAAGTGCTGATCCCGTTTGCACAGCAAGAATGGCTTTGGCATACATGGCATTGTCATTCCCCACTGCAAGCGTGGCTCCTGCATCCACCCTTACGGCGCTCCGGCCCAGGGCCCCGGAAACAGCTGCATCCAATGTGCCCTCTGCAACCCTGATATTTCCTGAAAAACCACTGTTGTCTGCATTTAATATGAGTGTTCCGGACCCGGTTTTTTGCAGCGGATGCACCCCTGTCAGGTCTGCATCCAGGGTAAGTGATCCCGAGATATCTGCGACCAAAGTATCCTTTGTCGCTACCCGGCCACCGAGGGAAACATCCGCCGATGTTGTCAATGCTGCACGTGCCACAGAAACATACGTGGCGGTGCCGGAGCCTGTCAGATCCAGTTGTGCACGGTTCTTCAGTATGAGGTCGGCTGAAAATGTTCCTCCATCTGCAACAAGGGTATAAGCACCATCGGCGATCCCCATCTCACCTGCAGCCGGGATTCCTTCCGGATCCCAGTTTTGCGGGATTATCCATCCAGGCTGGTCACCCGCTCCTGTCCACGTGTAATTCTGCACGATAGGGGCTTCTGCTGTAGGATCCCAGTTATCAGTGCCGCCCAGTACTTTTTGCACGGTATATTCCTGTGCTTCCACATCGTCCAGGGCCTTCAATCCTGCCCAGTCTGCCCTGTTGTCCATAGCAGCGCCCGCTCCGGTATTGTTGTATTCATACAGGTGCAGCTCCTCACTCGTCGCAGCATAGTCCATATTCCAGGTATCTCCCCATCCCGCAGCATGGATCATTCCTGTCATTTCACATTCCAGCCATGCAACTTTCGGGTAATTATGCCAGGGCCTTCCCAGGCGGATCGAGTCGCCGTCATCACCTCCCCGCGGACTATTCAGTGCATAGGTAATATCGCATTTACTGAATACAAATCCGTAGGGCTGATCCAATGCTGTCGATGGCGCCGTGATCCAACCACCTCCCCAGCTCCGTATCTCGCAGCCATCAAAGAACACCGTTCCAGATCCATAAATGTAATCTGTTCTGCCAACCACCAGGCATTCCCTAAAATAGCTCCTTTTGCTGTTGCTCCAGAAGTACATCGTATCCTGGTACCCGTAAAAATCCACACGTATAAAAACGCATTTATCCGCCCTGACCGTTACAGCCTGTGCCTGTCCAACTGGTCCGGCAGTATTCTGAATGGTCAGGTTTTCGGCCCTGAACCCATCGCCCAGGATGGTGAGCGTTGCAGACGTCCTGATGTTGTCGCCGTTCCATAGCACCGCATCTTCCGCAGGACATTTGGAATCACCGCAATCATAGATGTGATAGCTGATCACCGTCTCCTGCCGGCTCTCCCCGATCAGGGTCACATTGATCCTGTCCGCCGGCACGATCAATTTCTCGGTGTTGTACAGACCACGCTTGATATAGATTACCGCCGTTCTGTCATCATTTGCAGGAACCGCATTGATGGCTTCCTGGATAGAGGTAAAATCCCCGGAACCATCCAGGGCCACCACTATGTCTGCATTTACCGGGTTGTCCTGTGCAACCGCTGTCTCCATCACCATGAATACTGCCAGCAGCATAAGCAGCCTGCTCATTTTTCTCATTTCGTCTTGTTTAGTTAGTTAATTCTTTTCGCTACGTCTGAATTGGGAATATTCAATTTCCAGATCTCCATCATAGCCGGTTTCACACTTTCTACCCTGCCATCGTGGAGTCACCAGTCGAAATATTCACATTTCTCCCGGCTAAAATGAAATCTCATCGCGTTGTACTTCCTCTCCCACAAAGACATGCGCATCAAGCTCCTGGTCAGCTCCAGGTTGAATGGAGATGTTCCTGCTTCGTGCTCCGAAGATCACAATATCAGTTGGTGTGCGGTACGCATACCGAAGCTGATTCACATCGACTTCCGAGGAATTGATAATATTCACAGCATTCCCCTCCCCTGTCTTCAGAACGACATTCTCAATCCTTATTTTCGTTGCATCGGAAATCAGTATCCCGTTTTCGGCTTCCAGCAACATATTACTGAGCGTAACATTCTCCAGGTTCATTTCCGGCAATCCCTGGAGGACGACCGCCTGCATGGCTCCTTTCACGGTAATATTCTTTATATGGATGTCCTTGAATTGTGGCGTTTCTTCTGTCACCAGCTCGGGATCCGCAAATGCTTTCAAACCTCCCTCTTCGAGCATTTCCGAAACAGAGAGTCCACCGTAATACAGATTAAATGAGATCGCATTGGTTGGTATGTCTGTCATCCTGATGTCAGAGATATAAATGCCTTCCACAACGCCTCCCCTTCCGCGATTGCTCTTGAAGCGCAATCCAACATCTGTACCCATAAAGGTACATTCTGAAACATGGACATTCCTGACTCCTCCCGACATCTCACTGCCAACGGTTACGCCACCGTGACCGTGGTACACGATATTATTTGTAATAATGATGTTCTCACTTGGAATGCCCCGCGCGCGTCCCTGCTCATCCTTTCCTGATTTGATGCAGATCGCGTCATCACCCACATCAAAATTACAGTTGGTCACGATCACATTCTTACATGATTCAATATCAATTCCGTCACCGTTTTGTGAAAACCACGGGTTGCGAACCGTGATGTTTTTTACAATCAGGTCCTCAACAATCAGGGGATGTATGCACCAGGCGGGTGAATTCTGAAATACGGGACCATCCAGCATTACGCTTTTACTGTTCTGGATACTCACCATCACCGGGCGGAGAAAATCCCGTATTGCTTCATAATCTTCCTTTGTTTCAAGGTGCATTGGAACATTCATATTTGCATTCTGTGCCGCCTCCAGGTATTGCTCCGAGGGATACCATTCTGTTTTCGCTTCATTCACCACACCTCCCGAAGCGACCAGCTCCTTCCATTTACTGGCCGTGAGTTTGGACCTTTTCACGTAGCGCCAGACATGTCCTGATCCGTCCCAAACCCCGCTTCCGGTAAAGGCAATATTCTCCAGGTCCTTTCCATAGATAGGCGAGATACAACGCCATGTATTCAATCCCTCGAAGGACGTTTCGACCAGTGGATAGTGGTCCTTGTTTTCAGAGAAAATGATCAACGCACCGCTCTCCGCGTGAAGCTCCAGGTTGCTTTTCAGAATAACAGGCCCTGTAAGCCAGATACCGGCAGGTATGGTGACTTTGCCCCCTCCTTTTTTCGTCACCGCATCTATTGCATCAGCAAAAGCCTGTGTATTCAGGACCTGTCCCCCCGGAATTGCTCCAAAATCTGTAATGGAAACCGTAAAGTCGGGAATTACAGGCTCCTTCACCATGGGCATATCGAATTCCAGTCCTTCATATACACCTGAAAGATCGTTTTCTGCTTGTTGTTGTACACAAGCGCCGCTGATCATGATCAGAAATGCCAGTATGACTTTCGTAAGAAGATTTTTTGTATTCATTTGTGTGTGTTTTTTTGATCACGTTTAACAGTCCTGGTCCGATGTACCCATCCCGAGCTATCTTAATATTTGTTTACATCTTCTCCCTGTCCAGATCGTATTTCATTATTCAAACCTGATCCAGTCGATATCCACCGTACCGGAATCATTTGTTATTCCTTCCCTTACTGCGAAGTAACCAATTTTGGCCCCGATCCATCTCCCGGGTCTGGCATGGAATGAGTCCCCCACCTCCGTGAATCTTTTCCCATCCAGACTATAACTAAAGCTACAGATGGCTCCTTCACCTACCCGGATCCTGAAAAACACCCTGTTCTGATCGATGGGTTCAGAGAACAATACGTTTTCACTGCCTCCTGTCCTGGCATCTTTGCATCTTACAACCCGAAGGCTGTAACTACCATCAATGCATTGCAGGGAAATGTACTGGTAGTCTTCACCCATGATTACAAACCCTGCCTCCTCTGTGGCTTTGTAGCTATTGAATGTCAGACTTGTAGTTGCTGTAAATTTCTCCGCGGGGAATTTCTGAAGCAGGAGGTTGGGCCTGTTCCATAATCCCTTCTCATTTTCCGGACGGGGGATACAATTCAGGCGTAAAAAGCCAAGGTTCCCCGACGGGAATCCATAGTAGAGGTCAGGATTCGCATGCCACTGCCATTGCAATCCCAATGCATCCCCGTCGAATTCATCACTCTCCGGGGGCGAAACAGGGGCGAAATCCGCTGCAATATCCGGCTTCCTGAATGAAAGCACCGGTTCCCCCGTTCCATCTCCATCCGCATCGGAACCGATCACCGGCCATCCGTTGACCCACTTCATCGGCTGCAGATGAACGATCCTTCCGTATGCTTCCTTGTCCTGGAAATGGATGAACCAGTGTTCTTCCCCTGAAGGTGTATCAATCCATGCCCCCTGGTGCGGACCATTGATTCCGGATGCACCCTGGGCCAGGACTACTTTTTCCTCGTATGGCCCGTATATGTCCGTTGCGCGAAGCACCAGCTGCCAGCCCCGGCTAACCCCTCCCGCAGGTGCAAAAATGTAGTAATATCCATCCCGTTTATAGAACTTGGGGCCCTCCACCGTGGGGTGTTCACCATGTCCGTCAAATACCATGACATCCTCCCCGGTTTGCCGGGTTCCGTCGGGGCTGAGTTCCGTGACCATTATGACACTTTTAATACCTGCCCGGCTGCCTGCAAAAGCATAGGTAAGGTATACCCTGTCATCCCCGTCCCACAGCGGAGAGGGATCGATCAGTCCTTTCCCTCCCTTCACCAAAACAGGATCGGACCATGGGCCATGCGGATCTGTGGCTTTTACCATATATATCCCGAAATCCGGATCCGGGTAATAGATATAGAATTCCTTGTTGTGATAGCGGATACAGGGGGCCCAAACCCCGTTCCCATGCTGTGGCACACTGAACACATCTTCCGGGATAAGCCTGTCGAGTGCATGCCCGATCAGTTCCCAGTGGACAAGATCCTCAGAATGCAGGACAGGCAGTCCGGGAACACAGTTAAAGGAAGAAGCGGTCATATAATAATCCCCGCCCACCCGCACAACATCAGGATCTGAATAGTCGGCATGCAGGATGGGATTGTTATACGTGCCATCACCGTTGTCTGCTGTACGGACTTTTGCCAGGCTACTTTGTGAAAGTGCATTTAAAGGGATGAACAGCACCAGGAGCAGGAGACAAGTCTGACAGAAATATTTCACAAGTATCGGCTTTTAATTAAAGTTTTGTTATTTAATGCGTTACAATTTGCATTTTTTCTCAATGTGCGATTTCCGTTCACTATTTATTCCCGGATACAATCCCTTCACCAGGTCATTGATATACACTTCGATGTTGGTGTACTGCGCATCCAGGGTATATGCATTATCGTCACGGACCAGTGGATCCAGGTCATGTTTCTTTTCCCAGGAATCGGGCATGCCATCCCTGTCAGAATCAGCGGGTGGCGGTGTAGATGCCAGGTCGGGCCATCCGCCAACATCAGCCGGGGAATCAATGATCCCGTTGTTCCCTCCCTCGTAGCTTGTACCATAAGATTCCCGGCCGGTTCTTACTTCATTGATGATCCGGTGATCAACAGCATCCCATACCTTATTTGCACCGGCAAACTGAAGTACATCCTGACAAGCTGAACAGGCATCGCTTGTTGGTATTTCCATATGCTCAACGGGCGCATCCAGCCTGGCGCGTTGTTTAGCCTGTTCATCCACTCCCTTTCCCTGTACACCCTTCTTCCAGTTGTTTTCAGAAATGCCGGGATTGCCCTCCAGGAAATTTCCCTCGATGAAGAATTTACCACTATACAGTGTGTCTTTATTGATCGACGGATTATAAAATACCTGTGTAAGATCCAGGATCCTGTCCTTCACCTTATCCCTGGTGGCGGGTCCCGGTTTAAAATAGTTGTTGACCAGGTTATAATTCCCTGCTTCGCCACCGTAAATACTGTTATAACCCCAGTTATAAATAAGGTTGTTTCGAAAGTCCACTATCTCCTGGTCAAGACCACCCTCATAGCGCGCACCATTCAGCCGGGGATTCCTGCTGGTATGATCGGAGAGCAGGTTGTGATGGAAAGAAGCGTTGTATCCTCCCCAGATGCCGCCGTACCCATGTGTACCTTTATGATGGATGGAGAGGTAGAGGCTCTCACTTACGATGCACCATTGCATGGTAAAATTCGTATTGTCGTAAAAAGATGCCACCTCATCATTGGCCCAGCTGAAGCTGCAATGGTCGATGATCACGTTGTTGTTGCGGATTCCTGAAATGGCATCATTTTCTTCGTCCTCCTGCGCGCCGGGGCGAACCCGGATATACCGGATAATCACATTGTCGGCGTCGACCCGTACTCCGTAATTTTTCAGGCAGATCCCGGCACCGGGCGCAGTCTGGCCCGCGATGGTGAGGTCCCCGTTCTTAATATGGATGGTTTTCTCCAGTTCGATGGTTCCTGAAACACGGAATACGATAGTTCTCGGACCTTCTGCCTCGATGGCATCCCTGAAGCTCCCGTCCCCTTTATTGTTCAGGTTTTCGACAAAAAGGACCCTGCCGCCCCTTCCACCGGTACAGTATTTCCCTCCTCCTTCCGCACCGGGAAATGCCCGTACCTGGGGGTGCAAATGTATGCAGGTAAATAACAGAATAATTGTGATAAAATATCTCATTTGGCTGTTCCTTTCCAGATGCATGTTCCGGGACGAAATCGTCCCGGAACAAATAGTAATCCAGCTTGCATATACTACTTCAGACTATAATCCAATACGCCACCGCGGATCCCCGGCATCTCCTTTTCCCGCGAATCCCGGGTCTTTAATCTCAAACACAGCATTATAGGGATCTGTCCATAAATCGGTAACCAGGCCGGAATAGGTTGCAGATGGAAATCCTGCCAGAGCATCTTTTCCTCCTGCAACATCAAATCCAAATTCACTGGTGGCATAATTATTTGAAAGGATAAAGGTCGTATTTCCCAGGCCATCATACGCGTCGATCAGGTAGATTCCTTCATTCGCCATATCCCATGCGTGGCCCCATATCGTATTTGTTATGGTAATTCCGTTCAGCACATTATCCTGTCCTGGTTCCCTGTAACGGAACATCCTTCTGCCGGTCTGGGGGGATTCGTTGATGGTGCATCCATCAATCTTCAATGTGTTGGAATTGTTCCTGCTCTGAATAAATGCCACTGTTTTGCTTATGGTTGATTGCTCAATCAGGATGTCATTGCATTGCCATACATTGACATCTACGGTAAGCAGTCCATAATCCCTGATGCTGTCTACCTGGCAGTTACTTATTGTATAGGATTCCAGGGTACCGGCTCCTTCCTTCATTCTGCAGATACCCCGCAACGTTCTGATGACACAGGATTCAAATTTCAGTTCTCCCAATGTCCCGGAGTTGTCGATATTAAAAACATACCGCGCATTGTACCCATCGTCAGAAGCTGTAAGGTGGATATCCTTGAATGTTACATAGCCTACATTGCTGCCTTCTTTAAGGTTAAAATTGGATGAGCAGTCGATCACCGGGAGGGCAGGCACAAAACTGTAACCGCTGATAAATGAAATCGATTTATCGAATACAAATCCTGCTGCCATGTATGTTTTGCCTCCCTCCAGGATAATGATACTCCCATCATCTACCTGGGCCAGTCGCTGGCGCAGTACAATGACCGAAGAATCAATCCCGGTGAGATTGACTACATTGGGACCTGAAATTAGTGCTTCCCTGGTGGTATAGATTTCCCAGCCCCTGAGCACATCACCACTGTATATGGCGATCTGGTACGTTGTACTGGGTTGTAACCCCTGGATGATCACCATGTTGGTGTCTATCTGGGCCTGGGTCAGAGCCAGGGTAAGCAATGGCGTTTTCAGCCGAAGGTCGTTCCCTGCAAATATTTTCACATGGGTAATCGGGTCCCCGGCGGGATCCCACTGCACTTTTGCCCGCGTATCAAGCACGTCGAAAAAGGTAGGCGCATGCATATTGGAAGGGTATTTCTGTGTCCTGACACTTCCCAGGAAAGAAGGCAGGCTGTTATATTCATCTTCGTCCGCATAGGCGGTTACCCGTACCTGGTAAATGGTAAACCACAGCAATTCCTCTCCCAGGGTTTCCTCGTTCAGGATCACGAAATTCGTGTCGATCTCCAGTGAATAATCTACTGTTTCAAAGCTGTCGCGGCTTACTTCAACGAGATAACCTGTTGCTGATTTCAGGTTACCAAGATTCACGACGATGGTATTCTCCACTGAATAGAGGTCTTCGTTCAGGACCGGTTGGAACAGCCTGGTCCTGGGATAATTCTCCTCGGGTTCACAGGCATGGAAGACAGATATGACCATAAATGCGATGATCATCCATATGTTGCTGTATGTGTTTATTCCTTTCATTATTGTCATTTTTTCTTATTTCCGGGAATACTTAAAATCCAAAATTATATCCATCATTTGTCAGGAGTCCTTTGCTGTTATCGATCCCAATCGTGGGAATAGGGAATATATACCGGATGACACCATCAGGGACACCTATATTGGAAGGATTCACATAATTTGCATAATCGCTGGTAATCCATTCAGCATATCCATCAGCTTTATTTTCATCGTACATGCTGATGAGCCAGGTTTGCCGCTCCCAGGTATCATCGGGGGGAGACACCACCTTTTCGTGGGTATTCAGTATCAGCAGATCTCCGTTCTCGTCCAGTTTGGTATAGACATAATCGGGCAGGACGCCCATTCCTGCAAATGCACTATCTGCCAACGCTTTGCAGCCCTCAACGGTTTCCTGTACCTTTTCATAATAAAGGTTCCAGCGGATGAGTTCATATTTCCTGATCATCTCACCTCCGAATTCCCAGGCCCTTTCATCCACGATTGCATCAAAGAAATCCTGCTTACTGCCTGACTTACCGGCGACATAAGCATCCACTTTTGCACCCCATTCAGCTGCATCAAACGCCCGCTGGCGCACTCTCCTGAGGGCAACCTGGGCTTCTGCGGTGGGGCCGTTCAGCTCGTTCTCAGCTTCAGCAAACATTAACAGCACATCGGAATACCTGAGCATCGGCCAGTTGATACCGGTACCTTTGTTTGTTGAAGGTCCGGGAGGATTGTCCAGGAAGTGCCGGCTCCATTTTCCCTGGGAGATATTCATATCACCACTGCTCACCAGTTCCTGGACAAAATCTTCATTAATCATATAAAGTCCGCAGGTTACTCCAAGCCGCTTGTCGGTCTTGTCAAATGAGTAATAATAAGTAAGTGGCATGGCCATGTAATTGCTTCCCTGTCCGTAAGGATGATTTCCAGGGTTAACACGTATGCCGATGTTCCAGCCTACGTCGCCTTCACCCACTGCAAACGGAACCTCGAACAGGATGTCATCATTCACCGGGGAGATGAATTTGCACTGATTCATAAAGACTTGCCTGAAATCCTGGGGAAGCGGCCGGTCCTTCAGTGTCATTAGTTTGGCTGTATAATCCCTTGCCACCTGGTAATAATCAAGATAGTCATCTTCACGCGCCATGGTCAGGTCTGGTTTCAGGTAATAACCACCCCGCTGCAGTGCCAGTCGGGCGATCATTCCCAACGTATATTCACGGTTAATTTGTTCAATACCATACTGCAACTCATCCGCCCATTTCATTTTCCCCTCGATATCGATCAGGTCATTGATCACAGCCGAAAGGATCTCATTCCTGTCGGTTTTCGGGAGATTATATTCGACACCCACTCCAGGGGCCCTGGTCATAAAGGGAACATCCCCAAAATAATAGACCAGCATACTGTACCAGTAGGCTCTCATGGTATAGGCCTCTCCCAGGAAGTGATTCATATCATTCAGCAACGCCTGGTCTTCCGAATCCATCGCCTTGCTGGCCAGGATTCCCTCAATGGCGATATTTGCATCCCTGATCGCCTTGTACCCGATATCCCAGACATACCCGAGGTCACCGTTGTTTTCCTGCGCATCAAGCCGCCAGATCTGGTACCTGGCACCATCACTGGATCCGCCGCTGTGCTCAATATCGGTATTGCCCGTCATATTATTTGATAACCGGGAACGGAACCCATCATGACTGAAATGGACATACATCGCGTTCAAAGCTTTCCTGGCATCATCAGCATTTGAGAAAATATATTGGCTATCAACTTTGGAAAGTGATTCAGGATCCAGGAAGCGATCGCAGGCAGTTGCACTGAACAGTGCTGCCAATGCAACGATGATATATTTCGATTTTAATTCTTTCATTACTGGTTCTTTTAAATTAGAAAGTTACATTCAAACCAACTGTATAGGACCGGCTTCTCGGGTAGGATGAGTAATCAAGCCCCGGGGTCAGTGCCGGGTAACTGCTGCTTCTTGACGTACTCACTTCCGGATCGTACCCGGAGTATTTTGTCCATATCCAGATATTGTACCCTGTGGCGTACACCCTTAACTGTGACACCCCGATTTTCCTGCTGATGTGGCCAGGAAGTGTATAGCCCAGTGTAGCGGTACTTAGGCGCAAAAAGGATCCGTCCTCAACGGCCCAGTCGTGAATGACCGTCGTAGCCTGTCCGAATGAGTTGCTGCCGCTCCAGATGGTCTTCCCCTCGTTTAACTGACGTAGTTGTTCGAGATCGGTTACCACGGCACCGGCAGTACCGGTAATGGATCCATCCACATCAATATAGGTAAACCGTTTGTCAGCGCTCATGGAACTGATCATGTTCCCGTACCGGGTACGGTACAGCTGGTTATAGATGATCTTTCCTGAATTGTACACATCGTTCCCATAGGTCCAGTTAAAGAGAATGGAAGCATCAAATCCCCTGAAGGTTGCGTCCAGTCCGAATCCCCCCTGGGCCAGTGGCAGGGCGCTGCCAATGACCCTTCTGTCCTGGCTATTTATGATGGTGTCGTTGGTCAGGTCCTGCAATTTCATAAACCCGGGCCGGACACTTCCCACACCCAGTGTATTCTTATTGTCAGGCACGCCTTCCTTAAGGGTATAGGTGTCGGTTGCTTCATCATATGCGATAAAGTCATCCACCGTGTATATGCCGTCATTCACATACCCATAGATCAATCCGACGGTCTCGCCCACCCTCAGATAATAATCATCCCTGTCTTTTAAATCCGTGCTTGACCAGTTGGACTGGAAAAACCTTTCGTCGGTTCCATCGAGGGCATCAATGTTGGCTTTGTTGATCCCGAAATTCAGGCTGGCAGACAACCTGAAGTCATCGGTTTGGACAACCAGTGCATTCAGCAGCATCTCAATCCCTTTGTTTGAGGTACTGCCTATATTTTTATATTGTGCAGGAAATCCGGAAATGGGAGATATCGCAGATTCCAGCAACAGGTCCCTGGTCGTATTCATGTAAAGGTCCACATTTCCGTTGATTGCATAATTGAATAGCGTAAAATCCAGCCCCAGGTTCCTGTTAATTGTGGTTTCCCAGAGAATAAAAGGGTTGTACAGGACGTCGCCATCAGGTGAATAATAGGGGTTATAGGCATTGGTTCCCATTCCGGGTCCGTTGTTTGTATTTATTTCGAACAGGAATTTGGTGGCATCTTGCGGGACTCTGTCATTTCCTGTCTGGCCATAGCTGACCCTGAGCTTTAATTCATCAAGGAAAGTCAGGTTCTGCATAAAACTTTCCTCGTGGACCTTCCATCCCACTGCGACTGCCGGAAATATTCCCAGCCTGTTCTCTTTGGAAAATTTACTGGATGCATCGGTACGCAAAGTGGCAGTCAGAAGGTATCTGCCAACGAACTGGTAGTTTGCCCTGCCAAAAAAAGACACCCGGTTTTCGTCCGTTAATTCATAACTCGAATACTGGTCGAATGTACCGGCTGCCATGTTCGCAAATAATTCATCAGGCAGCATGGATGCCCTGAAGTTCTCCACCCGCACATCGCTCCCTTTCCCTCCGTATGAATAGATCTCATGACCCAGAAGGAAATCCAGTTGATGGTCGCCCAGGTCCTTAAAGGCATAATTGGCCGTGTTGAGCCACCGGTATGAGTTGCGTTTTCGTTCCTCAACAGTACCGAGCGGCAGGCTGTTTCCCTCCTTTCGTGACTGGCTGGTCAGCGGTCCGTAATACCGCAACCGCTCTTCAAAAGTCTGACCGGTGGTGATGGTGGACCGCAGGTTCAATCCTTCAACCGGTGCATAGTTCAGTCCCGCCTGCAGCACGTAGTTCATGCTGTTTCTTTGTCTCCAGTCCTGCTCCGCCAGTTCAATCGGGTTGATCAGGCTCAGGAGAAACGACTGGTAGTCATCACTGGCATCGATGGAGGTAAGATCAATATCCAGCTCATCAGCAATACCGTTTACCGGCCTGGCAGTGACCACGTCCTTGATCCTGAGTTGCGCACTACCGGATGTTCCTGCGCCGTCGACGCGTGTATCGGTTATCCTGGCAGAACTCTCGAAATTTAATTTGTCAGAGATCGCATGATCAAGCTTGAAGTTGATCCCTGTCCGGACATAGCCATTTCCCACCATCATCCCGTCGTCATTGTTGTGTGACAGGCTCAGGCGGAGTTTGGTCTTTTCTGAACCTCCGCTGATACTCAGGTTGTGGGAATGAGAGAGCTGGCCCTGGCCAAACAATTCCTGCTGCCAGTCTGTCGGCCGTTTGTATTTGTATAATTCCAGGTCGCTGTATTTCCCGAAGTAGCGTTCAAAATTTCGCAGTTCGGCTTCCGAGTCCATGATGGCTTTTTCGTAATTCATCATTACAAATTCGTATGGATCAAGCACATCATACTTGCGTTCCAGTGGCAGGGTCTTGAATTGTGCATACCCGTTGTAGCTTACCTCTGTTTTCCCTGCAACCGGGTTCTTGGTAGTGATCAGGATCACTCCATTGGCTGCCTGTGCACCATATATCGCTGTGGAGGCAGCATCTTTCAGGACCGAGATGCTTGAGATATCGCCAGGGGGGATGTCCTTTATACTCCCGACAATAAAACCATCCACTACAAAAAGCGGGGAATTATCCTGCGTAACAGATCCTCCTCCACGCACACGAATGACGACCTCAGCATCGGGTGAACCATCGGTGGTAATAATATTTACCCCGGGAAGGCGTCCCTTGATGGCTTCCGCGGCATTGGCCAGCGGGACTTTATCAATCACATCTGAGGAGACGGAAGCTATTGAGCCGGTCAGGTCCTGCCTGCGGGCAGTGCCGTAACCAACCACTACGATTTCATCCATCAGGGTGGATTCCTTTTCAAGGACCACATTGATCTCTGTTCTTCCATTCACAGGAATCTCCTGGATTTTGTAGCCGATATAGGAGAACCGCAATACAGCGTCAGCAGGTACAGAAATCTGGTATTCGCCGTCAACAGAGGTGATGGCTCCGTGCGTTGTACCAAGAACGACTACATTCACCCCCGGCAACAATTCACCCGTTTCAGCTTCCGTTACGGTACCGGTAACCGTAATGTTCTGTGAAAAAGCGCCGGCAATAAAAATACATTGCAACAGGATCAGCAGCGAAACGTGCCGGCTGCGTGCAGACCAGTGCTTTCCCTGATTCCTTCTGTTTGTGGTTAACATGTTTGATAGTTTTAGTTGGTATTGTTAGTATGGTCATTCAGACCTGCTATAGAAGGATATTGAGCAAAAACACCATCAGTGAAATAATGATCACCACCCAGAATACAATGATGCGATTCATTTTTCTCAGGTTTTTCTCAATCTCGTTCATCTTGCAGGGCAAAGTAATATTACTGTGAAAGATAGTATATCACTCCATTTATACGCTACCCTATATTCCCAAATAAAATTGGAATTCTTCCCGATGCGAGATATAGTTCCCAAAATGCGGGTATAAGCATCTCAATACATCAGCCTGAATTTAAAAGATGTATTGTAACATACTGCAGATGTGATACATGCATATTCAGCATCAGGATGCATCTGAAGTGTGGGGTTCTGTGTTTTTTGTTATGTATTCCTTGGCACTCATACCGTATTCGCGCTTGAAACATTTTCTGAAATGCGAAAGATCCTTGAAGCCTACTTCATAAGCGATCTCTGAAATATTCAGTTTTTGCTGCACCAGTAATTGGGTGGCTCTCTTCAAGCGTATATGCCGGATGAATTCTTTCACGGTCATATCGGTGAGTGCATGCAGTTTCCTGTATAATTGCATCCGGCTTACGCCCACTTTTTGCGCAAATCCCTCGATATCCATTTCGCTGTCTGACATATTGGCATCAACCACATCAATGGCTTTTTTCAGGAACCGCTCGTCCGGAGAAGTGATTACGATGTTTGTTGGCTCCAGTACCATTGTTGACGCAAAACGATCCTTCATCGAATCCCTGATGGAAAGTAAATTTTCGACTTTTGCCTGTAGCACGGAAATATCGAAAGGCTTGGTGATATAATCATTTGCCCCGGTAGCCAATCCTTTGAGCTCATGTTCCTTTGAGTGCATGGCTGTCAGGAGCAAAATGGGAATGTGCGAAGTACGCTCATCATTTTTAAGTCGTTTACAGAGTTCATAGCCATCCATATTCGGCATGATGATATCACTGATAATGATATCAGGAACAGCCTCAGTTGCCAGCTTTAATCCTTCGGCACCGTTGTTTGCTTCGATGATCTTATAAAATGAATTGAAATGCGACCGGATGAACTGGCGCACATCCATATTGTCCTCAACAATGAGCATAACAGGGGAAACATAATCATCATTTAATATTTCGTCGCTAGCTGGTAGCAGCGCTTCAATCTTTTTTATTGTATCAACATTTTCTTCTGTAACGCTTACCTCCTGTACAATATCAGAGGGGATGCGTATCGTGAACTTCGTGCCCTTTCCAGGTTTGCTTGTGACAAATATCTGGCCTTTATGAAGCTTCACAAGCTCTTTAACAAGGGAAAGTCCGATTCCCACACCAGAGCTTTTATCTCCTTCGCCAGACTGAAAAAACCTGACAAATATTTTGTCCAGGTTTTTATCCTGTATCCCCTTCCCTGTGTCTTTGATGCTTATCTCAATAAATTGTTTTTCTTCATCTGCATCTGAAAAACTTTCCTCATCCGAATCAAAGATCAGGGAAAGATTCACAGAGATTGCGCCTTTAGATTCGGTATATTTAAATGCATTTGACAGTAAATTATTGAGAATTTTTTCAATCTTATCGGCATCGAACGCAACAAACAATCGTTTTTTGAGCGATGTGAACATGAGTTTAATGTCCTTCTCGTGCGCAAGACTGCTGAATGAATTCACGATATTCCGGGTAAAACTGACGATATCGGCCTCCGTGAGATTCAGCCGCAGATTTCCTGATTGCAGTTTCCTGAAATCGAGCAATTGGGTGATCAGCCTGTCGAGGTTCTGCGCGTTTCGCTGCATCATTTTTAAATTCTCCTGCACTTCCGCATTTACCTGCTGACCCTTCAGCATCTTCTCAAGCGGACCAAGTATCAGGGTAAGCGGGGTCCTTATCTCATGCGAAATATTGGTAAAGAACTTCAGTTTCATCATATCCACCTCGTGTAGTTTCCGGGCATTGACCCGTTCCAGCACAAGCTGGCTTTTTATCTTTTCACGATTGATGAAGAACCGCACAAGCACATACACCATGAAAAGGAGAAGTGCGAAAATAATGGCGATGAACCATCCTGTTTTCCAGAATGGAGGTAATATGACTATATCAAGTGTTAGTTCTCTACTCTCCGATCCATTTTCCAGTAAAACCCTTTTTACGCGCAGTGTATAATCCCCGGGATTCAGATTGGTAAAAGATGCTACCCTGTCATGGCTCGGACTGATCCAGTCGCGGAACAACCCTTCCAGTTTATATGTATAATAGTTATTCTCACTATTCACATAATTCAAAGCAGCAAATTCAAGTGTAAAAACATCCTGTTTGCTCGTGAGTACCAGTTTCTCCGTTTCCGATATACTCTTAGTCAGTACGTCGTTTTTATCATTCCCGATCGCAACGGACTGGTTAAAAAGCTTCAGGTCTGTAAATACCAGCGGTACATCCGCATCCACAGGCTGACTTTCTTCAGGATCGATCATGTCAAAACCTGAAAGGGATCCGAAGAGCAGTTCACCTGATTGCGTTTTACATGCAGCTCCATAGCAAAACTGGTTGTTCCCCAGCCCGTCCCTTGTGGTAAAATTCTGAAACACCTCCGCGGAGGGATCAAACTTTGACAGCCCATTTAACGTGCTGATCCACAGATTCCGGTCTCCATCCTCCAACACACAAAGTGCCTGCCTGTTTGCCAGTCCCTGCTCCTTGCTGTAGTACTTAAGCGGCCCGTCATCTATCGTGTAATGGGCAAGCCCCTTATCGTCGGTCGCAATCCATATTCTTTTCCTGGAATCTTCAAACATACTTCTTGAACGCTCATCATATCGCTTGATGGTGCTCAATTCAGGACTATAGATGACAATCTCATTGTTGCTGCCCATCCACCGATTTCCGTGCGAATCTGTTTCGATCCACTGAACATGTTCATTTCCGCAAAATTGCGGATAGTGGATAAAAGTATTGGTCTCCGGTTCAAACCTGTCTACGCCCCTGCTGGTGGCCACCCAGATTTGACGGTCCTTATCCATACAAAGATCCCAGACCCGGTTATCAGATACGGTGCCTGGCCTGTCAATATCGTTCAATAATTGTGTGACTTTCCTGGAGTTCAGATCGATCACATTTAAACCGCCGAGGAATGTTGCAACAAATAATTTTTCATCGTGCTCAAGAAAGGCCTTGATACAATTCTGCGATAACGCGTATGGCTTTTGAAGATCAGAGGTGATGTAGGTATACTTCTTGGTAGACGGATTGAAGATATTGATGCCTCCATCCTCTGTTCCAATCCATATATTGTTTTTCTTATCGACCCAAAGCGCATAGACAATACTGCTATTCAGATAATTGCGATTTCCGGGGAGAGCGGAATAATTCTGAAACACCTGTTTGCTTTTAGCCAGCAGGTTAAGTCCACCCCGGGTACCGATCCATGTTTCACCTTTTGCATCCGTCAGGATCGTCCATACCGAATTGTTAGAAAGGCTGTTGGGTTCCTGGAAACTGTTCTTGTAGTATCCCGTAAATCCTGCTGCCTTTGAATACCTGAACAAACCGCCCCGGGTACCGATCCAGTATTCCCCGAAAGCCCCTTTCGAGATCGCCCGTACCGTTTCGCTTCGTTCGATATCCGTATTCAATTCATTCTTCAGGATTTTCCGCTGTGACGGATCGATGATAAAAAGACCTGCAGCATAGGTTCCGACCCAGATCAGTCCTTCCTCATCCAGATATATTTCCCAGATTTCCCGGTTCTGGTTTTCTTTGAAGGGAAGCGGAAAGCTTTCAAGGCTGTTCGTTCCCGGCACATAGGTTAACAATCCGTTATTGGTCCCGATCCAGAGTGTGCCATTCCTGTCAAAGCTGATGTTCCTGACAAAATTTCCCTCGAGGAAAACAGCATCGTCATTGTTTTCGTACTCCAGCGTCTCAATGTTGCCTGTTGTATCGTATATGAGCACATTGTGATCAGTGGCCAGCCAGCACCTCCCGTCCACATCGGCAATAATATCATTCACTGAAATATCCTTTTGCCGGAACTCCTCCGTGCGCTCAAAGGGATGTGAGAACGTCTCCTTTTCGCGGTTGAAAACATTTAATCCCCCGTTTTCGGTTCCAATCAGCAGGTTGCCCGATCTGTCCTCCCTGATCACGCGGATCAGGTTCCCCCGGAGGCTCAGCGAATCTCCGGTTTCGGGAAGAAAATTAAGAAAAGAGTACCCGTCGAAGCGACTGAGGCCCTGGCTGGTGCCAATCCACATCCACCCTTTGCTGTCCTGGAAAATACACTGGATCTGGTTGTTGGGCAGCCCTTCCTCCTGGGTAAAGATATCGAAGCGAAGTTTGGTTTGTGCATGTATGGGAATTGAGGAGACGGCCAGGAAAATGAATAGCAATTTTGAACACCTCAGTATACCTTCCTTCAATTTATATCTCTCAAAAGCGCGCATTGGTTCTGTGCTTTTTAATGGAAAAAATTGCTCAACCTGCAGATAAAAATAGGTTGTCTGATGAAATTATCCTAAAGATTTTGAAATCATCCATACAAGATTGAGGGGGATACAACCACTTCCGGCCACCACAACTTGAGGAATTCTTTCTTAATTTATACCTTTCCATTGTAATCAATACGCAATCCAATCATGAAAAAGAACTTTCAAATCCTATGCTTCACCCTGGCATTTATTGTCCTTTCTGCTCCTGTTTTACTCGCACAGAAACTGGTACAGGCAACACCTGAAAGTGCAGGAGTTTCTTCGGAACGGCTGGCACGGCTTACTGAAACCCTGGAGAGCTGCGTGGAACTGGAAAAGTTGCCGGGTACGGTGACGCTGGTAGCCCGCAGCGGAAAGATCATTTACTATGATGCCACGGGCAATAGTGATTTGGAACGGGACATCCCGATGGAAAGGAATTCGATTTTCAGAATTGCTTCCCAGACAAAAGTACTGGTAAGTATAGGCATCATGATGCTGCAGGAGGAAGGTAAATTGTTGATTTCCGATCCGGTGGGCAAGTATATCCCTGCATTTAATACAACCAGTGTGGCCGTACCGGAAGCGGATGGCTCCTATTCTGTTGTGGATGCGCACAGGCCCATTACGCTCCGTGATCTGCTCACACATACATCAGGAATAGGTTACGGTCAGGGTATCGCTGCTGATCTATGGGAACAGGCCGGCATCCAGGGCTGGTATTTTGCCGACAGGGAAGAACCGATCCTTGAAACGGTCACAAGGATGGCGGCACTTCCTTTTGATGCCCAGCCCGGTGAGCAATATGTATATGGGTACAACACGGACATCCTCGGTGCTGTATTAGAAATTGTTTCCGGAGAACCCCTGGATGTGTTTTTAAAGCGCCATATTTTCGATCCCGTGGGAATGCACGACACCTATTTCTATCTACCGGAAGAGAAGAAAGAGCGTCTTGCGGTAGTTTATTCTGCCAGCGATAACAGGTTGGAACGTGCCCCGGATCCGGGCGGCATGACCGGACAGGGCCTTTATGTCAGCGGTCCGCGGACCAGCTTTTCAGGAGGTGCCGGGTGCCTGAGTACTGCCATGGATTATGCCATATTTTTGCAGATGATGCTGAATAAAGGAACCTATAACGGTCAGGACAGCCTATCGGTTATCGCGTGGGTTTGAATACCGGAAAGTTTTATAAATATGTCACTTATTACAAATGGCATTGACAGTTTAAGGATCAGAACTGCTCTGCCTGTTGGAGATTTTTAGGGTTTTACAGGCTTATTGGTCCTTATTCTTCCTTTATATTTTTCTCTGATAGCGGCCAACCGTTTCTCTCTTAACTCAGGATCCATGCTATAATCCATGTGATGCTTGTCACGAATAGAACGCATCATTTCAACAGCGTCAAATTCTTTATTGGTTTTCATCATTTCCTGTTTTAATAATTTCCCTTGGTGTTCTGATTTCGATCAATGAATACCCATTCTTAATGTTCACAGAATTATACATTCGAATCTTATCCAGGTTTACAATGTGTTTGAAATTCCAGCTAGCTACCACATTAATTTGAAAAATCTTGGCAATTGCAATATGGAGTGCATCTTCGAAAAATTTTGCTGAAACAACACCCTCATCGAGGTATAATTTAGCGAGGTCATTGGTTTCCGAATCAGATGCTAAAATTTCCAATGAGGCTTCAGGTATTGTATGGAAATATTGACTTTGACTTTTTCTGGTGCCCCGGAAAGTTCATCCAATGTAATATCCGATACAACAGCAATCATTCTGCCTGCTCTGAAATCATTAAACAGGGCTTTGGACCATTCCTCAAATTCCTGGTCAAAACAACCTCCAATTACAGAAGTATCTATGTAGACCCTTTGTTTCATTAAAACAAAGATACGAATATCAAATGTTCAATTAAAAAATATTTCCAAAGTTTGTCTTAGTCGAGACATAAGCTTTTCTTCATAATAACACCTGTTATTGCTGAATACCTGGTTAAACTACGAACATACCTTTCGCCAAATATACCGGCAGTTGTAAGCCTGCGGAATATCAACGTTGTAAAATACGTTGGTGCAGATGGCTCAGAATTTTCTATCTTAGTATGCTACATGACAAGAAGTTTCAAACGGCTCACCCGTAAAACAGCAGTGAACTTTTATTGTTATACACACAACTAAACGAAGAAAACCATGTCTCACTCAACTAAAAAGAATCATTATCCCGCATGTTCCGTCCGGGTCCGGCGGGCCGCTTCAGAACCGGGCCTGAAGCTACATCTGAACTGTTACATTATTGTTACAGGGATACTGCTCACTGTCTTGCTCTCCGGCTGCTCAGGATCACCTGGAAAAGCAGATTTTCAGCCTGAAAAGTCAGCGGCCTATTTCGACTATTTCACCTATACGGGGAATGACGACTTTTACAATGAACATCCCCTGGAAAGGGAGAACCAGTTTTATAATCCCATCCTTCCGGGCTGGTATTCCGATCCGAGTATCTGCAGGAACGGGGACGATTATTTTCTTGTAACCTCCACATTTTCCTATTTTCCGGGCGTGCCGATATTTCACAGCACGGACCTGGTCAACTGGAAACAGATTGGTCATGTGCTGGACCGACCATCACAGCTTCCTCTTGACGGACAGCGGATTGGCGAGGGGATCTTCGCTCCTGCCATCAGCTACAATCCGCATAATCAGACGTATTATATGATCACTACCAATATCCGCAGGGGAAATTTCTTCGTGAAAACCAAAGATCCGTTTGGCGCATGGTCAGATCCCATCTGGTTGCCGGAGGTAGGGGGTATTGATCCGTCCATTTTTTTCAATGACGACGGGAAGGCATATATCGTGAACAATGATGCACCGGATGGCCCGCCGCTTTACGAGGGTCATCGTGCCATTCGCGTACAGGAATTTGACTGGAAGGAAGAAAAAGCATTGGAACCGGCAAACATGATCGTAAATGGCGGGGTGAATATCGAAGAAAAGCCCATTTGGATTGAAGGTCCGCACATTTATAAGATCAACGGCATGTACTACCTGATGGATGCCGAGGGCGGGTCCGGACCGGAGCATTCAGAAGTGATCTTCCGGGGTGATCACCCGCTGGGTCCGTATATTCCCTGGGATAAAAATCCGATACTCACCCAGCGTCACCTGGATCCATACCGTCCGAATCCGATTGGCTGGGCCGGTCATGCCGATCTTGTTCAGACAAAAGAAGGCGACTGGTGGGCGGTTTTCCTGGCTTGCCGGCCGATCGACAATGCATTTGAAAACCTGGGGCGGGAGACCTTCATCATGCCGGTCAGGTGGAGTGAAGACGGATTTCCCTACATGACACAGGGAGATGATCTCATCCCGATGATTCTGGAAAGAGAAAGTGTGCAACGGGCGGACAATGTCACATTCGGGAACTTCAGTATCGGGGATGACTTCAGTGATGAGGAACTGGGCATGGAATGGCTGACGCTCAGGTCACCGGGAACATATCGCTATTCACTTACCTCTCAGTCCGGGTATCTCATGCTGAACTGTACCGAAGAAAAAGCCACCGGCAGGGGTACGCCTGCGCTTATCAGCAGAAGGCTGCAGCATCATAAGTTTGAATGTGCAACGAAAATGATCTTCGATCCCGTAATGGAGGAGGAAGATGCAGCCGGACTGCTGCTGCTGAAAGATGAACGCCACCAGTATTTTATGGCGGCAGGCAGACAGGAAGAAGGCCTGGAAATCAGCCTGCTGAAAATCGCATCGTCGGGTGTTGAAAAACTGGCAAGCCAGGCCATTGATCCGGCAGGGAACAGTATCGAATTGAAAATCGTTTCACACGGGAAGACCTTTGATTTTTATTATGCGGTAAAGAAGAACAGATGGGAACTGCTTGCTGCAGGCATTGATGCCCATTACCTGTCAACCGATAACTCCTATGGATTTACTGGAACGACCGTCGGATTATATGCAGTAAAGAAACCGGCAGAACTGCCGCCAAGGCAAGGGCGCAGGACCGGTCAATAGAATAATGTAACACGCAGCATCTATTACGCTTACCTAACTCCAAAACTCAAGGCAATCCAGGTGCTTCAGTCTCTCTATTTGTATCATAAAGTGTTAAAACAATTAAAAAGGAAAGCGTTAAATGAGGTTTTTAAAAGAAACTATAGTAAATTTATTGGTCAGTACCCAAAGATTTGGTCATTGATGAACCCAATTGTCTCTTATCTGGGTCGCAAATTTAAGGAGGATTCTATTTTTAACATCATCTAATACGTACACTATTTAACATCTAAACTTAACTATTATGAAAAAAACTACGACGACCTTTGTTTTCCTTTTCGTGGCCTTTAGCTGGCTCGCAGCACAAGGAAACGTTACTTTTAACCTGGACGCGACCGGGGGAGGATTTGCGGCAGCTGACCGCGTTTTTATTTCAGGTGCCCCGTGGGGCTGGCCTATGCCTGGAGATAACCTGGATCTTGAATTATTAGACGGAGATGCGGACGGAATTTTCAGCGTCACACTGCCAATATGTGCAAGATTTTGGGAATTTAAATTCTTCAAAAACACCGGCTGGGATAATGGCGAGCCAATAGCTTCTGACAGGGTTCACGTTTTTACAGGCGCAGATGAAACTATAGATTGCGTCTGGGGTGATCGTCCTGAAAGTGTAACTGTCAACAATCCATTGCCTGTAAATTTTGAACAAGGCGTGAATGATATGTCGTGGGCGACATTCAGCCTGGGTCCGGATCCTCTCAACTGTTCAGATTTCTCAATTGTTGCCAACCCTGATGTATCAGGAATCAACAAATCTGCAAATGCCATACAATTTGTTGTACATGACAATGCAGATCAGTGGGCCGGTGCATGGACTGAAGCTTATGATACGATTAAATTTACAGAAGATAACCACATCTTATCCATGATGGTGTACAGGTCGGATATCGGCCGCAGTGCGCTTAAGGTTGAAAGCAGCAGCAATGGCGGACCAGTCATAGAACTGTTTGCTACCAATACAAAAACAGATGAGTGGGAATTACTTACCTTTGACTTTACAGCCGGCATTGGATATGAATATCCAAGATTCGTATTTTTCCCGGATTTCCCGGAAGCAGCCAGAACAGATGGTGCTACAGTACTGGTTGATAATATAGCTGCAGCTGTTAAGAGTGGTGCGACTTTTAACCTGGACACGACCGGTGGAGGCTTTGCTGCTGACGACCGCGTTTTTATATCAGGTTCCCCGTGGGGCTGGCCTATGCCTGGAGATAACCTGGATCTTGAATTATTAGACGGAGATGCGGACGGAATTTTCAGCGTCACACTGCCAATATGTGCAAGATTTTGGGAATTTAAATTCTTCAAAAACACCAGCTGGGATAATGGCGAGCCAATAGCTTCTGACAGGGTTCACGTTTTTACAGGCGCAGATGAAACTATAGATTGCGTCTGGGGTGATCGTCCTGAAAGTGTAACTGTCAACAATCCATTGCCTGTAAATTTTGAGCAAGGCGTGAATGATATGTCGTGGGCGACATTCAGCCTGGGTCCGGATCCTCTCAACTGTTCTGATTTTTCAATTGTTGCCAACCCTGATGCATCAGGAATTAATACATCTGCCAATGCCATACAGTTTGTTGTACATGACAATGCAGACCAGTGGGCCGGTGCATGGACTGAAGCTTATGAGACTATTACATTTACCGAAGAATACCATACCCTGACCATGATGGTGTACAGGTCAGATATCGGCCGTAGCGCGCTTAAGGTAGAAAGTAGCAGCAATGGCGGACCAGTCATTGAACTGTTTGCTACCAATACAAAAACAGATGAGTGGGAATTACTTACCTATGACTTTTCGGCCGGCATAGGATATGACTATCCAAGATTCGTATTTTTCCCGGATTTCCCGGAAGCAGCCAGAACAGATGGTGCTACAGTACTGGTCGATAACATAGCTGAATCTGTTCATACTCCTGTTAATGGAATTCCCTCCGAAAAAGCGAATGGTATAAAAGTATATCCGAACCCTGCAACCGATCTACTGAACGTTACTTTCCCGACTGAGAATGCTAAAGTAGTAATTTACAACAGCATTGGTCGCAAGATTGAAGAAGTTTTTGTGGAAGGAAGAATGATTACCTTTGATGTTAGCGATTATGTCAATGGACTTTATTTTGTAAAGGTGAACGATAATGCTATCGTGAAGTTCGTGAAATAACTTATTACTCTTTTTTATGGAAAAGCCTTGCAATTGCAGGGCTTTTCTTTTTAGTAGCAGGCTGCTTAATTGGATTGGATGGAATGAGTAGACACAATACTTCGGAGAGAGGTGCTCAACGATTCAGGAATATGCAGCTCAGTTTATGTGGTGTTTTCTGTAATTATTTCCTGCAAGGAGGGTGAATCTATCCTGTAAAATATCAACAATCTTTTTCAATTTCGTTATAGCCAATGCTGCCCATTCCTTCTTTTCGGAAGCGTTCATCTTATTCAAAGTATTATCGTATGGTTCTATCTCATCATCCAATTTAACCAATCCATGCTTTGCCGACAATATGAATATGTGATTAGGGCTATGTGATTCAGCATATTTTAAGTTCTTTCTGAATAGAGGGATTATAGAAGATTTACACCTCATAAATTGGTCTCTATGCAATGATATTGAATTCATAACTGTTCATGGAATTTGAATTCGTTAAAAATTTTGAGTAGTTTAGATTAATTTGCATGAATATGATAAGCAAATGACAACAAAACCTCCTTCACCTTTTTCCTGCTGATTCCAAATCTAAGATGGAGGTGGATTTCCCAAGCTAACTAGCCAATGAACAAAATGAATTGAACGGATTTATCCCAGGATTCCTTAACTGATCCTTTTTAATCATTCGTACTATTTCAATTCCTGAAAGGGTGATCTGAGCTGATTCAAATGACTTAAACCCTAGTATTTTCTGTATTCTCCACTTCACAAACCGATGTTCTTGTTCGACGATATTATTCAAGTATTTGCATTGTCTTCATCCCCGAGTGTACCTCAA
>JARGFP010000015.1 GCA_029210585.1 Bacteroidales bacterium
AGGTCCCCGTTCTCATCATAGGGCTGGGCCAGGGGCGGAAGGTAGAGGTAATCATAGTATGCAGAACTTGCCTCCCTTGTCTGGAAAGACCGGGCGAGATAGGTATTACCTCCCACGCTTAGCCAGTCTGTTGCCTTCTGGTCAAAATTCAGCCTGAAGCTCCCGCGCTGGAAGGAGGATTCAGGTCGCAGTCCATCCTGGTCAAAATAACCAAAAGAGGTTGCGATCCTGGTATTTTCATCGCCTCCCCTGATGCTCAGGTTATGTTGCTGCATCATGGCATTGTCGATCACCAGGTCCTCCCAGTTTACAAATTCACCGCTTTCAAATGATTCCAGCATCGCTTCATCCAGGATCACCTCCGGCGGGAAATATTCTCTCCAGTTCGACAACGTATCTATAAACGGTGCGCTCAGTGCTGCATCAGATCTGAATCCCTGTGTCCTGTATTCCAGCCATTCATCACCCCCGTAGACTTCAAAATTTTTCCAGATCGTCTGCAGTGTGGTGGAGGCATCATAGGTTACCTGCATTTCACCGCTTTTCCCCCGTTTTGTGGTGAGCAGGATCACCCCATTGGAGGCCCTTGCCCCGTAAATGGATTGTGCACTTGCATCTTTCAGCACTTCGACGGATTCAATATCCCTGGCATTGATATCATTGATATTGCCAACAGGTACACCATCCACAATATACAGCGGGGAGTTGCTCCCTGAAAGTGATTTGCGTCCCCGGATGATAATATTGGAAGAACCACCCGGTCTTGCGTTTCCCAGGCTGACTTCAACACCGGCTGCATTTCCCCGGATCATTTCGGCAATATTGGTTGTAGGGACCGCATTCATCTCATCTGCAGTAATGGATGCAACCGAGCCCGTAAGGTCGCTCTTCTTTTGCACACCATACCCCACCACGACCACTTCATCCAGTCCAAGGTAGTCCGATTCCAGCTGGACATCGATACGGGTCCTTTGTCCCACCGCGACTTCCTTGTCAAGCAGACCCACAAATGAGTACCTCAGGATGGCATTTCCATCCACCGTGATCGTATAAAACCCGCTGGCATCCGTAATGGTTCCGTTATTGGTACCAAGTTCCATTACTGTCACACCAGTCAGTCCCCCCGGATCTTCAGCTGTGGTGACCTTTCCCGTAATGGTTCGTTCCTGACCAAAAATAAAATTACAGGTCAGTAATAATACAAGCGTTGGCAATAACTTTCTCATTCAATTTTAGTTTTAGCGTTGTATTAAAGAATGTAGATGAAAAAGAGTAAAAAGCCCACCATACATACTATGAGCAGAAGCTGTACATAGAAATATTTTTTTTGTTGCTTGTGGCTCATAAGTTGGCTTAATGATCAATTAAAATTATCTAAAAGTCCGTCATCAAAGGTTTTAAAATAGTTCAACATGGTTTTTGAATTGGTTTTTCATCCTCCAGGCACTCACGCACAGTAAAATAGATCTTTGATGAATCTCTTTTTCGAGAAGCGCCTATTTGCCTGCATTTTTCCTGAATTCAGTCGGTGTAACGCCAAAATGTTTCCTGAACCTGGTACTGAAATGCTTGGCATTGGAAAAACCTGAGGAATATGCGATCTCGGAGATCGATTCTTGTGAATTGATCAGGAGGTTTGCGGCTTTCTTCAGTTTACATACCCTGACGAATTCCTGGATGGTGTACCCGGAGATTGATTTGATCTTGCGATAGAGCACAGACCTCGACATACCCATCTCCCTGGAGACAGAGACCACATCGAGCTCCGTCTCACCGGACCTGGCTTCAATGACATTGATCAGTTTATCCAGGAACTTTTCATCCAGCCTGTTTGAGGTAACCTCCTCCGGAACCAGGGTATTGAAACCACTGAATTTTTTCTTCAGCAGCTGCCTTGACTCCAGCAGGTTCCGTATCGTCAGTTTGAGCACTTCGGGGTTGTAAGGCTTCTTGATGAATGCATCTGCCCCATGATCCAGTCCGGCTATCTGCGTCTCATCATCGGTTTTGGCAGTAAGCATGATCACCGGGATGTGCGATGTGGCCAGTTCCGACTTGATTTTTTCTGTGAATTCGATCCCGTTCATCACCGGCATCATCAGGTCTGTGATGATCAGATCAGGCATATACTTATCGGCCATTGTTAAGCCTTCCCTTCCATTGGGGGCCGCAACAAAATTATATACGTCTCCCTCCTGGTCCCTGATCATCCTGATGATCGACGGATTGTCTTCCACAATGAGGACAAGCGGCAAGCCTTCACGAAGTTTATCCGGTGCATCAAAAGCACTGAGGAAGAGTTCGTTTTTAATCTCGGAGCTGTCAATCCGGAGCTGATATCCCTGTGGATTTTCCTGCGTCTTCTCTTCTGCAGTAAAATGTTGTTCACCAGTGGGCAATTCCACGTTGAATATGGTCCCTGTTTCCGGGTTGCTGGTCACTCCGATGATTCCCCCGTGTAATTCAACCAATCTTTTGCTGTATGCAAGCCCGATGCCTGAACCTTTCTGCCGGTTGGAACGCGTTTCATCCTTTCTGCCCGACTGGTAGAAACGGTCAAATATAAGGCCGAGTTCTTCTTCAGGGATACCCTCCCCGGTATTAAAAACACTGATAACCACATATTCGACGGTAAGTAGATTTTCACCACTCATTTTTTTCTCCGCAACATGCTCAGAGACCATTTTCCTTTGAACCATATCCAGGATAATTCTGATCTGTCCTCCGTCATCAGTAAACTTGAAGGCATTTGAAAGCAGGTTAAACATCACCTTTTCAATCTTTGCCGGATCGAACCAGATGTCAGGGATGGGTGATGCAACGTGGAATGTGAAATCAATTCCCCGTTGCTCCGACAATTCAGTGTAATTGTCCTTGATATTCCGGATGAACTCAACAATATTCAGTTTTTCCACTGAAAGCCGTGTCAGCCCGCTTTCTGCTTTCCTGAAATCGAGTAGTTCATTGATCAATCGTAACAACCTGTTAATGTTCTGCCTGATAATCTGCCCGGCATCTTCACGCCGGTTCGTGTTTTCATTGTCAAGCAGACTGTCAAGATACCCCCGGATCAGTGTAAGTGGTGTGCGGAATTCATGCGAAATATTGGTAAAGAACCGGAGCTTCAGTTGGTTCAGTTCCTCCATGTGCTCCTTCTCCCTGCGCTGCATCTCCAGCTCATTTTTCACATTGATCCATGAGATGATATAGGCCCTGAAAAGCAATAACAGGGAAGTGAGAACGATAGCATAAATAACGAAGGCGACCCACGATTTCCATGGTGGCGGCATCACCCGCAGGTACACTGCTGCGGCCTGTTCCGACTCAACTCCACTGCTGTTGACTGCTTTCACCATGAATGTGTATCTCCCGGGGTCGAGGTTGGTATAAACTGCCGACTGGTTTTCAGTGAAATCCGTCCAGTCCCGGTCAAACCTTTCAAGGAAGGTGGCGTATTTTGAATTATCCGAATTGATGAGCCCGATACTTGTAAAATGGATGGAAACATTGTTCTGGTCGTGCCTGAGCACGAGCGTATCCTGGAGGAAAAGCTGCTTATTTAGCGGACTGCCTTCTTCACCGATAATGACCGGTTTGTTGTAGAGGTAAAGGTCCGTCAAAATGACACGCGGGCTGAACCGGTTCTCTTTCAGGCTATCGGGGAAAAAAGCGTTGAATCCCCCTGGTCCTCCAAGGATAATGCGCCGGTCACCAGTAATGATTCCTGCATTGGAGTAGAACTGGTTGGATTGCAGACCGTCCGATTCTGAATAAATCCTGAACCTGTTTTGCAGGGGCTGATAACGCACCAGCCCGCGATTGGTTGTAATCCAGAATTGCCCGTTGTGGTCCTGGAGGATGCAATTGATCACATTGCCCGGCAATCCGTCAGATGCACTGATATGCCTGAAGACTCCGCTCTCAGGTGAAAGAATATTGATCCCCCCTCCTTCGGTCCCGATCCATATGTCACCGTGTTCGTCTTCAAGGAGGGTCAGAATCCTGTTGTTGGATAGAGAAGTTGTATCACCCTCCCTTGTCCTGTAGGCACGAAAGGACTTTTCGCCCGGGATAAGTACGTTCAACCCATTATTGGTACCGATCCAGATCCGGCCTTTCCTGTCTTCCATCAGAACTTTCACAGCATTGTCGAGCAGGTTCATATCCTCCCGGAGATATCTTTCCATCTGATCATTACGCAGGTTGTACCTGTATACTCCACCCATGGTGGCTATCCAGATTTCGAAGGTCCTGGAAAGCAGCATATCATAAACATGCGCCCGCAGGAGGGAGTTATTTTCATCTCCAGGATGAGTGAATTTCCTTATCCTGTAGGTATCAAGATCAAGCAGGTTGATCCCGCCGGCAAACGTTCCAACCCAAAGGTTCCCCCTGTGATCATCCATCAGGCTCAGAATGGTATTGGAACTGATCGAGGAACCACCTTCCGGATCGTTTTTAAAGATCCTGAAATCATGCGCGTTGTTGCGAAGCAGGTTGAGTCCGCCCCTGGTACCAAACCACACACCTCCCCTGCTGTCCTGCAAAATGGAACGCACGTTATTATCAGACAGACTGTTGGGATTATTAACCTCGTGTCCCACCGGCAGAAAGATCCGGTCATATTCACTGTTGAAACTGATTCCTCCGGCATACGTCCCCACCCAGAGGTTTTTATAATGATCCCTGAAAATGCTGTAAATACTATTGTTAATGATACTGTAAGGATCATTCGGGTCATTGGTGATTATTTCCATTTCAAAGCTGACCGGGTCCATCAGGACCATGCCACCCCCATCAGTACCGGCAAGAAGAATACCTTCTTCGCTGAAAGCAAGGTCCCGGACCAGGTCAATCGTGATACTGGAGTTCCCGGAATTGATCAGTGAAAATGCCCCGGTGTGCTTGTTCAGTTTCAGGATTCCTTCCCCGTCTGTTCCTCCGAACAACCATTCCTCGTTATAGTCAAGCAACACCTGGACGCGCTGCTGTATGTCTTTCCAGCGTTCCAACACCACCTCACACCTGCCGGTGTTCAGGTGGTACCTGCACAAGCCTTCATAGGCGCCAAACCATAAGGTGGAATCATTCTCGAACATCAACCCCCTTACCCGGGTCAGCAACAGGCCCGGTAGGTTTTCCGGTTCCGGGACGATTACTTTTACTGAATCGTCTCCCTGCTCCAGTTTCATGATTCCACTGGCATTGGTTCCGAACCAGATGTCTCCCCGGCTGTTACCGGTTATTGAAATTATATTTGAAGCATCTGTGTTTTCGTTTCCCAGGGGGTTGCTGTAAACATGAAAATGATCGGTCGCCTGATTATACCTGGCCAGGCCGGACTGCGTCCCGACCCAGATGTTCCCATTCACATCCTTATACAATATATTGATATGGGAACTTTTCAGCCCGCCGTCAAACTGGTCATATACCCTGAATCCTGAGCCATCAAATCGGTTCAGGCCATTCCTGGTCGCAATCCAGATAAACCCGACATCATCCTCCACGATGTCATATACCACATTGTTCGAAAGTCCATCTTCAGGAAGGATGTGTCTGAAAAACAAGGGATCTCCCAATGGCAATGCCCGGACTGGCATTCCAACTGTAAGTACCAGGAATAGCAATATAAAGCGTGAGACAATATTTGCGTGCTTCAGCTGCATGTTCAAATAAAAACAAACGAATCAATTGCACTTTTTATTCCTGAACAGTAAAAGGAGTACTGGTATCCAGACTGCCCTGAAGCTTCAAAATATAATATCCGGGATTCAGTCCCATTGCATGGGTTTGCAAACAAAAATCTATACGGTTCTCATTCACAGCTTCTTTCCCCCTGGCAACTACTTTTCCTTCTGTGTTCAGGATCGACCAGCTAAAGGTACCACTCTCAACATTATCAGCAGTAACATTCAGAATATTTCTTGCAGGGTTCGGAAAAAGCCGCACCGGTTGTCGGGGTTTAAATACTTCCAATGCATTATTCAGGGTCTGGTGGACGCCGATATTTATCGATCCAGTGAGCGGATTACCATATAAATCTTCTTCAGGCATCCCTTCAACCTGCATACCTGCACCCGTCAGGGGAGAACCGGACTGGATCATAAATCCATCCAGGGATTCAATATCTGCAGCAGGTCCGGGATCAACAAAAGCAGGATCAGCCAGAACCTTCTCAGGATCCGGCGGTTCACTTGCTGTATGGTTGCCATAAAATGCATTATTTGAGAAAACATTGTTCCTGGATTGTCCAAAATCGTAAGTCGGATTGCTTCCGAGACTGTAAAAAACATTGTTGTAATAATAAGAGCCATTCGCTGCTGCTCCTGACCATGCACCGTTGTATATCTGGATAATATTATCCAGTGATTCTCCCGTATAAAAAACATTGTTGTAAACGAAAAGGTTGGTTAATACACCAGATGTCCGCACAATATGGGACGCGTTGTCGACCAGTATATTGTACCTGATGATCGTCCCGTCGTTGAACCTGGGAACCGACGTGGTACCACCGGCTCCCCCGGTTGCCACGACCCCGCCGTACCCGTTATGGTGAAGGTAATTGTACTGGATAATGGTGTACTTGGTCCTGAAATCGCTGTCGATCCCGCGGGCATCAGTGTCACCCTCGTTGTATACCGTATAAGATGCCTCGTTGAACTGGAACAATGCACTGTCGGTATTGAAACAGAATGCTGCATTTCCGCTGAGGGTGGTGGCACAATTATAAAAATAATTGTATTCGATCAGCGGCTTATCTGCAACCCTTAGAATCAATCCATTACCTTCTGTGCTCTCTATCCGGTTGTTCCGGAAAACCATGTTCCGTGCAGGGACCCAGTTGTCATACGTGTTTTCGCTCAGCTCATCGCCGAATTCAGACAACAGCCCGCGCCGGTCCCAGCTTGAAGCATTGCTGACACCGGTCCTTCCAAGGTCATGAAAATAACAGTCCTCTATAAACACGGTGTCGAACCAGGTGGGGATTGCATCACCGGTGATCTCCATGTAAATACCTCCATAATTCTTGCTGATCTCGCTGAATGACTGGTCGTCAGACACCTGGGCATTGATATCATATATTTCCAGGTTTCTGAATATAAAATGATTGACCTCACCCATTTCGTGTGCGTGCACGTAAATGCCTCTCTTATAGACTCCTGACATCCCATCGTCTACTACTTCAAAATTCCTGATCCGGAGGCCATCCATTTCCCAATAACTTACATTGTCGAAGTGTACCGTATTGCTCTGGTAGGTGCCCGGCCCGTTCAGAAGTGGAGCATCGCCTTCACCGTATGTCCCGACCAGGTTTGGGTTCCCGGGTTCTCCTGACCCATGCAGTACCAGCGAACCTGTCCATTCTTCCCCTTTTTTGAAAAGGACCTGGCTTCCCGGCAGAAAGTGGATCCTGTTCACTACTTCAAAGGTCCTGAAGGGAGAATTCTCCGATGTACCGTCGTTACTGTTGTCACCTCCTGTACCATCAATATAATAGGTATACTTGTTGCCGAGGGGTGGTGTGGTCAACTGCACTGCATTTGTCGGTTCTGAACTGCCCAGCCCGTTCACGGCCTTCACCCTGAAATGGTAACTTGTAGAAGGAACCAGGTCAAAATACGATTTATATTCTGTGTTTGCGGGCACTGTATCATGAACCACGAAATTTACACCGTCAGGACTGCTTTCTATGATATAGAAAGATTCCTCCTCTGCCTGGTCCGCCCAGGTAAGCTCTGCCTGTTTTGGTGTAAGAACTCTGACCCTCAGGTCGGAGGGTGCCACGGGAATTTGTGTTGCCTCGGAAATTACGAGTTGAGGTATGTTTGTCCCCGCCTCCTTCGTGGTAAAACGTGTATGGTTGTTCGACTGGAAAGGATCTTCAATACCAACCGAGAGAAATCCGTCTGTCCCCTGTTTGATAAGATGAGCGGTGACATCCAGGTGGATCCAGGTCCCCTCATCCGCCTTTTTAATGCTTTGCAATAATAAACGTTCTCCCATCTCCGGTGCATTGCTCCATGTAAGGGTACTCTCCTCCCAGCTATCGGGAATGCTATAGAGACCGATCTGCATGTCATCATGTACATATTCGGTAAACAGCTGTATTTCGGCACGCAGGATCTTATCAAGGGAAATACCTGAAACATCAAATTTCAGGTAACCTCTGCGTGTATATTCTTCGCTGGTGGGACTGCTTTTAACATAAATGCTGTTATCAGCACCAAAATTATCATCTGTGTATGAACCTCCCCTGTCATACGTATCCGCTGTAATAAAAGGTATTTGTGCGCTTATTACGCTGGATATCAGTATATAAAAACAAATGAAAGTGATTTTTTTCATAATTATCATTGATGTTTGTCCTGGTTGAGTCAACCAAAGGATCATGGGTAGGTTGACTTTACTTTCTTCACTGCAAAGGTACAAAAACTCCCCCCCTCCCTGAAGTCATTTCTGCTTCCTGAAGCGGGGAAGTTTAAAAAATACAGACTGAATGAATCACACTGGAAAAGAAACGTGTTCATTCCAAGGTTCATTTTATGCCCGTTTACCTTACCACTACTCTGAACACCTTGGTATTATTGTCTATCGTCGCTTTAACAAAGTATACGCCGGCATTGAACTGAGAGCGCATATCCACCTCCTCATTCCACTGGTAATCTTCTATCCTTTTAAGCAATTCACCTGTAATACCATATACGCTTACTACAGCCTGTCCTGTCGACTCCGGACCGCTGATCCGCACCATGCCCTGTGTTGGATTGGGTGACAATACCATCTGAATCGCGGTGGCACCGGGAACACCAGTTGCATCAACTGTAAAGTTGACCTGGTAGGTCTCCTGCGTAGTGCCATCTTCAGCAGTTACTACCACAGTTGTGGTCCCGGGAAGCTGGGCTGCGTCATTTACAACATAGGTTGCATTGGCATCTGCCGGAACTGCATCCACGGCGGGAACAGCAGTGGTACCTGCGGGAAGTTCCACATCATAGGTGAGGTTGCCGGATGCAAAACCGCTGACAGTTGTTCCATCGATGGTCAGGTCACTTAATGTTGCATCGTCATTGAGCGCTACGGTAAAAAGGATCGTATATTGCTGAACCGCAACACCATCGGGTGCGGTCACAGTGACTGTCGTTGTCCGTTCAGCTTCACTTCCCCTGGGGTCAGTGGCATCTTCCACTTCAATTGTTAATGCAACAAGTCCGGATGCTGCAGAAACCGCAGGAATACCCTGGTATCCGGCAGGTAATTCATAAGCATAGGCATAGACTTCGGGACTGAATCCGTCAATGGTGGTCCCATCCACTTTCAGGTCGTTTAATGAAGCAACGGTTGCTGCTTTACTGATCATCACACCGATGTCATCCACCATTGTCCTGGGTGAAGTGCTGATGCCCGAATAGCTGAACCTTATCATGGTCGGAACATAGCTGTTCACCTCAATGGATTGGAAGGCCAGGACATCCGCTGCATCTTCACCAGGATACGACGGTATCCTTCCGTCGGACGGCAAATAGGTTTCCAATTCCTGCCAGGTCGCTCCCTGGTCTGTGCTCGTGGAGAGGATCAGTGATTCATCGTCCGTTGTTGAGAATTTGGCTGCAAAAGAGACCGTTCCAATGCTAAAATATTCAGGTGAAGTGATCTGCCCTTCCCCGTTGTTGGCGCTGTTGTACATGCGCAACCCGTTGTCACCGGGATAAAGTCCGTAGTTACCACGTGAAGAAGAGGCATACAATCCGCCGCTGCTGCTCCAACCTGACGGTCTCCTGGCATCACCGCTTTTTACAAAGCCTGTTTTCACATAATAAAGCGAACGTGATATCACTACTTTATAGGTTTCGGTCGTTACGCCATCTGCCGCATGGATAGTAAAAACCGCCGTATCCGAGCCACCGGCTTCAGGAAATGGTTGCCTGGAGAAAGAGGCTGTCGCGGCACTGTTCAGCGGCACCACATCGATGGTGGCAGTATCATTGTATGAGATTGAATCGTGTGCCACAAAAATATTACTGTTTTCAGCTGTTTCAGAAAAGAGGATATCCTCTTCCGAAACAGTCTGGCAGGAGGACAAGATCATACTGAACCCCGTATTATCTGCCGGAACCGCTTTTTTCTTCAGCCAGACATTATCCAGGACAAACGGATAGTCACCGTTGTCTCCACTGTCATTCGCACTTTCAAACCTGATCATAACAGGAGTTTGATCAGTGTCGATCACAATCGTATCATGAAGCGTTCCGTCAGGAAGTGCGTCCAGTTCCAGGTAGGTGGTATCCCAGACGGAAGTCCAGTTCACCCCCTCATCGAAACTCAGGTAAACACTGAATATGGCATCTGTTGCAGCATTGGAAGTTTTTACAGAGAAAAACAATGTATCTGCCCAGGAATAGGCTATTTCAGTGGTGAGTGTTGAAACCGCATCTCTGAATTTTGCGCCTCTTCCATCTATACCACCGCTTGTGGAAGCCACGCCTTCACCACCGGTTATCCAGCCGGCGAAGTTATCACTGCTACCTGATTCAAAATCTTCCTGGAAATGGTATTCCTGTGCAAATGCAGCACCGCACAGCAACATTAATCCAGCGACAATAAGTGTAAAAGTTTTTTTCATGACAATTGATAAGATTAGTTAGAATGATTTTTGAATAAATGTACTGACCCATACCTGTGCCTGGGTTTTGAAATCGTTCGATCTGGTTTCTGCCTCAACCAAAATCATGCAACTGGAGGGATACAGGCAAATGATAGGTGTAACCGGTCCGCGGTGCATGGTTCCTGCATTGCAGGGACAAATTTGAACCGGCCGGTTGCAGCGCCATTCAATAATCCGGACCCTCCTCTTGATTACCTGCTAGTAAAATACCGTTTCAAGCAGCACGAGCCTCCTGTCACCTGTAAGCATCACTTCCAGTTCTCCGGTGGATCCATCAACAGGAACCTGCAAAGACTGGTATGCGCCCGGCCGGATCACTGCCGAGGTTGCTGTTCCATTCACAGCGATCGTAACCTTCGCAGGTTCATCAGCAGGATTCCATACCAGGTTGCTCATTTCAGATGTATTCCCAGGAACGCGGCACCAGAAAATTGCCTCTCCATTTTCGGAATCAGGATCAAGAGGTGTCGCCACACCTCCAAAATCGCGGTGGTAATAAGGGCCGAATATTCTCCTGCCATAAGGTACATATTGCTTGCCGGCACGGTTGTTCCAGCCCCATTTGGCACCCGCATACCCATGTCCCAACGCATCGACTGAATATTCCAGGTCTTCGTAGGAACCCACAAGTGCCGGTTTGGCATTGATCATCAGCCCACTGTATATACCGGTCAGTACCCCCTTCTCTGTTCCGTACGCTCCCCAGGTAATTGGCGCATCGACAAGCACATAGGGTTCGTGACCTTGACTGTCCTGCATATAGGAGATACAATTTTGCATGATCCGATCGGCGACGGGATCCTTTCCAAGGCGGTTCACGAGGTCAAATCCTGAAAGGAGTATGCTTCCCTTTCCATCAAATATTTCGGCCAGCGCTATTCCCTCGAGCCCGACACTATAGTTCGCGAGTATCGCCGTCTGTTTGACTGCCATTGGATCCCTGAGAACAAATCCATGCGTTACCGGGTAAATTGCCGGCATCCCCGGCTGTGTCTCGTCCCATTGGGTATAATCTGACCATATCCGAAGTTCTTTCCTGCTGATGCCCTCGAAGATGGGATGGCCGGGCCGTTCCGGGTTAATATTGAATCCATTGCGGGATGGCCTGTCCGGAGGAGGATAACTGGGATCATCTATATCCATTTCCGGAAACTGTATCTGTACGGGCAGCATATTCGCAAGGGATCCCCGGTGGGAGCTGTCCTGGGGCAGGATGAACAATCGTCCGCCCTCCGCGACAAATTTCCTGATTTCACTGTAATGTGCCCCGAGGGATGAATCAGCTGAATTCTTTCCAATGATCAGCAGGTCTGTACTGCCGGGAACAGCGCCGGGAATATAATCCATAACCGGGATCCCCCTGGCCTGGAAAGCGGTTTTGGTGGTACCGGCAGGATCATAGAGCAGGATTAATTCACCTTCCCCGTTCTTTGCACTATACGCTTGTTTCAAGCTGCCGGCCCGGGATGAAATATACAGTAAATGATGGTTCCTGCTTACTTCCCTTCCTCCTGAGAATAAGATTCCTTCCAGGGTGTAGTCTCCCGTAAACAAACTTTCCGGCAACTGGATGGGAATTCTTTCCGAGTGGATATCAAAATACGCAATATCCGGCAGTGAAATCGTATCCACATACCTTACTGTCGTTGCATTATCCAGTAGCCGCACCACGAGCCTGTTTTTTTTCAGTGCACTGAAATCTTCTGAATCATTGATGACATGGGCGATAGGATCAATCATGGACCCTGCATAGACCTGGAACCTCCAGTTTTCCCAACTCACCAAAACCGGCTGGTAGGATTCCCTGACCTGGCGTGTGGCAGGTTTGGGATCCATATCCACGAAACTGGTTGCGGTATGCCAGTTCCTGAATAAGATTGTAAACGGGAATATCCCTGAAGATTCACTATTGATGCGCCGCAGTCTGCGGGTGAGTTCTGTGGCCTGCTTGAGGGTCCAAGACTGGTGCTGATCTGCAAGCAATTGCTGAACCTGCTGCGGTGCATGTCCTGTCCAGTTCAACTGCGAAACGGGGTTTTTATGATTGGGTGTAAGATTGTACCTGCCATCGGGACCTGTATAGTTCCCTACACATTCTGTAAATGTAAGGGGTTGAACTTTATCGGGAAAGGTAATACGTTCATAATCCCTGATATGCAAAAAGGTGAACGGGGAGGCATAGTACCATCCCCAGTAACGGTGAAGATCGCAGATATCCCCTGATTGTCCGTAACCATAACCTGCATTGCCAATGTAGAGCCGTGACGGGTCCCATTTTTGCAGACCGGCATAGGCGTAATTCAGGAACTCGATCCATTCCGAGACTTTTGAGCCACGGTAAGGCACCTCATTAGTCAGTGCATAGATTACAAGCGAGGGGTGATGCATGATGGGACCAAACTTTTTCTCTTTGTACCAATCCACAGCTGCATCATAGTCAGCGGGGGGCCGTTGTCCCATCACCGATCCCGAATAATTGCCTCCAAATACCATCATACCGAGCTCATCACATACATCATACCACACCTCGCTGTCCGGGATCCTGATAATGTTCAAATGCATGCTTTTCATGAATCGCACATATTCGAGCGCAAATTCACGGCTGTTTTCAAGTGTTTCGGGAATCCCTCTCCCGGGCGGGTTGATGGCGATGCCACGAAGGAACAACGGATAACCATTCAGCCATATCCTGCCTTCCCTGCTTTCGATGGATCTGAAACCTATCCTGTCCGAAAGTTCAATGTTCCTGAAATGTTTGTCCGTCGAAATCACAAGGTCATACAAAACAGGAGATGCCGGAGACCAGTGTTCGGCCCGGAGTCCTGAAATGATATACTGTTTTCGGCCTGGTGAGGTTGCCGTGGGAACGGCAGTAACATCTCCCCTGAAAAGCAACTGGTCGGGATCATTTTCACGGGTCAATCGCACATATATCCTGTCCGGTGCTGATGCCGGACCAGAAATTGATAGATGGTCCATGCCCGTTGTAAACGTATAGCTTTCCGCACCATATAACACAGGCGTTACGACAAAGAAAAACACAATCAAACAGGAGGTTGCAAACTTTCCCGGTAGTTTTTTCAAAAAAATGCGCTTGTCATCTCTGGATGTTCTCATCATCGGATTAGCTTAAAGTGATTCATTGCTGTTGGCAGTAACACGGATAGCGGAGATCACAGGTTCCCCGGAAATCGCACCAAACCGGATGTCTATGCCCTTCCCGCCGGAAGCAGTCACGTTCAGAACAGCTTGCTGAGCGCTGGTGGAAAGCGGGTCCCTGGATGAGACTTCACACCTTACCTTTGATTGATCATTGCAGGTAATTTCAAAAACCCGTTGTTCTCCAGGTAAATCGGGCTCGGCAAACGTAACATGCACAAGGTATTTTCCATCCGGAAGATCAAAATGATAACTTTCAGGATTGAAAAGGTATTGGAAAAACAGTGCCGGATCCCCTGTCCCTTTAAGTGCTATATCCTTTTGAAGCATCATTTTTTCTCCACCCACATAACCAAAACCACCGGGCACATAAGGCTGATCTGCAAGCCAGACAGTATTGCCCCCAGCGTAGTATTGTACATTGGATCCGCAATTAATCGCAAGATCAACCTCCTGGGGATTTATCAGGACGAGCTGCGATGGCAATACAATTGCGCTGATTTGCATCGTATCGGCGATATTTTTCTTGCTTTTTATGGCCTGCGCAATCACCTGGTTTTCTCCGGGATGCAGGACTGCGTTCCATGTAATCGTACCTGTTATATCCGGACCTTTTGTTCCGTAGCTTTTTCCGTTCACCCATAACTTTACCCGACCAGCGTTGGTATACACTTTAACCGGCTGCATTTCAAGGTTCCCCTTTTTGCCAGCCCGTTCTGCACGCACATTCCACTCCCGGGATGCAATCCTGACAAAAGGTTCCTTTGAATAATTGGCCTTGTACAAGTAGTATACATCCTTTGGCCTGCGGTCCCATGTGTACATTCCTTTCTGATTTACATGCGGAATGGTCCCCCCGGTCCACGGTTGCGAAAAATCAAACTGGTTCCAGATGGCCGCACCGGTCAGCTTATCCATCTCTTTCATCTGCCCGAGGTAGGATTCATGGTACAGCTGCTGGTACTGAACAGAAAAATCAAAGCGTTCGGGGGTATTTGAGTTTACCTCGCTGTCGGATCCGGCACCATATTCACTGACAATGATAGCCTGGTCGGGATATCGCTCATGTGCCTTGCGGATGGTCCCGGAAAAATGTTTTAATTCGCCCGAATACCATCCTGAATAAACGTTGAGTCCCAGGATGTCGGAGATGCCCGTAAGTCCATACCTGGCATAGTCCGATGAACCATGAACGGCCATCGCGGTAAAACGGGTGGCGTCCTCGGCGCGAATGGTGCTGTCGAGCAGAAGCGCCAGCTGACGGACCTGTCCGGCATACACCGGGTCCTCCTGCGTGCGCATCCGTCTCGCATTCTTTCCCCAGAGAAAGATCTCATTCATACTGCCCCAGGTGATGACCGACGGATGATTATAGTGTTGCCTGATCATTTCGCGGAGCATTTCCTTCGTATTTTCATAAAAAGCAGGATCGGTAGTGATGTAATTCACCAGGGGGATCTCCTCCCACACCAACAGCCCGAGACTGTCGCAGGCATGGAGCACGGCAGGGTCCTGGGGATAGTGCGCCAGCCTGACAAAGTTACATCCCATTTCCTTAATGATCTTAAGGTCCCTGACATGATCCTCGTTGGTGAGGGCCGAACCTTTTCCCTGGAAATCCTGGTGACGGTTGGTTCCCCTGAGGAACAACTTTTCTCCATTCAGGAAGAAACCTTTCTGCGGATCGAGTGCAATGGACCTGATCCCCAGCGGAACTTGCTGATAGTCTGCTATTTTCCCATCCACCAATAATGTATATTCAACATCATACAGAAACGGGTTGTCGGGTGACCAGAGAACTGGATCAGGAACCTCCATACTGAGGCTCGCATTCATTCCATCCGCTCCTCCTGGCAGGAGCAACAATGTGTCTTTGCGGTTTACCAGCCTACCGGACGGATCCTTGAGTGCCACCTGCAATTGGGTCTTCACATTTTTTTCCGTGTGGTTGGTGACCCGTGCCCTTGCATGCAACACTGTAAGGTCGCCATTTACGACAGTTGTGCTTTGCCGGATACCACACGAGCCATGATCAGACAAGGAAAAATGAACCGGCATTGTGAAAACCAGGTCCAGGTCCCTGTATATTCCGCCGTATAATGCGTAGCCTACCGACAGGGGCGGAATATACGGATCATGGGCATTTGATACTGATACTGCAATGAGATTGGGTGTATCCCCGGTCTCTATAAATGGCGTAATATCAACCGAAAAAGCTGTGTATCCTCCCTTGTGACGACCCGCGAACATTCCGTTTACGTAAACGTCTGCCACCTGGTTCGCTCCCTCAAACCTTAACCAGCATTGCCTGTCACTGTATTGTTCCGGTATGATGATCCGTTTCCTGTACCAACCCGTCCCCCGGTAATATCCATCGTCATCATCAAATGGGTCGGAAGCGTTCCATGTATGGGGGAGTTCTATCTTTTCCCAGGCTGCATCATTGAATTTATCATTATAACCAAATTCAAATCCTCCCTTGTGGAACAGCCAGGACCTGTTCAGATTAAATACCGCCCTTGCATTCTCTGAAGAAGGGATGACCTGGGTCCCTGAAGCTTCTGTATTGCTCCCGGCACCTGCTGTATTGGCCCCGGAAGAATTTACGTTGCTGCCGGATGCAATTACATTGAAATTCAGCAGGAAGATTGCCAAAAAAGTAACAAATGCGCTTTGTATGTGTAATTCAGATCGTTTCATCATGGTGATTTGGAAGCGTGACTAAATTTGTGTGGTCTTGATAAATTTTGTTGTAAAGTTCCCCGAGGTACCTGTCACCCGGATAAAATAAAGTCCCTCCGGGAGCTGGCTGATGTCTACCGGCCCATTATTGAGTGCACTCATTCCCAGCTGCATGACCTTATGTCCATCTGCTGAAAGTATTTCAACGCGACCGGGGAGGCTCTGAAATTCTTTACTCCTGAAATGCAGGAAATCACCAGCTGGATTTGGATAGATTTCTACTCCAGGTGCTGTTTTCAGGTCTGTGTTTTCCACAAGGCTGAATGCAAGCTTTGCAAATTGCTCCCCACTTTCAACAGCGTCAATATAAGCAGGGTCGGTGGCTGATTCCAGCGCCTTCATGGCGATGCTGAACGTATATTCACCTGCTTCGGTTTTCGGTAGCACATAATCGCTGACATCCCACCGGCAACCAACAGTTTCATTGTTGCTGCTCACGCTCAGAGATGAAACAGGATCTCCTGAAAGATCGGGTTGCGAGAGCCAGGTAAGCTGCATCTCTCCCCAACTGTTGTCATCTATCCCGAACACACCAAGTTCCACCGTGGATCGCCTGGTATTGACTCCGGCCATGAGCTCAACCTTGTTAAAGGATGCAGGAAGCTGCAAAGGATCAATGTCAAATCCAAAAAAAGCAATTCTGGTGTAATTGTCTGAAGACGAACTCTTTACAAGTACTTCAATATCTTCTCCATAATTGTCTCCATTGTAATCGCCACCCCTGACATAGGTATCCTTCACTGCGGCATTCCAGGCCAGTTCCCTGAGTACAATCCTCAAGGTATCCATAGCAGATAGGGCATTTAATTCAGAGCGGATTACTACGATTCCCTCCCCTGCTTCACCGGGTTCTACAACAATATTCAGGATGCTGCCTTCAACAGTTGCGCCAAACGGTGCCCCCGGGGTAATATAATCGATGCTGTAGTTGAGTTCCTTACTCTCATCACCTTTCAAAACAAATACCTCGGAAAGTTCGATCTCCCGTTCCACCGGTTTGTATACAATGATCTCACCAAGTGGCTGGTCAACTATGATCCTGATGTCCTTAATGATCCTGATCGATGCCGGAGCAAATTCAAGGTTGTTGTTCAGATAACCGTCACTGGTAAATACTTCGAGTGAATCACCCGTAAGATCCGTATTTGAATAGAGCACTGCTTTGAACCCGTCTGCCAGTTTTACAGAGATAATGTCCCCAGCCTGCATGCCAAGTGTTACCAGGTCAGTTCCGGAATAATCCCCTGCTGCCAGGCCTGTCCCCGTTCCCAAAAAATTGAGTGTATCATAGATCATTGCCTGGTTGTCTTCCGGCAGCGGCTTGAGATAATTCCTCAGTCCGTAAATATCCCTGGTAATCTTTCCCAGCGAATTTTTCAGCGGTGCGTACCAGGTGCCATTCTCATTGATAAAACCCTTGTTTACATCCGGGTTGATATCGTCCTGGAAACGGTGCCATTGCACCCCAACACATCCCCGGGTTTCCAGCATCCTGAGCGTAAAGTTCTCAAAGTAGATCGCCCGGTCGGTTTGCGTCGGTACTTTGTTCCCTGCCCCGCTTGCATTTGGCATTCCTACATCATATGCCTTGGCATAAAATTCTGAGATCAGGAAGGGCTTGTTGCTCTCTTCGAGCCACATTCCGAGGGTCTCCATGGGCGGATTATACGGGCCATAGAAATTGACACTGATCACGTCCACGTATTTCCCCGCTTCCCGGAATATAGAGGGTTTATATTTGGCAGCTCCATGCAGCCGGCTGCCAAGGATCAGGAGATCCGGCGCAACCGCACGTATGGCAGCGTGCACGATGCGGTAGTAAGTGCCCATCACATACCCATGAAATTCCTCGCGATCCGTGTCATCGATGGTATATCCCTCCCCCTTCCTGTTCAACATCCACTGATGCGCAGCGATGTAATTGGGGTCTGAAGGATGCACATCCAGGAAGCGTTCGAGCAAGACGCCGTAGGTCGTATTGTCATAATTAGGCAACTCATTATCGGTAAAAACACCTATACAAAACGGGTCATCGGCAAGGGGAATGACCTCGTCGGCTATGTTCCCGGCATAGGTTACGAATTCAGGATCGAACACCCCGATCACTCCTTTATTATACAGATCCTTCAGCCGTTGTGTGGTGTTCTTGTAACTTAGCATAAAATTAACCCGTGTCACATAAGGCATATCAGGTCCCATGAAACTATTGATATTCTCGTAAACAGACCAGTTACCGAGCGAATTGAAACCCGCCGCAACAAGGTCTTCCGGCATGTTGATATTTGGATAATAGGAGTTTACCGAATTGGGTGCGACACTGAAAAAGGGATGTCCCAGTGGATCGACCAGGTACCAGTACCCATCTATTTGTTCGGTACGAAAATGCCCGGTAGCTTCCAGCTGCAGCCCTTTCCATCCGAAATACGCATCCAGCGGGGCGTTTGTCGGTACATCGCGCAGAATCCTGGCAGGTTCCGTATTGCCGGGCGAAGTACCTACGCCTCCTAATGTATCAACAAGAACAAAACGGGCCTCAACGACCGTATCTGTATCTTCTCCCGTTGTCTGAAGGGGAGAAGGTATTGCGGCATTTACCACCATTGAAACAGCCACCATGATCAGCGTCAACAGGGTTGCGGGATAAAAATGGGATGTGTATTTCATCATTCTAAAATCATATGTTAATTTTCAGGTTCTCTCAGCGATATTGTTGTAGCCTGACTTCTATAGTGCCGGCTATCATTATGCGGGATTAAAAATAGCACCCCCACACAAATAAAGGTTGCAATGTAAGTCAATATGGTTCCTTTTTTGTTCAGAGATGAGATTGCGCTGCAGTATGGTATTGAGCCGGTATGCAAAAGATCATTCAGAAAACCTTATCGTACGATCCGGGCAACACAGACAAAAATATTTAGTGTGAAATTAGTGTATTTTTGTGAGCGTCTGCAATGAAGAAAACACTGTGAAAAGCCACCCGTTTGTTGTCCTCTGAACAACACGCATAGAAAACAATTCCTCAGATGAACTTGCCAACCTGCAGTGCCGGATGTATCTCACTTCACCTTTAACACCCTGCGCATATGTATGGAATCCGGTGTTTCCAGTTGCAGGATATACATGCCCGGTGCAGTTGAAGGGGTCCAATTGATTTCGTGGAATCCATCCCTGAATTTCCTGTCAGCAAGTACCTCTACCTGCCTTCCATGCAGATCATACACAACCAGTTTCAGATGCTGGTAGGTATCGGAGTACAAAGTAACCGTAGTGTTCCCGGTAAAAGGATTCGGATAATTTCCCAAAAGCAGGTCTCCTGAAACGCTTTCCTCCGTAATGATGCCGTCCGGGATTTCAAAATTCCTGCTGCCCGGGGTACCATACTTTTCCCCGGAAACTTCCCATGCGCCGGCGCTAAAATTATCCATTTCCGGCGAACGCAATGAGAGTGTGAACCCTTCAGGCACATCCGGCCAGGGGGAGGCTGGTTCATACGACACAATGTTCACCAGCGTGTTTTCAGCGTCGTACAGCCGCACCACGTCCCCCACACTGCTGAGTCCAAAATTAAAATTTCCCTCATACGTATCGAAATCGGCATGCAATTCACGGAACTTGAATTTGTCCCTGCAGACCACGTAATATCCATAGGGATTTATCACGGTCCCCTCACTGATCCGGTACATGTGTTCCCCTTTGCTATCCTGCAGTTTCCAACCCGACAGGTCAACATACTGGTCACTCCTGTTGTGTAATTCTACCCAGTCTTCACTGGACCTGACGCTGTCGGGAGCATAACAAATCTCGTTGATGATGACCCTGGAAAAAAACGGATCCTCAGCAGGTTCAAAATGCGCAGTTAATGAATGTGCGGAGGATAAATCGATGGATATGCATTGTGCATCAGACTGTGTGTCACCGGACCAGCCGGCAAATTCATACCCCCCGGGGGAAACAGCTGTAAGCACCACAGGAACGTCCTCAAAGTATGTGCCGGTCCATGGAAAATCACTGATCAGTAGAGTATTCAGCTTTATTGTCCCCTGCACATTACCGGCCACATCCAATTTCAGGTCGTGTTTCCCTCCCAGTCCAAAGGTGCTGATAATATGACTCTGCACCATGGCAGACCGGAGTGAAGCAAAATACTTCAGATCGTTGGTCCTGCTGACCCAGGTCTGGTAATTGCCTCCCCACCTGTTGGTGTGTTGTACCATTTCCCCTTCTATCCGTTGCTTCAAAGAATCAATCTGAAGGTCCATGCTCTTTTTTTCGAAGGAAGTATTGATTTGATCGGCAAAGGTATTGATGAACCGGTATTTGAACTCCTGGTTATCCAGGAGCTTTCTTAACAGCAATGTGGACCAGGACGGATTAGGCCATGCATTGTTATCCGGATCCAATGCAAACTCCAGCGTGTTCACAGATACATTGTTCCTGTTCCAGAGTCCAAAGCCAAAATCTGTATCATAGATGATCCACCGCCAGCGTCCGTTCCTGTATGCGGGTCGCCAGTATTTGATATTGTTCCCGGGCCAGTCCTTGTTATCAAAATAGATCTGGGCAAGCTCATAATGAATGAAATTCTGAATTTCCATGCGCTGACAGACGTAATTATAATTTACTTCCAGCGCCATGTTGGAATTCCCCACAAAATTAAACAAGTTCCTGTAATGATCGTTGCTGCCGATAATTACATCCTGGTTGTTGGTGAGCAATTCCACCCTGTCGGGATCCACCCCGGTATTCGACGCCAGAAAATGCTCATTGATCTTCTCGCGGATGTTGTGGATACCCCAGTATGCACCATTGAGATAAAGGACGGCCTGCCGTGCTTTCTGGTACTCGATGTGCATGCTTTCTGTAAGACTGGTCATCAGGATATCCCGGTACATGGATCCAGCTTCAGATCCTTGTCCGAACCAGTCATTCCCCGAATTTCTCAGTACAAATGCCTCAAAATCGTATATGGGCGCATCCGGGAAAAGCTGATAATTTACCTTCCTGTCACCGTACTCTGCCCGGGCAAAAAGCGATACGGACTTCTGAGGATGTCCCCGGGTATATCCCCCATAGATTTTCATCCCTGCCCCGATGCTAAAGGCAAGACTGTCATGTTCATCGTACATTTCGACATGCACCGGGCGCTCCCAGTCGTTCCAGAAATTCGCACCGAAATATGGGAAATTGTTGCTCGCATTGGGCCCCATTACATACATCCCATATTCATGGTCCCAGAGATTATATGGATTGGTTGAGATGGACAATACCGGCAATCCTTCGTGCGCATTGGCAATGTAGGAATGAGCCACCACCTTCCCGGGCAGATATCCATGTTTGAGGATTACTGCCTTCACGACTGTATTTCCTGTGATTGCCACGGGATCGGCATAAAGCGCCGAAGTGATGTGAGGCGTTGTCCCATCTGTGGTATAATAGATCGAATCACCTGGCGGTGCTGATATGGTAAGTTGAAATGGATCAGTGATCCTTCCCCCTGGCCTGGAAAAGACAGGCTGCGTTTCTACGTATCCCTGGTATGCAAATGTAACATTGGATGAACCGGGCGTGGGAAGATCAAAAAGGTACCATTCACCCGGGATACCGGGTTTCCTTCCAAAGGAATGGTCCGGTACCTGCCAGCGGATAATCAGCGAATCGGTCACCTTACCTGCAGGCCCGGTAAGGTACAGTGTATCGCCGTCGGCATCCAGCCTGAAATTTGTATGAAAAGTCTCCGAAGAAAGTCCCAGAACTTCCGGGGCCGGACTGCCTGACTGTAGTTGCGACATCACGGAAAGGAACGGAATGGCAGACATATCGGAGGATGTTTCTGAAACATTATGCACTTCGATCGCCAGGACATTTTCCCCATTCCTGAATACAGTGCCGGGGTCTGCTATATCAAACCGCTCCGGCCTTCCTCCGCTGTACATCTGTGCCTCCCTGTCCGGCGAAGCCAGGGTATTAAACTCCGGCGGATCACCCGACAGGTTTACCCTTCCGATCTCGATCCCGTTGATATAGGCGACAAACCCATCGTCATAATCCATATGCAGCACTGCCTCCCGGATTTCCGCGGCATCTTCAATAACGAAACTTTTACGCATATAGACCGAAAGCGATTGCGAAATGACCGTTACATCGTCACCATCCCCGTAACCGATCCCGCCTGCACCGGCCTGCCACCAGGAATCATCATACCCGGTCTTCCTCCATCCATCCTCATTGGCTCCTGGGACAATGTATCGCCAGGTATCACCTTCTTTAACAATGGTCTTCCATTGAGAAGGGGTTGTTTTGATATCCTTGCCGGAAGCAAATACCACCAGGAATTCCCCGGGCTGAAGGTAATATTGCAGGAAATTCCATTGTTCCTTCAGGCTGCTGTCATCGCCCAACCCATAGCCCTCCAGGTTCACTGGTTCGGCACTCGTATTGGTGAGTTCGATCCAGTCATTGTATTCCCCGTCGGTGTCTGACAACACACTTGAATTTGAAGCACAGACTTCATTGATCAATAGCTGGGCATCTGTCCCCTGGATGTTCAGAAGAAAAACTACGTACAAAGCGAAAATATATTGTAATCCCTTCTTCAAATTAATTGATTTTAACCTGGTTTTCGGCTTTTCATAAAAGCTTAAAAAACTAGTCTGTATGAATAAGACACAACAACCAAGCAAACAGATGCATGGTTGTTGAAAAACCGTGAAGATAACAACTAATATTAATTCCCGGTGCCTGAAGGAACCTCAAGTTTGGTATTAACCGAATAGGGTTCTCCGAAAACCGGGACACCATCCTCGTCCCATGAAAATTCCTGCGCACGCATGCTTCTGCCGGCACATTCATTGCTTGAAGCCCGCTTTGCATGATACACGATCCAGTCCTCTTCCAGGTCAGGGGATTTGGTAAAACAATTATGACCGGGACCATATACACTGCTGTCGGGATTCTGACCAAACACCTGCAGCCGGGAGCGCGACCATGAGGCGGGATCCAGCAAATCGGCATCCTTTTGTGCAGAAAACATCCCCAATCCATAATTGTCATCCCAGCAGGCACCTGCAGAATAGATGATAAAGATTTGATCCCCCGGGCCTTCAAGGAATTGGGGACCTTCAAGGATTTCCCGCGGCGGTGTCTTTTCCCAGTCATAAATGGGCAATCCCAGGACCACCTCATTTTCTATTTCCGCAGGGGCTGTCATTTTTGACAGTATGATTCCGCTCTGGTTGCCGATGTAAGGAGAGTATGCAAAATAACGTGTGCCTTTATATTCAAACACGTTCCCGTCGATACCCGGGTATTTGGTATCCACCTTTCCAAGCTCTTCCCAGGAATCATCGAAGGGATTCTCCGATGTGTTTTGCATTACGTGCACATAGCGGTGCTGATCATCGCCAAATGCAGCATCTGTGGCGGAATAATAGATATACCAGGTATCATCAAAATAATGAATTTCCGGGGCCCAGATACAGCAGGAATTGCTTCCGGTAGCAGGCATGGTCCAGATCACCTTATTCTCCCCTGCCTCCAGGTCTGTAAAGGAAACCGATCTCCATAACTGCAACCTGTCTTGTCTTGTCACCATGGTGTAATAGAGGCCATCGGTATGGAGATATACATATGGATCTGCCCCTTGTTCAAGGATCGGATTTGTAAAATAGGCCTTATCTGCATTGCTGTTTCCGGCATCATTATTCTCACTATTCTGTTTTCCACAGGCCAGCAGCAGAATTGTCATTGCAGCCAACACCCATATTTTTATTACTAATTTCATGCTTCCTTTGTTTTTTTATTTACAGATTCTATTCTTCTATGCCAACCGGCAACTGCGATGCTTTACCAAAATGATCCACCAGCCTCTTATACTCATCCATCGAGATTGTAATCATACAACCGTGCCTGACTGTAGGTGGCATGGAATACTTATCCCAGGTGCTGAAAAAGGTATACCCTGAAATCTTGTACCACGGACCTTCCGGGTTCCTGGCAACTGAAAGTCCATAGGATATACCAGGGTATTGTTCATAGTACATGTACCAGAATGTATCGTCCGGCGAAGGAATGATCATGGGCGCTTCATTGAAATTCGGACTGACGGGGTCGCCCGGATAAGAATAAGGTCCAAGCAGGGAACCGGTGCTACCAATCCTGATGGTCTTGCCGGTTACCCATTCCGGGGTCGGATACCGCTCATCTTTTACAATCGCGTAATACGTGTCATCTATCTTCCTGATGATTACATCGATTGTCGCCATGTCCCATTCGAAAAGGCGACGGGGAAATGCTGAAAATTCCACCAGGTCCTTCGATGTTACATACAATGTCCGCTGGCTGGCCCAGTATTTTTCCGGGTCCTCTTCATCCCAGTCATGGGGAGTATGCCAGGTCATTACATATGTCTCCGAATCCTGATCATAGAACAGTTTCGGGGCACCTATCCTGGGAAGTGCATGTTCATATCCAGGGGTCTTTTGCAGATCTGGTGTGTAGTCTGAATGATGTTCCCAGGTGACCAGGTCTTCGGAGACCCAGATGTTGATATCCGGCGCAGCATCATTTTTATTGCCGGCGATATAATATCGCCCGTCGTGCCCCTTGCAGATATCCGGGTGACCCCTGTAAGCATCAAACACCCGCTCGCCGTCATTGAGAAGTTCCCAATGCAAGCCATCCAGGCTCACCGTGTAATATAATTTACCATAATCGGCATGTGTCATATGTGCAAAAAGATAGGCCTCATGTACAGGCGCTCCTTCTTTTACTTGTCCGGGCGGATCGGGTTGTTGGGCACAGGCCGCGCTGTTCCAAATGATTAACATTATCACAGCTGCAATGGTTGTTTTTAAATTTTTCATAATCATCATATTTAATATCCCATCGGTTTTAATGTGCAGGATCCTGTGCATAAACAGACCACAGCTGCAGCACGTAATCCCCAGCTGGTTCCCGCAGCCAAAACAAATCTCTCCTGGTTGACACACCCATGCAAAACTGAGAAGTTGGCCGGTGAGCGACGGTCGTTTGCCTATTGCTTCCCTGTCAACTCCTTGATCAGTTCGATCTCTTCCGGGTCAAAAGCAGAACCATCGGGCCTGAAAATATCATGGAACCAGACCTCAGGTTCCGATCCATCCGGCATAGGGGTATCCCAGGCATACATCGTATTGGATTTTCCTGCCACCAGGCCCCAGTTGATTGCCCCGACTTTTTCCTCCTTCAACATCGGCATGATATTTTCAAACCGGCTGCTCCTTGTTCGTGCCATATATTCCGTGCATATCAGCGGACGTCCGAATAACTTCAATGAATCGATGGCTCCCTGATGGTCTGCCCTGTCAGCATAATTGTGGTACGTTATAATATCCGAGTTATCAAGCTGGAATTCATTCAGACCTTTCAGGCTGTTATTCCAAACACCAACTGAAACTGGTTGGGAAGGGTTGATTTCCCTTGCCCACCTGAACACATTTTTCAACAGGGGCATGCTTCTATTGCCGAGTCCGTTATTACCTGGTTCATTATACAAATCCCACATCATAATCCTATTGTCATCGGCAAAAGTTGACATCACATCTTTCACGTAGATCTCCAGTGTATCCATAAGCTGGGGCTCCCTGAAAATACGGTCACCGGGATCCCTCACCCAACCCGAATTATGTATCCCGGGTTTCGGATCAGGCTGAGGCCCTGTCTCGTAAGCTGCATTCCAGCAGTCGTCGAAAAACACAAACATGGTTTTGATCCCGTGCAGATCGGCAATGGTCAGGTACTCGTCCATACGGGATTTAAATCCTTCCCTGTCCACCTGCCAGGCAAGATGGTGCAGGTACACACGCATACAGTTGAACCCTATATCCTCAGCCCATCCCAGTTCCCTGTCAATCGTCACAGGAACGAAGGATGCCTCCTGCCAGGTTTCCAATTGGTTGATGGCAGTACTTGGATTGAAATTAGCACCCCGGTACCATGGGTGTTGATTTCCCCATTCGCGGGCCTGTTCAACCGTCCATTTACCGGCGATAACGGTCCCCGATTCCTGGTCTGGTGTCTTTGGGCTATTACAGGCTACAACACCAATCAACAAGAGTGTTGGAATTAACGATGAAAGCCGGAGTAAATTCTTCATGTCTGTCTTTATTTTAAAATGTTATTGTAATATTATTTTCCTGGTGATGTTACGGTCCTTTTGCTCAACCTGCAGCACGTAGATTCCGGGCGACAGGCCATGCAGATCATATTCCTGTTCCTGACCTAAAGCCATCATTGTAAATTGCAGTCTGCCATTCATATCCCTGATCGAAACTTTTCTTACTGCTTCATTGCTGAATGAGAGATGGATTTTGTTGTGTGCCGGGTTCGGATAAATACTGAAATTTTCCTCAGAAGCGACCTGGGATCCGGACCTGGCAGAGGTGGTCAGAAGTTCTGAAGTTACCCTGAAGTTGTCAAACAGAACCCCGGTATTAAAGGACCGCATTCCTGCCATTCCGTTAATAAACGGGAATGTATCGGTATAATCAATGATGGGTGTTGTCATGTCATCTACAAAAACCCTGATACGGTCATCATTGACCACCACTCTCAAATGGTACCACGTATTCATTTCAGTGGAAACAGATGCGGTGGTAAGGGATTCCCACCCATAATTATGTTTTCCCAGCACGATACTTCCAAAATTGAAGCCACAGAAATAGCCCTGCAAAAAATCTGTTCCAAGTGCCGGGTCGTTCCCGGCCCCGCCCAGTGCCGGATTTTTCACCCTGAAGATCAGTCCTGCATTCATGCTCCTAGTGAACCGGATGTCTGTATCAACCGTATAATCCCTCCACGCTTCACTGCCATGGGTTCTTTTTCCAAAGCCATCGATGGTAGCATGCCCATCGATGATCCGCCACTCCCCGTCGTCATACTTCCATCCTGCCCCGAAAGCACCATCAAAAGTAAATATATTGCTGAAGGGTGCATTGTCTGATGCTACGAATTCAAATGCATAGAGATCAATCGTCCCGTTATCCACCTGTACTTTCAATGTGTGAAATCCCTTACCTATGTCGATATCTTTTACAAGGAAGGGTTTCCAGGAACCTCCTGTAGAGGGAAGTTCAATTTCTCCCGAAACATCTGAATCATCCATAAAGAAGCGAACCCTGGCAGCATCACTCCCAGACCTGTAAATAACACGGACATTGTAGGTTCCGGATGATTCTACATTCACATTGTAGCTGAACCAGTCATTTGCCCCGACAGATGCCAGTGCCAGTCCGCCAAGCTCAGAGCCGGTCAGTTCCACTTCATCACTTCGTACCTGGAAGAAGATGTTTTCATTTCCTGATTCCTTGTGGAAACCCTGACCTTCACCGCCCTGGTTATATTGAATTGCAGGAATCTTCCCGGGAACCGGCTTATGGACATCAAATGTACCCGATCCATTAACATGGTTACTGAAGGCAATGAATCCAAATTCACCCGCTGCATACTGGGTTGCATAGCCTATTTTTCCTCCCCCGGTGGCTTTGGTAACGGACAGCTGCTTCATCCCATCGATATAGAAACGAAGCGTGTCCATAAATTTTTCTAATCGAAGCGTATGCCAATGATCAAATTGTAGTTGCTCCGGCAATGCTGCGTATTGTGGTACTCCCCATGTATTATTTTCCTTAAATGTAATGATCAATTGGTTGGAATAACTATTGATCATTGCCAGACCGTAATTGGAGGCATCCTGGTAGCTGAAGAGAGCACCCAGGGCAGAGAACTCATTTTCCCGGGCTGTCTCCCTGAAATTGAATTCTGCCGTGTAATTATTCTCAGATACACTGTCAAGGACAGCCAGCATGACCTCTTCATTTTCATGTACCATAAGATCCTGTCTGATGACTCCGGGTTCACTGATCACCCAGTTTCCACCTGCCGGGAAGAGCCAATGATTCCCGGGGCTTTCTCCAGGGAAATAATCGCATGCATCGGGAAGCGCCGGATTTTCCTGTGCATAATCGGTAGGACCAAGAACGACCAGTTGCTCATCATTCCATACAATCCGGTCAAAATTAAGTCTTCGGAAGGGGCCGATACCGGAAACCAGGTTATGATAGGTAAGAAAATAACTGTCCAGGTCAGGACCGATAAAAACGCTTCCGTGTCCAAGCCCGGTATGCAACCCCAGTGCATCAAGAAGAATTGGATTCTGTGACTCAGCGGGTTCATATGTGCTGATAGGACCCTGCGTATTTGTGGCATAGTCGATCCGGTATCCTTTGCTGATTACGTGGTTCCCGGTATAGATCATATAATACCGGTTATTTCTTTTAAAAACACAGGGACCTTCTGTCCAGCGATTGTTCATAACAGCCCCCGTATTGACCCCTGCACCAATGCTGGTCGGGTCAGGCATGGGACATCCAATGATGCCTGCCGGAGAAGCATGGTAGAAATACCAGGATCCGTCATCTTCAATAAATACGGAACCATCGATGCTCTTCCCCAGGTTCCCCGTAACAGGTTCGAACGGACCTGTTGGAGACGGAGCCGACAACACATAATGCCCGTTACCGGCTGGGGATGTGTACATGTAAAAAGTGCCATTCCAATAGAATACTTCAGGTGCATACGCACCTTTTGTTACCGGATCAGTAGAACACAATCCCTCATATCTCCAATCCACAAGGTCAGTTGAACTCCAGGTTTTGACACCTGTTTCACTGTCTTTTGTACTGCAGTACAGGTAAAAAACACCCCGGTGCTTGAGTACATATGGATCCCCGATTGAATAACCGGCCCATTCATTATCAAGGGTATAGGGATTATCCATTTCCTGGGAAAGAAGATTACCGGAAATTGAAATAAGTAATGATATCAACAGGAAATGTAATCGCATAGTCAGTTATACTAAAAAGCAAAAGGATTTAAAAAAAATAGAGGGTGCGGGTCCACACCCTCTATTTGAGTAATCAACCAACTCTATCTATCTGATGAAAACTTTCGTTGCATGATTTACATCTGATCCCTGGACCCTCACGATATAGATTCCAGTGTCAAATGAAAGTTTACCCAGTTCATCCAATGGTTTTTGCCCGACCAGTGCACCGGTAAGGTTATACACAGAGACCACCTCATCCTGGCGTGGCTGGTCCAGCTCTACCCTGATCTTATTATGGTATGCGTACACGGAGGGCGCTTTTTTACCAGAAACTTCTTTATTCACTCCAACCTGCCATCCACTTACGGTTTCATCGTATAGTTGCAGTACTGCTGCTTCATCGAGTGCAGTTTCATACACGCGGAAATCACTCATGGCACCTTTCCACAATGGATCAGGCCAGAAGCTTTTACCCAAAGCATTCTCAGAGTCGTTTAACGTCCCGAAAGACCTGGCAAAACCACTTTCTGCAAATACTTTCTGATTGTTGTGATATAAGATAATTGAATCAGGTTTTAGCACAACTGCGGAAAAATACCAGGTATCCAACTGAATATCTACTATCTCCTGCGGCATATCAATATCGTACCACACAGTACCGGGATTAGAGAGTGTGAATCGGTACATGTCCTGGTTTCCGCTGACAGGAATCACCATCATTACGTCTTTGGGTTCACTCTGGTCCCCCTCACCAATCGAATAAACCCTGGACCATACTCTTGATTCATCCATGCGGAACCAGCATGTCACCGTAATTTCGGTCATGTTGCTTCCCGCAATAAATGACGGAAGGTTGGCATAACTTTCTCCATCAAAGTAAGCCACTGGACCACGCGTTACATCATCTTGAAAAATCACCCCATTGTTGGTCCCATTAAGACTGCCGGCGACATCGTTAAGATCGGCCTTCAGCGGCCAGTGATGCACCTGAGCGTTCACACTGAACACCAGGAAAAATGCAATAGATGCACTAAGGAATAAATGTTTCTTCATAGCAATTAATTTTTAGGTTAAACATTAATAAACAGATAATTAAAATAAAATCATTAATAGTCAGGGTTTTGGTCAAGATTCGGATTGTTGTCTACTTCAAACTGTGGCAGTGGGAGGATATGGTGCTTTCCCAGTTCGAAATTTTCAAAATCCGGATCACGCGCAATGAGTTCGTCAATACCAGCCTGTGTCTCAAGCAAACCCCATCTTCTAAGGTCGATCCACCTGACGGACTCCAGGCTTAGTTCAAGGGCGCGTTCCATCTGTAGGCGCTTCAGAAAGGCCTCTTTTGAATTGACACTGGCGGCAATTTCCGGCACGGTGCTGTTTTCAAGTGCAGGCAAGTTAGTACTTGGGCGCTGCCGCACCATATCCACATATCCGATCGCAGCAGGCAGTTGATCCAGTTCCTCCAGGCATTCTGCATAGCAGAGCAGTATATCGGCATACCGGATCACCCTGTAATTAATCGGTGAATAATAATCGGTACGTGCCTTGAAATAGTCGTCACCGTATTTCCTGAAGAAGGAATCACCGAACCAGTTGAATCTCCATTTGGTAATGGTGCCTGCAAATAGTGTTTCATTGGGAAAATCCTCAAAAATTTCCGGATAAATAATACTAACTCTGAGTCGGTCATCTATGGTTGTACCGTTTACTGAATTATTCAGGGTTGGTTCACGCTTGTATTCTTCAACAAGCCATGGACGGGGCTGCCCGTCGCTCCAGCCGATCCCTTTCGGGGCAAAGAACTGTGAACGGGTATTCCCAAGTGCCATTTCCGGAACATTATCATCCACATCTGATCCATTGTTGCGATCCATCTCTGTTTCATTCACATCCGAAAACTGGATCTCGAAGACCGATTCCATATTGTTCTCATTCAGGTGGGTAAAATTGTCAAAGTAATTGTCCATCAGCCCATAATAAACGGCACCCTCTCCTTCCACGAGCCATTCAAACGCATCCCTGGCTTGCTGCCACATGTGTCGCTGCATGTATACTTTCCCAAGCAAAGCGTAAGCTGCGCCTTTGGTGATCCTTCCTTTATCTGAACCAGTCCACTCTTCGGGCAGGCCTGCAATGGCTGCCTCGAGATCCGGAATAATGATTTCATCATAGATATAATTGGGGTCCCCTACCTCATAGTTGTCTCCGGCACTTGAAGGTTCAGTCACAATCGGGAGATTTTCAAACAGGACCAGCAGGTTGAAGTAATCAAATGCCCTGATGAATTTCGCTTGTGCCACGATCATATCGAGGGCCTCCTGTTCCTGCTCATTTTCACCCACAATATCGGGGACATACGCAATGACCTGGTTACACTGGAAGATCTGCTTATAATGACCCTTGAAAATCGTATGCCCCCCCTGGATAAAATTGTAATTGGTATAATTGAAATGGGTCCAGTCAGCCAATTCACTCCACGGACTTGCACTATACGCCATGTCTGAAGTAAGGTCGTACCTGAAATAGATCCAGCGCGACCAGTTCCCCACCCTGGTGAACTGACTATACACTGCAGTAAGACCCATTTGTGCATCATCCAGGGTTTTCCAGAAGGTTGCCTCTGTGGGCACATTCGGATTCTCGACATCCAGGATGTCTTCACTACAGGCCATGAGGCCTGCAATTAAAACTGTTAATAGGATAATCTTTTTTATCATGATGGCAGATTTTTAAAAGTTGGCACTGATTGAGAACATATAAATTCGTGGCGAAGGATAGGAATTCCCATCCACACCAAACTGCAGCAGTGATCCATTGTTGAATTCAGGATCCAGTCCCTGGTACCTGGTAAAAGTGACCGGGTTCTGCACATTTACCGACAGTCTCAAATCGTTAATATAATCCTGAATGGGATCAATGTTGAAGGTATATCCAAGCGTGATCTGTCGGATCTTGAAGAAGGATCCGTCTTCAAGCCACCTGTCAATCCAACCCACCGAGTTACGCTCGTCGGCATACAGTACCCGTGGAAAATCAGTGTCGGTATTGTCCGGCGTCCAGGGGTCGATGCCATAGCGGTAATTTGAATTATCGTTGAACCGTTCTGTCAGGGAACGAGTACCATTATACACCGTAGGTCCGAACGCTCCAAATCCATGCATAGAGAAATCCCAGTTTCGGTATGCAATGTCCATCGTTAGTCCAGCCTCAAGTTTGGGCCAGGGATTCCCCAATACCTGACGGTCACCCGCTGCCGAGATAATACCATTGTCATCATAATCCACATAGCGAAGATCACCGGGTTGAGCATTGGGTTGTATTACCGTACCTTCTGAATTGACGTGCGCGAGTACCTCCTCTTCAGACTGGAAGATGCCGTCAGATTCCACAAGGTAGAACATGGCCATCGGGCTCCCTACCTCGGAAATAGTTGCACCGCTCAGTATCCGGCTGTCCCCGTATGGCAGGTCCAGGACTTCATTCTTGATGGTTGTAAAGTTGGCCGAGATCGTATAGCGGAGATCTCCCCTGTATTCACGCCAGCTAAGGTCTACATCTACACCGCTGTTTTTCAAACTGCCAGCATTCACCCAGGGGTTGCCGCCGTCATTGCCCGTAGCAATAAGTATCGGGAAGGCAACCAATACATCCTCCGTTACTGAAATATAATAATCTGCAGACATTTGCAGTCTGTTCCCCAGGAATCCCATATCTGCACCAATATTGGTCTGTTTCTTGGTCTCCCAGGTAAGGTCTTCGTTGACCAGTTCTCGCTGTATCGCCCCATTCAGGACAACTTCATCCGATCCTGTTCCGAATACGGCCAATGGAAAGGTAGTTAATGAGGGAATATAGTCGTACCGGCCGCCAAAGGCACTATTACCCAAGACTCCGTAACTTGCCCTGATCTTCAGGTTATCCAACCAGGGAACCTCAAAGAAATCTTCCTCAGTGATCCTCCATGCACCGGACACAGATGGGAAGTAACCTATTCTGTAACCGGGTCCGAACTGCGATGATCCGTCGCGCCTCACTGTGGCGCTGAAAAGGTACTTGCCGGAAAAATCATATTGAAGCCTTCCAAAATAAGAAATCCGGTAGAGCTCATTCATAAACCCGCCAGTGGTTGGGTTATCGCTTCCGGCATCCAGCACCCGGAGGTATTCACCACCGGCGATAAAGATATTTTGTTTCCTTCCCCAGATTTGCTCATAGTTTTCATTCTGGTAACTTGAACCGAGTACGATATTCACAGCATGATTACCAAAATCTTTATTGAATGTTAAGAGATTATCCAGTATAAATGACTGGTATCTTGCTTTGTTTTCATAAATATGCGAAGGTTCATAGGGAAGGTTCAGTGTGAAATCGCCTTCTTTTCTCAGTTGCTTGAAAGCATCAAAGCTGGTTTCATACCCTGCGCTCAGGCGGTAGGCCAGAAACTCAAACAGCTTCAATTCTCCAAACACATTTCCACGCAACCTGGCATTCTCCTGGCTTTGCTGCACCAGACCCTGGATGGCAATCGGGTTGGTCCCGAAAGTTCTCGCCCTTGCTTCATCCCCAAAACCATAACCACCGAAGTTGGCAGAGTCATATACGGGGATATCAGGCGTCATTCTCATTACATCGGTGATCGGATTGCCTCCGCTGTAAGGCACCACCAGGGTATTGGTGATGGCAAAGTTTTCTCCAACTGTAAGAATGCCTTTGGTCGCCTCGGTGTTGACGCGGATACTGTACCGTTCCAGGCTGGTACCCTTTGTTGTCCCCTCATTTTTAAAGTAATTGGCAGAAACCAGGTACCGGCTTGTTTCCGAACCTCCCGAAACACCTATATTATAGTCACTGCTAAAACCAGTCTGAAATACTTCCTCTTCCCAGTCCGTACTGTTGTCAAAATGGTTCTGGGGAGTCATGCGGGCATTTTCATATGCCATATCGTTGTAATAGAAAAAATCGGCAGTGTCCATCAGGTTCAGTGAGGGAAGTTTTTCGATGCCGAATTTTGCAGAGAAATCGATTGCAGGTGTGCCAGCCTGTCCCTTTTTGGTCGTAATGATAATCACCCCATTTGCTGCCCTGTTGCCATAAATGGCCGCAGCGGATGCATCTTTCAGAATCTGCACCGACTCAATATCATTTACATTGAGGTCGCGCATTCCCCCGGTAAAGATGAGTCCGTCGACCACATAAAGCGGGTTGGTATTGCTGATGTTACCGATTCCCCGGATTTTAATGTTAGGCTCAGCCCCTATGTTTCCATTTGACCTCACCCGCACCCCGGAAGCAAGTCCCTGGATGGCCTCGCCGAAAGAGGTAGTCTGCACATTCCGGAAACCATCGGTATTCACAACGGAAACAGCACCTGTCAGGTCCTTTTTCTTTACAGTACCATAACCAATGACCACAATCTCTTCCATGGAAGCAATGTCCAGTTGAAGTATAGCGTTGATCGTGGTTCTTCCCTCAACAGGTATCTCTTCGGTCAGGTACCCAATATAGGAGAAGATAAGTACTGCATCACTACTTGCAACCTCGATGGAATAATTTCCTTCAGAGTCGGTCACAGTACCATTCGAGGTCCCCTTCTCAACGATATTGACCCCGGGCAATGCCCTTCCGTTTTCATCGGTCACTTTCCCGCCAACTGAATGCTGGGCAGAAAGCAATCCAAAAGAAAACAAAAGAAAAGTAAATAGTAATTTTGATTTCATAGCAAGCATAGTTTTAGTTATCGTTTGAATGAATGACAAGTTACAGTCGAACTTCATCTGAATATTGGAGTATTGTTCATATTTATGGTAAAATTGTTCATAAACGGCTCACAGCTTACATTTTTATCCGGTGGGTACCTGCGGTTGTTCTAAAACCATGTACTTTTGTTCAATTCATCCTTGTCAATTGTAAAAAACCGGTCAGTGACTCATGAAGTGTATTATATTTGTCGAGGAGTGATTCAATTAACTGCCAACGGTTGATGCGTGGTATCCAATACATAACCAAGACATTACAGCTTGTGTCTATGCGCATGCTGCATCTCCTTATTGCTTTGTCTGTATGCCATACAATCCACGGTCAGACCAACACCCCTCCTGTAACATTGCAATTTGAGCAGGTCACTTCCATCCAGGGGTTATCCAACAATACGGTTCTGGACATCACACAGGATGCTGAAAGCTTTATATGGTTTGCCACCCGGGAGGGGTTGAATAAGTTTGACGGGCAGGTCATTACCAGCTACTATAAAACTGAAAACGCAGCCATCCCCGGAAATTTCATTGAAAAACTGCTGATCACCTCTCACGAGCAGATGATCATCGGCACACAGAAGGGTGTATCTGTCTATCACAAGGAGACCGACTCCTTTTCACAGATTCTTTTTAAGGGCAAATCCATTGGTAATACCACCCAGATCATAGAACTGCATACGGGTGAACTGCTTCTCTCCAGCTTTCAGGGACTTTTTATCATTGGACAGGACCTGGCACCTGTCAGAATCAGCAACATTCCTTACCGGGATATCTGTGAATTCAGAAATGGCATTATCTGGGGCCTTTACGAAGATGAGATTATCATCATGAACATGGAGGGAGAGATCATCAGAAGATACTCAAATGACAATAAAAACCTGGGGTCATTTGACTTTTCTTCCGCAAATATTGAATGCTTTTTTAAGGACTCCAAAAACAATTTGTGGCTGGGTACAAAAAGAAACGGAATTGGCTATTATGACCAGCAGAACGACAAATTTTATCATCTGCAGATCCACCAGGGTGTCAATCCTATCGAAGACAACTTCGTCAGGGTCATCAATGAAGATATGCTGGGACGCCTCTGGATAGGAACCGAATCCGGACTCTACATCTACGATGTGCAGAAAGAGCAATTCTCATTCTACGGACAGTCCTTTGATGAGCTTGAAAAAGGGCTGAACGACAAAGCGATCTATTCCATCTTTCGTTCAAATGACAACCTGATGTGGATCGGCACCTATTTCGGTGGCGTAAATTATACCAGCCTCACTCCAAACGGCTTTAACAGGATCTATGCAGATGGCGGGGAAAACAGGCTCAGTGGCAATGCGGTCAGTGAGATCATCGAGGCAGCAGATGGTAAGATATGGATAGGTACCGAGGATGGGGGGATCAGTATCCTGGATCCGCACGACAGGACTTTCAGTTACCTGAAGCATATTCCGGGAGATGCAGGGTCTCTCTCTTCCAACAATGTGCATGCCCTGGAACAGGATGCGCAGGGGAGGATCTGGATCGGAACATTTCTCGGAGGACTGAACAGGTACGATCCTGCAACAGGGAAATTTGAGTTGTTCGAGCTGATTCCGCGACAGGACAATATGCAGGAGGATGTCTATAACAAATCGGTCTTTTCGGTCTGTATCGATTCAAAGGGCCGGACATGGGCCGGATCGATAGGTGGTTTGTATATGCGGGAAAAAGAGGGTCAAGATTTTAAACTCTGGAATCCGGCTCTCTTCGAATACAACTTCATCTATCATATTGAAGAGGATGCCTACGGCATTATCTGGGCTGCCACTTACGAGGAGGGAATCTACAGGATCAATCCCGACAATTCCGTTAACAATTACCGGACAGACAACAAACACAACATATTGAGCAACAGGATCGTCTATATCCTTCCTGCTGACAAGGAAAACATCTGGTTCGGAACTGTCGATGGTGGACTGGTACGGTATTCTTATGCTTCAGGCATGTTTACCTCTTTTACAACTGACAACGGATTGCCGAACAATACGGTCTATGCAATCACGAAAGATGAAAATGACCATCTTTGGCTAAGTACCAACAGGGGAATCTCCAAATTCAAGGTACAATCAGAAACATTTGTGAATTATTCCGAAAACGATGGACTGATCGGCAACCAGTTCAACTTTAAATCAGGACTGAAAACCTCATCGGGCACCATCTATTTCGGGGCAGTAAACGGACTTACCTTTTTCGATCCGGAAAACATCCGGAACAATGACCTTCATCCCGTAATCCACTTAACAGATCTCAAAATCTTTAATAATTCCGTACCTATCGGCGAAGAGAGCATCCTGAGCAGCCACATTAATTTCCAGGATGAGATCAGTCTGAAATACAGCAACAAGGTCTTTTCTATTGACTTCGTGGCGCTCAATTATATCTCTCCGAAAAATGTCCGGTACGCCTATTATCTCGAAGGACTCGAGGAGGACTGGAATTATGTGGGAAACAAGCAAACTGCCAGCTATACGAACCTCTCGCCCGGCAGTTACACATTCCACCTGAAAGCCGCCTGCGGAAGTGATTTCACCACCACAACTGAACGCACCCTCGGTATAGATATCCGACCCCCTTTCTACATGTCGGTCTGGGGATATATGCTCTTTGGAGTACTCCTGGTCGGCACCACGCTCCTCATCATACGCTTCTATTCGATCCGCCAGAGGGACAAAATGAATGTACGGATCGCCCGCCTCGAATCAGAAAAAAACGAAGAGATCAGTCAGCACCGCCTGAATTTCTTCACCTATATCAGTCATGAGTTCAAGACACCGCTCACCCTCATCATCGCCACGCTCGAGCATATCATGAACTACGAAAATGTCCTGCCACGGTTCAAAGACTACAGCCTGCTCATGCGAAAAAATGCCATGAGGCTGCTCTTCCTTATCAACCAGCTGATGGACTTCAGGAAGATCGAAACAGATCATGCATCACTAAGCTATAACAAAGGGGAAATCATCGCCTTCCTCAAATCCACCTTCATGGCCTTCAAGCCATTGATGCAAAAGCAACTGATCAAGTCGGCTTTCACATCGAATGTCGATTCGTACATTGTCTATTTTGAGGCTGATAAACTGGAGAAGATACTGGCCAACCTAATCAGCAACTCATGCAAATCGTTCAAAAAACCAGGAACGATCGCCATGGATGTGAAAATTACAGAGCGTACACACCTTGCCAATCCTGCTGCTGAAGCAACGCGATCGGGCGATTTGATCATCACCATCATAGATGACGGACCAGGAATGCCCAAGGAAAAACTGGAACATATCTACAAACCTTTCATCTCTGCAGATCCTTCAGATTTTTACAGCAGCGGTATTGGTCTGTCACTTGTGAACAGCCTGGTAAAATACCTCAACGGAAAGATCAATATTACATCTTCATCCGAAAAAGGCACCTCTGTTGTTATCCAGCTTCCCCTGGTACATGATCCTGACCCCGGACTGATCAAAAGCGACACCTTCATCGAAAACAATGTCTCTTTTGATCCTGAAGCCACACCACTTTTTACCAATTCGGAAGAGGAGATCACCTTTGATTTTCAGGACAACGGTACTGTCAAGGAATATGGGATGCTGATCGTAGAAGACAACAATGAGCTCGCCTCTTTCCTCCAGCACCATTTTGCCCCTGTCTTCAATGTGCAAATCGCTTATGACGGTGAACAAGCCTATAAAAAGATCCGTAAAAACCATCCCGACCTGGTCATCAGCGATATCATGATGCCCCGCATGGATGGGTATGCCCTCTGCAGTGCCATAAAGGATTCGGTTGAGACCAGCCATATACCCGTCATCCTGCTCACGTCAAAAACAAGGAATGAAGCACGGCAGGAAGGATTCTTCAAAGGAGCCGATGCCTATGTTGGCAAGCCATTTAACCTGAGGGAACTGGACCTCCAGGTACGAAATATCCTACGCTTCAGGGAGAATCTGAGGAATCATTTCGCCTCCTTCGGAGAACTGGAAGAGAATGTCACTACCCTGGGAAACAAAGACCAGATGCTTATCAAATCCCTGACCGCCACCGTACACAAGCACCTCGACAATGGATCCTTCGATGTGGACATGTTCTGCAAAGAGACCAATCTGAGCCGCACACTGCTGCATATGAAACTAAAAAAAATTACAGGTCTCAGTGCCACCGGGTTCATTAAGAACATCCGTCTGAATGAGGCACGGAAGATGCTGCAGGAGCACAACCTCACCGTCGCCGAGATCTCATACCGGGTCGGCTACAACGATCCTGCCTACTTCAGTAAAACCTTCAAGAAGTTCTTCGGAAAATCTCCATCAGAGATTCATGACAACAACGGCTGACTTTCACGATCCGGACCAGCGCTGTTGAGCGATAACTTCAATGCCGGAAATTGCGAACCCACTAAACGTGATGCGCCAGGCTTTCCTCCATAAATGGATGCTGCTTCGGGTACAGATTGGCTTTCGAGAGGTAATAACCCACCACCAGCATGAACAAGCCGAGGAACCCGAGGAACCCGCCTATCTCGTTAAATCCCAGCACCTGCTTTCCTACCACTCCCGGGAAGATCTGGAGATACAAATCAAGGAACATTCCCACCAGCAAGACCGGTATGACAATCTTCAGCGTAACCTTGCTGCGCCTGGCGGCTGCCGGCATCATGATCGCAAAGGGGATGAGCCAGTTGATGATGATATTCGCAAAGAAGAAGATCCGCCACTCTTCGGTTTGCATCCGGGTTACAAAATACACCGTCTCTTCCGGGATATTCGCATACCAGATCAGCATGAACTCAGCGAACCAGAAATAGCCCCAGATAATGCACAGCATGAAAATGTAGCTGGAAAAATCGTGCAGGTGGCTCTTGTTCAAAAACCTGAAATACCCGAACTGATTCAACAGCAATACAATGAAGGCGATAACTGCCGCAGCATGATACAAGGCAGAAACAAAATTTTTCAGGGCAAACAGGGCACTGTACCAGTGCGGGTCAATCGACATCACCCAGTCGAACCCGGCAAAGGAAAAGGTGATGGCGATCACGAAAATGAAGATTTTGCTCATGTGCGCTGCTTTTTTAAAGATCCTGAGTCCCCCTTCTTCATCTTCCTTTAATGAATAATTTCTCAACATGGTGGCCAGGAGGATCCATAGAAGGAAGAACACCACCATCCTGCCAATCCAGAACGGCACATTCAGGTAGGGTTGCTTGTGCTGAAGAATCGGATCATGTGCAATGGCATCAGCATGTGACCAGTGGTAGAGCGAGTGGATACCGAAGATCATCACCACGAAAAAGAGTGCAGCCACCGGAAGGTACATCCCCATGGATTCGGGGACGCGCAGGAATCCGGCTGACCATCCCGATTGTGTTACCCGCTGCAATGCCAGGAACAGCACGGCACCTGCAGAAAGGGATACGAAATAAACATTGTTCAGCAGGAGATTGGCCCAGGCCCTTGTGGGATCATTGATGAATCCCATGATAAATGCTGCAGTCCCGATAGCTATGAGTACAAATGTTCCTACAAAAAATAAGGATGATAATTTTAATCGCTCTTCCATTTGTTTGGGTTTTACCTGGATTATTTTTGTAATGCTTCCCTGATGTAATAAATAATTTTCCAGCGGTCCTCCTGCGAGATCATGGCACCATGCGCCCCCATCACACCGTACCCGACCGTGATGGAATGATAGATCTCCCCATCTGCCAGTTGCCGGACCTTTTCATTGACCAGGCTTGCCGGGGGAAAGGGATAACGTCCCGAAGTATAGAGAAACCCCAGGCCATCTCCTTTTTCACCATGACAATTAAGGCAGAACACATTGTATGCATCTTTCCCTGCTTCCATGCTGGCCTGGCTGAATGGTACCGGGTTGGTCAGCTCCTTTCCGGCCAGGATCCTGTCCTCATCGGTCTTTTCATAGGGAAATGGAATCATTCCCCTGGGTACCGTTCCTTCCACGGGGGTCCGCATGGTCATACCGTTATCAAAATTCTCATTGGGGCTATAGGTCTCATAGGCCTCTGAATAATACATATCCGGCATGTAATCCCATCCTGTACTGGTCCGGGTCCGGTCACAGGACGCGATTACCAGCAGTGTCAGACTAATCGTGATGATGTTGAACTTCATATATAAAAAATCTTTCATATCTGGTAAATAATTGTTTCAACGTTCGCTAAAACTGCAGGCCTTTTGTCGTCCCGCTTATCCTGTTTCCGTTCGAGACCATTTTAATCAACCGTGGTTTTAAACGATTGGTGTTTCACTGTCCTGCTTTTCAATAATCTCAACGGCACCCAGGTCTTTAAGTAACTGCTTTACCTTTTCCGCATCCACCTTTTCAGTATCAAACATGATCACGAATTTGTCGTCGGTCGCACCCTCGTGGCAGACCGGTTTCCCCACATTGGGCCAGATCCTGGCACGTGCCGAAAAGGTGAAGAGGCTGAGTATGGTAACGCTGAAAATTGTAAGAATAAGTGTGATCACGATAAAAGAGGGAAATGCACTGCTGGGCTTGCCCCCGTAATTCAGCGGCCAGTCGATTACGGCTGTATAGTACAGGAATGCAAGCACGGCAGCTGCAGCAAAGAATCCATAAAACCATGAAACGGTAATGATCCGCGTCTTTTTTCCATGATTTTCAAGCACTTCATGTATCGGGAAAGGCGTAAAGACATCCGAGATCTCCACGTTTTCCTGTTTAAATTTTCTGAATGCCTGCACCAGCGGTTCCTCGCCGTCAAAAACACCCAGTAGTCGCTTTTTATCGTCCTCCATTGCTATTTCTTTTTATCAGTCTTTAACTTGTTGACCATTTTTACTTCATGGATCGCAATCATCGGTATGTACTTGAAGAAAAGGAGTACACCGAACGCGAAAATCCCAAGGGTACCCAGGAACACCGCGATCTCCACGAATGTGGGTGAGTAATCGGCCCATGCAGAAGGAAGGTAATCCTTTGCAAGCGAGGTAATGACAATATTAAACCGTTCAAACCACATCCCCAGGTTGATGAGTATCGATATAACGAACACAATTTTGATGTTGTGCCTGATCTTTTTGAACCACATCAGCTGCGGGATCAGCGCATTACAGATGAACATGATCCAGAACTGGACGGTATATTCCCCCGTGATCCTGTTCCTGAATAAGGTGAACATCTCATACTCATTGGCTGAATACCACGCGATAAAGATCTCAGTAAGGTAGGCAGTTCCCATGATCAGGGAAACGAAAACGAGGATCTTGGCCACATTGTCGAGGTGCCTGTTGGTAATGTAATCATGCAACTTGTAAATTTTCCTGATAATCACCATCAGGGTCATCACCATGGCAAAACCGGAAAAGATCGCCCCCACTACAAAATAGGGTGGAAACAGCGTGGTATGCCAGCCAGGCTCCACCGAGACAGCAAAGTCGGTGGAAACGATTGAGTGTACCGACACCACGAGTACGGCTGCTATTCCTCCCAGGACAAATGCGAGGCCCTCGTATCTTTTCCATTCTCCGACCGAACCTCTCCAACCCATGGCAAAGAAACCATAGACTGCTTTTTTGACCTTCGATTTGGTGGTATCCCTGATGGTGGCAAAGTCGGGAATCATGCCAAGGAACCAGAATGAGGCTGAGATCAGTAAATAGGCAGTAATCGCAATGAAGTCCCAGAACAGTGGTGAGTTATAGTTTACCCAGAGTGGTCCGCGTGTATTGGGATAGGGAAAAATAAAAAACGCGTCCCAGACCCTGCCCATATGCAGTGCCGGGAAGATGGCCGCACAGCCCACTGCGACCACGGTCATTGCCTCGGCTGCCCGGTTGATGGACGAGCGCCATTCCTGGCGCAGAATCAGCAAAAAGATCGAAAATGCCGTCCCGGCATGACCGATCCCGATCCACCACACGAAATTGATGATGGCCCAGCCCCAGCCTACCGTGTTGTTGACTCCCCAGGTTCCTATACCTGTAGCTATGGTAACATAGATCCCCCAGAATCCCAGCAGCATCAGTATTGAACTGATCCCCATGCCGACCAGCCACCACATTTTGGGTCGCTGGTAAATGGGCGATGTGATCTCCTCGGATATCTGTCCCAGGGTCTTGTTCCCCAGGATAAGCGGTCCTCTGATTTCGGTTTTGTACATTCTATCCTATTTTACTTTATAAGTGCCTGTCCGTAAAATCAACACTATTTCCAGCCACTTTACATTGTTATCGGTCTCTTATTAACTATGACTGACTGTGTGATGGTCTTCATCATCCTCATCCTTTCCCTCCACGTTTCGCACCTTGGTGAGATAACCCACCGAGGGAAGCGTGTGCAACTGCTCCAGCAGATGGTAATTCCGTTCATTCTGTATGTGCTTCGTCACCTTCGCTTCCTTGTTGTTCATGTCACCGAATACAAGTGCATTGGTCGGGCACGACTGTACACATGCGGGCTGTACCTCCCCGTCTTCAAGTGACCGCCCTTCCAGCTTGGCTTCCAGCTTTTTCTCCTGGATGCGCTGTACACAGAAGGAACACTTCTCCACCACTCCCCTGCTCCGCACGGTCACATCGGGATTCAACACCATTTTGGATGTATCGTCGTTCAAGTGGAAGTTGAAATCATCGTTGTTGACATATTTGAACCAGTTGAACCTTCGTACGCGGTAGGGACAGTTGTTGATACAATACTTGGTACCGATGCATCTGACATACGCCACCTGGTTCAGTCCCTCGCTGCTGTGCATGGTCGCTGCCACCGGGCACACATTTTCGCACGGTGCATGGTCACAATGCTGGCACATCACAGGTTGCAGGTATGATTTCGGGTTGTTCACATCCTCGCTGTAGTACCTGTCGATACGCAACCAGTGCATGATCCTGCGGTTCTTCACCTCTTCCTTTCCCACGGTGGCAATGTTGTTCTCAGCGATACATGAGACCACGCAGTTGTTGCATCCCACACATTTGTTCAGGTCTATGGCCAGACCCCAGTGGTACCCGTCGAAATTGGTTTCGGGATACAGGGAATAATGGTGCGCTTCGGCATCCAGGTGGAAATGGTTCCCGGCATTCGGATCCTTTTTATAGGCTTCCAGCGTTGTTTCCCTCACAATGGGCCGGTCTTCCATGGTATGGTGGGTCTGGGTCCGTGCCAATGGATAGGTATCACCTGTTTTCTCAATGACAATCCCCTCCACGGTATAGCTCCTGAACCCGTTCTTCTCTGTCACCAGTCCGAAAGCATTCAATCCCACGTTGTCGCCCACTTTTCCTGAAACGGTCCGGCCATACCCGACCGCAAGTGAACAGGTTCCCTTTGCCTGTCCGGGCTGAACGAGTACCGGGATCCGGAGGCCGTTGACGGTAACCACATCCTCATCTTTCAGTTCCATCTCCCTGGCATCATCCACGGAAACAGCCAGGTAGTTGTCCCAGCACACCTTGGTGACCGGATCCGGAAGTTCCTGCAGCCATGGGTTGTTGGCATGCCTGCCATCAACAATCCCTACCGATGTATAGAGGGTAAGGGCCATCCCTGCAGTTTCCCCTGCAGACTGCAATGCGATCGCAGACAAATCGGGTTCATAAGAGATTGATGGATTCCCGCCTACAATGAATGCTCCCTGCTGCAATTGCGTATTCCACCAGTCGGTGAATGACATCGCTGCTCCGGAAAGCGGGTAGATGTTTTCCTCCCAGTACGCCTTGATGGCATCATAAACGGTTTCCTCAGCACCATTCCATTTCAGCAATGAATCCTGGAAACTCCTGGTATTGTAGAGCGGATTGATCGTTGGTTGCTGCAGGCAGAACGTTCCCTTCACCGGTGCTGCATCGCCCCACGCCTCCAGGTAGTGATGATCGGGTGCCACGTACTGGCTGTTTTTCGCTGTCTCGCTGAACGAGTGTCCTATATATACACTCAGTGCTGCCGCGTTGATCGCGTACCCGAAATCATCCCCGTCGGGATCACTGAACACCGGGTTCACGTTATGCATGATCAGCAGGCTGACACCGTTGTTTTTCAATGATGACCTGAGCGCAGCGAAATCCTTGTCACTGCCCTGCCTGATGTTCATGGTGCGGTTCATGTCCAGGGTGGCCCCGTAGTTGCCCAGCATCGCATTCAGTCCTGCTACCATCAGCTGCATTTCCTGATCGTTGGAGCCGCTGATGATAATGGAGGCAGCCTGGTGGCGCAGCAAATCCGCCACGATATCCTCCACTTCAACATCACATTCGGGCGCCGACAAACCGGCAATGCCCTGTCGTGACGCAACCCCATTGTAAATCTTTGCAAGTATGGCCTTCGACTTTGCAGGAGTGACCGGGTGGCGGTCATCGGCATTGGCCCCGGTGATGGAATACCCGGATTCAAACTGGACATGTTTGGACATTTCAGGGCGCTCCTTCGTGACCTCGCGTTTTTTCGCATACCCTGCGGCAAATTCCACCGGGGAGAGCCAGGTACCCAGGAAGTCGGCATCGAAGGAAAGAATATAGTCCGCTTTGTCGAAATGGTACCCGGGAATCATGTTTTTCCCAAACACTTCCTGGTGGGCATCCCTGATAGCTGCTGAGGACACTTCGTCGTACACGATCCATTCAAGTTCCGGGTAGGTGGATTGAAGGTCGTTGATGATCTTTTTCGTTGTCGGGCTGATGATCGTGGAAGTCAGGAGAACCTTCCTTCCGGGGGTCGGATTACGCAGCGTTCTTACCACAAGTTCATCGATCTCTTCCCAGGTGGCACCGTTGCTTCCCTTTGCAGGTCCCTTCAACCGGGCCTGGTCGTAAAGCTCCAGCACGGAAGCCTGCACACGCGCCGAAGTTCCCCCACCGGAAACAGGTGCCAGCTCATTTGCCTCGATCTTGATGGGACGGCCGTCCCTGACCTTGGCCACGACCGAGCAATATTCTGTTCCGTCGAAAAAGCTGGTGGCGTAATAGCTGGACTTGCCCGGGGTGATTTCCTCGGGCTTGACCAGGTAGGGGATGGCTTTCTGAACAGGCTTCTCGCAGCTGCTGGTAATCGCAGCAGTGGCAAAACTGAAACCTACCAGTTTGAGGAAATCCCTCCTGGAAGCACTTACCCCGGCAATCTTGTCGCTGGCCAGGTCCAGTACCAGGTTTTTCTGTTCTTCCTCAACCACTTTTTCAGTCTGGTCATCAGGACCGTTTTTATATTCATCCAGACTTCTCCAGTATTTTTCCATCCTAATAAATTGTATACAGATTAGTATTGTTTAATTTGCTGAACATGCATATCGAGGACCATTCATCACGAATCAGTAATGACATTTTGAGCATTCTGCACCCCCGACCTGTTCGGCAGTAACCCGGCTGATTTCTCCCGACTTCATCGCCCTGTGCAACTCCTCGTATTTCTCGTAGAATGCGTTGTCGAAGAACTGCACCTCCGTGTCGCGATGACAATTGATGCACCATCCCATGGACAGGTCGGAAACCTGCCTTACGCGGTGCATCTCCTCAACCGGACCATGACAGGTCTGGCAATCGATTCCAACCACTTCCACGTGCTGGGCATGACTGAAAAATACATGGTCCTGAAGGTTATGTACCCGGATCCATTCGATGGATTCATTGTTTTCATGTGCGCTGACCACCTTGCTGATTTCGTGCATTCCGGAATGGGTCCCGTCGCGCACGATGATATGACAATTCATGCAGAGGTCTACTTCGGGGAATCCTGCCGATTTGCTTTGCCCCACGGTATGGTGACAATACTTACAGTCAATCTGGTTATCGGTCACATGCACCATGTGCGAGAATTTGATCGGCTGATCAGGCTCATAGTTTTCCTGGCGTCCAAGGGAGATGCCCGCATCCAGCAGCAGGATGACCTGCCATCCAAGTGCTCCTGAAAATAGTACGCCCAGTATCCATTTCCGCTTCACCTTTTTCAGAAAAACCACCTCGATAACGATCCAGGTCAGCAAGACACCAAGCAGCAGGAAGAGCAATATTTTATTGATTACCGGCTTGCGCTTCGTGAGGCCCTGCTCCTCAAAATGATCCAGGAATTCCTTAACCAGGGCGACCTCCGCCTCATTCAGGCTGAATGATTCATGTACTTCTGACATGGTGCGCCCGGTAGGGTTCATGACTGCCCTGGTAAATTCCTCAATGGATCTCTCCTTGTATTTGTGGGCGATCTCCCATGCATTGGGATTCCAGTTGAACGTGTCAATTTCCATCGTATTATGGCAATCTGCACAGGCGTTTCCTTCAAATTTCCCTTCCACCAGTCCATAAAACAATCTTTCTCCACGCTTTACGCCCTGGGAGTAGCTGTCGTGCTTTTTATCACTGTCGCCGGCATCATCTTCAGCCGTGGCATGCACAAATGGAAAAAAGAACAGGAATAACAACAAGGTAATAAGGGTTTGGAACCCCGGTCTTGGACTACATGAAGGCTGCTTTTGGGCAAAGGCATGACCTTCATGTTGCTGACAGGTCTTTGTCATTTATATTCGGGTTAGATTAAATTTTCTTAATCTTAACAGCTGAAATACAGCTGTTAATGTCTGGTTTATATTTGCAGATCTGCATCCACCTATTAATCAGCAATGAGCTAATTTAAAGTTAATGTGGAAGATAATCAACAGCGATGGGTTTTTTTGAACAATATGGCCAGAAGTTACTCTATTATTATTTGGACCAATTCCAGTTAAGTCAGCAACCAGAGGGTTGTATTTACTGGCCTGGATACGTAGTGCCGATCTTTTTTCCTAAATTGCGACTTTTTACAGCAGCTCTGTATGGCGAATATATTTTCAGGTTATTTCCTCCCGGTCACACTTGCGATCATCACGCTGGGCATGGGATTGTCGATCACCCACCGTGATTTCAAAAATGTGTTTTTCCGGCCCAGGGCTGTTATAATAGGTATTTGTTGTCAGATCCTGCTGCTTCCGCTCATCGCTTTTGGCGTTGCGATGCTCACCAACATCGATCCCTATTTCAAGGTCGGATTGGTCATCATTGCCGCCTGCCCGGGAGGAGCAACCTCCAACCTGGTTACTTACCTGCTGAACGGGAACGTGGCGCTGTCGATTTCAATGACTGCCCTGAACAGCCTGATTACGCTGGTCAGTATACCGGTAAATGTAAGCCTTGCACTGATGGTGTTCCTGCATACTGATGTAGAAATACAGCTCAACGTTTGGGACACGATCCTCAAAGTGTTTCTGCTTACGGTGGTGCCTGCATATATAGGAGTAACCATCCGGCAACGGAAAAGTGCATTTGCCAAAGGGTTGAACCATCCGCTAAAGGTAATCCTTCCATTGATCCTTCTTGTTGTATACCTGGGTGTGTTGTTTATCGACGAGGGGTCGACCATTGCCACGAGGAAGGATTTTTTCAGTCTCATGCCCTATGCATTGCTGCTGAATGCTCTTTCGATGTTCCTTGGATGGCAGGTTGCCTACCTGACAAAGCTAAAGCGCGTTGACCGGTATACTATTGCGATAGAGGTAGGACTGCAAAATTCAGCGTTGGCCATATTTGTTGCCAGTACGCTACTCGGCAACCGGGAAATGGCGTTGGTGGCTGTGGTATACGGTTCCTTCACCTTCTTTTCAACCGCATTTTTCGGATGGGGGATCAAACGAATCAGCAAGGAAAAAGTATTCCTGGACAAGAAATAGCAGATACACATCAGGTGTGCAGTAACTTCCGGGTGGCGGTGCGCTCAATTACCTGAACAGGTAAAAGTATCCTGACAAGGATGTTTCAGTGGGAGATTCGTCGCTCCTGATCACATAGAAATAAACGCCGGGTGAAGCTTCCTGTCCGCTGGTAGTCCTGCCGTCCCACCGGATCAGCGGTGACATGGAATAATATACCTGCAAACCGGCCTTACTGAATACCCTGAAAGCATAGTTGTAATCCCCGGGCGTGGTCACCTCAAAATAGTCGTTGATTTCGTCCCCGTTCGGGGAGAATACATTGGGGACAAGCAGTTCTTTCGAGACAGGCACCTTTTTTAGTATTGAATCTTTGCATCCCACAGCGTCCTCGATCCGTAAAAACACCAGGTAGATACTGTCCTCCGGGAAACTATATTCAGCGACACTGTCAACAATCTCCGTTCCATCGGGAAATCTCCATGTATATGCTACATCAATCCCGTTAACCGGTTCAAAATAGCTGGCATGAAACTGGTATTGAAACTCCGTGCCTGAAGGAGAAAGGTCTTCAAAGGTGAAGTCAGCAAACGGTGTGGCCCCGATACGGACCTGGTCCGTGGCCGTAACGATCCGGCTTCCGTTATTGATCACTGCGCTCACAGAATATACCCCGGGGCGGGTATACGTGTGGCTCCGGGTCAATCCTCCCGGCTCAGAAGTTCCATCGCCAAAATTCCAGAGGATTGATTTGTAAAATGTTTCCGGATCAGCGTTGTCGAGTGTAAACTGAACAGTCGTTGTATCGCAGCCGTCCGTCTGATCTGCAAGAATTACATCCTGTCCGTATGCCCCGGCACAGGAGCAGCATAGTACTGCAAGTATATAAATCGTTGTATTTCTCATAACCCGAAAGTGACGGTCACTTTCATTCATTACAAAGCGTCGGTTAAAGTTATTAAAAAAATTCACTGACGAATAATTAGTTTTCACCATGTTATTATCATGTTCATAAAAATTGCTTTTAATATCCTCTTTGAAGTGCTATTTTTATCCGAATAAACAATGGGAGGATGGTATGAAGCAGTATCTTGATTTGTTGGAACATGTGCTTGAAAAAGGGGTTCGGAAAGAGGACCGGACAGGCACCGGGACGATCAGTGTCTTCGGTCACCAGATGCGGTTTGACCTGCAAGAGGGATTCCCGTTGCTGACCACGAAAAAATTGCACCTCAGGTCTATTATCCACGAATTGCTCTGGTTCCTGAAAGGAGAGACGAACACCAGGTATCTCACTGAAAACGGTGTGCGGATCTGGAACGAATGGGCTGATGATGAAGGGGAGCTGGGCCGGATCTACGGTTACCAGTGGCGTTCATGGACCTCCCCGGAGCATGGGAACATCGACCAGATCAGCCAGGTGATCGATTCCATAAAGAACAATCCCGATTCCCGCCGCCACATTGTGAGCGCCTGGAACGTGGGAGACCTGGATAAAATGGCGCTCCCCCCCTGTCATATCCTGTTCCAGTTCTATGTTGCCGATGGAAAGTTGTCATGCCAGCTCTACCAGCGAAGTGCCGATATCTTCCTGGGCGTCCCGTTCAATATTGCCTCGTATGCAATCCTGCTGAAGATGATGGCCCAGGTGACCGGTTTGCAGCCCGGTGAATTTATCCACACACTCGGAGATGCACATATCTACCTGAACCACATTGAACAGGTAAAGCTCCAGCTCACCAGGGAACCGCGAAAGCTGCCTGAGTTAAAGATCAACCCGGACCGGTCTTCGATCTTCGACTTCGTATTCGGGGATTTCAACCTGGTGAATTATGATCCCCATCCGCACATCAAGGGTGCAATCTCTGTATAAGTGAAATCTATGAAGAACACCACTGCCATCAGGAAGAATATCTCCATTATCGTCGCTGTTGCAGCGAACAATGCCATCGGCAAAGACAACCAGTTGTTGTGGCACCTGACAGATGACCTGAAACGGTTCAGGCGGCTCACTTCGGGGCATACCGTGGTCATGGGCCGGAACACATATTTATCCCTTCCAAAAGGGGCCTTGCCCAACCGGAGGAACATCGTCATTACCGACCGGCCCGGTGAACAGTTTGAAGGCTGTGAAATGGCCTATTCCATCGACCAGGCCCTGGACCTTGCGGGAAACGAAGAAGAATGTTTTATCATGGGAGGTGGTATGGTCTACCAGCAATTGTTTCCCGTGGCCGGAAAATTATACCTGACCACCGTTGACCATTCCTTTGATGCCGATACCTTTTTCCCGGAAATTGATTTTGCCGGGTGGAACCTGGTGGAATCAGAATTCGTGAATTCCGGCGGGAAGAACGACTATCCACACACTTTCACCCTGTATGAACGAAAAGCCTGAACCAAAGGCACGGCCTTTGCCCACATGCATCGGTAATTTCAACATCTAACATAAATGAATGGTACCTGTGCGACTATCAACAGTCTTCACGGCAGGATACGGATTTTGGATTATTCAGTAAAAGAACTTAATTTTCAACCCTGAACAAAAAACTGAACAACATGAAAAAACTATTGATTGTACTGGCTGTACTTCTTTTTCTCCCCCTGGCGATGCACGCACAGGCCAGCAGGATTACCGGCGTCTGGTATACGGCAAATGACTCATCAACTGTAGAGATCGTCAAACACACCAATGGCAAGTATATTGGCACGATCAACTGGCTGATGGAACCAATGAATGACCAGGGTAAACCGAAAGTAGATGAGGAGAATCCGGATCCTAAAAAGCAGAATGATCCGATCATCGGGCTCAGGATCCTGCGCTCATTTGAATATAATGCCAAAAAAGACCGCTGGGAAAACGGGACGATCTATGATCCCGACAATGGTAAAACATATTCCTGTTATGGCTGGTTTGAGAATGGAAATTATGATAAGCTTTACCTGAAAGGGTACGTGCTTGGCATGAAATTTCTGGGAAGGGAAACGACCTGGAAAAGAAAGAAGTAATACCAGGGAATACTTAACCTGAACCACTATAGCCGGTTCGCCGGCAGAAAGCAGCCTCGGTAATCCGGGGCTGCTTTTTTCAATGCTGATTTCAACTGCAATCTGACGGGGTTTAAACTGTATTAAAATCGTCCGATTCCGTGCAGCAGTGTCCATATCCGGCCATAATATGTACTACCCGTTGTCTATCACTCAATCATTATGTGCTTGTATTTCTGAATGTTATGTTTTTTGGCACGTAGATTGTTTATATTGCATCAAACAAATCATACGTCCTTTTACATTTCATAAACGGGTTAAGTAAAAGTTCTTTTTTTTAGGTTTAAGTGGTTAGTAAAAAGGGGATTCCTACCAGGATCCCCTTTTTTTGTGCCATAGTCCTTTCCTTGATGCTGTGGAAATTCTGCCGGAGTGGTGATGGCCCGACAAAAATTCATTCCTCCGAAAGCAAATACTTCATCACCTTGTATTCGGCACTGACCACTTTCCACTTGAATTCCGAAATGATTTTATAATTGATGACCAGGGGATCATTCGCATCATCCTCAGGATCCCAGCCGTTGATCCATTGCCCGTCTGCAAACAGGAAATCAAGTTCCAGCTGGTCCTGTAGGACAGGATCTTCCACCAGTTGAACAAGAACATCTTTGAATTCTCCCGACTTCTCAAGAAATGCATATGCCAGTCCATTGTCAAGAAAAGCATCTCTCCCCGCATTGCGGAAATCCTTGCGTGACACCTCCTCTATTGGCACTCCTGCCTGGTCAACACCGGCAAGCAATCCTTGCAGCATTTCATCTGCATCTGCCTTTAGCTCTTCGGAAAGAGACATCACTTTTTTCATGTCGGGTGTGATGGCACTATCTCCGGCGGCTTCAAGCATGTTGGTCAGTGCGCTATCAATCACCCCGGTGGAAGCCCTGTAGTCCACTGCGATTTCAGTATATCGGTCGATACTGTCCTTGGAAATATTTACTTTTACCAGGATCAGGACGATGGAAAAACCCACCAGCAGCATGATGATATATGCCGGGTTGATTTTGGTTTTCACACTTCGTTTAAAGATCTGCACGATGTACAGGGGTAAAAATCCCACCAGCAGGAAGATCACACTGGCACGCAGGAGCATTTCAGCCCCGGGCCAGTGCATGATCTTGAATACGGCACCGGTAAAAACGATCAGTAAAGAGAGATAGCCGACAACAGGGAAGATTACATTGGGTTTCTCAGTCTGCTCCCTGTAACTAAGTATGAAATAGAGCGGAAGAAATCCCAGCACTACGGTCATGAATCCCAATACCATGATGATGCCGGCACCCGGCCAATGCATGATCTTGAACAGGGCCCCGACGATGGTCAGCAGGGAACCCAGCAATCCCAGTAAATAGGTTGTTCGTTTCATTCTTTGAAATTTATAGTCCAATAGCAATAAGGTCTGATGCTGCAGATTTGAAAAGGTATTGCCGTCGATGTCAGACATGATTTCCCCGTAGGAAACATCAAAGGCCTCCCCTGCCTCGAGTTTTTCCTCGATCATACAGCAGAGATGGTCAAGGATATCATCCTGCAGACTTTCATAGGTCAGTCCCTTCGCTGCAAGATCGTTCCTGATCCTGTGCAACTGGTCTTCAATGATCACAGCATTCATATCAGGCGGGTGTGGGCTTTAGCACATAAGTGAGTGTATTCACAAAATCAAAGAATTCATCCACTTTTCGCTCAGACCATGACCTGCCCGTTTCTGTAAGAGTATAGTACTTCCGGACACGTTTGCCGATGTATTCTACCTCGGTTTGTATGTGTCCATCAGCCTCCAGTTTATGTAAAACCGGGTAGAGCGCACCGAATGTCAGTTTGATCTTACCGGCGGAGAGCTCTTCCACCCTTTTGGTAATTTCATAACCATACATCCGTCCGTTGTCGGCCAACAACTTCAGAACAATCGTTCGTAAGGTACCTTTCAAAAGATCATTTGATATCATACTGACAAATATATAAGCATTTTATATATAATGCAAATATATAAGACTATTATATACGCCGAATTATACACCCCCTGGTTTTGGTGCAAGTGGAATGGATTTGCCATCGGTACGCCATAGAAAACCTGACTGAAATGGGAATTTTTGTGGTGGAAAATTCCAGTAGGCAGAAGATTCCAGGAAACAGACAATTGCCGTATACGTTCAGATCGCCGGGGCGATCAAAATAAAAACCCCCTGACCGTAATGCATCAAGGGGTTCTGATTGTAAGTGGGGTGGAAGACCGGACTTGAACCGGCGACCTCTGGAACCACAATCCAGCGCTCTAACCAAACTGAGCTACATCCACCATTTTAAGGACTGCAAATTTATAGAAAAAAAACAACTCTTGAAATACAAAAAATAAAATCTATTTAGAAATTTTTTCATGCAACGTGGAAAGGTACCAGTCAATGATCATTTTATTATACCTGCTCCCGTATGCTGCGGGCCTGCCTCCCCTGTCCACCAGGTCTTGCCTGAGCTGTGATGTGATCTCCCGGTAAAAGAGCACATCGGACTTTCGGCGGCGCAATGCAAGGACCCATTGCGGAAGGAGGCGTTTGATGCGTCCACGAAACCTGGCCATGGCATAGGCACGATCCGGTGTCTGCAGCTCTACATCGAAATGCACCCCTTCAGGAATAAAATATTCGTTGACAAGCAGATCGTCATACAATGATTTACCGCGCTTCACTGCCACCGGCACATCCCTGAAAAAATTCACCAGTTCCCGGTCGTAATAGGGCAACCTGAAGGCATATCCGAAAAAAGTATAGGTGGCATTGGAATTCACATTGAACTTTGCAAGCTTTTCCTTGAGGTCCCAGTCTTCATGCACTGACCAGGACCTGGCAGTGGCTGAGTCCAGCCCGGACACCTGCTTCTGCTGCAACTGGTCCGTGATCCGTCCCGGCAAAAGCCTTTGCCCGGGCACCTGCTTTTGCAGCAGATGGTCCGTGATCCGCTTTAGCATCAGACTGCGTTCTGACTTGTTGTAACGTTCAAAGTGGTATTTCACCTCCAGGATCCTCCTGGCCAGGGTACTGACCGCTTCTTGCTCAACAGGGAGTCGGTGCTTGGCAAACTGGCTTCCCCCCAGGAAATCTCCTGAATGACCCGGGATAAAGACAGCATCCCCGGGAATAGTTCCTTGATCCCGCAGATATTTCACTGCAAAATACTCCTGGAGAAAGAACATGGAGGTCAGATTGGATGCCCGGGGGTAGAATGCGTTAAATTCCGGATCCCTGATAAATTCAGCAATAAGTTGCTCGTTATATTCCACGAAATGCCATGGGAAGCCCAGTTCCCGTGCCACGCGCTCCGAAATGGCTGCTTCCTCATTCCCTTTCCGGCCATAGGTAAAGCATACCACTTTCCTGTGCCGATGCCTTTTCAGCATTACCGCGATCAGCCGGCTGTCGAATCCGCCACTCAGCGGCACCACAGCGGCCCTCCCTTCCAGGCTCTGCACCATTCGGGAGAAAGTCTGCTCCATCTCTGCTTCCGCCTGCTTCAGCAACTGGCCATATGATATTTCCATCCCGGCAGCGGTCCTGTAGGTATGATAAAAACCATGATCCGCCTTTTCGCCGAGTCGCAGGACCTCACCTGCCTGCAACTGTTGAATTCCCTTGACCAGCGTTTCGCTGCCGGTCACGTACCCGGTGCCCCTGAACTCAAGTCGGGCCGTTTCGTTGAACGCCGCCTCGTCCAGGTATTCCATCAACAGGTCTGCATGGTCCGAAACCACCCAGTCAGTTCCTGACCTGCAATAAAACAGGGGCAGCGACCTGACCAGGTCCGTGGCCAGCCAGCATTCCCCCGCATTCATTCTTACAACAGAAAATACTCCGTTTACCTGTGCGGCCAATGTCCTGAATGCCTCATACGTGCCGGCTGCAGCGAAGTAGCCTGACATTGCGTTCCCACTGTAGTACTTCCCATCGCTGTCGAAAAAACTGCCATGCACCCGGCACTGGTCATCCCCGTACCATGGAAAACCCCTGCAATCTTCCAGGATGATCTTTATGTTTACCTTATTCTGCATCTACTTATTTCCAATACGCTTTCAACTGCCATGGTCTCCCTGTCTCCCCGTCCCCTTGTCTCCTCATCCATCCTTCCCCTGGTCCGCTTTCCTGGCCAGTACCATGTACCAGTAAAGATTGTAGGTCACGATCACGAAGCTGAACCCGCTGAACAGCATCAAAGCAAGGTATACATCCTTGCCGATGACCCCGATGCCGAGGGCGATGATCCGTGCAATAAATTTCACTACCTCGATTGCCAGTGCCTTGCGTTGTCTTGACAACATGTCGGCAACGAACGACAGCGGGGCCGAGAGGAAGACCATAAACAGCCAGGGAGCAAAGATTTGCATGTACACACCCGCCTCGTGCCATTCGTCCCCGAAAATAATCGTGACCAGCCATGGTGCACAACACAGTATGACCAGGAAAGGAATTGCAGAAATCCATGCCATGCGGATTACAAACTTCCTGATATCGGCCAACACAAGCTGGCCGTTATTGTGCCTTTCGATGGTGCGTTGCGAATATACCTTGGAAAAGGAGGTGGACAGCAGGTTCATGGGACGGTTGATCAGCATAAAACCCAACCCGAAATACCCTACAATGTCGGCACCGAAGTAAGCGCTGAACACAAATACCGGGAGGGAGGAGGAAAAATTATTGATCAGCTTGTGCATCATGCTGTACCGGGGAAAGAACCAATATTCCCTGGCCAGCTTCCGCAAATCCGGAAAGGAAACAGAACGAAAGATTCCTGTTCCATTCCTGAAGATCCGCCAGGTATATACCACCGCACCCACGAACTGACCCACGATGGCCCCTGTCATGAGTCCACCGCCATGTGACATCGCCTTGCTTGCTGACAACTTGACAGCAGAATTGAATATGGACTGGCTGAGATTGGCCCCGGCGATGGCCCTGTATGCGCTCCTGCGGTTCATCCAGAAACTCAACACCTGGAAGACACCCACCATGAATGTCGATAAGGGAATAAAGAAGATCCATTTATCGATATACTGATTGCCCAGCCACCGTGGTAAGGGATCCCTGAAAACGAAAATAAACAACAACAAGAACAGGCTGAAACCCAAACTGAGCATGATACCCAGCAAAGTAAGTCCGGCCCCATCCTTGTCTTTGCGGGGGATCATGACCGCCAGTTCGTATTTTCCCGTGGAAATAATGGCTGTTATCGTAATAATACTCATATACAGTGCGAACAAACCATGCTCCTCAGGTGTATAGATGCGTGTAAGTACCGGGTAGATGGCCAGTGAAATGGCCTGGGCGATCCCCGTGGCTGACACCAGGGTGAATACGTTTTTCAGGAATTCACTTTTTGTAAGCCGGTTCAGAAGGGATCTCATCAGGTGTTTATGGTTACACAAAGAAACAAAATGTTTACCTGTTTGCAAAAAGACCGTCACGGGAGCAGACAGAACGGTCTGGTGAAGGGTCAACAGAGCTGGTGGAGGGTCAACAGAGCTGGCGCAAAAGAACGTGCTATTGGTCAGTGTATGACCGAACAGGGCAGCCAAAGGCTAAAATTGAAGGTATGCCCTGACACCACAAGAACTGTTGTTTTTGGACGTTATGTCATATCAACAGCAGTGGCATACAATTTGACAAAACAAAATAAGTATTAAAAAAACCTGAAATAATTATGAGATTAACAGGATCATCCAATCCAGCAATGACGGGTAGTGCATTTGAAAGGGCTGTTTCGTCAGTCGGAAGTGGCGTCATGACCATCAACGGAACGATTAACAAGATAGGCATCCTGATGCTGCTGGTGCTTGCATCCGCATCATACACCTGGTCGATGGTTACCGGTGATAACCCTGCGGGGGCACAGACCTATGTTATGATCGGCGCCATTGGCGGGCTGATCATGGCGCTGGTAACTATATTCCGTCCGCAAAGTGCGGGGGTGACTGCCCCGATATACGCGCTGCTTGAAGGGTTGTTCCTTGGGGGGATCAGTGCAATGTTCAACCAGCAATATAACGGTATTGTATTCCAGGCTGTATTGCTGACCATAGGTGTATTGTTCACCATGCTCTTCCTTTACCGGTCGGGACGCATACGTGCCACACCCAGGCTGCGGAGGGGCGTGATCATGGCAACGGGGGCTGTATTCTTTTCCTACCTGGTCAGCTGGATACTCAGCCTCTTCGGACTGGGTTTCGGTTTCATGCATTCCAGCGGTCCGCTGGGTATCGTCATCAACCTGGTGATCATTGGTGTCGCGGCATTCAACCTGATTCTCGATTTTGATTTTATCGAAAAGGGAGCCCAGGCTGCCGCCCCGAAATATTTTGAATGGTATGGCGCATTTGGACTGCTGGTGACACTGATCTGGCTGTACATAGAGATATTGCGGCTGCTGTCCCGTTTCGCCGGAAGAGACTAAAAAGGTAGCTGAACTGACAGACACCAGCTGATGTCTGCCTGGTCTCTGAACAATTTTAAAGACATTAGATAACATATGCAGATTCCTGTAAATTCTGAAAATGGTGTGTATATTTACGCATCATTTTTTTTATTTCAACTTATTAAGTAAGCGTACAAGCAATGTCGGCGCTGGAAGCATATTTTCAGAAATTCAGGGAGCATATCGTTGGTGATCAGAAAGAGTTTGATTCACCGTATGGTAAAAAACGGATCCATTATGCCGACTGGATCGCAAGCGGCAGGCTGTATGCCCCCATCGAAAGAAAGATGCTGGACCAGTTCGGTCCCTATGTGGCCAATACACATTCTGAGTCAACCACCACCGGCACTTTGATGACCAAGGCCTACCATTATTCTCACCAGTACATCAAGAGGCATGTGAATGCGGGTCCCAACGATGTGATCATCACAGCAGGATACGGAATGACCGCCGTGATCAATAAACTCATGCGGATATTAAGTCTGAAAGGCTGCGGGGGCACGGACCGCGACTGCGTGAAGGAAATGGACAAACCGGTGGTGTTCGTGACCCACATGGAACACCATTCCAACCATACATCCTGGTTCGAGACCATTGCCGAAGTGGTACAACTGGAACCCGACAAGGACCTGCTTGTGGACCTGGATGACCTGCGGTCCAAACTGGAGCAGTACAAGGACCGTACCTTCAAGATTGGTTCATTTACTGCCTGTTCCAATGTCACCGGAATCCTGACACCTATCCACGAAATGGCAAGGCTGATGCATGAATACGGCGGGCTGGTATTCGTGGATTATGCTGCCGGTGCACCCTATATGGATATCAACATGCACCCCGAGGATCCGCTGGAAAAACTGGATGCCATCTTCTTCTCTCCCCACAAATTCCTTGGCGGACCCGGATCATCAGGTGTGCTGATATTTGACAAAGCCATGTACAAGCTGGAGGTCCCCGATAATCCCGGCGGAGGCACCGTTGACTGGACAAATCCATGGGGAAAATATAAATACGTGGACGACATCGAGGCCCGCGAGGACGGGGGAACGCCCGGCTTTCTTCAATCCATCAGGGCAGCACTGGCCATCGAGCTGAAGGAACAGATGGGAGTGGAAAATATCCTTGCCAGGGAAGAAGAATTGCTGAAGATCGCCTTCGACGGACTGACGGCCATCCCTGGGGTTGAGATCCTTGCCGACAACATCCGGAAACGGATCGGGGTGATTTCTTTCTACCATCCCGAAATTCACTTTAACCTGGCGGTAAAAGTGTTGAATGACAGGTACGGCATCCAGACCCGCGGCGGCTGTGCCTGTGCCGGAACCTACGGTCATTACCTGCTGGCAGTAAGCTACGACAGGAGCCGGGAGATCACCGACAAGATCAGTCATGGCGACCTCTCCGAAAAACCAGGATGGGTGCGCTGGTCGCTCCACCCAACCATGAAAGATGAGGAAGTGCGCTATTTTATCGATGCCGTAAGGGAGCTGACCGAAAATATCGAATTCTACAAGCAGGAATATGTGTATGTTACAAAAAGAAATGAGTACATTCATCACTCAGAAGTTGATTCGAACCGCGACCAGGTGACACTCGATACCTGGTTTAGCCTTCAATGAGTATAATACGATGAAAATAAAAGCGGTAAATAACCATAAAACCGAAAAGGACTTCCTTGATCTGCCGAGGAAACTCTATAAAAATGATCCTTTCCATGTGATGCCTTTTGACAAAGACATCAGGGCAGCATTTGATCCTGCACAAAATGTTCATTTCAGGAACGGGGATGCTGCCCGGTGGATCCTCCTGAACGATGATCAAAAAGTGATTGGCAGGATTGCCGCATTCTATGAAAAGGACAAGGCAAAAGCAGACTACGTGGACAATGGAGGGTGTGGTTTTTTTGAATGCATTAACAACCAGGCGGCAGCCAACATGCTTTTCGATGCAGCTGCTGCATGGCTGAAGGAAAAAGGATTCGAGGCCATGACCGGCCCTGTCAATTTTGGTGAAAACGAATCCAACTGGGGTTGCCTGGTTCAGGGTTTTGAGCCACAGGGCCACGGGATGGCCTATAACCTGCCCTACTACAAGGAGTTATTCGAAAACTACGGTTTCCAGCTCTACTACAGGCAGTTCAGTTTTCATATCGAAATTGAAAAACCCTTTCCCGAGCGTTTCTGGAAAATTGCGGAATGGATCAATAACCGCCCCAATTACAGCTTCAGGCATTTCGATTACAAACAAGCCGATAAGTTTGTGAATGATACAGTAAAAGTATACAACGAAGCCTGGCCGCTGCTCAAGGACGACTTCACTCCCATGGACCCGAAGTCGATATACGAGCTCATGCAAAAGGCAAAACCGATCCTGGATCCCGAACTTTGCTGGTTCGCCTACTACAAGGATGAACCCATTGCCTTTTTCTTTTTCTTTCCCGATGCCAACCAGATCCTTCGGCACCTGGATGGCAGGATGCACCTTTGGAACAAACTGAAATTCGTTTACCTGAAAAAGAAAAAAGTGATGACACGCATGCGGGGAAGTGCTGCCGGTGTATCTCCAAAATACCAGAATTCAGGGGTGGAATCGGGTATCATCTACCAGCTGAAACAGGTGGTCGACCGCAATCCGCATTATAAACAGGCAGAATTATCGTGGGTGGGGGATTTTAATCCGAAAATGATCGCATTGTATAATGCAACCGGGGCAACGCACGCCAAAACACATTATACCTACCGGTATATGATCAATAAATCACTGCCATTCAAACGTTTTATGCCCGAAAAAGTAGATGAGTCAGCCTTTCCGGATGGTGCCATCTGATCATATCGCATTTTGTATGATGGATGGATGCAAAAAATTTTGTATAAAAGTGAAACATGATTATCTTTGCAGTCCGTTTGAAAACAGAAACTTAAGACAAGTAATAACAAGATCATGAAAAAAGGAATACATCCGGATAATTACAGGTTGGTGGCATTCAAGGATATGTCCAATGAAGAAGTATTCATTACCAAGTCTGCAGCTCCATCCAGGGAGAAGATCGAGATTGAAGGTGTGGAATATCCGCTGATCAAACTGGAGATCTCCAACACGTCACATCCGTTCTATACAGGTAAGATGAAGCTTGTGGATACTGCCGGACGTGTCGACAAATTTATGAGCAGGTACAAAAAGCACTACGAAAAGAAAAAATAAACCTGTTCGGTAATATACAACAGAAAGTGCTTTACTTTGGTAAGGCGCTTTTTTTTTGCCTATTTTTATATAAAAAAAACAATGGGGCTTATCTTGTTCGACAACCGCTGCTGGGAAAACCTGCTCCCGCTTACTTTCACCAAACCTGCTGCAGAATTGCGTGTAGGCATCCTCCGGATCAGGGAGAAATGGGAGAAACGACTCGCAATGAAAGCATCGTTTCTGACCCACGACTACCTGCAGACAAAATTCACCACAAGCATTGCAGACCACAACCTGCTTGTCAATGGTGCCCTGTTACCCAACGACAAACTGGTTGCGGCCATTACATCCCTGAAAAGCGGACAATCGCTGAAGCAGAATGACCGGCTGCTGGCCGTCAACACCACGTCGGGCAACTTCGACCTCAACAATAAGGCATTGTTGAAGAATGCCATTGAATATTCAGAGGATATTTCGCTCATTGATGCCCCCTGGAAAATTTTCACGTTGAACGGCCAGGAAATTTCCACCGACTTCGAAATCCTCACAAAGGACCGGAAATCATTGCCTCTGAGCGAATCTGTGCAGGTATTGCACAGGGAAAACATCTTCGTGGAGGAAGGGTTTACAGGGGAGTATTTTACTGTCAACGCAACAAATGGACCCGTCTACCTTGGAAAGAACAGTGAAATCATGGAAGGAAGTGTGATTCGCGGACCGTTTTCCCTGGGCGAACAGTCCACGATCAAATTGTCGGCCAAGATCTACGGACCCACAACGATAGGCCCCTATTGCAAAGCCGGTGGAGAAATCAATAACGCGGTACTGCAGGCCTATTCCAACAAGGGACACGATGGCTTCCTGGGAAATTCCGTAGTGGGGGAATGGTGCAACTTCGGGGCCGACACGAACAATTCAAACCTGAAAAACAATTATTCCGAGGTAAAAACCTGGAATTACCCGGCGAACCGGTTCAGCAAAACGGGACTGCAATTTTGCGGTCTGATCATGGGAGATCATTCCAAGTGCGGCATCAACACCATGTTTAATACGGGTACCGTGGTGGGAGTAAGTGCGAACATTTTCGGCGCCGGATTCCCGCGCAATTTCATCCCTTCATTTACCTGGGGAGGTCCGCAGGGAATGTCGGTCTACAAGATCGAAAAGGCATTTGAAACCATGGAACTGGTCATGGGGCGCAGGGACATATCGCTCACGGACATCGATCGTGATATGTACCGTCACATCTTCATGGATACGGAAAAGTACCGGAAATTCATTACCTGAGAAGCACCTCGTTGAAATCCTGTTCCAGCCTTACATCATTGATCCAGTCATACAATGTCAGGATGCGCAGGCTGTAAAAATAATCCCAGTAATTGCGCAGGGCCTGTACATATCCCCTTCGGGCAACATCCTTTGCTTCAAGTGCATCGTTCAGTTCAAGCACATCGATTCTCCCGATCAGGAACCGTTGTTTTGTTACTTCATATCTTTTTTCCGCGATGGTATCCGATTTTGAGGCAATCAGCAGCTGATCATCCTGCAGGTTGAACTGCATCACCTGTAAAAAAATCTGCTGCTCGAAATCGCTCCTGGACTGGATCACGTTGGTTTTAACCACTTCTTCGGCCGACTGGGCCATCCTGTACCGTCCCCTGCCAAGCCCCCAGTCGAGAATGGGAATTTCGAATCCAACCCGCAACCGCTGCTGGTCTTCGGGATCCACATACACACCCCCCAGGTCATCGGCATTCTTACTGAGGCCGTACAATGCGAAAAGATTGGCCTGTAGCCCTTTCTGGGATCTCGCCCGGGCAACTTCCTGCTCTGCTTCCAGCAACCTGCGCTGCATGGCCAGCACCTCCGGATTGTTGGCATTGGCCTCCTGGAGCGCCCTTGCCAGGTCAATATTCACTTTGGGAATCTCATTGGGCAAGACCAGTTCGATGTCCACCATTTCGTTGTACCCCAGGAAGGACCTGAGCCGGAACTTTTTTACCTCCAGGTCGATATTCGCCGCATTCAGTGCTGTTCCGGCATTCAGAAAGCCCAGCTCCATGTTCAACAATTCATTCTCGGCGATGGTCCCCAACTGGTAGCGTCCCGTGGCGATGTTGTACAAGGTATCGCTGTTGGCAAAGTTTTTCTTCGCAATTTCCAGGTTGATCTGTGCCAGGATCAGGTCGAAGAAATACCCCACGGCCCTGTTGTTCACCTGTTCCAGGGTATGGATCAGCTCCTTTTTTGCCTCTTCGTACTTGGCCGGCTCAATCTTTTTCTCCCATTTAAAGGAGTTATACCCATTGATAGGTTGTGAAAAACCTACCGTAAAAGGATAGGAAAGATAACTCAGGTCAGGATTGTCACCCAGGTTATCAATCCGCTGCAGGCTGGAATTCAGGAAGATATTTCCGCCGGTCAGCCCCACATTCTGGGAGACTTCCATCTCAACGGAACTGTTCATAACGGCCCGGGACACGAATCCTTCCGTACCATCGTCCCGGACAATTTTATCAATGGACCTGTTGATATCGGGTAATGTTGAATTAAGGGTCAGTGAAGGCAAGAGGCTTGCCTGGTAGGTTCTGAACTCCCAGTAACTGCTCCTGAACTGGTGCCGGGCCATGGTTGCCATTGGCGATTGTTCCCGGGCGACTTCCACCACATCTTCCAGTGTGAGTTTCAACTGAAGGGTGTCTTGCTGTGCCCGGGTGGCGTTTGTGCCAGGTACCAGAATACATAAAGCCAGGAAATACCTGATCCCGGCGGAAAAAACCTTATTATTCATATCTTAATGATTCTATGGGGTCGCGTTCCGATGCCCTTTTGGCAGGTGAATATCCGAAGATCACTCCTACCGAGGCAGAAACAAAAAATGCAATCATAACACTCATGGGCGCAACCACGGTCAGGATGCCGGCAAATTTGGTAATGAGCGCCGAAGCAACCACGCCCAGCACCACGCCGATCAATCCCCCGGAAACACTTATCAGCACTGCTTCTGCGAGAAACTGAACAACAATATCCTTTTTCTTCGCACCAATGGCCATCCGCGTACCGATCTCCTTGATCCGTTCCATTACCGAGGCAAACATGATGTTCATGATCCCGATGCCTCCGACCAGCAATGAAATACTGGCGATCGCACCCAGGACAATATTGAAAATATCCTTGGTTCGCTGTTCCTGCTTCAATAGAAGTTCCGGAACAGTGATCTCAAAATCCTGCACCTGCTCATGTCTTCTGAGTAATAGCCGCGAGAGCACATCCGAGGAGGGATTGAGCTCCTCGGATTCATTGACCTGCACAATGATCCTGTCGAGCTGGTGATAATTCCTGGATGTATTCTGGCTTGGACGTGTACTGATGACATGCCACATGCGCCTGGTAGTTGTCGACTTCATCCTTGATGCAACAAGTGCCCTGTTCTGGTACCTGAGGATCATGGTCTTCACAGGAATATACACATTGTCGTTCATCACGTTCACGCCAATGTCCTCGAATCTGGTCAGGGACACATCCGTTTTTTCCAGAACGCCCACGATTCTGAGCCAAACCTGGTCAAACTTGATATAATTCCCGATCGGATCATCCTTGGGAAAAAATTTGTTCCGGATATTGGCACCGATCACACAAACCGGGATGCCGTTCTCCTCATGGTAATCGTTGAAATATGTACCATCCTCAAGCTCCAGGTTGAACAGGTTGAAATATTCATTGGCCACACCCATGAGTTTTGCTGCTTCCCGCTTACCTCCTTTGATCACATAGGAATTCATTGCTATTTCCGGGCTCACCTGGCTCAATGTAGGCAATGTCTCCCTGATCGCATCAACATCGAGCAGGTTCAGTCCGGGCGAGAACTTTTTCTTTTCTTTTGATGCCCCTTCTTCCCCGTTTTCATCCTCTTCCGCAGAAACAATGGGTGTGATCATGATATTGTTCACACCTACCATCTTCATCTGTTCCAGGATCTCCTGCTGGGCCCCTTTCCCGATGGCAAGCATCGTAATGACAGCTGCAACTCCGAAAATAATACCCAGCGCTGTCAGCAGACTGCGGAGCTGGTTCGCCATAATAGATTCAATGGCAATAACTATATCATGAAAATATGTTCCCATACCTCTAATTCTGGTTTGTCCTCCTGTTCTGTCCCCGCTGGGGATTCCTGTTGTTCAAGCGGTCCCCGGGATCTTTCTGCTGCACCTGTTCCTGTTTCTCAGCTTCACGTTGCCTGATTACCTCCATAAATTCCAGCCCGGTATAAGGGAAAGATTCGGGATCCTCCGGGGAAGACAGGTAAACCACATCCCCCTTCTTCAATCCTTGTTCGATGATGATAAAGTTTTCATTGGACTCACCCAGCACAACGGCTTGCCGCTGTTTATCCCTTGTATAGACGTATGTAAGACTGTCGTTGGCTCTTACAGCTTCCAGCGGAAGATAGAGGACATCCTCGTAAACCTTGGTAATGATCCTGTTGCTGGTGGTCATGGATGGCCGGAGAATGGTGTCGCGCTCGTTCAGTTCAATCCGGACTTCAAACACCTTGGCATCGGTATTGGGCAGTTGCTCTCCGATATTTGCCACCTCGAATACTTCACCGGAATATTTTTTATCAGGAAATGCATCCACGCCAATGATCACCGGCTGCCCCTCCTTGATCTTGCTGATATCGATCTCATTCACATACGTACGTGAGATCATGGTCGACAAATCAGGCAAGGTGGCCACGGTCAGGTCCCAGGAATTGATTTCTGATCCGACGGTCCGTTTTGACCCATCCCATTCGCGCTTGTATATTACCATACCGGGAGCTGGTGCGGTCACATCGAAGTTTTTCAATGCATCCATCATGTCCTGCTGACGTCGCCGGTCGCGCTGCAGGTTGATCTCCGCTTCACGTACATTTGCCCTGGCTTCCTGCACGCGAAGTTGATAATTCTTCAGTGCCTGGTCATACGCCCGCTCTGCCCTTTCCAGGCTTATTTCTGCCTGCCGAATCGTTGCGGGAGGTTCAAATTTCGACTGGTCCAGGGTGATCCTGGCTTCCTCAACTGCAAACTTCAGATTAATCAGGTCGTCACGCAGGGACCTGAGCTGGATCGTGGTATCAAGCTTGGCCCGCATGTATTCAGACTCCTCCTGTTCCATCTCATCCATCATATCCTTCAGCATATTGTCAGCTTCCGACCTGTCGAGCGTCGCCACCCAGTCACCGGAATCCACAACGGTTCCCTCCATGATCATGTCCTGGATTTTCACATTACGAATTCTCAGGTTCTGGCTTCGCAGTGCCGCGGGTCCCTCTATATCTGTAACATTCAGTGCCTGTAACTCACCCGTAACCATGACAGCGATCTCGAAAGGACCCCTTTCTACTTCTGTTTCCAAAATGATTTCCTTTTCCTTTCCTGAAACAGCAGAATAAATGATCAGTGCTACTACCACTACAGCAATTGTGATCGTTATAATGAGTGGTTTTCTTTTCATTCGTATATATCTTATTTAAAGTATTATGATAAAATTAGCTATAAATGCTGTTTTTAACTCCGGGGGACCTGTTGCCTTGCAGAATATTTATATTTTAGTTTAAAATGTTCTTTACAGCGGCCCCGATCTCCTTAACCAGGCTTTCGGCCTGCTTCCTGTCCGGTGCTTCTGAATAGATCCGGATGATCGGCTCCGTATTGGACTTCCTGAGGTGTACCCAGCCATCCGGGAAATCGATCTTCAGACCGTCGATCGTCGTAATGTTTTCATCTTTATAGGTTTTCTCAAGTTGTTCCAGGATCAGATCGACATCTGTATCCGGCATAAGTTCAATTTTTTGCTTCACCATCACCAGTGAAGGATAGGTTTTCCTCAACGCGCTGCAACTCACATTTTTCTTCGCAAGGTGACTGAGGAACAATGCAATGCCTACCAATGCGTCGCGGCCATAGTGCAATGCGGGGTAAATGATTCCGCCATTGCCTTCGCCACCGATCACGCATCCTTCTTTTTTCATTTTTTCCACAACATTCACCTCTCCCACTGCTGAAGCATGATACACTTCGCCATGCTGTTCCGTAACCATTCTCAGTGCCCGCGATGAAGAGAGGTTGGAACAGGTGCAGCCGGGCGTATTTGCCAGCACGTAGTCGGCCACTGCCACGAGCGTATACTCCTCGCCAAACATGGAACCATCCTCACAGATGATCGCCAGCCTGTCGACATCCGGATCCACCACGAATCCGACATCGGCATGATGCTCCCTGACGGCCGCAGAAATATCCTCCAGGTTTTCCGGAAGTGGCTCCGGGTTGTGGGGAAACTCACCGGTAGGATCGCAATGCAGCAGGATTACCTCATCAACCCCCAGCTTGTGTAAAAGCGTTGGAAGGATACTGCCCCCGACAGAATTCACACAATCGATCGCCACCACGAAACCGGCCTTCCTGATGGCCGAAACATCCACCAGGGGCAGCCCGAGCACTTTGTCGATATGAAAAGCATCCATGCTTTCGTGCATGGAAAACGACCCGATTGCATCCACATTGCTGTATGTAAAGGCATCCCCGCCTGCAAGTTGAAGAATTTCCTCTCCGTCTGCTGCCGATAAAAATTCCCCTTTTGCATTCAGCAGCTTCAATGCATTCCACTGTTTGGGATTATGGCTCGCGGTAAGAATGATCCCACCATCCCCTTCCAGTTCGGGGACTGCCATCTCAACTGTCGGAGTGGTTGCCAGTCCGATATTCACCACATCCACCCCCATGCCCATCAGGGCACCGGATACCAGGTGATCAATCATGGGCCCTGAAATACGGGCATCCCTGCCCAGTATCACTTTCGGTCGTGTTTTTCCTGAATGTTGCCTGAGCCATCCGGCATAGGCAGATGCAAATTTAACCGCGTCCGGTGGTGTTAACCCATCTCCACTCACACCTCCAATGGTTCCGCGTATACCTGAGATTGATGTAATAAGTGTCATTTACAGTAAAAGTGTATCATTATTTGACTTCAGTTCAAACCAAAGGTTTAAAACCGCTTTACAAAAAAACGGAATCAGTCATTTATTCATGTTTTAAACCCCTGTTTTTTAACGGTAAACAAAGATAGAAATTTAATCCTGTTAACATTTAAAATCGTAACTTTGCATCCGCTTTCATGAAACGTATTAATTTGCAATGATTTAGATGGCCCATATGGAACATTCGAAAAAGAATAAAAAAGAACACAGGAAAGGACCTGCCGGACCAGGAAGAAAGGGGCCCGCCAAGAGGTCGTCTGATCGCGCCAAACAAGCCGGGGCCGGGGGTCGGGGAAATGCATCTGCACGCGGGAGAAAAAGCCCCGCTTCAAGGTCGGCCGATGCAGCCGGGCAAGCCGTTGCCGGAGATCAGAGGGAAGATGCTGCCACGGGAGGCAGGAAAAAACCGGCAGGAGCATCACGTAAAGGAGGCAAAAGCCGTGTATACCAGCCTGCCAGGCCGCCAAAAGATGATCCTTCCGGGAAAGACAAAGGTGCACCTGCAACCAGGAAACCGGAAGAAATCAGGCTCAACAAGTATATCGCGCATGCCGGCGTCTGCTCCCGCAGGGAGGCAGACAAGCTGATCGCGACAGGACTTATATCCGTGAATGGCAAGGTGGTTACTGAAGTAGGCACAAAGATCGATGCGGCCGATGATGTACGATACAACGGGGAGCGGCTCGGCAATGAAAGAAAAGTATACCTCCTGCTGAACAAACCGAAGGACTATGTCACAACGGTTGATGATCCGCATGCCAAAAAGACCGTGATGGAACTGGTGGACCGTGCCTGCAAGGAGCGTATCTACCCGGTGGGACGACTCGACAGGAACACAACAGGGGTGTTGCTGTTCACCAACGATGGAGACCTCACCAGGAAGCTTACCCACCCTTCATTCAATAAGAAAAAGGTGTACCATGTCTACCTGGATAAAAACCTTCAGCACAGCGACCTGAACAAGATCGCCGAAGGACTCGAACTGGATGACGGGTTCATTCAGCCGGATGCAATCGCCTATGCAAGCCAGGACAATAAGCGGGAGATCGGGCTCGAGATCCACTCCGGCAAAAACAGGATTGTCAGGCGCATCTTCGAACACCTGGGCTACAAGGTGACCAAGCTCGACAGGGTCTATTTTGCCGGGCTGACCAAGAAGGACCTGCCCAGGGGAAGGTGGAGGTTCCTTACAGATAAAGAGATTAAAATGCTTAAAATGAACGCATTTGAATAGCACAGCGCAACACAGGGCAGGATTCGTAAATATCCTTGGCAGGCCAAATGTGGGTAAATCCACCCTGATGAATTCCATGGTGGGAGAAAAATTGTCCATCATCACATCCAAGGCACAGACCACAAGGCACCGCATTCATGGCATCGTTAACAGCGACGATTACCAGGTGGTCTTTTCAGACACTCCCGGGATTCTTGAGCCAAACTATAAACTCCAGGAATTCATGCTGAAGAGTGCACGCGGTGCATTGTCAGATGCCGACATCTTCCTGTATATCACGGAAACAGGAGAACCAGCAGGGAAAGAAACATTCTTCATCGAAAGACTGAAGGAGGCACAGGTGCCGTTGTTGGTGGTCATCAACAAAATTGACCTGTCGGATCAGGTTTCCCTCGAAAACCTGGTTGGGCAATGGAAGGAGTTGCTGCCGGCTGCCGAAATTTTTCCTGTCAGCGCACTGAAGAAATTCAATGTTGATCAGCTTTTCCGGCGTATTTTGGAACTGCTGCCCGAATCACCCCCGTTTTTCCCGAAAGACATGCTCACCGATAAAAGTGAACGCTTCCTGGCAGGAGAAGTGATCCGGGAAAAGATCCTGCTGCACTACAAGCAGGAAATTCCCTACTCCGTAGAGATCGAAGTGGAGTCATTCAAGGAAGAGGTGAACATTATCAGGATGCGCGCAGTCATTTATGTTGAACGGGAGAGCCAGAAAGGCATCCTGATCGGACACAAGGGGGCTTCACTCAAGCGCGTCGGACAGGAGGCAAGGGAAGAGATGGAGCTGTTCTTCAACAAGAAAATATTTCTCGAACTATATGTGAAGGTAGACAATGACTGGAGAAATAATGAAAAGAAATTAAAAAAATTCGGATACCGATAAATCATAATGGGAAATATAGTTGCAATAGTAGGCCGACCAAATGTTGGCAAGTCCACATTCTTCAACCGGCTGACCGAATCGAGGCATGCGATCGTGGATGAGACCAGTGGGGTTACCCGCGACAGGCATTACGGAAAAGTAATCTGGAACGGAAGGAATTTTAGCGTTATCGACACGGGCGGATACATTAAGAATTCTGAAGATATATTTGAAGAAGAGATAAGAAAGCAGGTCATGCTTGCCATCGAGGAAGCGGATGTGATCCTCCTGATGGTAGATGTGGTCAACGGCATCACCGACCTGGATGAATCCATTGCACAAATGCTCAGGAAAGTCAAAAAACCCGTGATGCTTGTCGCCAATAAGGCCGACAACAATGCGAGGCTGATGGATATACCTGAATTTTATAAGCTCGGACTGGGCGAAATCTACCCCGTTTCCTCCATCAATGGCGCTGGAACCGGCGACCTGCTGGATGATCTTGTGAACCATTTCGAAAAGGATGATACAGAGGATGAGGAAAGTGAACTGCCACGGATTGCCGTGGTGGGCAGACCAAACGTTGGCAAATCCTCGCTGATCAATGCACTGATCGGTGAAGAACGGAATATTGTTACGGAAATCTCGGGTACCACACGCGACGCCATCAACACACGCTATTCAAAGTTCAACCACGACTTCATCCTGGTCGACACGGCAGGGATACGCAAGAAAGCGAAGGTAAAGGAAGACCTCGAATTTTATTCGGTGATGCGGTCTGTCAGAACCATTGAAAATGCAGATGTGTGCATGTTGATGATCGATGCAACGATCGGGATCGAAAGCCAGGATGTGAATATTTTCCACCTGATCGAGCGCAGCAAAAAGGGTGTGGTGGTGCTGATCAACAAGTGGGACCTGGTGGAAAAAGAGACCGGCACGGTGAAGGAATATGAATCGGGCGTGCGGAAGAAACTGGAACCGTTTACCGATATACCCGTGGTATTTATTTCGGCACTCACCAGGCAGCGAATCCACAAGGCGCTCGAAGAAGCCATCAAGGTATTCGAAAACAGGAAGAGAAAGATTCCAACCTCGAAGTTAAATGAGGTGATGCAGGCAGCCATCGAAGCGTATCATCCACCTGCCATCAAGGGAAAATACATCAGGATAAAATACGTGACCCAATTGCCAACATATACGCCTGCTTTTGCGTTTTATTGTAACCTGCCGCAGTATGTGAAGGAACCGTACAAGCGTTACCTGGAAAACAAGATCAGGGAAAACTTTGATTTCAGGGGAGCGCCGGTGCAGATCTTCATGCGGAAAAAATAAAAGGATTGAAATAAAAACAGGCAGGATAAAGAAAAAACAGGCAGGATTTTTGATGTAGCTATTTACGATGCGAAAACTGACCATCATACTGATTCTTTTAGGCACATCGTTGTACCAATGCGAGGAAAAACCGGTGTATCCCGATGTTCCGATCATTAATTACGAGAGTTTCTTTCTGTACATTTCCACCAACAACCTCAACCAGGAGGTACTGACAGGCAAGCTGAATTTCAGTTTTACCGACGGGGACGGGAACATTGGTTTCGAACCCTGGCCGGACACCTTTGCCATCGGCCTGCCCGACACGCAGCGGTACAACCTGTTTCTGCAGATGTACGACCTGGAAGACAACGAATTCGTGAAGGTTCCGGAGGAAGATGGTGGATACCTGAAGTATATCATACCTTACCTCGACAAGCAGCCGCTGTCCGGTACCATCTCCGTAACCATCGAATACCCGATCATCAGGTACGATACCATTTTTTATACTTTCTTTTTATACGACAGGGAGTATAACAGGAGCAATATAGACACCACCAATGTCCAGATCCTATCTGGTATTGAACTGAACAATTAGGAAATACCGGCACGCGCCGCGACTACGCAGTCTGTAATGCATAAACAACGATAATTGTTTTTAGGCGCACGGCAGACATTCAGGAAAAATGAATAGCCAACAGTGCCGAGAAAGTGCGGGTTGTCAGATCTTGATCCCCATGAACAATACATCATCCACCTGTTCCAGGTCTTCCTTCCAGAGAAAGAAATTGCTTTTTACGTAATTGTGCTGTTCCTCCATCGGCTTATCGTGGATATCCCTCAGCAGGTTCTTCAGCCTGACCATCTTGAATTTCCTGCCCAGCGGTCCCCCGAACTGGTCAGGATAACCATCAGAAAACATGTACACGATATCCCCTTTATTGAGATCAAATACCTCGTTGGTAAACTCCTTCTCCACGCTGGTCTCGTCGAGTTGTCCACCCACCGAGCTCCTGCTGCCCTTTACATAGATCTGCTCTCCTCCCCTGTAGAGAATTACGGGGCGCATGGCAGAGCTGACCATGAACCTGTTGGTCTTCAGGTTAATCTCAGCCACGATAATGTCCATACCATCATTGGAACCGTCGGTTTCCGTATTCTGGTTCAATGCCTCCCTGACCTCCTTATCGAGGGTTTGAAGCACCTCGGAGGGGGTGGTGATACCGGAGCGAAGGCAGATATCCTTGATAAGCGTTGTACCGATCATGGACATAAAAGCACCGGGGACTCCATGCCCGGTGGAGTCTGCACAGACAATAACGAAGCGGTCGTCATCGATCCTGTCGTACCAGTAAAAATCACCACTGACAATGTCCCTGGGCTGGTAAAAAACAAATGAACCGCTGAATATTTCCTGCAATCGTTGCGTTGAAGGCAAAATACTCGCCTGGATCCGCTGGGCATAGTTGATGCTATCGGTGATGTCCCTGTTCTTGATCTCGATCTCCTCCTTCTGGTGGATCACCTCGCGGGTTCTTTCTTCCAGCTGTTGTTCCAGGTATTCCTGCAATGCTTTCTGGTTGCGTTCCCTGACCTTGATAATGAGATAAACAGAACCTATGGCAATGATCACAAGGGAAAGGATGAACCACCAGGCTTTCCATATGGGGATTTTTATACTTAAATGGAACATGGCCACCTCACCAGTAGAATTTCCATTTCCATCAATGGCTTTCAGCATAAACGTATATTCACCATCCTCCAGGCGGCTGTATTTGGCAAACGTCTCCCGGGTGGGTTCGGACCAGTCATCGAAGCCTTCCAGTTTATACTGGTAGGTGACCTGGTCGGGGTTTGTAAGGTTGATCCCGATAAAATCCACCTGCATTTTATATAACCCGTATGGCAGGCGGATCTCCTCCTGAATACTGTATAGGGAGTCGGAAATGCTGAGTTGTGTGATGTTGAGCCTGGGAGGAACGGTATCGGGTCTTGCCTGTTCAGTATCATATACAATCAGGCCGTTATTGGTCCCGAACAGCAGCAATCCCTCGTCGCTGGTGACAATGGCACGGGGCAGGATATCAGATGTAAATCCCATCTCCTGGTCAAATACCACGATATTGCCATTCGCCGGATCGATCTTGCTCAGCCCGAGCCTGTGCCCTACCCAGACAAATCCTTTCTGGTCCACCTCAACGGCATAGGTATATTTCGCTTTCAGTCCCCTGTCAACGGAAAACACTTCCAGGGTATCCCTGCTGAATTTAATTACCCCGTATTCTGATGTAGCGCCCCAGATCGCACCGTCCTTGTCCTGTGTCAGCGCCACAAACTCGAGCTTGGGATTTCCCCGTATGGTGAAATTCAGCCTGTCGGAATCATTGCTGACGCAATACAATCCGCTTCCCCTGGTTGCGATCCACGCACGGCCCTCCTGGTCCACCAGCACATCATTGATGATGTTGTGCGGAAGGCCCGTGAGTGTTGTCTGTTGCCTGATCTCCCCTGTGGAGCGCACAATTTCATAGATGCCGTCATTTGTTGCAATCCAAACAGAATGTGCACTGCCATCAATGTCATTGATCATGTTACCCAATGAATTCTCAGAAGTGAAGTATTTGCGTATGCGCTGTGTTGAGATGTCAAGGAAATACACACCGGAATTTTCGGTTCCGATATACAGGTTTCTATTTTCATCATGCCAGAGTGCAGTTATCGGAGCCCCGGGGAGTCCCTCGGAGGTTTTAAATGACCTGATTTCTGATGCCAGTGATGCACTGACCAGATAGAGTTCACCATTCCTGCTGCCCAGCCAATAGTCGCCATCATGAATGCTGATGGCAGATATTTCCGGGACATTGCGCCCGTCGAAAACATTGTAAAAAGTAAACGCCTGGTCGCGAAGAATGGCCACACCATTGCTCTGGGAAGCGAACCACATGTTCCCTTCGTCATCCCTGATCACATCCTTGATATATTCCTCCGGCATTCCGCCCTCCACATCAAACAACAGGCTCCGCCCCAGTGAGCCGTCGTCATTCAGTGAAAAACGGTACACCCCCTTGCCATAGTCGCTCACCCAGAGGTACCCGGCCGGGTCGACCAATACCGCACTGATACTGCTGTATTTCAATCCCCTTTCAACCCCCATCTGCACCACCTGGTATCCGGCAGGATCATTTCCCAAACCTGTTATCCTGTACAGGCCCTCATCCTCTGTTCCAAGCCAGTAAGTGCCTGGGTGCATTCCGGGTTTGATGTCCTGGATCCTGGTAAAGGGAACCCCGGCAATCCGACCGGCATTTTCATAACTGCCTGATGCTGTTTTCGTATACAACAACACCCCATTGAAGGCACCTATCAGCAGGTTTCCCTCCGGGGTGACCAGGAAATCGGAAGCAAGTGTTCCCTTGAATGGATCACGCGTATACTGAAAATGAAAATCCTTATCGATGTGGATCATTCCGTGCTGCTGCGTCATGGAGAGAATGTTTCCTTCCCTGTCCTCCACAAATCCTGCAATGGAAGACACCACTGTGTCTTCCTGTGAAAAAACCCTGAAACTGCCTTCATCCAGCACGGCAATCTGTCCGTCAAGGTACCCGAACCAAATCCTACCCCTGCTGTCCCTGTAACTCTTTGTGGCAATGGTGGTGGGCAGTGTATTGCCGGGGAAAACCGAGGTAAAATTGACGCCATCCAGCCTGCTCAGTCCCTGGCTGGTGGAGATCCAGATAAATCCATCCTCATCCTGTATCAATGCATAGGTTGCTTCATGCAGAAGGCCATCCCCGATCCCGTACCGCATGATCTGGAAAGACTGGCTTTGCAACGAAGAAATCGCAGTGAAGAGCAGCAGGAGTAGCAATGATTTTTTCATAAAACAAATATCAGAAATATTTTACCATCAATCCGGGAGTGCCTCCAGGTTGCCCTTGTACTTTTTGTACTCAGGTACTCCTCCGATCGGGCTGGTATAGAATGGCATGGTCTCATTGAACTGGTTCCTGACATTTACCACGACATTATTGTTCTTTACCAGTGGAAATTTGCGCTTGGGAAGTTGCAGGTCATAGGACCCTCCTACCTCAGCTTCAATGACCTTTACCTGGTCCTCTACCCAATCTGCTTCCTCTGAAATTGCAATCCGCTGTCCCTGCCGCTCCGTGGATACCACCAGGATGTTCCCGTCGTTGTCCCAGTCAAAATTGGAGATCTGCACAGTAACGGTTCCCTCCATAATGTAGGGATAGATGTGCGAAGTTTCATTGACATCATTGTGCATCCTGAACGAGTATTCATAGGCAAACGCATTGGCACCTTCTATCGGAATATTCTCAACTGCACTCGTGCTGAGGTAGTAGTTGTACATATTGCCATCGTCCCCGGAAATGCCCTCGCAGATCACTTTAAAGACATAACTGTCAAATACTTCCAGGTATTCTCCCTCGGCAGGGTTAAAAGGACCGAAGGTGTACCAGCTTTCATCATAGCGGGGCTCCTCGCCAAAGACTTTCATCGCCAATAGTGTGCCGCTCTTGTAATTGCCGAAGGGTGATGTCTCCCTGGCATCGTCTTCGGAATGACAGCCTTCACCACCATAAACTTCGAACTGGCACTGGGTATTCCACCCTCCACGTATTTCATCGACCGCACCGCCGGTGTCAGGATCATAGACCCTGATGAATACCTGCTCCTTAAAATCAGCAGGTACCTGGAAAAAGAAAGCCTGCGAAAAATCATCATCCCCCCAGCTGATGTCCGATTCATTTCCAAAGGTCATGAGGTGGGGGATGTTTTCTTCCTTATTTGGAACTGGCTGTGAATAGGAAAGCTGGCAAAAAACTACTCCAGATAGTATGAATATCAGTCTTCTCATTTCTTTCATTGTACACGATTTGATAAAAATATACAAAATTCGTGCAATTAAAAAGATTAGTTATCAATAGTGGCGTGGAGGTGCTATTCCTGCAATACGATAATGTCCTTGATCGTTGCAATTTTGTATTCTGATTCCTGAATATCTCCGTTCCGGACCATGCGCTCTTCACTTCTGCTCAATACTTTTCTAACACCCAGGACCACCGGGTATTCACCTCTTCGCTTGTAGGTATGAGATACAATCTCTCCCTTGCTTTGTGGCGAAAGGTCACCAAAATCCCAGAAATATTCATAACTGTCCCAATCCGCCGGCAGGTTGGATTCAGCTGCACTGAAATAGACCGGCTCACCAGCAATGGCAGTATCCGGAGCTGTAATAATCGGTTGTTGATATTCCGGTATCGTCAGATCGACCTGTGCTGCACTATAAATAATGGTATCTGTTAATTTGTTGGTAACATTGAATGACATCGAATAATATCCGGGGCCTGGAAAACAATACTTAACTTCATGTCCCGGCAAGCGGAGCGTGTCGTTGATGACCCATTCGTACTCAAATACCACCGGATCAATGGTATCCATGGAACTTTCATAAATCCTGTAACACAAGGGCGCTACTTTCATTCGTTCCGCAGCCGGAAATGACTCATAATCTGCAACTATTGACCTGAAATTATAAATATTGAACTGATCACCGTCCCTTCTTGAAAACATACCTTCAGTTAACTGCTCATTTACGAAGATTCCAAGTTCATCGAAACGGGCCGAATTCAGGGATGGAACAGGCAACGGCTCCAACCATTCGCCCTCATAAAACTCCGAGTAGAAAAGGTCGAATGTTCCTCCGCGGGCATCATGGCCCTTGCTGCTGAAGTACAGCCTGAGATTGGTACTGAGTGCACCTTCAGACTGGAAATAATACGGAAAGATTTCATGTTCAGGTGTATTGATCCTGCCGCCAAGATTCACAGGAGCCGACCAGGAACCATTCATCTCCATTGTATAGTAAATATCCATGCCTCCCAATGCCCCCTCAAGGTCCCCCTCGGCAGCAAAAAACAAAATCTGTCCGTCTTTCGAAAGGCAGGGTGTGCTGAAGTTGACACCAGGATCATTGTGTGTAAACGGAATCGGTTCGGACCATTCCCCGTTGGCCCACTCTGCAAAAAACAACCCCCCGTTGCCATTGGCAAGCGGTTCTCCGTCGGCACCTTCCTGGGGTTGCACCAGGCAAACCCTGCTGAAATCCCCGCTGAATGTTGCCGGGCCATCATCGCCGATTGTAAAAAACTTCTTACCAGGATCAAGGAGCCTGGGATTTTTCATTCCCTTTTTATCTGTCTGATCATAAAAATAAAGGTCCATTGGAGAACCATACTGATGCCGGGACCTGCTGGTTCCGGGAATGGTAATATTTGACATATAGACGATTCCCGTATCACCGTTATGCACATAGGGTACCGGGGCAAGCTGGTCCTCACTCAGATTGCTGAGATCTTCATTTTTAAACACACCATAGGTTTGCGCATCCAGGACCTGAAGGACGAAGACAGAAACGATCCATATGATGAATATTCTTTTCACTTTAGAAATAATAAGGCGCTTTTGTTACCACTTTCACCAGGTTGTCATACCTGAACACAATCTCAAATGCATTGTCAAAATATCCAACGGTGCTTTTCAGCGGAAAATCCCAGGAGACCCCGATCAGCCCTTTCCCCTCGAGTATCTCAAAATTCATATTCACTGCGAGCGCCTGGCTGGATTTATAGATGGTCCCCACCCAGAATTTCTCCTCCATGAAACCAATATTCATGCTGACCATGTAATTGGTATTCGGAATACCCGCTTCAGGGATATAGTTGACCAGGAAATTGGGATAATAGGTGATCTCTCCCTGTCCAAATTTCCTGCCTGCAGACAGGATCAGGTTATAGCCGGAAATGACCGGGCCCAATTCCAGGATTTCAATATCCCCGTCGGAATTATCGTCACCATCAGTGTTGTAATTGTTATTGTCCACCACCGTGATCGGGGCAACCAGCCGCGGAATGGAAAATCCGGCAAATGTCTTATCCGTGTAATACAATACCCCGGCACTGAAATTCGCATTCACCACCGGGTCAAGATCCATAATAAACTGTGGATCATTTGATTGTCTCAGGTCCAATGCATTGTTATCCGCTTTTTCTATCGCCAGGATCGCCGAGACTCCCATGGAAAGCTGTGCCCCGTTGTTGAGCTTGACACGGTGCGAATAATAGGCTGCCAAATTATGTTTCACGAGCGGCACCGCTTCCTGGAAATTCAGACCGCCGATTCCGTAGCCCGGACGCTTTTCACTGAAATAGGAAAATCCAACGGCATTGTTGGGGGATTTTGTAAAAGGTGTATGCGCGGAAATTTGCAGGTACTTCGGGGCAGGTATGTCGGGATTAAGAATCGCCTTGTCCTGGGAAAACAGGTTGATGCTCAGCACATCCCTGGAACCGGCAAATGCAGGATTAAATATCAACCAGTTGTGCTGGTAATTCGACAGGTCGGGCAGGTCCTGCCCCCTGAGGGGAAGCAACACAATCGCTAATATCATTGCCAGGTAGATCCGCATTCCAGCCTTATCGTTTTAATATGATATAACCCTGTTTCGGTGCATATTCAACAGCACTCCCTTCAATTTCAAATGTAAGTGTATAATAATAGGTCCCGGGCGAAGCCACCGTCCCCTGCCCCTCCAGGTACCCGTCCCAGATGATGTTTTCCTCTTTCAATTCGCCATCAATCTCCACCTCCCTTATTTCGGCTTCCCCCTTTGTAGTAGCATACACCCTGGTTCCCCAGCTGTTATATAATGTAAAGGTGAAATCTGTGGCATGGATCAGTCCCGGGATCACGAAGACCTGGTTGAAGCCGTCATTGTTCGGGGAAAATCCCTGGTATTGACGCAAATCGTGCTGTACCAGGACCACTTCATCTGTATTGACCGGACAAACGTAGGAACCATCCGGATACCTGCCATTCTCCACCGTCCAGGTATAAACGTGTTCCTGCTCAAAAGTGAATCCGGATGCAACCGTGTTCGCCGCATCTGCGAATCCTGCCCCCGAATTGTCAACTGTCCAGGTCGCCAGTCCCACACCTATCTCCGGTTCCAGCTGTGTCAAATCATACGTTTGCTGAAAATAGAAGTCATCCGCCGGCAGCATCAGTGTGTCCTGTTCAGGCTCCCGGAAATGCGTTACCATGATATACGCTGAATCTGCACATGCTTTGCCGACCTCGGCACTTGTTTCCAGCAAAAATCCGTACACCATCTTTACCGTATCATTGAACCAGAAGTCCAGCTGCGCGTCGGCTTCAAGCAGTCCGTCAGGGGTGATTGTGACGGTATCAGAGTCCTCCATGTTACTCTTAACCGTTGATGCAAACCATTTCGGCGGCGGCACCCCTCCCTGGTTGGTGGCAGTCAGGCGTACTTCGGGACCGCAGACCAGTGTGTCGGCAGCGGTTATCGTCACCTCCGGGGTATAAAAAACGAGGATGGAAGGCTGGTTCGGATCAACCACCTCCGAGACACATCCGCGATCGTCAATGATCTGGTCGAGCGTATACACATAGGTCTCTGCGGAGTCCGTAGCGACAAAAAAGTCTACCAGGCTGTCCTGACCCACAACATTGGTAAATTGCGCACTCCCGCTGTTGTTCTGCGAGGCATAGCTGACATACACAATGTAGCTGCGCGCAAGCGGATCAAGATACAGGTCTTCAATTTTCAGTTCAACAGGGATATCATCCGAGGAACATACCTGGTCTGCCTGTCCGGGAGACAGCACCAGTTTACCGGCAGGCAGTTCAATGGGCTGCACCAGCAACCGGTCGGTGGTATCTTCACATGCCCCTGAAACAACGATCCTCCTGAAAAAAGCAGGATCACGGAAATCAGGGATGGTGTAACCGGGTGTGGAAGCAGTAACACTGCCTGAGAAATCGGGCTGACTGCTGACTTCCCATGTGAAGGAATAAGTACTTTCATCACCCCCTGTCAGTTCATCGACCGTCCCGGTAAGCTCAAGATCCAGCCCTGCGCAGATCGAATCAAGAAATGCACTGGCCAGCGGAACATCATTAATCAGCAATATGTCATTTTGCTGAATACTGTCCTGCACGGTGATCTTCACCGCCGAGGTAGTATCAAAACACACCGAATCCGTTGGTTCCGACCACGCATACCTTCTGAAATACAGTGATTCTCCCAGTGTTTCCGGGAAATCATAATTTTCCAGTGCATTGCTCCCGGGTGCAGGGGTCCAGTCACCTGTCTCCGTGCGGTATTGCCATTGTATACCGATCCCGTTTGCACCTCCTGACAATGCCCCGGCAGTAAGGGTTGTCGACAAATCATCGCCCTGACAATACGTTTCCGGTACAGCAGTAAGCACGTTGTTTTCAATCTGCCACACGATCCCTACCACCAGGGAGTCGGTATAGCTCTTACAGACATCGTTATCGCCCGACACCACCAGGCGGCGGATGTAGGTTGTATCATCGAATGACTGCAGGTTGAATTGTGTTCCGGGAGGCAGGCTGGCTGAATCTGCCCAGGTCCCTGTTTTGTCCCGTACCTGCCAGAAATAGGTATAATTGCCCGGATCGCCTCCCACCGGCGTGGTTCCGTCAAGAACTCCATCGGGTAAGGGGCTGAACTGGCAGATCGTGATCATGTCTGTATCGGGTATGAGCACATTATTGGAAATGGTATCCAGCACTCTGATTACCTGCGTATTGCTTATACTGACACAGGTACTGTCTTCGCCGGAGTAAACGACGCGCCGGATATATCTTGTGTTATCCCAGACCGACAGGTTGAAGGTCTCGTTGCTCGTATACACCGCTGAATCCGGATCGCTCCCCCAGCTGACGCCATCGGGACTTACCTGCCAGGCATAGGTGTAGGATCCGGGACCGGCACCATTTTGGGGCTGCGTGCCGACAATGGGATCAGATTGCATGCCAAAACAGATCGTATCCTTGTCACCCACCGTGATTGTATTTTCCGTGATTTCCGGCAGCACGGTGATCTGGATGGCATTGCTAGTGTCGGCGCACACACTGGAATAGACAATCCTGCTGTAGAGTGTGCTGACCGTATCCCCTGATGGTGTATATGTATCCGTAAAGGATCCGGGCACATCCGACCACACACCGCCGGTTACCGGCCGGCTGATCCAGCTGAAGGCTGTATCAAGTCTTGCGGGCCCCAGGTCAGCCCCGCGCAGGGTTGAATCCGGATGTTGCTCCAGCGTCTCCGCGGTAAGTCCGTAGCAGATCTCATCCGGTGCAACAATGAAATTTCCTTCGATCTCAGGCAGTATATTGTATGTTACGGAAACATCAAATCCTTCTGAAATACCATTGATTGTATCAATAACGATCCGCCTGATCTGCAATGTGTCTGTCAGGGGAGCATCAAATACATAGTATCCCTCGGTAACTGTATCGCCAATAACCCAGCTTGAATCATTACTCGGGAATGTACTGGTATCCCACCTGTACACATAAACACCACTACCTCCCTTTGGTGTGGAAGCAAATAATGTATCAGGTATTATATTGGTACAAACTGTACGATTTCCGGGAAGCGTATTAAACAAAAAGCCATTCAGGGGGGCTACAAGGTCTTTGATAACAGTTGAAAAACCTCCTGTCCCTCCAAAATCATATACTGCAGGATCGCTATCATTTAGCCAGCGTCCTCCTGTTCCATGGCTATTTGAAATATTATAATTCAGGTGATCGCTTTCACGCACCCAAAAGACACCACCTGCGCCACCTCCTCCCGGACCGGTATGAAAGGTATTTGATGTGTTTCCTCCATCTCCTCCGTCTGCAAAAAGGTCCACTTCAGTTGAATAATGGTTCACCTCCAGTACAATGCATCCTCCGGCACCGCCGCCTCCTGCTCCTGCGAAAGCCAGGTCTGTAACGCTTTCACCATTAGCCCTGATCGCATATCGGCTTGTCGCATCTTTCTGTTCCGCAACAATTGTATCGGCAATGATTACCACGATCCCTCCTCCGTCCCCACCCCTGGTTGCAGTAATTTCCGGAACCAAAGTTTGTGTTCCCGTACCACCCCCACCTCCAAAAAAGATACGGTTGGGGTACAATTTAACAAATGTTTCTTCATTATAATAGATTGGTGCATCAAGGCCAAAGCCTCCCCTTCCTTTCGTCTCGGGCCAGGCTGAAGTGCATTCTGATGATTGTGCGCCCCCCGCACCTCCTGCATTGTAATTTCCGCCACCGCCGCCACCGGCGAAACGTGCATTTCCTCCACCACCTCCTGTCACGAGAGGAAACTTGCCCCGCAATGAATCATTGATACCCGCATTCACCGGACCTTCTCCTTTCAACCCGGCAAGGTCATCCGCGGTCGTAAGATAATAACCGCGGCCGTAAAGCGATGGGTTTGTTTCATAGCAATCACCTTCGTAATTGTCCAGCGAAGGATCCGCTCCTTCAAAACCCTGACCGGACGCATCGATATCAGCACCCAGGGTCAGTTTCCCTTCCACGAAAAGTGCGACAACACCTCCCTCTCCAGTCTCTTTTGACCACTCCTGGGCCCGCAACACGTCTGACACCACTGCATCTTTATAATAAGGAACCCTGATCAGCTGGATCGCTGCTCCTTCTAAATATTTTTCTTTTAAAAATGGTGTAGGCGCTACGAATACGATAATGCTGTCCTGTGATAAGATACTGTCAATTTTATTGATTGAATACGCCCCGGTATTGGGCCGAAAATCTGAATCATCATCGAAATAGCCTGACGTATCTACAACGACATACCCCTTGGGTTGATAAAGCATGACAATATCGCCCACCGCAAAGGAATCGGGCTCAGTAACCTTCACTGCATTTACCGGGCTGTCCTCCCTGCGTTCATAAATTTCCAGTACGCGTGAATACCTGTTCACCACACCGGAAATATATTCCGTCTGCCCAAACACCTCCACACTTCCCATAAAAACAAGAAGTGCCAGGGGAAGAAGGATTCCCCGGTATACGGATTGCAGATTCCTGGTGACGCTCATTTCGAAATCTAAGATAGAAAAAAAATAAATGCCAACACGCTGTTTTGTGATCGACCTGGTATTTATCCTACCTGTTGCATGAGGAATTTGATCAACAGTTGTCCTGAATGAACCAGAATAACATCTGAATAGCTGAATAAATGTTTAATTTAATACCTGTTAACCGTATAATAAATCAGCCGGAAAACTGGAAAGGGGTTTTAAAGGAGCATAACGGACACTCAGGCCACGGGAACCTTAACAAAGAAACTGGTTCCCTCTCCGGATCTGGTTCTGAACCAGATATTGCCACCCATCGATTTAACAATGTTCGCAGAGATCGCCAGTCCCATGCCCATGCCCCCCGACTTGGTGGTGAAGTTGGGCCGGAACAGCTTGTCCCTGACTTCTTCAGCAATCCCCTTTCCATTGTCTGTAACCGTCACAATGGCTGTCTGTTCCGGAGCTTCCTCCAGTGTAATCAGGATCTTCTTTTCCCTTCCCTCAGGTACCGACTGTATGCCGTTTTTCACCAGGTTGATGATCACCCGCTGGAACTGCTCCGGATCTCCATAGGTCCGTATATCTTTCAGACCGCCTGTATCCAGGGCTATATGCACTCCTTCCGTGTTTTCGAACAGGTCGGTCACATTGTGCAGCTTTTTCACGATGTTGATCTTCTTGTAATTTGCCCTGGGCATCCGGGCAAAATCGGAAAACTCGTTGGCAATGGACCCCAGCAGGTCGATCTGCTCCACCAGCGTTGCACTGACCCTGGCGATCCGCTCCCTGATATCCCCTTCATCCTCCTCGATCATCCGCTGCATATGCTGCACATTCAGTTTCATCGGGGTGAGTGGATTCTTGATCTCGTGTGCGATCTGCTTGGCCATCTCCCGCCAGGCCGATTCCCGCTCCGATTGTGCAAGCAATTCAGCGCTTTTTTCCAGTTCATCGACCATGTAATTGTACTCATCCACCAGTCCGGCGATCTCATCTTTCCCCTTGTAAATGATCTTCTCGTTGCTTTCGCTCAGGCTCAGTTGTGCAATCCTGCTCTGAATGAACCGCAGCGGTTGCGTGATCCGGTCGGCAAGGAACACGCTCAGGAACAATATAAGCAGCAGCAAAAGCACATAGGTATTCAGGATCGCCACCACCAGGTTGGTCACCTCCTGGGCAAGAATCTCGGGCTGCGTAAAATAGGGAAGGTTCAGGTAGGCCAGGAATTTGTTGTCGTTGTTCAACAGCGGAATATATGCCGACTGGTAGCTCATCCTGCCGATGCGCTCCGTATGTATGAAAGCTGAATAATCCTCCCCGGACAACCGGTCGAAGGTTTCCCTGTTCATACGTATGCTCAGGAGTCCCTGGTCAAAGATCTCGTTCCTCGAAGTGGCCAGCAACAGGCCCTGTTCATCATACATATTGATGTCGGTGTAGAACACATTGGAAAATTTTCGCAATAACTCATCCAGGTTATAGTAGCTGTCGGAAGACCAGTTCCGGAGATCGTCCTCGTATTCAACCTTGTGTACCAGCTCAATGTAAAGCGACCGCATGGTATTCTGAAGTGTATCGTGGTGTTTCATCCGGTATTGCTGGATCACGAAATAGATCGTCCCGGTACAGATCACCAGGAAGGTAAGGAACAATACCCCGATCATCGAATACTGGATCTTGTTCTTGAAATCCCATGTGACGGTTGCGCGCAGGTGTGAAGCTGAAACAACCAGGTAGGTCAGGGCGAACAATGCAAATATATAGGCAAAAATGTATGAAAACGAGATCAGCTTGTCGACAAAGGAAACCACGGGCAAGCTCACGATCACTGTGTTTTCAGGATCCACGTTGAAGATCGTATGATCGAACCCTCCCATCCGTATATTCTCGAACGTGTTCTCCTTTTCGGTGTAATAATCCGGGCTCAGCCGGTAATTGTAGGCACCGCTACTCGTGATCAGCTTTCCCCTGTTGTACTTGGCATAGGAGAATACTTCACCCTGCTTTTGCCCTTCCCGCATAAGCAGTGTAGGATACCCCAGCTCTTCTGAAATGATCTTGGAATCCAGCTCCAGGAAAAGTGAGATCTCATTGCCGTGCACCGTATAGGGAATCCATCCAAGGTAAGATATCCGGCCGTTCAGGTTGTTCAGGAAATAAAAATTGCTGTCTTCTACCAGGATGCCTTCATCTCCCACCATCCCCTCGAAAAATGAATAACAGGGATACCACCTTTCTTCCGGTGCCTCGATGTATACACTGTCGGGCGGTCGGCACAACGTGATCATCAGGTCATACTTGGTCCAGTAACCTGAGAAATATGCCCGTTGCAGGTATTCAAAAATCAGGTCCCTGTCGATGATCTCGTAGGACAATCGCCTCACAAGTGCACTGTCGCTTTGCAGCTGGTTTGTAAGATCGGAAAAGAGCATCTCAGCCACCGCATCATGCTCGGTGGAGAGCTTGGCCAGCTCAATCTCCTTCTGTGCATTCAGTTTTTCAGATGAGTGCTTTCGCAGGTCGATGGTCAGAAATACGGACACCAGGAAGATCAGTACAAAAAACTGGGAAAACTTCAGCTTTATAACCCTGGTTTTTAAATATATAAGAGCTGAGGCGATGGCAATGAAAAACAACGGCGTACCCCACTCAAGATGCCATTTTTCCGCAAAAAGAAAAGGCAGGAGAACCAGGAATCCGGGCAGCAGCAACCAAGGCAGTTTTCTCAGATCACCAGGTGTTTTTACAATCTTCAACGCCTTATCAAACAACAGGATAAACACCATCAGCGACATCAGCATCACAAACAAACCGAAAAATGTGTACACAGAGAGTGTATCCAGCTGGTAGGCCTCGAATGAGATGGTGGAGTCAAGTACCAGGGACCGCATCATGTGATGCGCAAAAACGAACCAGACCGAAGAGGCCAGGACCACAACGATGGTCAGCGGACGATTGAAGGCATCCGTCAACTTCCCGCTTCGGTCAAAAAACCAGTAAAACAGCAACGTAATCGAAAACACCATCAGGATGAAGAAAAAAAGCTGGCCAAGCGACGGGAATGTCATGCTGGCATAGATTTCCGGCTGAAAGAATTCTGCTTCGAAGATGATCCGCGGGGCCTCCAGGTATATGATAAGCAGCGGGATAAGCACCATTGTCAGTATACTCCCGATCAGCCAGGCGGACCTTTTCCGGCGGGTGCTACCGGCATCGATATTCAATATGAACCACGCAAAGAGTGAGATGATTCCCAGCAGGACCAGCAGTCCGGCAAGGGTAACGTTCAGTGGATTCTTCCGGAGGCTGGAGAAGAGATCCAGCGAAAAAAGGTAATCGCCTTCCAGCTTATGGACATCCGCCAGGCCGGGACCCGTTTGTCGCAATAACGGGACTTCCTCGCCGACATGGAAATCTTCCTGGTACGATCCTTCCAGGTAATCATTCTCATAGAGGTAATCCTTCCTGACCAGGATCAGTGCGTAGAGGTGCCCATCCTCCACTTCCCGGTTCAGCGCAACGTACGTGCCGTTCAGGGTTTCATATACAGGACTGCTGAACCTGGCCGACCAGCGTGTGCGCAGTGGGACAGAATGATCCGACCAGTAGGCCAGCCGGCTGTCCTGAAAAAAATAAAAGCTGATGTCCTCCACCGAAGCCAGTTCCCTGAATTCCTCCGAACGGGCATCCAGTACCTCCAGTGGAGCACCCGATGCAAATGATTCTGACAGCTCGTTGAAAATGTCCTGAACCACCCGCTCCTTCTGGTGCAATACGGAGGTAAATGCATCCAGGTCCTGTGTATTGTACGTGCGGGAATAATAATTATACTGCAGCATCGCCACAGCAACAATACAAACTGCAAAGACCAACAGGAACAGGCGTCTGAACAGCGGCCTGGTCGTCAGGGTGAAAATATGTTCCTTCTCCGGCTGCATAATTAATTACTTATGGTGGTAAGGTTCCCCGTTCAGGATCGTGTAGGCCCTGTACAGCTGTTCTGAAAATATCAGCCTGACCATCTGGTGGGAGAACGTCATGTCTGATAAAGATATTTTCTGATCACCCCTGTCAAGTACCTCCTCCGAAAAACCATATGCCCCGCCTGTGACAAAAACCGTTTGCCCGGTGCGGCCCTCGAGTCCTTCCAGGTAATGTGCGAATGCTTCAGAAGTAAACCGCTTCCCGCGCTCGTCCAGCAAAATAACATGATCAGACGGTCTGAGCCGTTGCAGGATCTGCTGTCCTTCCAGCTTTTTCACCTCCCCGGTACTCATCTTCCCTGACAACCTGAGATCCGGGATCATTTCCACAATGAGTGGCGCATACCTTTTGATCCGTTTCACGTATTCATCCACGCCTTCCTGCAGGTAGCCTGCTTTCGTTTTCCCGGTAAGAATGAGTTTCAGTTTCATAAAAGCCGCAGATACAGCGTTTTTTTTTAACTTGCAACCATGCTGATTTGGTCTGATTATTGCACAATCAATACAAACATAGCGCTTAATCGTTTTTTAATGCAATAACCCGGCCAAAAAGTATGAACAACCCCAGGGGAATGATGAGATTTGTAATGATACCAGCGTTGCTGTTCGTGGTGATGAACGGGATTTCCCAGACCGTGCCGACAGGGATCACGGAAGCATTCGTAAAAGGTAATGCGAAGCAACTGGCGGAATATTTCCACGACAATCTGGAAATGAAGATTCTGAAGGAGGAATATGTGACCAGTAAAAACCAGGCTTCAAGGATCATGCAGGATTTTTTCAAGAAGAATCAGCCACTTTCCTTTCATCTCGAATACGAAGGTACCGAGAAGGATACCAGGTACGGACTCGGCACCCTGGTGACCAGGAAAGGGTCCTTCAGCGTCAACCTATATTTCCTGGATGGCAGCAAAAAGAAGATCATCTACTCCATGAGCATTGAAAAAATCTGATCCCATGCATATTTTTACCCCCGAAGACCTGCTCGATCTGTGGCTCAGGGAAGATATCGGTGAAGGCGACCATACCACGTTGAGCACCATCCCCGCAGAGGCTACCGGCAAAGCAAAATTACTTGTCAAGGAACCCGGCATCATCGCCGGCACTGAGATCGCGCAACGCATCTTCAATACCTTTGATCCCGGCCTCAGGGTGGATTTGCGTACCAGTGACGGTGCACACATCAAGCCGGGCGACATCTGCTTCCACGTGGAAGGAAGCGTGCGTTCTATCCTGCAGACTGAGCGGCTCGTGCTGAATGTGATGCAGCGCATGAGCGGGATCGCAACCGAAACGGCCCGGTATGTGAAGGAGCTGGAAGGCACCGGCACAAAGGTGCTCGACACACGGAAAACCACACCCGGGTTCAGGTACATGGAAAAGGAGGCGGTCAGGATCGGGGGCGGTGTCAACCACAGGATCGGGCTCTACGACATGGTCCTGATCAAGGACAATCACATCGATTTTGCAGGCGGAATTGAACAGGCCATTGCGCGTGCAACCGATTACATTGCAGAAAAAAAGCTTCAGCTGAAAATCGAAGTGGAGGTACGTACCCTTCAGGATATTGAAAAAGTGCTCGTAACAGGCGGGGTACACAGGATCCTGCTGGATAATTTCACGGTGGAAATGACCAGCGAGGCGGTGCAGCTTATCGATGGCCGGGCAGAAACAGAATCCTCCGGCGGCATCACTTTCGGGACACTCAGGAGGTATGCTGAATGTGGCGTCGACTATATCTCCGTTGGCGCCCTCACCCACCAGGTCAGGAGCCTCGACCTGAGCCTGAAAGCTGATTTCTGAACCTTTGAACATTCAGGCTGTTATCATGTTTACTATCAAAACATGATCTACATGTCGGATCCCTATTATTACAGAAATGAATACGGCAAATCCAGCCTGAATGAGACGGACCTTCCATCGCACCCGGTGGAACTGTTCGAGAAATGGCTCATGGAGGCCTTTGAAGCAGACCTGCCGGAACCCACTGCCATGACGCTGTCCACTGCCAGCACCGAAGGCAGGGTCGCTGCACGTATCGTGCTGCTGAAAGGATTCGATGCCGGCGGATTTCAATTCTATACCAATTATAAAAGCAGGAAAGGCCGCGAACTGGATGAAAACCCCTTTGCTGCCATGAGTTTCTTCTGGCCCGAACTGGAACGGCAAATCAGGATACAGGGGAAAGTGGAAAAAATACCGGCAAAGGACTCCGATCTCTATCATTCCGCCCGGCCAAGGAACAACCAGCTGGGCGCCTGGGCCTCTGAACAAAGCACCCCGGTTTCGGATCGAAAAACACTTGAAGATCAGTTTGATGCAGTAAAAAAAGCCTATAAGGACCACGACGTTATCCCGCGCCCGCCCATGTGGGGCGGCTACCGGCTCATTCCCGACAACATTGAATTCTGGCAGGGAAGGGAAAACCGGCTGCACGACCGCATTGAATTCCAGCGCGACAGCTCCGGCAGGTGGTGCAGGCAACGCCTGAGTCCCTGATCTACCTGCCGGACGGACTTTCCGTGAGATCCGGTCCACATATACCCCGGGCCCACATTCAGCAGCCCGCTGATTTTCCGTTATCTGCCTGATCAGGGCGACCGCAATGCTGCGATATGCCTTTACAGCATGTTGATCCTGGATTTCGTTGAAATTTTGCCTTACAGGTAATCAGACTGACTTCAACGCTGATATCTGCTCCTCGAGGGTACTGATCCTGGCTTCCGCATCGGCCAGTTTTTTCTTTTCAGCATCCACCACCGAACCAGGGGCATTATTGACAAACCGTTCGTTGCCAAGCTTTTTCATCACGCTTGTAAGGAACCCCCTGGTATATTCCAGCTCCTTTTCCAGTTTGTCGATCTCTTCCGCGGTGTCAATAAGCCCTTTCAAGGGAACGTAATACTCCACGTTCTTTACAATGAAAGAGACGGCTCCCTCGATCTTATCCACAGTAACGGTGATACCGGTCAGGATTCCCGATTTCATGAGCACGGGTTCGAAGCCGGCAGGATAATCACCGTTCGCGTTGTTCCTGACAAACAGTTCCAGGGAATCGTTTTTGCCCAGGTTCTTGTCCTTGCGGATGCTCCTGACCTGGGTGATGATCTCCTTCACGATCTCGAATTTTTTCAGGAGTTTTTTGTCCGCCTTATGCATTTCAGGCAGCGGGGCGATCATAATGCTTTCGCCCGGATTCCGTTTTTCAAGGAGTTGCCAGAGTTCCTCGGTAATGAATGGCATGAAGGGATGCAATAATTTAAGTAATTTCCCGAAAAATTCCAGGGTGGCATCCAGCGTTGCCCGGTCGATGGGTTGCTGGTAGACCGGCTTGATGATCTCCAGGTACCAGGAAGAGAACTCGTCCCAGAACAATTTGTAGGTCACCATCAATGCATCGGAGATCCTGTATTTTTCAAACTGGTCGTCGATCTCCTTCAAGGCTTTGTTCAGCCTGGCATCGAACCATGCAATGGCCCTTTCTGAAGAAGCAGGTTGCTCCAGCTGGTCGTCCACCTCCCAGGCATTCACCAGGCGGAAGGCATTCCATATCTTATTGCTGAAATTCCGTCCCTGCTCCGTAAGACTTTCATCGAACAACAGGTCGTTTCCTGCTGGCGAACAGAGCAACATTCCCACGCGTACCCCGTCTGCACTGTATTTCTTCATCAACCCGATCGGGTCAGGCGAGTTACCCAGCGATTTCGACATTTTCCTTCGCTGGCTGTCACGTACGATCCCGGTGAGGTAGACATTGCTGAATGGCTTTTTGTCCCGGTATTCGTACCCCGCTATGATCATCCGGGCCACCCAGAAAAAGAGGATTTCGGGTGCCGTGACCAAATCGTTGGTGGGATAATAATATTGTATATCTGCGTTTTCCGGGTTCCTGATCCCGTCGAAAACAGAGATGGGCCACAACCAGGAGGAGAACCATGTATCCAGCACATCTTCGTCCTGGCGCAGGTCGGAAAGGGTAAGGTCCTTGTTGCCGGTCACCTTTTTTGCCTCCTCAAGCGCCTCTTCAGGGGTGAGTGCCACTACATAGTCATTCGGTCCCGGGTTGTCGCCATAAAAGAATGCCGGGATGCGCTGTCCCCACCACAGCTGCCTGGAAATGCACCAGTCCCTGACATTCTCCATCCAGTGCCGGTAGACATTCTTGAACTTTGCGGGCTGTAGTTGCACATCGTCGTTCATAACGTGCTCCAGGGCGGGTTTCGACAGTTCACCCATCTTCAGGAACCACTGCAGCGAAAGCTTGGGTTCGATCACGGCATCGGTCCGCTCGGAATATCCCACTTTGTTGACATAATCCTGCTGCCTGGACAGGTTGCCGGAATCTTCCAGCATGGGAATGATCTTTTTACGGGCCTCGAAGCGGTCCTCCCCGATCAATACCTGCGCCGATTCATTCAGGGTACCGTCGGGATTAAAAATATCGATGCTTTCCAGGTTGTGCTTCAATCCAAGCTCATAGTCGTTGATATCGTGTGCAGGTGTGATCTTCAGCGCCCCGGTTCCGAATTCCCGGTCGACGTATTCGTCTACAATGATCGGTACAGGCCTGTTCACCAGCGGCACGATCACACGCTTCCCATGGAACCTGGCGTACCGTTCATCTTCAGGATGCACGCACACGGCGGTATCGCCCAGGATGGTCTCGGGACGGGTGGTGGCGATGGTGATGTGGTCCTCCTCCCCTTCCACCTGGTAGTCGAGGTAATAGAGTTTCGACTGTACCTCCCTGTACATTACCTCTTCGTCGGAAACCGCCGTCTGTGCCTGCGGATCCCAGTTCACCATGCGCACGCCGCGGTAGATGTGTCCCTTCTTATACAGGTCGACAAACACCCGGAGTACACTATCCGACATGTCGTCGTCCATGGTGAATTTCGTGCGGGTCCAGTCACAACTGGCGCCCAGTTTTTTGAGTTGCTCCAGGATGATGCCACCGTGTTTTTCCTTCCATTCCCAGGCATGTGCGAGAAATTCATCCCGGGTCAGGTCAGCCTTCTCAATCCCCTGTTCCTTCAGCATATTCACCACCCTCGCCTCCGTGGCGATGGAGGCATGGTCGGTACCGGGCACCCAGAGGGCATTCTTTCCCTGCATCCGGGCTCTGCGGATCAGTACATCCTGCAGGGTATTGTTCAGCATGTGTCCCATGTGGAGGACGCCGGTAACGTTGGGGGGCGGAATCACGATGCAATAGGGTTCGCGATCGTCGGGTGTGCTTTCGAAAAAACGGTTTTCCAGCCAGTAGGAATACCATTTCTCTTCCACCTGCGCCGGATCATATTTTGAAGGAATGTTCATCTTTTTTATTACAGTTGGTTCATTCGTTTGTACATCACTTTCGGGGATACCCATGCATATATCATTTCAGCGGTATTCGTAAGCCCGCTATCCCCGGTACTTTGGTACAGAAAACACCGGGTCGACGGGATCATCAATGCTGAAACGTCAATAGCTGCGTTATTCCCGACTGCAAAAGTAGGAAAAATGCACTACACGGAGAAGAACAAAAGTCAGCAATGCCCCGGCAATAATCTCTTTGCAATCCCCGTTTAATTATTTAAACGGCAACACCCTCACTATCATGATCATTCAACCTGAAAGACACCGTCTGATCCGTACATTTTTCCTTCCACTCGCATTTTTTGCCTGCGGATTACTTGTCACTACAGACCTGGAAGCACAGCGCTCTACCTATCTCAGCGGAAGGGTCGGTATCTATTCAACATTCATTCCTGAAGTGCGTACACCATTTTCCATCCGTGACGGCGGGGTAGAGGACGGAGGATCGTACAATGTTTCCCTGCGGCAAGAGATGGGGAAATACTTTAGCCTGGAACTGGGGTACACTGCCTGCTACTTTGATCCCCATGTGCAGGTTGAAGAAAGACCTCCTATAGATGGCGGGTATTTCGAGTCAGACAGGTTCACCCTGAAAACCAACTTTGATGTGAGTGTATATAAGGACCGTATCGCTGCCTACGGGACTTTCGGGTATATTTTCAGCATTGAAGATGCAGGCGGGATATCGGCCGTTGGACTATGCAATCCATCGAATGTGCTGGTTGAATATTCCCATTTACCGGGGATCAGGAACGAATCGTTTCTGACTACCGGCGCAGGGGTACGTTTCCGGCTTGTGCATGAATTGCTGTTCGAGATGGAACTGGGATATGCCACCTCGTTTCAGGAGATGTACAGCCTCACGGTATCCTATGAGGATCCCGGCGGGATTGCCCGCACACATGTGATCGAAGAAGGAAAAGACCATTTTTATTTCACATTTGGATTCTCCTATCCCCTGCAGCCCGTCTTCCGTGCCATGGGTAAAGGGGTAGACTTTTTGCTGGCACTCTGATATCCTTTTTTGCTGCACCCTGGGTATGGTGATGTACATTGTGCGGGTACGCAAAATTCCCCATCTGCTGGACCCCGGTTCTGCAGAAGTACTTTGCGCCGGCACGTTGATTTCCTATCGGCTCCTATTTAAATATATATATTTAATTTTACAGTTTACCTGCCCATTTCTACCGTTCGCCGATTTTCAGCAAAATTTAATGCAGAAAACTATAAAAACCGAAATAGTTTTCATATTATTGCGCCGAATTTCAACGATAAATGGAAATAAAAGAGCGGATCATCACGCAGGCAGGTTTGTTGTTTGCCCGGTATGGTATCAAAAGCATCACCATGGATACCCTGGCGGATGATATGGGAATTTCCAAGCGCACCATCTATGAGAACTTCAAAGACAAGGACACATTGCTCCTGGAAGTGATCACCTTTTTCAAGGCGCGGCAACTGGAACAGGCCAATGAAATTCTCAGCCAGTCGGAAAACGTAATCGTGGCCATGTTCCGCCTGCTGGAGGAAATGATCAATACCATGAAACAGCTGAACCCGCTCTTCTTCCAGGATGCAAAAAAATACCATTCAGGGATCTTTGCAAAGTTGCAGGAAAAGGGAGATCTCAGGGACCACTCGGTTACCAGGAAGATTCTTTCGGAGGGGATCGCCCAGGGAATCTTCAGGAAGGAGCACAACCTGGAAATCGTCAACCTCACACTGCATGAGTTATTTAACCTGTTCAGTCCCGGCAGCATCCTCACAACAGAAGGATACCACCGGGGGGAACTATTCAACAACATTATCATTCCTTACCTGAGAGGCCTGGCCACAAGTAAGGGTATCAGGCTCATCGACAAACAGGGAGCATTTAAGTATTAAACAGAAAAAACAGCGCACATGAGAAAGATATTTTTAGCAATTGCAGCAACTATATTCATCACCTCTGCAGTATCTGGTCAGGACACCGGAACGCAAAAGGAATTCGGCCTGCAGGAAGCAGTGGATTATGCTCTTCAGCACAACAAGGACCTTAAAAATGCCAGGCAGGAGCTCACCAGAACGGAACGCAGTATCTGGGAGGCGATCAGTCAGGGACTGCCACAGGCGAATCTGCTGGTGGACTACATGACCTATTTTAACTATGAACTGGCATTTGAGTTCGGCAGCCCGGAGGATGTAAATATTACGCCAGACATGATCAACACGGCCATTTCAAATACACTGGACATGCCGCAGTATTCCATGGTTACCCCGCAGGACCTCAACATTTATTTTGCGGGAAGTGAAGTAGACCGCCAGATCCAGGGAATGCTGCCCCCTTCCACGATCCTGATGTCGGACCAGTTGACGGCCAAGATGCAGGTCTCACAGCTGGTGTTCAGCGGACAGTACATCGTAGGCATACAAACAGCCAAACTCGGAAAGATCATTGCTGCACAGGCACTTGACAACAGCGAAGTTACCACCAAGGAATCGGTGATCAATGCCTATTACCTGGTGCTGATCTCGGAACGTTCGCTCGGCTTCGTGGATCAGAACCTTGAAAACCTGGAGAAAATTTTCAGCCAGACGAAAAAGATGGTGGAAGCAGGGATGGCGGAAAAACTGGATGCCGACCAGTTCCAGATCACTGTCAACCAGCTCGAAAACACCAAAAAGATGATGGAGCGTAACCTGGAGCTGAACTACAACATGCTCAGGTTCACACTGGGACTGCCGGCAGGTGCTAAACTGACGCTTACAGATCACCTGGACGACCTGTTCACTGAGATGGAGTCGGTCAACCTGCTGATGGAAACATTCAATCCTGAAGAAAACATCACCTACCAGATACTGGAATCACAGGCGGAGATCAACAAGAAACTGTGGGACATGGAAAAATGGAATTACGGTCCAAGCCTCGCAGCGTTCTATAACTACAATTTCAAGATCCTCACCACCGGGTTTGACATGACGCCCACACATTTGCTGGGATTTTCCCTCAATGTCCCCATTTTTTCAAGTGGACTGAGAGATGCCCGGGTGGACCAGGCGCGTATTGAGTACGAGATCGCTGACAGGAACGCTGAGATCCTTGGCGACCAGCTGGAACTGCAAAACCGCCAGCTGAAGTATAACCTGCAGAGCAGCCTGGAAAATTACGCCACCCAGAAAGAAAATGTGGAAGTCGCCCGCAGTATCCTGGAAAACTACCAGCGCAAATATGAACAGGGCATGGCCTCCAGCATGGATGTTACCCAATCCAACAGCAATTACCTGGATGCCCAGAGCTCTTACCTGAACGCGATGTTCGAGGTGATGAGTGCCCGCATACAACTCGAAAAATTAATAAACAACCTAAGTACACTATAAATTTATCTGAAATGAAAAAAGGAATCATATACACGCTGTCCGCCATCGCATTATTCAGCATGTTTTCATGCGGAGAAAAACCTTCGGGAACAGAAAGTACAGATGTTGCTGCTGCTGAAACGGCAGAAACTGTCGTGCACCCTGTGAAGGTAATGCCCATCGAAAAAACGGTCATCAAGCGAACCATCAATACCACCGCTTCACTGGTTGCCGAGGAAGAAACCTACCTGGCACCTTCGATTCCGGGAAAAATACGCACCATTGATGTGGAGGTGGATGACCGTGTCAGGAAAGGACAGGTCCTGGTTGAAATGGACAAATCCCAGCTGTTGCAAGCAAAGCTTCAGTATGAAAACCTGAAGAAGGACCTTGCACGGATGGACACGCTCCTGAAATTCGGTTCCGTAACCCAGCAGTCATATGACCAGATGCGTACACAACTGGAGGTGACGGAATCAACACTGGAGAATCTACAGGAAAACACCGCGTTAAAGGCGCCATATAACGGGATTGTAACCGGCAAATATTACAACGACAGGGAGATCTATGCCGGCGCCCCCAATACCCAGGCCGGCAAGGCCGCCATCGTGAGCCTGGTGAAGATGGATGTCCTGAAAGTATTTATCAATTTGTCTGAAAGGTATCTGCCACTTGTGAAAGAGGGACAGACAGCCACCGTGAAGACAGAAGTATACGGGGGAGAAACCTTCACGGCAACCGTATACAAGATCCATCCCACGATTAACCCGGCAACCCGGACATTCACCGTGGAACTGAGCATGTCGAACGCCGATTACAGGCTGCGCCCGGGGATGTACAGTGCCGTGGCACTGGAACTCGGCGACCGGGAAGCATTGCTGGTGCCCTCACTTGCAGTGATCAAACAGACCGGGACCAATACCAGGTATATTTTTATGCATGAAAACGGGAAGGCTGTAAGGAAAACGGTACAGCTTGGAGAAAGAATTGACGACAAGCTGGAGCTGATTCCCAACGGCATCAAGGGAGGCGAAGAACTGATCTATGCCGGTCACCTGAACCTGATGGACGGGGATGCAGTGAATGTAATTTCTGAATAACAGTTAAAGAAATCAACTATGAGTATATATGGAAGTGCTGTAAGAAAACCGATTACCACGATCATGATTTTTATCGCGGTAGTCGTCTTCGGGGGGTATTCCCTCAAACAGCTGGCGATTGATTTTTATCCTGAACTGGACTTCCCCGCAATATCGGTGATGACCATGTATGAAGGGGCCAGTGCCTCTGACGTGGAAACAAATGTAACCGATCTTATCGAGGGAAACCTGAACACCGTCAGCGACCTGAAAGAGATCACCTCGGTTTCGAGGGATGGAATGTCCATCGTGGTGCTCGAATTTGAATTCGGGAAGAACCTCGACGAGGCCACAAATGAAATCCGTGATGCGTTGAATTTCATCGAGCCGTTCCTGGCCGATGAAGTCACCAAACCCGCAATCTTCAAATTCAATTCATCGCTGATGCCGATCCTCTTCTATGCAGTCACTGCAGAAGAAAGCTATGCAGCACTGGACCAGATCATTGATGAAAAGATCATCAACCCACTCAACAGGATCGAAGGCGTGGGCTCCGTCGGAATCGGCGGTGCCCCGGGCCGGGAAATCCAGATCGACATTGACCCGCGGAAAATGGAAGGATACAACCTTACCGTTGAAATGGTTTCCGGGGTGCTGAACGCGGAGAACATGAACCTTCCTGCCGGCAATATTGAAATGGGAATGATGGATTACCCGATCCGGATCCAGGGCGAATTCCAGTCAAGCGACGAAATCAGGAACATCGTACTTGCCAATTATATGGGACAGCCCATTTACCTCAGGGATATTGCAACCATCAAAGATACGATCAGGGACATGACCTATCATGAAACCATCAACGGCAAGGATGGTGTAAGGGTAGTCATTCAAAAACAATCGGGTGCAAATACCGTGAAGATCTCCGAGGAGATCAAGAAAATCATGCCGGAGCTGATCGCATCGCTCCCCGATGATGTGGAACTGTCGCTCTTCTTTGATTCTTCGGAATACATAAGGGGATCGATCAATAACCTCTCCAGGTCGCTCATGTTTGCAGGCATTTTCGTGATTCTCGTGGTGCTGTTTTTCCTGGGAAGATGGCGGGCCACATTCATTGTCATCCTGACCATCCCCATCTCATTGATCGTCGCATTTATATACCTGTTTGTAACAGACAATTCGATCAACATTATTTCACTCTCCTCGCTGTCCATTGCCATCGGGATGGTGGTGGATGATGCCATCGTGGTCCTGGAAAACATCACCAAACACGTGGAAAGGGGAAGCAGGCCCAGGGAAGCGGCTATTTATGCCACGAACGAAGTATGGCTCGCTGTGATCGTCACAACACTCACCGTGCTCGCAGTATTCCTGCCCCTGACCATGACCCCGGGACTGGTGGGAATGATGTTCAAGCAACTTGGATTTGTTGTCTCCATTACCATCACTACTTCAACCATTGCAGCCATTACGCTCACCCCGATGCTTTCCTCCAAGCTGCTGAAGCTGAGAGACAAGGCAAAGAAAAGGAGGAAACTCAGCTACGCGAATACGATTGAAAAGCTGCTCGATCAGCTGAATGATTTCTATGCACGGACATTGACCGCTGCACTTAAAATCAGGATTCCGATCCTGGTCGGTGCTTTCGTAATCTTTGTATTGTCACTGATGCTTGTTGCACAGATCGGCTTTGTCAACTTCCCGGAGGCAGACGAGGGTCAGTTTGGCGTGACCGTCGAGCTTGCCACCGGTACCCGGGTGGATGAAGCCAACAAGGTGGCCGATAAGGTGACGGTATTCCTGGAGGAGAATTACCCTGAAATCGAACTGCTGAGTACATCCTCAGGTGCCGATGACCAGGGCGGGTTTACCTCACTGTTTGCTGAAACCGGGAACCACATTATCAATGTTTCTGCGATCCTGGTAAACCAGCTCGAGCGGGAAAAGGATGTCTGGCAGATATCCGAGGAGATCAGGGAATACCTGGCAACCATCCCGGAAATCGTCTCCTATACTGTCACACCAAACGGGGGCAGCATGGGAGGTGCCATGATGGGCAACCAGATTGACGTGGAAATATACGGGTATGACTTTTCGCAAACAACCCTGCTTGCCAACCAGTTGGTCGACAGCCTGGAAACCCTTACGGGGGCTACGAACATCACCATGAGCCGGGATCCTTCCAAACCGGAGTTGCAAATCAAACCCAACAGGGAGAAACTGGCACTGCATGGCCTGAATACCTTTACGCTGGCGAACGCCATCAGGAACAGGATCGAAGGACCATTCATGCGCAAGTACCGGGAGGATGGAAACGAATACGATATCGTCATCAGGTTCGATGAAGACGACCGCAATTCTATCACGGATATCGAGAATATCCTGGTTACCAACCAGCAGGGGGAGTCGGTCCGTGTGAAGGAAATTGCCGACGTGGTGGAGTATTGGGTACCACCGAATATTGAGCACAAACGTAGACAACGTATTATCACGGTAAGTGTGACACCATACATGATTCCGCTGAACAAACTGTCAGCAAGGATCGACCAGGTGATCAAACATTTTGAAATACCTGATGGTGTATATGTTGAATCCGGTGGTGCTGCCGAGGATTTTGCCGAAAACATGGCCGACCTGCAACTCCTGTTCCTTTTGGTCGTCATCCTGGTATATATTGTAATGGCATCTCAGTTTGAATCACTGTTAATGCCATTCATCATCATGTTCTCCATTCCGTTCGCATTCACCGGGGTGATACTTGCCCACTATTTTACCGGTACGGTCCTGAGCATGATCTCGCTGATCGGGGGTGTGATGCTGGTGGGGATCGTGGTGAAAAATGCCATTGTACTGGTGGATTACATCAACCTTATGAGAGACAGGGGATTTGCCCTCACCGAAGCCATCGTTGAATCAGGCAGATCCAGGTTGCGGCCGGTGCTGATGACATCCGTCACGACGATTTTGGGTATGCTGCCGCTGGCCCTCAGCAAAGGCGATGGATCGGAGATCTGGAGCCCCATGGGGATATCGGTGATCGGCGGATTGATCTTCTCGACCTTTATCACGCTTGTGCTTGTTCCGGTGGTGTACCACTTGTTCATCCGCAAGAAAGGAAAGCGAAAGCAATCGGTTGATTATGGGTTCATGAATGGAGCAACAGAATAAGGGGAGCAACAGTAGTAATGAAAAAAGAACCTGAACGGAACGGGGCACTGTTCCGTTCAGGAATTGGTTCTGAATAACCGCACAAACAATTAAATATGAAGGCAATATTCATCGTATATAACCAGGCACACACCGAAAAGGTGGAATACATATTCGACAAACTGAATATCCGTGGGTTTACGCGCTGGACCGAGCTCACCGGCCGGGGAAGTGTCGATGGCGACCCCCATATGAATACCCATACCTGGCCCGAGCAGAATACCGCCAGGCTGACAGTTGTGGAGGATGAGATGGTACCAAAGGTCCTGGAAGCAGTTAAAAAAATGGATGAAATCAACAAGGATGTGGGTGTACGCGCCTTCGCCTGGAACATCGAAGCTTTGTACTAACAAGGGCTGACGTTTTGAAGCCAGGCCTGTGGTGGGACTTTGCATCAACTTCATCTGCCAAAACCCTGAAAGATACAGGCATGCCGGGTAGTCCGGAGATATGTCCCTAAACAGTCTGTGTTTCCTTGCCATTCTATGCAAAATTCTTGTAATTTTGGGAGGTTATCAGAAGGTGATCGGACGTATTGCATTGTCAGACGATCCGATGGAAATGATCATTCATCCAGGTCTAATAATAAAAAACGTGAAAAAGCTACTTTATATAATTACCCTATTGCTCATCTCCGGATCGTGCGTCAACAAAACCGAGAAACAGGCGATGCAATCCGGACAGGAAATCTATTTTGCCCAGTCTACATACGATTATGGTGAAATTGAAGAGGGCAGTGACGGACTGTATACCATCGGATTCAAGAATCTTGGTGATGCACCCATCGTGATAAACCGCGTCAGGGCATCCTGTGGTTGTACCGTACCCTCCTGGCCTGAAGAACCTGTTGAACCGGGTGCTTCCGGCGAAATCCAGGTGGAGTACAATACCCGGCTGACGGGCTCGTTTATGAAATCAGTATACGTATACTCTTCAGCTGAAAATTCACCCGTTAAGCTGACTGTAAAAGGCAAGGTGTTGCCAAGGAAAAATCCAATAGACAAATCCCTACCAGAGTTAACCGAATAAAATGCCAGGAATATCAGCAAAAGGAATGGCCATGCCGGCCTCCCCGATCCGCAAACTGGTCCCCTTCGCGGAAGAGGCCAAAAGTAAAGGAAGAAAAGTCTATCACCTGAATATCGGTCAGCCGGACATCAGGACACCCGAGGTTGCCCTAAACGCAATCAGGAACCTGGAGGATAAGGTGATCGAATACAGTCATTCCGCCGGTATCGAAAGCTACCGCAGAAAGATGGCTGCAAGATACCGGGAGATCAATATCAATGTGGATCATACCGAGATTCTGGTCACCACTGGCGGTTCAGAAGCAATCTCCTTTGCACTTATGGCAACGGTCAACCCGGGCGAGGAAGTGATCTGCCCTGAACCATTCTACGCAAATTACAATGGATTCTCCACTGCCGCCGGTGTGAAGGTGGTCCCTATTACTTCCACGATCGACTCCGGCTTTGCACTTCCCGATATTGCTGAGTTCGAAAAAGTAATTACCCCTAAGACCAGGGGAATCATTATCTGCAATCCGAACAACCCTACCGGGTACCTCTATTCCGAAAAGGAGATGCGCCGCCTGGGTGAGATCGTAAAAAAACATGACCTCTACCTTTACTCTGACGAAGTGTACAGGGAATTCTGCTATGATGGCAAAAAACATTTCTCCGCCATGTACCTGGAGGGGTTGGAAGAACATGTGATCATGATGGATTCCGTATCCAAGCGTTACAGTATGTGCGGTGCGAGAATTGGTGCGCTGGTGACAAAGAACAGGGCAGTACTGGATACGGCACTGAAATTTGCACAGGCCAGGCTTAGTCCGCCTTCGTTCGGACAGATTGCAGGCGAAGCGGCCCTGGACACCCCCGCAAGCTATTTCAAAGAGGTATACGAGGAATATATTGAACGGCGGGATTTTATGGTGAAGGCGCTTAACAAAATGCCTGGCGTGAAGTGTCCTTCACCGGGTGGAGCTTTTTATACCGTAGTGCACCTTCCTGTTGACGATACGGATACATTTGCAGAATGGATCCTGCGTGAGTTTGAATATGAGAACCAGACAGTGATGATGGCCCCGGCCAGTGGATTCTACTCTACCCCGGGACTTGGCAAGCAGGAAGTCAGGATTGCTTATGTATTGAAGAAGGAAGACCTGGCCAAAGCCATGGAAACACTTGGAGCAGCATTGAAAGTTTACCCGGGAAGAATAAAATAGCCCGGATATGGGATTCAAAGCCACAGAATGACAGCTTCTGCCCCGGTTGAGAGGAAAAGTGCCTGATCAAAGGGCCCTGCATTGAACATTTCCACTGCTGAAAGGTCTCAATCAGCAAACAGATAAATATGGCTGATAAGAATGACACACCGAGAATTGCAGGACTCCGTTCCATCAAACTTGAAATGGAACCGGGCATCTACTACTGGTGCGCCTGCGGACGGAGCAGCAACCAGCCGTTCTGTGACGGATCCCACGAAGGAACCTCCTTCCGCCCGGTGGAAGTAAAGATCACCGAAAAAAAACTGATTAAATGGTGCAGCTGTAAAATGACCGAAATGCCCCCCTACTGCGACAACAGCCACCGGGAGTTGCCGGGTTATGAAGCAAAACCCGGGAAGTAAGAACCTTACCCTTCAAACACCCCGAACAACGCTTCCACAGCCTTGTGCCGGTAATCAAAAATACCTTTGAGCTGACGCCGGATAAAGATTGCATTCGCCAGGGCCCCGAGGAAACCCAGGGGCGGACTGTAGGAGACAATGTCCCGCATCAGCACACCCCCTTCGATTGGCTCAATGAAATGTTCATGGTGCCAGAGTGCATAGGGGCCAACCCGCTGCTCGTCCACAAAATAAACACCCTCCTCCACATGGGTGATCTCTGTAACCCAGGTCATTTTGATACCCAAAAGGGGACTGACCTTGTAGGAGATCACCATGCCAGGGTACATCCGCTCCGGCAAATCCCCTGAGGTAATGTCAAAGCCCATGTGATCGGGCGTGATCTTACTGAGATTTGCCGGGGATGAAATGAAATCCCATACCCGTTCCACCGTTGCCGGAATTTTTTGCGATGTCGTTAACTGGTAAAATGCCATTTTTTTCCTTATTGAAAACGGGTGAATGCGCTTACATCCACCCGTCCAACTTACCCAAATCATGAACGCTTATGAAACAAAGGTCTTGTATTATTTTGTTTAACTTTTGACCTTCATTTATTAAACAAACATGGTTATAAAAGGTTCAAAAAAATGCATAAAAAAATTAAGTCC
>JARGFP010000016.1 GCA_029210585.1 Bacteroidales bacterium
GTGATCACCGAAGTCTCCCCGTCACAGATCGTATCTTCAACTACTGTCACCTCCACCCTCGGGATCGGGTTCACATAGATCACTGCCGTATCAGTCGTTCCTTCGCATTGTAAAGTTCCAGGCCCAAAAGGAACAACAACATATACTACCGAATCAAAAACATCGCCAGGATTAAACAACGTATCCCGGATAATATTGCCTGGAAGAATATTTGGTCTAACTCCTGAAATCGAGTTTGTAATGGTTTCGAAAGAGTATCCTGTGCCAGGAAGATTACTGGAAAAATCAATTTCAATAAAATCACCGCTACAGATGGTATCTCTTGCAGGCACAACAGAAGCAATTGGTCTTGGTTGAACTACCAGCAAGACGGTGTCGCTGATTTTCTGACTCCCTAACCGGTCGGTTACCAGCACCCGGTATTGGTTCCCATTCATTCCGGGATAACTTGCCGGAGATATGAAAAGTGAATCATCTTCAGTGCCTGAATAAACACCTCCATCATTGATGTCATCCCAACCCGTTCCATTGAAAAGCTGCCATTGATATGTGATGGGTTTGGGACCAACAGCCCGGACACCAAATAATGCATCATCACCATCACACACCGTATCATTTTCCGGTTGGACCAGTATACGGGGCCTTCCCGTACCAAGGCCAAAATGATTGCCAGTTGAAGCAATGCCGCCGATCAAATTATTCCGGAAAGCAAGAATACCTAAAGATCTTTGATGTTGACCATCCACATACCAATCTCCTGCAGGCGCATCTCGTTTTAAAACATATACAATGTCCTCTATTGATATTGGAAAACCCTCTCCCCTGAGCGTAAGGCTAAAATCAGCAATATCCAGCGACGCATCAGCAACCAGATGCCAGTAACCGTCTGCATAGACATCAAAGATCTCGACACTGTCATCCTGCACCGGAAGTACGGCATCTCCCGGATCTTCAGAAATAAATTCTGCCAGGACTGATCCCTGCGTAATTGAGCCGGGAGCGATCACATTTGGATCAACATTGACAGCATTGTAGGTTACATCTGTACCAATGGGAAACAAATAATTATCACCAGTCCCAATTTGTCTTTTAAACCTTCCAATAATGCGTCCGCTTGTATAGATCAACGTTGATGAAACTGGGTTGGATAGGTAAAGCGAATTCGTTCCTGTACCGACGAACCCCTGTACGAATTCTATACTGTTAGTAATTTCGACATCATTCAGCAGATTGATCCTTTCGGCAGGAAATGGAGATGAATTATTTACCTCCAGGTTGTAAAAACTACCAGTTCCTGAATTGGTGATGGTTTGATTACTGGATCCGATTAAAGATACAGTGCCTAGCCCCGGATTGAATAGACCTGTATTGATCCAGTCACCGTGAATGGTATAGCTTCCATCACCTTCTGCAGTGCCATTATTCAAAAATGAAGCATCAAGAAATACCTGACCATCATTTTGTATTATGCCAGAGGAATTATTTAGAGTATCACTAATAATTACTGCATCAGATCCAATGTATAAATTTACACTTCCTGTAATACTGATAACCTGAGAAAACGAATTAATAGGTGATAGATAAAGAAATAAGAGAACAATACTTTTTACAATAGATAAATATTTTATCCAATTGAAAGGTATCCTTAATATGCCTTGTATTATTCTCACTAAAATAACAATGAAATTATTCTTTACTGAATTCTCCTGGCTGTCATGTAGGAATACATATATAAATTTGTGGAACTACCGCTTACTACTCTTACGTTTACCGTTCCATCAGAAGTGGCCGTAAGCGACCCTGATATTTCGGTCCAGCAAACTGGTTGGCCTGCTTGATTATTTCCGAAATTAGTTGTAGTAAATTGATTAGATATGGTTAATGATTCATAAGCCATGTTATCGCTTGGTTGAGTACCTTGGGGCACTCCTTTAACCATTGCTCGGAAATTGCCTGGTATTTCTAAGGCCCAGTTTAAATAACCATTTGTGAGCATTGCAGCATGTTGAAAATGATATTCAAAACTCCATATTTCACCTGCTTTTACTGTGAAACTCAGATCGACAATTGGCGTAGAAAAAGTGGTTATATTCTGAGTTTCTTCTATATGTTTATTTACTCCAACCATAAAACTGGATACCGGTTCTAATGTTGGATCTCCAATTGCATCAGTTATATATACCTTATTTGCATCAATGGCTCCTGATGTGCCCAATTTGGCTGGTGTTACTGCACCATCAGCAATATCTACAGCAGTTATCTGACTGGTTGTTAATAATCCCGTCGTATCTGTATGTACAACACCAACTGTATTTAATCCGGATAAAGTCATACCCAAAAAAACAGGAATTGCACCAGTATGTATATCCTGTGGCGTTGATAAAGTGATCGTACCATCTCCATTGGATATTAATACCTGGTTAACGGTCGGCGTTAAGGTAGCCCTTGTCAACCCTCCCAATGTGTTACCGATCAACAACTGACCTCCTGTATAGGTACCATAGCCCGTCCCTCCATTGGCAAAGCCCAATATCGATTGCCAGCTCGGAACGCCCCCGGCTGTTGTTGTCTGTAAAAACTGCCCAGCTCCTGTGGAAGCTCCTATGGATGATAGAACATCCGCCGAACTGGTATACAACAATGTATTTACCCCTCCAAAGGTCGTTAATCCTGTACCTCCATTTATAACAGGCAAGGTACCTGTGACCTTACTGGTCAAATCAATGGTCCCATCTGCAATGTCTGCATTGACGATTTGACTATATGTTGGAGCTCCTGTTGCATTACCATGTAATACCGTATTGACAGTTCCTTGTTGACCCTGAACTATACTTGTGCCATCTGAGATCATCAGTGATGATCCTGACAACGCAGCCCCGGAATTTGTACCTCCATTTGCGATCGGCAATACATTCACTACCTTACTGGTCAAATCAATGGTCCCATCTGCAATGTCTGCATTGACAATCTGGCCTGTTGACAATACACCCCCTGCATCATTATGAACAACCCCCGCCGTGGTAAAAGCAGGTAATACAATATCATTCGACGCATTCCCAATGGTGACATCTCCAGTAGAAGTTCCTGTATTAATATTTGTTGCATTGTTCGACCCACTGTTCAGGTTCACAATGCCTCCAGATATGGTAGCACCCAAATTACCCGTCAATAAACCTGCAGATGTAACCGCGCCTCCTCCACTGGTGGTGATATCTCCACTGGTAGTGATATCATCTCCAACATTTGACGGACTCAATATCCCCAATACATCATCCCGTTGCCAATAACCTATCGTACCACTTAACGGAGGAGTAGTTGTCAGGGTGCTGTTAACATCTGTATATACTCCTGAATTGGCGCCTAATCCATCCAGGGTCATACCCAAAAAAACAGGAATTGCACCAGTATGTATATCCTGTGGCGTTGATAAAGTGATCGTACCATCTCCATTGGATATTAATACCTGGTTAACGGTCGGCGTTAAGGTAGCCCTTGTCAACCCTCCCAATGTGTTACCGATCAACAACTGACCTCCTGTATAGGTACCATAGCCCGTCCCTCCATTGGCAAAGCCCAATATCGATTGCCAGCTCGGAACGCCCCCGGCTGTTGTTGTCTGTAAAAACTGCCCAGCTCCTGTGGAAGCTCCTATGGATGATAGAACATCCGCCGAACTGGTATACAACAATGTATTTACCCCTCCAAAGGTCGTTAATCCTGTACCACCGTACTTCACTTCAATTACACCTGCCCTCCAGGTGCCGGCTCCTATCGTTCCCAACGTCGTAATCGATCCCTGGCCGATATAGGTATTTGCGATATCTATGACCGGGTTGGCAGGGTCCGTTTTAATAATGGTTATGCGGTTCGGCATTCCGTCGATATTGTTAATACCGATACTCCCGGAAAACAATATCCTCCAATTACCGTCCGCATAGATATTTAACTTGTTCGTACTGGTATTGTATATGATCAGACCATCTGTCGGACTGCCGATCGCCCCTCTTTGCGTAGTATCCATCCGCGGTACCAACAATCCCCGATCAACCGACCGAAGCTCCAGTATCGCTGATGCATGTGGTGTGATCGTCGTCTCACTGATCCCCACCCCCTGGCCGGAGGCCTGCCTGGCTCCTGTGAACAGTATCAGAAGCATCATTGCATGCAAGAGTCCTGCCTTCGCGGAATTTCCGAATTTTCCCTTTTGCACACGGGAAAACAAGGGCAGGCGTGAAATTGATTTCTGATGTGTATCCATGATATAATTTTTTACTTTTCTGTACTTCGGTCTTCAGCAGACCAATCCAATGCCAATTTTAGCCAATTGATCCATAAATGAAAAATCTTCAGGGAATACGATGCATCCGGTTTGCATCCCGATTGAACAACCTGGAGTAGTTGACCCGGAAATAGCAGCTGTTTTTTCAAATTGTTGGTATTTTTTGTACGGGTTCAATTCAGTCAGTTAAAGTCATTGCTTATATTTCCGAGGGAACAACCTGTTCTCATCAGAATGTATACGGCAAATTTCTCTCAATGGTTGCTTCTAAAATAGTAAAAAAGAGCTTACTAAAATCCGGATTTATCAACTAAAAACAGTCCGCAGTACGTCCAGTGATTTCAGTTCGCGCATGGAATGGTGATGGAGCCGGTAAAACTGCAACAGGGAATCCAGGAAGCGGTTCCGCTGTTCATGATTGCTAAACACCTGGGAACCTGAATCATAATCGCTTTGAAAACACGCCTTCCATTGCAAGCCAAGCAGTGTTTCCTGTTGCATATCCAGGGTATCCGGATTGGATGAAAAAGAGCCTGATGCAACATTAAAGAACCTGTTGTCTTCGGAAAAATTATTCCTGGGGTAAAAACCCAGGTAGCGTGATAACCTGAAAAGAAAGAAAAGATGAAATGAAGGCAATCCTGAACCGGCAGAAAATAACCAGACCGATGTCTGCTCCAGGAAATCGAACAGGGCAGGGTTTCGTTCTTCCTCCCTGATCGTCTTCATCAGAACTTCACTGATAAAGATCGCCTGTGTGGATTTCACAATATCCAGTTCATGTGCCATTGCTGCAACGGAAAAGGAAGCATCCCTGATCCAGTGCATTTCCCTGTTCTCCCTGTAATACACATCCAGGTCGAGCACGTACAAGGGCTGGAACATGGAAGAACGCTGATTCCTCCTGGATTTCCTGGCGCCCTTCAGCAAAAAGGCACTGCGTCCCCAGGCTTCGGTGAAGGCATGCACCACCAGGCTGCTGTCGCCATAACGGAATGCATGTAATATGATCGCCCTGGTCTTTTGCAGCATCGTAACTCGAAAATATTTTTATTCAGGAAAAGATAGCTCGCAACTCATAAAAATTCTTACAAAGGAAGCATTCACACTGCAATCTCACCAACCCTTAATGTATAAACAGTATCTTGGCCACGTGTGCCCTTGTTGCCTCCCTGTCGGCCCTGTTGGCAAGAAAGAGCAGGTAGGTGCCGGTGGCCACCCTGTTGCCGTTGAAATCGGTGCCATCCCAGATCGCCTGACCGCCGAATGAATTCAGCTCATTTACCAGGTTGCCACTGATGTCCGTGATCTTCACCGTGGTTTCTGCGATCAGTCCACTGATGGCAATCGGGCCATTGTATGTTTCCCGGACAGGGTTTGGATATACTTTCACATCAGCATAGCTGGCAGCGCCTTCCGTGGCTGTTCCCTTAAAGGAGATCATCCCTTTATCAGTGCCGAAAAACACTTCGCCGGTCGTTCCTTCCACGCAGATATCTGTAATGCTGTTGGAGAGAATCGGACTGGTGCCCGTGTTGAAATTATAAATCTGCTCAAATCCATTCTCCGATACCAGGAATGCCCCGCCATCAGCCGTTCCGATCCATTTCCGGTTCGATCCGTCCACCTCAATGGAAGTTATTTTCTCGGTCTGCAGCAACGGATCCCCGTATATGGTGCCATCATTCCTCGGGACAATGATCTCACGTGCAAACAGTTCCCCGTCGGTAAACAACCTTCCCGGACTGTAAAACACCAGGATGCCCTGGTTGGTACCCAGCCAGATATTGCCATTCAGGTCCTCAGCAAATGAAAACACTTCGTTGGTGATCACACTGCCATTTTCATCTTTTACACTTACCAGTTGATACGTGTCATCCTCTTCGTCATCGATCGTCCCGTTGAAATCAATCGCAAACAAGCCTCCTCCCTTGGGTATGATCCCCCACAAATGTCCCTCCCCGGTGATCAGGATCTCTCCCAGGGCATTGAAATCACTTAATTTCCCCTCTGCCCTGAAACTCTTCCATGTACCGTCATTTTTCAACACGGAAATCGGTTCTGAAACGGCGGTGTTGGTCATCCATAAATTCTTATCCTTATCATAGGCGAGCCCCCCGATACGCACCACATCTCCTCCCGGTATCGCGTTCTGAAGCGAACTGTTGTTTTCCCTGTAAATGACCTCAGGTACACCCTCAAAATACTCCACAAGTCCGTACCCCCAGGAAGCAGCAAAGACATGCGTATGATCAGAAGGATCTACCACCACCGAAATCAGATCCTGAAAATCGTACCGGATATTCGAGCGCCAGGCTTCATCCGTGAACCGCTGCAGAATACCCGACCTGAACACATTGTTGTAGGTAGCGGTAACTCCTCCCGACACAGCATACAGGATCCCTTCCGCGGAAGCCATTCTGTATGCAATCCCTGAAAAAGGACCATTGGGCCTGATCAACTGCTCTTCATTGTTTTCGTACCGCACCAGCCCCCGGCCATAATCAGCAATCCAAATCACCCCGTTTTCGTCCCATATGGCAGAACGGGGCCGGCCTTCATTATAAGTGTCCAGGACCAGGAAATCCTTACCCATCACCCGTACACCTTCTTCCCCGGTAAAAACCAGGTACCCGCCCGATCTCCGGATCTCCGAATATTCCTGCTGCAATGTTTCCGGACCTTCCTTCCAGGTGCCGTCGTAATAGTAGACCCGGTCTTCGTCTTCCCCTGGAATGTTGTATACCACGTAGATCCTTCCGTTCAGGTGTGCAATGCCGGAATATTTCCCGTATGGGTCCGGCAATGTTGCTACAAGCTCCCACGAATTGAAATCGATCATGAAAGGATTGGACAATCCAGCCCTGCGGACCCCCTCATCCGTTGCTGCATACAGCCAGGTTCCGTCTGATGTTACCTGGTTAACCCCTAATTGGTCACCGTTATCGCCAATGTAAAACGTTTCGGTGATTTCAAATTTCTCTACATCCAGCACCACAATCCCGAATCCACACGACAGGTATGCCTTTTCATTGATAAAATAAATATCGTGCACCGATTTATTACCCGGAATCTGCTTCTTCATGATATCCGGAATATTGATGATCTGGTTGTCCCTGATGATATCAAGATTCGCATTACTGTATGCAAGCACTGCAAGCTGCCTGTCATTGTTCCACTCCATCGCCTCAACACCATTGTCAGAAAGCCCGTCGGTCTTGGACAATGTTTCAACAGTGTTATCCCTGAGATCATAATAGAAGAGCCCGCCGGTGGATGCACAGAATACCCTGTCATCTGCCACCATTACCCTGGTCGTGTTCTGGTAGGGAAGATGTGTTCTCCATTCACCAATTCCCACCTGTCCCTCCAGGGGAAGCGAAAAGAGAACCGTGAACGCAAGAAAAGCGAACAAAATTTTACGTTGCATGCTGATAAATATGATATTAATAGTACGCAAAAAAGTGTGAGTTATTTCACCTGGAGCGATGAATCATCCAGTGCATTGAGAAAATCGGTCAGTTTCCGGATGGCCCGGGCCCGGTGGCTGATCCTGTTCTTTTCTGCCAGGTCCATCTCTGCAAATGTTTTCAACCCTCCTTCCGGAATAAATATGGGATCATACCCAAACCCTTCTTCTCCTCTGACATCCAATGATATAACTCCTTCAACAACCCCCTCAAAAGCATGGCGGCTGCCCTCCAAAATCAATGCAATCACGGTTCTGAACCTGGCATTGCGGGTTTCCGCACCCTCCAGCTTTTCCAACACTTTGCGTATATTTCCTTTCGACACCTCCATATCGGGATATGTAGGAGTACCTATGCGCGAATACCTTGCTGAAAAAACGCCGGGCTCCCCGTTCAGGGCATCGATTTCCAGTCCGGTATCATCGGAAAAACAGGAAATACCGTATTTTTCATACACATATGCTGCCTTTTGAAATGCGTTTTCCTCAAGCGTAAAATGATCTTCCGGAATCTCCTCCCGGATACCCTTTTCCTTCAGACCGGCAACCCTGAAACGGGTGTCAACCGCCTGCTTTATTTCCAATAACTTGTGATCGTTATTGGTTGCAAAAATTAATTCTCTCATAAAAAAAGGCCGCTCCATGAACGGCCTCTGTTTTTTCTGTTTCATTATTCTATGCGCCCCCGGTTGCCCTGAATCCACCGGCAATCTTCATCGGCCTGGGATTGATACACATCACGGGAAGGTTGTACTCATTTGCAATGATGTATTGCTCCGGAGCTCCGAATATATAGTCCACGAACTTGATATCACGCGTGGCCATGATCAGGATCATATCAAAATTATGTTCATGGGCATATTCAACCACCTCCTGTTTAAAGCTTTTTTTACCGGTGCTTGAAACAATGTCATATCGAATATCACGGGTCTTTAAGTAGCTTTCAATATACTTCATATTGGAAAGCAATTTGCGTTTGAAACCCCGGTCCCTGGGATGGGACTTGAAAATGGTGACCCGCAATTCAAACCTTGTGGAAAGGTGAAAAATCCAGTTCGCCTTTTCCTTGTTCTCCTTCTTAAAATCGATAGGCAGCAAAATGGTTTCCAGCTTGTCCTTAACAGGTTTATCCTGAACGATCAGGAAGGGAATACGCGATGAAACAACCACCTTTACCGCCCTGCTGCCAAAGAGCTTCTGTGCGCCTTTGATCCCATGCGTCCCCATGATGATCATCTCCGCATTGTACTGCTTGGAAACTTCACCGATGGTGTGAAAAATATTGCCCTCCTTTACAATGCAATGTGGTCGCTTCCCGAATTCCTTGTCCAGTTTTACAGCCGACTCTTCCATTGCTTTTTCCTTCTCCGCGATGTCCTTGTCATCACTCACAATATGCAACAAGGCAATACTGCAATTAAGCGTCCTTGAAAAATTCAATGCATGTAAAAATGCATTCTGCGCTACATGTGTAAAATCCCAGGGGACAATAATCGGTTTATCAGTTTTTTCCATGGATAATATAGATTTAGTTTACATTTAAGGGGTAATCCATATATTTACGTATATCAAATATTTACGTATTTTTGGCTACACAACAGCTGTTTACAGGCACCTATCAGGTTTACAAGTTATGAATTTATTTTTCAAGTCATACAAGTTTTATTTATTTTTTTTCCTGACAGGCCTCCTGAAATACGCTGTATTACTGGGACAGGACAATGAATCGTCTTTTCAGCCTGTCCCCGAAACCATTGAGTTCGAAATCCCGTCAAAATATAACAAGACCCCGAATACTTCTTTTTGCAGCAACGACCAGGGCGTTTATTTTATCGGAAAGGAAGACGGATTCCTCACTATTGATGCGGGAAAAGCAATCTTCACACCATTAAATGGTTCCGTATACCTGGCACGAACTGCCAACAATGAAATCCTTTATCTTACCAACAATGATTTTGGCTACATCAGGTATACCCTCTCCGGGGGTCCCGGAATGATTTCCCGCCAGGACATGCTGGTCACACATTTCCCGGATTACTATCCCACCGGGATACATGTAAAAGATACCCTTGCCTTTCTGGCCACCACGGAAGGAATCTTCGTTGTTTCTGCTAACAGCGCCAACCATTTTTTCTTTAACAGGCAACCGGTGAAATTACATACATCCGGTAACCATGTATTCCTGCAGGCAGGCAACCTGGGTCTGTTCCAATGGAGTGGAGCGGAATTTGTCAGCATTGTACCTGCGGAAACACTGAATAACAAACTCCTGGCAGGAATTATTGACGTGGATACAGCCCTGCTGCTGCTGCGCAGGGAAGCGCCTCCACTGCGCCTGGTAAAAGCAACCGGTCAAACCAGTCCAACGGAAATCGAGGGAATTAACGACCGGGAATATGAATCAGTACATTACCTGTTCGACCACCTTTACCTGGGGAAGAAAATGACAAACGAACTTGTCATTCTGTCCACCCTGAATACACCAGCAGGTCATCTCACTGAAGAATGCAATTTACCGGGATCATCCCTGGCATCGGTATTTACAGATAACTTTAATGATGTCTGGATCATTTCTGATTTCACGATCGCAAAAATGGAATTTCCACCCAGGTCTGTCATCCTCGATATTTATGCGCAGATGGGAAAATATGTGATATCTGCAACGTTTAACAAGGAGGGGATTTACCTTGCAACCACAAATGGAATATATCTCCTTGAATCCGGTGAAAACGGAAGCTGGACAACAGTTCCCATACCAGGGTCAAAGCAAAGTCACTTCCATACAATACAGGCACATAATAACCTGGTTTTAGCAACAGGATTACACGGGACCTGCCGCGTAGGCAAAGACACCATGGAACTGATTTTCAATGAACATTCCGATTTTATACATATTCTTGATGAACACGCTTTTATTGCATTCAGTAAAAACAAACTATTCAAAAGCTCCCTTCAGGATGGAAAGTGGACTTCCGAAATTATCGATTCCACATTGCACCAGATCATTTCACATGCTGAATGCAAACAGGATTCCTACATTCTTACGGGGAACAATGAAATTTTCAGGATAAATTCAGACCGGTTACAACCGGCAAACCTGATCATGCCTCCAGGTGATTCGCTGAATAGTCTGCTGGCATACCGGGGAGGCTTGCTTTTGCAGGGGGGGGAAAACTTCTATTCCTGGGACCTCGTTTCAGAATACTGTACTCCTTTGCGGATGTCAGAATTACAAAAAATACTTCTGTCTTCGGATATTATATACTCCGGCAGTGATCATCTCTGGATCGTTTCCGGGGATGCAACCGGGGGGGCGACGGTCTGGAAGCATGAGAACGAATTTATCAACACGCCCTACTACGAAATCCTGGCAAAACAATCCTTCGGACAGGTCATGGATATTCAGGCGAAAGATGGTTACCTCTGGATTACCAGCAACAAAATGCTTCTCAGGCTCGATATTGAACCGGAAGAAAACCAGCTGAAAGACCTGCTTCGTATACAATCCGTCGCCCTGGCCAGAGAAGGAGCGTATTCAGAACCCCGGCGGATCCGTCCCTCTGAGCCGATCAGGTACCGGAAACAAAGCATCATCATCGGGTTAACAAACCTGCGCTTTCAGAAGGGGCCCTATCCCTACTATCGTTACAAACTCAACCACTACCAGGAGGAATGGTCCGAATGGAACAGAAACAGCCACATCGTCATCGACAATCCATGGGAAAGAAAGTATACTTTTGAAGCCCAATCCGTTTCATCCTTTGGAGAACTGTCAGATCCGGTAACATTTGGGTTTACTGTGACTCCGCCTTTTTACAGGACCTGGATCGCATACTTTTTATATATCCTGCTGCTGTTTACCATCGCTTTTTTACTCTACAAGTGGCGCCTGCTGAGCCTGAAAAGGGTAGAATACCGGCTGGAAGAGAAAATCAGGGAACGCATGAAAGCCGTTCTGAGTGAGAAGGAAAAATCTGACAAGCTGGTGGCCGACCTTTTCCCAAAAGGAACAGCTGAAGAACTCAAAAGCAGGGGCCGTGCAAAATCAAAGAAATTCGAATTGGTTACCGTCTTATTTAGTGACATCCAGGGATTTACACGAATAGCCGAAGAAATGAATCCCGAAGTGCTGATCGATGAGCTGGATAAATTTTTCTTCCATTTCGACTCGGTGGTGGACAAATACAATATTGAAAAAATAAAAACCATTGGTGATGCTTACATGGCTGCCGGTGGCATTCCTGTAAAAAACAGCTCCAATCCCGTGGAAGTAGTGCTGGCAGGCCTCGAAATGCAGTACTACATGAAAAACCTGAAAAGACAGAAGGCCGACATCTGGGACCTTCGGATCGGGATTCATACCGGTCCGGTCATTTCAGGGGTAGTGGGTCATAAAAAACTATCCTATGATATCTGGGGCGACACGGTAAACACTGCCTCCCGAATGGAATCTTCCGGCGAGGGTGGCAAAGTGAACATATCGGGCATCACCTACTCCCTGGTCAAAGAGTTTTTCATCTGCGAATACAGGGGAAAGCTCCCGGTGAAATACAAGGGAAATATCGATATGTATTTTGTCACCGGCCTGCGTCCGGAATTGTCGGTCGACCTGCACGGTATTCCCAACAGGAGATTCTTTATCAAATTGCAGATGCTCAAAATCAAGGACCTGGAAGAAAGAGTGCTCGACCTGATTGCATCCAACATGGCACTGAACCTGCACTTCCATAAAAACGAGTATATACGGAAGGTGTGCAATCAGACCGAATTGCTGGGGCGGTCCGAAAATGTCTCAGACGATGAATTGCTGCTGTCACAAACTGCTGCGCTGATGATGTTCTCAGGCCTTTCCGAAACCTATGACAATTTTGAAAACACTTCCGTAAAAATCACCAGGGAAATCCTCCCCGAATATGGTTATGATGAGAAACAGATCGACCGGATCTGTAACCTTATCCTGGCTACCAAAGAACCATTCTTGCCGCGGAATATCCTGGAATCCATCCTGGTTGATGCAAAAATGGAATACCTTGGACGAAGTGATTACATCACCCAGGTGAAACTGCTGTACCTGGAAAAGAAAAATGCATATCGCGATCTCCCGAAGGAAAAATTCCTGAAACAACAAGCCGACCTGGTCAGCAATTTTAATTTTTTTACCCTGGCTGCACAGCGCCTGCGGGAAATCACACCTGAAAATCAACTGGTCAACCTCCGGGGCTGGAAATAAGATCTAAAACATCACTGTAAAACATCTTTCCCGGATTGTAGAACCGTTCCTGAATCATTACATTTGATTGCTCAAAATAAATGTATATACATATGAATATTGACTGGAAAAACCTGGGGTTCGGGATCAGCGAAACAGATTATAACGTACGTTGCTATTACAGGAATGGCAGCTGGGGTGAACTGGAAATATCCTCATCCCCTCAAATTTCCATGCACATGGGGGCCACCTGCCTGCATTACGGACAGGAATCATTTGAAGGATTAAAAGCCTACAGGGGCAAAGACGGAAGAATCCGGCTCTTCAGGTATGACGAAAATGCAAAAAGAATGCGCACCTCTGCAGAAGGCATCATGCTGGCGGAAGTTCCACAGTCCCTTTTCCAGGAGGCTGTTGAAAAAGTGGTGAAACTCAATGAACGGTTTGTTCCTCCCCATGGAACGGGTGCTTCTTTGTATATCAGGCCGTTGCTGATTGGTACAGGTCCCCAGGTGGGTGTCAGGCCTGCCGATGTATTTCTTTTCATGGTGTTTGTAATGCCGGTAGGCCCCTATTTCAAGGAAGGATTCAAGCCCGTTGATATCATGATCACCCGCGACCATGACAGGGCCGCCCCGTTGGGTACAGGCCACCTGAAAGTCGGCGGAAACTATGCTGCAAGTATGACCTCGGTTGCCGAGGCACATGATGCCGGCTTTGCAACAGCGCTTTACCTGGACGCACGGGAAAAAAAGTACATCGATGAAGCCGGACCGGCAAACTTCTTTGCCATCAGGGACAATACCTATATTACACCCGATTCAAGTTCCATTCTGCCTTCAATTACCAACAAAAGCCTGCAGCAAATTGCTTCCGATATGGGCATGAAAATTGAAAAAAGACATATCGAAGTCGGTGAACTGGAAACTTTTGAGGAAACCGGTGCCTGCGGAACAGCTGCGGTGATCACTCCGATCAGGAAAATTGTGGACAAAGATACCGGCAAAACCTATACTTACGGAGATGGATCCAATCCCGGACCGGTGACTGCGAAACTATATGAAAGATTAACTGGGATTCAGTACGGGGATGTGGAAGATCCATACGGGTGGATTACGATACTGGACTGAACGAAATTGCATTGACCACAAAGCGCCGGAATTCCCGGCGTTTTTTTTTATCTTTGGGCAAATCTGATCATGTTGCCATGGCAAAAAATGAAAAAAGAATCAGCAGGCGAAGGCTCCGGAGCTCCCACTTCACTTCTGTGATCAGCATTTCCCTGGTATTGTTCCTGATCGGTTTTCTGGGACTGCTGATCATCAACGGACGCAACATCAATAAAACAGTTAGGGAGAGCATCGGCTTCAATGTCATCCTGAAGGAAAACGTAAAAGATGCCGACATCCTGCAGCTTCAGAAAATCCTGGATGCGAAACCCTATACGCTCTCCACTGAATACATCACCAAGGAACAGGCTGCACTTGAAACCGAGCAATTGGTTGGAGGCGATTTTGTTGAATTCCTCGGATTCAATCCGCTCCCTCCATCTATCAGGTTAAGGTTGCAGGCTGCCTATACCCGGCCCGATTCCGTGGTATTCATTGAGCAGGAGATTCTTAATTATGACCAGGTGAACGAAGTGGTGTACAAAAAAACCCTGCTCTATGCCATCAATGAAAATATAAGGAAAATAAGTATCGTCATCCTGGGATTCAGTGCCCTGCTTACACTTGTGGCCATTACACTTATCAACAACACCATCAGGCTGTCGATTTATTCCAAACGCTTTATCATCAACACCATGCAGCTGGTTGGAGCAAACCGGAGTTTTATACGCAAACCCTTCATGCTGCGAAGCATCATCAATGCAGTGGTCGGGACAGTCATTGCCATGTCCCTGATCGCAGGTATCGTAAACCTTGCTGCTGAAGAGCTTGAAAATATCATCTCCTTTACCGATGGTAACCTCATGTTGCTGCTTGGAGCATCTATCCTGGTAATTAGCATTGTAATTAACTGGATTTCTACTTTCTTTGCAGTAAATAAATATCTGAACATTAAAACAGATAAACTTTATTATTAACCTGTCAACCATGGCTAAAAAAAATAAAGAGAAGGAAAACTTCGCACTCGCACCCGAAAATTATAAGTTACTGATCATCGGTTTCGTAATTATCGTTATCGGGTTCTTACTGATGCTGGGTGGTGAAACAGATGACCCTGCAGTATTCAAACCGGATGAAATTTTCAGTTTTCGGCGGATCACCCTCGCACCGATCGTTGTTATGTTTGGTTTTGTGTTCGAAATCTGGGCCATTATGAAAAAACCATCATCCCCTTCCCACGAAGAATAATTATCCTGAACACCTGGCATGAATATTATTGAAGCGATCATCCTTGGCATCATACAGGGACTCACCGAGTTTTTGCCGGTGAGCAGCAGCGGACACCTGGAAATCGGAAAGGTAATCCTCGGTGTGAACATCGAAGAGGACCTTGGATTCACCGTTCTGGTCCATTTTGCCACAGTACTGAGCACAATCACAGTATTCTTTTCTGAAATCAGGCAGCTGCTGGCAGGTTTATTCAAATTCAGGTGGAACGAAGAAACAAAATATATTTCCAAACTGCTCTTTTCAGCCATACCTGTACTTATCGTGGGTATCCTGCTGGAAGAGAAAGTGGAACTGCTCTTCAGTAAAAGTGACGCCAGCCTTGTCTTTGTAGGAATTGCCCTGCTCATCACAGCGATATTGCTTGCACTCACCAGCTTCATCAAACCCGGGCAGCCAAAAAAACTTCCCTTTTCTGATGGCTTCATCATAGGTATTGCCCAGGCTTTTGCAGTCATTCCCGGACTCTCAAGATCAGGAACTACCATTGCCACAGGCCTGCTGCTGAAAAACAACAGGGAAGAAGTTGCCAAATTCTCTTTTTTGATGGTCCTGGTCCCTATCATCGGGGCTTCCATGCTGAAGCTGCTGGACTGGTCGGGAACAGGCACATCGAATACCGGCACCCTCTCCCTGGCAGTCGGATTCGTTGCAGCATATTTCAGCGGGTTCCTGGCCTGTAAATGGATGATCAATATCGTGAAAAAAGGAAAACTCATCTGGTTTGCCATCTACTGCACCTTGATCGGGCTCATCGCAATCTTTTTTACCGTATAATTCATGAATGATACAGCTGCCCAGGCATTTCTCGAAGGTAAAATCATCCTGATTGACAAAGACCTCGACTGGACCTCATTTGATGTAGTCAACAAACTCCGCATCGAATTACGCAACCAGCTCGGCATTAAAAAGATCAAGGTGGGTCATACCGGGACGCTCGACCCTCTTGCCACCGGGCTGGTGATCCTGTGCGCAGGCAAGGCCACGAAAAAAATCGAATCCTTCATGGGCCTCGACAAGGAATACATAGCCGAAATTACCATCGGTGCCACAACCCCTTCTTACGACCTTGAAACAGGTATCGAAGCAACATTACCCTTTGAGCACGTCACCAGGAAACAGCTCGAATCTGTTTTGAATACATTCAGGGGTGAGATCGAACAAACTCCTCCCAACTATTCCGCCAAACAGGTGGATGGTAAAAGAGCATATGACATGGCCAGGCAGGGAGAGTCATTCAAACTGAAAAAAAACCTGGTGACCATCCATGAACTTGAACTACTGGAGTTTTCTCCTCCTGAAATCCGCCTGCAGATACGCTGCAGTAAAGGAACCTATATACGCTCCCTTGCGAACGATATTGGTGAAAAACTGGGCACAGGCGCCTATTTATCAGCACTGCGAAGAACAAAAATTGGTGATTATCATCTAAATGATGCAGAAAAAATAGCAGACTTTACAAAAAATTTAAAACCTTTGTAACCTTTTTGTGTTCCTTACGTATAAGGAGGCTCGTCAACCGGACCCAAAATCAAACGGTCAGCAGCCGCATTCAATAAAAGTTTTTACAGACAATGAAGTTATCGCAATACAAGTTCAATCTTCCACCAGACCTGATCGCCAAGTACCCGGAACCAAATCGTGATGAATCGAGGCTCATGGTGTTACATCGTGACCAGGGAAAAATAGTACACAAGCAATTCAAGGATATCATTAACTACTTTGATGACCAGGACATCATGGTTTTCAATGATACCAAGGTATTTCCTGCCAGGTTATATGGGAACAAAGAAAAAACCGGCGCTGAAATCGAAGTATTCCTGCTCCGGGAACTGAACCGTGAGCAACGCCTGTGGGATGTGCTCGTCGATCCTGCCCGGAAAATCCGGATCGGGAACAAACTGTATTTTGGTGAAGATGATGTCCTTGTAGCTGAAGTAATTGACAATACCACCTCCAGGGGAAGAACACTCCGGTTTCTGTATGATGGTGATTACGATGATTTCAAGAAAACACTTTTTGATCTTGGAGAAACACCACTGCCCAAATTCATCGACCGGCCCGTGGAACCCGAAGACCGCGAAAGGTTCCAGACCATTTTTGCAAAGAATGAAGGGGCAGTTGCAGCACCCACTGCAGGCATGCATTTCAGCAGAGAGCTTCTGAAGCGACTGGAAATCAAAGGCGTAGATTTCGCCTATGTTACACTCCATGTGGGCCTGGGAAACTTCAGAACAGTGGATGTTGAAGACCTTACAAAACACAAAATGGATTCCGAACGGATCATCATTGGCAATGAGGCTGTAAATAAAGTCAATGCCGCCAAGGAAAGCCGGAGAAATGTATGCGCTGTAGGGACTACCGTAATGCGGACACTCGAAAGCTCGGTTTCCACCACGGGTCACCTGAAACCATTTGATGGCTGGACCAACAAATTTATTTTTCCCCCTTATGAATTCAGTGTGCCCAACAGGATGATTTCCAATTTTCACCTCCCTTATTCCACTTTGCTGATGATGGTATCGGCTTTTGCCGGGTATGACCAGTTGATGGATGCCTACAAGGTGGCTATCAAGGAGAAATACCGGTTTGGAACCTATGGCGATGCCATGCTGATCCTTTAAAAGCACTGGCCCATGCCCCTGATCAATTCCATTATCTCCTGGTTGAATGTCAAACGGCTTCACCAGATCGAACTGTTCAAAAAATATCCGGGAAACGTGCAGCGTGAAATGTTCCGGCAATTAATCACACAAGCTACCGACACCGAATGGGGAAAAAAATACAAGTACAAAAACATCGAAGCCATCAAGCAGTTCCAGGCCCGCGTTCCGCTGCAGACCTATGAAGATATCGTACCCTATGTTGACCGGCAAAGAGCCGGGGAGGAAAATATCCTGTGGCCCTCCGAGATCCGTTGGTATGCAAAATCCTCCGGAACAACTGCAGAAAAAAGCAAGTTCATCCCGGTAAGTCCGGAAGCGCTTGAAGAGTGTCACTTCCGCGGAGGGAAAGATGTGATGGCATTGTATACCAAACAGTTTCCTGATTCCCTTGTAATGCGGGGAAAAGCCCTTACCCTCGGGGGCAGCCACCAGATCAATAACTACAGCAACCAATCCTATTACGGCGACCTGTCAGCCATCCTGATAGAGAACCTGCCATTCTGGGCCCATTTCATCAGGACTCCCTCGGCCGAAGTTGCACTCATACCCGATTTCGAGAAGAAGGTGGAAAAGATCACCAGGATCGCCATCAAGGAAAATGTTACCAATATTGCAGGGGTTCCGTCATGGAACCTGGTACTCCTCAGGCATATTCTGAATGTCACCGGCTATGACAACCTGCTTGACATATGGCCCAACCTGGAGTTGTTTACCCATGGTGGTGTTAGTTTTGCTCCCTACAGGGAACAATTCCGGAAACTAATCCCTTCTCCTAAAATGAATTACCTCGAAACATACAATGCTTCCGAAGGTTTTTTTGGTATCCAGGACGACCTCATTGACAGTTCGATGCTGCTGATGCTCGATTACGGGGTGTTCTATGAATTCATTCCCATGGGGAAATTCAACGAGCCCCAGCCACCAGCCTATACCATTGACGAGGTGGAAACAGGGGTGAATTATGCGCTGGTGATCAGCACCAATGCCGGCCTGTGGAGGTACATAATTGGTGATACAATCGTCTTCACCTCCCTCACACCCCACAAATTCAAGATCACCGGGAGAACCAAGTACTTCATCAATGCCTTCGGGGAAGAAGTGATCCTGGAGAATGCCGAAAGTGCGCTCATGACGGCCTGCAACCATACTGGCGCACAAATCAGGGATTATACTGCCGGACCGATCTATATGACTGATGAAACCAAGGGATCACACGAGTGGATGATTGAATTCGAAGCCGAACCCGAAGACCTGGAAAGGTTCACGGATGTGCTGGACAAAGCACTCTGCTCTATTAACTCGGACTATGAGGCAAAGCGATATAAGAATACCACCCTGGAAAAACCAACGGTGATCGCTGTGCCGAATGGCACCTTCTACCAATGGTTCCAGACCAAGGGAAAGGTGGGTGGACAGAATAAAATGCCCCGACTGGCAAATAACAGGAAATACCTTGAGGAGGTAAAGCAACTCATTTCATAAAAAGTTCGTATTTTAGTATTCTGTTCTCAAAAAATCAATTATGCATATAGCTGTTGCTGGAAATATTGGATCCGGAAAAACCACCCTGACCGGAATGCTTGCGAAACATTACGGTTGGGAAGCACAATACGAAGATGTGGACGATAACCCGTACCTCAATGACTTCTATGAAGACATGCAACGCTGGTCGTTTAACCTCCAGATCTATTTTCTCAACAGCAGGTTCAGCCAGATCGTAAAGATCAGGCAGGGTGATAAAACAATTATCCAGGACAGAACCATCTACGAAGATGCATATATCTTTGCCCCGAACCTGCATAGCATGGGACTGATGACTACCAGGGATTTTGAAAATTATTTCGCCCTGTTCAATCTCATGAGCAGTCTTATTGAACCCCCCGATCTGCTGATCTATCTGCGCGCTTCCATTCCTACACTGGTTAACCAGATACAGAACCGGGGAAGAAAATACGAAGACAACATCCGGCTCGACTACCTGAAACACCTGAACGAACGCTACGAGGCATGGATTGAAACCTACAGCCTCGGTAAGGTGCTGATCGTCGACGCGGATAACTATAACTTCCCGGCCAAACCGGAAGATCTCAGCGTGGTGATTGATAAAATCAATGCCAACCTCCACGGACTGTTTTAATCAGGGGTGATTACAGTCCGCAGAGGTTGATGATCAAATAGGAAATACTATTCCGGTCCATTCCGACCAACCGGTTATTCAGCAGCTTCCGCAGAGGCACCTTGATCTTCGACCTGATCAGGGCTGAAAATAAGATCAACTACATTCGCCCCCTTGTACAATTGCTTCATTGCCTTTTTCACATCCTTGACGGTCATTGTCTGGAGAATTTCCTCAAAATTTTCCGGATCATTGAAATTGAGATCATGACGGTAGTAATTGTACAGGGTATTCATCCAATAGCTGTTGTGTTCCCGGTCCTCTTCCCGCTGCTTCAGCAGGTTGCTTACGGTCTTTGACAGGTCCTTTTCCGAAGGTCCTTTTTTCATCAGCGTCTCAAGTTCTTCGTAAACCAGTCCCTTCAGGTATTCCGCCTTTGCCGGGTCTGTGTCAAAGGCAATCATCATGGTGGCCTTTTCATCCGGGAACTGGCTCAGCGATGTACTTGCACTCACACCATAGGTACCCCCCTCTTCTTCCCGGATGGATTCCACGAACCTGAGGTCCAGGATGCCTTTGATGACACGAAGCTTCACAAGATTCTCCGGTGAATAGTCCATTTCCTTGTTAAATGCAAGGATTACGGTAGATTTAGGAACCGACAGCTCCATCGTGATGTTTTTTTCAACACGCCCCTGCGGCTCATTCACTTCCCGGTCGATCCAGTGCTCCTCGCGCTGTGTGGACGGCAACGTGGCAATATATTGCTTCACATAAGGCACCAGCTCCTCCTTCTGAATGTTCCCTACAAAGAAGAATGTGAAATCTGATGCATCATTGTACCTGTCGGTATAAACTTCCTGTATTTGCTGTAACTTGACCTCCCTGATAAAACCGGTATCCATTACCCTGGTCCTGGGATGGTAATCTGTGAGGATCAGTGAAAGCGAATCGCTTAAGATCTTCTGTGGATTCTTGTTCATATTCTCCACGAAAGCCAGGTACCTGCCCGTGATGGCAGCATGGGCTTCCTCATCAAAACGCGGTGAGGCAAACCTGAGGTGGATCAGCTGCATCAGGGTTTCAAAATCCTTCGGACTGGTACTGCCCTGCATCCCTTCTGTCAGTGCACCCAGTTGCAGGTTCAACTCAACGGTTTTCCCGGTGAGCATTTTCTGAAGCGTGGTCTGGTCATAATCTCCAACTCCATAGAACGGGACAAGACTTGATAACATCTCCATGGACGGAACATATGCTGCATCGTACAGCGAAGAGCCACCTGGACTGAATGCCTGGAAGGAGATATTGTCCTTCTCATAGTCTGCAAACCTGTACACCACTTTTGCACCATTCGACAAAGTCCATTCCTCTGCTTCAAGCTCCGGGATCTCCTTCTCAGCAACCACATCACCGGCAGCAAGGGGTGTTTCAATAAGTGAAGCAGCAACTTCCACATCATCATATGGTGTCACCTCCATGGACCTGGAGGATTCAAGTATCGCGACCGCTTCATTCTCTGACAAATGTTGTACCTCCTCGCTTTCCGGTCCGGAGATCACCATTACATTGTTCTTTGTAGTGAACCATACTGGCATCTTTTGCGCAATATCCTCCGGGGTAATGGAGTTGAACAGGGCCTGCATAATCTGGAATTCCGTTTCAATATCCATATACGCATTGTTCCCCAGGTAGTGTGACTGGTATTCACGGGCATACTGGTCATTCGTAATCTTATCCTTCTCTTTCACCCTGTTCTCCATCCTGTTCAACAGGTGGGATTTTGCCCGTTCCAACTCGCCGGGTGCAACCCCGTAACGCTTCACGCGTTCCACTTCCTCGAGAATCGCGGAAAGCGCAAGCGCCTCCTCATTGGTCTTTGCGATAACAGCGATCGCTGTCATATCGTAATTGCGGGTAAGCGAGGTTCTGACGATGTTTCCCGCTACAAAAGGAGGCTCCCCTTTCTGTAGTAATTCTGAAATCCGTTGTGACATGACCCTATTGAACAGCTGCTCAATATACTCCTCCCGCATTTGCTCCACATTCTCCATACCAGGCGTTTCAACGAATTCACGGATATAGATGCTGATATTCGACTGATCCGCTTCCTTGTCGGTAACCACGCCAAAGATCAGATCTTCATTGTCCGGCATCATCGTTACAGCCCGTTCCTTTGGATCATCCACCGCAGGGATCTGTGAAAACAATGCGATGACCTTTTCCTCCATTTCCCCGGCATCGAAATCACCCACAACCGCAATTGCCTGCAGATCTGTGCGGTACCAGTCATGATAAAAATTCCTGAGAGTATTGTACTCAAAATTCCTGATCACCTCCAGGTCGCCGATTACATCACGCTCTGCATACTTCGAGTTGTTGTAGATAAAGGGCATGGACGCTTTCATCATCCTGAAGCCTGCATTTCGCCTGGTTCGCCATTCTTCCGAAATCACCCCCCGTTCAGCCTCGATCTCATCCTCAGCCAGTAACAGGTAATTGGACCAGTCGTTTAGTACCAGCAAGCAGGTATCCAGCAATCCCGGTTTGTTGGTCGGCACCTCGCTCAGATTGTAGACCGTTTCATCCTGCGAGGTGTAGGCATTGATGTTGTATCCGAATTTCACCCCGTGCTTTTCCAGGGTATTCAGGATGCCTTTCCCCGGGAAATTTTTTGTCCCGTTAAAGGCCATGTGCTCCAGGAAATGTGCGAGACCGTTCTGACTGTCATTCTCCAGGATGGCACCCACATTCTGGATCATGTAAAACGAAGCCCGGTTCTGGGGTTCGCTATTGCTGCGAATATAATAGGCCATCCCGTTATCAAGTACCCCGTACTTTACCTCCATGTCGAGCGGGAGTTTCAGGTCGGCAGCAGACTGCGAAAATAAAGTGCCGGAAAAAAACAGGAGCAGCAAAGCTGCCATGAGACGAATTGCATATTTCATTGTAGTAAAATTTAATTTAAGTACTTATTTTCAAAGTGAAGATAATAATAGTTGAATGCAATTTGCAGGGAATTGTTGAATAACACTCTATAAAAACGCCTGGCAACACAGCCCTGTCTTCGAACAGGGGAACGATCCCATAGCAAAATTGAGGGTTGGAGGTATGATTCCATGATCACCTAGCTAACCTTGGGTTAATGCGTTGAACGTTCCGGATATCGGCAGGGAAATAAAAAAGCCGGGAAAATTTCCCGGCCCTGGCTCCTCAGGTAGGACTTGAACCTACGACCTACGGATTAACAGTCCGCCGCTCTAACCAACTGAGCTACTGAGGAAAATATTTTCTAACTAAACTCTGTTTTCAAACAGCGTGGCAAAAATAGATTGTTTTGGTTAATTAAACAATTAATTAGGGAAAAAAATGAATCTTTCCCTCCCTTTACCTTTAAAATCCTATTAGTTTCTATATTTGTTCAAATTTGAATTATGAACCGAGCCATGATAGCAATATCGACGCACGCTAAATTATTATTTTATTATGCGCGTTGGAAATCATCACTAAACAGTCATGGCGAGCTCCATCTGACCTATAAAAAAAATATAAATAACAGATGAAAATACTGGGAATGGGCAATGCCCTGGTCGATATCATTACCACGCTTGAAGATGATACATTACTGGAAACGTTTGGACTGCCAAAAGGCAGCATGACATTGGTGGATCATGAGACTTCGAACTTTATCAACATACAAACAGCCGGACTGAAAAAGCAGAAAGCCTCAGGCGGATCTGCTGCAAACACCATTCACGGCCTGGCCCATATGGGTGTCAAAACAGGTTTTGTAGGCATGGTCGGGGGCGACGACCTGGGGAAATTTTTCTTCAAAGACATGAAGAGCAAGAAAATCAGCCCCATGCTGTTCAAAAGCATCCGGGAAACCGGAAGGGCCGTTGCGCTGATCAGTCCCGATTCGGAACGTACATTTGCCACGTACCTTGGTGCTGCGGTGGAGCTTTCCACGGAAGACCTGGATTCAAATATTTTCGCTGGCTACGATTACCTCTACCTTGAGGGATATCTTGTACAGGATCATGATCTGATCGAAAAAGCGGTCAGGCTGGCCAAAATGAACGGGATGAAAGTATGCATTGACCTGGCCAGCTACAATATCGTGGAAGAACACAGGTCTTTTTTTCTTGAACTTATCAGGAACCAGGTGGACATTGTCTTTGCCAACAACCAGGAGGCTGAAGCTCTTACCGGGGCGCAACCGGAACAAGCTGTGGAAATACTTGGCGGCTACGCAGATATCGCCATCGTTAAAACCGGTGCCGAAGGCTCACTGATCTTCGCCGATGGAACGTTGCATAAAATCGGGATCAGGCCCTCCAAATCCATTGATACTACAGGTGCCGGTGACATGTATGCGTCGGGATTCCTGTATGGACTGGTCAATGGACTTTCGCTCGAAACCTGCGGAAACATCGGTGCCATCCTTTCCGGCAGGGTAATCGAGGTCCTGGGTGCAAAAATGGATGAATCGACCTGGGAAAACATCCGCAGACAGGTCAGGGCAATCATGGAAAATGAACAGTAAAATCAGTATTCCAGCCTGACCCTGTATCCGCCGAACTTCCTGATATTGATAACTTTTCCATCGCTGAACAGCAGGTACTGACCTTTGATTCCAAGCAATACGCCCCGTATCAGCGGATCCTTGTCAAGATTCAGACTTCCGGCTTTCAGGGGATAGTTCTCCACCGGGTAGCTGATCGTTGTCACCGCATCATTATGAGATCCGAATTCAGCCAATTCATCAGGAAGAAGAAGCAACGCCTCACGTTTCCTGTCCAGGAGATCACCATCAACCAGGAGTACATTTTTCAACATGTTCCGCCAGTTGGTTTTATCATCCAGATGGTCCTTCAGGAACACCTCGATCAGGCCGGCGGTATACCTGTTGGGTGTCCTGGCAATCTCAATGGCACCCACTGCACCCTGGTCAATCCAACGGTGAGGGACCTGTGATATCCGGGTGACACCCACTTTCAACCCACTGGTATAACTGATGTATACCACCTGGTCGGCCAGGCAATGCTTTGCTGCATACACCATATCCCTGGCGATGCCTTCATGGGCCCTGCACAATTCCGGATGCAGCACACACTCCTCCGTTTCCGGTGCAGTTCTGAAACATGGAAAACAGTATCCCTGGGCAAAGGATTTGCTGGTCTTTCTTCCGCAGCGGATACAATGGATCTCTCCCAGGAATTCCATCCGCACTTCGTTGCCGATCAATTCATTCACAAAGATCTCTTCTCCCCACAAGGGCAAAAAATAGCGAACCGGATCAGCCAGCTCCGTGCGCATTTTGCGAATATTCCCTGAAATTTCCATGCCTCTATGTTGTCTTTTCCCGATGATACAAGTTTGAACGGATTATAAAGATAACCAAATGCAGAAAAATCCGATCGTTTCCAAATGTATGACCCGTCATAGAAAAAAATATTTTGCCTCCCAGAATATCTTATTTAATTGTATAACTGCATGTTACGAATTTTTTTGAACGACATAATTATCAACGGTCATAAATATTTTAGTACTTTGTATTGCATGGTACCAAATTTTTTACATATCTTTGCATTGTCATGTTATATGCATAAGAACGTACTCTGACTTTATAACTATTTAAAGAGGCAAGATAATGAACATAGAAAACGCAACGGCACAGATGAGAAAGGGCGCGCTGGAGTTTTGCATACTGGCGATCGTCAGCAAAAAAGACTGCTACGCTTCCGACATCATCAATACCATGAAGGAGAAGAATCTCATCGTGGTTGAAGGAACGCTCTATCCCCTTCTGACCAGGCAAAAAAATGCCGGTCTGCTCCAATACCGCTGGGAAGAATCCAAACAGGGACCCCCGCGAAAGTATTATGCACTTACAGAAAAGGGCAAAGATTACCTGTCTGAACTCAAGGGATCCTGGAAAGAACTGGTAGATTCCGTAAATTCCATCATTGAATAACAGAAACCTGATTACATCATGAAGAAAGCAATAAAAATCAACCTCAACGGCAGCATCTTTCATATCGATGAAGATGCTTATGAAATGCTGAAAAAATACCTCGACGCCATCAGCCGTCACTTTTCCAACAAGGAGGAAGGTGAAGAAATCCTGCGCGACATTGAATCCAGGATCGCGGAACTTTTCCAGGAAAAGAAAAAGAAAGAAGATGAGATCATCTCCATTTCCCTGGTAAAGGAGGTCATAGAAATCATGGGAGATCCTGAAGAGATTGTCGACCCGGTAGAAGACGGAACCCGTGGTTCCGGAGGTACACAGTCCACATATACCGGTCGGTCACGCAGACTCTACCGTGATCCGGAGAACTCCGTATTGGGCGGTGTATCCGGCGGATTGGGCGCATATTTCAGCATTGATCCGCTGATCTTCAGGATCCTTTTCCTGGTATTCTTCTTTTTCGGAGGAGCCTCCATCCTGGTTTACCTGATTCTCTGGATCGTACTGCCAAAGGCAGAAACTGCTGCACAAAAACTGGAAATGCACGGAGAACCGGTAAATGTATCCAATATCGAAAAAAAAGTGCGCGAGGAGTATGAAGCCACCAAAGAAAACGTGAAAAAAGCAGCCAATTCCGAAACAGCAAAAAAGACGAAAAAAGCAGCAGGCAATGTTTTTTCGGAAATCGGGAAGATCCTGATCCTGTTCGTTAAAGTGATGCTCATCCTGATAGGCACGGCATTCGTCATCTCAGGAATCGGTATCATCGTCGGACTGATCTCTGGAACATTCATCGGGCTCCATGTCTTCCCGTTCTCAGATTACAGCTTTTCACTGGGCGACCTCCTGGTGCCGTTCTCTGACCCTGTAAGTATCACCTTGCTGATGATCGCGCTCACACTGCTATTCCTCATACCTGTTATCGCGATGATTTACGGACTGGTTAAACTGATCTTCGGGATCAGAACAAGGAACCGCGGACTCATGATCGGGTCGACCATGTTATGGTTCGTCGCACTGATCATGACCGTCGGGATACTGGCCATTGAAACCGGGAACTACTCCGACAACGGGACCAGCAGGACGAAGACAGAACTATCGCTATCTTCCGATACACTGTTTGTCTCCCTTAACGAATTGCAGAAGCGGGAATTCGAGGATGACCTGGCATTTGATTTTGATATGGACAACCAGTGGTACCTCACCGAAGACCTGGACAGGATTTACGGACAGGTGGACCTGGACATTGAACCATCCGGCAACAGGGAAGCATGGGTTGAAATTGAAAAACGCTCCAAAGGAAAGAACAGGGAGGAAGCGGAGCGCAATACTGCGGATGTCACTTATAATTACAGGCTCCGGGGCAACAATCTTGAACTGAATCCCTATTTCTTTATTGATGGGGGCATCAAATGGAGGTTCCCCCGGGTGGAGATCACCCTGGAGATACCGGAAGGCAAATACGTGTACCTAGATACCGAAATCCGTGAAATCCTCGACGATGTGGACAATGTGGACCACATATCCGAATGGCGGATGGGCGGAAAACTATGGCTGATGACCGGTGATGGCCTGAAGCTGGTGGAAGAGGACTAGCTGAATCAAATCTGACTGAACATGCAAAAGACCTTCTCATTTGTTTGAGAAGGTCTTTTTTGTGTTGACCCGCCAGGGCTCGAACCTGGACTCTTCTGAACCAAAATCAGACGTGTTGCCAATTACACCACGGGTCAGTACCAATTTCCGATCTGCCTGATCTGCAGTTGTTCCTGCAGTTTTTACGGCGAATCGGGATGCAAAGTTAAAACTTTTTCCTTTTTCTGGATATATTCAGTGTAGATTTCCAAGATTTTTTTCATTATGATCCTCACCTTTCTCCTGTTTCATGATTGCTTAATACCAGTTTAAGGTCTGCTCATTGCTGTTTCAATAATTTGCAGCTTCACGCAATGATCGTACTGTTCCTCAATTCCTTCCTATATGCCAGTGCCCCGGGCAGGATGGTCTCCAGGGCATCCCAGAAAGCCTTGCTGTGGTCCTTGTGGAGCGTATGTGCCAATTCATGCAGCATCACATATTCGATCAGGTGATCCGGCAGAAAGATCAACCCGCTGTTCAGACTGATATTGTTCCCTGAGGAGCAACTGCCCCAGCGTGTGCGCATTCTTCTTACCGTCAGCCGTGTATAGGGCAGGGAGTGTTTTTCTGAAAGTGACGCCAGGATCCCCGGCAGCAGCCGCTTCGCCTCCTTCAGCCCCAACTGTGCCACCAGGTCTTTCATAGCAGCCTGATGCTCCGGTTGTGCGGGATCATACCCCCTGGGAAGGGAAATCTCATAACCGGTTTCTGTCTCATTCACAACAAATTCCACATCATCTCCCTGTAAAACAACCATGTCCCTGTTCCGCACAGGAATTACATCTCCCGCATCCCACACAAGATTTTTCTCTTTCAGACGTTTGATCTTCAAAGTCTTTTGACGGATCCAGTTGTTTTTTTCCATGACAAAACGTTCCGCACGATGAAAACTGCACCGGCCAGGCACGGTCACCCGGACCATTCCATCCGAACTGATCCTGATGGAAATATTCTTTGCCCTGCTGTTCCTGTGATACCGAACATCACCGATTTCATTATAATTGATCGTTTTTCCGTTTTTCATTTCACAATTATCCCTTCATTATCTTTATCTTTGAATTCGCATCTCCAAAAGTAATACATCATGTATAAAAATATTGCTGCTGTCCTTATTTTCCTCCTGACAATTTCTGTTACCACCCCGGCCCAGGATAACATCTGGAGCCTGGAGGATTGTATCGGTTATGCCATGGAAAACAATATCACGATCAAACAGACGGAACTAAACACGCAATACAACCAGAATGTCCTGGACCAGTCAAAAATATCCAGGCTGCCAAATCTGAACGCCGGGGCCGATTACCGCTTTGGCTTCGGACGGGTCCTCGATCAGACTTCCTACCAATTTGAAAACAGCCAGCAAAATTATGTCGGGGTGAATCTCAGCTCTTCCGTGAATCTTTTTAACGGCTTTCAAAAGAAAAATACCATCGAGCAAAACCAATTGAATCTGCTTGCCAGCTACGAGGATGTTCAAAAGATAAAAAATGACATTTCCCTGAATATTGCAGCTGCCTACCTTCAAATACTATTCAGCGAAGAACTACTTTCCGTTGCGCAGAGCCAGGCTGATGTTACAAAACAACAGGTAGAAAGGACTCAGAAAATGGTGGATGCCGGGAAACTGGCCCGTGGAAATGCCCTGGAAATCCAGGCACAGTATGCCGCAGAAGAACTCAACGTGGTGAATGCCGAAAACCAGCTGCAACTGGCCTACCTCAACCTGCAACAAATACTTGATCTTCCCTACGACCCTGCATTTGTTGTGGAAATGCCCGACCTTCCGGTACCCGGCGACAGCCTCCTCGAAATAAATGTGAAAGAAGTTTACGATATCGCCGCAACCATCATGCCCCAGGTCATGGGCTCGGAACTCAATCTTGAATCAGCACAAAAAGACCTTGATATTGCAATCGGAATGCGCTACCCGACACTTACCCTTTCAGGCAATACAAGGACCGATTACTCAGACCTTGCTCGCTATCCCGATCCGCTGGAAGTTGGCAGGAAATATACCTTTGCCGAACAAATGTCTGACAATATCAGCGTTGGCATCGGTCTTTCCCTGAACATCCCGATTTTCAATGGCGGACAGGTCAATACGGCTGTGTCAAATGCCCGGATCGGGATTGAAAATGCAAGACTGGAGGTCCAGAACATGAAAAACAACCTGTACCGGGATATCCAGCAGGCCTATGCTGATGCCCTGGCAGCCCTGAAGAAATTTGAATCCACCGAAAAAGCACTCATCTCGATGGAAGAGTCCTTCAGCTATACAGAAAAGAAATTTGAAGTGGGACTGGTCAATACCGTCGACTATAACACATCGAAAAACCAGCTCACCATGACCCAATCCGACCTGCTTCAGGCAAAATATGACTTTATATTTAAAACCAAAATTCTCAATTTCTATCAAGGAGATCCCATAACTTTATAATACCCCAACATCACACCAAGCATCATGAAATCAAAAAAGATCCTCATCATACTATCTGTTGTCCTCGTCGTTTTACTGATCATCCTGGGAATAGGTAAAAAACTGGGGTGGTTTGGCGGTGAAGCCTACATTAAGGTAGCCGTTGAAACCGGTGAGCAACGCGATATCACCGAGATCATTACAGCCAACGGAAAAATACAGCCCGAAACCGAAGTGAAAATATCACCGGACGTCTCCGGGGAAATCGTTGAGCTGGCAGTCAAAGAGGGTGATAAAGTTGAAAAAGGACAATTTTTGCTCAAAATCAAACCCGACAACTACATCATGATCCGCAACAGGTCGGAAGCCGCTCTCAATAACGCAAAGGCAAGACTGAAACAGGCCGAAGCACAGCTTCATATGAGCAAACTGGATTTCGAGCGGAACAGGCAATTGTATGAGCAAAATGCAATTTCCGATGCTGAATATGAACAGTCCGAAACGACTTATTATACCGCCAGGGCAGAAAAGGAAGCTGCCGAATTCTCCGTGCAAAGTGCACAGGCTGCACTCGAAGAGGCAGCAGAAAACCTGCAAAAAACATCCATCTATGCACCCATGAGCGGCACCATTTCAGCATTGAATGTGGAACTGGGCGAACGCGTGGTTGGTACAGAACTGATGTCTGGTACGGAGATCCTCCGGCTTGCAGACCTCAGCATGATGGAGGTCGAGGTAGAAGTAAACGAAAACGACATCGTCAGGGTCGCCTATATGGATACTGCCCTGATTGAAGTAGACGCGTATCTCGATACAAAATTCAAGGGTGTTGTTACAGAAATTCCTGTTTCTGCAAATGTCACCGGGATCACCACCGACCAGGTGACCAATTTTAATGTGAAGATCAGGCTGCTGCCCGAATCATACAAAGACAAAGTTTCAAAAACAAATCCCTATCCGCTCCGACCCGGAATGTCGGCCACAACCGATATCCAGACCGAAGTACGGAAAGAAACTTACTCCATCCCCATCCAGGCAGTAACAACAAGGCTTCCCGGACAGGAAAAGGAAGAAAAAGAGGATGAGAAAATTAACGATGAACAGACCGAAGCTTCTATCAGCTCCACCGGTGAAATGTCCGTAACCAGTAAAAAAACCATGGCAGCTGCGGAACAGGAAAAAATTACCGTGGTATTCGCGGAGGAAGAGGGTAAAGCCGTTATGAAACCCGTTAAAACAGGGATACAGGACAATAACTATATCGAGATCCTCGAAGGACTTGCCCCCGGAGACCGTGTGATCATTGCGCCTTACTCAGCTGTGTCAAAGGAACTGGGTGACGGCACGAATGTGGAAGTGGTACCTGAAGACCGTTTATTCTCCGAAGATTAGTAACCATAAAACCTTTCCATATGCCTGCTGAACCATTGATCCTTCACCTCGAAACTGCAACCAATGTTTGCTCGGTAGCGATCAGTCAGGGAGAGAACATGCTGGCCACCAGGGAAAGCGTGGAAGACCGTTCCCACGGAACCCTGCTGACAGTATTCGTGAAAGAAGTATTGAAGGAAACCGGGAAGAATGCGGATCAACTGGATGCTGTTGCCATCAGCAAGGGCCCGGGATCCTATACCGGGCTGAGAATAGGTGTTTCTGTGGCAAAAGGAATCGCCTATGCGCAGAATATTCCTGTAATCGGCATCCTCACGCTCCAATCCATGACGCTCACCGCGCTGGAAAACCATGAGGTGCGGCAACTGCAGCAGGAACACCCCGGCCTCCTGTTCAGCCCGATGATCGATGCGCGGCGCATGGAGGTGTTCTCCGCCATTTATAATGCCCGGATGAAGGAAACAACACCGGTTTCGGCGGTCATCGTTGAAGAAAACAGCTTTGAAAAGATACTTGATCAACACCATATTGTGTTTTTCGGGAACGGTGCAGACAAGATCCGGGACACCATCCGGCATGAAAATGCACATTTCATCAAAGGGATCGAACCCACCTCAAAACAAATGATACCGTTGGCATTAGCAGCATTTCACAAACAACAATTTGAGGATACGGCATATTTCGAACCTTTCTACCTGAAGGACTTTATTGCCACCATCCCCAGGAAGAAGGTGTTCTGACATGCATTCAGTATTGTCTTAAAACAATTAATTTCCTTATTTTGCAACCGCTAATCAATGTAAAAACACAATAATGGCATCAACCTCAGATTTCAGAAACGGGCTGGTACTCGAATACAATGATGATCTTTACGTGATCGTACAGTTTCAGCACGTAAAGCCCGGCAAAGGCCCTGCTTTTGTAAGAACAAAACTAAAGAGCCTGACCACTGGAAAAGTAGTGGACAATACCTTTTCAGCCGGAGTTAAAGTAAATACCGCACGCGTTGAAAGACGTCCATACCAGTTCCTGTACAAAGATGACCTCGGGTATAATTTTATGCACCAGGAAACCTTTGAACAGATCGTTATCGAAGAGAAACTGGTGGAAAATCCCGACCTCATGAAGGAGGGACAGCTGGTGGAAATCGTCGTTCATGCCGACAATGAAACACCTCTTTCCTGCGAGCTCCCCCCGTTCGTTGAACTGGAAATCACCTATTCTGAACCCGGTGTAAGGGGAGATACATCATCATCCACGGCCCTCAAGCCAGCCACCCTGGAAACCGGGGCCACAGTGATGGTCCCCATTTTCATTGAACAGGGCGAGACCATCAAAGTAGATACACGCGACCGCTCCTACTCGGAACGCGTAAAAAAATAGAAACCAATTCAGCTGACATCCCATGCCCAGGTTCCTGAACAGATTGCAGATCTCAACTTTCAAGCTCAATGCGCTGCTGGATATCACCCTGGCCATCAATGATAATGTATCGATCGATGAACTGGTAAGAAGGTTCGAGAAACTGCTCACTGACGACCTGTCCATTGGCAAGGTGATGGTGATCAAACTGGGAGAAAAATGGGAATGCCTGCTCAATTCCGGCTTCAGCAGCAACTTTTTCAGCCAACTCGACATTGCTGCCGACCTGCTGAAGTACGATGAAATAATGCATGTCACCTCGGAACCCGGACTATTCCCCGAGCCAATTGATCTTGTGATCCCGGTCACCCACAAAGATGAACCCATCGCCTATGTGCTGATCGGGGATATCGAAGAGGAGGGAGAAGGCATGAGTCCGATCCTGAAACACCAGCGATTCATCCAGACACTTTCCAACGTCATTATCGTGGCAGTCGAAAACAAGCGACTCTTCAGGGAATCCCTCAGGCAGGAGGCCCTGAAAAGGGAAATGGAACTGGCAAGCAAGATGCAATCCATGCTCATTCCCAGGAAAGAACAGCTGCCCGACAACCAACACATCAGGATGCATGCATTTTACCACCCCCATTATGAGGTGGGCGGGGATTATTATGACGTGATTAAACTCAATGAGAAGGAAATCGGTTTCTGCATTGCCGATGTGTCCGGGAAGGGAATTTCTGCAGCCATCCTCATGTCGAATTTCCAGGCCAACCTGCAGGCCCTGTTCAGTGAAGAAATCTCACTTGAACTATTGCTGACCAGGCTGAACCGCCGGGTAATGAGAAGTGCCAAGGGAGAAAAATTCATCACACTGTTCATCGGAAAATACAACTTCGATACCCGCGAGCTGAAATATGTAAATGCAGGGCACAATCCCCCTATACTCTATAAAACCGTCTCAAAAGAGTTCATCCAGCTCACCAACGGATCGGTCGGGATGGGAATGCTCGACGAACTCCCCTTTGTGGAGGTTCAAACCGTCCAGATGGACGAACGCTCCAAGTTATTGTGCTTTACCGACGGACTGGTGGAAGTACTTAATGATTCCGGGATCGAATTTGGTACGGAAAAACTGGAGGTGGAAATGCGCAACGATGATCCTATCGATGTCAATATAGCATCGATCATAAAAAAACAAGGGATCCTTGAAGGAAGTGCATCCATCTTCGATGATATCTCAATTCTCAGCGCCGAGTTTCCCGGTACCTGATTCCTCCTCCGGCCGGTCCTCACGCTCCCCTTCCTCCATGTGGAACAACTCCATGGCCACCAGCATGGCTGTGAATCCCCAGAACAAGGCCGACGCCTTGTCGGTATCCAGGAAATTATTGAGGATACCATGAATATAGTAGGTCACCAACCCGGTCAGGATCCCGAGGGAAAATACCCTGATGAACCGCGACTTTGCCCGCAGGTGTACCCTGATACCGGTGGCAATGGTGGTTCCAATGATCAACAGGATGGAGAGCATGCCAAATACCCCTGACTCTGACAGGGGCCCCAGGTATTCGCTGTGTGCGGTTCCCCTGGTTCCGAAATTGGTACTGATCTCCGTCCGCTCAAAGGAGCGCTGAAAACGCGCATACTCAAATTGATAGGTCCCGGGACCAAAACCAAGGATCGGTCTTTCTTTCCACATCCTGATGGCACAGCTCCACCGGTTGATCCGTTCCAGGTTCGACTGGTCATTGCTGATATTGTAAATGGACTGAACATGTTCTGCCAGGTCCCCGGAGGATTTTGTCCTGTTGTCCTCCATCCGCATGATGATCATGGGTTGAAATACAAAGAACAATGCCACAAGCACCCCACCAGCCAGTGCGACAAACTCCAGCCTGATCCGCAGCTTAATGACTGCCCATACTCCTGCAGCCCCGATCAGGCTTACCCAGGCAGCCCGGGTATAGGAAAAAAGGATGGCAAAAGCGAAATAGAGGGTCAGCAGCACAATAAGGAACCGCGAGTTCAAATCCCTTTTCCGGGTTACAGCCAGGAATGTGATCAGCACCGGGAAAAGAAATGCAAGCGTTGCCCCGTAAGAGGTATGGTCCTTGTAAAATGGCTGCATCATGCTGTGCGCCATCATCTGGTTGTCAAGTCCGTGTTCAGAGTGTCTTATGAGCGTATAGATAATTACCAGGGAAAAAGTCATGACATACATCCAGACATATCGCTTCATCAGGATACGCTTGCGGAATACCTCAATCGCGATAAAATAAAAACCGGCAATGAACCACAACCGGGAGACAAAAAACTTGACAGACACCAGGGGGTCGCTGCTGGAAATGATCGTTATGGCCATCCATGCCAGGTGCAAATAAATGGCCAGCGTTACAGGATGCCGCAGGATTTTCAGGTCGGTCCGCATGCCTCCCAGGTAACGCAGGATATACAATACCAGCAGCATGACCAGCAAAGGCTCTGTCGGAAGGTAGAGATCAACACCTAGCTTTTCAACAAAATAACTGAGCTGCAGGGAAAGCGGGGCAAAAAAAACAATGGAAAGCAACAGGATATCCAGGCGGGTAAAGCCCACCAGTACGAATAACAGCACCACAGGCAACAGCGGCAGGTAATACACCTCGAAGGCAATAAAAACCGCATTCACCAACACAAAGGCAAGGGCTGTAACCCAAAGCCACCATGGCGTTTTTATATGCATGCTGAATGCCTGCATCAATCTTCCCGGGTCATTACAGTCCGCTCTTTCAGGCTGTCAACGATCACAAGTAAAATAAGTGTGAACAGAAACGCTGCAGCCGCAGATACCATCACGATCACCGACCGTTTCGGATAAGCCTTTTTCTCAGAAGCATAGGCCCTGTCGACAATAAACTTGTGCGGCAATTCCTGTTCTGCTTCCACCCTGGCCTCCTGGTAACGCTGACGCAGATCGGCCAGTCGCTCCGTCTCATGGTCGAGGTGATTGGTCAGGGTAATGAAGGTGCCACCGTGGGTGGCAAGGGCGCGTGCAAGAAAGGCCAGTGAGGTGCCACCGGCCATGCGAAGGGAAGCAGACATGTCTTCTCCAACGGTCTCAAGTGAATCACGCAGAATGCGCACATCCAGCTGTGCCTCTATGTATTCTTTTTTCACCAGTTCAAATGCAGCCAGCGCCCGTGCCTGTTTCATTTCGTTATACACCGTATCGATCAAATCAGAGATGTCATTGGCAATATCAGCGGCAACCTGTGGGTCGGTATCCATCACGCTGATCTCCACCGACATCAGTTCCGTTCTCCGGAAACTGATATTGTCTGTATACTGATTAGCCAGCTTTGTATAGGGATATTTCGATTCCGGATCTATCCCGTAATGCTCCATCAGGTTGTACTTCTCGATGATCCTTCCCCGTATCTGCTCAGAGTTCAGTACCTGCAACAGCTGCTCCGCCTGCTCTTCCTCACCAAAACCGTAAACACTCTGCCTCCCCTGGTAATTGGCTGAAAGCAGAGATTTGGAAATGGATGCTCCCGTTGTGGGAAACATGACTACGGTGGATTCATATTTCTCCGTTATCTGCAGCGAGACGATGATCGATGTCACCCCTGCCAGGAAAGTGACGATGATCAGGATCCACCTCTTTTTCCACATATAGATCAGCAGATCCACGGAACTGAAATTAACTCCCTTTTGTGCGTTGTTATTCATTGTATTCAGATTAATTGCTATTCACTGTGATCAGAAAATAATTGCGCTTGCCTTTTTGTACAAGCAGATACCTGCCATTGATATAGTCACCGGATACCACCTGGTGATCGGGATCGGCGACTTTCTGTTTGTTGATACTCAGCCCGCCTCCCTGCACGAGTCTTCTAAGTTCGCCCCTGGATGGGAACACCGGAGCCTCTTCGGTTAATAACGTCATGATATCCGCATTTTTCTTCTCAGCCGGGATGCTGAAATGCGGCACTCCCTCAAACACGGACAGAAACATTTCCTCCGGGATCCTGCTGAGGGTCTCCTCGGTGGCATTTCCGAAGAGGATCTGCGAGGCCTCAATCGCCATGTCCAGGTCCTCCCCTGAATGCACCATGGCGGTAACCTCCTCTGCCAGTCGCTTTTGCAACACCCTCTGGTGCGGTGCTTCCCTGTGCTCACTTACCAGGACCTCCACCTCTTCCCTGGTCAGCATCGTAAATATTTTAATGTATTTCTCTGCATCCTCATCGGAAACATTCAGCCAGAACTGGTAAAATTTATAGGGGGAAGTACGTGCCGGGTCCAGCCACACATTGCCTTCTTCTGTTTTTCCGAATTTCCCACCATCAGACTTGGTAATAAGCGGACAGGTAAGCGCAAAAGCTTCACCTCCCTCCTTGCGCCGGATCAGCTCGGTGCCCGTAGTGATGTTCCCCCACTGGTCGGACCCCCCCATTTGCAGCTTGCAGTTGTACTCTCGATAGAGGTGCAGGAAATCGAATCCCTGGACCAGCTGGTATGTGAACTCGGTGAATGACATCCCGGTGGCAGATTCTGATGTGACCCGTTTTTTTACGGAATCTTTTGCCATCATGTAATTCACCGTGATGTGTTTCCCGATATCCCTGATAAATCCAAGGAAGGAATATTCCTTCATCCAGTCATAATTATTCACCATCAGCGCACGGTTCGGAACATCTGTCTCAAAGTCAAGAAATTTTCCGATCTGCGCTTTCAGGCAATCCTGGTTATGGCGCAGCGTCTCCTCATCCAACAGGTTGCGCTCCTGGGACTTTCCGCTCGGATCGCCGATCATTCCTGTGGCTCCTCCCACCAGGGCGATGGGACGGTGTCCTGCGTGCTGCAGGTGTTTCAGCATCATCACACCCACCAGATGACCAATATGCAGGGAATCAGCCGTTGGATCGATCCCTACATAGGCCGAAACCAATTCCCTGTCCATGCAATCTTCCGTCCCCGGCATTATATCGTGGATCATTCCCCTCCAGGTAAGCTCTTCAACAAAATTCATCGCGTTTTTATATCTGTAAATTTGTGTAATTCTTTGTATTTCCAATGCATGCAACCTTTTCCCCGGCGACATTCACATCATCCCCATCATTTTCCCGCGGAAAATATTTCCCGAATTCCTCCCGCTTCAGGTAGGGAAATACCGTGGGGGCAAAATTTGTGAGCGGACGGTACAGCAACGATCCTTCTATGGTATCGGGATTGATGAATTGTTTGTTCCTGTTGGCAGCATCGACCGGCATAAGGATAATACTGATCACGAAAGCCGTAACCACCAGTCCAAACACCATACCCGCCGCACGATTGACCAGGCTAAGGGCCACCGCTTTAATTAGCTTGTCTGCCAGGAATGCCGCCAGGTGCACCACCAATACAATACCGATGAACGTGACCGCAAATGCGACCAGGTTCAGGTGTTCGGGATTGATATCAAACCAGTTGTTCAACAGTTGTGCCATGGCTGCATGAAAACGCATTGCCCCCAGTATTCCCAGCACCAGTGCGGCAAGCGAGGCGACCATATAAATCAAACCCTTGCGAAAGCCCCTGTAAAGCGCCCACAGCAAGGGAATCGCCAATATGATGTCTAAAATGTTCATTTTCTGAAATGAGACAACAAAATAAACAAATCATTTTCAATAACGCGGTATTTTTAAACGGTATTGTTATTGTTTCAATAGAATGATCCGTTTGATTTATGATATTTTCTTTCTATTTTGTACAGTAAAACGAAATTGTCATGGAAATCAGGAAATTCAGATCCAGCTACGGACTCGAACTTATTACTGCTTCACATGCCGGAATCACCCTCGGCGACCTCGTCTGGGATTCCCTCAGCGGAAAAGTGGAATTTTCCCACCCGGGGATGCCCAACACGATTTATTCGGCATTCCTCGATGCAGGGCTGATCGATAAAAAGGAATTCGCCATATTCCAGGAAGAATGTTCGGAATCTGAACTCACCGACGCGTTACTTGCCGAAAGGAACGTGGATGTTAGATCGGAACTGATCGCCGAACTGAAGCATCCCAGCCTGGGAAAGATCGAAGGAAATTTCAGGCTCGACAGCATCAGTAAGTTCACATTCGGAAACCTTCAGGTAAAACTGATGGACGATCTTTTACGGGTAAATATCGACAGGTACCTGGAAGAAATGAAAGCAAATAAGTGGAAGGAATACGACGGGCGCATCCGGCGGGTGAACATGATCACGGAACTCTATTACGGATCCATCAGGCTTGTCGTGGAAAAGTCACTCAGCAGCAACCTGGATGCGGCAATGGAGAAAGGTGGCATCACGGCGCTGACCCGCACCGAGGGAAGCAGGTCCGTGGAGTACGCCTTCGCCCACGAAAATGTGCCGTTTGCCATGCGTATCGAGAAGGTGCGGAGATTCAACGGGTAAGTATCCCGGCCAAATTCCGCCAACATTCCGGGAGGCTTCGCCCCATCAGTCTATCGCCTTCCAAACATCCACCTCGCCGACAAAGCCAGGTTGAAGGTAAGGTCATTCCCGGGTGCATTGAAGAAATTCCATTCCGGGCGCCAGTCGAGACCCGTTTGCAATCTTCCCAGCATGATATAGGATCCCAGGTTCAGCGCAAAGGTTCCATACAACTCGTCAAAATAGTCGTAATAACCAAGTCCGATACCCCCTCCGCCATACACACCAAAATTCCGCTGGTCCACGAATGCAAAATGCTTCAGTCCTGTCGCCTTCCAGGAATCATTCAGCAGACCAAGGTCGAGTTCGTACTGACCGGGATTCTGAATGGAAAACTCAAGTCCGCCGTAAGCATTGCCGTCGACACCCAAAATGCCCCTTGCACCGATTCCCACCTGTGCCTCAACAGAGTAGATGAAAAACAGGGCAAATATTGAAGAAATAAATAAACCTTTCATTGTTAAAAATGTCAAATAGATTATAAATAACGATCAATTTACAAGAATAATGCCACACCTCAACAGATTTTCAAAAAGACCTTATTTTGTATTCATTCTAATTGTCCTCGCTGGTTTTTCCATGCTGAACGCGCAGGATCATTCCCACCAGGGCGAACATAACGACATTCACGATCACAAGTCGCCACACAATGAGATCGCAGCGGGAATGGGAATTGCCTACTCCTCGGAATACCAAAGCTTTGATCCTGCCCTGCATGTGCATGCGAGCAGGGGGATCACCCCCTTCCTTGGACTGGGAGCAGGTTACGAGATGATTCTTGCAGAACATCTGCACCAGTCGGTTTCTGCCGTTGTAAGCCTGTATCCCCTGCCCTTGCTGGATATCAGCTTTGGTGCCGGAACTGTCTTACCCTCACACGAGGAGTCGTGGAGTTTTACAGCACATACCGAAGCTTCCGTCACCTGGCCAATCGGTGAAGCACTGCATGCAGGACCTGTGATCGATTTTGGCTGGTCACCGCACGGATACCACATCATTACAGGGCTGCACGTGGGATTTGACCTGTAACGTCCGATCCGGAAGATACGGCCTTTAACATCCGGCCCTTAATGTCTGGCACATTCTATTCGATCTGCATAAAATACCCTGGAAATGTCAGGAAAACGAACACCAGCAACTTGCCAACCGGATCAAAGTGTTTTGGTCATGAACAGCGTACAGCCATAATAGCCGGTGTTCCCCATTCGTGACGGGATATAGGAAAACCCTGCAGCTTCATAGAGTTTCAGGGCATCTTTCAGTTCGGGCAGACTTTCGAGGTAACACAGGCGGAATCCTGCAAGCGCAGCTTCTGACATGCACTTTTCCAGCAATGCCCTGCCCCATCCTTTCCCGCGGAAATCACTTCGAATGTACATTTTCTGCAGCTCGCAAACAGCTGCATCTCCTCCCTTCAACGGCTGGAACCCGGCGCCACCCACTACCTCTTCACCTGCTTCGAGGACAAAATACGCACTTCGCTCATTACTGAATGACAGCGACAACCTGTCAATCACCGGATCAGAAAACACGGTTCCCTCTTCCGTGGCCCCATAGTCCCTGAAACAGCTGCGTATCACTGCCCCGAGCTGCCGGTCATCCTCTTTCCGGATCGGCCGGATCCTTACTTTCATTTTTCCTTTGTCTGCACCCATCATTCAGGTTGTATTTTTTGCAAACTTCCCGGGATACTTAACAATACGAAAGCTGCGATTCATTGTGTTTCAGTCATATATTCAGATGTTAACAAGAAAAAGTACCGTGAACAGCAACCCGGAGGACTGGCGTGTACTGTTCAGGTTACAGCAGCAGTGCGTTGAACAGCAACTTGAAACTACCCTGCGTGGAGGCACGGAACTGCGGATTGAAACCGAAAAGTACCAGTTGTCCTTCTCCTTTTTTCAGCCACAACATGGCGCTCTTGTTGCCCATCTTCTCCTCTTCGGCAGCATAACCGCTCAATAATATCTCTTTCTCAGGAAAGGAGGCAATCACCCGGCGGTCCATGTCAAACCCCGGGATACTCGTACTGAATACCGGCCGGCCCCTGGAAAATACGCCTGTTTCAGCTGGCATTCCAAGGGTCAGCGGATGGTCTTTTTTCAATTCAATTTTTACCAAACTTCCCGGGACGTACAATCCTGCTTTTTGTAATTCCGGGGAGATATCCTTAAAGGGCAGCATAAACGCTTCAGCATCCTCACCTTCACCGATCTTCAATGTACCCTCAAAGAGTGCGGTGGATTGACCCCAGCTGATGACCTGTCCGCCCTGGTCCAGGAAAGCGATCAACTCCTGCATCCCTTCTTTTCCCATTCCTTTGGCAACATCGGGATGGTAATTTCCCTGGTAATAATTCTCTCCCCGCTTGTATTTGCCCTCCATGAGCAAATCCTTGTTCTCATCCGGGAAAATGACCACATCATAATTTTTTGAAAGCTTCGCATCCCCGATTTCATGGGGCCGGATTTTTGTAAAGGGAATATGATAGGTATCAAAAACATAACGGGTCCATCCAGCATCCATGTCATGGAAATAGGTCTCCACAAGCGCAATGCGTGGCATCTTCAGTGGTATTACAGGCAATTCAATATCTCCCTGTACAGGGATCACAGGTATCCGCAGCGCTTCCACAAGTTGACGTGCGACGGTGCCGTCTTCTCCTTCAAGGGAGAGCACAAAACTGCCCCCGGGTACCTGTTCCCCGTTGATTTCAACCTTCCCGGTGAGACGATCAACGTTGATTCCTTTTGACAAAGCAGCAAATGCAGCCTGGAAAGAGGCGTTGGAAGAGGCGGGAAGCACGATCCTGGATGCAGTTCCGGGGACAGGTGACTGCAATGAAAAGTCCCCGACAATGGAAATCTGTTGTTCCAGCTCCTCAACACGTGTATTTACTTCGAATGACTTCACATTCCGGTGGAGCGGAAGCGACCAGCTGGTGATGTCATAGGGTTTGATCAGTTCTCCTCCCGGGGTGAAGTGTCGCTCCGGGAACTCCTGTACTTCCATTACCTCCTTGATAAAGGCCCGGAAAGGTTGTGCAAGCGGGATCACAAAGTCTCCCGGATTGTATGAAATGTCTTCAACAACGAACCCCTTTTCAAGCTGGTAGACATCAATACCGTGCTCCTGCAGCAGGTCTACTATCCCGACCAGCTCCCCCGGATCATGTTGTTCCCGGGGCAGGATATAATAATACGGCGGCCCGGTCCTGCCCGCTTCCACCATCTCACGGCACAGATCATTCCTGAACCGCAGGATATCTTCGCGGTGGTTGGATGCCGTCTTCAGTACCGACATGGTGGAAACAATCTCGTATTCAACAATATCTCCCAGCCGCCACCAGCCTCCTTCCCATGGGTGAAGCATATTGATGCCCTTCTTGTATTCCGACAACCCCTTTCCCCCTACGCTTAGTTCAGTTGGTTCAATATACACCGGGGAAGCGGTCCTGGCACTTGCGGCTTCCGTCAGGAAACCAATTACGTTTTTCCAGATACAGGTTTCGGTCGATCCCGGCCAGTAATCGTCGAAAAGATAGTGCTGGGCCACGCCCTTCAGCCCCGCACCCCCCATGTCCTTGGCCATGTTCTGCCCAAACAGACCGGACCAGGCAAAAATGCTGCCCGGGACATTCTCAGCAATAGGATCGTGGTTGGGAGGAACAAAATAACGCACACCCGTGGAACCCATCTGGTGCTTTTCCACCATCACCTGGGGAAACCAGGTCTTGTTATAAATTGCCGCGATGGCCTTCGTGTCTTCCTGGCTCAGGATCAAAAAGTCCCGGTTGTTGTCGTGCCCCACATATTTATGGTACACATCCGGCAAAGACGACCCTTCGTATTCAGTACCCTTGTACTTGTTGTAATGTTCCACCACCATGTCCATCCCGTCCGGGTTATGACTGGGAACCATCATCAGCACAACATTGTTGAGCCATTGCAGCTTTTTTGCATCCCGGGTGGTTACAAGGTCATATGCAACCAGCGGGGCAGCCTGTGAAGGGCCCACTTCAGTTGAATGCATGGATAGTGTGACAAGAATAAATACCTTCGACTCCTTGAAATACCTTTCTCGCTGTTCGTCCGGAAGTTCCGGCTCCAGGGCAAGCTCCCGGTTGATTTTTTTTAATTCAGGAAGCTTTGCAATATTCCCGCTCCCGGAAAAAAAAGCGATATATATATTTTTACCCATGGGCGAAGTTCCGATCTCCTCCAGCCGGATCCGGTCAGAAGACTTCTCCAGCTCGCGAAGGTAGCCGATCATATCGTCGTAGCCGAACAGGTTTCCATCGGATCCCGGATGAAATCCGAAATAGGATTCGGGCGACTTCACTTCAGCAGACTGCCCTTCAACCAACAACCCGGGTATTACCAGCAGGAGTCCGATCATCACTGCCAGTAGATTTTTATTTTGCTTCATCTTGTTATAATTGATAAATGAATCACCTAAATTAAAAATAATTGTCTTGCAACCCTGTACATTAATGTGCTAATTTGCTGCACTTGCTGATCCGGCAGCGATACATCAATGCATCAATTGTCGGGATAAATGACCTGCCTGCCAACCTGGTGACCTGTTCATAAATTATTTCTGCTATCTTTCACCCCGGTTTCATAGCTGCCCATGCACCAGTTGAAAAATACCATCTACCCGGTGATCACTGTTCCGGTTTTCGCAGTGCTGTATGCATATACCGCTGTTGTGGTATTATTGCTTCTGGTGCTGTCCTACATGAAATGGAAATCAGCCATATATACAATCATGGGCATCTGGGCAAGATCGGTATTCCCCATCATGGGCAAGCGGCTGCACATTCACGGCAAGAAACTGCTCGACAAGAAAAAGAAATACATCCTGCTGGCCAACCATGCCAGTATGTTCGACATCATCGCCATCATGGCCTTCTTTCCGAAGGTCAGCTGGTTCGGACATGAACGCCTGCTGAAAGTGCCATTGTTCGGAAAGTTGTTGCGCATGACAGACTATATTCCCATGACCATGGCCAATATCCAGAATACCCGGCGGATGGTGGAGCAACTCATCGAAAAATCCAGTACACGGTCCATTGCCATTTTTCCTGAAGGAACGCGGACGCTCAGTGGCAAAATCAATCCTTTCTACAGGGGATTTATTTATTTACTCAGGGCTTCCGAAACAGATATTCTGCCGGTGACACTGAATGGATTTTTCAGGCTTAAGCCCAAGAATCGAAGGCATATCAATTTCGACGCAAAGCTTGAACTGGTCATACATCAACCCATCGCAGGAAGGGAACTGATCCCCCTGAATGACAAGGAGATCATCGAAAAGGTAATGACAGTGATCAAATCAGCATCAACGGAAACATAACCTCCATGATATAATTAATCCCACATCTATGCAAGCTACTGCAAAACAAAAATGGATGTTTATCGTCAATCCGATAGCAGGAAATGGTCACGGGAAAAAGATTATTCCTGAACTTGAAAGCAAGATCAGCCAGTACGACATCCCCGGGGAGATTGTAGCTACAGAAAGGCCCGGACATGCCATTGAACTTTCTGCCAGGTGCGCTGCCGCGGGGTATACCCACATCATTGCTGTCGGCGGCGATGGTACCATGAATGAAGTAGCGAAGTCGTTGCTTGACACCAAAGGGATCATCACCGGCATCATTCCGGCTGGCACGGGGAATGATTTTGTGCAGATCCTGGGATATCCCGACCGTTTTGAGGCGAGTCACTGGGATATTTTTTTCCGCCAGCACCTCGTAATGATGGATTATGGGACCTGCAATACCATTCCTTTTTTAAACGGAATGGGACTGGGATTTGACGCGGAGGTAGCAGCCAAAAATTACATTGCCCCGGGGGAGACAAAGATGGGAGGAAAAGGCAAGTACCTGAAAGCAATCCTGGGAACATTGTTCTTTTTCAAGGAATACAGGGTGATGGTAAAGCGCGATGGCAACGTGGAGGAGACAGATTGTTTTATCAATACCATTTCAAATGGCCGGCGGTATGGGGGTGGCTTTTATCTCACCCCACATGCCATTGCCAACGACGGACTCCTGGACGTCTGCATGGTTAAAAAGCTTGGATTACTGAAACGACTTGATATACTGTTGAAGGCAACCAAGGGAGCCCATACCAAGGACAGGAAAGTACATTACTATACCACAGATCACCTGGAAGTTGATTTCGGGAAAGAGGTGCCATTCCATGTGGATGGCGAAGTATTCTATGCATCGAAATTTGATGTGAGGATTTATCATGCCAAAATTCCTATTATATTTAATCCTGAAGGCAATCATTTTTTCAGACTTTGATATAAATCAGGTGACAGGCACAGCATCATATATCGCAGCATTCGATCTTGACAACACCATTCTTTCTGTCAACAGCAGCAGGATTGTCGTGAAAAAATCCAGGGAAATGGGGTTCATGACCAACCGGGAATTCAGGCAGGCAATCTATTACTCTCTCGTGTACAAATTCGATCTTAAAAATGCGAATGAAATAGTACTTTCCATGATGCATTGGTTGAAGGGTTTAAAAGAAGAGGATGTGAATACGCTCGCAAGCGAAAAAGTGGTCCCTGCCCTGTTGAAAACAATCCGGCCGGAGATCCTGGATGAGATCGCAATGCACAGGAAAAACAATGGCCGGGTGGTCCTGCTTTCCTCTGCTTTGCCCTATCTCTGCATGCCGGTAGCAGATCACCTTCAGATGGATGATGTGGTGTGTTCACTTCTTGAAATCAACGAGGGACAATTTACCGGGAAAGCCAGTCGCAAACTGGTGTTTGGAATGGAAAAGGCCGTTCGGATGAAAGAGTATTGCGCATTAAACGGGTTCCCGCTGGAGACGGCCTGGTATTATGGTGATGCATATACAGACCGGTTCGTGATGCAATCAGTCGGAAATCCGGTTGCCGTTAAGCCGGAGCTTAAACTCCTGTGGATGGCGAAACGCAGGGGGTGGAAAATCCTCTAAAAACCTTCTTAAATTCTCTCCTTGACCAGGAGAAGCAGCATCGGAATAATATTCCTTAAGGGAGGGAATATTACTGTGCGGGATCATTCGAAATTACTTCAATCAATAAGTGATTTAAAAAATTGTAATATTCTATAAATTAAAGCATTGTCACTTAATGTTTTTTACATTCCCGATGGAAAACCGGTCCACAGGATCAAGCATATTGCTCAGGGCATAGAAGGCAATGGTAAGTTCCGTTCCGTCCCAGGTACCCTTGATTGCTCCGAAGTCATCATCATAACATGTCACGGCAAATTCCTGTTCATCCAACGGATTCACACCGCATTCATAAAGTGATTTTCCACTGGCACCATTGATGACATAATAGGGTCCTTCCTCGTCCGTCCTTTCAATCCGGGAATAGAGATGGTCATGACCGGTAAAGACCACATCCACATCCATCGCATAATAATCCAGCTGCATTTTTTGCTCGTTACCGTGCCTCCCGGTTGAATAGGGTGAATGGTGAAAATATACAATATTAAATGTCTTCCCGGTATTTGCAAGCTGCTCCTTCAGCCAGGGTTCCTGTTCACCCATAAATGATGCTGTTGAATTCATTGAAAAAAAAGCAATGTCGCCCCATGTAAATGTATAATATGCTTCATTCCCGGGCAGGGTGAAGAAGTTCAGATAGGGTTTCATTCCACTGATCCCATAGGTATCATGGTTCCCCGGGCTGGGGAAAAAACGGTTGAGCTGTTCATCAAATGCCTTCCCATTGCACTGGTATTGCTCCTCTGCATCGTAATTGTAAATATAGTCCCCGTAATGTTTGGTAATATTGTCTTCTATGGTTGACATCTCACCCTGATCATAGTTATTGTCCCCGGTAGTGATAATAAAATCGGGATCCCAGCTTTTTACCAGGTCCGCCACTGCTGCCTCATTTTCACTGTCAAGCCCATAGTCACCAATCACTGCGAACACCAGGGAATCAGCTGGGATATTTACCTCAATACCAGGGGGATCTGTAAGCGAAATTTTGTCGCAGCCCCATGCAACGAAAAAGAAAAATCCAATGAAAAGCAATAGTTTTTTACGCATGACTTCAGCTTTATAACCAGGTTGTAAAAGTAAAATATATCCCGATAACGGCCGTATGTTACACAATTAGTTTTTGCTATTTAGATTTTTTTGCCGATAAATGATACATAAATGCAATATTTTTCAGAAATTAGTCAGTGTATAAGCATTTTGAACTTAAACCCCGGCATTATGGATGTAGAAATACTTTCCCGACTCCAGTTTGCGTTCACCATTGCCTTTCACTATATCTATCCTCCCATAACCATCGGTTTGGGGCTGATCATGGTGACCATGGAAGGCATCTACCTGCGAACCGGAAACAAGATCTATGAAAACATGGTGAAATTCTGGACCAGGATCTTTGCCCTCACCTTCGGCATTGGCGTTGCCACGGGTATCGTGATGGAATTTGAGTTTGGCACCAACTGGGCAGCATATTCCAGGTATGTGGGTGATGTTTTCGGCAGTGCACTTGCTGCAGAGGGGATTTTCGCCTTCGCACTTGAAAGCGGGTTTCTCGGGGTACTTCTCTTTGGCTGGAACAAGATCAGCTCCCGGGTGCATTTCATTGCCACGATCGGCGTTTTCCTCGGATCCATGTTCTCTGCAGTATGGATTGTTGTTGCCAACAGCTGGCAGCAAACCCCTGCAGGCTATCATATTGTCGGGGAGGGACTGAATGCACGTGCCGAGATCACGGATTTCTGGGCCATGGTGTTCAATCCTTCATCCGTCGACAGGCTGCTGCATGTCTGGTTCGGTGCGTTCCTGGCTGGTGCCTTCCTTGTGATCAGTGTGCATGCGTATTATCTTCTTAAAGACCGATACGTGGAACTTTCGCAGAAAGCGCTGAAGATCGCACTGATAGTAGCCACAATTGCTGCATTCGCCCAGCTGATTATCGGCCACCAGTCGGCCGACGGCGTTGCAGTAAACCAGCCTGCCAAGCTTGCCGCATTTGAAGGTCATTACCCGGAAGATGCCCCAGGCGACCTCTACCTTATCGGCTGGGTCAACGAAGAAAAACAGGAGGTCAGGGGAATCAAGCTTCCCGGCGGACTCAGTTTCCTGGTTGACTGGAATTTCACTACACCAATCAAGGGATTGAATGCATTTCCCGAAGATGCACGTCCGGGAGCAGTCAATGCCATCTTCCAGTTCTACCACCTCATGGTCGCCATCGGGCTGCTGCTGATTGCAATCACACTCTACGGAACGGTGCAATGGTGGCGTGGAAAAATATTCAGCCAGCGTTGGTTCCTCTGGCTGCTGGTCCCTGCAGTACTGCTGCCACAGATTTCCAACCAGGTAGGATGGTTTGCCGCAGAAATGGGACGGCAGCCCTGGGTGGTATACGGGCACCTGAGAACTGCCGACGCCCTTTCAGAATCTGTAACCGCCAGTAACGTTTTGTTTTCCCTTATCTTTTTTACACTTATTTATGCCCTCCTCCTGTTGCTGTACCTCTACCTGATGGATAAAAAAATAAAGATGGGTCCGTACGATGAAAGTGAGATCCGGGACCGGCTCAGGCTAAAAGACATCGCAGCGCAATTTGAAAACAAATAAACCCCAAATATTATGCAGACTTTTCTCGGTATAGATTATCCAACATGGTGGTTTTTGGTGGTCGGTGCATTGTTCTCAGGCTATGCGATCCTGGATGGTTTCGACCTGGGAGCAGGTGCGTGGCACCTTTTCTTCAGGGATGACAAGAGCCGACGCATCGCGCTAAATGCTGTGGGTCCTGTCTGGGACGGCAATGAAGTCTGGCTGGTCATCGGCGGCGGAGCTCTTTTTGCCGGATTTCCAGAGGCATATGCCACGCTGTTTTCTGCCATGTACATTCCATTTATATTGTTTCTCGGATTCCTGATCTTCAGGGCTGTATCCATTGAATTCCGTGGCAAGGAGCCCATGAAATGGTGGCGGAACCTCTGGGATGTAAGTTACAGCATATCAAGCGCTATGCTGGCGCTACTGCTCGGGGTCGTCCTGGGCAATGTCCTGATCGGAATGAGCATGGATGAAAATTTTGTATATACGGGTCACTGGCTTGAATTCCTGAACCCATATGCCCTTGCGGTTGGACTGATGAGCCTTGCACTTTTCATGGTCCATGGAGCCATATACCTGACCATGAAAACAGAAGGAGTCCTTTTCAAGAAAGTGTACCGGCTGCTCTGGCGGGCCATCCTGGTTTTTGTGGGCATGTTCATCATCGTAACCATCATTTCGATCATCTCCTTTCCCCATCTTACCGACAGGTTCAAAGAAAACCCGGTACTCCTGGTCATTCCCCTGCTTGCTTTCCTGAGCATCGCAAATGTTCCCAGGCTGGCCAGCAAGGGAAAATTCACACGTTCATTTATCTTCTCTGCCATGTCCATCAGCTTCCTCCTGATCCTTGTTGCCGTTGAGCTTTACCCCGTGATTCTTCTTGACCGTGGTGCAGATCCGGGGAACGATCTTGACATCTTTCTTGCAGCTTCATCCGATAAGGCTCTGGGTATTATGCTTACCATTACTGCCATTGGCTTACCACTGGTGATTGCATATACCGTTTTTGTATACAGGACCTTCTGGGGCAAGGTGAAGCTGGATGAGTCCAGTTATTAAACCATTCTCCAGCTTCACTAATCTGTATTGACAAGTGGATGCGCAGAAGGCAAAAAGTGCCGCTGGCAATTTTGCCATCCAGGCCGAGAAGGACGAAACAGGTGGTGAAGCACTTTTCGAGGTAAAAAGATCTGACGGTTCTGTCGCTTTCGCTGTGTATGAAGACATGGTGTGGGTATATGCAAAGGAGGATACCAAGGGATTGAAAGGAGGGTTTGCCGTGGGTGGATACAATTCAACCAAAGCAGGCCAGGATGAATACATGCGGATCACTCCCGATAGTGTGCGGGTGTACATCAACGAAGAGAATGTAAAAGGCAAAAAAGGCGGATTTGCTGTTGGCGGATACAAATCTGCTACAAAAGGAATTGGAGAACAGTACCTGCATGTATCGGGCAATGATCCGGCAACTGATGACTATTCGATCGCCCTGGGTGTCAAGGCAGATGCTTCAGGACCCTACTCCACAGCCATTGGGTACAACTCCCTGGCAAATGGTTATTCCTCTTTTGCAGCTGGATTGAACAGCCAGGCTACCAGTAGCAACTCAATCGCCATAGGCAATAGCACTATTTCAGCGGGCAATAATGCAACATCGATGGGGTACCAGTCGGAAACCAATGGAGAAAGATCCATCGCCATCGGCTCCTATTACAGCCACTCATTTTCATTACTTCCTTACTTCGATTACGGCAAGAAAGATGATTCCAAAAACGATTTCATTATCTGGCAACCCATCATCAATCCTATTTTCAGAACCATATACTTTAACAGGGCTAACGTTGCAGAAGGGAAGTATTCCGTATCCCTCGGGAACGGGAACTGGTCAAAAGATGGCGGACTGGCCCTGGGATCCAACAATGATGCACACGGCTTCGGATCAGTCGCCCTGGGCGTTTCCAATAAAGCGATCAATACCAGTGCCCTTGCAGCGGGATACAGCAGTGATGCCTCCGGCTATTACGCTGCTGCCATCGGCAACAATTCCTCAGCCAAGGCATACGGTTCCTTTGTCATCGGACAATATAACCTTGTAACCGGGGATTCAACTAAATGGGTGAGTACGGATCCTTTATTTATTGTTGGCAACGGTCTGAATGATGCCAACAGGAACAATGCACTTACGATCTATAAGAACGGGCGTAGTGTATTTATGGGTGCAGATGCGAACCTGACACTCAATGACAGACGCACCAGGTTTTTCTATGATTTTACCAGTGGGGCCTTCTCTACGGCACTTGAAGTCTATGGCATAAGATCGTATGTGAACCGGATCGATCCTGCAGTAGATAATTATTATTCAGGATTCTTCTTCGATACGGGAACAGAGGGTGAATATCTTGGTTTTTTTGCAGATTTACGTTCAGGAGATGGTGGAGATGTTGCTGAATATATAATTGATACAGAAGGCAATACAACTCCAGGAGATGTATTGATCGCGGATCCCAATAATAATGAAAGTGTATTGATATCAAAAGATGCTTACCAGCCCTCGGTGATCGGGGTGGTGTCAACAGATCCACACCTTGTAATGAATATGCAGATCATCATAGATGAAGAAACAGGCAGTTCATTAGAAGGAGTTCAGGCCACCCGCCTGGCCCTGACCGGTCGTGTACCCTGCAAGGTTACCGACGAGAACGGGCCTATACAGCCTGGTGATCTGCTGACCACCTCCTCAACCCCCGGACATGCCATGAAGTGGACACCCGTGGATGTAACCCAGGCACAGGATTTTGAAACGTTGAAAAGCATGCTTGCCATAAATGAGACAAGAAGACATGCAATAATAGGAAAAGCTCTGGAAGCACACAACGGTGGCACTGGCAAGATCATGGTGCTGATCTCGCTCCAGTAACACACACTTATTACAAATTGGATGTTTAAAATGCCCTGAGCCTGCGTTTCTGACTTTTACTGAAAAGCCCTTCCGGTTTTATTTAAAGAGGGTGACCCCTATGTTCGGGTCTCCCTTTTTTCAAACCTCCTTCCCCCTGCTGTTTATCCCCAAAATCCTCCACGTGCTCGATCCGGGTTCGAAAATGCAAAAGTACATGCCAAAAACATAATTTACTGTAAATGTGATTGTTATTGATAAAACTAACCTGCAAAAAAGAAAATTTGTATTTCGCAGCATAAACAGAGGTTATAAAGCGTCAGTATCACTAACTTGTGTTGAATTACAGCATTGGAACAGATGGACACTACCACAAACAGACCAGGAATCCCGAAAGACAGAAAAGTGATCGAAACTACCGACTTTGCGTTAGCATCCCCGGTATTCAGGGGAAAAAGAGGTCGGCAGCTGGCTGAATGGATCATGCGCCAATTTTCTATTGACCAGGTCAACAGGGTTCACAAACAATATGGCAATTTCAAAGGAGCGGCATTCACCTCCAGGCTCCTTGACGATATTGGTGTCCATTACCTGGTTGGAAATGCTGAACGCCTGGAAAATTTACCGGATGAAGCTTTCATCACGGTTTCCAACCACCCCTACGGAGGTCTCGACGGGATCATGACCATTGATCTGATTGCACAATTGCGTCCTGATTACAAATTCATGGTCAACCAGCAATTGGCCAGGATCAAGGCCCTGGAGGATAGCTTTATCCCGGTCACCCCCACCGGGAACAAAAGAAGTGAGATTACTGCTGCCAGTATCAGGGGAATCCGCGAAACCATCGAACACCTGAAGAACGGACATCCTTTGGGGTTGTTTCCTTCTGGTGCAGTCTCCGATTTCAGCTTAACAGAGCTTAAGGTAAGGGACCGCAGGTGGCAGAAAAGCATTTTGCACCTTCTGCATTCATTGAAGGTGCCCATCCTGCCCATCCGCTTTTTTGATCAGAATTCCGCCTTTTTCTATTTTCTCGGCCTGCTTAACTGGAGGATCAGGTTACTCAGGCTGCCCACCGAAGTCTTCAACAAAAAAGGCAAACAGCCCCGGATCGCTATCGGGAACATCATCTCCCCGAAGGAGCAAAAACAATTCTCCAGTCCCGAAGCACTCGGGAGATTTCTTCGAAAATCGGTGTATGAAATGCCATTGCCGCAAACATTCACTGTGGGGAGCAGGACGAACCCTACACTGCTTAATCACCCACCTGTCGCCACCAACTAAAACTACCTACAATGAGATCCCACCACAACAATGACATTATCAAAGCCATTTTCAGGGACCGCCCTAGATCAAACCTGCTTAAAAAACATGAACAAAAGGCGATCTCCGGGTTGGTCAGACGAATTCCGGGTTGGATCAATTCCGATATACTCACCGGAATCGGACTCTCGGGAAATATCATCGTTGCTATTGCCTTTATACTTGCCTCCATCTACAGCACCCCTTTGTTGCTGCTCGGACTGGTCGGATTCTTCATCAGCTGGTTCGGTGACTCCCTGGATGGCAGGCTCGCCTATTACAGGAATATACCCCGCAAACACTACGGTTTTACCCTCGATATCACCATCGACTGGATCAGTATCATCATTGTCGGTTTTGGATACATCATCTACGCAGAAGGTTCCTGGGAACTCCTCGGGTATGGATTTGTGGTGATGTACGGCTGGGAAATGATCCTGGCACTGACCAGGTACAGGCTCACGGATCAGTATGTAATCGACTCAGGGAAAATGGGACCTACGGAGGTGAGACTCATCATCTGCACACTGTTGATCACAGAGGTACTGCTTCCCGGATCCCTTTATTACCTGGCAGCAGTAGTGGTTGCAGTTCTCTTCCTTGTGAATATCATTGATACCGTTAAATTGCTGAAACTCGCCGATGAGTTCGACCGTCAGGAAAAGGCACATTGAGCCCCCTTCGCCATCAACAATTACAACTCCAAACGGATGACCAGCAATTGAGATTTCCTGACTGATGGTAAAGGTAAGGCGCTCTGAATGAATTAAAAACTACCAGCTTGCGGGAAGACCGCAATCCACGATCAGCATCGCCTGCACGATCTTCGCATGGTTGACCAGGTCAGTAACGGAACTGACTTCGTTGCGATAATTGATTCCTGTGGGCCAGTAGTGAATAGGGTTTGCGTTGTTATCGCCCCTGAGTATGCTCCCTGTAAGCTGCTGACACAACGCCTGTGCAGTGGCTCCCTGCCACACCCCTCCCTGCATCAGGCTCTGCCACTTTGCGGTGGTACCTGATCCGAAATAGTGTGCCATTTCATGCATGACAGTTCCCACCCACATATAACTGGTGTTGGGACCAAAACCGATACTTCCATGGTAATTGGCCTGCGCGGTGGGTATACCGGCATTATAGTACACGTAAATATTGGCATCAAACGTGGCATAGGCATTGTAGAAATAACAGGCACTGTCGAGCGCCGCCGTAAGCAGTTGATGGTATTCAGGATATTGATCAGGGTCAACCGCAAGTGTGTAGGTAACATTGCCCGAAAGGGTTTTTACCTCGATGGCTTCACTGTAGACAGTTCCCATGCAATTACTGGCATAGGCCCTGATGTAATATTTCCTGCCGTTCGGCAGTGCGGATGTCGACCCGTAATAGGAACCGAAGGTACCCCCGGTAGTCTGATGCAGGTTTTCGATGGTGGGATCCGGAGCGGTGGACCAGCAGATTCCCTTTTCATAGATATCGCAACCTCCGTCATCCACAATTTCCAGCACGCAGGTTGCTTTTTTGGTGTTCCGGTCATAATCCGCCGACAACAAATGCACTTCGGGTAGCGACGCCTCATCCGATGTGTAATTCATACTGTCGATGGTGGTAATAGCGATGTTACGCAAGCTGCCATCCACCCTGAATACCCGGAGCATCATTTCAGTGGTATCCACCAGGATGCTATCGACGGTACCCAGTGCAAACCGCTTTACCTCTCCATTCGTTCTGTAAATATTGAGTGTCTTATCCTGGGCTGAAAGTGCAGCCACCAGGAGCAACCCGGCGATGATCATCAGAAGTATTCTTCTCATTGCTTCAGGAGTTTTAAAGAATGAATACCTCTTATAATTATATACAAACCCGGGGGAAGGTCGCTGATGTCTATTTCAATTTGCGGGACTTTCATTTCAACAGTACGTACCACTGTTCCTGACAGGGAGATGATCCGGATATTTTCCTCTCCGTCGTCAGCTGAGCGGATAAACACCCGGTCAGCGGACGGGTTGGGATAAAGCTCCATGTTCCGGGTGCCCGTTCTGTCATGGGTACCTGTTTTCCGCGGACCGAAAACGATGTGCAGGATATTGTCGGTGGCAAAGCTTCGGGAGCCTCCGCTGGTAATCCCGATGTTTGTATCCTCCCCCGAAAAGGTTATTTTCTGAACATTTCCCAGATCGATCCTTGATGAAAAATGCTGTTGATTGGTGATCTCCATGTAGGTGGGTGCCGGGTGTTGTTTCAATTCAGGCGGTGCTGTTTCCGCTGACCTGGAGTCACCAAGGTAAGCTTCTGTGGCACGTTCGAGCAGAGGAAGTGTTTGCATTACATCAAGTACCCTGTCAGATATCTCAATAGCTGACAAGCCCCTGCTGTAGAGACGCAGGTCCCAGATCAGCGCGTTCTCAAGATAGGGCATGCCATATATGGGAGATCTGCCGATCCAGTTGAAGTTGGTACCCAGGCTGCCATCCGTAACCAATGATGAAAACGGTGTATGTGTAACCTCCCCGGATGCCATAGCCGCTCCGTCAATGTATATCGTACCCACATTCCCCCGCTGGGTATAGGCGAAATGATGCCATCGACCTGTAAAGGCGGGTCTTCCGAAAGCCACAGTCTGAAGTCCCGAAGCTGTGGTATTGTATCCCGGTGTAATGCTGATCCCCAAGGTGCCCAGTCCGGAGCTGAAATATCCGTCCCTGCCTGAAAAGGCATTCTCACTGTTTGAAAAAGTCCAGAGACTGTTCCCATTGGGTTCGGGATCCCCATTTCCCGGATCGATCCTGAAATAGGCGCTGATGGTGAAATTTTCGAGCCTGCCCAGTACAATTCCTGCCAGCGGACCCATGTCAAAATACCCGTTATCGGCTCCTGTATGGAGTACATTGTAGGTTCCCGTACCTGTAGTTCCTATGGTAACGATCTTTGCCGAATTCTTCAGCGATCCGGAAAATTGTTTTTCCGCCACATCCCTGATTACATCGCCTTCCAGGTTGGAGAAATCATAGCGCAGCAACAGGTCTCCGGTATACGCAGTACCTTCTTTCGCCAGCACTGTTGACTGGAAAATTTTCTCCATGTTGAATTTCCCCATTTGCAAGGTGGCTGTCAGTGTCACGGGATAATCAAAAAAATCGGGCCGGTGCACCGCTCCGGTTTCATCAATAAGAAGATGCTGCGAAGAGAACCAGATGATCTGCACCCCGGGGTGTAAAGTTCCCTGTTGCACCAGGTCGAGGTCGTTGGTAACCGACAGCAAATCACCCGGATCCAGGAGCGCATATTCCTCGTAAATAGCATTTAATCCGCTGACTGCAACAACTTCTTCCGCACTTAACGCCCTGTTGTATATCCTGATGTCGTCGAAAGTACCATTGAATCCATAGGTGTCCTGGGTCCATCGGGAACGTCCGAAAAAATTATCGGTACTGGTGCCCAAAAAGGTATCGGGATCGTAAGGGATATCTGATTTAGTACCTGTCGCTTTCCCGTTCAGATAAATGGTCGCAGATCCGGAACTACCGTTCCATGCATAGGTAACCGCCACGTGGGCCCATTCCCCTACAGTGCACCTGGTATCCGAAAACACGTCGTATGCGCTACCTGAAACCGGGCGGAAACGCAGGTTCATATAGCCATTGTCTCCATCATAACTCGGAACAAAAGCAATGAAATTGCCGGTATCGTCCGCACCGCTGCCCCAATCAAAAAACCGGGTACCGTTCTTTAACGCATTGATTTTTACCCAGGAGGAGAAAGTAAAAGAGCTGAGTCCGGCATTCAAATGGTCGGGTGCCGCAATATAATCTGCCTTGATCAGACACTGTACCCCCTGTCCCCCGAACCCCTCAACTACGGCAGCATTTCCCTGCAGGAAACCATGGTTTGCCTTGCCTGAGAGATCAGTAACTACCTTCCCAGAGATGTTCTCGAAGGAATAGTGCAGCAACAGTCCGCCGGTAGTGTCCTGGGCACTGACCATTTGAGGGAAAATGACAACAGCCGGTGACAGGACCAGGATCCATTTTATGAAATTTTTCAGGAGATAGATAAAAAAAAATGTATGCTCCTCATGGCTCAGATTCCGGTATAAACATGCAGATAAAAATAGTGTATTCTTTGCCGGCGCACTTGAAAAGATTCAATAAATACTGTAACTATTCTGAAAGAGACTACTTTGGCTCCTTATCCCATATGTTTTGTGCCAAATCCTGATGTAAGCATTGCAGCATTTACATTTTATTCCGGCAAGTTATATACAGGATCCGACTATTTACCTGAAATCGAACCACAGTTTGATCGGGTACACCTGGTCGCCAAGGTGTCCGCCGTACACACCTTTCTGACTTGCCGGACCCAATTTTGATGCTTGTTTAAATTTTGTTCCAATCGCCGGGATTTCGTACAGAAAGGAAAGATCGCCTTCCGGGAAGGGCGGATAGGTATCTCCTTGAACATGTGCAGGTTTTCCCGGGGTAAACAACCTGAAATACAGGTTGGATGTTTCGGATACAATCGTGAAATCAGCCTCGTTCGTTTCCAGCGTTGCCCAGTAAAGGTTTCCATGGTAGCCTTTGAATTCGGGATATACGAGGTCGTTAAAACTTTCACCTGTGATGGTGTTGTTGTATTCTTTTTCCCAAACGCCGAAATTGCTGCCTTTTAACCGGTTTTTCCAAACACGATAGGGACCGCGCCCCATCCATTTCACACCTTCGCACTTGTCCTCGGGATAATTGAATGAAATTCCAATGAAATCCACATCCTGCATTCTTCTGTTCAACGGTGATGCCTCCATGCCCAACAAACCGTTCTTCATGAATTTCCAGGTTATTTTCTCCGGGTACCTGCTGGTTGTAATGGTCATCATAAAGTTACCGTTGCTGTCCTTTTCCCACATGGTGCCAGTAATTTCTGTATCAACACCTACCGGAACCGGACCCCCGTTTAATGAAACCGTTTTCCCGGCAGCAATAACAGATTGCAGGGTACCGTCGTTTTTGCTGAAGACAACTTCAATTCCGCTGGCAGAGACGATAACCGAATTTCCAGTCTCATTCACTTTTACTTCGCCTGCGATTTTATCTTCATCGCCGCCTTCCTTCTTTTCAGCCAGTTCCTTCGCTTTTTCATCGGGCTGAACCACCGGCCAGCTCCAGGTATACAATTCCTGTCCATGATGGTCGACAGCTTTGAATTGAAAAATATCAGCCTCCTGCAATGCATCGGCACAATCGATGTGGATTGCCGCGGTTTCACCGGGTGCAGCATCCGGACTGGCAACAACTCCTGCGCTCACAACATTTTCTTCTGAACTGCCAATTTCTGACCGAATGGTGCTCCAGCTGAAGCTGCAATCTTCCAGGTTGGTATATATAAATTTGTTTTCAAGAAACAGTTTACCTCCCCATTCCCGGTTGATAACCATCGGCCTGACCTGCACCGGGGACCAGATTTCCTTGATGGTATAAAAACTTCCTTCTTTTTCACGGTGCGGACCAACAATACCATCGGGGGCATGGTTGCCGTCGCTGTCGTATAAGGTACCGGGTTTGTCGGTGCGCAGAAGCGCTTCGTCGGCAAGCACCCACAAAAATCCGCCGGCCAGCAGCGGGGAGGATTCATAATTCCGCCAGTACGCCTCAAGTCCGGCACCATGACCTCCATCGTACAGCCCGTGGAGCAATTCGGTAGGCATAAACGGGTCGTTCCCATAGGTAAACCGGGCAATGCCGTAATCAAATTCTATGTAGTGACGGGTATCAGCACCATTTCGGAATAACCAGGGGTATAACACCGGCCGGGACTGGATATCGTACACATGAAAATTCTTTTCGTTGTGGAAATTCCAGCCACCTTCGTTACCATGGTTCCAGATCACCACGCTCGGGTGGTTTTCGTCTTTCAGAATAGTTTCCTTTACCAGTTTGGGGCCGACGATGGTATCGTAGCCATCCTGCCAGCCGGTAACTTCATTCAGCACAAACAGGCCGATTGAATCACATAATTCAAGAAATCGCTTATCCGGCACGTAGTGTGATGAACGTATTGCATTCATGTTCATCTCTTTCATCAGCCGGATGTCTGCCAGGTGGTTTTCTTCACTCAGGCACCGCCCGGTTTCCGGCCAGAATGAATGACGGTTGACACCTTTGAATATTACTTTCTCCCCGTTAATATAAAAACCATCATGCTCCCGAAATTCCACCGTTCTGAAACCGATGCGTTCGGTAACTTCATGTAATGTTTTTGCATCTTTGTTCAGAGAAATTTTTACATCATATAGATGGGGCCATTCCGGGTTCCATGCTTTGATATTTGTAAAATTGCCGGAGACCCATACTTCTGTAACCCCTTTCTCTATAGAGTATTCGATGTTCCCTGAAATCTTTTTCCCATCCAACTCAAATAACTCAACCGTTACATCATAATCACTTTTTGATTCATTCAGCACTATAAATGAAGTAAAGGATCCGTCGGCCTTCGCGTCGATCGCAGTGCGCTGCATGTGAATCCCGGGGAGTACTTCAAGAAACACAGGTCGGAAAATTCCCCCAAAAATCCAGAAATCAGCCTGCCGTTCGGCTTTATTTACCGATTCGTTGGATGAATGTTTGGCCACATCCATTTCAAGCAGGTTGGTGTTGCCATATTTCAGCAACGCACTGATGTTGTACCGGAACCGGTAAAACCCACCCTGGTGGATGTCTCCTGCCGGTTTCCCGTTGATTTTCACTTCGGTATCGGTCATCGACCCGTCGAACACAATGTATACCGTTTTGCCTTTCCATTCGCGCGGAACATCAAACGCATGTTTGTACAAACCGTGTTCTTTCCCCAGTTGAATATCTTCATTCTTCCAGTCGTGGCCGTAGTTGTAGGTGCCAAATCCCTCCATCTCCCAGTTTGAAGGAACATCAATGTGGGTCCAACTGCCACTGTTGCGCCCGTCGGTACAGAAAAAATCCCATGCCACCGTATTAGCTGCATCCGTTCCGGACAGAAATTTGATTTCCGTCTGCTGGGCAGATAATAAAGCAGTAAAAAAGGTGAACAGGAAGGAAAGAGGTAAGGCTTTAATATTCATATCTCCAGGTTTTAGCAGCTATCCGGACAACAACCACAGTTCATTTCTGCTAATATATGGAAATGGACCAGGTGTTCCAATTTCTCATCGAAAATCGGCAGAAATAAGTCCCGGATCCCATACAGGGGCACACACTGTATCCAGGTAGAGACGAGCACAGGTTGTGCTCGTTACATTAAATTTGTAACTAATAGAATGCCCACATGATAACCAGCCAAAGAGAACTTCCCGGTCAAAGAGAGTTCTCTAAAGCTTTACCTCCCACCCGGGTTCATATTCCCGGCTCCAGAGCTTCATTGCTTCCCTGTCGAGCATGATGCCGTTATCCCCCACTTCGAAGGAGCTGTTGATCCGGTATGCAACATTGGTATAGTGTACCATTGCATGACTGATGGCGATTTCATCTATGGGTGCATTCAGTTTTTCCTTCCCGCGAATTGCTTCGAAGAAATTCTGGACATGGCGTGTCGACATGGAACCTCCGCCTCCAAGGGCTGTTCCAGCCTCATCAGAATCCGAATCCAGTGCCTGGACCACCTCTCCCCTGCGGTCATAAATAACGGATTTTCCGCGGTCCAGGAAAGCACTTCCTTCGCTGCCATAAACGATGACCCCTCTTCCGTCGCCATAAGTATCATACCCGTTCCTGCTCCGTCCGTCCCATTTAATGGTTTTTCCTCCGCCAAACCGGAAAGTCGCCTCCATATGGTCATACATTTCCCATCCGTCACCAGGAAACTGGCCCTTATGTCCCTCGGCGAATACAAATTCCGGATAGTCAACCTGCAGGGCCCAGCGCGCCACATCCATTTCATGGGTACCATTGTTCCCTGATTCTGCTGTTCCATAGTCCCATCCATACCAGTGCCAGTTGTAATCCCAGGTTTCCTCGGTATATTCCCTGCGGGGTGCCGGTCCCTGGAAAAGGTCCCAGTCAAGTCCGCCCGGAACAGGTGCAGGTTTCTGAAGAGGAACCTGTCCCCTCCTGTTGGTATAAAAGGCAACTGCCTTGTATGCATTACCGATTGCCCCTTCGTGAATCATCCGGATGGCGCTGATGGTATGCCCTGAAGATCTTTGTTGCGTACCTGCCTGTACCACACGGTTGTATTTTTTTGCTGCTTTCACCAGCAAACGGTTCTCTTCCATATTGTGGCTCACCGGTTTTTCAACGTACACGTCTTTTCCTGCCTGCATCGCCATAATGGACCCGGGAGCGTGCCAATGATCCGGGGTGGCATTGATCACGGCATCAAGCTTTTTATCCTCCAGCACCTTCCGGATATCTTTCTCCATCTTTGGCTGATAATCGATAAGTGTGGAGAATTCCTGTGCGGCGCGTTCCAGCTGTGACGGCATCACATCGCACAGGTAGCGCAATTCAACATTGCTCTCTTTGATGGAGATCGGATCTGTAAAGGCCCCCAGGCGTCTGCCCAATCCGATAATGGCGACCTGCAAACGATCGTTTGCTCCTTTGATGCGATTATAACTTTTTGCAGAAGTGGCCACACCTCCCATGGCCAGGCCAGTTGAAACCAGCCCGGTCCGTTTTACGAAATCTCTTCTTGATACCATATTTACAGTGTTTTCAGTTTAATATTCTTGAAATGTACTTCATCTCCGTGGTCCTGGAGCAGGATGTGTCCTTTCCTTGCCTCTCCGAAATTCGGCCACTTTGCATACTTGCTTGCAGCAACAATGTCCTTCCACTGCTGCCCGCTCCTGTTGTATTTCACCACCAGGATACCATTCAGGTAGTGTTCGACATCGTCACCGTTTACGATGATCCTTGCCCGGTTCCAGTCGTACCCGTTGGAACGCTTCTTCCTGAGGTCAGGATTATACCGCCTGGCATCTGCCGGGATCAGGTCGTATAGTGAGGCCAGTGTCCTGTTCTCATCCCTTCCCATTTTCGCATCCGGATGGTTCGCATCGTCCAGAATCTGGTATTCGCATCCTATGGCAGAACCGGTTCCCTTGTTCAGCTCCGGATCCACAAAATACTTGATGCCGCTGTTGGCGCCTTCTGTGATCCGAAAATCTGCCTCGAGAATGAAGTTCTCAAACTCCTCTATCGTTACAATATCTCCTCCATTGCCTGATTCAGCACCATCTGCCTGCTCAACCTGCAACATACCATTTTCGATGATCCATCCCTTTTCGGGAAACTGATCCAGTTTGGCACCTCTCCATCCGGTCGTGGTCTTCCCGTCCCAAAGCAATTTCCATCCTTCTTCCTTTTCCCGTTCAGAAAGCTCGTTCGTGAGAAAGCTCACCTGGGTAATTTCTTTGTTCTCCGGCGTCTTATGTATATCAAGGTTGGTAGTGCAGATTTTGATATTCTTAAAGATCACCTGTTCGCCTTCCATCTCCGCCCCGCGGATGGAATGGACCTGGAGCCCGATAAATCCTTCGGCATCCACATCATCAACCAGGTCTGCCATTTGCACACCATTCACCCAGGTCCGGAGGCTGTTGCCAATGGCCTCAATGCGGTATTCGTTCCATTCACCAAGTTTGAAGGCAGATTTAGCTTCCTGGTTGTATTCCATGGGGTAGAGCCATTTTCTGCGGGCTTCATCGAATATTCCGGCGGTCCAGGCCCTGGGAGAAGGATCCATTTCCATCTGGTAGCCATGCACGCGACCATCCATATATTCCGGATTGCTTTGTCCGCGAAACATGACACCCGAATTCCCCTTTCCGAATTTCGCTTCAAAGGTGAGGATGAAATCACCATAGTTCTTTTCCGTGCAAAGAAACGTGTTTGGTGTGCCCTGGACATAGGTACCGACGATCATTTCATCCTGAACTGTAAACGGCGCGGTACCATTTTTTACAACCCATCCGTCCAGGTCCTTACCGTTGAATAAATCAACAAAATCCTGTTCCCCGGATCCGCGTGCGTTCAGAAACAGCGTTAAGACAATCAGTAAGCTTGTGTACATTTTCATATTTCTTTTTTTGAAAATTATAAATCTAACAATTCTTCTACTTTCAGCGTTTCTCAGACTCACCCACGATGGGCAAAGTGGTAAGTAGAAAAGGTACGGTCTGGACCGTACCTTTTTAACTACTAACTAAACTACTACCAAACTACTAACTAAACTACTACTAAACTATCACTACTTAATATTCTATAATTCCTTCATTATTTCAAAGCACCATGTGCCCGTTACCTGTTGCACCTGTACAAATCCTGATACAAAAGTAAGGCAATATGGGTGCAGGTTATTTTGAAGTTTTCCCAATTTCTTTTGAATCTGTTTCAGAAGTTGATTTTCATTTCGGTTCCCCGGGATTTCCATACACTATCACACAAGCTTATGAAACAAGGAAAGCAGGCCCCTTTTAACAATAGAGGCTGCCCTTGTTTGGGGCAGCCTCCACTTTATATAAAAACCTGAAATGATTACTCAACAATGAACTGCTGTACAGAGATTGTCTGATCTTTGATCATCCTTACGAAATAGATACCGCTCTTCATCATCGCCGGGGTATCCAGTTCATAGCTCTTCTGTATGCTCACTTTCTCCTGGTGGATCACGACACCGAGTACGTTATAGATCTCGAATGCCTTGATGCCCGGATCTGAAACTTCGATGAATAATTTTCCACTTGTAACAGGATTCGGATACAGCCTGAATCCGGTTGCGTGATCTTCTATACCTACCGTTTCCACAGTTACGTCGCACGTGGCAGTAAATCCACCATCTGTTGTGGTAACGGTAATCGTGCAGGTTCCATCTGCTACAGCAGTCACAACACCGTCGGCAACGGTAGCGACAGCAGCATCGGAAGTGCTCCAGGTAACAGATTTATCCGTTGCTTCCGCAGGTGCAACCGTAGCAACCAGCGTTGCGGTTCCAGCCGGCTCGAGCGCCAGGGTTGACTGGTCAAGGCTTACACCTGTAACAGCAACAGTGGGATCAGTAACAGTAACCTGGCAGGTGGCCATAAAGGATCCATCCATGGTAATCACCGATATTGTTGCGGTACCCGGTGCAATGGCAGTAACAAGTCCGCTGTTATTCACGGTTGCCACTGCTTCGTTTCCGGATACCCAGCCAACGGTCTTATTTGTTGCATCTGCAGGCGCCACCGTTGCAACCAGGGTAACCGTTTCACTAACTTCCAGTGTAACGGCAGTCTGATCAAGCGTAACACCTGTAACAGCATTTGATACATTCACGGCACATGTAGCGGTAAAACCTCCGTCTACCGTAGTAACAGTAATGGTTGCACTCCCTGCTGCAACACCTGTTACGACACCGTCGGCAACAGTTGCAACTCCTTCATCCGATGAAGACCATGTAACCGCTTTATTGCCTGCTTCTGCGGGGTCAATGGTAGCGACCAGTGTACCTGTTTCTCCAACAGCTAAGTCAAGTGAAGCCAGGTCAAGGGTCACGCCCAGTACACTGATCACCTCTGTTTCATAAACACCCAGGTCGACATTGCCCTGGATACGGTCATTTCCGTCCAGGTCAAATTCCGGCAATAAAGCTGCAATACCATATTCCAGCGTACCGGCATCGATCAGTCCTGCTGAAGTCAGTGTATAAAGGCTGTCTGCACCTGTACCACCAACGAATGGTGATGCGTTGAGGATCGTGGTATTGACAGCTGTCCATGAAGCATTATAGGCAGTCGCGTCAATTGCACAGTTGGCTGCATGATTCGTGGCTGAATTTGAAACAACTTCAATGTTTTTATCAGCACCTGTGGCATCATTGTCCCAAACAATTGAATTCGCAATGAACCATGGTCCGGTTTCACCTGTCATGGCACCGCCATTGGTACCGGCAGTGTTCGCCGTGACGATGGAATTGATCACATTTCCTGAAACCGCATATACGCCACCACCTTTTGCTGTTGCAGTGTTATTCGCAATAACGCATCCAACTACATTGGGAGCGCTTTTAATTCCCATCAGATAAAGTCCGCCTCCGTCGGCAACAGCGGTATTGTTCTTAACGATACAATTTGAGAACATACCACCATCATCGAAATATACTGCACCTCCGATATTCGCAGCGTTTGCCATGAACATGGAGTTATCGATGATACATTCATTGTTGTTAGCACTAATGGCTCCACCAGTACCTCCAGCTGTATTATTGATAAATTCACTGTTTAATACAGTTCCCCGGGCCAGGAATACACCTCCGCCCGCACCAGCGGTAGCTGTGTTGGAGTCAAACGAACAATTGGAAATAATGATGGTTGCATTTCCTGTTCTGATACCTCCCGCAGCATCCCCGGCAACATTACCTGTAAAGGTAGAACTGCTTATTACAACTTCACTTTTCGCATACATTGCACCGCCATCATCCATCGCTTCATTATCGGTGAAGGTACAACCTGAGACGTTTGTGGATTGTCCCCACATTCCTCCGCCGTCACCTTCTCCTGATCCGTTATTAACATAGTTGCCTGTAAATGTACAGTTGATAACTTCAGAAGGATTTACGGACAACCCTTTTAAGTAAAGGCCACCACCGAGACTCAATCCGGTATTGTTGTCGAAAACAACGTTCTCAAGGATGGTTTTCCCTCCGGCACTGTGGTCAGCATAGAGTCCGCCGCCATCACTATCCTCGGCAAATCCATTCTTTATGGTTAGGTTCTGAATGGTCACGATCTTGTCAGCAACACCAGTTATCGAAATTACGCCTAAGGTGTCAAGCAACGGATCTGCATTAAATGCTCCGTCCAGAACAACATCACCTCCACCATCAATGATCAGCGTTTTGTCGCCAAGTTCCAGTGTTGTATCAACCAGGATCGTCGAAATGCCATCGGCGAACGTAATGATGCTTTCACCGTCGACTGCATCGGCAATGATCTGCCTTAGTGAACCGGCACCATCATCCGCATCGGTAGTGACAACAAAAGACTGTAGTCTTTCATACGGCCCGAGGTCCACCACGCTGTTAATGATCCTGTTTACACCGTTCAGTGCAGTCGCAGGCAGCAGATCTGTAATGACTGTATCCGTGCTTCCGGCGTCAATTAATGGCGATGAATACGGCAGCATCAGGCTGTCGGCCCCGGTACCACCCACAAAGGGCGATTCAGTGAGCGTTGTAATGTTGCTTGCAGCCCATCCGGCAGCGTCGTAAGCCGTAGCATCGATGGCACAGTTTGTAGCAGCTGTGGCAGCAGTATTTGAAACAACCTGGATGTTCTTGGCTGTTCCTGCAGCATCATTGTCATACACAATGGAGTTTGCAAGCAGCCAGGCCCCGTCACCTGAAAGAGCACCTCCATTTTCAGCGGCATAGTTCTTTGTAATAGTGGAATTGATCACATTCGCTTTTGCAACAAAAAGTCCACCTCCAATAGAGTCCGCTGTATTGTATGCGAAAAGACATCCAACTGCATCTGCAGGTGCTTTTTTACCTGCAATATAAGCGCCGCCTCCATTTTTCCCAGCACTATTGTTTATCATAATACTGTTTCTCATCGCACCACCGTCATCAATATACACAGCGCCGCCAAGATTTAGCGCACTGTTTCCGGTGAACACACAATTATCAATACTCCAGTTATTATTATTGGTTGATATAGCGCCACCATTAGCTCCAGATGTATTGTTGGTAAATTCGCAATTACTATAATACCCGTAAGCGGCAAAAACAGCTCCACCTCCCTGGTCTCCGCAGCTATTGGAGTCAAATATACAACCTGTTACAGGAGCTGCGCGCTGAATTCTTACTGCACCTCCTGCCCCTCCGGCTATATTGCCTGTAAAGGTTGAATTTATAATCTCTGTTCCAGAATTAACGTACAGAGCCCCACCATCATCATTGGCCTCATTATTCGTGAAAGCACATCCGGAAACGATGGTATTTGATCCGAAGAAACCTCCGCCATCACCCTCTCCTGCTCCATCATGAACTATGTTGTTGGTAAAAACACAATTGGTAACTTCTGAAGGAGTATCGGTTAACCCATTTACTACAGCGCCACCGCCATACCGAAGTGATTTATTATTACTAAAAGTAACACCTTCCAGAAGGGTTTTTCCTCCGGCACCGTGATCGGCATAAAGTCCACCACCGTTTCCGTCTTTTGCAATTCCATTCTGGAGGGTGATATCCGTGATGGTCACCAGCTTGTCCGGTGCGCCTGTAATTGTGACCAGCCGGAAGCTGTCGACATCAACCCGATCACGGTTGAGTACCACATCACCACCGCCATCAATAGTAAGTGTTTTGTCACCAAGCTCCAGCGATGATTCAAGTGTGATCATTGTGACCGCACCGTCAAATGCAATGACATCTCCATCGACTGCATCGGCGATGGCCTGTCTGAGGGAACCGGCACCAGCATCGGTATTGGTGGTTACCGTTATGGTTCCCTGGGAAAAAGCTGCGCCCTGTCCAATGAAGATCATCATTGCAAGCAACAGCAGTCTCCCGTAATTCATTGCGAGAAATTCCTGTAATTGTTTTTTCATAATAAATAGTTTATTTGGTTAATAATGAAATGCATCATAGTATGAAAGCAAAATCCATGTTATGATTAAAATCGTAATGTTCCAGATAGTAAAAGAACAAGGTTAAAAGTAGGAGAATACCGTCTGGGTGCATTTTGATTCTTTCCCAAGATGTTTTGAATCTGTGTCATAATGATTGAAAATGCCCCTGGCTGTTTTCTCTGGTGTATGATAATATAACCGGTAATTGATAGTTGAAAGGGAAGCTGTTGCATAGATATTTAACAGCTTCCCTTTTTATCACTGTGAATTTTATCTTTTCACTGCCTTGAATTGTCCGATCACCCGGTTTTCATCACTGATGGTGATCAGGAACAATCCTTCCGGAACATTATCGAGCCTGATCGTTTCATGATCAGTATGTGATTCAACTTCGCTCATCAGTTTCCCCTGCATACTGTAAACCCTGATCACGTTCCCCGGATGCAGCCCCCTGATATTCAGCTGGCCGTCCGTCGGGTTCGGATACATATCAAGCTTTCTCAACTCCGGCAAATTGGTTGAGGTACCACCGAGCACAACCTGGTACCAGGTTACAAGTACCCCGTCGCCTGAAATCACTTTTACATAGTCTCCCTCCGCCAGGGTTCCGGATGTTTTCACATTACCATCGGCATCCATGATCATCGCGGTCGCGCCTGAGGCAGGAATGATCCGTTGCATAAATTCTCCAACGGTGGTCGCGATTGTAACAGGATTTTCAGCCGTTCCTGAAATGGTATAATTTACCTGGTCCACAACATATACGTCAGAGACCACAAATGCCAGGTAGGTTAATGATTCCGATCCCGGTATCAGCAAGGAGATGTAGTAAATGTTTGTCACTTCCCCATTCGCGGAGGTAACAACCACTTTGTCATCCGCCTTGATCTCTCCTGTGGTTCTTTCAAATCCCATCTTATCAATGAGCTTCAGTGTAGCTCCGTAAGCCGGAATAATGTTGTTCAGGAATTCGTCAAACGCCACTCCCAGAGGAACATATTCAATCAGGTTGGTACCCTGTGTCACCAGGTATACATCTGAAAGAATAAATGCATCACTTTCTGAAGTATTCGGGATGAGATCATATACGATACGTGTCCTTGCATCTTCAGCTACAACATCAATGGATATTTCCGTACTGACGGTTGTTGAAACGTATACCGTATCATAGTTGAGCTTTTTAAGCGGTACGTAATCGCCCTTGCTGTTGATCAGCATAGCCGTTGCACCTGACGGTACATTGAGGTTGTCCATGATTGTCTTGAGCGACGTTCCATAATCGAAACCGCTGATCGTGGCCTCGCCCACTATCTCCTGGTCAGCATCGGGTGAAACAGTAACATCTACGGTCCACCTGCTGGAGGTCAGTACTGCATTTGAGCTTAACCCTTCATCCGTAACATCCAGCCTGTACCAGGTCGTATTGGAGCTGTCTGCCGACAATACCACCATCACATCATCCATCGTAAGCACTGCGTTTACGTCTGACAAGGTATCCGTTCCGGAAGTAAACGTCAGCGTCTGATCTTCATCTTCCTTATAAATCCCTGTCAGGAATTCAGCGATCGTTATACCGGTAGTGAGTCCACTGATCTGCTGTCCTTCTCCATACCCCGGGCTCACCTGGTAGATCATTGAGTTAACTGTAGACCGGTACTGGGTAATGGGTTCCATGTAATGGGTTCCTACCCCTCCCAGGGCAACCTGTACCTGGTTGGGTACGCCGGCATAATCAACAGAAGGTTTGATCCTGATCCATTCACATGCCTCGTCATCAAACGGGGCCAAAGCACCGCCAGGTACAGGATTTCCTTTATGGATATGCGGCTTGCGCTTATACAGGTCCTGCGCTTCATTGTCTCCCAGCACATAACTACCAACGATCCAGGAGAAATCAGGACCAGCCATTCCCCACATATCGATGATCTCAAAATCATTAGGATCATCTACATGTTTGGTTCCATTTTTTACAGAATCATTCAATATTTTGAACATGAACATGGAATTTTCGCGGTTCCCGTTGGGTGGCATGGGAACTCCGCCACTACTTGCATTAGATGTATTCTCATTCCATGGATTCGGATGTCCTATATCTATTGCATTCTTGAAATTCAAGTTGTAGGGCGGAAAATATCCGTTATTCTGATCAATCCTGGAGGCAAGTGCCATTACAAAGCATTTTCCTGGCTGAAGTATCGGGTTCACATTCACATCAGGGATAAGTATCTCAGGCGTGATCTCCCAGGTGAGGGAATCCACATATTTTAATCCCGGGACATAGACCGTATACCTGCGGAGCCATTCCGGCGTGGTCGTAATTGCGTCATAGCCATTCGCCGTCTTCTTATCCATTCCAAAAGCGTAATTCCTCAGATCCACCGGTAGTGTACCCGGATTATACACCTCGAGATAGCAGTTCCTGGTATAGGCATTCACCCACTCAGAATAGAACGGATCTGCATAGAAAGGTTCAACATTGTCTGGATGTTTTTCTTTGATAAATTCAATCCTGTAGATAAGTGTTGTTGTGTCATCCTCTGCGGTTACCTCAAAGATCACTGTACGGTCCTCCTGGCTCCCGGTAACCGATCTTGCCCTGGTTGTTTTTACTTTTGCATTATAATCCTGTGTTATAGGAACAAGTGCAGGGATCCCATCCACATCAAACGGAACCTCCAACTTATAGTTCCTGGTGCCAGGTGAGAATGCAGGAATTGTGTCCCCTTTCCATCCCAGGACATTCCTGTACTGATCGGGAATATCAGGCCATGTAATGGCAGAAAGGTTGGCATTACCATTAGGAAGATAAGTTTGAACCTGTATGAAGTATTCCTTCACCTTTCCGCTTTGCGAAGTTACCCTGAGAATATCCCCGTTCCTCAGATCAGCACGTTCGTTACCATCACTCCACACAATTTCCCACGACGCATTCGCAGGTTTTTCAAGGTATTTATACAGCGTATCCACCCTAATGTCAAATTCAAGACCAAAACCCTGTCCGGTAATGGTATCGGTCCCCGATACATGCCTGGTAACGCGGGGCCAGTCAAGGATCCCGTTTTGGGTCCTGGGAGTCATCAAACTCCCTGAACTTTGGTGGTCAATCGGAACAACGATGTTGTCATCTGCAGTAGGTGCACTGACAACTATATCAAATGTATCCGCTGTCAATTGGTTCCCCACAACATAAACCGCCAGTTTGTCACCGGTACGGGCAGAACGGTAAAGAGAATCTTCCTGCACACCACTTAAAATATAATTCCATGCGACACCCGGCTTCTTTTCCATATTGCGCATGATGTCATCAAGCCGGCGTACTCCCCAGGGTACGGTAATCTCGCTGTTGGGAAAATCCACGCTCATCCCACTCAAGGTAGGTACCAGTGTGTTTTCATCCAGCACATAGTTACCATGATTTCCAATGGTCCACCAGAGATCACGCCAGTGGTCATACCCTGAAGGCATTTGAATGGGTATCCAGTCAGACTCCTCCAGGTTGATCCCAACAGAATTCGCAAAATCGATGTTCCCGTTCTTGATGGTATTTTTCCTGACAAGCACCGAAGTTCCCATGGCGTTGTAAACACCTGCAACGTCGTATACTTTACCTGTTGTGTTTCTGCCACCTTCAGCATCAAAAAATCCACCTACCTGGTCTATGACAGCTGAATCTGTAGATGAATAGTGATGTTCCAGGAAGTAGGTACCCCCTGCCACAGCAGAATAAAGGTTATTGTATTCTCCCCGTTTCACGGTCTGCTCGTGGTCATCATACGGATTGCTGATGCTGTCTTCCGGGTAGGTGATGCCCCCAATAGGTTCTGCCCTGTGGATCAGCTTATCGGCCACGATGTACCATTCAGGGTTTTTAGGCCTCTCATTACCTCCCAGTCTGCCCTCGTGCTCTTTATAGAATTCCGGTCCGAAGTCGTAAGCAGTTGTAAGTACCCATGACTGTCCCGGCATCAGTATTTCTGCGGGCAGGAATAAATATGCCGGACGTTCAGGCATCCACCACGGATCGTTACACAGGTCGAGTATACCGGCAGTCCATGACAAAGCGGACAGTTTGCCAATTTTGAACTTGTTCATAAATATTGGCTTTGTGCCAACATTGGTCAGTTCCAGGTATGCCCAGTCATCGTCGATCAACCTGGCTTCTGAAATAATCAGTGTACTGTCCACTGCGGCAGGATAATCACACTGCGCGCTCAACAACCTCGAGGCAAAAATCAGAAAAAGTAAAAATTTAAATCTCATCGCTCTTCAGTTTTAGTTAGTAATAACCTTTTATTATTTCCAATGAATATTTATGATGATCTCCCTTTTTTCGCACATCAATGCAGATCATTAATTTTGTATGTCTTTTAACTCAAATCCAAAAAATACAAGTATGGCTAAAATTACATGAATTTGCTTCCGGCAGATTTTGATCCTTTCCCAAGTTGTTTTGAATCTGTACCAAATAATGTTAAAACCTTCATACAGGCTTTATACGTATCGATTATATATCTTTCATTCTGAATGGCTTTACTCCGGAACATGATTTGTGGGCCCATTACATTGTAACAATATATTCACCCGATTTGCGGGTATCAAATTCGATGAGGCTGCTACCTTTCCTCACATACGGAATGGTAGTTCCCTCCCTGTCTTTTATTTGAATACCAGCACTTTGGTACACTTTCAATGTGCAGGTACCGCCACTTTTTGAGACAATGTTCAGGAATGAAATTTTTTCCTTTTCCCAGCGCAATGAAATTTCAAAATTGCCCCTGGCCACCAATCCTTCAAAGGAACCTGTCTCCCATGCCTTAGGTAGCGAAGGAAGCAGCTCAATAAAACCTTCATGGCTCTGCACCAGCATTTCGGCGACACCCGCCATGGTTCCAAGGTTGCCGTCGATCTGGAAGGGAGGGTGGACCGTCCAGAGGTTTGGCAAGACCCGCTCCTGTAAAAACAGCGAATAGACTTCACGTGCTTTTTCTGCCTCCTTTGTCCTGGCGCGCACATTCATCCGGTGTGCCATGGCCCAGCCGGTGCTCACATTCCCCCGGTAATCGAGTGTTTTGCTCACTGCTTCCACCCAGTAAGGATGATTCGAATTAATCAGGGTGCCGGGATAGACAGGACATAAGTGGGAAATATGGCGATGATGCGGGTCCCCTATCTCACCATATTCATTCTCTTCCCGGTACTCCTTGATCTGTCCGGAAGCACCGATTTGTATCGGATCAAGTCTGTGGACCTGGTCCCTTACAACCTCCAACAAGGAATCTTCCGCACCGAGTACTTCAGCTGCTTTCAGAACATCATTGTGGTTCTCCCAGACAAAGCCCTGGTCGAATGTTGTGCCAATGGTCCTGTAATGGGGACCTTTATATTCCCCATTTTCGTCAATAACTCTTATTTCCGGTGATGCAGACGGATCTACAAGCAGTAATCCGTTCTCAGCAGGCTTCAGTGTTTTTGACAGAAATTTACTTGCGCCCAATAAAGCGGGGTACCCCGTTTCGCGAAGAAAAGCAGTATCCCTTGTAAAGTCATAGTACTCCCAGAACAGTTTGCTTGTAAAGCCGGCTGTACCGGGACCGGAATGCGACGGGGCACCCCCGATGACGTAAGCTGTCGCTCCTGAACCAATGGCCCATCCGTTGTCTCCTTCATCATCCAACGCTTCCGGATGATGTTCCCTGATATATGCAGTAGCGGATTCCCGCGTTTTCGGCAGGTAGGCATTGTAATATTCAATGTAAGGAAGAAAGGTCTCCGGCATGTTGGTGCTGAATGCGCCCCAGTAATTCATCTGCACATTGATATTATGCCAGAATCCTCCTGTCCAGGGGGTCACCAGGTACTGACTCCACACACCCTGTAATCCGCAGGGAAGTGTACCCTGCCTGGAACTTGAAATCAGCAGGTACCTGCCATAGTGGAACAACAGTTCCTCCAGGTAAACATCTGTGGGGTCCTGACGATAATTTTCAACCAATGCCCTGGTTGGAAGGTCAGGAACTGTTGAACATAATTCCAGTTTCACCCGTGAAAAAATCTGCTGATAGTCCTGCAAATGGGTAGCTTTCAAAGTTTCAAAACCCAGGTCCGCTGCCTGCTGAATGGTTCTGGAAACTTTATCGTGCGGAAATACGCTGGCATCCAGCTTGAGGCTGTTTTCCTCTTGCAGGAACACTTCTTCGCTGAGTTCATAATTGGTCCCGGCTGCAATGATCAGCACAACCGAGTTGGCTTCCTCCACCCTTATTTCAGCACCATTTTCATTTGCCGCAAAGATTTTTCCCCCTTCGGGAATGACATTGACCTGTCCCTCATAATTGTTAGTGAAATGCTGGATACTTCCCGATAACGTAAGCAGGTCCCTTTCGGCGTTAATAGTTCCAAACCGCGTATTGATCTCGTTGATTCCCCGCTTGTATGGAATTTCAGCCCGAAGGGTAAAGGATATTTTCTTTTTTTTGTCTGCAGAAAGCCTGATGGCGATCACGTTCGCTGGATAATTTGCCAGGTACTCACGCGAATAATGTACACCTTCATGTTCATAATCCACATACAGGATCGCTTCATTCAGGTTCAATGACCGTTTGTAACGGGTTGGGTTGTAATGATCGAACTCCAGGTAGATTTCACAGAAACTGGTAAGTCCCCCCTTCCCGTACAATCCTTCATTCGCAAGGGTTTTTTCGGTGATCTGTATACGTTCCACATCCGTTCTCCCAAAGATATTGGCCCCCATGTAGCCATTGCCAATGGGATAGGAATGGGCCTCCCAGTCTGGATCTGCAGGATAACCCTTGGACTGTACAGTAAAATCATTCCCACGGTTGGGAGCAGTCCGGTCATCCCAGATTTCATACATCCGGTTTACAGTGTTGTGTTGTGAAAATGCACCAAGACCAATAGATAGTAAAACCAGGAGAATTGTGGTCCTTCCAAAGAATCTATATCCTTTCATTTGTCTGTTGGTTTGAATTCGCTGAGATGAAATACTGGCTGGATTCCCAAATCGTCTCAGTGTGGTATGGGTGAGGTGCTCCGCTAATATACACCTATTCCTTAAAATAATTGATATACCAGTTGCTTTCGTCAAGGAGCAGGTTATAGATACGTTCCCTTTCTCCGGCAGGAAATTTTGCCGATACTTTTTTTGCCAGGAAGGAAGGGTCATTGCGCCGCTGGGCCACCCGCATCAGGTCATAGAATCTTTCTCCTTCAAAACCGAGCTCACGTGCCCGCTCATTCAGGATCTGTTCTTCGAGGTATAACTGTTGCTGAAAAGGATTAGAGGTGAAATCCCTATAACCAATTACTTCATTTGTAACCGGGTCCCTGTCATAGACAACATTGGCAACAATCAACCGGTCGTCGTAGAGCAGTCTGTACCCTGATCCTGTTACGCGATCTGAATATCCCACCCTTCCCCGCACGCCCAGTTCAGGCCTGCTGGCAGAAGTTGTAAAGTAGGATCCGTCATTCACAATATTTACTGCATTGGAGGGTCTGACTTTTACTCCCGCATCTCCTTCATGTGCCCAGAAAGCATATGCTTCAGCAAGCCAGAGGTGTACGCCTGCAGCACGGTAAACAATAAAATTAGCATCCTCTGCATAGGTGTCCTTCCCAAGTGAATACTTCCGGATCACTGTATCGGCTCCGGCGATAATGGTATTTGCTGACCGGAAATCTCCCACAGCTTTTAAATTCAGCATATTCTGAACCGAACTGTCAGGAATAATTGCATTCCCCTGCATAAAAGTATAACTGACATTATACCCCCTGTAAAAATCGCCGGGCCTGCCACGATTTACAGTCCTGGCATTCCAGGGCTGCAATGGATTCCCCTCAACAAGAAAATTATCCCAGATAGATTCCCAGTACACAACGGCCTGTCTCGAAGGCTTCAGCATATACTTATGCGGTGAAGTTGGTTCAAACAACATTTGAAAATCATTCTGCTGGAGGTTGGATTTATTGAACCAGAGCGTCAGAATGTGCTCCCGGTTATCAATACCGGCAAATATGTTTCTCCAGTTTCCATAGGAGAATGTTCCATCCAGCCTGTACCTCCGGTTCGTTGATTGCACGTTGACAATTTCCTCGAAATAATGCGCTGCCTTCAACAGGTTCCCGTCGGTCAGATACATGATCCCAAGCAATGCGTTCATCGCGTGGATATTCCATACCGTCGTTTCCCATGTATTGTCATTGTTGGTCAACGCATAGTCAACACCAACAGCTTTTACCTTTGTCTCCAGGTCGTTGGTAAAATGGTCGATCACCAATTGCTGGTCATAGTATTTTTTCTCCAGCGCTATCGGATTGTTATACAAGGTATCATTGTCATAGCCATTTACTCCAAAGACAATATGAACGCTGTCAATATATGTTTCAGGGCTGTTAATATAGGCCTGTGTTTCTTCAATTTCTGTAAGTGATTCGTAGATGAATGGAACTTTCCCGTAGATCCTGACGGCATTAAAGTATGCCCATGCCCGCATGCACAGCGCTTCACCATACAAACGATCGTAGTTGGTGACCGGACTTTGCGGATTCATTACTTCCGGATGCCGTTCCTGGAGCTTGGTAATCAGATTGTTGGCTGAAGCTATGAGTTTGAAGAAATGAACCGGGTTTGCGTACTTGTTTTCCCGTGATGGATTAAAATTATAAATCTCAACCAGATCAGCCTCAGCATTCCCTGTAATATTGACCAGGTCGCCACGCAATTCTCCCAGCACGAACAACTGTTCAGCCAGGTTCTGTTGGAGTCCGTACATTCCCATTGCCACAGCCCTGTATTCATACCAGTCATTGAATATATCTTCCTCTTCCACAAGGATATCCTGCCCGGGGTTAAAGAATTCCTCACAGGAACTCATCATTACCACTGAAATTACCAGGAGAAGCAGCACTTGCTTATGCATTGTTATCATCTTCATCTTTTCTAAGCCTGTTTTTATAACCCTAATTTAATCCCCACAATAAATTGCCTGGCTTGCGGCATTAGCCCGTAATCAATTCCCTGTCCAACGTTGGCGCGTGAAATGCTGAATTCAGGATCGTACCCAAGGTAGTTGGAAAAAGTGAACAGATTGCTTGCAGTAACATAGAATTGTGCATTCCTGAACGCCAGAAACTGATCCGGGATGGTGTAACTCAACGAGATGTTCTTAATTCTCAGGTAGGAGCCATCTTCGATCCATCGTGTGGAAAAAGCGCTGTTCCCGATGGGATCATTCAAGAGTGCCCGTGGAACGTCTGTTTCCTGGCCATTGTATTGCCACCTGTTCAGTACACTGATGCTCTGGTTTTCCAGTCCGCTCATGCTTTCATTGCGGTACCGGATGTAATTATAGACTTCATTTCCTCCCACACCATAAACAAAAACTTCAAACATCCAGCGTTTGTATCCCAATCTGCTGGTGATTCCGCCAAAATGATCAGGAACAGGGGAGCCCATCACAACCTTGTCGTACTGGTTGATGATTTTATCCGGCACGCCATCCGGTCCGGAAAGATCAGCATAGATTGCATCCCCACCTCCATAAGGCATGGCTTTGTCATTCACGTATCCCATGTTTTCAGCTTCGGTATTGGAGGAAAACACCCCTTCGAAAATATACCCGTAAAAACTATTGGCCTGCTCACCAACGATGTTTGCAATTTCTGCCCCTTGGATGTTGTTGACGATCCTGTCACCACCGATTTCAAGAATTTCATTGCGCAGAATGGAATAATTGGCCTGCAGGTCCCATTTCAGATTGGGATTGTCAATGATGCGCAAAAACAAGTTGAAATCCAGGCCCCTGTTCTGTATTTTGCCACTGTTATCAGGTTGGAAATCATATCCGAAGTATGCTTCTATCGGGGTATAAACAAGCAGTTGGCTGGAAACGGATTGGTAGGCATCAATCTTAGCCATGATCCTGCTCCCAAGAACAGCAAGGTCGATTCCGGCGTTGATTTTATCAACAGTTTCATAGGTAAGCGCTGCATTGCTTTTGATTGCAGGGTATAACCCGGTTGTTTCGCGAAATCGCAATATTGCATAATTCCTGGAGGCGTTGGTTTCCCCGATATCATCATTTCCTGAACGTCCATAAGAGATCCTGACTTTCAGTTCTTCAAGCCAGGAACTGTTTTTCAGGAAAGATTCCTCGGAAATTCTCCAGCCGGCGCCGGTTGCATAAAAAATGCCAAAAGGAATGTTTCCAACCATCAATGTGTTGGCGGCCTCATCGCCGACCCGTGAGGATCCATCAGCAGAAAGGGTCAGTGCGAGCAGGTATTTATCCTTATAGCTGTAGTTTACATTTTCATAAACCGACAACCAGTTCCACGCACGGTTTTCCCCGCCAATCTCCCGCAGGTTGTTTGTCCCGTCCTGCAGCAGCCTGTACTGGTCGTTCAGCTGGGAGTTTTTGGTAAGTGCCCAGTCGAACTCATACTGATTCGTCTGAATGTGGATTCCTGTGTTGGAAGTCAGCTTTGAATGTTTGCCGAATGACTTATTGTACAGGAGGTATGTATTGTTGTAAAATGAATTGTATTTATTGCTCGCTGCTTTGGACACATTGTACGCTTCTTTGTTATAGTACAGCTCCATTCCAAGATTGGGCATAAAGATACTCTCTTTGAGAAGGTTGTAGGAAATTCCGAATTTACTGTTCAGAAACAGGTCTTCCCGCAATGTCCCTTCAAGGCCGATTGTTGTATTAAAATTGAAGTTGCTGTTGCCTGCCTCATAATTGTCGATAATGGCCTGGGGGTTACTTACCCCGAGTTCATCTACATTTGCCAGGATGGTAAGTTCGCGACCCTCGTTGTCATACCTGAATGGATTCAGCATCGGCGATTTCCCCAACCCTGCCAGTATGGGACTGGTTTGGTCCACCTGTCCCGATTCCTTCAGCTGCGCATTGTTGTAGCTCAATGAAACCCCGGTATTCATTCTTAACCATGAAAATATGTTCATCAGACCAATAAATCTAATGTTATAACCCTGGTATCCCGTTTTTTTAATAATTCCTTCTCCATCTACATACCCGAAGGACAGACCATAGCGCGCAATTTCATCTCCTCCTTTCACGCCAACATTAATTTGCCGGAATGACGCATCTGAAAAAATGAGGTCCTGCCAACGGGTGTCATGCTGATAATCGATGTAATTATACTCTGTGCGATCAGGATACAGCATGGGATAATTTTCTTTGGAAGCTTCTTCGGTCATTCCTGAAGAAAAAAGCAATTCATTCACCAGGGTTTTATGCCCGATGGCGTCAAGCTGAGGTATCTTGTTCCCCGGGGCAAGTGAATAACCGGTACGGATATCCAGATCAATTGAAGTTTGTGTTGTACTGGGATCCAGCGTTTTGATAAAAATCACCCCATTTGAGGCTTTCGAACCGTAAGCTGCCGTTGCAATTGGGTCTTTTACAACCGTTACCCTGGAAACATCGAAGGGATTCAGGCTCAACAATGGATTGTATGCAAAACCTTCCAGGTTTGAATTAAACAGTCCGAAAGAAGAAACCGGTATACCATCAACCACGTACAGCGGCTGGCTGGAGGTATTGCTTGAACTTACGCCCCTGATAAAGGAGGTAGTGCCACTTACGGGATTTCCTGAACGGTTAATAACCTGCATACCGGAAACGCGTCCCTGCAAATACTGTCCTATCGAAAATGAAGGGGTCAGCTGAATATCATTCACATCCAGGGCATCAAATGTCGCAACAATATCCCGGCGTTTGCGTTCCTGGCTAATGATTGCAACAGGGTCATCTCCAGACAGTACTTCATTTGCAGACAAGTATACAGTAAGTTGTGTACGGTCGTTTAAAAACACCCTTTTCGGTTTGTACCCGCTACTCGGGTTGACATTCAGGTAGACATCCGTTGAAGTGGCTTTGATGGTAAATTCTCCGCGCGCATTTGTATAGGATGGTAGCTCCTGTGATCCTTCGACACCAACAGATACATCTGAAACAGGCTGCCCCGCACCGTTTTTAATGATCCCCCTAATAATGGTTGTATCCTGCGCAGTCAATTCAGGCAGCAGGCACAGTATAAGCAAAATAATAACTGGAATCCGTTGTAATTTTCTTGAAATTATGTTCTCTTTCATTGCAATCCTTGTTATTCTGATTATTAGCGTGCTCCATCCAGGTATCGGTTGGAATTGTTATGATCTGTATGATCTGGCATTTCGAAGGAATTTTATTCTTTCAGTTTTTTCTCATTTTCCATAATAAGGCTTCAGGGAGAAGTAGTCTATCACAAATCCATTGTCAAAGGCACCCCCCGGACCGGTATACACAAATTTAACTTTGACCGGACCAAATGCTGTCAGGTTATCAACCAGCACATCGAACTTTCCAAAATTTCCCTTTGGGAAATAGCGCTCCCCTGTAACATCGCTCCAGATGACGCCGCCATTCGTAAGAAAGTCATAGTAATCGAATGTTCCCTTTTTTTCATCATTTATATAAATATCATAAATCCCTCCGTATTGCATGTTCGTTGTCACAATTAAGATGTAATCCCGCGCAAACTGGGAGGGCATGGAAAATTCTACGGAAAAATTCCCGTCATAACCTGTTGGGAATATCACACTCAGGATGCTGTCATTGGATGCTCCATTCGCTTTTATCCGCTCAGGGATAAATGACTGATCACTTTGCGCCTTTACAGATTCGATCCAGGTGAATTTATTTACACCGGTCTGACGCAACAACGCTTCTGCTTCCAGTACGGTGGGATTCATATAAAGTGTATCTGGAATGTAAAAACTTTCATAATTATAGGCATATCCATTGCTGCACAGCGCTTTATCCACCGGCGTGTAGTTGATGGGGATCGTATCTCCCACGATATTTTTTAACAACAGTTCCGTTGAAAACGGGGGCCGTACAAACTCTTCCGGTTCGCGCATGTTTTCAAATATGCCCTGGTTCAGCAGGAAAGGCATCAGGATCCGGTTTTGCCATTCGAGGGGAATATCACGGTAATCCTGCACCCCTTCTGTATTCAAATTCAGGGCCATCTCAGTAAGTGCATTGTTATAATCCTCCGACTTCGGAAAAATAATTGTTGCGGTTTCATACCTGGATTCATGCCTGACAGGAAAATAGAATTCTTCGAAAGTGTTGTAGATATTTGCGACGGTGTCATAAATAATCTGTCCGTTGTCGTTAAAACCAATGGGCTCACTTTTTTCCTTATCCAGGATCAGGGAATCCTGATTGTCAATATAATCCTTGAGAATAGGGTTCTCCAGCGCATAGTATTCATACAAATTGGGTTTTGCCGCTGCGACTTCATCAATGATATAGAATTTACCATTTCTGTAAAGAGGGCTTTCCATGACAACCTGGGCGTCATCGACCCGTAATATGTTGCCCATATTTTCAAACAGGATAAATTTATTCCCCAGTGTCTGGATTTTCCTTTTGCCCCTGATGCTTTCAGACTGAACAAAATGAGGAGTTATGAGGTAGTCCAGCAGCATCCGGTCCACTTCATTTCCGCTTTTATATGCTTCCATGGCGGCATTGGTGGGCACAAACAAGGTAAAGACATTTGTTGTTTCAAAAAGTGTATCGTAGCTAAAATTTTTCAACTCCTGGAGATAGGATGAGACTTCGCTCTCATTCTGCAAAGCATCCCATACATTCTGATCAATGGTCACTGAAGCAACATCATAGTGCTCTTCCCACTGCGGGTTGCAGCCAAATAATCCCGTCAGGACCAACAACAGTAATAGTTTAATTTTCAACTTCATATCAGTAATATGTTTAAACAGGATCAAATCGAAGGTAATCCCATGTAAATCGCCCCGGGATCAGCGACCTGATTTCAACAACATGTTCCCTGTAATTGTTAAAGATGATGGTACCCACTGTTTTATTGGCAAACGGACGGGAAGCGCTTCCTCCCCTTGTCAGATCAACGGTTGATCCGATCTTTTTCCCATCTATAAATACTTCAATCAGCGCATTATTACGGTAATATGCGTTGGCCCGCACGCTCAGGTCATATCTCCCCTGCACGATTTGCGGGATGGTATACCGGATGATAAAATCTCCCTCCGTCAGGATATAATCGTCATTCGTTGCATTGGATTCTGATCCTTCCATCACAAAAAACAATCCATCTGCTGCCCATTCGAGGCGGAGCATATTATCCCGGTAATTATCCAGCAGAAAAGTTCCTGTGTTATTTCTAAGGCTGTTGATAACAGGCTCTTCAAGGAATTGAAGCGTTATCCGTGTCCGTGTGGGACTCTGCAGCTCCAGCAACCTGTCGATAAAGTGGATGGATCCGCTTTTAGTGATCACATTGCTCTCGTCATAAAGAAATCCTATATAATCGATGAATGTGGTATCCTGACCGGCAATAATGGTATCCAGGATTTGTTTCCCCTTGTTGATGGCAATATCATTCCCCAACCCGTCAATCAATACCGGAACTTCGGAATTGGTATTATAATTGGACGATTCATCCTGGAAATCATCGATATAGTAAATGTTTTTCAGCACATGGTACCCCACAAAATTATAGAGTGGATTTGAAGGGTTGGTATAATCGCTGTCATCCGGACTGATCCTGTCAATCAGGTCCTCCAGTGTATGTATGCCGGATGCTTTAAGAATATCATTTGACTCCACCAGGACGGTGACAGGAGGCAATCCCTGCTGCTCCGGTGCTTTTAAATCGAGATCGATCAGGGAACGGGTTCCGGTCAGATCAACTGCTTCCAAAAAGAGAGAATAATCTGACTGCCTGGCAAGCCATTCATAGCTTGTATAGGCCACAGGTTCAAGCATACTTTCAATCACATGAATAAAGCCATTGGATACCTCGGTATTCGGTTTTACAACAGCTGCCTGGTTATTGATCTTGTAATATGAAGAATCCTGGCCGATGATAAAACTGACCGTGAGCAGATCGTTTGTCAATGTCGGATCCGGAAATGCCCCGAAAGGGAACGAATTGGAATGAATGGCGTCTGTCAGCACATGGTAGCGGCTCAGTGCATTCACATATTGCTGGTCATTCAGTAAATCGTTCAGGGTAGTATACTGCTGATGCTGGCTGATAAAATTTTGTACTGCATTGTTGTCGGGCAGAAACAACGTATACCCGTCGGCAAATGGATTTTTGGCGCTCAACGTTTTATAGATACCTCCGCTTTTCAGAATTTCAATGAAATCTGAAAACTCTTCCTTATTTTCTTCCAGGTAATCATAGATGGTTGATTGGAAGGTATCTTCGAAACTGACAATCGCCGGGGGATCTTCACTGCATGAAAAGCCAACAATCGTCAAATACAGAAATATGATATAAATGCTCTTTTTCATTTTAATTGTAAAAAGGATTTTGTTCCAGGTTCAGGTTTCTCTCAATTTCGGAATCATATATTGGCATATACCATCCCAATGGATTTGATAATTTGGCTGCAATGATTCTTTTCTGGGTAGAGGGAACATTGGCAACGATGATCTCGATCAGGTTGCTTTTCCGGGCAAAACCATTCCGGCGTCCCATCCGCAACAGATCAAACCATCGCTTGCCTTCGAAAGCAAGTTCACGGGCCCTTTCTTCAAGGATGGCGTCTTCGAAGGCAACCGGATTATTGGGAAGGGCAAGTGTTGGTACTTCAGCCCTTTCCCTGACCTGGTTGATGAGTAACTGCGCTTCCCCGTACCGTTCGAGCTGGGAGAGTGCTTCTGCTTTCATCAGCAGAATATCTGCATACCGGTAGATAATCCAGTTGCAACTCTGGGTTTCGTTTCCCGACCTGAATGATTTTCCGTCACCGGCACGCCCCACGTATTTCCAGATAATATAGTCACCATCGCTATGTTTCCTGATGCTGCTGTTTTCTCCGCGGATCAATTCCCTTGGAAAACCAAACGAGAACAATTCCAGCGCTTTCTGGCCCGGGTCATATTGTTCCCCAAGGTAAAAAGTTAGTTCAAAGGTGCTGTTTCTCTGGTTTCTTTCACCATCAAACTGCAGTTCAAAAATACTTTCAGGTGAATTACCGGGATAGTAAAGTTCAAACCATAAACCACCGGGCAATAAAAAATATTCCCCGCTCGCTTCGATCAATTCAATATGTTCGATAACTTTCTCATAATCAAACCTCCACAGGTAAATATCGGCCAACAAAGCTTCAAAAGCATTTTTGGATGCCCGGCCCTTGTTTTCCTCAACAGTGGTAAAATTACCGTTTGGTGCAAGCAGCCGGTACGAATCCAGGTCTCCAATAATGTGATTCAACACTTCCTCCTCTGTTGATTTCTCTACATAAAAATCAACATTATCAGATTCACTTGGTTCGAGGACCAACGGAACATCTTTATAGATCCTGACAAGATAGAAGTAGGTAAGGCTGCGCACAAAGATTGCTTCAGCCATCAGATTCTGTAATTGAAAATCAGTAAACGTATTATCGATCAGCTGAACCTCGGGTGCATTCTTTATCACCTCGTTACAGGAATTTATCACTTTATAGAAATCTCTCCAGTTACACAAACTGTTGTCCGGGTATATATTGCTTTCCGCAACCAGCTGCTCATTCGTACGCTGGTTATCGTCACCCTTCACCATATCGGCCCTGATTTCCCCGTGAATAAACAGCGTCCTGTCCATGGATGCCAGGGTTTCATAGGCCGACATCAGGAGTGTCTCTACATCCTCCTTGGTTTTCCAGTATTCTTCCCTGACCAGCCCGTCGGGAGGTTGGAGCTCAATCCATTCATTACAGGAAAGGAGCGAAAAAGTCAACAAAATAAGAAGCAAATATCGCGTGTTGCGTTTCATAGTTAATCAATTTAAAATCCGACAGCTAAACTCATGGTAACGATCCTGGGAGGTGGCGTTGTTGCATTATCAACCCCGATCCAGAAAGGATCGCTCGCATCCTGCCCCACTTCCGGATCCTGTCCGGAATAACCGGTGATTGTAAACAGTCTCCTCGCACTGAGCGTCAGGTTTGCTTTCCTGATCCCGAGTTTATCACAAAATTCACGGCTGAACTGGTAGCCGAGTTTCACGTTATTCATCCGCATGTAGTCACCTCTTTCAACATACCGGTCGGACCCCAGGTTGTTCGCCGGGTGGTTCATATAGGCTTTTGGCAACATGCCCGGCTCATCCTGGCCCTGCACCCTCCACCTGCTGAGCACGGCTTTACTCTGGTTGTTCCTGTTGTTCATTCCTTCAGTCTGGATGGCCACCCCGTTGATAATATCAAATCCTACACGGTAATGAAAAAACATGGCAAAATCAAAATTCCAGAACCGGAGGCTGGTCCCGAATCCACCCACGAAATTCGGGTTGGAATCCCCGATTTTTTCCACGTCGTTCAAATCAATATCTCCATCATGGTTTAAATCTGCATAGATGGGATCGCCACCCTGGAAGATGTATGCATCATTGTATGTCAGGCTGATGGGATTGCCGTATCCGTCATACAGGATGTTGCCCTCTGCATCCCTGGCAACAACATCTTCATCACTGGGCCATACACCCAGGTACCTGAAGCCGTAAAAAGAACCAATGGGTTCTCCTTCTGCCACCAGCCGCGGATATTGTCCATTCCCGATTGATGTGGAACGTTCGGTATTGAAGTTCTCGGGTAACTTATTGAACGAGTTTATATTACGAGAAGTGTTAAAGTTAAAAGACCAGTTGATGTTCTCCCTGTTCAGAAGCTTTACATCCGTCATGATCTCCCAGCCCTGGTTGGTCAGTTCACCCCCGTTGAAGTACAGAAGCTCTGCAAAACCGGATGTACTCGGAATTTCATAATCTTCGAACAAAATATCTGTAGTTACCTTATTATAGATTTCACCCTCGATAAAAAGCCTGTTTTTAAAGAGGTTAAGTTCCAGTCCGATGTTATAGGATGTAATGGTCTCCCATTTCAGGTTATCCAGTTGAATGCTTGAGGGAATAATGGCCGGTGTAAAAATATAGCTTCCGGTGGACGTTGATTCGTAATTGGCAAAGCGGGCATATACATCCCCGGGTTGCCGGCCGGTGACGCCCCAGCTGAAGCGCAACATGCTTTCATCGAGAAAATCAAAAGATGCAAGGAGAGGTTCATCCGAAAACCGCCATCCCAGTGCGACCCCTTTAAAGAGTCCCCAGCGGTTGTTTTCCCCAAACGAGGAGGCGGCATCCGCCCTGAGAATGGTTTGAAGCATGTACCGGTCCATGAATTTATAATTGATATTCGCGAGTCCGCCGAGCGACCGCTTTTCTCCCATCCGGGTGGCAATATAATTTACTTGTGCCTCTGCGGCAGGATCCTGCACCAGGGTTGTAGGCGTGTGAATGGTCTGGGTATATATTTTCTCAAATTCCGACTGTTGGGTTACCCAGGTGATCGCTCCTGATAATTCATGTTTATCACTCTTGAAAGGTGAATTAAATGCTACCTGGGTTTCAGTCCGGAGTTCAATATCCATATCGTTTTGTTCCCTGGCCCTGTTTACATATGAATCCAGCCAGTCGGCCCCGATTGTAGTATATGGATAGAACAGGTTTCTTTGCGTTCCCTGGAACTGAAATGACACTGTTTCCCGGAGGATCAGCCAGTCGTTGATCCTGTACCTGAGTAAAAAGGTGTTTTCCAGGCGACTGTATTTCGTATCGTCCTTGCCCAGGTTGGCCATCGCTACGGGGTTGTAATAGGTAACACCATCGCCCTGGTAGCTGTTGATAGGGGTGAAATACTCCCCGGTCAGGTTCCCCTGGGAATCAAATTCCCAGATACTCATGTTAGGCGCTTTGATATAGGCCATTTCCCGCACATTCCGCTTGTTTATCTCTGCATTCCCTTCTGTAGTATTGGTAACATAATTGAATTTTACCTGGAACAACAATTGCCTGGAAAGGAAATAGTCGAGGTTTGTTCTGACTGAAAACCTTTGGGCACTGGTTCCGATGGTGGTTCCCAATTCGTCAGTAAAACTGAATGAATTGAAGTACCTTGTTTTTTCTCCTCCTCCTGAAAGGCTGAAATAATGATCCTGTGTTACACCATTCCTGGTAAGTTCGCCGATCCAGTCTGTATTCGCTGAATAGTTATAAAAATCCACATAATCCCTGTCATAGGCAATTTCACTGGGTAGGTCGTATAATCCCCTGCTGTTGTGCCATTCTTCCAGTTGCAACATAATGTATTCATTACCATCCAGCATGGGAATGGCAGGAGGCTGGAAGTTATAGCTGCTTTTAAACTGGTAATCGAACTTGATGTCCCCCATGGCACCCCTGGCAGTTTCAATAAGCAGCACACCATCTGCTCCCCTTGAACCGTATACAGCTGTTGAAGCGGCATCCTTAAGCACCTCTATTGATTTAATATCCTGCAGTGCAATATTGATCAGGTTGCTGATGTCCTCCGAATCGGCCGAGCTCAGGTCAAAATCCTGCGCTACCCTGAACTGGGGAACCCCGTCAATCACGATCAGGGGCTGACTGTTTCCCATGGAACTAAGTCCCCGGATAACGATTTGTGAACCCGCTCCCGGATCACCAGAGGCTGCGATGATGTCCAGTCCGCTCACTTTTCCCTGTAATGCATCGGCCGCCGAAGTTGTTCCCAGATCCCGCATTTCAAGTAAATCAATTTTCACACTTGAAGAAGCCCGGTCCCTGTCTGCAATGTTGGTCAGGCTGTTCTGGTCCTTCGCCTCGGCGACGATCACCACCTCATCCAGTTCAAAATCAGAGGGTTCAAGTTCAATAATCACGGTTTTAGAGGGATTCTTGACAATTTCCTGCATTTTATAACCGATAAAACTCACTTTTACATCGTGCGCAGGATCGCTTAATTCCAGGATAAAATCCCCGTCAAGGTTGGTCGTGGTCCCCCCAACAATCCGCTCATTCGCATCATATTCAATAATGGTCGCCCCGATAACAGGTTGCCCGTCCGTCTTATCAATGATACGGCCCCTGATAATTGTTTTATCCTGGGCTGCCACATGAATGACACAGAAAAATGACAGTATGAGGGTAAATATGCGTTTGTAACTTTTCATCTTATTCTGCCTGAAATTTGATGTAATATTTTTATTGATCTTACTGACCAATGTCAGCTGAATTCAGTACGTTGTCTATCTGGTGTATGACAGCATTGTCCAATGTATTCGGGTATATTTCATCAGCATCCCCCTCCGGCTCTTCTACCTCTGATGCTATAATATTCGTGGTTTCCGATTCAGTTGCAGTTGCATATACTGAATCATCTTTACTGAGAATCTGAATATTATCAATTCCGGGATTGATATAGATCCTGGTGTAATACGTGGTATACTGTGTCGAACGCTCATCAACACGCATGGTCTCATAATAGCCGGGTGCTATTTTCCCATCCGTAAAAATGAGGGTCCCCTGCACAAAGTGCAACTTCAGGATTTGTCCGAGTGCAGCTGCGGGAAGTGCATTCAGATTGGCGGCTGCTATCGCGTCATCTCCTGGAACAAACACGGTATAGTAATCCGTTTCATTGATAAAAGAATAGGTGTTGAGTTTATCCTGGGCTAAGCCTGCTTTTTGAAGCAGGGCATGAAAAGTTGGAAAATTTATTGATAGTTGGGTATACAGGTTCAATCCGGAAAAAGAAAACCAGTTTCCAATGTCGTATGTTGTACCATTATCTGCCACACTTAATACCTGGGGATTCTCCTGTACAATCTCACTTCCCTGGTATCCTGCTGTGGTAGGCGCCGTACCGCTTACTTCGCCGGTTTCATTATTGAAAACCAGGTGTGTACCGGCAAGGTTGGGAATGAATTCCTTTCGTGCCACACCGGTTGGCTGTGTATTGCTAATATGCGTGAGCAGCAGATTCCTCAGACTGGTTCTTGAATATCTTATCCGGAAAGGTTCGCCAAATTCACTTATAACATACGCATAAAATCTCCCGCTAAGTTCATCATATACCAGGGTTGAATCGGTTCCGGTATTCAGATCAGATTCAACAAAGAATGAAAAGTCATTGTTCCGTTTTTTCAGGAGGGGAAGGATCCCGGTTTCCTCGATTACGTTCATAATCTTTGAAAAACCCCGCCTGAGATATACCGGTCCCGTGACACTGCTGAAGGCCCGCGGGACAACAGCCTTGTTAACGCCAATAAACGTACAATTACTTCCAAATTCTTCCTGTACAATATCCGAACTGTTCAGTGTAACAAGATCCATTTCACCGTTTAGAAATCCATTTTCAAATGTTGTGGGAAACACTTCATATTGGGACATGTGGGTATTTGCGACAATACGCCTTATGTTGGCCGGTGCTCCTTCCAGCGAACCCCAACCGCCTGCGATCTGAAAATATTCGGTAATTAAGAGCGTCATCGCTTCATCCGTTGGTGCGATCAACCCGTGGTGATACCTGACGGTTACATTGGATGGCAGGCCATAACTTCCGGGGGGGGGATCCGTCATTTCATTGGCCAGATCAAAAGCCAGGTCAGGAAAAGACAAATCAAAAAGTGAGTCCACCTCCAGCCCCAGGTCGACACCTGCCTGTGCATTGGTTTTTTGCTGATTGAATGAGAATTCCGGGAACTCATTGATCAGCGCCGCGAATTTGCTGTATGCATTGGACCCTGCTTCGTCGGTAATAATTTCGTAACCATTTCTTAACGGCGTAACTACCTTGTCTATGGTGTACACGAATCCATTTTCAGCAAACATTTCGTCACTGATAATTTTTGCTCCTGCATAATAGAGATCATCAGATCCATCAAACGGACGGTCGAAATAAAATTGATAATCGGAAGTAGGCAGGTTGTTAATCGAGAAATACTCGGAATAGAAGATGGGTACATATTTCCTTGAATCGGTTGCCAGCCTTCTGATAATATCTGCATTCAGGGTATCTGTGATTACTTCACCTTTTCCAAATTCCCAATTTACTCCGAAATTCCGGTCATCCTCCTTCAGTAATGTTTCCCGCTTGAATCCCCTCGGTATATTGTTCGCTAAATCCAGTGTATCTATCCACCCGTAGATATCAAGCTTCCTTAACTGGCTTTTTGTCCAGGGATCCTGCACAATATGGTATTTTACAATGCGATTCAGCTCCGCAAGCGGGATATCTTCAATGGAAGTGTACAGTGGATGACTTGCAAAATATGCATCAAATGCCTCATCTGAAGGAGCAAATACTGTATAGCTGCCTGATACGTCGATAATTTCATCGTATCCGGTAAGCGCTATGCAACGGCTGAACGTTGACAACTCCGGAATTTCCTGCATCTGCGTGTACAATTTCCCTTTCAGCCAATCTGGCCGCTCGTACTTGTCAGGCTCTTTCACACAACCGGCAAGCAATGCGGCCATCAAAAGCATCAGAAGCGCTGTTGAATTTTTTCTTATCATCTACCTGAATCTTAATAATGAATGTTTCGCACTTATTTTCAGCCCACATGGCTTCAGGAGGTTACACTCCAGTCTCATGTGTTATATCAGGGTATATCAATGTTTCATCTTCATAATACCAGCTGTGTTGCCCCTGTCTTACTATACCTGGTTAGTTTTCAACATTTAAGAAGATTATAAAACAATTGATAATAAATATTATAACGGTAAAATTATAAGATTTTGTGTGGTGCGGATTTTGAACCTTTCCCAAGATGTTTCGAATCTGTACCAGACGGAGTGTAAAGCCCTCCGTTTGGTTGACCAGGGAAAACAAAACAGTCAGCTCATCCTTAATCATTTACCACAAAATAACCTAAGATTAATCCAACTGCAAGCACAAAAAAATACTTGCATCCTGAATACATGAATGCGTTCGGTGCTTTAGAATTTATCACAGAATAACTATTTTTAAACAATGAGAATTTCAGAAAAAATCGTCAGTAAAAGTTGTGTACGCTTGTTGCCGTTCCCTCTGCAATCCTATTTTACGGATAATGCAGCTCATGGTATTTCCTTCTGCAATGTACGCTTATCAACAAACAGTAAATTAAAATAATCAAATAATAATGATGCGAATTATTTTTCTCATAGCATGCAGTATTGGAATACAATACAACATCTTTTCACAGTCTTTCGCCATTTCCGACGATGTTAAGCGGATTGTTTTTTTGGGCAACAGTATAACCTACCAGGGTAAATATATAGCATTTATTGATGCTTATTTTTCGATTCATTATCCGGACAAGCACTACGAAATAATAAATGCAGGCTTACCAAGTGAAACCGTATCCGGACTTTCTGAGCCGGGTCACGCGAAAGGAAAATATCCACGTCCGGATTTACACGATCGGTTACATCGTGTTGTCGCAGAGACGAAACCGGACCTGGTACTCGCCTGTTATGGTATGAATGACGGTATTTATTTGCCATTCAGTGAAAAACGGTTTAAAAAATATAAGAAAGGGATCTATCGGCTGCATAAAGCAATAGAAAAGTCAGGTGCTGAAATCATTCATATTACCCCACCGGTTTATGATGGGCGAAAAGGTGAAGCGTATGCCAACGTTCTTGACATATATTCCGATTGGCTGATCAGTAACCGGTATACAAAAGGGTGGAATGTAATTGATATTCACTGGCCAATGAAAAAAAAGCTGGAAGATCACAGGCGAATAGATTCAACATTTGTATTTGCAAAGGATGGTATTCATCCGAATGATACAGGCCATTTTGAAATGGCAAAACAGATTCTTGAATTTTTCGTTGGACCGCCTTTCTCAACCACCGATGACATCAATGGTTTTCTTTCGGCCCATCAAAATGCTGCTGAGATATTCAATCTGGTACAATTGCGCCAGCGAATAACCAAAGACGCATGGTTAACACACATCGGTCACAAAAGACCTAATATGAAAAAAGGGCTTCCCATGGATGAAGCGCAAGCAAAATCAAAAGAAATTGAGGCAAAAATACAATTGCTGATTCAAAAAGAATAGTTCTACCAGGCAACCATGCAACCCGGCGAAGACGGAGTCAATAACCTGCTACCGCTTTCCACTATGGTCATTGATCCCTTCTTGCAATTGAACTTCCCGCTGAGCTTAAATCAATAGGTTCTATGCCCAGACCGGGAGCCGGTGAACCCGGCTGAAAACGGAAGATCCGTTGTTTCATCGCTTCTTCGTCGAACACCGGATCCGCAAACAACATGCCCACATCTGCAGTTCCCCGTTTGTCAGGAGCAATGACATCCTGCCCCAATTTAATTTCTTCCGGCGGATCTTCCACATAGATCAGTGAATTGGAAACCCTGTCAAAAAACTCATAAATCATGTTGACTTCAGGAAACCGCTTATACTGGTTAAAATGTCCTTCGCCCCGGGGGGTATTATACAGTATAAAATTGTCGATCTCTGTCGGACACCACCTGCGAGCGATAAAAAGCTCCGTATCAAAGGCGAAATTATTCCGGATTTCTCCCGGTCCCTTGATCTGCATCATCCTGGAACCCCGTACCCCGACATTGTGCGTGATAATTGTATACCCTGAAACATCGTCCAGGCGAATGTACCCGTTGGAATTGTATATATCATGAAAATAGTTACTTACGGCCCGGTTGTTCTTTCCCATCGCAGAAAAATAGATGCCGTTTCCGTCGTGCAACTCCAGCATCACCCGGTAGATTTCATTATACTCAATGCGATTTTCACGGGAATGTAACAATGGCTCAATTTTACTTACATCAAATTCAAGCCAGTTGCGCAGCATTTCAGGGGTGATGTGTTCAATGAAAGGTCCGATTTCATCGGTGCGGATACTGCTCACCCATTCACGCCGGTTACTGAGTGGCTTTGCATACACCAATTCGTGAGGCCGGCAACCACTGATGATCATTCCGTTGTAGGCAAGGTCATGGATGGTATTATGACTGATATCGTTATGACCGCTCTGGGCAATAAAAATACCTGGTGAATGCTTGTAAATTGTTCCAACATGGTGGATGTAATTATTGGTAACCGTGTTATTTTTATTCTCATCTTTCAGGCCCGGGCCATATCCACTCAGTAATATCCCGGTACCTCCAAGGTGTGCAAAAATGCAGTCGGCTACTGTATTCCGTTGTGCATATAAATCAAAACGTACGCCGGTCCCGCTGCTTGATTCGAAAGTGCATCCAACCACTGAACAGTCGGCGGCGTGCCGGAAACGCATGATGGCATTGCCCTTGTCGTACATTTCCCAGTCGTGCTGCAATCCTTTATCACCCGGTTTCCAGGTATCGCGCAAACCGTGCCGGAACGTAAGTCCCTCAATATGTAGGTATTGAACAGGATTACTGTCTTCAATACCTTCAACACGGATAAATTCCTGCAAAAACGGAGCACGAATATCCGCTTCTTCAAGCGGATTTTCCGGCCAAATATACACCCGCCCTTCTTTACTGTCGAAAATCCATTCTCCGGGCGCATCCAGGTATTCAATTGCATTTTCCACGTAATATGCATTCCCGGGACGGATTCCATAGGTCGGGTCAACTGCAAAAGTTGCAGTTTTTGTTTTCGTGTCGATATGTTCCAGCGGTAACATATTGATCAGCCAGCCATGTTTCGGACGCAGGAATATCTCAATGTCCGTGGGTGTCCTCCAGTCTTTCAGATCATCACCATTGTACCTGAATTCGCGACTGAACACCACGGGTGCAGCATCCCAGTCCAGCCCCCGCACATCTTTGGGTTGTGCGTTATAGGGATCAAGCACCTGTTGATCCGATGCTTTAAATGCCTCTGAACGTGACCGGGACAACAGTTTTTTTCCGTCGTACAGGGATGTGATTTGCCATGCACCTTTCAGGTGTCCGGGAATTTCATAATACCAGAGATTACCCATTGCTTCCCCGGAAATTCCAGGAGGAGGATCGGTGCATTTTCTCCAATTGTCCAGTTTCTTTCCACCCGTAAAAACAGGTATTTCTCCTGGCCGTGCCCGGTAATGAATGGGATTGTCTTCGGTTCCGGAATCCTCTGGTCCAAAGACAATGGTTGCATCAAGGGTATATTCGCCACCGCGAATCCAGACCGTTACCGGACCGGGGAGCCCCTCCGAGGTATATTGTTGAACTTTGACGCGCGCTGCATCCAATGTGGCGAGCGGACCGTCGTTGTTACCGGCATTTGGCTCAGGAAGTGTGCCTGTCCAGGCATCGTTGCCATTTGGAGCGATATACAATTCTATATCGTTCATTTCCGGTGTGCATGACACTCCCACAAGGAATCCAAGGAGCGTAAGGATAACAACATAATTTGCAATGCGAATGTTGTATTGATTCATTGTTGCTTATTTTCTTACCTGTTCATCCAATCGAGTTGCGGCCAGGTTTCCGGTCCATCATTTTGTTGGGGAGCCCCGGGAGTGCTACGGCCGTTTGTTACAATTTCAGCCAGTTCCTGCCGGTACTGTTCCACGATATTTTCATTTTCAGCCTGGAGGTTTTTCTCTTCGGCACGATCTTCAATAAGATTGTACAACTGAACCGGGGGCAAATCCTCAATCCCTTCTGAATTGGGGCGCGGTGCACTCCATCCCCCCGAGCCGGGGCAGAAAATCACTTTCCAGTCGCCTTTCCGGTAAGCAAACGAACCGTTAATGGAATGGTGCACAATACTTTCGCGGGGACCGGATTTTCCTTCCAGGGCCGCAAGAAAACTGAAACTGTCTTCAGCTGCAGTATCCGGGATTTCTTTTCCGACAATATCGGCTACAGTGGCAAATAAATCGGTGGTGCACACCAGCTGGTCCGATTTCCGGTGTTTCACTTTTGCCGGCCAGCGCACAACATATGGCACACGATGCCCCCCTTCATAAATATCTGCCTTATGTCCCCTGAATACATAGCTCGGGTCGTGCCCCTTGCCGGCCAGCTGTTCAAAATCAGCCTGAGGGGAACAACCATTGTCAGCTGTAAAAACCAGCAGCGTGTTTTCCGCGATTCCTTTTTGCTCAAGGGCGTTCATCACCTCTCCCACTACCCAGTCGACCATCATCACAAAATCTCCGTACGGATTGTCCAATCCGCTTTTTCCCTTAAACTGCTCCGTGGGCAGAATAGGGGTATGTGGCGCAGGAAGAGGCATATAGACAAAAAAGGGCTGGTCACTTCCGGCATGCGCATTGATATATCCAACCGTTTTTTCAGTGATTTCCGGGAGCACCTGTTCATGATCAAAATCGTCTGAAGTAAGTCCTTCGCGCCACCACGACTGATCGCCCTTATTTACCGTTGTTTTTGTTGGAACCATGGTAGGCATATCATTCTCCACCCAGACGTAGGGAGCCATGTCGAGCGAGCCACAAAACCCATAACTGTAATCGAAGCCGTGCGTTGCAGGACCATGCTGCACCGGTTGCGAAAAATCCACATCGGGTCTGGATTCAAGCTGACCCTGACTCTTTTCATCTTCCTCAATTACACTCCAGTCCCAGCCCAGATGCCATTTACCGATAAACGCCGTTTTGTATCCGTTTGCTTGTAAAAATTCTGCCATCGTGGTTATTTCCTGGTGAATCAAGGCGTTGCTGTATCCGTTTAATACCCCTTTTTTCAGCTCAGAACGCCAGTTATAACGTCCGGTCATAACCCCATAACGTGTTGGTGTACAAACTGATGAACTGGTGTGTGCATCAGTAAACATCACTCCTTCCCCTGCCAGCTGGTCGATAAAAGGTGTATTAATTTTTGAATGTTCATTATAGGCAGATACATCTCCGTAGCCCATATCATCGGCCATGATGAAAATGATGTTGGGTAGTTCGTTGCCTGCCTTTTTTTCATTGCATGAAGAGAGGTAAACGATCATGATGGTTGAAATGAAAATGAATGCTGTTTTCTTCATTGCGTTTGGTTTTATTTCCAAATTAAGTTTTGTTCGAGCTGGTTACGAATAATGCCAAACTCCATTCCTTCTTTGAATTGAATGGCCTGTGTTGCATCTTGCAGTTGTGCAAAATTTTTTATGTCTGCACCTTCAAATTTAACAATTACATCACCCGTTTGAAAGCCCTGCTTTTTTAATGCTGAATGTTCAGGAACATGCAACAGGACTACCCCTCTGATGTCTTCCAGTCCCGCTGCCGATTGTTCACCTGGTGTTTCCACATTTTTTACACTTGCTCCAAACAATTGATAAACACTCCCTGGACCTCCTGTGTCGCTGAGCATAGGTTTCGGTATCTCCGGTTGTTTGGCTATTTTTCTTAATTTTTCAGAAACCACCCCAAAGGCATTCATTGGAAAGTTTTGAAATCCGATTTGCAGGGCTGGCGATTGGTCCTGTACCCTGAAATCCCCAGTTTCAGCATCAACGAACAGCGGATTGCCCACCAGGGAATGTTCATCACAACCATTCTGCGAAAATTTCATCCGGTCTGCATGATTGGTGGCAAAAAGGTTGGAATCCAGCTCAGCCCCCCATTGTCCGTCGGGGGCTATCCCGCGCTGCATGATAGCCGGTCTGTATGCCCCGAAAACAATATTGTGTTTAAAGATATCTCCGCTGTTTGGATACCAGACATGGGGGTGAAGGCTGTTGTTGAGAATGATATTATTTGTGGCCGTGCGATAATACCCTTCACGCATTTTCAACCCCCCGTTGAGCAACACGTTATTATAAATAAAATACCAGGTTGAACCATCATCCAGGTCGATATCCCATCCATGGTCGCAGCGCCAGCGGCTGTTGCGAATGGTGTTGGGAGCAAGCATGTCCAGTGTTGGTAAATCAGGCTGTTTTTCAACCTCTTTGACTGTTTCATTGATATCCGGTGTCCAGAACCGGTCGCGCCCCCATGAATTGAAACTTCCGTGGTCCCCGGTTTCAAGCACTGTATTAAATACGTCACAGTACTCGATCACATGTCCGCCAAATGTTCCTTCGCTGATGTTGATTCCTGCACGTGGTACATCGTAAATGGAAGCGTGCCTGACGGTAATCTCATGCGACATGGAAATCTGAACCGCCGCAGTCTGTTTCTCATCGCGGCCGGTCATGGTAATCAGGCAATCTTCCACCATACAGTCTGATGGATAGTTATCGCCCTTTGGGCCAGGGGTGCGTTCCATGCGCTCAAAATCCTGCTTTCCATATCTGAAAAGCGGGCTGCGCACCATTTCAGGATCGCCTGCAAAAGCGATACCGTTGGCCCCCGAATGATGGATGTAACAGCTTTTGATTGAAATCCGCCGGTTGTAGTTATTCACAAAAATACTGTTCCCTCCAAGCTGGTCAAACACGCAATCAGACACCGTACAGTCTTCGGCACCGTCAAACAATACCCCACCACCCCGGTAAATTGTCCAGTCACTACGTAGCAGTGGTTCTTTGTTTTCCATGAAGGTTCGTGCTGCATGACGGAAAACCAATCCTTCCAAACGGATAAAACGTACGGGTTTCTCTTTCGTTCCCCTGAATTCGATCAAATGTTTTAACCTGACGATTTCGATAGTTGCTGAGGCCAGGTCAACCCCAGGAGGAGGATAATAATACAATGTCTTTTCATCCTTGTTGTAGTACCATTCACCGGGCGCATCCAGTTCTTCAAATATATTTTCGACCATCCGGTAACGGGGATGCATAGGTGATGGCCGGTTGTTTTGCCAGCCTCCCTCCAATGCAAGGGACCCGTCTGCATTTTTTCCTGTTACCAACCAGTGCATATCGCCCCATAAGCTTTTGTGCATGGCATGCACATAGGCACCCTCGGGTTGGCTCCAGGAAGCAACCCTTTCTGCATCCAGCGGATCATTGCCCGGATCGGGGTCGCCGGTATGCACCAAATCCCAGGCGTCGAAAACATTTTTCCCGTCTGCTGCATTTGGAAAACGGGCCATTCGTTGCCGGTCGCCGTTTATATATAATTGATCAATGATTACATCTTTTGAAACCGAAGCCTTATAGATCCCATTTTTATATGGTTCCCAATCCAGGTGAAGCTTATCGCCCCCACTGATAATCGCTTTCCCTTCATTGGCAGCACGAACAATGACAGGATATTTTTCGCTTCCTGAATGTTCTGGTGTAAAGACAACTGTACTGGGTAAATAATACATTCCATCGCTAAGAATGATGTGAACTTCTTTTTTGCCAGATAGCAAAGCTGCAATTTCATTCGCTTTTTCAAACGTTAATACAGGCTGCGCTCTTGTTCCTGAAGCATTGTCGTTGCCTGTTGGTGCGATAAAAATTTCAACAGGGTGTTGCTGACAAGATACAAAGCTACCCATCAGGGCAATTGCAAGGATTAAAACACTATTTGACTGTCTCACAATTCTATTCATCTTCTCTACTCCAAATATGACTTCCTTCTAATAGATCTCTATACTCCATTTTTAAAAGATTTTTCATCTCCTCGAATTTTTCCGGATACTTTTCAGCAACATTCTCTGCTTCCTCAATATCTTCATTCATCTTGTATAATTCAAAATCAACCACTTCGGCTTGCTTAGCCAACGCTTCGTTACCGTCATACAAATTATGTATCAATGGAAGGTAGGAGGTATCGTTTTTCAAACGGGCGAGAATTTTCCAATCATCAGTACGCATGGCCACCCTCTGTTCATTGATGGCATCGTAAAAAATCCATAACAGGGGTTTGTCCCTGTCCATCGTTCCGGTTTCAATTACAGGAACCATCGACTGCCCGTCCAGCTCTCTTTCAGGAAGTTCTGCTCCTGAAAGTTCTGCAAAAGTGGGCATAAAATCCAACAAGGAGACAACTGCATCTGATGTTCCGTTGTAGGTCTCTTTTCCTATCCAGTAGAGTATACCCGGGACCCGTATTCCTCCATCTGTTGTCCATAATTTCATTCCTTTTAGAGGTCCGGGCGAACCATAGGATCTTGTTGCACCTCTATAGCGGTGTAAAGTTTCAGGGCCGTTGTCTGAAGTAAAAATAATGAGTGTGTTTTCACTATAATTCTCTTTCAGGTATTCCATCAAACGACCAACTGCATCATCTATATTGGCTACATTGGCAAAATATTGAGCCTGGTTTTCATTTACTGATTCTGGCAAATATTCGTCAACCAAAAACTGCGGCGACGCCACCGGTTCATGGGGTTCATGAAAAGAAACCTGCACGTAAAATGGGTTATCGGAATCTTTGTTTTGTAACCAATTCAATACTTCGTCAACTACAATCTGGCAGCTAAAACCTTCCAATTCACCCACTTCTTTGCCATTGCGCACAAAGTTATTTGGATTTTCATGGCTTGGGATTGCATTGTTACTGGTAGCAAACCAATGGTCGAAACCGAAATAACCGGGTGTTGGCTGCGCATCACTGTTAAACTTTGAACTACAATGCCATTTTCCTGACAAGCAAGTTGAATAACCCACCTCTTTTAACATGGCAGGAATAGTTTGTTCGTCTGCTTGTAAATGAACCAGGTCGAGACATTGTTCCCCGGGTCTTCCCGATGGTCGTATGTAATCATATATGCCCGCACGGTTCGGGCTTCTCCCGGTTAATAACCCAGCGCGTGCAGGAGAGCAAACCGGTGCTGCCGTATAGAAGCTGGTAAATTTAATTCCATCTGCAGCCAATTCATCTAAATGCGGAGTTTGAATGATTGGATGTCCATAAGAGGATAAATCGCCATATCCTAAATCATCACAAAGGATTACTACAATGTTAGGGCGCGTTTCATCTGGTTTTGATTTACAGGAAAAAAAAGCTGATGTTAACAGTACAAGAATTGTGATAGCTTTTAATTGTTTCATTGGTCTTATTTAATTTAACCACTATTTTTGAACAGTCCCCAGCGCTTCTCCAATCTTATCTAACTGTTTCATGTACTCCACGGGTATGGTTCCATCAGGCATTGGGGGAACATCCCATGTAATGGCACCTCCTACTGCATTGATTTCTTTGCTATACTTCACAATTTGTTCTTCGGAAAACCTGGGATCACCCTGGCCCCAGAAATTGCCCAGAAAGCTTAAAATTTGGATTTGTTTCCCATCGACCATGCCATCATAAGCAAATGCCCATTGAATGCGATCCAAATCGTTTATCTCACCTGCCGTATAATCCTCATGAGGCGTAATAGACATGATTCTGGGAAATTTCCCCGGATTAAATGCCAGAATTCCATCAGGATTTCCGGCTCTGGCTGCATTCGCTATTGATTCGAAATTAGGCTCATCAGGTTGCCTGTAATGTGTATTCGGTCTGTAACAAGCATCAAACCACCATCCGGAGACTTTATCGCCCCAACGAAGGGAATACTCCCTTATGATCTCCTGCATGCGCAACAGCGTCTCAGCATATCTTTCAAATGGTCCGGATCTATAGTAATCGTTTCTTTCCATGGCAAATCCCTTCATTTCTGCTTCGTTCTTACCAATCGGAGGCATAAGCATGTAGGTTATCAGCTTTATTCCATATTTATCCAAAGCATCCGCTAAATCTACTACCAGGTCCCGCTTAGAACACTGGCTTGGCACCTGGCCGGTAAGACTGTCATAGGTGGCATTTGGTGCTATGAAAAATGGCGGTCCATGGCGGACAGTCATGATCAGGTATCCGGCACCGACATCGGATAACTGTTTAGCAAGTGCCTCACAATCGTAATTATCAATGAGTTCATTCCATTTCTCAATTGTTATGGAGTCCATCTGGTTTTCAGCAGCAAGCCATTCCGGTTGATAATGGATCATAACACCCCATTTTGCTTCTCTCAGCCATTCGGCCCTGTTCTGAGCTGTTAATGGGATGAATAGTATTCCCAATAAAAAAACAATAGTTATCTTCTTCATATTTATAAAATTAATTAAAAATTCATGCTCTTAAAAAATAGGGAAATCGGACAAATTAACCTGTCGATGATAATATGTGAAATCCGGTTTTTATGCCCACGCACATTCCTAAATTAAACCTAATAGTTTGCATTTCAATCTGATAAATAGTCAAAAAGGTTCACATTATTTAATGAAAGTCAAACTCGACGCTACCATGATAATCCTGAACTCTCAGCTTTATTAGTTGATTTTTAATAGGCCATTCAACAGATAAAGTTCTTTTTTCACCGGGCAACAGGTTAAAGTATCCGTCTGAAAAATAAGCTGGTAAAATTCTTTGCCCGGAACTTGCGTCAATAAGGTTCATTTTAACAGCCAATGCTGGCACTTTATCATTATTTATAATTTGAAAACTTGCATTATTACCAGTCTTTTCAAGAAATTTTATAGTTAATTCAGGACTTTTAAGATGATTAAACTCAGAAAAACTTTCGTTGTTGTCACTCCTCCAGTAGTCATTTTGAGAAATGACCTTATTGTTCCGGAGCAATGTAAGCCTGATCAGATAAACTTTTGGAAGCTTCGTTGGAATTTCTACCTTGAAAGATTCGGTCTTTTTGTTGGCCACTGCATTTTGAACTGCTTTTTGGACAGCAAGGCTTTTGCCATTCAAATTAAAAATCTCAGCTTTTGCCATAAGTTTTGTCTGATTATGCCGCGTGGTATTGATAATATCCACCTGGTTGTTTAGTGGATTTAACTGAATGTGTAAAGGTTCGCATGCTTTTTTTGAACCAAAATAAGACCCAAAGGTTTCATAATCCCACGAGTAGGTTTGCCATACCATACTTGGCCAGGCCGGGTGCGACATCCACAGTAATAATCCGCTGGCATTTTCCCAAAGTTTACTGTTCCAGCTTTCGAACATGGCACGGTGACTTTCATAATTGAGAAACTGGGCTTTTCGTGTGAAATCATCGAGCGAAGTAGCATTGCCATACCTTTGCTCAAGATCTTCGGTAAAAGCTTTTAATCCTGAATGAAAATCGTGGTAATACCAGGTGTCACTTATTGGCCAGCGGTCGGCTTCCGGAATAAATGATCGCATGGTTTCGGCAGTAGGAATAGAAGGGGTGCCCAATTCTGTATTAAATCCATCGGCAAGTGTGTGGAAATAATCGGCAGTATTTTTTCTGTAATCCCAAGGTCCGCTCTGACGCAGGTTGATTTTACGGGAATTAGGAGAATAAAAACGCGTACCATCTTCATCAGCAATTAGTTTCTGAAGTTTATGCTCCAGTTCTTTTGGTGCATAACCTTCATTACGCGGGCACCAGATGGCAATAGACGGATGGTTCCGAAACCTTTTTACCACTTCGGTGGCGTTTTTCATAAAAAGATTGTAATCATTTATGCCCAGGTTATACTCTTCGGTTGTAAGCCAGAAATCATTCCAAACCAACAGACCGTATTCATCGGCCAGTTCATAAAAAACCTGCTCGGTACTCTCTCCGGTCCAGTTTCTTATCATGTTAAAATTCTCTTCTTTGTGAAGACGAAAATATGGCTCCAGTTTTTCGCGGGAAACCCGTTTCATAGCATCATCCATTCCCCAGTTACCACCTTTGCAAAAAACAGGAACACCGTTTACCTTAATTGTAAGAAAAGGATTATTGCTCTCTTGCTCAATCGTTTGAAGCAGGTTGGGATCAGCGCCCATTGCTAAACGGGGTAAAAATGTGCCGTTACCAATATCTACTCTGTCGATAGTGTTAAAAAGAATCTTTCCTGCTGCCGCTATAGGATTGTATTCAACACGTCTCATGGAATTTTCATTCTCAGCAAGCGTTAGTTCGTACGATAACTC
>JARGFP010000017.1 GCA_029210585.1 Bacteroidales bacterium
ATTCCGAGTACTGGTACAGTTCATATCAATGCATCAGACGAAATAAAAGCTGGTGAATTAACTATTTCTGTTTATGATATTACGGGCGGGCTTATTACTCAATTCCACTGGAACAAATATAAAAATGCAGAAGTTTATACGCTTGATCTGGGAAGTCAACCAGATGGATTGTATTTAATGAATATTATTAATCCAGGTGAAGCTGTGTACGTTAGTAAAATTATAATCAAACACTAAGGTCGTTACAAATGTATTAAATCCCGGGGCAAGCCATGGATCAAAATAATCCGTATAACTAATGATGATTCACATATTGAAACTTTTACTTTACATCTTCTGAATTTTTATGTTCAAGCGATTTTAAAAAGTCGAAACCCTGTGGAAATCTCTTCATTACATTATACTTGATGACTCCTGTTTCTTTTAATCGTTGGAATAATTCAGTTTGTGATAAATCAATCTGATGTGATTTGATTTTTAATAAGATCAATTTCACAAATTCAGCTGGAAATATATCGCAGGGCTGCTTGTGGTGACCCTGTTCACCGGCACCCTTGCCGACATCTACCCTGCCTTTCATCTCCTCCCTGCAACCCGTTAGCGCCATCCGTCAACATAGTGATACACGTACCGGAAGCTGGCTGCTAAGAAAAACACTTGTGATCTTCCAGTTCTCGCTCACCATGCTGATTTCCGGTGCGGTCATCATCAGCTGGTCACTGAAGTAGAACCGCTGGCCACCGCAGCGCTGCCTGCCTCCTACATGATGAGCATAATAGTGAGGCTGCGTACAGAGTATCTTCAGCCGGTACTGAAAGACGTACCCGCGAGATCGGGGTACGTAAAACCTTTGGCGCCAGCGAAGCAATCATCGTAAGAATCATGCTGATGGATATCACCCGCCTGGTGATCCTCTCCCTGGCGATCGGACCTCCAGCATCCTGGTTCCTTGTCCGGCGCTGGCTGCAGGATTTTTATTACCGGATCGACCTCTCACCAGATATTTTCCTGCTATCCACCATACTGATCCTCCTGGTCTCCCTGTTCACCATCCTGTACCATGCGCTCCGGAGCTCCAGGCTCAACCCAGTGACTGCACTACAGTACGAATGAGTCCGGGCGCCAACACTCCTGAGTAACTTTAACAGTCGCCGTAATAAGCTATTTAAGAACAACGTATTTAACAACGTTGTTAAAAACGTTGTTATCCTGAAGGTCAATCTATGTGCTGCTTCGGTTTCTGGTTCTGCGCATCACGCTTCTCCCGTCTCAGTAATAAAAATTTCCAGCCCCTTTTTCCTTTTTACTTTTACCTTCCTTTTCCTATCTTTGTGCGTTTCAATAAAATAGTTGGAATTTAACAGGACAAGCAGGGGCAATCCAATGGCAAAGAAATTTCCGGAATATAAGCAATTTGACCTCTCACAGGTCAATAAAGAGATCAACGAACTGTGGAAGAAGGACAAGACTTTCGAACGCAGCCTTACCTCGCGTGAAGGTAAACCATCATTTGTATTCTACGAAGGGCCCCCGTCAGCCAATGGTGTTCCCGGCATCCACCATGTGATGGCACGCGCCATCAAGGACATCTTCTGCCGCTACAAAACCCAGACGGGCTACCACGTGAAAAGAAAAGCCGGCTGGGATACCCACGGCCTCCCGGTGGAACTCGCCGTTGAAAAGGCAATGAAGATCACCAAGGACGATATCGGGAAAAAGATCTCCATCGAGGAGTTCAACGACGCCTGCCGGAAGGATGTCATGAAATATACCGACAAGTGGGAAGAACTCACCGACAAGATGGGGTACTGGATCGATATGTCCGATCCCTACATCACCTACGACAACAAGTACATCGAAACGGTCTGGTACCTGCTGCAAAAGCTGATGGAAAAAGACCTCCTCTACAAGGGATACACCATTCAGCCTTACTCACCCGCCGCGGGATCCGGGCTCAGCACACACGAACTCAACCAGCCGGGATGCTACCGGGACGTGAAAGATACAACCGTGGTGGCACAGTTCAAGGTGCTGGACGACAAGCATTCATCATTCCTGTTCAAGGATACCAACGCAGATGTGTTCATCCTGGCCTGGACCACCACCCCCTGGACACTGCCATCCAATACCGCCCTCACCGTAGGGAAAAAAATCGAATATTCACTGGTGGAAACCTACAACCAGTACACCGGCAAAAAGATCGCCGTGCTGCTCGCCAGTGAACTGATGGGTAACTATTTTCCTGAAAAGAATGCTGAACTGGATTTCGATGGCTACGAACCGGGTGACAAGCACGTTCCGTTCAGGATACTGCACAGATGCAAAGGCAAGGAGCTGGTGGGGATCTCCTACGAGCAGCTGCTCGACTGGGTGAAACCCGAAGGAAAAGCATTTAAGGTGATCGCAGGTGATTTCGTGACTACCGAGGAGGGTACCGGGGTGGTGCATACCGCACCTACTTTTGGTGCAGACGACTACCGGGTAGCCGCAGAGAACAATATTGCCGCCCTGACCATCGTCGACAAAGCCGGAACGACCCAGCCACTGGTGGATAAAAAAGGCCGATTCTTCAGACTGGAAGATATCGACCCGGAGTTCGTCAACGCCCGGGTGAACACGGATACCTACAGTGAATTTGCCGGGAAATTCGTGAAGAATGAATATGATCCTGATAAAAAAGATGACGACCCCACCACCGATGTGGACATTGCCGTCTACCTGAAACAACACAACCAGGCTTTCAGGATCGAAAAACATGTGCACAATTACCCGCACTGCTGGAGAACCGACAAACCTGTGCTATACTACCCGTTGGACTCGTGGATGATCCGCACCACCGCGATGAAGGAGCGGATGATGGAGCTGAACGATACCATCAACTGGAAACCGGCAGCCACGGGCACCGGCCGTTTCGGCAAATGGCTCGAGAACCTGGTCGACTGGAACCTGTCGCGCTCGAGGTTCTGGGGTACCCCGCTGCCCATCTGGACCAGCAAAGACGGTAAGGAGAGAACCTGCATCGGTTCGGTCGCGGAACTGAAAGCCGAGATCGAAAAATCTGTCGCCGCAGGAGTCATGAAGACCAACCCGCTGGCTGATTTCAAAGAGGGAGATTTTTCCAAAGAAAATTACAACAAATTTGACCTGCACCGACCGTTCGTCGACGATGTGGTGCTGGTCAGTGCATCCGGACAGGAAATGTTCCGTGAACCCGACCTGATCGATGTATGGTTCGATTCCGGATCCATGCCCTATGCACAGATGCACTACCCCTTCGAGCACAAGGATGATTTTGAACAGTATTTTCCGGCTGATTTCATTGCGGAAGGGGTGGACCAAACCCGGGGGTGGTTCTTTACGATGCACGCCATCGCCACGATGATCTTCGACTCGGTCTCCTTTAAAAACATTATCTCCAACGGGCTGGTGCTGGACAAGAACGGCAACAAGATGTCGAAACGGCTCGGTAACGCCGTGGATCCCTACCAGGCCATCGAACAATACGGTTCGGACCCGCTCAGGTGGTACATGATCACCAACGCACAACCATGGGACAACATCAAATTTGACATTACCGGTGTGGAAGAGGTGCGCCGAAAATTCTTCGGAACACTGTACAATACCTATTCCTTCTTTGCCCTCTATGCCAACGTCGACGGGTTCAATTACAATAAGCCTGAAGTGCCGGTCAGTGAACGACCGGAAATCGACCGCTGGATCATTTCGCTGCTGAATTCACTCGTGAAGGAGGTACAGGAGCAGTATGAGAACTACGAACCCACCCGGGCGGCCAGGCTGATCCAGGAGTTCGTGCTGGAAAACCTCAGTAACTGGTACGTGCGTCTGAACCGCAAACGCTACTGGGGCGGGGAATTCGACACCGATAAACTCGCAGCCTACCAGACCCTCTACACCTGCCTCGAAACCGTGGCCAGGCTCGCGGCACCTGTGGCACCGTTCTACATGGAAAAACTGTTCCGCGACCTGAACGAAGTGACCGGTAGGTTTGAAGAAGCTTCCGTACACCTCGTGGAGTTTCCCTCCTTCGACACCTCGCTCATCGACAAAGACCTCGAGGACCGTATGTCCATCGCACAAACGATTACCTCCATGGTACTTGGACTGCGCAGGAAAGTGAACATTAAGGTACGGCAGCCATTGAACAAGATAATGATCCCGGTGCTGGACACGAAATTCCGTGACAAGCTTGATGGCGTGAAGGATTTGATCCTCAACGAGGTAAACCTGAAAACTATTGATTACCTGTATGACACCGAGGGTGTGCTGGTGAAGAAGATCAAGCCGGATTTTAAAGCACTCGGACCCAAGTACGGTAAGCTGATGAAGCATATTGCCGCAGCAGTGGGTGAAATGAACCAGAAAGATATCAGTACCATCGAAAATGAAGGTTCCATCGATATCCTGGTGGAAGGTGAAACGATCACCCTGTCGCTGGAGGACGTGGAGATCGCTTCAGAAGATATCCCCGGATGGCTCGTGGCAACGGAAAACACCATCACCGTGGCGCTTGATATTACCATCACCGAGGAGCTGCGTTTCGAAGGGATCGCGAGGGAACTGGTGAACAGGATCCAGAATATCAGGAAGGAAAGCGACTTTGATGTCACGGACAAAGTGCAGGTGCTGCTCGAAACGAATCAGCTGCTCGCTGAAACCATCGAAAAACACGGCAAATATATCAGTGCCCAGACACTGGCTGAAAGCATTGATTTTACTGACAAAATAGAGAATGGTGATGCCAGGAAAATTGAACTCGACGATGATATTATTTTACGTATCAGTGTAACAAAAACAATGAACTAAACGTTATCATTCAGACCCGTCGAAAAACGGACTTTACATTAATTATTTTATTATATTTAGGAAAATTAAAAATAAAACCATGGCTGAGAAAACAAGATATTCAGACGAGGAGCTACGGGAGTTCAAGGAACTGATCATGAATAAGCTCGAAAAAGCCAGGGAAGATTACGAACTTTTGAAATCGGCCATCACCCAAAGCGAGAGTAACGACACCCAGGATACATCTCCCACATTCAAAGTGCTCGAAGAGGGCGCTGCTACATTATCCAAGGAAGAAGCCGGAAGACTGGCACAGCGCCAGCAGAAATTCATCCAGCATCTCCAGGGTGCCCTGATCAGGATCGAAAACAAAACCTATGGCATCTGCAGGGAAACAGGCAAGCTGATTGCAAAAGAGCGGCTGCGCATAGTCCCGCATGCCACACTGAGCATGGAAGCCAAATCAAAACAATAATTCCGGGGGATCACAGCCTTTGAGCGTAACCACCGTTATGCGGTATGCGCCGGCAATAGATCCGTTAATACAGGAACTTCCATGTCAAAATCGCTGAAGTGTATTCTTATTATCCTTGTGATCCTGGTCATCGACCAGGTCCTTAAGATCATTGTAAAAACCAATATGACCCTCTATGAACAGATCCCGGTATTCGGGAACTGGTTCATCATCCATTTCGTGGAAAACAAGGGCATGGCATTCGGACTTAACCTCCCGGGCAATAACGGAAAAATGTTCCTCAGCCTCTTCCGCCTTGTGGCCATCATTGCCATCGGCTTCTACCTCCGGCATCTCATTAAATTGGGCGCACCCTCCGGACTGCTGATCACCCTCTCCATGATCATGGCTGGTGCCCTGGGAAATATGATTGATTCTGCATTTTACGGGATGATTTTCAGTGAAAGCAACACCTTTATGCCCGCAGAAATGTTTCCTTCCAACGGGGGATATGAAAGCATCATGCACGGCAAAGTTGTGGATATGTTCTATTTTCCCGTTCTCAGCGGTGTTTACCCTGAATGGATCCCGAGACTGGGCGGCCAGTCCTTTACTTTTTTCAGGCCGGTATTCAACATCGCCGATACCAGCATTACCATTGCTGTGTTCATCCTGCTTTTCAGACAGGGGAAATATTTTGCATTCATGCACGAAGAGGAGGAAAAAGCAAAAGCAGAGAAAGAGACAGTATCATCTGCACCCACCACTGAGCCGGAAAAACCGGGAGATACAACCGCTTAGAGGCATGAAATACCTGTCTGCATACCATTGAATATCTTATAACGCAGGAAATGAACTGGTCCGGGACCGAACAGGTATGCTGTGACCATGCCTGGGTACAGCCGGAATCAGGCTCCACGTAATCGTATGAACTCTTTAATCCTATACCCGGCCTCAGGTGGTTCCCTCCTCCGGCTGAATATTGGCAAACACTTCCGAAGATCCTGCACCGCAGCTGATGATCGTTTTCATCCCCAGGTCCACCGGTGCATTGGTTCGCAGCACCTTCTCCTTCGGCAGATGATAGATGTTTCCCGAGGTAGGGTTGGGACCCGTGGGTACGAACACTGTTACGATCTCCCCACTGTCATCCGTAATAAAACCTGTCATCAGTGTCCCCGTATTGAACAGGTCCACAATCACCACCTCCTTGAAGAAGGATTTGTTTTTTCCGAAAAACTGCGCCACCGTGTCCCGTGCAATTTTATACCCCGGGATCTTCACCAGGTACTTCTTCTCGAGCTGCTTGTTCAGGAACTTCCCCCACCGGGTCTTGATAATCAGTCCGATAGTAAAAAACACCAGGAATATAATGATGATCGCAGCCAGGTATAAACCAAACGTGTAGAGCCTGGAATCGGTGTCAGTAACCAGGTCGATCACCGGCCCCAGGTGCCGCTCGATCAGGTTGATGATCCACCTGAACAGGATGATCACCATGGAGATCGGCAGTAAAGCCACCAGTCCCCCGATAAATGTCGTGCGGAAAAATCCCCGCATTCTTTTCCAAAAATGTATTTGCATAATCTGATATTTAATTTTCGGGGGGGCTGCGCAAAGGAGATTCTCCTGTATGATCATGATTCCCGTTTAACGATGCCGTAGAAGATGACCCGTACCAGCTCGTCCAGCAATTTCTCCTTCTCGGTCCGGGTTAATTTATTCAAAAACAACGGCAACTCCAGTCCTTTCAGCATGGTAGTGAATGCCATGGCCCCGATTTCCGCATTATTGATCACAAAGGCGCCATCGCTCATGCCCCTCTCCAGCACATCCCGTACCATCTTGAACTCCTCCTCCTCGAACTTCTCCCGTACCCGCTTCACAAATTTCATCTGACCGAGATCATCTTCATTCAGTGCCGCATAAAAATTCGATACGGTCTTTACATGGTAAAGCCTGAACATGATGTAATCCCTCAGCCGGTCGATGGGCGTGTTTCCCGAACTGATCACCTTTATGAGCTGTCGCTTCAGCTCCTGGGCCTCCTTCACTACCACTGCTTCGAAAATATCTTCCTTGCTCTTGTAGTAATAGTAAATGGAGCTCTTGCCCATCCTGGCTGCTCGTGCGATCTCATCCATGGTAGTCTGGCGAAAGCCTTTCCGGGAAAAGACTTTTCGGGCTACACTGACGATATCCGCCCTTATTTCAGACTTAACGACTACCATGGCGCTGGGATTGAATTCCCGATAAAATTATAATAGAATGTGAGGATTTACAAATATACCGGCTACTTCCCCCCGTTCTCAGCCTCATCCGCCAGTTTGAAATCCAGCTGGCGACGTGACAAATTGGCGTTGGTTACCTCTATTTTCAGCGGTTGACCGATCTCGAACTCCCTGCCGGAATGCCGTCCGATGATCTTGTAATCATCTTCGTCAAACTCGTAAAAATCATCCACCAGTCCCTGCAGCGAGATCATCCCCTCGCACTTGTTCTCCACGATCTCCACGTAGATTCCCCAGTCGGTAAGTCCGGAGATCACCCCGTCAAATACCTGTCCAACCTTATCCTGCATGAACTCAACCTGCTTGTACTTGATGGAGGCCCGTTCCGCCTCGACCGCTTTTCGCTCCATCTCGGAAGCATGCTCGCACCTGCTTTCGTATTTGTCGGCCTTTTTCGATTCCCCGCCTGCCAGGTAATGTGCCAGCAACCGGTGGACCATCAGGTCGGGATAACGCCTTATGGGCGAGGTGAAATGCGAATAATCCTGGAATGCCAGTCCGTAATGCCCGATATTTTTGGTGGAATAGCGCGCCTTGGCCATGGCCCTGAGTGCCATGTTCTCGATCACATGTTGCTCATTCTTCCCTTTTACCCCGGCCAGCAACCGGTTCATGGATACCGCCACCTGGTGGTTGTTGCCAAGGTTCAGCTCGTACCCGAATTTCCTGATGAACATGGTAAAGGACTCCAGCTTTTCCGAATCCGGAAGGTCGTGGATTCTGTACACAAAGGTCTTTGCCTTTTTCTTCGCCGCCTTCAGCTCATCCTTCGGCACCTCCTTTTCGTATTTTCCGCCCCTGCTTGCATACTCGGCAACCCTCCGGTTGGCCAGCAGCATAAACTCCTCGATCAGGTGGTTGGCCTCCTTCTGCACTTTGAAGTATACACTGATAGGACGCCCCTCCTCATCGAGGTTGAACTTCACCTCGTCACGCTCGAAATTGATCGATCCTTCCTTGTACCTTCTTTCCCGCAGTTTCGTCGCCATGTCGTGCAGCAACAACACCTCCTCCTTCATCTCCCCCTTCCCGGTCTCGATGATCAGTTGTGCCTGGTCGTAATCAAACCGCTTATCTGAATTGATCACGGTGCGCCCGAACCATTCGTCCACCACCTGCGCATCCGAAGTCATCTCCACGATCACGGAAAAACAGAGTTTGTCTTCGTTGGGACGCAGCGAACAAAGATTGTTCGACAATTTCTCCGGGAGCATCGGTACCACACGGTCGACCAGGTATACTGAAGTGGCACGGTCATACGCCTCCAGGTCCACAATGGACTCCTTCTCCACGTAGTGCGACACATCGGCAATGTGCACCCCCACTTCGTAGTTGCCGTTCTTTAGTTTTTTAACAGACAAGGCATCGTCAAAATCCTTTGCATCTGCCGGGTCAATGGTAAAAGTAGCCGTGCCCCGCATATCCCTGCGGTTTTTGATCTCTGCATCGGAGATTTTATCGGAAATACTTCCCGCCGCATCCTCCACCTCCGGTTGAAAATGTAAGGGTAACTCAAATTCCGCAAGGATGGAATGCATTTCGGTCTCGTTCTCGCCCGGGTATCCCAGCACCTCAACCACTTCGCCAAACGGGTTTTTCACCTTATCCGGCCATTCGGTGATACGTGCAATCGCTTTCTGCCCATGTTCCACACCGCCCAGTTTATCAAGTGGAATGAAAATGTCGAATGGCATCTTGTTGCTGTCGGGCAGCAGGAAGGCGTAGTTCTTGGAAATCTCCACGACACCGACAAATGTTTCACGTGCACGCTCGATAATTTCGATCACCTCCCCCGACAAACGGTTGTCGTTCTTTTTCTTGGGATAAATATGCACCTTCACCAAGTCGCCATCCAGCGCCCGTCCCAGGTTAGACCGGGCGATAAACACATCCTGCTCCAGTTCATCGGAGCCCAGGAATGCATACCCGTGCTGGGTCATGTCGATGGTGCCGTTCACATAACCGGCCCGCTCCTTCAGCCTGAACCTCCCCTTGTCCACCTGTTCCAGCAGGTTCTGACCAGCAAGGTTGTGCAGGGCATTGTTCACCATGTCACGTTCCTGCTGATCCGAAAGCAGGAGCTGCTTCGCCAGTTGTTTGTAGTTAAATATCTTTTTGGGATTGCGTGTAAATACGCCCATTACCTGGGCCATCGCCTTGTCAATCGTGTATTTTCCCTTTTTCTGGTTGGATCTTCTGCTTGCCATGTTGTTGATTTTCATTTTCACAACCGGCCCATAATTTCATACCTTTCGCATACGGGACCGGTGATTAGCTTTAAAATTACTAATTTTACCCATCCTATTGCCCATTGTTGACAATAATTATGCACCCGACATCAACGAAAACAGATATTCACTTATGACGCATCAACTCTATATCTACAATACAATCCATCGCAAAAAGGAGCTTTTTATACCCGCAAATCCACCTTTTGCCGGACTTTACGCGTGCGGACCAACGGTGTATGGGGATGCCCACCTGGGTCATGCCCGGCAGGCAGTAACATTTGATGTTCTGTTCCGCGTATTGTCGCACCTGGGCTACAAGGTGAGGTACGTCCGCAATATCACCGATGTGGGACACCTGGAGAATGATGCCGACGAGGGCGAGGACAAGATTGCAAAAAAGGCACGGCTGGAACAGCTGGAACCAATGGAGGTGGTGCAACATTATATGAACGCCTACCACCGGAACATGGACGAACTTGGCGTGCTTCGTCCAGGCATTGAACCCCGCGCCAGCGGACATATCATCGAACAGCAGGACCTGGTCAGAAGGATCCTGAAAGCCGGTTATGCTTACGAAGTGAACGGATCGGTTTACTTCGACGTGGAGAAATATGCCGCTGACCATTCCTATGGAAAACTTTCCGGCCGCAAAACCGAAGACCTTCTCTCCAATACGCGCACCCTCGACGGACAGTCGGAGAAGAAAAGTCCACTCGATTTTGCCCTGTGGAAAAAAGCCGAACCACAGCACATCATGCGCTGGCCATCGGAATGGAGCGACGGGTTTCCGGGCTGGCACCTGGAATGTTCTGCCATGAGCACCAAATACCTGGGAGAAACCATCGACATCCACGGGGGAGGCATGGACCTGCTCTTCCCACACCACGAATGCGAGATCGCACAAAATGTTGCGGGGTACGGACACGAATCTGTACGGTACTGGATGCACAACAACATGATCACCATCAACGGGCAAAAGATGGGGCGCTCCCTGGGGAATTTCATCACCCTGGATGAATTGTTCAGCGGAAACCACAAATTGCTGAAACAGGCCTTCGATCCAATGACCATCCGGTTCTTTATCCTTCAGGCCCACTACCGCAGCACACTCGATTTTTCCAGTGATGCCCTGGCTGCCTCGGAAAAGGGATTGCAACGATTGTTCGCTGCCATGGCGCTGCTGGAAAAGATGGAGACTTCCTCTTCCGGGGTGGTAAATGCCGTGGAACTGGAAGAGAAATGTGTCGCGGCCATGCTCGACGATCTGAACACGCCACTGATCATTTCGGCGCTCTTCGACGGTGCCAGAACCATCAACTCTCTGCATGAAAAACGTATTGCCATCGATCAGGAAAACCTTGACCTGCTGAAAAAGATCTACCACACCTTCGTCTTCGATGTGCTGGGACTGCAACCCACCGGCAGCATGGGTGCCGATGATACCCTCACCGCCGACCTTGTCAATTACATCCTCAACCTCAGGCTGGCGGCCAAGGCACGGAAAGACTTCGAGACGTCCGACCAGATCCGGGATACGCTGCAGCAGATGGGCATCACGGTCAAGGACCGCAAGGACGGGTTCGACTGGGAGATTACAAATAAATGATGCTTCACAACCGATATACCGTTCCGCTTTCCAGGCGGGTGCAGATCGGCAATCTTCAACTGGGCGGCGGTCTTCCGGTGATGGTACAATCAATGGCCAATACCGACACCTGCCATACCGATGCCAGCACGCAACAGCTGAAACGGATCGCTGATGCCGGTGGACAACTGGTGCGTTTCACCACGCAGGGAAAGAAAGAGGTGGAAGCGCTCGGGAAAATCGTCAACTCCCTGGCACCCCCCTATGACCAGGTCCCGGTGGCTGCCGATGTCCATTTCAGGGCAGATGTTGCATGCGAAGCTGCCCGGGTGTGCCACAAGGTACGGATCAACCCCGGCAATTTCACGGAACGGAAAAGCGGTCCGGCTACCTTCAGCAACCAGGCATACGAGGAGGCCCTCGGTAAAAACAGCGAACAGCTCAGGCACCTGGTCAGTATCTGCAGGGAACACCATACGGCACTGCGCATCGGTGTCAACCACGGCTCCCTTTCTTCCAGGATCATGTCACGCTATGGCGACACACCCGAAGGAATGGTGGAATCGGCCCTGGAATTCCTGCGCATATGCAACCAGGAAGATTTCCACGATGTGGTGGTCTCCCTTAAGTCGAGCAATACCGTGCTGATGGTGCAGGCCGTACGCCTGCTGGTGAGATCCATGATCAGGGAAGGCCTGTATTACCCGGTTCACCTCGGCGTGACTGAATCGGGAGATGGCACCGAAGGCAGGATCAAGTCGGTGGTGGGCATGGCTCCCCTGCTGATGGAAGGTATTGGCGATACGCTGCGTGTAAGCCTCACCGAAGCCCCGGAAAACGAGATCCCCGTGGCGCAACTGATCACACAATTGTTCCCGAAACCCACCTCGCTGCCTTACGATCCGCTGAATGACCTTCCGTGGGATCCGTTTCACCACAGCCAGCAGGAAACCCTGAAAGTGCAGGGTGTGGGGGGCGATGCCCCGGTTGCGGTCATCGCTGCTCCTGGTGCGCACACAGATCCTTTACCGGATCTGATTGACAGCGAAATAAACAACCATCCTTCCTTCATACCGGTCAATACAGGTACTGACCCGGAACAATTCGGGCATCCGGGTACACCGATGGTGCTGGTGCTCGAAGGAAAAGAGAAAGAGATGACCACGATGAAAGCGTGGCTCATCAACTATTACCGGGCCGGTGGAACCCTGCCCGTGATCTTCAGGAAAACCTACCACGAACCCGGCAGGGAACAGTACCTTCTGAAAGCTTCCGGGGAAATTGCGCTGTTGCTGATCGACCGGCTCATACAGGGCATCTGGCTGGACAACCCTCATTTTACGCCGGAATACAACAACCGGCTTTCCTTCCAGGTGCTGCAGGCAGCGCGCAACAGGATCACCGCAACGGAATACATCGCCTGCCCCTCCTGTGGCAGGACCCTCTTCGATATCCAGTCCGTGCTCGGTGAAGTACGCAACAGGACCCATCACCTGAAAGGACTTAAAATTGCCGTGATGGGATGCATTGTAAACGGACCGGGAGAGATGGCAGATGCCGATTACGGATATGTTGGTGCGGGCCGTGGAAAGGTAAACATCTACAAGGGCAGAACTGCCGTGCTGAAAAATGTTCCGGAAAAGACCGCTGTGGACCGGCTGGCAGAGGTAATCCGCGAACATGACGACTGGGTAAACCCGTAATCCGTGAACGTGGCGGCAGGGTCAGACAGTATTGATGCATCTCCGGTAAGCGCTGTAAAAAAGTTACCCGCAGGTACTATTTCGACTTGTCAAGTGAAAACACGAAAGAGGTTCCCCTGCCCAGCGCACTTCTCACATTGATGGTCTGGTTATGGGCCTGGATAACATGTTTCACAATGGCCAACCCAAGCCCTGTTCCCCCCGAATCCCTCGACCGGCTTTTGTCCACGCGGTAAAACCGCTCGAAAATCCTGGGCAGGTCTGTTGCATCAATACCAATACCGTTGTCAGAGATGTCCACCAGGATGCGCTCACCGGTATCAATGAACCCCACTTTTGTCTTTCCGTTTGCCTTTCCATATTTAATGGAATTGACAATAAGGTTGTTGAGCACCTCTGTCAGTCTCCTGCGGTCGGCATGTACTTTGATCGGACGGCTATATCCGGAATCAAATTCGAGCCTGACCCTGAATTGCTTCGCCAGCATTTCATGGTGCTCAAAAACTTCCTCCACCAATTTCACAATATTGAAGTCCTCCAGCTTCAGCTTGAATTCTCCAGATTCCAGCCGGGAGATGGAAACCAGGTCATCCACGATGGATATCATGCGGTTGATGCTCTTCTCCGCCCGATTCAGGTAAAGCTTGTTCACCTTCGGATCATCGATGCCTCCCTCGAGCAATGTAAGGATGTACCCCTGGATATTGAATATCGGTGTTTTAAGTTCATGGGAGACGTTGCCAAGGAAATCCTTCCTGTATTTTTCCATTTCGCGCAACTGCCGGAGTTCAGCGGTCTGGTTCGAAGCCCAGTTTTTTACCTCTTCGTCGAGCGCTTCTGAAAAATCACTGGAATCGATCCGTTCCCGGATCTTCTTCTGCGACATCGCCACATTCTGTATGGTTTTAAACACCGGGTTCAGGCGATTTTCCAGGTACCGGAGAAAAACCTGGTGAATGATAAAATAGCTGCTGACAAACAGGAAAAGACCGAGTCCGGCCTGCCAGTAAAGATTGCTCATCTTTCCAACCAGGTCCAGCGCAGAGATCCCTATTGCATAGATCACCACCACGATGGTGGAGATCAGCAGTGCCTGTCCGCGGGGAGATTTTCTAAGTGCCATCAGTTGTTCTAATAGTTACCATTCAAAAAACGGGGTGGTCACACGAAAAAAGAAGCCGGTCATGCCGTACCGGTTCACTGCATATTCCACACTGAGAACTTTATCGTAGTAAGTTACAAAATCAAGTCCAATTCCGGCACTGTATTGCCAGCTGTTCACCATATTGTTCGAGGGATCCCGGGGGAAAGGGTCGTTCACATAGGCCACATCACCCAGCAGGTTCAGGTAAATCGCATAGTGTACCCTGCTGAACTGCTTGATGTTTAAAAAAGGGATTGAAAATTTACTGGGCTTCACCAGCTGGTATTTAAAAATGACCTTGTTGATAAAATAGTCCGTACCGTCAATCACGAAGGCATCATAGCCGGTCAGGTTTTCCGCATACCCAAGTCCCCTTTTCAGGATCAGCGGAACCTCCTTGTTGGTAGTCACCCTGCCCTTTGCAACATCGGCAAAATACAAACGGTTGGCGAGCTTTTTATGATAAAAGAACGTGCTTTCAAACTCCCAGTTTCCGTAAGGATAATCATCAATGATTCCCAATCCGAACCGCTGAGTCTTGAACTTGAAGGCATGGCCCTCGAGCGGGTATATCCTGGAATCCCGGATATCATACTGGAACACATAATCGATCTTGAAATGCTGGTATCGCGTGAAACCGGTCCCAAAAAAATCCGGGTTCAGCAGGGCTACGGTATCGCTGATCCAGTCATCCACGAAATGGGCCCTGACCCTGTGCCGGGAGTAGAGTTGCGGACGATAGGTATACGCTACGAAAGCATCCGCACTGCTGAGCGAGTAGTTGTCGTCATCGCGAAAATATACCGGCTGGTTTTCCTGCGTGGTAAAAGTGACCCGGTGCTGCCTGCTGAGACTGTAGCTGACAGACAGGGCATGATTTTCGTCGACACCCAGGTTCGGCTTTTCATACTGCAGCACATACTGTTCCTTGTACCCGAGCCTTATTTTTGCATTGAGCATTTCGTTCCTTCCCCTGAAATTGTTCCATTTGAGCCACATCCCGTAGTTCAGGCGGCTCCACCTGGGTTCCCGGAGAAAGGTGCTCAGGTTGCGCTCACCATGCTCGAAAATGGGGGTGGGCCATATATACCAGCGTTCCTGTACCTCAAGCAATATATCGATGGTGTTGCCCGGGTAGTGATTGGCATCAAAGGTAACAAAATTGAACAGGGAGAGGTTCAGCAGGTTCTCCCGGCTCCTTTCCAGCCCGGGGATGAGGTCCATTTTATTGATGGTATCCCCCGGACCAAATACCAGTTCACGGAGGAGAATGTTTCGCTTGGTAACTTTATTCCCCACGATAACAACATCGCGAATCACCAGCTGGTGATCGGGCACAGCAGCATGCTCCTGTCCCGATATACAGAGCAGCGACCATCCGGCAATCACAAAAACCAACATGAACTTTACTCTGATCATCTGCCTGTATTAAACGAGAATGCAAGGTAGCAAAGAAAGTTTATTCCAGGAAAATAACGAAATCTTTATCCGTAGATTGTTTTAAGAATCATTCCGGGATAAGAATCTTTAAAAAATGAACCATGCGATGGCTGCCGGTGGCATACCGTATTTCAACGGGCAGGGAGATCGCTGCGTACACGGCAGGCTGCACATGATGTTCAACGGTCCTCCCATTCCGACAGGAGCGCAGCAGCAACTTTCATGTCCGAAGGAAACGTGATCTTGATATTTTCCGTGTTCCCCTGCACCAGGTTGATTTGCCCGAAATAGGATTCGAACACCGATGCATCATCTGTATACGTCTGATCAAGACTGTTCTCATAGGCCGTCAGCAATTTATGCGCCTGGAATACCTGCGGGGTCTGCACCCGCTTCACATTGTTCCTGTCGAGCACATTGCTTCCCATGCCGATAACGGTCCGGAGTGAATCCTCCGCTTCAATTACCGGGATGGCACTGCCGGTCCTTTCAGCTTCCGAATAACACCGCTCCAGGGTCTCCATGGAAACCAGGGGGCGCACAGCATCATGGATGCCAACGATCTCATCCTGTCCCACATTCTCCAGTCCCTTCATCACGGAATTGAAACGGGATGCCCCCCCCGTGGTGATGATCACCTTCCGGGTATCGGGGTACCGCTGCTGAATGCTCTGCCAGACGATCAGGTGACTCTCCGGTAATACCAGGATGATCTTCATCTCCGGATCAAAGGAGATGAATTTTTCAATGGTCCATATGATCACGGGTTTACCGTGGATCTCCAGGAACTGTTTCGGGGTTTCAGACTGCATCCTCGATCCTGTTCCGCCGGCTACTATAACTACAGATCTCATCATATCACTTGCTAAGAAACCACTAATTTATTAATTATTCCTGTGAACCCCAATGATAACAAGCTTCGTATGGCATGAATATGCTGCATATTATCACTGTAAGGCATGTCTGGTGTCCCTGCGGACTTGAAGGAATGAACTATTTGTTATACTTTTGATATGTATACCTAATCAACCTGCTACTGACATGAACAAGGAAGTTGTAATTGGCATCGATATCGGCGGTACCTTCACCAAGCTGGGGATTACCGACAGGTCCGGGAACCTGTATTATGAAAATGTGATCGAAACCGACAAGTATGAAGACCCGAATACTTTTGTGGATGCGGTGCATGAAATGGTGCATGAAGTACTGAAAAAACATGAAGATGATTTCACCATCAAAGGAGTCGGCATCGGGGCACCCAATGCGAACTATTATACCGGGAACATCGAATTTGCACCCAACCTGATCTGGAAGGGCGTCATCCCGTTTTCCAACATATTCAGCAATAAATTTGATCTGCCGGTCGCACTCACCAACGATGCCAATGCTGCAGCCATCGGTGAAATGGTCTTTGGTGCTGCCCAGAACATGAAGAATTTTTTGATGATCACCCTGGGAACAGGTCTCGGCAGCGGCCTGGTTGTCAACGGAGACCTGGTTTACGGACACGACGGGTTTGCCGGGGAACTGGGACATGTAACCGTGGTGGAAAATGGCCGAAAATGCGGATGCGGAAAACGGGGTTGCCTGGAAACCTATGTTTCTGCCACAGGCATCAAGCGTACCATGTTTGAACTGATGGCCACCGAGACCGATGATTCCCCGCTGCGGAATGTCTCCTTTAACCAGCTCGAGGCAAAAGACATCACGGATGCGGCAAATAATGGCGACATCCTCGCACAGAAGGCCTATGACAGGACAGGTACGATGCTGGGAAGTGCACTTGCCAATACCGTGGCACATATCAGCCCGCAGGCAATCTTTCTTTTTGGCGGACTGGCCAAGGCTGGAAAATGGATTTTTGAACCGACCAAAATCTCCATGGAACAACACTTGCTGGAAATTTTCCGGGGGAAAATCAAGGTACTCTCTTCTGCACTGATGGATAAAAATATTGCCGTTCTCGGCGCTGCTGCCCTGATGTGGAAGGAACTGTCATAAAGGGCAGGTGAGATTCATCTGCTGAAATTGTATGTTACTGGAAAAGAGGCCGGTTCTCCTCTTCGGACGTACCTGCCTTCTCCTTTCCCGGCGGATCATCGTTGGATCCCATCACGTAGGTGATATCGTGGTCCCAGTTGGCGCGCACCTGGAGGTCCTTCGGAAGGTACTCCACCCGTTCGGGCTGCAAGCCCTCTATATATTTCCCGGTATCCCACTCCCGGTTGTTGTTCCGGTCGTGGATGAACTTGATGCGGTAGGTATCCGGATCCATGAATTCAAATGTGTAGGTACCCGAAGATGCGATGGTGCGCTGCCTCACCAGGGTGTTCTTTTTAAACAGCTGGATCAGGATTGTATCCTCCACTTCCTCCAGGGTCAGCAGGATCCTTCCGTATTCCGATAATGGCCTGATCTGAAATTGTGCTTCAGTGGTATCATTTGTCAGCCCGTAAATGTTGGTAATGGCACCGGGATACATCACAAGCTTGTACTTGGCCTCCTCCTTCCACGGGTGACTGATCCTGACGCGCCGCAAATGGGAAGTATCCATATATGGCTGGATTTCCACGGGGATTTCCACTGTATCCGGAATGATATAGAGCTCGAAGCGTTGCGGATCAATGGTCCCGACTGGCTGCGCGGCAGTGAAAACGAGGTCTTTCTCAATGTGATGCTTTCCGCGGTTCCTGATGGATTGTACCTGCAGCCATTCCTTCTTCTCCTGCTTCTGGTCTTCCCCTTTCCTGCGGGTATTTGAACTTTTGCTCTTCTCCCTGAATGTAAACATTAGTGTGTCGTATTGCGTAACAGGCATTTCCATGGAATCAAGCACGGTATACCGCAACTCCAGGCCTACGGTGTCGAAGGCTGCTGCGGTGGTATCGGCAAGCCACAGTCCGAGACTGTCACGCTTGCGTCCGAATTCCGCTATCAGTTCGTCCTGAGAGAGTTCCGCCGGGAACACGGGCTTGTAGGAAAAGCTGTCTGTGAGCGGTAATTGAAATACCATCTCGAGAAATTGCCTGTCTGTCCGGGCATATTCCATGATGTACTGGTTCGTGGGATCCTCGGTAAACATATACAGGTCTACGAACAGTGAGTTGAAATCAGGTTGCTGCCGCTCCAGTGAATCCAGTACCAGGACAATGCTGTCGGCACTCATTCCCGTAGTGTCAATCGCCAGTGCCGTGGTGTCGGGATACAGGTCGGAGGAATCATATACACCTGATTCCAGCAGGTTGCGCCTGAAATAGTCAGCGTCAACCAACAGGCTGGTATCCAGGAAAGCAATCTGTTCTGTGGGGAGATCAAATAGAAAATTATTGTTTCCGTCTTTCAGTACGAACAACTTGTACACCCCCTTGCGCAGGTTGTTCACGGCAAAATTTCCTTCCTTATCTGTCCTGCCCACATAATAGGGAATCTGTTTCAACGGCATGGTGTCTGCCAATTCGGTATACAGCATGACATTGATGGGTGTCTCCGGGATGGTCAGATCGAATGCGTTTTTCAGGGTTCCCTTAACAGACAATGAATCCAGGGTTGCCCCGGTGGAAAAGACATACTCGTAATTCAGCAGCACATTCTGCTCGTTCAGGTCCTTGATCGCTTCTCCGAAATTAAACGTATAGGTCACATCCTCTTTCAGCTCCTCCTCGAATTCTATGATCAGCGTTTTTCGCCGCATGCGTATCTCCGGCTGGGTCTCCATGGGAGGTGAAACCACCAGCTCCTGGGTAAAATTAGCCATATCAAGATATTCATCGAATGTGATCTCGATCCGCTTCGCATTAAAGTTTGCCGAATAGTTCTTCGGTTCGGTTTTCACCACATCCGGGGGATCCTCATCCTGGGTTCCGCCCGTGGGAGCTCCCTGCTGCGCACAACCGCCCGCCAGCAGCAGCAGCGGCAACACAGGCAAAAACAATATCAACAGGTATTTTCTCATTCAGGTGTACAAAGATATATATTCCATCGCGTTACAGGCACAGATTCCGATTCGAAACACAATTTTTAATCTGGCCGGTAAGCGGATCATTCGGGTTATGACCAGGACTGCCCGGGCAACTAATCAATAAAATAACTTACATGAACAAAGAATAGTATATAATTTGTAGCTTTAAACCCTCAAAATCCTGTTGATTATGATACTGAACTATATCACGTGGGACGTGGATCCCGAAATATTCAGCATAGGGGAATTATCCATCCGCTGGTACGGGCTCATGTTTGCCATGGCATTCCTGTCCGGATACCTGGTTTTTACAAAGGCCCTCAAGATCAAGCGACTCGACGCGGAAATGCTCGATCAGCTGCTGATCTATGTGGCTGTGGGAACCATCATTGGTGCCCGCCTGGGCCATTGCCTCTTCTATGAACCCGCCTATTACCTGGCAAATCCCGTGGAGATCCTGAAAATCTGGAAAGGAGGCCTGGCCAGTCATGGCGCTGCCATCGGGATCGTGCTGGCGCTCTGGTTCTATATCAGGAAACACAAACTCTCTTTCCTCTGGCTGATGGACCGGATCGTGATCGTGGTCCCGCTGGGTGGCGCCTTCATCAGGACCGGTAACCTGTTCAATTCCGAGATCTACGGACGCGCCACGGACGTGCCCTGGGCCTTTTTGTTCGTGCGCGACAGGGTGCTGGACCCCAATACCGGTGCTGTTATCCCCAATGTGCCCAGCCACCCGACCCAGATCTATGAAGCACTTAGCTACCTGCTTATTTTTGTGGTGCTGTTCCTCTATTACCGGAAAAACCATGACAAGATACGCGACGGGCTGATCTTTGGTGTCTTCCTGATCCTGCTGTTCGCCGCCAGGTTCTTTATCGAATTCATCAAACGCGACCAGGTCTCTTTCGAATCGGGCATGCTGCTGAATATGGGACAGTGGCTGAGCCTGCCGTTCATCCTGATTGGCATTGCCCTGATCATCTATACGAAAAAAAATCCGAAATACTTCTCTAAAACACCCATCCCAAAGAAGGAACCCAAAAAGGGTGTGGGGAAGAAAAAGAAGGCATAGGGTCTGCAAGATGAAAAGATATTGATACAGTGTGGACCTTCGGTTTTCCGGACCAACACACATTGAGGTTGTTACTGGATTTGATTTATTTTAACAGTAGTTTGCGCTTGTATGAATACGGAGAATTTTTGGTTTGCATTTGGTTTAACAGTTTTTGCCGGGTTATCTACCGGTATTGGCAGCGCCCTGGCCTTTTTTACCAAAAAAACCAATACCAAATTCCTCTCTGCCAGCCTGGGCTTTTCTGCAGGAGTAATGATCTATGTCTCCTTCATGGAAATCATGGTCAAGTCCAATGCATCCCTGGTAGCAGCATTCGGGGATACAAAAGGTGCCTGGATGGCTGTACTTTCCTTTTTTTCCGGTGTGCTGATCATCGCATTGATCGACAAGCTGATCCCTTCCTACGAAAACCCGCATGAGATCAGGAGAATCGAGGAGGTCAAGAATGGAAAAGCCGTTCCTGATCCCCGGCTGGTCAGGATGGGTCTTTTCACCGCCCTGGCCATAGCCATCCACAATTTCCCGGAAGGGATTGCGACATTCTTTGCCGGGCTTACAGAACCCGAACTCGCCATTCCTGTTGCCATCGCCATCGCGATCCACAATATTCCGGAGGGAATTGCGGTTTCGGTTCCCATTTCCTATGGTACCGGAAACAAAAAGAAAGGATTTTTCCTCTCCATGATATCGGGCCTGGCTGAACCGGTGGGCGCGCTGTTCGCATTTCTCATTATTACCATCTTTTTCAACGGGTCGGACATCCCCAACAGCGTGTTTGGGTACCTCTTCGGGGCAGTGGCAGGAATCATGGTGTTTATCTCCATCGACGAACTGCTTCCCACAGCAGAAGAATATGGATATCACCACTATTCCATTTATGGTTTTGTTTTAGGAATGGCCGTAATGGCCCTTAGTCTGTTGCTTTTTATCTGAAATGGCTGAACAAACAAAAAAACGAAAAAACCATCATCCAGTCAGTGGTAAAAACCTGCTGATCGCCACCCTGCTTAACCTGGTGATCACCGTCGTGGAGATTGCCGGTGGACTCCTCTCCAACAGCCTGGCCCTGCTCTCCGATGCACTGCACAACCTGAGCGACACTTTCGCCACTTTTATTGCCTATGTTGCAATCCATGTGGGCAAACGAAACCCGACCGCTAAAAAGACATTCGGATACAAGCGCGTGGAGATCCTGGCTGCAATGTTGAATGCGGTGATCCTGATCATAATCTGTTTTTATCTTTTCAGGGAAGCATGGGAACGACTGCAGGATCCCGAACCAATCAAATCCATGATCGTAATCATCGTGGCCATGATCGGTCTTGGTGCAAATTTACTTGCCGTGGCCCTGCTCCGTAAGGATTCCAGGAAGAGTATCAATGTAAAGGCAGCCTATGTGCACCTCATCGGCGACAGCCTCTCTTCTGTTGTGGTGGTACTTGCTGCCGCAGCCATACAGCTCTTCAGTATCTACTGGCTGGATCCGCTGGTTACGTTCCTGATCGGCATTTACCTTATCCGTGAAGCATATGTGATCCTGAAAGAGGCTGTCAATATCCTGATGCAATCCACCCCCGAAAACATCAATGTGAAAAAGATTCAGTCGAAAGTGGAAGCTTTTCCTGAAGTCAGCAGCCTGCATCACCTGCATGTGTGGACCCTGGACGAAAATGAGATCCACCTCGAGGCGCATGTGGAACTGTCCGAAGACCGAAAAATAAGCGAAACCGCAGAAATACAGAAAAAAACAGAAAAAATGCTGATGGAAAAATTCCATATCCGTCACATCACCCTGCAGTTCGAATACGACCCTGATCATGCGCAAAATTTGATTGCCAATGGGAAGGAAAAATAATAATAGCATGCGCAAAAAAGGAATCATCTATGCTGCCTGGGTCTCCATTGTTGGAAATGCAATACTGGCTGTTCTGAAACTGGTAGTCGGGTTTATCTCTGGTAGTTTTGCTGTTGTGGCCGACGGTATCGATTCCTCTGCGGATATCATCAGTTCCATTGTTACCCTGGTAGCCGCCAAAGTCGTCAGGAAACCCCCCAACATCAAATTTCCCTATGGCTACGTAAAAGCCGATACTGTAGCCTCAACGGTGCTTTCCATGCTCATCTTCCTGGCAGGAGCACAACTGGCCATTTCAGCCGTGGGAAGACTAATACAAGGTGATTCAGACGAAGTCCCGGCGATGATTGCCATCTGGGTCACCCTTTTTTCCATGGCCGGAAAAATCGGACTCAGCCTCTACCTGAAAAAAACCGGGAAGAAAGAGCAAAGTGGTATGATGACCACTATGGGTGTCCATATGCGGAACGATATGCTCATCTCATCCACGGTACTCATCGGCCTGCTGGCCACTATCCTGTTTGAGGAGGCGATCATTGATAAAATCATCGCCCTGGGCATCAGCATTTTCATTATGTATGAAGCCGTCATGATTTTCCTCAAATCCAATACCGAACTAATGGATGGTGTTCATGATTCCGAACTGTATGACCAACTGTTCGATGCGATCAGGAAAGTAGATGGAGCATACAATCCCCACCGTACCCGCGCCAGGAAAATCGGTTCACGCTACATGGTCAACCTCGACATCGAGGTGGATCCCGAAATGAAAGTAAGTGATGCACACGATATCGCCAAGGATGTGGAAGACATCATCAAGGAAGATATCGAAAATGTCTACGATGTGATGGTGCACGTGGAACCCATGGGAAACCAGGAAAAAGATGAGAAATTCGGGATCACTGAAAATGACGTTCCTCAACGGAAAAAGAAAAAATAATAAATCCCGGGGAATGTAGTTAATATATTGGGTCTTCTGAATGATATGCATGCCCATCTAATTCATATATTTGTAGCAGAAAATTTACTATTTACATGAGCGAAAAGAAAACAAATACCGGGGTGTTGTACGGTGTCATCGGACTGCTGGCTGTTGTACTGCTGGTGGCTGTATATATGCTGGTCGACCTGAAAAAGGATTTTGATGCCACCAACAATGAACTGCAACAGAACAGGATATTCTTTGCACAGGAGCGGGACTCCCTCGAAGGAGAATTACATAACATCTACCTGTCTTATGATTCACTGGAAACCGACAACGAAAGAATACAGCAAGAACTGTCCATTCAGCAGGAAAAAATAGAACGTCTCATCAGGATCCAGGCCGATGACGCATACAAGATCAAAATGTATAAAAGGGAAATGGAGACCCTGCGATCAGTGCTGCGAAGCTATATCGTGCAGATCGACTCGCTCAACTCAAAGAACCAGGAACTGATGGCTGAAAATGTGCAGCTGAAAAGAACCGAACGACAGCTGCAGACAGAAAAAGAACAACTGCAGTCGGAAAAAACACAACTCGAAGAAATCAAAGACCTGGCCTCCTCGTTACAGGCATCCGATATTTACGTTGAACCGATCAACGAGAACAACCGGCCGCGTAATCGCATAAAAAGCATTCATAAAATCAGGACCGATTTTGTGATACGTGCCAATCCTGTGGTCCCGGCCGGAGACAAAACCATCTACCTGAAACTTATTCGTCCCGATGGGGTGACGCTGGGATCTCCTGAAATGGAAGTGATCACAGTCAATGAAGAAGAAATACCTGTATCCGCTTCCCGTACCGTCGCCTACGAAAATGCCGACCTGCCTGTTTCCATCTTCTGGACCAATAACGGGGAGCTGGTTCCGGGAGAATACCAGGTGGAACTCTATGCCGGGGGAAAAATCATAGGCAGCAGTGTGTTTGAACTGTAACCGGCACGTACAACATCTTTCTGGAATTGATTACTGATGAGAATTGGATTCATTATCGGCAGGATTGGAGGTGTGGACGGCGTCGCGCTGGAAACCGAAAAATGGATTCATGTGCTCCGCTCAATGGGACACAAGGTGTATATTCTTTCCGGTCAGTTCCAGGAAAGACCCATGGATCCGGAAACCGAAACACTGGTGCCGGAAATATCCTTCTTCTCTCCCGAAAGCTACTGGAGCCAGAAAAAAGCATTCTTCTACCCTGAAACCGATCCCGGGGAACTGATCGAACACCTCAACCTCTATTCAAAAGTTATTTATAAAAAGATCATCGAATGGGTGCGTACCCATAAGATCAAACTGCTGGTATCCGAAAATGCCTCTGCCCTGCCCTCACACCTGGAAATGGGCCTGGCAATCAACAAGGCAGTACACAAACTGGGACTGCCAACCATCACGCACGACCATGACTTTGCATGGGAACGGGGAGACCGGTACAAATCGCCGCATGAAGAAATCAACCGGTTTGTTGAAAAGGTGTTTCCGCTGATCGCTCCCAATGCAATCCACGCCGTAATCAACACGCATGCACAGCAAACCCTGAAGGAAAAATTCGGTCGTGACGCGGTAAATGTTCCCAATGTGATGGATTTCAGCAAACCGTTTGGTGAAAAAAACAAAAAAAATGCCCGGCTTCCCGAATACCTGGGATATACAAAAGAGGATATCTTCCTCTACCAGATCACACGGATCGTTCGCCGGAAAGGCATCGAGGTGGCCATCGACCTGTTACACCGGCTGAACGACAAAAAGATCAAGCTGATTATTACCGGAAATTATGCCGACGATGCGGGCAGTGCCTACTACAATGACCTGAATGAACAGGTGCATGACCTGCATCTCAGCGACCAGGTGCGTTTCGCCTACCACCTTTTCCACAACAAGGGACTCACCCCGTCCAATGGTGATCTGATGTTTTCCCTTTCCGATGCCTACGCCCAGGCAACGGCATGTACCTATTTCAGCACCTATGAAGGTTTCGGGAACGCTTTCGTGGAAGCAGTCCTTTCCCGTACACCCATTTTTGTTAACAATTATGAACCGGTCTATATGCCCGACATCGGTAGCAAAGGGTTCAAAACAGTGATGCTCCACGACAATGTACTTACCGATGAGGCGGTTAGGGAAATGGCCAACATCATCTATGATCCCGCCCTGGCTGCAGAAATCGCCGATTACAATTATGCGCTGGGGAAAAAGTATTTCAGCTATGATACCCTGCGGGAAAAACTTGAGGAGCTGATCGAAAAAGCATTGGCCCTGGTGTAGTTACTGGGATCAGGGAACCAAAGGACCTGGCGTCCACCTCGCGTTATTCCAGCATCAGCTGCTGTGTGATGAGGTCCGACCGGAGCCACCCTTCCGGCGTCATCTTCAGCCGGCCTCCTTCCGTTTTCATTTCACCGGTTCCGGTATACGGTGCTGCTTTCTCACGTAACAGTTTCGCAGCAGCATCCCCGAACTGGTCACGGATCCACAACAGGTCTGCTCCTTCCTTCGTCCGCAAGGCTGTGATCAGGTAATCATGGAAGCGGTCCGTGGCCGTGAGCGTCTCCATTTCAAAGGCGGATCCTCCGCTGACCGTACTTTCGATATAACGCTGGAGGGAGGCAATGTTCCACCTCCGTACCGTTCCGTTGTATGAATGTGCCGACGGACCAAAGCCGGCATATGGCGTGCCCGACCAGTAGCTGCTGTTGTGCGCCGACCGGTACCCCGGCAGGGAAAAATTCGATATCTCATAATGCTCGAAACCATGTGCCGCTGTAGTCTGCCGCAACATCCTGTACTGCGCAATCCCTGATTCCTCCGGCAATTCCCTGATCCGCCCTTTCCTTCTCCAGTGATCAAACACCGTCCCGGGCTCATAAGTCAGATGGTACGCCGAAATATGCTGTACCGGCAAGTCCATCGTGTTGCGCACATTGTGCTCCCATTCTGCAGAAGTCAGTCCGGGCAACCCGTACATAAGATCCATGTTGATATTGTCAAAGCCTTTCGCCGCAGCCCGTATAATGGCATCCACAGCCTCTTCCGAACGATGTGAACGGCGCATCAGCTCCAGGTGATGTGGTTGAAAAGACTGTACACCGATGCTCAGCCTGTTGAATCCGGTCCTGCACAACATGTCAAGGCGATGGTCATCCAGGTCGTCGGGATTTGCTTCTATCGTAACCTCTGCTTCCGGATCCACATGAAACAATTCCTGTACACGCACCATGATCTCACCCAAATGCGCCCCGGTGAGTACCGATGGTGTGCCTCCTCCCAGGTACACCGTGGAAACCCGTTCCCCGTTCAATTCCCCCGACCGGTCGGCCATTTCCCTGAGCAATGCATCCACGTAAGCATCACGGTATTTCAGGCTTACTGTAAAATAAAAATCACAATACCTGCAGGCCTGCCTGCAAAACGGTACATGTATATAAATTCCTGCCACTATGTTATTCCCCTTTTTGAATGTACCCTATGATTGCATTTGAGACGGCCCGGGGTTGCGGGGGCAATGCATATACATTGTATTCATACTCCTTGTTGTAGGGCGAAATATTCAGCGTGTTCCCGCCTGCATACAGGGTGCTGCTTCCTCCCGGATCGAAACCCATGGCTTTCACCATGCCTTGTCCGGCAAGTATTTCCGCCATATCGTGGTGTGTGGCGCCAACCGATTCCCTGATCCTGCCATTGACCGTCAGTACCATCAGCTTTCCTGAACCATCCATGCCAACAGCGATCTTGGGTCCCCGCATATCAAAGTAATCCAGCCGGGCCGCCTGGGTTGCAATAGAAAAAGCCCTTTTCCAGCCCTCTGCCTCCATATCAATGGATTCCTTCCCGTCTTCCAGCAAGAGCGGTCCCGCCTCAATGGCATGCTGAATGCCCTCCAGTCCCGGAAGTATTATTTCTGTCTCCTGACCGGCACGAAGTCCGGCAGGCAATGTGCCTTCGGGAAAAGAAACGGTGAGTCCTACCGGAATGATCCTTGCCTTTTCCTTCGCCCCGGGTGGCAATATCTCCCTGATGGTCCGGCCGGAAAACCTGACAATGGTTCTGCCCGCCGCAGGGATCGTCCGGCCCGGGTACATCAGGTCATAATAGGCAATGGCATCACCGGGGTCTGCGGGATTGTACTGTTCCCGCTTCAGATCAATGCTCCTTCCTCCCATCTTCAGGGTGATCCCCGCGGAACAATTTACCCGCTGTATATCAGCCCTGCCTGCTTTATCAATGAGCAGGGCTGCTTTATTGAACAACGGGGGACAAAGACATGTTCCCTCCGTGACCAGCAGTCCCAGGGGTGAACCGATATAGGATTCTGGCAAACCCAGCTTGCCCACCAGTTCGGGGTTCAGGATATATCCACCATTCCATGCCAGGGAGGCCTGCTGACCGGTGGAGCGTTCAAACTCCTCCACAAACTCCGAAACAGTTCTTGGTTTTCTCGGTGTATTCACCGCCATGAATCTCCAGTTGTACGCCTCCAGGTCAATACGCGCATATACTCCGTTATATGGGTTGCCGTCGTCGTACCTTCCGGCAAGATAAGCAGTTTCAACCGGGGTGGACGATTCCGTTTCCCCTGCAAGATTTTTCAGCACATGCATTACGGGCGAACCCCGCAATTCCGCATCCTCTATCAATGCTTCCTTCAGCGCCAGCTCCCCCATTTTTTTCTCCAGCTTCCTGTACAGATCACTTTGTAGTGCAATCTGCAGGTCCAGCGCGGTCTGCACCGGGGTCGGATAAGCCAGCGTGGACCTCAATCCGGCAGGGACAAACTGGATGTACCCGCTGCCCTGTGGAATACCCATAATGTTTTCCGAAAAGGGCGTGCGGATCCTGCCGATGTGGAACCGGTCCAGGTTAACCATGTCGGTCATTAATGCCGCATGCCGCCTGTTGGTAAGTAAAAAACCACCTTGCTCGCGAATCTTCCGCAAGATCCGTAAGGGCTTTTCACCCAACTGCGGAAAATGAATGCCCACACACAACTGCAGCGTGGAAACAATGCGCACCAGCCCGTGTTCGTACAACAGCTTCAGCTCATTGGAAAGTCCTGTTTCAATATAATTTTCAATCTCCTGCCGGTTGAGCTGTTTCCCGAGTTTCTGCTCCTGGGCGAAAATATATACAGGGGCTACCTGCTCCCTGTGCTCCAGCAACAGCGCCTCCGTTACTTCCTCTTCAATGGGAATGTTCAACCGCGACCGGATGGCCTGAAGGGCAAAAAATTCCAGCTCATACATGATGAATTCGCCCGGGAAATAGGCAATGGGAAGGTTTTCCTTCAGTTTCGCGATCAGCAATTCACGGTTATCGATCGCCAGGTAGTTGGAGGCTGTCATCTGCAGCAACGCCAGGTTCCAGTCTGTAAAAAACTGCGGGCTCAGATCCACCTTTACCTGGGAAACAGGTTGCACGATCCGCATGTACAACAGGTTGACAATACCTGTCAGCTCCTGGAATGTATAGTCCTGGTATGGATAGTAATTGTTGTTCCTGTGACGGTACGACATGGAATGGTCGTGCCGCACCTTCACCTCGCCATCAACGATATGAAACAGCTGCTCGACGGCATCAAAAAAAGAATCTCTTTTCTCCCGGGGAATATATTCCGCTTCCGGATCGTTGCGAAGGATCTCGCGGGCAAAATAAAAGGTGCTTCCCCTTACGATCTGCTGTTCCACGCGGAAATAACTGGGGTCGATCAATGATTTCAGCATCAGCATATAAGCCAGCCTGCCGTAACCGGGCAGATAATGCCTGTGCTGCTGACTGATCAGGAAATCAAGGTCTTCATTTCTGAACTGTACACGATCCCTGTAATCCGCAAGTGCCCTGCGCGCCTCCTTCCGTTCGAATTCCACGGGTTGCAACTGGCTATGGAGTTTTTTAATGATGCGACTGATATTCTCCTCCAGGGCATCCATGCTGTAGCGTTGCGCGACGATCTTTATGTTATGCAAGGTGTCACCTGCAAATTTGTGCGGAAAAAAGACCCGCTCAATGAGCTGGTCCACCATGCGCCTGCTGATCTTCTTCCCCCTGAACTCATATACGCGTAAACGGTCATTCTCCCCGAGGTGCTCGCCGATAACCTCTGAATACACCGCTTCCGGCTCATAGCGGCGGCAGAAGATTGGCGTTCCGCAAGCCGTTGCTTCAATGATGGGAAGTCCACGGCCTTCGGTCTTGCTCGGTAAAAGGATCAGCGAAGCGATGTTATAAAGGTCCGGAATTCCGATGGGGCTTTCAAACCGCCTGATAAAAGAATCCCTGTCCATCTCCCCCAGCAACAATGCCAGGTATACCCTGCTCCTGAATGGTTCAGGTACATCCGCAATCAACTGCCGGAACCGTTTCAGTACTTTCCGGAAATAATCGTAATGCCCGGAGGCAATGGGCCCGCTGATAAGCAATGTGATTTTTAGGTTGGGTGTGGAGATCAGCCTGTTCTGCATCTCCATGTTGTCAATGATTTTTTTCAGTAAGCTGAAACCCAGTTCAATCCTTTTTCTTGAAATAATCCGGGTCGGCTGCAGGAAGATAATGTTTTCGGCACTGAATTTCTCTACGGGACACGTCTTGTGACCGATCAGTATGGGCCTGGGTTTTTTTTCTGAAACAAGCGGACCGGCCTCCACATCTTCCACGGAATAGCAAACAAGGCGCTTCCTGTAACGTGCCAGGATCGTCTCGAACTGAAGGATGGTATTAATGTTGCGCCGCTTGTCGTTCTTGGTATAGGCCCTGGTGTCCACAGCTGTACCTATCTCCATCACCCTGGAAGGATTGTGTCCCTTGTATCTCACCAAATGGTCTGTTTGGGTGCTGTTGATGTTCACGTTCAGCCAGAATTTCGACTCCCACGGAAACAACAGCTCAATAATCGAGAAAACCTCTCCCAGGTGGGCATTGGTGAAGAAAAAATCGCGGATTCCCTTTTTCAATCCTTTCGAACTCCTGTCGAACCGGCTGTTGCCACCCTCAAAATAAAAGTCGTGGTTGTTATTGATCACCGGGATCTTCAGAAATTCCGAAAGCAACACCAGCGCAAGTGCCGCTGAAACATTCCCTGGATTGGAACACACATTGACAACATACAATACTTCTATCCCCTGCTCCCGGACATAGGTTCCCAGCTTTTTCACAATACGCAGGGTCTCTTCCCAGAACGTTTCGATCAATGCATTGTAGCTTTTGCTTCCCCGTTCCAGCTCCTGCATAAAGAAGGGTTCGTACAAATCCCACTCGTTGAATCCCGCTAACTCAGGAATTCTGTACCGTATGTACCGGCCGGGAATGACCGTTTCTGATTTGTTCCTGAACGCCCCGCCAATATAATGCACCGGAATACCCGGAAACTGCTTTTCAATGAGCGCGGCATATTTTCCTGTTTCCACCGTCACCCCATCCACCATATAATGAAACGTCACAAATCCAATCCCCCCGTTTCGCAAACGCGCAGAAAAATTTTCAAATCTTTCAGGTACACAACGCTCCTCCTGCGCATGCTCCTCCCTGAACCGGTCAATAAAGAGACCCAGGTCAAACCACGTATGGATCTTCTCCCTGTTCAGCGCCCCAAGCAGCTTTTTTACATCATGATCTTTTTTCATCGGCGGTGCCGGATTAATTTATTGCGATCCGAAAAGTTTATAAATTTAATAAATTCTACCTTTACAGTCAATTTTTCATTATGGACAGACATGCACGCAGGGCGGTGGTCCTGACAATCCTTTTCGCTATATTATTATTGGTACTGAGTATTATCCCGGGAGATATGACGGGCACCCCGGGTGGATTCTATTTTGAAGGAATAGACAAAGTAATGCACGCCCTGATGTATGGTGTGTTTTCGCTTCTGGTAACAAATGTCTACCTGGCTTTCTACAAAATAAAATTCTGGCCCTTGCTGCTGCTGGTCTGTATCACCTGGTTCTACTCCATCCTGATGGAAATACTCCAATTGTACCTGGTTTCCACCAGGTCAGGAGAACTGCTCGACGCCGTTGCTAATTTTGCCGGTATCGTGATCGGAAACCTGGCATTCATAGGTTATAAAAAACTCAGATACTGATCCTGTCGCTGTCCCTGCGAAATTCCGTCGACAAGTCGGCTATGGTCTGGTTCAGAAAAAAATGCTTCAGTTCCTTTCTGATCGGTGTTACACTGTCGTGAATACCACAGGGAGATTCGTCTGAACACGGCGTAGTCCTTACCAGGCAGGTATCAAAAATGTCTGTTCCATCCACAATCTCCACGATGTCCATCAGGGAAATATCCTCCGCAGGCCTTCCCAGACTAAATCCACCGTGAGGACCCTTGGTAGAAATGAGCAGCTTGTTTCTCGCCAGCGACTGCAGAATCTTTCCCAGAAATGGTGTGGGAATTTCGAGCTTCCCGGATATTTCCCGGATTCCGGCTTTCTTTTCCGGGGAAGCATATACGGAAATGTAGACCACGGCCCTGATCGCATATTTACAGGTATTGGATAACATATCTTAAGGGTCTATTTTTTTTATTCTTTTTTCATGCCGTCCTCCGTCAAAATCTGTTGAAAGGAAAATGTCGACGATGTTCCTTGCCATCTCCTTATCAATATAACGCGCAGGAAGAGAACAAATATTGGCATCATTGTGCCTGCGCGCCATCTCAGCAATCTCTTCATTCCAGCAGATCGCTCCGCGAACACCTTCGTGCTTATTGGTGGTCATGTTGATCCCGTTCCCCGACCCGCAGATGGATATCCCCAGTTGATAGGTGCCTTCACCAACAGCCTTTCCCAGTTGATGTCCGAAATCCGGATAATCAACTGCAGCCTTACTATCTGTTCCAAGGTCCACAATTTCAACACCCTGTTCCTTCAGGTGTTCTTTCAACATTTGCTTGATCTCAAATCCTGCATGATCACTGGCGATGACAATTGGAAAAGAAATATTCATGGATGAGAAATAATAAGTAAATATATGCCCGTTTTACTAGTGGGCGTAAACTTTTAACAAAAATAGTGTTAATTTGTTGTTAATTGATTTTTATAGTAAATCAAAAAAAGTTCTTGCATTTTCTGGAAAAGATTCTCTTAATGTTTTTGATCTGATATTCAAATTTTGTGTGCCTCTTTTTTATGTGAATATTGAACAAGATCTTAACAGTAGTAAACAGGGAAAAGTGAGAAAGTTTCACACACCAACCAATATCAACAGGTTGTGAATAATAACTGTAAATTACAGGAAATCAAAACAGATTGGCCTTAACAATTGTTAACCTGTTGTTATTATTCAGTGTATAATTACTGTACCGTGAAACACCAATTACTTTTTAACAGAATGAACAGGATATCATCATCATTAAGAAGATTTAAATTTGAATTATAATAATATTGATTTTATGAGGCGTGTTGAAAAACTTCATATGGAAAAAGGTTATGTGGAGCATCCGATCGATGGATCATTGAATGTGCTGGAAGAGATTGATCGCATGCGAAAAGAAAAAAACGCAGTGATACTGGCCCACTATTACCAGGAAAGTGAAATTCAGGATATAGCAGATTTTGTGGGCGACAGCCTGGACCTTTCACGGAAAGCTGCCAGTACCGATGCGGATATCATCGTTTTTGCCGGTGTCCATTTTATGGCAGAAACCGCTAAAATACTTTCACCCGCTAAAAGGGTGTTGCTGCCCGACCTCATGGCCGGTTGCTCCCTGGCCGACTCCTGTCCGCCAGAAGATTTTGCAGCATTCAGGGAAAAATACCCGGGACATACCGTGGTATCCTATGTAAATACGACCGCTGAAATAAAGGCACTTACAGACATCGTCTGTACATCTGCCAATGCTGTTCCAATTATCAACAGTCTTCCGGAGAATGAAAAAATCATATTTGCTCCCGACCGAAACCTGGGAAACTATATCAACAGCCTGACCGGAAGGAACATGGTAATATGGGATGGTGCATGCCATGTGCATGAAGAATTCAGTCTTGAAAGGATCCTCGAACTCAAAGCTGCACATCCGGACGCCAAAATCATCGCCCACCCTGAATGTGAAAAACCAGTAAGAATCGTTGCCGATCACATCGGATCTACTTCGTCACTTCTTCGTTTTACGCAGGAGGACAGCGGAAATACCTATATTGTTGCCACCGAATCGGGAATCCTGCACCAAATGAAACTGGCGCGACCGGAAAAACATTTCATTGCAGCCCCTCCGAAAGATTCAACTTGTGCGTGCAATGACTGCAAATATATGAAGCTTATAACCGTTAATAAGATATACAATACATTGAAATTTGAGCAACCTGAAATAACCATGGACAAATCACTGATGAAACAGGCAGAAGGATCCATACGCAGGATGCTGGAAATATCTAACAAATTGGGATTATAGATCATTGTTGACACGTAAAAATATAATACATTTTCTACCGCTGCTGGTCAGTTTGCTGGTGTTGTTTTTTCACCAGCCGGTATATGGACAACTGGACATTCAAAACGGTCCGGTGAAAATCTATTATCCCAACAGACAGGTCTCAAGTGAAGGGTTTGTAAGAGACGGGAAACCCGATGGTTACTGGAAAACATATTACGTAACAGGAGTCATAAAATCAGAAGGGAAAAGACATAATTTTTTGCTCGACAGTACCTGGAATTTCTATAACCAGTCGGGAGAACTCATGGAGGTGATCAACTACCAGCTGGGTAAAAAAAGCGGCTATACCTATACGTATACCTATGACAATCCTGAAATGCCTGGACGCAGGACATTGGTTTCCAAAGAATTGTATATAAATGACAGAAAAGAGGGAAATTCATATTTCTACTACAATACCGGTGAGCTGAAAAAGATCCTGTCGTTCAGGAATGGAAAAAAAGAAGGGTATGCAAAACAGTTCGACAGGGACAGTACTGTCATTACACTGGAACAATACCAGGACGATTATTTGATCAGCCGTGAACGGATCAACAGGACCGATGCTGATGGTTTGAAACAGGGTACATATAAAAGCTTTTATGAAGATGGCTCAGTAAAAAGGGAAGAAAATTACCTGGAAGGGGAATTGCATGGATACTTCAGGGAATACGATGAACAGGGAAGATTGCTTCAGACACTCAGGTATGAACGCGGTGCGGTAATCGAAGAAATTGAAGAGGAAGCCAGGGAAATCATCGATTTCAAAAGAACTTACGATGAGCAGGGAAGACTCATTTTTTCAGGAGGATACAAGGAAGAAATCCCGATCGGGATTCATCGGTTCTTCGATAGCACGGGTACAGTGACCAATGCATATGTCTATAATGAAAACGGACAAAAAACCGCTGAAGGAATCGTTGATGAACAAGGGAACAGGAGAGGAGAATGGACCGAATTTTACCCTGAAGGAGAGGTGCGTGCAAAGGGAGCATACAGGAACAACAGGCAGAGCGGTGAATGGACTTACTACTTCCGGAATGGAAAGGTCGAACAAAGGGGAAATTTCCTTAACGGAAGGCATGACGGACAGTGGACCTGGTATTATGAATCGGGACAGGTCTGGAGGGAGGAATTTTATTTTAACGGACAGGAAGACGGATTTGCCGTTGAATATGATCAGCAGGGAAATGTGATCGCGGAAGGAGGCTATATCAGCGGTGAAAAAGATGGTCCTTGGAGCTATGATGTGGGAGACCAAAGGGAAGAAGGAAAATATATCTTTGGACTGAGAGAAGGAGAATGGACCTATTATTTTGACGATGGTTCCATTCATTTCAAAGGAAATTATGTACAGGGAATGCCCCATGGAAGACAAATTTATTTTTACCAGGACGGAACCATACGGGAGGAACAATATTACGAGAACGGTGTAAGGGAAAAGACCTGGCGGAAATATGACAGGTCAGGTAACACTGAAATTGCCATCACATACAGAAACAACCTGGAAGTGCGGATCAATGGCATAAGGACCAGGTTGCCCGAGGGTGATATTAAACGCATACATTAGATGGGAAACAATGAAGACTTTGATTTCAGGGAAGATGAACTGACACAGAAGGACCAGGAACTGGACCGGCAACTGAGACCATTGACCTTCAGCGATTTTGCAGGACAGAAAAAAATTACCGATAACCTGAAGGTGTTTGTGCAGGCTGCCAACCTGAGGGATGAAGCCCTGGATCATGTATTGCTGCACGGACCGCCGGGTCTCGGGAAAACCACCCTGGCCAATATCATCGCAAATGAACTGGAAGTCAGCCTCAAAACCACTTCAGGACCAGTATTGGATAAACCAGGCGACCTGGCCGGGCTGCTGACAGGACTGGAAGTGGGAGATGTGCTCTTTATTGATGAAATTCACAGGTTGTCGCCTATTGTTGAAGAATACCTCTATTCGGCTATGGAGGATTATAAGATCGATATCATGATCGACAAAGGTCCGGCAGCACGCTCCGTACAGATTACACTGAATCCATTCACACTCATCGGAGCAACTACACGCTCAGGATTACTGACAGGTCCGCTGAGGGCCAGGTTTGGGATTAATTCGCTGCTGGAATATTATGATGCAGAGATACTTACTGGTATTGTGAACCGATCAGCTGATATCCTGGATGTGGAAATTGAAAAACAGGCAGCAAAAGAGATTGCTTCACGCAGCAGGGGAACTCCAAGAATCGCAAATGCTTTGCTCCGCAGGATCAGGGATTTTGCACAGGTAAAAGGAAATGGGAAGATCGACCTGGAAATAACCAGGTACGGACTGGAAGCACTCAATATCGACAAATCAGGACTCGATGAAATGGATAACAAGATTCTTTCAACCATCATTGATAAATTCAAGGGAGGACCGGTCGGTATCACTACCATTGCCACTGCCGTGGGGGAAGAAGCTGGTACCATAGAAGAGGTATATGAACCGTTCCTGATCAAGGAGGGATACCTCAAGAGAACGCCGCGCGGCCGTGAAGCCACTGAAATTGCTTACCAGCATTTGGGGAAATATAAAGGAGATCAGAGCCTCTTGTTTTGATATTTTTATATTATATTTGACATGAAAATCAAAGCATTCCACTATGAAACCCTCATCATTTGATTTACTTATTTCAATAGTATATTTACAAAAGGAAATGTATATATTCAACAGCGCTTTTTAGCTTCAGGATGAGGGTTCGCCGAACACCATTAAAAATACAATATGTTGTGAGGCAACTAATTCCCCGGAGAAAAAATGATATTTATAACAACTTGTAAATTAAAACTATAATTAAAATATATACGCATGAAAGAAATTCTTAAAAATCTGGGTATCCTGAGCATTATTGCAGGTGTAGTGATTTTAAGTATTGCCGTTTTCAAAGAAACACATACCAACACCACATTGGCAATCAGCCTTGTTCTGATCGTTGTTGGACTTATCGGACATATTATGCTCAATAAATATCTCGACTGAAAACAGTTGACATCATCAGCGCTTTTTTACTTCATCCCGGGAAAACCGGGATTTTTTTTTAAACCCACCTGTATCTGCTGCTGCAAGCTATTGTATATTACGGATTGAACATTTTCGCTCCTGATTTGATACTATTGTTGGATACTGTAACCATAATAAATAAACACATGAAACAAAAACTCGATCTTGACTTTCTCGGTGGAATGGCTTTTGAAACCGAAATTAACGGACACAAGGTGTATATTGATGCAGATGAATCAGTTGGAGGGAAGAATTCAGCTCCCAGGCCCAAACCTTTCATGATGCTGGCACTTGCAGGATGTACCGGTATGGATGTGGTTTCCATACTACGGAAAATGCGCGTGGAATACGATGCACTTACCATTTCCATCGATGCCGATATGGATGAGGAATTCCCCAAACCTTTTACTTCCATGAAGGTGATTTATAAATTTTCAGGCAAGGATCTGCCCCTGGATAAAATACAGAAGGCCGTGGATCTTTCCAAGGACAGGTATTGCGGGGTTTCAGCCAATTACAAGGCCTCTTTCCCTGTGGCGCATGAGATCAGGCTGAACGGAGAAACTGTCTGATCCCTAAAATGCTGCGGAAAACTGTTCCAGGAACCGCGCATCATTTTCAAAATACAAACGAAGGTCCTTCACTTCGTACCTGAGCATGGTGATGCGCTCAATGCCCATGCCAAAGGCAAAGCCGGTGTATTTGCGACTGTCGATGTCGGAGTGTTCCAGTACATTGGGATGCACCATGCCGCAACCAAGGATTTCCAGCCAGCCGGTATATTTACAAATATTGCAGCCTTTACCTCCACAAATCCTGCAACTGATATCCATTTCAGCCGATGGTTCCGTGAAGGGGAAAAATGAGGGACGAAACCGTGTTTCTGTCTCACCACCAAACATCTCCTTCGCAAAATACATCAATGTCTGCTTCAGATCTGCAAAGGACACATTTTCATCAATATACAAGCCTTCAACCTGGTGAAATATACAGTGCGCCCGGGCTGAGATTGCCTCATTCCTGAATACTATTCCGGGAGAGATTGTACGGATGGGAGGCTGGGTGTTTTCCATGACACGTACCTGCACAGAGGAGGTATGCGTCCGCAGCAACACATCAGGATCCTTTTCAATGAAAAAAGTGTCCTGCATGTCCCTGGCAGGATGTTCTGGCGGAAAATTCAATGCTGAAAATACATGCCAGTCATCTTCTATTTCGGGACCTTCTGAGATATTGTACCCAAGACGGGTAAATATACCAATGATCTGGTTCCGCACAATGGAGATGGGATGACGCGCACCCACTGGCATAGACTTACCGGGAACCGTCATGTCGGGAATTGCATCCGCACCGGATGAAGCAGACAGTGCAGATTTCATCTCCTCTACTTTTCCGGTTACAAATTGCTTCAGGGTATTGATCTGCTGACCGGTCTCTTTTTTCTTATCAGCAGGAACCGACTTAAAATCAGCAAAAAGCGCATTCAGATGTCCCTTCTTACCCAGGTACGCTATCCTGAATGCTTCAACGGCTTCAGGACTGTCGGCTTCAAAACGCTTCGCATCTTCCAGCAATTGTCTGATTTTCTTTTCCATGGTGAATGATTATGAGGCGGTAAAGGTAATAAAAATCAACAACAGCCCTTATTTGAGACGGATGGAAAAAATGATATCATCCAGCGGACGGGCATTGTTGTCGGTGGGCATCACAGCAATGGCATCAACAACATCCAAACCTCTGATGACCTCACCGAAAACGGTATAACCATCATCAAGATGTGGCGTTCCGCCAATGGTGGTATATGTTTCAATCTCTTCTGGTGTGAAGGGATCATGCACCTCGCGGGTTTGCAGGGTGGCCAGCTGCGCTTCGTTCAGAACCTGTCCCTGGACGATGTAAAACTGCGATCCGGATGATCTCTTTTCCGGGTTGACAGCATCTCCCTGCCGCGCGGCAGCCAACGCTCCTTTTTTGTGAAAATATTGTTCACGTATTTCTGCTTCAATGGTATACCCGGGACCCCCGGTCCCAAGCCGCTGCCCTTTTTCAGCTCCTTTTGAATGGGGATCCCCTCCCTGGATCATGAAATTATTGATGACCCGGTGAAACAATTGACCGTCGTAATATCCGTTTTTAATCAGTTTGATCATGTTGTCCCTGTGCAGCGGAGTGTCATCATACAACAACAATTCTATATTACCCAGGGAGGTTTCCATCACGATCACTTTTCCGTTGCTGCTTGCTGCTTGCTGCGCTTGAACTGCAGGCAACATTACAGCCAGCAGAACACTTAAAAATAAAATACGTATCATAATTTTCATTGTTTTAGTGGAAGACATTTGCATAACATTCCGTATCTTCAATATGTTTTACAACGAAAGTATAAAATTATGGTCATAGCGCTTGCAGGATACAATGGTTTTATTGGTTCGCACATCAGGAAAAGGTTACATGCACACGATTTTATCATGCTTTCAAGAGACGATCTGTACGGTTCAGCCAGCGCATTGGCACGAAAGATATCAGGAAGTGATGTACTGATCAATACGGCGGGATTCCGCATTACTGCAAGATGGACAAAAAAGAACCGGGAGAAAATTCACAGCAGCCGCATCGTTGTCACCCGCCAATTGGTGCAAGCCATTAGCCTCGCAGAACAGAAACCTGCAGTGTTTATGACTGCTTCTGCAATCGGTATCTACAGGAACCAGATGGAACATACTGAGGACTCCCGGGCATATGCTGATGATTTTCTGGCAAAAGTGGTCCGTGACTGGGAAGCTGCAGCAGACACTGTTACGGGTGATGTACGGCTGGTAAAAATGCGTTTTGGTATGGTACTGGGTGGCGACGGGGGAGCGTTGCCGAAACTTTTGAGATTGTTTAAATGGGGACTGGGAGGTGTGATCGCCTCCGGGAAACAGGTCTACTCGTTCATACATATTGAAGATTTGACCGGTGCAATTGCGCATATCCTGGAACAAAAAGGGGAAGGAGTATACAATTTTACGGCTCCCGTCCCGGTAACCAGCAAAACGTTTACCAACACTATAGCGAAAAAACTGCACCGGCCTGCAATGATTCCCAGTCCTGGATTTTTGATGCAAATTGTCATGGGAAAAGCGGCCATCGTGGTGACAAAGGGACAAACTGTTTATCCTAAAAAGCTACTCGATGAAGGATATAAGTTTACCTTTGCTACCATTGATGAAGCAATAGAAAACCTGGCAGAGCAGTAGATGAACCCGATAAAGCAACTATTTGGTCAAACGGCTGTTTATGGCATGGGCATCGTTTTACCACGCTTGCTGAACTTTGTCATTCTCACCCCTTTTTACACCAGGAGATTTGATACAGGGGAATATGGCATCATCACGGAATTGTATGCCTATGTGGTACTATTGCTGATAATTCTGACCTATGGCATGGAAACCGGTTTTTTTAGGTTTGCAAGCAACAGTAACAAAAAGAATACGATCTATACCAGCATCCTGCTTTCAGTTTTTTCAACCTCCCTGTTGTTTGTGATCGTGATCCGGATGCTCATGCAACCGCTTTCGGAATGGCTTCAATATGGCGGTAATCCTGAATATATACTCTGGCTGGCGATCATTGTTGCAGCAGATGCTTTTACAGCGATTCCCTTCGCCAGGATCCGGCTGTACAACAAGGCAAAAAAATATACGCTGATCAGGATCATTGAGATCTCTGTCAACATTGGTTTGAACCTGTTTTTTATCAAGTATTGCCGGGATAACTACGAATCCGTGGCATGGATCAGTAAGATCTACGACCCGTCAATAGGAGTGGGGTATGTGCTGATCTCTAACCTGGTATCGTCCCTGTTGAAGATAATCCTGTTGTCTGCAGAGATCTTTGCGTTCCTGAAAGGAAAATTCGACCTGCAGCTTTTCAGGCAGGTACTGAAATATTCCTATCCGCTGCTTATTGCCGGACTGGCAGGAGCAGTGAATGAAGCGCTCGACCGTGTCCTGTTGAAACACCTGCTCGATCCGGCATCTGATCCCATGGGACAACTGGGTATCTATGGGGCAAATTACAAGATCGCCGTACTCATGACCCTCTATGTACAGGCATTCCGGTACGCAGCAGAACCGTTTTTCTTTTCAAAATCCGGTGAAAAGGACGCCAAAATTCTGTATGCGGATGTAATGAAGTACTACATTATCCCGGGTTTGCTGATCTTCCTGGTGGTAAATGTTTACCTTGAATACTTCAAACTATTTATTGGACCGGAATTCAGGGAAGGGGTGCACATTGTCCCAGTTGTGCTGATGGCCAACCTGTTGATCGGAATCTTTTTCAACCTCTCTATCTGGTACAAACTGGAAGACAAGACGATGATTGGTGCAATGCTCGTTATCACGGGTGCACTCATTACCATTGTTGTCAATATCACTTTTGTTCCGGGGTTTGGATACATTGCTTCCGCATGGGGACACCTCCTGTGCTATTCCGTGATGATCACCCTGTCTTACCTGCTGTCGCGGAAACACTTCCGTATTCCATATGATTTCAGGAGGATATTGATTTATTTTATTACCATTGTGGGGTTCTTTTATGCCGACCGGTTGTTAACTTTGCAGGATAGTTCAGTGACAAATGTTCTCAAACCAGTCTGGATCTTAGCCGCATTGGTGATCTTCTATGTTGGAGAGAAGCAGGGATTTGTGAAATACACAAAAGCGGTGAATAAAACAGGGTAATATGAAAATCAAAATTGTAAACAAATCAGGCAACCCCTTGCCTTCCTATTCAACCGAACATGCTGCAGGCATTGACCTGCGGGCCGATCTCACGGAAGAGGTCGTCTTGGAGCCGCTGCAAAGAAAACTGGTACCAACAGGCATTTACCTGGAACTGCCTGTTGGGTATGAGGCGCAGATCAGGCCCAGGAGCGGCATGGCACTAAAACACGGGATATCCGTACTGAACACACCAGGAACCATCGATGCTGATTATCGCGGTGAAGTTGGCGTAATTGTTGTTAATCTCTCTTCTGAAACTTATGCAATCAGCCCGGGGGAACGAATATGCCAGATGGTGATCAGCAAACATGAAACAGCGGAATGGGTGGAAGTGGAGGAATTGCAACATACCGATAGGGGAGCAGGAGGTTTTGGACATACAGGAAAAAGATAGGAAGGAATTGGAATTTATGATATTCAGGAAATCAGCATACATGATGCTGCTTATGTTGATTTGGTGGCCAGCACACGCACAATCGGAAAATACCGATTACCAGTATGCGCTCATCGAAGCAGTGAAGCAGAAAAATCTGGGCAATGTCCCGGGCGCCATTGAACTTTATAAAATGGTGCTGGAAGAAAACAGCAATGTTGCTGTGGCCCACTATGAGCTGGGAACCCTCTTCGCCCTTATGGGCAACAGGGAGAAAGCGGCACATCACCTGGAAACTGCGGTAACGATGGATCCCGGCAACAAATGGTATTTTGAAAGCTATGTGGATGTACTGCTTATGATACAGGACTTCAAATCAGCACAGCACATGCTGAAGGCCCGAATCGGTACTGATAAGGGGAACGTGGATCACCTCTACAAACTGGCCAATGTTTATTTCCTCGATAACAAATCCCGGAAAGCCATTAAAACACTTGAAAAAATTGAGAGGGAACATGGCCTCTCTGAAAAGATTACTTTGCTGAAAGCCAATATTTATGAAAAAAGAGGGGATTATAAAAAAGCACTCAGCGAAGTCGAAGCAATCCTGGATCGCTTTCCGGAATCCGTTCAGTTCCATTTGGTGGCAGCCGAACTGGCCATGAACAGCAACGATGAAGACCTGGCGGCCAGGTATTACCGGAAGGTGTTTGACCTGGACAGCCTGAACATTTATGCCCTTACCAACCTGACGGATTATTACAGGGAGAAGAAGGAATACAAAAACAGTTTTTTCTACCTGGACAAATCCTTTCAGAGTGACGAAATCGACTATGACAAAAAGATGGCCATTCTGAGTTTCTATCTCTCCGATGAATACTTCTCCAGGAACCATGGAAAGGAACTTGAAAAGCTGCTTGTAACGATGATGAATAAATATCCGGACAGGAGGGATGTGCATCTTTTTGCTTCCGACTTCTTTATTAAGAACATGAAGTACAGGGAAGCACTGGATGCATTGCTTCCTCTGCTGAATAAGAAGCAGGAAAAATATCCGCTTTGGCGACAGGGTATCCTGCTTGCCAATGCCACCGGCAGAATGGAAGACCTGCTGAAGATTACTTCAATGGCCGTGGAAATGTATCCCGACAGCGCGGAAATGATTTTTTATAAGGGGATTGCAGCGTACGAAAACGAAAAGTATGAGGAAGTAATACTTACATTCAGTGACGAACAGCTGGCCCGGGTGGACGATCAGGATCTAAACGGCCAGGCAAGAATGCTGCTTGCAGAATCATACAACCAGCTTGAAATGTACGATGTTTCTGACAGTATATTCAGGGAAATAATTCGTTCAGATCCCGATAATTATCTGGTAATGAATAATTTTAGTTACTATTTGTCACTGAGGGAAGAATCGCTCGATGAAGCAGAACGGCTCAGCCGGATTACGATCGAAAAGGAACCACAAAACGGGACCTACCTGGATACCTATGCCTGGATATTGTATAAACGAGGCGAGTACGAGGAGGCGGAAACGTACATCATGCAGGCCCTGAAGTGGGGTGGAGAAGGAGACCTCGAGGTAAATCTGCATGCAGCAGAAATCTATAAGTCGCTCGGTAATATTCCCATGGCAAGAGCGTTTTATCAGAAAGCCCTGGTCCTCGGTGGAGATAAAGAAGAACTGATCAGGAAACTGGAGGCGCTGAATGGCAGGATGGAGTAGAAATATAGCAATATGTGGCCTGGTCTGCGGTATGGTCTTTTCCTGTACACCGCTGAAAAGATTGGGAGGCGGAAACAATGTTTCACCCGCGAAACAGGGTACGCTATCTGATTTCTGCGCCACTGATAAATCATTTAAAACGCTGTATATTAGTGGAATAGACGCAAAAATTATTATTGATAATAAGGAATACGATTCGCGTGTTTCGCTCTACTACCTTCCCGATTCGCTTTTTCTGCTGAGCGCGGTAAATAGTGGTTTCGAAATAGTCAGGCTGGGCGTGGCACCAGACAGTACCGTGTATATCAACAGGCTGGATAAACTGGCTTACATCATCAGGAGCAAGGATACAGGGTATGCTCCGCCGGTGCTGTTCCGGGACCTGGAAAGATTACTGAACAGGCAGTTGCTCTGTGAAGGATCTGTGGTGGAAAGCGTAAGCGACAGCCTACTGCTGTTGGACCATTCTGAACAGGATATATCTAAAAAGATTTTTTACAGGCTCCCGGGTCCAAAGGTATGGAAATTCGAGTTTTTCCAGAAGAAGACAGGTGAGTATGTGGTTGGGGAATTGGACGCAGAGCAAAAAATTATCATATATTCGAATTATATTATGGATAACATTACGCTGAAGGCGGAAGGTGGAGATGTTGAATATAACAAAGTACTGGATGTAAACCTGGCTGTAAACAGGAGAAAATACACTATAGTTTATTTATAATGATGCGGCTTCTTGTATTTATAGCAATATTACTGGGTACGGTAAATATGGCTGCCCAGGATAAGGTTGCGCTGGAAAAGCGAAAGGAATCCACATTAAAGGAACTTGAGATCGCCAGGGAACTGCTCGATAAAACAAGGGATAAAAAGCAAAACACCATTCACCGTGTCACCTTGCTGAACAGGGGTATCAACAGCAGGGAACAGTTGATCAGGAATATCATCCGGGAAATTGACCTCATGGACAAGGGAATTGATGACCTGGAAGATGAAATTCGTAAGCTGGAAAGGGATATCAGGAAAGGAAAAGAGGAATATGCACATATCCTGTACAGTGTCTTTAAAAACCATACGGATGAGGAAAAAATGATGTACCTGCTGGCAAGCAAGGATATCAATGAGTTCTATCAGAGGATTAAATATATGAAATACCTCAAGGATTACAGGGAAAGAAAGGTGGAGGAGCTCGAAAAAATGATGGAGCGGCTTGCAACCAGGTCGCAGGAACTGATAGAGGCAAGGAACCAACAGGCGGCATTGCTGGAGGAAAAAGAACGGGAAAACAATGAGCTACTGAAGGAAAGAAGCCAGAGAAACAGCATGATCCGGCAACTGGCCCGGGACGAACAACGCATCAGGAAAGAGATAGAGAAAAAAGACAGAATACGTAAGGAGCTCGAAGACAGAATACGCAAGATTATCGAAGAAGAGACTAGGAAAAATGCAGGTAATACATTGTTGTCCTCCCTGACACCCGAGCAACGGCTTGTGGGGAACAGCTTTTTGCAGAATAAAGGACGGCTGCCATGGCCGGTGGAAAGAGGCGTGATTACCACAAAATATGGCCTGGTCGATCATCCTGTGCTTGATGGGGTGAAAATTCCCAGCAATGGGATTGATATCAGTGCGCCTCCCGGAACAAAAGCCAGGGCCATATTCGATGGAGAGGTTACCGGGGTGTATGCGATACTTGGAGCAAATTATGCAGTGATCATGATGCACGGAGAATACATTACCGTTTACCAAAACCTGGTGGATTCCATGGTGAAAGCAGGCGATAAGGTGTCCGCAAAACAGATACTGGGAACGATACATTCAGACCCTGGAGAAAATATTGCCGTGATGACATTACAGGTGTGGAAATCAAAGGAAATTCTTGATCCGGAGCATTGGCTGTCGAAATAAGATGTAACCTTTTTATGGCTGTTGTCGTATACGAAAGCTCCATTTATTAGCGATGAGAAAGGATTTCGAAATATCTTCAGCTTCAGAGAATTTACGGATCGTTGAGAAGGTGATCGACGATATGTCACTCGAACTGGATTTGACAGACGAAGTGTATGGCAATGTGCTTGTAGCAACCATGGAAGCTACGAATAACGCCATTGTTCACGGGAATAAATCGGATCCAAACAAACAGGTACAACTGGAAATTATTAAAAACGAAGAAGTACTGGTGATAAAGATCAAGGACCAGGGAAATGGGTTTGATTATGCACATGTACCTGACCCTACAGCACCTGAAAATCTGGAAAAGATCAACGGACGGGGAATCTTTCTGATGAAACGACTTTCTGATGACATCATGTTTTATGACGACGGCAGGATTGTAGAACTTAAGTTCAGGGTGTAGTGCCTGTTTTCTTTCATTCAGAGACTACCGACTTTTCCCTTGAAAAGCAACACTTGTTGCAGAAATGGATTCAAACAATTCTGTCGGAACACAACAAACAAGTCGGTAACCTGAACATCATTTTTACTTCCAATGACTACCTCCTTGAAATTAACAGGAAATATTTAAACCACAACTACTTCACAGACGTTATATCCTTTGATGACAGTGATGGAAACGTGATATCCGGTGATATTTTTGTAAGTATCGACCAGGTAAAAATCAACAGCATGTTCCATAATGTTGGTTTTATTAACGAACTTTGCCGCGTAATGATCCATGGTGTGTTGCACCTGGTCGGGTTCAATGATGCTAATGCAGCACAGCAACAGGTCATGAGAGAACTTGAGGATCATGCACTCAATGTTTTAGAAGTGATGGATAATGGAAAAGATATATGATGTCATAGTAGTTGGAGGTGGTCATGCCGGGTGTGAAGCAGCAGCTGCTGCAGCCAACCTGGGCAGCAGGACATTGCTGATCACCATGGATATGACAAAATTCGCTCAAATGTCCTGCAATCCTGCCATGGGCGGTATAGCCAAAGGCCAGATCGTGCGTGAAATCGATGCGTTGGGAGGATATTCAGGAATCGTTACCGACCGGTCGATGATTCAGTTCAGGCTCCTGAACAGGTCAAAAGGTCCGGCAATGTGGAGTCCTAGGGCCCAATGCGACAGGGCGGTCTTTACACTGGAATGGAGAAAGGTGCTGGAGTCTGTCCCCAACCTGGATTTCTGGCAGGACAAAGTGAACAGGCTGATCATTGAGGATGGTGCAGTGCGGGGCGTGGAAACAACCATGGGTATTCCTTTTCATGCCAACGCCGTGATCCTTACCGCGGGTACTTTTATCAACGGACTCATGCACATTGGCGATGTGAAAATGAAAGGAGGAAGAATCGGAGAACCACCATCAGGAGGAATCAGTGAACAACTGGCAGAACTTGGTTTCGAGGTGGGAAGAATGAAGACCGGTACACCTGCACGCATCGACGGGAGAAGTATCGATTTTTCCCTGATGGACGAACAACCCGGTGACCAGGAAGGAAGGAAATTCAGCTTTCTCGATGATACACAGGATTATTCCGATCACCGCAGCTGTTATATCACCCATACCAACCCGGACGTTCATAAGGAACTGGAAAAAGGCTTTGCATCCAGTCCTCTTTTCAATGGCTCAATCGATGGCGTAGGACCACGATATTGTCCAAGTATCGAGGATAAAATTGTAACATTTTCCGAGAAGCAGCAACACCAGCTTTTCCTGGAGCCCGAGGGACGGCATACGGTTGAGTATTATATCAACGGCTTTTCGTCTTCACTTCCCTGGGATGTGCAGTTCGATGCGTTGAGAAAAGTGAGGGGATTGGAAAATGTAAAAGTGTTCCGTCCAGGGTACGCGATCGAATATGATTATTACCCGCCAACACAACTGAAGCATACCCTGGAGACAAAGAACCTGGAAAACCTCTATTTTGCAGGCCAGGTAAATGGAACCACCGGGTATGAAGAAGCTGCTGCGCAAGGGATGATGGCAGGAATCAATGCACACCTGCATCAAATCTTCAGAGACAAGTTTGTCCTGGGCAGGGACCAGGCCTATATCGGGGTTCTGATCGACGACCTGGTTACAAAGGGCGTGGATGAACCCTATCGTATGTTCACGTCAAGAGCCGAATACAGGATCCTGTTGCGTCAGGACAATGCAGATGAACGGCTCACCCCCTTGAGTTACGAGATTGGGCTGGCCGGGAAGGAGAGGATGGAACTGCTTCAGAAAAAAAGAGCAGGGATACAGGCCCTCAAAAAAAGACTTGAATCCACCAGTGTCGATCTTGCAGCCATCAATGCTTTCCTTGAAAAATCCGGGACGACACCGCTGAAGGAGAAAACAAAATTCATTAATGTGGCGAAGCGGCCACAAATTGACTTGCAGCAATTATTGTATACGTTCAATATGGAACCGGATGCGGAATTGTATTCTGACAACCTGCGAAAGGAGATCATGGAAGCTGTCGAGATAAGTATTAAATACGAAGGATATATTTCCCGTGAAAAACTGATGGCGGAAAAAATAAGCAGGCTGGAGAAGATTAAACTTGGATCCAACCTCGATTACAACCGTTTCAAAAGCATCTCTACAGAGGCCAGGCAAAAATTATCCAGGTTACGACCGGAGACGATAGGGCAGGCCTCACGCATCTCCGGCGTTTCCCCAAGCGATATCAGCGTGCTCCTGGTATATATGGGACGTTAGTGTTCCACGTGGAACATTCATGAAATGTTCCACGTGGAACACGTGTCGTTTCCTTTAACGTGTATGTATATTCTGAAAATCCAGTTGGCTTATGTTGTTATACAAAAATCTGATCGACATCCACAACAGGGAAATGTACCCGGCCCGGATAGAAATCAGACAAGGTCGTATCTCGGGAATTTCACCTGCGCACCAACCCGTAAAGGGGTATATCCTCCCGGGATTTATCGATGCGCATGTACATATTGAAAGCACCATGGTTGCCCCTGTTGCTTTTTCACGGGAAGCAGCACGGCATGGCACGACCGGTATTGTTTCAGATCCACATGAAATTGCGAACGTACTGGGAGCGGAAGGGGTCGAATTCATGGTAAATAATGCGAAAAACACACCACTCAAAATTGTGTTTGGCGTCCCAAGTTGTGTGCCTGCAACTCCGTTCGAATCTTCCGGAGCCAGCATAGATGCCGAAGCAGTGAAAAAATTGTTGCAAATGCCTGAAATCGGATATCTTTCAGAGATGATGAATTATCCCGGCGTCGTATATCAGGATGAACAGGTGATGCAGAAAATAGAGGCAGCACACCAACAAGGGGTTCCGGTCGACGGACACGCTCCCGGGGTGATGGGGGAGGAGCTGGTAAAATATGCGGGTGCCGGGATCACTACAGATCATGAATGTTTTACTTACGAAGAGGCAGTTGAGAAGATCGGGCAGGGAATGCATATCCTGATCCGTGAAGGAAGTGGCGCAAAGAATTTCAATGCACTCATTCCTTTATTAAGGAATTATCCCGACAAGGTGATGTTCTGTACAGATGACCTCCATCCTGATGACATGGTGCATGGGCACATCAACCTTTTGGTTAAAAAGGCGATCAGTGCAGGCTATGATCTTTTTGATACATTGCGGGCGGCCAGCCTGAATGCGATCAGGCATTATTCTATGGATGTGGGTACGCTCAGGGTGGGGGACCCTGCTGATTTTATCCTGGTGGATTCTCCCGAACATTTCCAGGTGGAGGCTACCTATATCAACGGGGAACCCGTATATCTCGATGGAAAAGTAACTATTCCTGAAATTGTGCCTTCTGCGGTCAATAAATTTCTGATTGGGGAGATCAGAGCAACGTCCATCAGGGTACAACAGGAGGGAGATTTGCTGAGGGTCATCCAGGCGATAGATGGTGAACTGATCACCAGGGAGAAGGTGGTTGCGCCGCGCATTGAAAATGAATTTGTTGTTTCGGATACAACGAATGATATCCTGAAGATCGTTGTGGTGAACCGGTACACGACCGCCCCCCCGGCAGTTGGTTTTATCCACGGATTCGGACTTACAAAAGGGGCCCTGGTCTCCAGCATCGCGCACGACAGTCACAATATCATTTGTGTGGGAACCGATGACGCCAGCATTACCGAAACCATTAACTGGGTGATCCGGAACAAGGGAGGCATTGCACTGTATGATGGTGAAAAAGTACGCGGACTACCGCTTGAAATTGCAGGGATCATGTCATCCGGATCCGTAGCCTATGCTGCAGGCAAATACAAGGACTTGTCAGAAGCAGCCTCCGCCCTGGGTACCCGACTGAAAGCGCCCTTTATGACACTTGCTTTTATGGCCCTGTTGGTAATACCCGATTTGAAAATGAGTGATAAAGGATTGTTTGACGGACGGACGTTCTCCTTTACACCACTGTTTGTTACAGAGAATGAATAAACACCACGAGCAACATATTGAGAGCATACTGAAAGGATTGCCCCCTGACCCGGGCGTCTACCAGTTTTACGATCATACAGGAAAAATTCTGTATGTGGGGAAAGCGAAAAATTTAAAAAAAAGGGTTACGTCCTATTTTAGAAAATCTGCATACGATAGTTTCAAGGTAAAAGTCCTGGTTGAAAAAATTGCCGATATCCGCCATATTGTGGTTAATTCGGAGTCGGATGCATTGCTGTTGGAAAATAACCTGATTAAAAAATTATTACCCAGGTACAATGTGCTGCTGAAAGATGATAAAACCTTTCCATGGATCTGTATTAAGAACGAACCTTTTCCCAGGGTGCTCCTCACACGCAATGTGATCAACGACGGTTCAAAATATTACGGACCTTATACTTCTGCTTCAACAGTGCGCACCCTGCTGGACCTTATCCGGCAGATCTATTCATTGCGAACCTGTAAATACCAACTTACCCCTGAAAATATTGCTGCTGGAAAATTCAAGGTATGCCTGGAGTACCACATTGAGAATTGCATGGGTCCGTGCGAAGGATTGCAGGACGAAGCAGACTACAATGCATCGATCGAACAGATCCAGGAGATACTGAAAGGGAATCTTGCAGGTGTGATCGCATTTCTGAAAAAGGAAATGAAAACCTTGGCAGCAGCATACAAATTTGAAGAGGCAGCAAGCATGAAGTTGAAGGTGGAAGCACTGGAGAAATTTCAGGCCAAATCAACCATCGTGAACCCTTCCATAAAGAATGCAGATGTATACAGTATCGTGAACGAGGAAAAATATGCGATTGTCAACTACTTAAAAATCACTAAAGGAGCTGTTATTCAGGCACATACGGTAGAAATTCAAAAACGACTGAATGAGACATCCAGCGAAATTCTGGCGTTTGCCATCACCGATATAAAGGAAAGGGTACGGAGTGATGCCAAAGAACTCATTCTGCCCATCGACCTCTCTGAAGAATTTTCCTGGTACAGGATCACGGTACCGAAAAGGGGCGACCGGAAAAAATTGCTGGAACTTTCGGAACGCAATGCCCGGATGTATCAACTTGAAAAGAAAAAAAGGGAAGCGGAGGCCCCGAAGCAATACCCGGCGCAGCGAATTCTTACCACGTTGCAACAAGACCTCAGGATGTCTTCCTTTCCTGAACATATCGAATGTTTCGACAACAGCAACATACAGGGATCAGATCCGGTAGCCGCATGTGTTGTGTTTAAGAATGCGCGGCCGGCCAAAAAAGAATACCGCCACTTCAATATTAAAACAGTTACCGGCGCTGACGATTTCGCTTCCATGGAGGAGGTGATCTACAGGAGGTACCACAGGCTGCTTGAAGAAAAAATGGAATTGCCGCAACTGGTGATCATCGACGGTGGCAAGGGACAGTTAAATGCAGCAATGCGGAGCATCGATCAACTGAAGCTGAGGGACCGCATTGCCGTGATTGGAATCGCAAAAAAACTTGAGGAGATCTATTTTCCCAATGATCCCGTTCCGCTGTACATCGATAAGAACTCGGAATCGCTCAGGCTGATCCAGCAGCTGAGAAATGAGGCACACCGCTTCGGGATTGCGTTCCACCGGTTAAAACGCTCCGGGGGGATGATCCGCTCTGAATTGCTCTCAATACCAGGTGTTGGGGAGGGGTCTGTACAAAAACTATTTAAGACTTTTAAATCTGTGGAGGCCATGCAAAATGCTGACGAAGCCGAACTGGCCAGCGTGCTCGACCGGCAAAAAGCCCGCAAAATAAAGGCCTGGTTTGAGCAGATCAGTAAAAATCAACAGGAAAATCCCTGAGATTAGCGATGCCTGGTCAAAAAGTTAACGGAGAGAAGATTGATCCCCAAAAGAACTTAAATTTTCAAGTTTTTTTGTACCGAAGTGGACCAGCTGTAAGTTGAAATTAACAACACATTAAAATGGTAAATAGGATTGCATAAAAACAGAAAATAAGAATGCTTCTTTTTCCGATTTAAATATACACAATTTCAGAGCGCGCAAACCCCGGAAAACAACATCGCTATTTATTGCGTTCCACGGTAAACGTAACCAGATCAAGCAGGGACTGACGTGCTGCAGATTCAGGGAAACTGTTCAAAATATCCTCTGCTTTCTTTTTGAACTCATACATTTTCTTCTCTGCAAAATCCAACCCATCATGTGCCCTGACAAAATCGATCACCTGGAAGATTTTGTTATTGCTCATGCTTCCATTGCGTATGAGTTTCAGGATGGAGCGTTTCTTGGAACGGGAACTGTGTTCCAGTGCATAGATAAGGGGCAGTGTGAATTTTTTCTCCTTCAGGTCATTCCCTGCAGGCTTGCCGGTGATGCCAAGTGGCTGGTAATCAAACAAATCGTCCTTGATCTGAAAGGCCATGCCGATATCAATCCCCATCTGGTATACCCTGTCGATCTCTTCCTGCGTGGCTCCTGAGGATTTTGCTCCGCTGGCGGTACAGGCTGCGATCAATGTGGCGGTTTTTTTCCTGATCACTTCGTAGTAGGAGGCCGTGTCAATATTCAGCTTTCTTGATTTTTGCAACTGGAGAAGTTCGCCTTCACTCATCTCGTTAACCGCATCTGCCACAATATCCAGCAGGTCATGGTCGCGTTTGCGCGAAGCCAACATCAATCCCCGTGCAAGGAAATAATCGCCCATCAGTACCGACAGTTTCGATCGCCAGATGGCATTCATGGAGAACAACCCCCGGCGTTCGTATGATTCATCCACAACATCATCGTGGATCAGCGTGGCTGTGTGCATCAACTCAATGAGCGTAGCCGCGGTATAGGTGGAATCCGTAATAGTACCTGTCATCTTGGCCGTGAGAAAAACAAACAGCGGACGCATCTGCTTCCCCTTGTTATGCAAGATATAGGAAGAGATAATGTTCAGCAATGTAACATTACTGTGGATGGCCCCCCGGAAGGTTTTCTGAAAAGTTTTCATCTCTTCAGCAACCGGTCGCCGTATATTATCTAAGTTTGGCATGCAATTTTGCTATCAGCGGCAAATTTATAAATAAATCAGCGTCTTAGCGCCGAAAACGAAAATTATTACCTCCATCTCAGTCCTGGTGGAGGATAGTGAAATGTACAGGGACGGGAAATTTTTGAAACAGAACCAATTTTCTATCTGAAAACTAGACGAATGGTGCCATTCATACGTTTAATTATTGATATATTTGTATATGCTGATATATTACACAACCAAGGAAGAATAAGATGTCGAAATTTACCGATGTAAGCGCCGAAAAAATCGAAAGTGCAGCCAATATGATGAAGGCAATCGCACACCCCATGCGGTTGGCAATATTGGGACATCTGTCAGATGGTGAGGAACTTACAGTTACAAAAATTCACGAACTGGTCAATATTGAACAGTCAACAGCTTCGCATCACCTGGGCATCCTTAAAGACAAGGGAATACTTGTTTCCCGGCGCGAGGGAAAAAATACATGGTACACGATTAAAAACAAAAACCTGAAAAAACTGGTTGAGTGCATCAATGTCTGCGCATGTGTGGATTGAAAAAATACCGATTATATGGATAAGGTAAGAGTAACCAAGGAATTTTCTTTTGAGATGGCGCATGCGCTGTGGAATTATGACGGGGCATGTAAAAACATTCATGGCCATTCATACCGGCTTTTTGTTACCATAAAGGGAGAACCGATTTCAGATGAAAACCATGTAAAATTTGGAATGGTAATGGATTTTAAGGATCTGAAAAGCATTGTAAATCAACATGTAGTGGAAGTGCTCGATCACAGCCTCGTGGTCTTCAGCAATGCAGAGGGAGATACCCTTGCACAGGTCAGGAAAATGTATGAAAAAGTATATGTGTTCGATTTTCAACCCACGTGCGAAAATCTGGTGATCCACATTGCCTCCACCATCACACCCAAGCTACCCCCATACCTCTCCCTTTATTCTTTAAAACTGTACGAAACCGCTACCTCATATGCCGAGTGGTATGCATCTGATAACGCCTGAATTGAATGAGTGAACCAAAAAAACTGTTTTTACTGGACAGCTATGCCCTGATTTTCAGGTCATACTATGCTTTTCTTAAAAACCCGATGCGCAATAACAGCGGGATGAATACCTCCACGGTATTCGGATTCACCCTTACACTTGATGAACTGCTGAGAAAAGAGGCTCCGACACATATCATGGCTGCGTTTGATGCCTCCGGTCCCACGTTCCGGCATGAATTGTATGAGCCCTACAAGGCCAACAGGGATGCAACCCCGGAAGATATTAAAGAATCAATTCCCTGGGTAAAGGACCTGTTAACGGCATACCAGATACCGGTCATCGAAAAGCTGGGGTACGAGGCCGACGACATCATTGGAACCATTGCCAAAAAAGCAGAAAAAGAAGGCTTCGAGGTGTACATGGTTACACCTGACAAGGATTTTGCCCAGCTCGTCAGTGAAAGAATATATATGTATAAACCCGCCCGTTCCGGCAATGGTGCCGAAATCCTCGGGATCGACCAGGTAAAGGAAAAGTTCAGGGTAGAGGAACCGCACCAGGTCATCGATATCCTGGCCCTTTGGGGCGATGCTTCCGACAACATCCCGGGAGCCCCCGGAATTGGTGAAAAAACAGCCAAAAAACTGATTGAGAGCTTTGGCTCCATTGATGGGGTATATGAAAATATTAGCAGCCTGAAAGGAAAGCAACGCGAAAACCTTGAAAATGCACAGGAACAGGTCCGGCTTTCAAGGAAACTGGCCACGATAATTGTCGATGCCTCCATCGAATACGACCTTGGGCTTGCAGAACGAAAACCCATTGAAAAAGCAAAGCTTTCAGCGATCTTTGATGCGCTCAACTTTAAAAACCTGCACAGCAGAATCCTCGGTGAAGAAGAAATTATAAGCAATTCACAAAAAGGACAACAGGAATCTTTATTTGGAGAAACAATTCAATCGGCTGGTGCACCAGCCACTTCATCAAAAAACATCCACACCCAGCCGCATGCATACCACCTTGTGACGGGTGAAAAGGACATCAACAGTATGCTTGACCGGTTGGAGGAACTGGATAAATTTTGTTTCGATTCAGAAACAACCGGCCTGGATACTATTGATTCTAAGATAGTTGGGCTCTCCTTTTGCTGGAAGGCACATGAAGCATATTATATCGATCTTTCTGCTTACGACCCTGTCCCGGAAAGCATCATAGCCCGTCTGAAGAAAGTTTTTGGCAACAGCGAGCGCCTGGTGATCGGTCAAAACCTCAAGTATGATCTGCACATGTTAAAAAATTATGGGATTGAGGTTACGGGAAGTTTATTTGATACGATGGTTGCACACTACCTGGTGGTGCCTGAAAGGAAGCATGGACTGGATGCAATGGCGGAAGAATATTTTGGCTATACCAAGGTGAAGACCGAGGAGATGATCGGAAAAAAGGGAGCCCGGCAGCAGAATTTCAGGGACCTGGATCCTGAAAAGGTGAAGGATTATGCCTGTGAGGATGCAGATATCACCTGGCTGCTTTATGAAGTGCTTGAAAAGGAGCTGAAAGAAAAAGGAGTGGATACATTGGCATGGGATATCGAAATGCCCCTGGTGCGGGTGCTGATGGAAATGGAACACGCGGGGGTGAGCCTCGACAGGAAGGGACTGGCGGATTTCGCAGAAGACCTGCGCAATGAACTGATCGGTATTGAAAAAAGGATTTTTGAACTGGCCGGACAGGAATTCAATGTCGGGTCTCCCAGGCAACTCGGGGAGATACTCTTCGACAAGCTCAAAATCATTCCTGATGCAAAAAAGACAAAAACGAAACAATACAGCACCGGTGAAGATATACTGATCACCCTGGTTGATAAGCACGAGATTGTGCAGCAGGTACTCAATTACAGGTCAGAAAAGAAATTATTGAACACATACGTGGATGCATTGCCAAAGTTGGTGCATCCTGCAACAGGACGCATCCATACTTCGTTTAACCAGACGCTGGTGACCACGGGGAGACTTTCTTCCAATAACCCCAACCTGCAGAATATTCCCATCAGGGAGGAACGGGGTCGTGAGATCCGCAAAGCCTTTACCAGTTCAGATGCACAGCACAGGTTTCTTTCAGCAGACTACAGCCAGATCGAACTCAGGCTGATGGCACACCTGAGTAAGGACGAGAACATGATCAGGGCATTTATTGAGAAGGAAGACATACACACTACCACGGCATCCAAGGTTTATAACGTGCCGATTGATGAAGTTACAAAAGACATGCGTTCAAGGGCCAAGACAGCCAACTTCGGGATCATATACGGGATATCGGCCTTCGGGCTTTCACAACGGATGCGCATTCCACGCTCAGAAGCCAAAGAACTGATTGACGGCTATTTCAACACCTATCCTTCGGTGCGGACGTTCATGGATAAATGCATTGAAAAGGCCAGGGAGAAAGGGTATGTGGAAACCATTTTCGGAAGAAGAAGGTACCTGCCGGATATACACTCCAGGAATTCCATGATCCGTGGCAATGCAGAACGGAATGCGATCAATACCCCTATCCAGGGAACGGCCGCTGATATTATCAAAATCGCAATGGTATCTGTATTCCGGGCATTCCGGGAAAAAGGGCTTTCCACGGAGATGATCATCCAGGTACATGATGAACTGAACTTTAACGTACCACTGAATGAACTTGAAACCGTTCAAAAGATCGTCAGAAATTCAATGGAGCAGGCCGTGGAACTGTCCGTTCCCCTGGAAATCGATATGAACCACGGCAGCAACTGGCTGGAGGCCCACTAACACTAATGTGCCCCGGCAACAGTATGTTTTGCAAGCGTCCCCTCTTTACCATTCAGGATATTTTGAACCTGTATCGTATTTGAGATCACCTCCAACGCTTTATCGAGCTGGATATCATTGCGGATCTGCTTCCTGATCCTGCCACTGTGATAATAATAGCGGCCTGCGATCTCCTCCTCCATGATCTGCTGGATTTCCGCGCGGAATGTTTCCATATCCTTCATATTGTTGTGTGAAAGCTTTTCTTTCAACGCCGCGAATTCTTCTTCAGATAACTGGTAATACTTTTCGCGTTTTGCCGTCTCCACGAGGGTTGAAAAGGCTTTTTCACTGGCCGTTTCGTATTCAAAATCCTTATCGGTTACAAAATCCCGGAATGCTTCATATTCCGTATCCGTTAAATTGAATACAGCGGGACTTTCAATGGTGTCTTTCGTGTTCCTGAATTTGGTGGCATAATCGAAAAACATGTTTTCCGTATACAACCGCAATGTGATCTCACTCAGGTTCTCCGGAACCACTTCAATATCAGGCCGGATCCCGCCGCCGTCGTATACCACGCGCCCATTCCTGGTCTCGTATTCACTGATGAGTGAATCCGGTACCGCTCCCACACTTCCATCTTCATTCCTGTGGGTGTAATCAAGGGCCTGGATGCACCTGCCGGAAGGGATGTAGTATTTTGCCGTGGTAACCTTGAGTTGTGCATTGTACTTGAGTGGACGCGTGGTCTGAACAAGCCCCTTCCCGAAGGTGCGTTGCCCGATAACCACGGCACGATCAAGGTCCTGCATGGCACCGGCAACAATCTCGGAAGCGGAGGCAGATCCCCGGTTCACCAGCACTACGATCGGGATTTCCGTGTCCAGCGCCTGTTCGGTTGTCTTGTATTCACTGTCCCATTTTTTCACCTTTCCTTTGGTGCTGACAATCAATTCTCCCTTGTCAATGAAAAGGTTACAGGTTCTTACAGCCTCAATCATCAGTCCGCCGGGATTGCTGCGCAGGTCCAGTACCAGCCGGTTGAACGATGCGTTCTTTTTCAGGTCAAGAAAGGCTTTTCGCACCTCTGCGGAAGCATTGGTGGTAAAATTGCTGAGTCGTATGTATCCAGTATGATCCGACAGCATGCCATGATAGGGAACATTGGTGATCACGATTTTTTCGCGCTTCATGCCGACATCGAGCACTTCCTCAGTATAGGGTCGTTTTGCCTTGACATTCAGCATGGTACCCGGCTCACCCTTGAGCAACTCACTTACCTCCGATATATCCATTCCGCTGGTCTTTTTACCCGAAACCTCCACGAGGACATCCCCGGCACGCAATCCCGATTTAGCTGCAGGAAAGTTTTCGTAGGGATCTGCAATAATGATCTGGTCGTCGGCCCTTCGGATCAGACTGCCGATTCCGCCATATTCTCCGGTGGTCTGGAAATTAAAATCATCCATCTCTTTTTCAGGAATATAGGTAGTATAGGGATCGAGCTCATTCAGCATGGAATTGATGCTCGTGGTAACCAGCTCCTCGGGGGAGGTCTCGTCCACATAAAACATGTTGAGCTCCCGGAACAGGGTGCAGTAGATGTCCAGGTTCTTGACGATCTCAAGATCCCGGTTGTTGATGGTGGTGAATCCTGCGCCCAGCACCAATACCAGGATTCCCGTAATAATAATCTTCTTTCTCACAGGTATATGTTTTTATTAAAGTCTTATGATTTAATTCGTTATAATTTCCGTTTTCTCTCCTGTTGCGTTGTTCTTACTCCTTCTGAGAACGCAAGTGTTAATATTGCTGTTGTATTCCCAACACGGACAGCTACAAATATATCTTAAAATATACGGAATCCTTCACCGATCTCCCCGGACCTCGGGAACATTAACGTTTTTTAAGTAATGTCATAAAAGTAGAACGGATGATTATTCTGCATATCTTTGCCGGAAATCTATGGGAATGAGCGTTCAGAACAGGATCGACACCATCGCAGGTATCGCTGATACCACCGGGTCGGAACCATGTGTGAAGGCACTGGCTGCGCCTCTATCCGGTGAGCGAACGCTCCCGCCGGAAGCATTTCTCTCCGAACCCGGTTTCCTGGTAGAAAACGCTTCCGAAGAATGGCACTTCTATTTCCTTGTTTTCCTGCTGATCGCATTTGCCGTGTCACGGGCTTTCCTGGGACAATTACTGAACCCCACCTTTACTGCCGCTGTGAGGTACAGCACCGCCGTGGGAATGTATAAAGACAACAGCCAGTTACAACGGCAGATTGATACAGTGCTGTATGGATTTTACTTCGTTTCCACGGGTTTTTTCACAATGCTGATCGCCGGGCACTTTCACTTGTTTCCCTATGGTCTCCGGGGTGTTGAACTGTTCGGTTTTTTCACAATAGTGATCATGCTGGTATTTTTCCTGCGCATTGTCGTGGTGAACATCGTCGGACATGTTTTTCTCAACCTGAAATTATTCAGGGCATACCTCTATCATGCATTTATTTATAACAAGCTTACAGGAATACTGTTGCTCCCGATGGGTATTGTTATCGTCTATACAAACGGGATACTCAATGATATCGCGGTATGGTCCGCCCTGGCGATAATCGGTGTAATGCTGGTAATGAAAATTTACAGGGGCATCCTGTTCGCCATAAAGTACCGGGTTTTAAATTTCTATTTGTTTTTGTACCTTTGTGCCCTTGAATTGGTACCAATGTTATTGTTGTACAAGTGGTTTACGATCATAGTGTAGTTGTAATACAGAACTAAAGGTAGAAGAAATATGAGCAGAATCAAGAAAATTTTGGTCTCACAACCCCAGCCCGAGAATGACAAATCCCCTTACTTTGATCTGGCCGAGAAACACAATCTGAAAATTGATTTTCGTCCATTCATCCATGTTGAAGGAATCAGTACGAAAGAGTTCCGTCAATCCAAAGTAGACCTCTCTAATCACTCCGCAGTGATTTTTACAAGCAAAACCTCCATCGATCACTATTTCAGGATTGCAGATGAAACCCGGGTAACAATTCCCGATACCATGAAGTATTTCTGTATATCCGAATCGACGGCGTACTACCTGCAAAAGTACATCGTGTACCGGAAAAGGAAAATCTTCTTTGGAAAAGGAAAGATGGAAGATCTCGTTGAGATTATGATGAAACACAAGGATGAAAACTTCCTGGTTCCGCTTTCTGCCGCACACAAGGAAGAGATCCCGGTGCTTCTTGAAAAACACAAATTTAAATTTACCAAATCGATCCTGTATAAAACAGAATGCAGCGATCTCTCCGACCTGGCAGATGTGAATTACGACGTGCTGGTGTTTTACAGTCCGTCCGGTATCAAGTCCCTGCTGCAGAATTTCCCCGATTTCAAGCAGAACAATACCAAAATTGCATCTTTCGGTGACAAGACCGCCAGAGCTGTCGAAGAGGCAGGACTGAGGCTCGATATCAAAGCACCGGCGCCACAGGCGCCTTCCATGACCATGGCGCTGGAAAGTTTCATCGAACAGCACAATAAAAATGGGAAAAGCTGATCCGGGAACATAACATATAACAAAGGGGGGAGCAATCCCCCTTTTTTTATGGCAACATACACTTTCAATAAACGTGAAAAACTAAAGAGCAGGAAATCGATCGAGTCCCTGTTCAGGTCGGGAAGTACTTTCTCCTCGCCTCCTTTTCGCCTGCTGTACCGTAAGGTGGAAGACCTTCCCGTACCAGTACAGATGACGGTTGCCATTCCCAAAAGAAGCGTCCGCCGGGCGGTGGACCGGAACCTGCTCAAACGCAGAACCCGCGAAGCCTACCGTCTGCAAAAAAACAGTCTCCTTAAAAAAGTGACCGAAAAAAAAGCCTGCTACCAGATTCTGTTGCTTTACCATTCTGACGGTATCGCCGACTTCAGAACCATCCAAAGCGCCGTCCGGGTCCTGCTCACCCGGCTCGAACAGGCGGTAGACAAACAATAAGTATTGGTATTGTTCCAGGCCTTGCTTACCTTTAAAGGATAAAATCCCAAAATCACGCACCATGAAATCTTCCCGCTCTGTCATTCTCGCAGCAGCAACTGCGCTGTTATTCTTCTATGCCTGCAATCGCCCCGGAAAAGACCGCCTGGAAACCCCGGCTTATAACCCCATGATCGCCGCATTTACCAGTGGGATCATCTCTTCCGAATCCACCGTGAAAGTGCGATTCGCTGAACCAGTTGCCGATTCCGTGGAAGTAAACAGCACCGTGGATAAAGGGATCATGACCCTGGATCCTCCTGTGGACGGAACGGTATATTTCATTGACCGGCAAACCATCGGGTTCAGACCGGATGGACGTTTCAGACAGGGAACTGCCTACGATGTGCGTGTCAGGCTGGACAAGCTGTTTCGAAACACCACCACTTCAACAACATTCGATTTTCGTTTCCACACCATCGAGCAACACCTCGGCATTGAACTGGAAGGCTTCCGGCCCTACAACGATTACGCCCCTGAAATGAATTACCTCACTGCTAGGCTGACTACCGCCGATATTGCCGATCCCGAAGCCGTAAGGGAAGTGATCGGAGTGGTACAGGAAGGCCATGAACTGCCGGTGAGATGGGAACACGGACCCGACGGGAAGGTGCACCAGTTCACGATTGACAGCATACGACGGGGAGACACGGAACTGGTTGTGGAAATCCGGCACGACGGACAGGCGATCAGTTCAGCACAACAGGGCAAGGAAATATTCGAGTTGCCGGCCCTGGGCGATTTCAAGGTGATCAGTCACCGGCTGGTGCAGTATCCTGAACAGCACGTGCTGCTGAGCTTTTCCGACCCCTTGCGCAAAGATCAGTCACTCAACGGATTGATCCGGCTGAGTAATGATACCGATATGCGGTTCATCGTGGAGGGAAATATGGTGAGGGCATACCCGAATGTACGGCAGAGCGGATCACGAACCCTCTTCGTAGAACCAGGCATCCGGAACACCGCGGGAAAAGGGCTTGTCACCGGGCAAAGCTTCGAAATCATCTTCGAAGAAATCAAACCTTCTGTGGAACTGCTGGGCAACGGGGTGATCATACCCACAGCAGATGAAGTGAAATTACCTTTTAAAGCAGTGAACCTCAGGGCTGTGGATCTGAAAGTGATCCGTATCTATGAAGACAATATTGCACAATTCCTGCAGGTGAACCAGCTCGACGGAAACAGGGAACTGAAACGAGCCGGGAGACTGATCCTGAAGAAGACCATCAGCCTGGTGGCCGATCAGCCTGTCAATTACGGACAATGGAATACTTTTTCACTGAACCTGACCGAACTGGTGAAAACAGAGCCGGGTGCTATCTATCGCGTGGAACTGAATTTCAGGCAGATCCATTCCATGTATGCCTGCAAGGATGAACCACCGGCAGCGCTTCCGGAACCGGAAGACAATTATGACGGGATTGAAGAAGAGGACCTGTCCTACTGGGACTCCTATGAAAACTATTACAGCGACTGGGACTACTACGATTATGAAGGATACAACTGGGAAGACCGTGAAGACCCGTGTAAGCCGGCTTATTATGGAAACCGCCGTGCGGTCTCGCGAAACATCCTGTCCAGCAACATGGGACTCATCGCCAAATACGGGGCCGGGGAACAACTCCATGTAACAGTCACCGATCTGCTCCAGGCCACGGCTGTGTCAGGAGCCACCGTGAAGGTGTACAATTTCCAGCAGCAACTCCTGGCCGAAGCGCCGACGAACAACTCCGGCATGACAACGATCGACCTGGATGCCAGGCCTTTCCTTGTGGTGGCGGAACAGGGCGGACAAAAAGGGTACCTGCGGATGGTGGACGGAGCAGCGCTATCGTACAGCATGTTCGATATTTCAGGAACAGTGGTACAGAAAGGAATCAAAGGTTTCCTTTATAGTGAAAGAGGCGTCTGGCGTCCGGGAGATTCCATCTATATCAACCTGGTCCTGAACGACAGTGAGAATCCGCTTCCTGAAGGACACCCGGTGGCCTTCGAACTCAAGGATCCTCAGGGAAAAATTGTAAAGAGAAACATTGCTCCCGGAAATACCACCGGTTTTTACCCCTTCCATACCCGTACAGCCACCAACGCACCCACGGGCAGGTATACGGTAACTGCCTTGGCAGGAGGAGTCACCTTTACAAAGGGACTCCAGGTGGAGACCATCAAACCCAACCGCCTCAGGATTGCACTTTCTTTTGAACAGGGCGACACCATCTGCCCGGAAAAAGGGCCGGTCACCGGAACACTTTCAGGAGAATGGCTTACGGGAGCAACGGCAAGCGGACTGCGTGCCGAATTGGAGGTGCTCCTTCGGTCTGCGAACACGGCCTTCAAAGGATACGAAGCGTATACCTTTTCAGATCCCACGAAAAAGATCGATCGTCCCGGAACCACCTTCTGGGAAGGAAATACCGACCAGTCAGGACAAGCCCGCTTTTCCCGTCAGCTCAATATCGGCGGGGAGGCCCCCGGAATGCTCCATGCCATATTCACCACCAGGCTGTTCGAGCGCTCCGGCGAATTCAGTATCGATCAGAAAACCGTTACCTGTTCTCCCTACAATACCTATGTGGGTATCAAAACGCCTCCGGGTGACAAACAGGGAATGCTCCTTACCGACACTGCGCATACAGTAGACGTAGTCACCCTCGACACGGAAGGAAATCCTGTTGAAAAACCGGGCCTCGAAGTGAAGGTATACAATCTGTCATGGCGATGGTGGTGGGACGCTTCCTTCGAGAACCTCGCCTCCTATATGGGAAGCAGCTCCATGGCACCGGTCTATGAAACAACGATCAACACGAAGAAAGGCAGCGGGAAATTCAACTTCCGTATCGATTATCCCGAATGGGGACGTTACCTGGTAATGGTGAGGGACCAGGGCGGACACAGTGCGGCAAAGATCGTCTATGTCGACTGGCCGGGCTGGGCAGGAAGGGCCGGAAAAGGAGATCCGGATGCTGCTTCCGTGCTGGCGTTCAGTTCAGATAAAACTACCTATACCGTGGGCGAAACAGCCCTGGTCACGATCCCCTCCTCCGCGAAAGGAAGGATCCTGGTGAGCCTGGAAAATGGCAGCGGGGTACTGCGCCAGGAATGGATCGAAACCAGCGGTTCGGAAACAAAATACCAGCTGGAAATCACCCCGGAAATGACACCCAATATCTATGTGTTTGCGTCACTGATTCAGCCACATGGACATGCGGAAAACGACCTGCCGATCCGTATGTTTGGCGTCATCCCCGTCAAGGTGGAGGACCCCGCTACCAGGCTTTACCCGCAACTGGAAATGCCGGATGAACTCCGCCCGGAAAGTACGGTGCGGATTGAGGTGACAGAAAAATACAACAAAAAGATGACCTACACCATTGCCATGGTGGACGAAGGACTGCTGGATCTTACGCGATTCAGGACGCCTGATCCCTGGGCAGCTTTTTTTGCCAGAGAGGCACTGGGTGTAAAAACCTGGGACATGTTCGACCAGGTGCTGGGGGCTTTTGGAGGAAGGATCGACGGTATCTACAGCATCGGGGGAGGTATGGATGAAAGCGGGGCAGGGGCCAAGGATGCCAACCGCTTCCCGCCCATGGTGGAATTCATTGGTCCGTTTACCCTCGACGGAAAACGAAATGTCCACGAGATTACAGTACCCAATTATATCGGCTCGGTCCGGACCATGCTCATTGCCGGTAATAACAAGGCCTATGGCCATATGGAAAAGACAACGCCTGTTAAGCAGCCGCTGATGCTGCTGGCCACCCTGCCCCGGGTGCTGGGTCCGGGAGAACAGGTGGCCCTGCCAGTGAATGTATTCGTTATGGAAGAGGGGATCGGGCAGGTGGAGCTGGAAATATCAACGAACGACATGCTGATATCCGCCGAAAAGAAGAAAACCGTCGCCTTCAGTGAAACAGGCGACAAGATCATCGGGTTCATACTGAAAACTCCGGAAAAAACCGGGGTGGGTAAGGTGCATATCGAAGCTGTATCCGGCAGGCACCGGGCTTCGTACAACATCGAGTTGAACATTCGCTCTTCAAACCCGCCGGTGACCAGCTTCATTACAGCCGCCGTGGAACCTTCCGAAACATTCAGCAAGGAATTCGATTACGTGGGCATGCCGGGCACCAATGAGCTGATGCTCGAAGTATCGAACATCCCGCCCATCGATTTCGGAAGAAGGCTCAAAAACCTGCTCCGTTATCCGCACGGGTGCGTCGAACAGGTCACCTCAGCCGCTTTCCCGCAGTTGTTCCTTGGCGATGTGGTGGAGCTGACTGAGACGGCGGCGAAAAAAGCGGAAAACAATGTCAGACAAGCCATCACAAGTCTCACTGCATTCCAGCTGTCCGATGGCGGTTTTTCCTACTGGCCGGGGTCCGTCAAAGCTTCCGACTGGGGAACGTCCTATGCCGGGCACTTTCTGCTGGAAGCAAAAGAAAAGGGATTCGGGGTTTCAGAAGCCGTGCTGCAAAACTGGAAACGTTACCAGCGCAAGGCAGCCCGGAGATGGAGCATTGCCGGCTCTACAAATATATACGAGATCAGGCAGGAGCAACTCCTGCAGGCCTGCCGGCTTTTCACCCTGGCACTCGCCGGAGATGCAGAGATCGGATCCATGAACAGGTTGCGCGAACGTACCGACCTGCTTCCGGAAGCAAAATGGAGACTGGCCGCAGCGTATGCGCTGTCAGGTCAAAAGGAGACAGCCCGTGAACTGGTTACCAACGTACCCACCCAGGTGGAAGAATACTATGATTCAAGGTACACGTTCGGAAGCCGGACCCGCGACCAGGCAATGATCCTCGAGGCGATGATCCTGATCGGGATGAAGGAAAACGGGCTACTGCTGCTCGAACAGGTCGCGGAACAGCTGAGCTCCCGGAAGTGGATGAATACGCAGGCCACAGCATACAGCCTGATGGCCGTGGCCAAATATACCGGAGGAAGAACATCAGACGACCGGCTGGCGTTTACCTATGCCTTTAACAATGAGGCCAGGAAGAAAGCCGAAACCGGTCTGCCGCTTGCCCAGGTAGCCTTCGATCCGGGCGATGCGGAAAAGGGAAAATTCGAGGTGGAAAACCAGACCGAGGGCATCATGTTCGTCAGCATCATCAACACCGGTCTGCCCAAACCAGGCGAGGAACAGGCCATGGAGAACAGCCTGCGGGTGCAGGTGTATTATGCCGATATGGAGAACAACCGCATCTCCCCGGAAAAGATACCCCAGGGAACGGATTTTAGGGCGGTATACCGGGTGTACAATCCGGGAACCATGGGCACACTTGACAATGTGGCGCTCACGACCATCTTTCCCCCCGGCTGGGAAATCCATAATGAAAGAATGTTCAGCACCGCCGGGTCAGACGAGTCGTTTACGTACCAGGATATCCGGGACGACAGGGTAATGACCTATTTCTCCCTGCCGCCCAATACATCCAAAACCTTTTCCATCAGGCTGAATGCGGCATACGAGGGCAGGTACTACCTTCCTTCAGTAAAAGTAGGGGAGATGTACAAAAATGACGTGCAGGCAGTCGTGCCCGGAAGGTGGATCGAAGTACCTGCACGAAATTGAACCTTGCTGATGAGGAAGACCCGGTGGCGGAAGAAATATGGTATCGTGGCAGCACCAGTCATTGTACTGCTCGTGGTATTCTGGATCTCGCTTCCCGCGGAACTGTTCGATGATCCTTTGTCAACAGTGGTATACGACAGGGAAGGGGAGTTGCTGGGGGCGCGTATCGCTGCCGACGGGCAGTGGCGTTTTCCCGGGATCGATTCGGTTCCGGTAAAATACAGCACGGCCCTGGTGGCATTTGAGGACCGTTATTTCTACCTGCACCCGGGGGTGAATCCGGGGAGCCTCCTCAGGGCCCTGTTCCTGAACCTGGAGGCCGGAGAGATCCGGAGCGGGGGAAGCACCATCACCATGCAGGTAATGCGCATGTCACGCAAGGGCAAACCCCGGAACATCGGTCAGAAAATCATCGAAGTATGGCTGGCACTGCGGTACGAGTGTTCAGCAACCAAGGAAGAGATACTGAACACCTATGCCGACAATGCTCCTTTCGGGGGAAATGTAGTGGGACTGGAAGCTGCGGCATGGCGCTATTTCGGGACGTCGCCCCACAACCTCACATGGTCGGAAGCAGCGCTGCTGGCAGTATTGCCCAATGCTCCTGCCTTGATTCACCCGGGCAGGAACAGGGAAGCGTTGCAACAAAAGCGGGACCGGTTGTTGGAGGTGCTGCGAAACCGGGGTGAGATCGATTCACTCACCTGCAGGATGGCAATAGCGGAACCTTTGCCCCGGGAACCACTCCCACTGCCCAACCTGGCACCCCACCTTGCCGATGGTGTGATGCTGGAGAAAGAACGGAACAGGCTGCACTCCACGCTCGACCACCGCTTGCAGGAACGGATTATTGAACTGACGGATATCAGGCAGGAACAATTGCGCGCCAATGAAGTACACAACATGGCTTGCCTGGTGATGGAAGTGGAGACAGGGGAGGTGCTTGCCTATGTGGGAAACAGCCGTGTCCGGCAGGGAGAGGAGCATGGGAACAGCGTGGATGTGATCCCCGCACCCCGGAGCTCGGGAAGCATTCTCAAACCGATCCTTTTTGCGGGAATGCTGGACAACGGGGACATCCTTCCCGCCACCCTGGTGCCCGATGTGCCGGTGCGCTACTACGGGTACGCCCCCAAGAATTATGACCGCCAGTATGAAGGGGCTGTCCCGGCGTTCGAGGCCCTGAGCCGGTCACTGAACATTCCTTCTGTAATCATGCTGAATCATTACGGTGTAGACCCGTTCCTGGGATTGCTCCGGAACCTGGGATTCACTACGTTCACCCATTCCCACCAGCACTACGGACTCACACTTATCCTGGGCGGGGGCGAAACCACCCTCTGGGAACTGGCAGGGGTATACAGTAGCATGGCGCGGGTGTTGAATCATTATACAGCGGGCAACGGAAACTATTTTCCCTCGGATTACCACATGCCGGTGCTGGAACAACCATCCGGTGGTCCCCGAATGAATGACCGGGCCGGAACCGGAAAAGCGCATCGACCCGGAAAAGCGCATCGACCTGGAGAAGCTCACGGACCAGCGGCGCAACCCGGAAGTGGACAGGCAGCAAGCCCCCGTCCCGTACCAAATGACTTTCCCGAAAGAAAGGGAGATGTGGGACCAGGAAATCTTCCCGGATCCGGCGAACTCCAGGAAGAAGGGCTCCTGTCCGCATCAAGCATCTGGCTGACATTTAAATCATTACTTGAGGTAAACCGTCCGGAAGAATTATCATTATGGTATTTATTGTCATCGAGCAGAAATATTGCCTGGAAAACAGGAACCAGTTACGGGTTCCGGGATGCCTGGGCGGTAGGTGTCACGCCGGAGTACCTGGTGGCCGTTTGGGCGGGGAATGCCGATGGGGAGGGGCGGCCCGGGCTTTCCGGGATCACAGCCGCTGCGCCGCTGATGTTTGATGTATTCAGCATCCTGCCACCGACCACGTGGTTCAGGGCACCGCTCGATGACCTGGAAGAAGCTGAAGTCTGCAGGCAATCAGGCTACCTGGCCGGGCCTTATTGCAATGAAAGGGATACGATCCAGGTTGTTCCAAGGGGAACAGAAACCCCCCGCTGTCCCTATCACCGGCTGATCCATACCGACCAGGAAGGCGCGTTCAGGGTCAACAGCGATTGCTACCCGGTGCGCAACATGAAAACAACCTCCTGGTTCGTGCTTCCTCCGCTGATGGAGTGGTACTACGAACAGAACCACCCGGCCTACAAAACCCTTCCCCCGGTGATGGAAGGCTGTGTCGACGGCTCAGTAGAGGAACTGGAGATTGTCTACCCTGAATGGGACAGTCACCTGGTGATTCCCAGGGAGCTGGATGGCAGCAGGGGAAAAGTAGTGCTGGAGGTGGCCCACCGTCACCCGGCTACCAGGGTGTTCTGGCATGTGGACGAAGCTTATGTGGGAACCACGCAGTATACCCATCAGTTGGCGGTGGATATGGATCCGGGAACACACACGCTCACCGTGGTGGATGCGGATGGAAGCAGGGACGAGGTAAGGTTTGAGGTGTTAAAATGAGGGTATGCCCGGCAAGTAAACCGGGGCATGAACTATTGGGCTGCGATGGTTCAGCAGTCTTTGGCAGATTACGTGAAGATATGCAGGTATTCAGCCGGTAAGCCTAATTCAAAATAATCCGTTCCCCGATCACAGTGGAGATTTCGTTCTTGGCACCCTCGAGGTCTCGCAGGTGGGCCATCAGCTCCATCACCAGGTCCCCTTCCCTGCTTTTTTCTGCCTCACCGATCTGTTTCCTGAGGTCTTCAAGTGCCATTCCCACCACGCGGAGCTTGTACAGCAACAGGGCTTTGGGAACTTCCACACCAAGGTTTTCCCCCGGCAATTCGATATAGGATTCCTTCCTTTTCCAGACATTGCTGAGCTCATACTTGGAGGTGACAATGTCCACCGCCAGGTCCTGCACCTCCTTGCTGTCGTGAAAGGTGAACACCCGTTCGGAGATTTCCCTGCCGGAATCGATCATGGCTTTTACATCTTCAAAGACCTGCTTGTATACCAGGTTGGTGAATTCCAGTTCATCATTTTGTATCTCACGGATGATATACTGCGCCACGGTGATGTCTGCATTTTCCTCCCCCGACAACTTCAGCTTCTGGTTGCCGAATTTCAACAGGAAATAGATGATCTCCCGTTCCTCGATCTCGGAGTAAACATTCTGTACAAAGGAAGGGACTGTCGGTTGTTCCGGTACCACCAGCTGGTCGGGCCGGAACCGCTCCTTTTTCCAGGCCTGTTCGCGGCGCCTTTCGCGGATCTTATTGACTTCGTTGTACAATACGGCCTCTTCGGTATCCAGGAGCTTGCTGCACTCCTTCAGGAATACAGAACGCTTGATCCCGTCCGGGATCACGGCAACCGACCGCACAATGTCGGTGATCATATTGGCCCGCTTGATGGGGTCGTTTTTCGTATCCGAGATCAGCACTTCGGTTTTGAAGGTGATGAAATCCTGCTCGTGGCTGTCAATGAATTCAATGAATTCTGAAGAATTCCTGCCCTGCGAAAAGGAGTCGGGATCTTCACCGTCCGGGAAAAGCACCACTTTCACGTTCAATCCCTCTTCCAGGATCATATCAATACCCCGGAAGGATGCCTTCAGTCCTGCTTCGTCCCCGTCGTACAGTACCGTGATGTTTTCTGTAAACCGCTTGATCAGGCGGATCTGTTCCGCCGTAAGCGCCGTTCCGGAAGAGGAAACCACGTTCCCGATCCCGGCCTGGTGCAGGGCGATGACATCGGTATATCCTTCCACCAGGAAACAGCGGTTGCTGCTGACAATGCTCTTTTTTGCCTGGAACAGGCCGTACAGTATGCGACTCTTATGGTAGATGTCCGATTCAGGTGAGTTGAGGTACTTGGCAATGTTCTTGTCCGATTTCAGCGTGCGGCCGCCAAAGCCCACCACGTTGCCCGAGATACCATGGATCGGGAAAATCACACGCCCGGCAAACCGGTCAAACACATAGTCCTCCTTCTCGATCGTCAGCCCGGTCTTTACCAGGAACTCCTTCTTGTACCCGGCTTTCAGTGCACTGTTGGTGAGCGCTTTCCGGTCCTCCGGACTGTACCCCAGCTGAAACTTCCTGGTGGTATCGTCGCGAAATCCCCGCTGCCGCAGGTAACTGAGCCCTACCGCTTTGCCTTCTGCGGTGTTCAGTTGTTCGGTGAAGAATTTCTGTGCATAGGAAGTGACAGCCAGCAGGCTTTCACGCTCATTGCGTTGCTGGATCTCCTCAGGCGACATTTCCGTCTCCTCGATCTCGATGTTGTACTTGCGCGCCAGGTACTGCAGGGCCTCAGGGTAGGATAGTTTTTCATGTTCCATGAGGAAACCCACCGCATTCCCGCCTTTGCCGGAACTGAAATCCTTAAAGATTCCCTTGGACGGAGAAACCATGAACGACGGGGTCTTTTCGTTGGAGAAAGGACTGAGCCCCTTGTAATTGGTTCCCGACTTCTTCAGCGTTACATAATCGGAGATCACCTCCACGATGTCCACCACGTCGAATATTTTATTGACTGTCTCCTGGCTGATCATATAACATTCAGAATATCAGAGTATTTGCTGCAAATTTGCAACGATAAAATTAGTTAAAGTTGCTGAAATAACCTATTTTTATCTGCAGCAAATAGTGCATGCCTTGTAACACTGGTTGTACGCGTCGAACCGGGCCGGAACGAACAAAATCCTGGCCTGGCAATGACCATACTTTAACTAAGATATTTACGGATGAAACAAAAAGGACAAATACTGCTGGTTGCAGGAATCCTGCTGACTTTGCTCTACCTGGTGCTGACCAACTACGTTGTGCCGGAAAGCAGATGGATATTGATTTTTTCGGAGATTTTGCTGCTGGTATCAGCCGTCATGGTCATCTGGGGCTTTATCCTGGTGGTGCGTTCAATATTCAGGAAACAGAACAAATGACAGTATAAAATGAAAAAACTGGTTGTATTATCAGGTTCGGGTATCAGTGCAGAAAGCGGCATACGCACGTTTCGTGACATGGGAGGTCTCTGGGAGGAATACGATGTTACCGAAGTCGCGAGTCCTGCCGCCTGGCGGAACAACCGTGCATTGGTCCTGCGGTTCTACAATGAACGCAGGAAGGCTTTGCTCGAAGCAGAACCGAATGCCGCGCACAAGGCACTGGCGGCGCTGGAAGAAAGATTCGATGTACAGATCATCACGCAGAATGTGGATGACCTGCATGAGCGGGCCGGGTCGACAAAGATCCTGCACCTGCATGGCGAATTGCGCAAGGCCCGCTGCACGGTGAATGAACATGACATCTACAACATTGAAGGATGGGAACTGAAGGAGGGCGACTGCTCTGCTTCCGGACACCAGCTGCGGCCCCATATCGTATGGTTCGGTGAAATTGTCACTGCGATCGAAACGGCTGTGCCAATGGTTCATGCAGCGGACCTCCTGCTGGTGATCGGCACCTCGCTGAATGTCTACCCTGCTGCCGGTCTGATCCATCATACCCGTAGGGGAGTCCCGGTGTTCGTGATCGACCCGGGTGAACCCCTTGGTGTCGGCGGCATGGATGTTACCTTTATCAACAAGACTGCCACGGAAGGGATACTGGATTTTATGGCGATGATTTGAAATCCGTCATCATCCGCTTTTGATAAGAAGTCAGTCACCTGGATCAACCTGGCGGACACCACAGGGGATTATATATATTTAAATAACATTTAATATATGTATATAAATAATTATTTAGATATATATATCAGGCTTTACAAATTACCAGGGAAATTGATATTGGGAATTGAATTTTCCGTATCTTTCGTTTGCACTTATAAAACAATTCCATCATGATATTTACAACAACTGAAACCATCCCGAACAGGGAGGTCATTGAAATTCTTGGCATTGCCCGCGGAAGTACCGTACGTGCCAGGAACATTGGGAGGGATATCTTCGCCGGACTGAAGAACATCGTGGGCGGGGAGATCGAAGAATATACCCGGCTCCAGGCACAATCGCGCGAACAGGCCTTGCAGCGCATGGAGGAGGATGCCAAAAAACTGGGCGCCGATGCGGTAATCAATGTACGTCTGGCAACTTCCGTGATCACACAGGGAGCTGCCGAGATACTGGCATATGGTACAGCCGTAAAACTTAAGTAAGATGCCCTGGATTGCAAAATTCATCATCGGCCTTGAAGTACTCCTCTTCATCGCTGCCGTAGTGATCATCATTGCACTGATCTTCAGGAGAATTGAGATCAGGAAAAGGGAAAATTTTGAAGACAGGGACAATTGATTCCTGTCTTTTTTCTTCTCCGCACCATCGCTTGCCAAAACTGAAGGTGAAATTCAAAGGTTTCACGGTACTTTTTTGCCTGTTCCTGTAAATTGTTTCCCGACATTTCACCTGCCAGGGGAAAAAGTGATATCTTGTTTCTGGCTGTTCAAAAAACAAGGAACAGTCAGATTGTTTACGGAGTAACCAAGCGCATATGCCCGACAAGATTTTCGAAGACAGCAGTTTTGAACAGGTGGACTATACCAGGGAAGCACCCGGGCAGGGCATCTACGAGAACTGCACTTTCAAGTCATGCAATTTCAATAACACAGATTTGCAGGGACTTGTGTTTGTCGCTTGTGTCTTCGAAACCTGTAATATGAGCATGGCAAACCTGAAGAATGTCACGCTCCAGGAGATCGAATTCAGAAACTGTAAAATGACCGGTCTGCGCTTTGAGGACTGCAATCCAACGTTGCTTTCCTTCCGGTTCGATAACTGTATGCTGCAGCTTTCTTCCTTCATTGAGCTGAAGATGCCGGGGACGTTCTTCAATAACTGTAACCTCCAGGAAGTTGATTTCTCAGGGGCAAATCTGACCCGCGCGATGATCAGGCGATGTGACCTGTACAAGGCCGTTTTCGACAATACCATCCTCGAGGAAGCCGATCTGCGTACAGCAGAGAATTATTCCATCGACCCGGAAAACAACTACATACGCAAAGCAAAAGTGGCTTCCGAAGCATTGCCTGGTCTGCTGGAAAAATACGACCTGGAGATTGAATAGCGCCTGGCTACCTGGCCAGTTCCCTGCCACACTCCAACCAGGTTTCATAACCTCCCGGAAACAGGTATACATTGTTGTACCCCAGCTCCATTGCCGCAGCAAGAAATGCCTTGCTCATCTCCTCAGCACCCTGAGAATCATATACCACGATTCTGGCCTGGCGCCAGGGAATACGGCCTGTTAGCGCCATGCCCCCGTCCTTGAGGGTAAACACGCCATCCACCGTGTCCACCAAAGATGCTGCAGGTATGTTCTCGGCACCGGGCAAATGACCCGCCAGCTGTTCTTCACCACTGAACCACGAGGGAGGGTGCACGTCCACCAGTACTTCCAGGCTGTCCCCAAATGGAAAATTTGCATCATACCAGTCTGTGAAACCGGCTTCATTCATAAGTAAAAAATCACCATGTGTACCCTGCCAGTCTTCGGGACCACCCTTGTAAAACCTAACCCGGCTGTATCCCAGTTGCGCGATGGATTTGGCGGCCCAGTAGGCGATTGTATCGTTCGATGAAGAGTAAATAATGAATTCCCAACGGTCATCATACCGCTGGGTAATGGCCTTGCCTCCATTGACAATATACCCGTTGGTATCAATAAAGAAATCCAGTTCGAGGTTTTCTGCAAAGGGAAGGTGCCCTGCATTGAAATCTTCACGGTCGCCCAGGTCGATCAGGTTGACCCAGTATTGTTCACGCATGTCAGGATCCAGCGGGTTGATCGTCCCGCGTAACTCCGGGTAATTGATTTCACTCAGGTAAAACACTTCGGTATCGGGGGTCCTGATACAGGAGGCGGAAGCCAGCAATAATACTATAAAGGATATGGATTTCTGCATGTAAGATTTTTTACAAAAATAACAAGATACACGTCATATGCATGGGAAAAACCCATGCAAATTACCTGTCTTCATGATCAATCTTGCTGCTTCGGGGTTGCGTGTACCCATCCTTTTTGTATATATTTTTAATTTCATCTAAATTACACTCCCGTTTTGGAGGTGATCAGTGAATGCACACTTAAATGATCTGGATGAACCGGGGCTGATAATAATGACAACAATGAACCAGGCCAAAACAACTGTGGCAGGAGGGTCTGCCCAATAAAAAAAACAGACAGATGAGATTGAAAATAGAGGTACTGACAATCCTGCTTGTCCTGGCATTCCAGGCATCCGGACAAAAATTCCAGGGAGGGTTAACTGCAGGGCTGAACGCAGCCAGGATAGATAACGATACCGATGAACTCTATGGTAAACTCGGACTGAATGCCGGTGCTTTTGTGGCCCGGCAAACCAGCATCGACCTACTGTACTGGCAGCTGGAACTCAAATATACCTCGCGCGGGAAATACGATATCCAGCGCGACCTGGCCGGAAATATCATGGGACTGGACCTGATCGACCTGCGCTATATCGAAATGCCGGTATCATTGCACTATTTCATCAATGAACGGATACAGGCAGAACTGGGGTTTGCCCCGGATGTATTGATCCGGGAATATTATGCGGATGAAAATGGAGCCATACCGCTCGACAATGCCAATGACCTCCGAAGGTTTGGCATCACCGCATTTGCCGGTGTAAACTTTTTCGTGCGTCCCGAACTGGCCTTTGGCATCCGGTTCAACTATTCAGTCGTCCCGTTTTACAAATTCGACGCATATGCCGTACGTTACCGGAATTCCGGCTGGTTCCACGATGTGCTGAGCATCAACGCCAGGTACTACATCAGCCGCTGACCAAACAGCGACAGCCCCCAGATCTATAGCCCCCGCAGCCAAAGAAAACACACCTGAAGATCCTGAAGCAAGAGGTCCTGCAGCGACAGATTCCGTAACGACAGATTCCGCAAATCTGATCCCCCTGTTGTAACTCAAGCGCAGGCTAAAGTAGCTACATAAATCCCGGCTCCCGGCAGCCTTTTCAGGGTGGTGGCACAGGCTTCCAGGGTGGAGCCGGTGGTGACCACATCATCAATCAGCAGGAATGTAAGATCGCTGTACCCTTCAGCTTCCCTGCACAATCCGAACACATCCTCCATGTTCTCCCACCTTTCGTACCTGTTCCTGCGGGTTTGAGAGGCGGTATTTTCCCGGCGGAACAGGATCCGTTCATGCAGCGGAATCCCGGTAATTTCAGCAACGCCCTGCGCAATTAGGCTGCTCTGGTTGTATCCGCGGATGCGTTCTTTTTTTGGATGCAACGGAACGGGAACCACCAGGTCGGCCTGCGACAGCACACTGTTTTTCAGGGCATGACCAAGCATCCGGCCCAAGAAAACTCCCATCTTCCTGTGGCCTTTGTATTTCAGCAGGTGCAGCAACGGCTGGTACTTCGACCCCTTCTCGAAGCGGAGCAGGGAAAAGGCGCCCTCCATTTCGATTCTTCCCCAGAACAGTTGTGCCACAGGATTTTCCGGATCATTGATGTAATGGGTGAAGGGCATTTTCTGTTCACATGACAAACAGATGACCTCTCCCGGGAGATGCAGCACGTTGCCACATACCGGGCAGTACAAAGGGAAAAAGAATCCTGTGATGTCATGAACCCAACGCCTCATACCTGTTCATGTGACATACATCGAAAATATCGCCGGGACTTATGTGTTTTTTTATTCCTTACGGCTTACCTGTTTCCTGCTTTTTTACCAGCTCCTTCGTGGAGAGCAACCCGCAGGCGGCATAAATGTCCTCTCCGCGACTGGCACGAACCGTGGTAACGATACCCTGGTCATTCAGCGCTTCCCTGAAGGCATTGATCCGTTCATTGGTGGAGGTGTCCAGCGGCGTATCCGGAATGGGATGGAAACGGATCAGGTTGATCCGGCACCGGATCCCTTTCAGAATCCTGGCAAGCTCCTTTACGTGTTTCGGTGTATCGTTCAGGTCACGGAACATGATGTATTCAAACGATACCCGGCGCTGTCTGCCGAAATCCCATGAGCGAATCTCCTGCAACACCTCTTCCAGCGGGTACACCTGCTGGATGGGCATCAGCATTTTACGCTCCGATTCAAAGGGGGAATGCAGACTCACTGCCAGGTGGGCCTCGCTCTTTTCAAGGAATTCTTTCATTGCAGGAATAATGCCGATGGTCGAGACCGTAATCCGGCGTGGACTCATGGCAAACCCCCAGGCGGAGGTCAGGATTTCCAGGCTCTTCAGCACTGCTTCCAGGTTGTCGAGCGGTTCTCCCATGCCCATGTATACAATGTTGGTCACCTGCTCCCACTCGTCAATACTGCGCAACTGGTTGAGGATCTCCCCCGCGGTAAGATTGCCCTGGAATCCCTGTTTTCCGGTCATGCAGAACAGGCACCCCATCTTGCATCCTACCTGTGTGGAGACACATACGGTATGCCTGTCTTTATCAGGAATATAGGCGGTTTCAACGAATTTCCCTACAGTCGTGTTGAACAGGTATTTCTTTGTGCCGTCCGTAGAGGTCTGCACATTCCTGTAAGGGGCCATCCCGAGGGTATACTTCGCGTTCAAAGCCGCCCTGGCATCTTTGGAAAGATTGCTCATCTCGTCAATGGACCCGATCTTTTTCTTATACAGCCAGTCGGCCATTTGCCTGGCCGAAAAACCAGGCAGTTCAAGTGCGCCGGCAACCTGTTGAAGTTCTTCGAGTGTTTTTCCAAATAGTGGTTCCATGTCAGAAATAGATTTCCGAGATGATCTGGTTGAACGGGATGCCCCTTTCGATCAGCAAATCCCGGGTTTCAACCACCATCTCCGCCCTCCCACAAAGATAATACTTGAAATCTTCCGGCAAGGTGGCGGCGTTGCGTAAATAATCCGTGACCCTCCCGTGATAGACATCCCTTGCTTCCTCTCCTGAACAGCAGCGCAGGTAATCATCCCCGAGGGCATCCGAAAATTCATTGTAAAAATAAAACCGCTCCAGGTAACGCTCCCCGTGGATCAGAACCTTGTTGCCGAATTGCCCGGAACGGAACATGGAATAAAATGGAGCAATGCCGGTCCCGCTGGCAATATAGATCGCCCGGGCAGGGTCGTACAGGAACTCCCCCCTGGGCTCCGTTATCCAGATGGTATCCCCCTGACCGAGATCACTGAGACGTGGCGTGAGATATCCTTCATCGATCACATTGTACAGAATCCTTACCTCTTCTTCTGTCTCTCCACTGCAGATGCTGTAGAGGCGGCGCGGACCGTCTTTTTCAATGCCGATCCCGATTACCTGTCCGGCCCTGAAACTGAAATCACGACTGAATCCCAAAAGGTACACGCCTTCAGCGATCTCCTCTGAAAAGGTGAGGGTCTGTTCCGATAAAATATGCTGGTGCATACTGTATGATTAGCGACTGTATGATTATCGGACCGACCGGGTCCGGCCCCCGTCCACGAAAAAGGTTTCCCCGGTCACATACGAGGCAGCATCTGACAACAGGAAGGTGGCTGCCTTGCCAAATTCATCCGGATCGCCGTACCTGCCCATGGGAATGTTGCTGTAATTGATGTTTTGTACCTCTTCCACGGTCATCCGCCATTCACGCGAGTTGATCAGGTCCAGCGATTTCAGCCGCTCGGTACCGAACAGGCCCGGAACCAGGTTATTGATACGAATCCCCTGTCGTGCAAGGTCGAAGGAAAGGCTTTTTAACAGGCTTGAAACACCCGATCTCATGACATTTGAAAGTAACAGGTTGTCAATGGGTTCCTTTATACTAACTGAAGTAACAGTTAAAATGGATCCGCTTTTTTGTTTCCGCATCTGGGGCAGGACCTGCCGGATCATGCGCACCGTCCCCATCAGGGTGAGTTCAAAGCCTGCAACCCATTTCGAGTCGTCCAGATCGTCAAATCTTCCGGCGGGGGGACCGCCTGCATTCACGACCAATCCATCGATCCGTCCGAATTTCTCCATCGTGTTCTTTGTCCATGCTTCAATGGTAAACGGATCGGTAATGTCCATTACAGAAGGAAAAATCTCTGCATCACTCTCCTTCCGGATTTCCGTGGCGGCTTGTTCAATATGTTTTACATTGCGGCTTGCAATGGAAAGTTTCGCACCTTCTTTTGCCAGGTTGCGGGCAATGGCAAATCCCAGCCCCGAGCTCGAGGCCGCCACCATCATCACTTTATCTTTTAATCCAAGGTCCATAATTGTATCGAATAAGTTGACAAAAGTGTAACATTACAGCGTGTCAATTGTTTTTCTTTTTTCCCACAAACTGAAGCACAACCGCCTCCCCCTGGTGGAAGGATCCCTCGTCAAGCGGCCGTACCAGTTGATTGAGTAAGGCCACCTCCAGGGATCCGAAATCTTCACGCACTTCCGCTTCATCCACCAGGAAATCGACATTGCCGGGACCGCCGGTGTTGCGGTGCACCTGTTCCTTGTGAAATTTTTCCATAATAAGGGTGCCGCCTGGGGCCAGCATGGTCAGTAACCGTGCATGAAATTCCCTCCGCATCTCAGCGGGCTGGTGGGTAAAGAACAGCCCGATGGCATCATACTGCACACCCTGGTTGTCAAATTCCAAGTAAGAGGCCAGGGTATACTGAATGGTTACGCCTGCCTCTCCGGCAAGTCTGTGTGCTTTGATTTGTCCGGCATCACTCACATCAAACGCGTGTACTTCCCAGCCCAGTGATGCAGCAAAAACCGCATTTCTTCCTTCTCCTTCCCCGGGGAGCAGGATCTTCCCGGGCTTCAGTTGCAGTAACTGCTCCCGGAAAAACGTGTTGGGCTCCCTGCCATATACATACGCTTCAGTGCTGTATCGCTCGTTCCAGAATTCTTTCATCATTATATATTTAATTTATAGACTGAGGTGCATTCACCCTACTTCACCGAAAGCTTCTTGCTTTTAAAAAATGCTCCGCCTGTTCCAGTCACTCTTCTCATATTTAAATAACCACCAGCAGTGTATTTTGTTAGATATCAATCAGAGGAGGGACATACTTTCTTCCTTTCGATCTGAATCTCACGGGGAAAATGATTTTTTCGAAGTACAGTACGCCAAAACCAACAGGATATATAAAGAAAAAAAGCCCGGCAAAAAATGCCGGGCCGGGGGTTTGACCATTTAGCAGGTCTGCATGGATAAGGAGGTATTGTGAGAACACATACGGTTTCTGTATCTGTTCAAAGGCAAATGTAGCGTATGGAATCTGAAAGAATGTGAAGACAATCTTAAGCTTAGGTAAAGAAATAGCTACAATCAAAAAACAATGGCTACCAGGCTGGTCTGAATTTTTAAAAAAGGAAGATAGACGGTCGGCCTCATTAATGGTAATCGACGTCCTGGCCTCGCCGGCCGGTACTCCCGGTACCTGCCGGGCACTGCGCAAAAGCATGCATTTTCTTCCGGACTAATTATCACCTTCCAACTTGGAAATCACCACTGCTCCCACGCTGTCACTAAAGACATTCACCGTGGTGCGGAACATATCCAGGATCCGGTCCACGGCCAGAATGATACCGATCCCTTCCAGCGGCAGGCCCACGGCATTCAGAATGATCGACATCATCACCAGTCCGCTCATGGGGATGGAGGCAGCCCCGATGGATGCCAGGATGGCGGTGATCACGATGATCCCGTTCTGCGCCAGGGTGAGATCAAATCCGTATACCTGTGCAATGAAGATCGTGGCCACACACTCATACAAAGCCGTTCCATCCATGTTGACGGTGGCCCCGATCGGCAGTACAAACCCGGCAGCTTTCTCCGAGGCGCCGCTATGTTCGGTCACCGCTTTCATGGTAAAAGGCAGGGTCACAATGGTGGAGCAGGTGGAAAAGGCAGTGAGCAGGGCGGTGACCATGCCCCGGTAATGTGTTGCCGGACTGGTTTTTCCCACGAATTTTAATATCAGGGGCAGTGTGACCAGGAAATGAATGGATAGTCCGGCCAGCACAATCAGGAAATATTTTCCCAGCGGGACAAAGGCATCAAAACCGGTTTCTGCCACAATGATGGCAACGATGCCGAATACACCAACCGGGGCGGTCCATATCACGAAAAGGGTCAGCTTCATCATCGATTCAAATCCTGCCTGGAAGAAGTCCCCCAGCAGCACGCGCTTCTTTTCCTGCAATTGGGTGACGAAAAAGCCGAACAGGATGGAGAAAAAAATCACCGGGAGCACATCTCCGCGGGCCATGGCTGCAAATACATTTTCAGGAATGATGTCGAGGATCAGCTCGCCGATTCCCTTTTCCACCACCCCGATGGTGTCCGGATCCGCCTCCAGTCCGAGGTTGACCCCTACTCCCGGCTTGAAAATATTTACCAGCACCTGGCCGGTCAGGATCGCAAGCAGGCTGGTGGAAAGGTAATAGGTGATGGTGCGCAGGGTGATCCGGCCCAGTCCGCGCGATGAACCAACTTTCACCACCGCGCTGACAATGGAGGTGATCACGAGCGGGAGAATGGCCATTTTCAGCAGCCTCAGGAAAAGTTCCTTCATGGGTGTGGCCCAGGGCACAATGGATTCACCCGCCAGCCACCCGGCCAGGATGCCGAGGAAAAACCCCGCGAAGACCAGGACCGTTAATGTGTATTTCCCGCGTTTCATCGAAAAACATTCAAATAAGCAAACATCGGGTGATTCTCCAAATGAAAAGGTACTTTTCTCCCCGGAATGTGTTTTTCTGCTGCTCCTTTCTCCTACGAAATTGCGTTTTTCTGCTGCTCATGAAAGCGCTATTCCTTAAAGTACCCGGCCGTTCCATTGTTGTATATTTTCCGGAAACGGCTTTTACCTGGTTATTGCTGCGTTTCAACGCATGTCATTTCTACTGCTCCTGAATGCCCCTTTCCGTAAAAGACCAGCCATTCCATTGTTCTTTTTTTCCGGAAACGGCTTTTCTTTCAAAATAACTTCCTGTCACTTCGCAAATCCCGTTCAATCCGTTATTTTTGAGATACAAATTTTTGGGAATTGTCTGACACTGCAAAACATATCGTCGAAACGCCCCTGATGAAGCAATACAACACCATCAAGGCGAAACACCCGGATGCGATCCTGCTCTTTCGTGTAGGGGATTTCTATGAAACATTCGGCGAAGATGCCATCCGTACGGCCGACATCCTGGGGATCACCCTTACACGCCGTGCCAACGGCGCCGCATCCTTTGTCGAACTGGCCGGCTTCCCGCACCATGCGCTCGACACATATCTCCCCCGGTTGGTCAGGGCCGGACAACGGGTGGCCATCTGCGAGCAACTGGAGGATCCCAAAATGACCAAGAAAATCGTCAAGCGCGGAATCACCGAACTGGTGACCCCCGGGGTGACGACCAACGAAAATGTGCTGGAGCATAAAGAAAATAACTTCCTGGCCGGTCTGTATATCGACAGCAACATGGCAGGGATCTCCTTTTTGGATATTTCCACAGGTGAGTTCCTCACGGCGGAAGGGAATTTTGAATACATCGACAAGCTGATCAGCAGCTTTGCACCCAAGGAAATCCTGATCCAGCGAAGTCAAAATGCCTTCTTTGGCGAAAAATTCGGGACCGGGTATTACACCTACCCCATGGAGGACTGGGTGTTTACCGAGGACAATGCACAGGATAAATTGCTGAAGCACTTCAAGACAAAGAACCTGAAGGGATTCGGGGTGCACCGCCTGAGGCACGGGATAATCGCCAGCGGGGCGGTGTTGCAGTACCTCGACCTTACCCAGCATACGCAGACCAGCCATATCACCAACCTTTCCCGGATCGAGGAGGACCACTATGTGTGGCTCGACCGGTTCACGATTCGCAACCTGGAAATCTTCCAGGCGATGCACGACGGGGGGAAAACATTGCTGGAGGTGATGGACCGCACTGTTTCACCCATGGGATCCAGGTTGCTGAAACGCTATCTGGCACTGCCGCTAAAGGATATCCTCCTGGTACGGGAGCGACATAAAATGGTGGATTTCTTCCTGGAGAACACGGAATTTTCAGAAGAGATCGGGGGACATATCCGCCAGATCGGCGACCTGGAACGGGTGATCTCCAAAGTGGCGGTTGGGAAGGTGACACCCCGGGAGATCGTCCATCTGAAAAATGCCCTGGCAGCCATCGATCCCATCAAGCAGGCATGCAAAAATTCCGGTCTCACCGCACTGAAACGAATTGCAGAACAGATCAACCCCTGCGCGTCGGTCAGGGAACGGATCGAAAAAGAGATTAATGAAGATCCGCCCAACCTGGTCAGCAAGGGGAACGTGATTGCAAAAGGAGTGTCGCCCGAACTCGATGAGCTGCGCCACATCATGCATTCGGGCAAGGATTTCCTGAAGGAGATCCAGCACCGGGAGATCGAACGTACCGGCATTTCCAGTCTGAAAATCGCGTTTAACAATGTCTTCGGATACTATATCGAGGTGCGGAATACCCACAAGGACAAGGTCCCGCCTGAGTGGATGCGCAAACAAACACTGGTAAATGCCGAAAGATACATCACGGAAGAGCTGAAGGAATACGAGGAGAAGATACTGGGGGCAGAAGAGAAAAGCCTCACGCTGGAGGCGGAAATCTTCAATAACCTGGTATTGAGCCTGGGAGAATACCTGCAGGCCATCCAGCTCAATGCTTCACTGATCGCACGCCTGGATGTGCTGCTGGCCTTCGCGACGATCGCGCGGGAAAACAACTATGTACAGCCGGAACTGAATGACTCTACGGCCATCGATATCAAGGCGGGCCGCCATCCTGTGATTGAAAAGCAGCTACCGGTGGATGAAGAATATATCTCCAATGATGTCTACCTCGACAATGATGCGCAGCAGGTGATCATCCTCACAGGTCCCAACATGTCGGGGAAATCTGCCCTGCTCCGGCAGGTGGCGCTGATCACCCTGATGGCGCAGGTGGGCAGCTTCGTGCCGGCAGCTTCGGCTAAGCTCGGCTGGATGGACAAGATCTTCACACGGGTAGGGGCCTCCGATAATATTTCGTTGGGGGAATCTACCTTTATGGTTGAAATGCTGGAATCTGCCAGCATCCTGAACAACCTTTCCGACCGCAGCCTTGTCTTGTTGGATGAGATAGGCAGGGGAACAAGTACCTATGATGGCATCTCCATCGCCTGGGCCATGGTGGAATATATCCATGAACATCCCAAGTGGAGGGCAAAGACATTGTTTGCCACGCACTATCATGAACTCAATGAGATGGAATCTTCCTTCGGAAGGGTGAAAAACTATAATGTTTCTATCAGGGAAATGGAAAACAGGGTGGTTTTCCTGCGCAAGCTGGTGCGTGGCGGCAGTGAACACAGTTTCGGAATTCACGTTGCAGAGATGGCAGGTATGCCGAAAAGCGTGGTAAAGCGGGCCAACCAGATTTTAAAGGAACTGGAAGCCGGCAACCGGGAGGCAGCGGAGGGATCCGTAACCGGTGGACGCATCAGTAAACCCGTTGGAGAAATCGGGGGCAACCGGGAAGGCATGCAGATGAGCTTTTTTAATTTGGATGACCCGGTGCTGAAACAGATACGCGATGAGATCGCCAATACGGATATTGATAACCTGACCCCGGTGGAGGCACTGAACAAACTGAATGATATCAAGCGCTTTATAGGGCTGAAGAAATAAGGAGCGATAATAAAAAAACGATCATCGAACGAACGGCATCAAAAGCTTTCTGAAAAGCAGGAACAAAATCAGAAGGGTTGTCGTATCAGTAAACGGGCATTGAAGTGATTGAAATGCCCGGGAGGACAGGAAAGCCAGGAAAGAAAAGCCATAACTACGAACTACTACTATTGATTGCCATGAAAAAACAACTACTACTGAGCGTAATGCTGGGCGTGAGCCTGGTTGTTGTGGGACAAACCCGGGCCCACGAGATCAACGAACGACTGGGCCGCGGAGTGAACCTGGGGAACAGCTTCGAGGCACCACGTGACCAGAGCTGGGGCGTGGAGGTCGAAGCAGAAGACCTGGAGAATATTGCCGAACATGGATTTTCTCATGTGCGGATCCCTGTTCGCTGGAACGATTGGGCCTCCACTTCCCCGCCATATACGATTGAGACTGAATTCATGGATACCATCAGGAAAGTGGTGGATGCTGCACTGGAGAACAAGCTGCATGCCATGGTCAATATCCACCATTACGACGATTTCAATGACAATCCCGATGGCACCCATTTGACAAGGTTCCTCGCCATCTGGAAGCAGATCTCAGAGGCATTCAGCGATTACCCCGACAGCCTGCTGTTTGAATTCCTGAATGAGCCGCACCAGACCATGGATGCGGCACACTGGAACCCGATTTTCAAACGTGTGCTGGACACCGTGCGGGTTGACAATCCCACGCGGATCTGCGTGGTGGGTCCGCCCGACTGGAACAATGTAAACAGCGTGGATAAACTGGTGTGGACGACGGATACCAACATGATCCTGACGGTACACTATTACAATCCTTTTCAGTTTACCCACCAGGGAGCCAGCTGGGTGGGCGACCAGTCACAAAACTGGCTGGGTACCACGTGGGACAGCACGGCGGCACAACGACAGGCAGTGATCAATGATTTTGCAAAGGTCAGGGCGTTTTCTGAACAACACAATGTACCGGTACATGTGGGGGAATTCGGTGCCTACTCGGCTGCTGACAAGGATTCACGGGCCAAGTGGACCGCCTATTGTGCCCGCACTTTTGAATCCTTCGGATTCAGCTGGGCCTACTGGGAATACCAGGCTGGTTTTGGTGTGTACGATCCTGCGCTTGATATGTGGCGCAATTTTTTGCTGAATGCACTCACGGAACAGATCGATCCCAACTCCGTTCTTCCGGAACCCTGGGAGATCAGGAACGGTAGTTTTACCAATGGCATGACCGGCTGGGGGCTGAATGTCCAGGGAGAGGCCGTGGCTGCCAGTGAAGAGGTTGGAGAAACCGCAGTGATCAATGTAACTGCCAGTGACGGCACCGACTGGCACGTGCAGCTGGCCCAGGGCGGGCTCAGGCTGATCCAGGGCGGAGAGTACAGGCTCAGTTTTGATGCCTGGGCCGTTGATCCCGGGAAACAGGTTACGGCCTACCTGGGCCAGAGTGTTTCGCCATATGCTGCCTATTCAGGTTTTGAGACATTCACGCTTTCCACCACCACAGCAAGAAACAGTTTCACCTTTACCATGAACGATCCTTCTGACCCCAATGCACGCGTTGTTTTCAACCTGGGCCATGCTGCGGGATTACTTTACCTTGACAGCATCGTGCTGGAACAACTGTTTGTGCCGGTCCTTGTGGAGGACCTGGAAATCCTTCCCAACCCGGCGGCAATCGCAGAAAAGGATGGAAGTGTGCAGTTGTCTGTGAACGTTATTCCTGAGAATGCAGACAACCAGGAGGTCACCTGGGAAGTAGTTACCGGCGGGACCCTGGCCACCATCTCTTCCGAAGGGCTGCTCACTGCCACCGGCACGGGGGACGGTATCGTGAAAGTGCGTGTTACCGCAGCTGACGGATCAGGCACTATTGCAGAACTGATCCTTGAAGTGACCAACCAGCTGCTGGTGGAATCGGTGAGCCTCAATCCCACCAAAACGGTGATCGACACCTATAAGGGTGCTGCCCGTATCTTTTTCGAAGTGCTTCCTGCAAATGCCTCTGACAAAACACTCTACTGGGAGATGATCCAGGGTGGGGATATTGCTGAAGTATCGCAGGAGGGCATGGTGACAGCACTTGGGACGGCTGATGGCGAGATAATTATAAAGGCTTCATCGACAGACGGTTCAAATATTTCAGATCAGGTAACACTTACAGTTACCAACCAGGTGTTGGCTGAAAGTGTGGCAATCACTGCCCCGGCTATAGTGATCGAAGAACCCGGGGGCACGTTGCAGTTCAGCACGACGGTGCTTCCTGAAAACACCTCCAGGAAAGCGATCGCCTGGACCCTTACGGAAGGAAAAACGCTGGCCACGATCGACCATTCCGGCCTGCTGACTGCTTCCGGAACCGACAACGGCGAGGTGACCGTCAGGGGAGCCGTGAATGACGGTTCGGGGGTATTTGATGAAATGAATGTCACTCTCAGCAACCAGGGTACCGGGGTAAACGGAGTGGTGGTTGAGGCGCTGAAAGCCTGGGTGACCAACAATAGTCTGCACATAGCATTCCCCGGATCAGTCAGCCAGCAGCAACTCTCCCTGTTTTCCATCGACGGAAAAAAACTACTGGATAAAGTTATTCCGCCCTACACCGACCGGGTGCAGATCCATATGCACGCCTATAGCGAAGGGATCTACCTGCTGCGCATCGACGGACCCTTCGGTGCCGAAGCCACCAGGGTGGTATTTTGATTCAGCAAGTAGAGTCAAATTCCAGCTCAAAGAGAGCTTGAAATATGCATTGGTATTTTTGCTAACCTTACTATAAGTTTCAAATTTAGGCCCAACAATGAGGAAATTCATAGTACTGTCGCTGATTCTTCTTTCATCCTGTGTCAAGCTTGTCAGTGATGATTTCCCGGATTATGAATCTATCCCTTCGTTAAACTGTATTCTTGTTTCCTGGGATAGCCTGAGCCTGCAAATTTCCATGGCTGAAAAGATTAGTTCAGATGATCTCTCCCTTGTTAATAATGCAAATGTGCAGGTGGAAAAAGGGGTTTCCGGAAATTTTACGCTTGACTTTCAGGGCAATGGGCTTTATACAACAAATAAGCTTATAGAATCTGGATCTCCTTATCATATTTCAGTCCTTATTCAGGGCTATCCTGAACTTGAAGCCTACGATTCTGTGCCTGCGCCTTGTGGTATTTCTATTCTCAATCAGACGAATACTGCAAAAATAAATGAAGATGGATATTATATGCCGGGGATAGAGTTAGAATTTAAGGATGATCCCCTGGCACACGATTATTATGAGATTATCATTTACAAAAGAACGGAAGATAATATGTTTCCAGCCCCTGCTTTTAACGAACAGAGCAAGATACTGTTAAATGAAGGATTTGAAGCCTATTCCACAGAAAGTCTGGTATTTAGTGATGAGCTTATTGAGGAAGAACATGTCTATATGAATCTGATATATGGTGTTGATTATAGCTCCGGAGCGACGGGAGGTATAAGACATCAAACAATAAGAGAGCACACGGTAATTGCAGAATTAAGACATATCAGCAAAGAATACTATCTGTTTAAAAAGTCTGTGTATTTCTATGAGAATTCACGCTATGCAGATTTTATTGAAGGAACAGCAACGGTCTATCCAATCTATTCAAATGTTCAAAATGGACTTGGAATACTTGCATCCTACGCTTCATCGTGTGATTCTGTTTTTGTAGAAGAAGAAATAATAATACTATCCAATTAACTAATGACCAGGCTCAGACACATATTGTGCTTCTTGATGCTTTCATTGTCACCGTTCGTTAGTGCACAGGTTCATATCTCCGGGATAGTCAGAGACAGTGAATCCGGAGAGGTGTTAATCGGTGCCAATGTTTTTGATCCCGGGAGTCTGAATGGTACTTCAACCGATAACAACGGTTATTTCAGTATGGCCCTGAAAGAAGAAATCGATAGTCTTTGGATTACTTATGTTGGATACACAACAGGAAAAGTATCCCTCTTTTCAGTAAAGGATACGATCTTAAATATTTCACTTATATCCGGGTCCAACCTGGAAGAAGTGCGTGTAACTGCCAGAAGGAAGCGCACATTCAATCAATCTACGCTTTCCAATGAACAACTCATGTATATACCATCCATCGGCGGACAGCCCGATGTGCTTAAAACACTTCAATTATTGCCCGGCGTACAATCACAAAATGAAGGATCCAGTAATTTGCTTGTGAGAGGTGGAAGTCCGGACCAAAACCTGTTTTTAATTGACAACGTATCCCTCTTCTACGTAAATCACCTGGGAGGCTTTGTGTCTGTATTTAATCCGGAAGTAATCAACGATGTAAGGATATTAAAAGGTGGATTTCCTGCAAAGTACGGAGGTAAGTTATCTTCAGTGGTAGATCTCACCATGCGGGAGGGTAATGCTAAGGAATTTGACGGATCAGCAGGTATAGGAGTGCTTGGGGCACACCTGACACTCGAAGGACCGATCAACGATAAAGTAACATACCTTTTCTCCGGCCGCAAAACTTTTACGGAAGGGCTGCTGGGAATAGCCAGTCTGATACAAGGTGAAGATTATCTGGTGATGTATGGATTTTATGATGTAAATGGAAAAGTTACCTGGAGACCAGATGCAAAAAACAGTTTGCAGGCAAATCTGTATCTGGGTGATGACGCCTGGTCGATACGTTTGTTCGATCGGGAAGATGAAGCCGGGTTTATTAATAAGTGGGGTAATATGATGTTTTCGACGCATTGGAAGCGGATCCTCAATTCAAAATCCAGTGTAAACAATATACTTTCTTATACACGCTACCGAATGCGAGATGATCGCTATTTTAAATCTGACAGGACTACTGATACCACCGACTACTTCAGCAATTACCGCTCCTCTGTATCTGATGTAAGCCTGAAATCTGACTGGAGATACCAAATAAATAGCTGGTATGATATTGACGCTGGCCTGACCTCTTCTTTCCGTTCGTTTGTTCCAAATGAATTCCTTGAAAACGAGAATGAGCCTGCAAGTAATGCGGAAGTGATCAATGGACTGGAATCGGCCATGTATCTGGAGAATAAAATTTCCCCCACTTCCTGGCTTAATGCAAACATAGGCATCAGGGCCACAAATTACATAAGCTCAAATTATTCTGATGTTTTCCTGGAACCAAGAATTGACATTTCATTTTCACTGCCCGGATCACAAGTCCTGAATTTAAGTTATATGAAGGGTTCACAGTATTCCCACATGGTTTTTTCTTCGGGTAATTTTCTCAACAACGAAGTTTGGATACCAACAATGGAAGGGATGAAACCAGCAAGTGCGGACCAATATGCATTGGGGTGGAAGGGTCAGTTTTCTCACCATATGTTTTCTGGTGAGGTCAATTTCTATTACAAAAAAATGGAAGACCTACTTACCTTTAAAGAAGGCTTTTCAAATCTACGTGGAGATGTATTGTGGCGAAACAAACTTGAATTTGGAGGGATAGGAAAATCGTACGGTGCAGAGCTGTTTCTTAGTAAGGAGAAAGGGAAACTTACAGGCTTTTTAAGTTATTCTTACTCACATACTACCCGCCAGTTTGATCAAATTAATGGTGGAAATGAATACCTTTTCGAATATGACAGACCCCATTCATTTTCCATTGATATACACAGGAAACTAAGCAACAAACTTGTTTTTAATGTATTGTGGGTATACCAATCGGGTCTTCCATACACCCCGGCTGTCGGGCGCACGTATATTCCAAATACTTCATACTCTGAAATAAGCTATGACTTTGAAACCCTGATCTATGGTGAACGCAACAGTTCCCGAATGCTGCCTTACCACAGGATGGATGTCTCACTCTATCTAAAAAGCAAAACAGTAAAAGGGAGGAACGAGACCTGGACCTTTTCAATATATAATTTATACAGCAGAGAGAACCCTTACTTCTATTTCTACAATAATCAACCCCGGCTTGATTTTGGTTCCTATGATATAGAGCGCTATGGTTTCATGAAGCTTTACCAGTTAAGTTATTTCCCAATTATTCCTTCTGTGAGTTATAAGGTGGAGTTTTGATCTCATTTAAAACCAAGTTTGGATTCCTTTAGGAATTGACGGATGCCTTCGTTAAAGATTTTAGCCTTTTTATAAACCTCAAGTTTTTCGAAATCAAACATAGTTTTCTTTCTGAGAAGAGTGAGTTTGAGTGTGAGAGTGTTTCGCCGGCGGCTCAAAAAAAACAGAGTATTCGATCATCGCTCTCGCTCTTCACTCTCACTCTGTTTCTGTACCCGGAGCCGGAACCGGGTCGAAGCGAGCTCCCGGCTTCCTGTACAATATACTTTCAGGTATACAAAAAGCGAAAGAGATTACTCCTTCGCTTTGTATGAACGTACCCGAAGCCGGAATCGAACCGGCACGGCCATTGCTGGCCACTGGATTTTAAGTCCAGCGCGTCTACCAATTCCGCCATTCGGGCAATATTACAACAGTAGACTAATTTAAACCTTTACTTCCCAAGAACCCTTCGCCCTTTCAGCGTGGAATGGCGTCATTGGCCATCCCTGCAGCCTGGCCCCTCCCTAAATTGCTCCACCGGAGCAATTCTTCACGGTCGGCCCTGCCATTCGGGCAAAAAAAAAGAAATCGGGATTTGGAACGGCAAAAATAAGGTTTTTCTATGGATTATAAAACTGCACAGCAGCGCTACCATAAAAAAACCACCCCCTGTCTCCAGGAGGTGGTAAAAATTACGAGCGGGAAACGGGACTCGAACCCGCGACCTCGACCTTGGCAAGGTCGCGCTCTACCAACTGAGCTATTCCCGCAATATGTCAATTCCCGTTTCGGGACTGCAAATATAGTATTGAATTTTCATTTGTGCAAACACTTGCTGCTAAAGAACAGCGCAATTACCTGTCAATAAACATAAATAGTGCATCATTCCCTTTGTAATTTTGTACATTGTATAAACTATTGTTCCAGAACCTTAAACCCTGAAAAGATGGCCAAATTTACCAAAGAAGATGCCCTGAACTACCACAGCTCAGGAAGACCCGGAAAGATTGAGGTGATCCCGACAAAATCCCACACCACCCAGCAGGACCTATCCCTGGCCTATTCTCCCGGAGTGGCAGAGCCTTGCCTGGAGATAGAAAAAAATCCCGAGGATGCCTATAAATACACTGCCCGCGGTAACCTGGTGGCAGTGATCTCAAACGGCACCGCGGTGCTCGGACTGGGTGATATTGGTGCGCTGGCAGGCAAACCGGTGATGGAAGGGAAGGGATTGCTGTTTAAGATATTTGCCGACATCGATGTGTTTGATATCGAGGTCGACAGGCACGATCCGAAAGAATTTATCGCAACCGTCGATGCCATCTCCCCGACATTCGGAGGAATCAACCTGGAGGATATCAAGGCCCCCGAATGTTTCGAGATCGAGGAGAAGCTGAAGAAAATGCTCGATATACCGGTATTCCACGATGACCAGCATGGAACGGCAATTATCTCAGCCGCCGGATTGCTCAATGCACTCGAACTGGTCAATAAAAAGATCGGGGAACTGAAAGTGGTGGTGAATGGTGCCGGCGCTTCGGCCATTTCATGTGCAAAATTATATATTTCACTGGGTGTAAAAGCTGAGCATGTGTTCATGTGCGACAGCCGGGGTGTGCTGAATACGCGCAGGACCGGGCTGAATAAGTATAAGGCGGATTTCGTCAGGGAAACCGATGCCGACACACTTGCAGAGATGATCAAAGATGCAGATGTGTTCCTTGGTTTGTCGGTTGCGGATGTATTGTCACCGGAAATGCTTAAAACCATGGCGCCCAACCCCATTGTCTTTGCCATGGCCAATCCCAACCCTGAAATCTCCTACGAGCTGGCCATGGAGACCCGCGACGATATCGTCTTTGCTACGGGCAGGTCAGACTATCCCAACCAGATCAATAACGTGCTGGGATTCCCGTTCATCTTCCGTGGTGCGCTGGATGTGAAGGCAAGTGCGATCAACGAAGAAATGAAAATTGCCGCGGTACATGCCCTGGCCAACCTCACCAAGGAGGATGTGCCCGAAACGGTGAATAAAGCCTATAAAACACAAAACCTATCTTTCGGAAGGGAATACATCATTCCCAAACCCCTCGATCCCCGGCTGATCTACCATGTGGCCCCTGCGGTGGCCAGGGCAGCCATCGAAACAGGAGTGGCACGGGCCAGTATTACCGACTGGGACGCATACAAGGCATCACTGCGTAAGCGGATGGGGCTCGATAACCAGTTGATCAGGGAAGTAATATCCAAAGCCAGGTCGAATCCCAAAAGACTGGTGTTCAGTGAAGCAGATAATTATATGATGCTGAAGGCGGTGCAGACAATCAAGCACGAAGGCATCGCCGAACCGGTACTGCTGGGCGACAAGAAAAGAATCCTGGATATGATTGAAGAGTTCCACCTGGATATTACTGATGTGGAGATCATTGAACAACGGTGCCCGGAAGCGGATGATCTCAGGAAACGCTATGCGAAACGCCTGTTTGAGAAGCGGGCCCGCAAGGGAATGACTTACGATGATGCCCTGGCAAGCATGTTGCTTCCCAACCATTTCGGGATCATGATGGTGGAAATGGGTGATGCCGATGCTTTCCTGTCAGGATTTTCCAGCAAATATGCAGATGTGATCCGGCCGGCTATTCAGATCACCGGTTCCAACAATCCCAAGAAACATATTGCCGGGATGTATATTGTGCAAACGAAAAAAGGCACCTTTTTCTTTGCCGATACCACGGTAAATATTCAGCCTTCGGCACAGACGATCGCAGATACTACAGTACTTGTGGCTGAAAGCGTGCGTCATTTCAATATCGAACCAGTAATTGCGATTGTAAGCTATTCCAACTTCGGTACCATCAAGGGCGACAGTCCACAACGCGCCCATGATGCGGTAAAGATACTGCACGAGGAGCATCCTGACCTGGTCGTGGATGGTGAAATGCAGATGAATTATGCGCTGAATACAGCATTGCGCATGAAAAAATACCCGTTCAACAAGCTGGGGAAAAAGCAGGTGAACACGATTATTTTCCCGAACCTGAGCTCCGGAAATATTGCATACAAAATGATGCAGGAGATTGGAGGAGCCGAAGTCACGGGACCACTGCTCCTGGGTATCGGTAAACCGGTCCATATTCTGCAAATGGAGGCTTCCGTGCGGGAGATCGTGGATATGGCCGCTTTCGCAGTGGTGGATGCCCAATACCAGCAATCCATATTGTAAGAAGCGGGGAATAGCACATATTTTTCCTATATTTCGACAAATAAGAAAAATATGTCTTTTCCAAAAATCGAATCATCCAAAGTGCGCACCCTCTCCCTGGATGCCTTCAGGGAAATGGATTACTACGCTGTGAATAATTACCACCTCCCGGTGGAGCTGATGATGGAAAGCGCCGGACTGCAGCTGGCCAGGCTGTCTGCCAGCGTTGTGGAACCCGGGGCTTCGGTACTGGTGGGTGTGGGTCCCGGAAACAACGGCGGAGGCGGACTGGTTGCAGCAAGAAGACTGGAAGCCTGGGGATACCGGGTACATATTCAAATGCCGTTGCCGACGACACAACAGCTGATCAGGGACCAGCTGAGCCGGACGATCTCCTACGGGGTGGAAAAGGTGATGGAATCGAAATACGACCTGATCCTTGACTGTCTGTTCGGTTTTTCGCAGCGCCTTCCACTGCCCGAGGATGTTTCAGAGATGATCCGCCTGATGAACAGCATCAAAGCTGCAAAGATCTCACTCGATATTCCCACGGGAATCTGCGAAAACGGCGATTCTGTGAGGTTTCGTGCAGACAAGGTACTGACTGTCGCTGCACCGAAAACCATCCTGCTGAACCATATAAGTGAATATGAGCTCTATATCGCAGACGTGGGAATACCCACGGAAGTCTACCTGCGCAATAAAATCGACCATGCATCACTGGGGTTTTACAGGGACCAGATCGTACAGGTGGTCTGATTCTCCGAATAAACCAGTGTTCTGATACCCCGCATAAAAGAAAAAACCTCACGCAGGGATGAGGAGGGTTGTTTTCAACTAACTAAAACTACTAACTAAACTACCAACTAAACTACTAACTAAAACTACGAACTAACCAACTAACTATTATCATTAACCCTCGAAAGTCAAATTTGTTTAATTTGCATAATCTTTCAGCGATTCCATTAATTTTTTCCTGGTAAAGAAAATCCGGCTTTTCACTGTTCCGATCTTCAGATCCAGCTTGTCGGCGATCTCCTTGTATTTATATCCTTCTGTATGCATCAGGAACGGGATTTTCAGCTCATCCTGCAGGGCATCAATGTGCTTGCGGATCTCCTTGTGCTGATAGGTGGAGTCGGGTTTGATATTGGTCGCCTCCTTGGTGTTGTTCAGGTAATACAGATCCTCTGTCTGGTCCACAATGGTGTTTTGCCTTACTGCCTTACGGTAATTATTGATGAAGGTATTCTTCATAATCGTATATGCCCAGGCTTCGAAGTTGGTGAACTCGATGAATTTATCCTTGGATGACAACGCTTTTACATAGGTCTCCTGGAGCAGGTCCTTGGCAGCTTCCCGGTCCGAGGTAAGGCTCAGTGCAAATCTCTCTAAACGATCTTCCATGTTGATCAGCCTGGTATTGAACTCCATTGTTGTCATAGCTGTAAGCTTTAATTGTTTGCTAATCGATTAATTGTTTAACAAAACTACGATATAGTTGAACACAAAGCAAATTTTTATGACCTTTAAATCATTGAAATATATGCAATTCTAAATAAGCTAATCTTCGGTATAGGTTATAAATAAAGGAATAAGGGACATATATATCCCTTAATTCTAAATTATATTTTTTTTTATTTTGTTTACCAGGAAAAGGTTTTTGTTGAACAATCCCTGTTTCAGGGGTTGATTTTGTTGAACATCAGTGGTTGTTACCTGCAAAAATTCCGCCTACAAAACAATAAGAATCATTAAAAGGAAACCGTTACGAGTGCAGTTTATTGGCAAGCGACAGAATGGAAATAACAATCAGTTGTCTAGCTTCCTGAGGTACTCCTGCAGGTCTGCAACATTCCTGAGCAGGAAATAATTCTTTCCGAAATAGTCGGGACCATTGTTCAGGTAACCTGCAAAGTACAGGATGTTCTTGTCAGGGAAGGCACCGCCGAGGTCCTTCAGGTAAGTGATGAAATCGGTTTCTGACAGAGGCACGGTAGAGGAGACCAGGATATGGTCGAAATGTCGCGTCGAACCGGTAGCCAGGATATCAGAATAGGGCACGGATTGTCCCAGGTAGATTACTTCATGACCGGCTTCCTTCAGCAGGTAAAGCGCAAAGAGCAACCCGATCTCGTGCCATTCTCCCTCGGGAAGGAACAGCAGGAATTTCTGGGCTTTGGGATTGAACACATGGGAGAAATTATCGATGGCTGCAATGATCTTTTGCCGGATCAGGTTGGAAACAAAATGCTCCTGTGCAGAATTGACATCACCGGCCATCCAGAGCACCCCGATTTTTTCAAGAAACGGATAAACCACATTGGTAAAGGCATGCGTAAACCCATATTTTGAGACAGTTTTACTTATCAGTGCATTGAATTTGATCTCATCCATGTCGATCATGCTGATGATCAGTGAATCAATGATATTTTCAAGATTGGGGCTGCTGCTGGAAACACGCAGGATTTCCTCCTTCAGTTCCTTATCAGTGAGCCGGGCTATATTCGAGATCTTGATCCCATGCCTGTTCAGCATGGCAACATTCAGGATTTTTTTCAGTTCCTGGTCGGTGTAATACCTGATATTGGTGGTGGTACGATACGGTTCAATAAGATTGTACCGCTTTTCCCATATCCTGATGGTGTGGGCTTTAATACCGGAAAGATTTTCTAACTCTTTTATTGAATAAACTGCCATCTCTGCATTCCTTTACGTGGTTTTCCGGCAATTTAACAAGTTTTGAAGGTGAATTGTTTATTGTTAGGCATGTTTTTTTAAACAAATTAGTTTTTCCTTATTAACATAAGGCCATCACGGATGGTAAGAAATACATTTTCAATTTGTGCATCCTGTTGCACGATCGTGTTGAATTCGTCTAGTTTACGGGTAGATTCATCCAGAATTGGTGCTTCTGCAACTTTTCCTCCCCAGAGCACATTGTCCGCCACAATAAAACTACCTTTTTTCAGCACTTTCATGCATAATTTGTAGTAGTCAGGGTAATGCTCCTTGTTGGCATCGATGAAAATAAGGTCGAATTCCTCCTTCATGCCGGGAAGGAGGTCCAGGGCATCACCGATCATGAGCTCCGTTTTGTGTGCAATACCTGCCTTATTGAAAAAGGCGCGTACCATCTCTTCCAGTTCTTCATTCACTTCGATGGTCACAAGTCGTCCCCCTTCCTGCAATCCTTTGGAAAGGCAGTAGGCAGAATAGCCGGTAAAGGTGCCGATTTCCAGGATCCTTTTGGGCCGGATCATCTGGCTGATCAGGGAGAGAAATTGTCCCTGTACCTTCCCGGAGAGCATCTGCGGATGGACGGTTTTCAAATGGGTGGTGCGGAAGAGTTCCTGCAGCACCGGATCTTCATCCGTGGTATGGGCTTCGGCATACCGCGTAATTGATTCAGGAAATTCAAAAGGGTTCACAGTATAGTTCTTAATTAAAGTATTACCGGTTTTCAGTTGCACATTTCGCTGTATATCCGGAGCCCGGGTGCTTTACTTTCAGATCAGCCTGCCTTACTTATAGATCAGCGTGTTCAGGTTGGCCGGGTCGAGCACTTCGTTGGCAATGTCCCGTAGCTTATCCGCTGAAACGGCTTCCAGTTTGCGGGCGATGTCGGGCAGACTGTCGACCCGGTTGAACAGCAGATGACTTTTGGCCATGCTGAGCATCAGGTGTTCGCTGTTTTCTGAAGAAATGGCAATTTGTCCCAGCAGCTGTCTGCGTGCATAGACCAGTCTTTTCTCAGGGATCAGGTTTTTCCGGAGTTTTTTTAATTCTTCTTTTGTCACCTCCAGGGATTTGGAGAAACGGTCCTTGTCGCAGCTGAAATAGATGTTGACCGCTCCGCTGTCGGTATAGGCCAGGTAGTGTGACTCAGCACTGTACGAAAATCCCCTGCGTTCGCGCAGTGCCATATTCAGCCTGGAGTTCATCCCCGGTCCGCCCAGGATATTGTTCAGCAGGTGCAGTGCAACCCGGTCAGCATGTTTGTATGAATACGCTTTTCCGGCAATGATGCAATGTGCCTGGAAGGTGTTCCGGTCCACCACCTGCTTCTGCTTATGGGTAGCCTGTGGGGCCACACGTGGCCTGGTGCGCGTGGTGCCGGGGAGATCAAGGAAATACTTTTCAGCAATCTTTACCACGCTTGCGAAGGGGATATTTCCGATGGAGCAAAGCACCAATTCGCACGTGGCGTAATTTTCATTTCTGAATGTTTCCACGAGTCCGTTCCGGAACCGGTTCAGCGATTCTTTGGAACCAAGGATGTTCCTGCCAATGGGGTGATCGGGGAACAGGAGCTCCTCGGCGTGGTCGAAAATCAGTTCAGAAGGAGTGTCTTCATAGGTCTGTATTTCACTAAGAATCACCTCGGTCTCCTTCGCCCGTTCTTTTTCTGAGAACAGGGAATTCAGAAAGATGTCCTGGATCAGCTCGACAGCTTTTTTCAGGTCCTCTTTCAGGAAGGAGGCGTAGATGGCCGTTTCCTCCTTGGTGGTATAGGCATTGATTTCGCCCCCCACATCCTCCAGCCTGAAGATGATCTGGTAGGCCGAACGTTTCCTGGTTCCCTTGAAAAACATGTGCTCCATGAAGTGCGCCAGTCCGTGTTCCTCGCTGTTTTCATCGCGGGTGCCGGTATGCACCAGCAATCCGAAATGTGCCACATCTGAATTGTTTTGTCTGTGGATCAGCCGGATACCATTCGGAAGGGTATGTGTATGATACATTTTTTCCATCGCCGCAAAAGTAGGCAGAATTCATGGAATATCCCTGTTATGGCAACAGAATGACCGGATTTCCCCTGATATATGCTGAGCCGGCTAGGGTGGGTCCCTTTCACGACACGGATTTTTTTAGCAGGAGTCATTGCATTGACCGGGAACATCCCCTGTTCCTGTGGAGAATTTTATCGACCGCTCTCATGGAAGGACCTGCTAATCATAAACCCACGCCTATTTAGAATGATTATAAAGAAATCATTCTTAATGAAAACCTTGTTACGTTTCAAAATTGTCATTAAATTTGCGTCGCTTTCGTGCCTGCGTTGTGCAGAGGCATAACAGGCTGTTGCTGAAGGGCAGAAAGTTTTTTAAGTATGTGTCGGTGCCATAGCTCAGTTGGTAGAGCACAGGACTGAAAATCCTGGTGTCCCTGGTTCGATTCCTGGTGGCACCACCGAAACAAATCACAGATCCCGCATAGTCAATGACTTGCGGGATTTTTTTGTGGGGGTGTTGATGGAAGTGTTGATGGAATTTAATATTGCGTATAGTATGATGTTTCTGTTTCACCATTATATGTAGTTACCGTTTTATATGATGATCCAGACCGATATGTCGTACTACTGTAACCTCCACTTTTAAAGGTGCTTGAAAGCTTCCAATGGTTTATCCTCTGAGTGGAAAAGTTCGTATTTCCTCTGTTTAGCTTCTTTATTGCTAAGGGTATTAAGTTTATCCTAAGTTTTTTCTTCATGTAGGATTAAACAATATCCCCAAAAAAGGGCATTGCTTTCCTGTAGTTATTTAATGTTTTGTGTATCAAATTCCATAACTTTATTCTTTCATGCTCAAGTTATTAAAATCAATTCAATAATCCTTACAAAATGGACTGGAATAAATACTTCGAAATGGTGATAGACTGGAAAAAACTTCCGGCCTATCGCACAGAACCTAGAATAGATAGCCTGATTGGCTATTATTTGAAAGAAATCCTCAGCAATAAATTGGAAGACTCAATCTCTGGAATAATCCCTGAATTTCCACTAAGGTTAGGGACAGTGAATCCTGAAATAAATGATAAAAATTTTGCTGATCGATCATATAAAGTTGATTTCTTGGCTGTTGGAACGGGAGGCAGGAATTATCTTGTTGAATTTAAGACTGATGGTAAATCTCTCAGACCAGGACAGGATAAATATTTGATTCAAGGCGAAAAGGCAGGAACAGAAAAGATAATTCAAGGAGTACTGAGGATTTCAGGAGTTAGTTCATACAAGGTCAAGTATAAGCACATGCTTGATAAGATGCAGAAATATCAACTGTTAGATGAGAATAAACAATATTCAGGACTTAATCCTTCTATGAAAAGGATCTATGTCATTCCCTACAACAAGTCAAATTCTCCTGATGTCATTGATTTTAGGGATATAGTTGAGTGGTTTGAGCAGAGAACAGGAAAAGATTCTTTTGAATTGGCATTAATGAGGGCTCTTCAGATATGGTATGATGAAGAGTCTAATCAATAGATAGTTAACGGACGTTCTGGTTTATCTAGCACTTGAACCTCAACACGAAATACCGGTAAATACCTCACTTTTAATATCACCAATCATTGTTGTTCGGTAAAACCGGATTTTAATTGATATTTAAAATTAACCATCTGATTTACAGATGTGATATTTTTACTTTTCAAATGTAAGTCCACTTTAATTCAGGGAATAACGAGGTTTTATAGCGCTCTTTGTTTTTTTGTGATTATTCGTTTCAAGAAAAATTGAGGATAAAAGTCCTAGAATTATATTTATTATTAATAATATTGGCCTTCAAATTTGATATAATGATTTTTGAAATACTCATAAAACTAAAGGGCTCGAACCCTCAGATATGGAGGCAAGTTCAGGTTGACGCTTCAATCTCATTGGATAAACTACATCATATCATTCAAGCCTCAATGGGCTGGACGAATTCTCATTTACATTCTTTTTCTATTGATGACATCGAGTACAGTCATCCGGATTTTAGTGATGCAGATTTTCTGTTTGCCGATTCAACGAAGTATAAACTGAAGGATTTTGCTGAGGAAAGAATTTTGTATGTATATGATTATGGTGATTATTGGGAACATGAAATCGAAATAATAAGGAAGATAGATACGCCAATATTACTTAAAGCTGTGTGTATTGACGGGCAGGGAAAATGTCCTCCAGAGGATGTAGGGGGGATTTATGGCTTTGATGAATTTTTAAAAATAATGGCTGATAAGAATCATCCAGAAAGGGATTCATATATTGAATGGTGTGGAGAGGAGTTTGATTTAAATGATTTTAGTGCAGTTGAGGCAAATAGCAATTTATTAAGGATATCACTACTGTCCGGTTAAACTCAATATGCAATATTTTAAATTATAGAAGTATCGTAAACTGCTCAATATGTGAAACATACATTAATCAGATCTTTAAATACCATGCTTTATTCTTTAAAATAAATTCAAGTCGAAAAAACATAAGATCACTTGTAGTGGCTATTAATAAAGGCTTACAACAGATTAGCTCAAAATTAACCGGACTAGTGTAAGGATATAGGTAAATTTTCTAATTAGTTTATGATAAACCTTTAAAAATTCCCTCATAGGTTTTCAAACGTAAATAGAGAATATTACTTGAATCTATCTAAATAAGATTTTAAGTTAAAATATATTTCAATTGTATTTCAGTCAATGACTTGCGGGATTTTTTTTGAGGGGTGTTGATGGTTTTTCCATTTATCCGGGAACTTTAAATCCCCGGATAAATGAAAAAACCGTATACTATTGTTACCAAAAATTGTGGTTTCCTTGTTACGAAAAAGAATGCAGTGTTATTTACTGATGAGAATTGTGTGGCGTATTTCTCATATTTTCTATTAATATTCCTAATTTATAATAATCAAACAGATATAGACTAATGTATCCTCTAGTTAAAAGAAAAACGATCAATGGTTTAGTGATGACAAATGAAAGATT
>JARGFP010000018.1 GCA_029210585.1 Bacteroidales bacterium
TGGGGATTAGCTATCAAACCGCATTTAACTGGAGGCATAAAATCCTTAGTTCTACAAATGAACTGACGCCAAAGCAATTAGAAGGAATAGTGGAAGCAGATGATACGTTCTTTCCTTATTCTGAGAAGGGTCAGAAGCAGAAAAGCAGGAAGCCCAGGAAACGTGGAAATTCCAATATGACACTGAAAGAAAATAAAGTACCTGTTGTAGTATCCACAGACAGAAAAGGAAACACTATCTTATCTAGAGCCGGCATAGGGTCCGTTAAGAGAGAAGATCTTCAGGCCGCGATGGCTGGAAAATTTCACCCTGAAGCCATACTGTGCAGTGATGGTGCCATGGTATATAAGGGTCTCGCAATCAGGGAAGGTATCCAGCATGTTAAATCTGCAGTTCATGGCAGACCTGTTGCTAAGAATAAAGCTTACAATATACAGTCAGTTAATCAATTACATAAAGATCTAAAAGTCTTTATGAGTAGGTTCAATGGTGTATCCACCAAGTACCTGCAAAACTACCTGAACTGGTTTATGACCCATAAGAAAAAATTATCGGATGCTGATAAGATACGGCAGATCATATGGATCTCCCTAACATATGCTGCAGCCCTGGAATACTATCAAGCAATTAAAAAGAGCGCGACATAAGTTAGATTAGCGCCAGTAATATATATATATTCTGATTTCCTGTTTCGTGTTGTGAATTGACGCGTTGACAGTAGATTTTATAAGATTCACAGAATAAATCCATTATATTTGCAGTCAGTAGAATTGTTGATAACATGTTAACAAAGTACATTTTGATTGTTTACAACAAACGACCTTATCAAAAGGCATCCGCGACGAAAAGTGTAACTTTGTTTTTCCGTTTTTACCGTTAAAAAAGAATTTTGCAGATGGGTAAAGTAATCGCTCTGGCGAATCAGAAAGGCGGGGTTGGCAAAACGACTTCGGCCATCAATTTGGGTGCCAGCCTTGCCATACTCGACAAGAAGGTACTGTTAATTGACGCAGATCCGCAGGCCAACGCAACTTCAGGAACCGGGTTTGATATCAAAAAGGTCAAGACCAGTATCTATGAATGCCTGATCGACGATGTCGATCCCAACCGGATCATCCTGAACAGCGAGATCAAGGGATTTGACCTGATCCCGTCACACATCGACCTGGTGGGCGCCGAGATCGAGATGCTCAACATGAATGAGCGCGAGTACATGCTGAAAAAGGTGGTGGAGAAGGTCAGCGATAAATACGACTACATCCTCATTGATACATCTCCCTCCCTGGGACTGATCACCGTGAATGCCCTGACGGCATCCGATTCAGTGATTATCCCGGTGCAATGCGAGTATTTTGCACTGGAGGGGCTCGGCAAATTGCTCAATACGATCAATATCATCCAGAAAGGACTGAATACTGACCTGGAGATCGAAGGGTTCCTGCTGACCATGTACGATGCACGGCTCCGGCTGTCCAACCAGGTGGTCGAAGAGGTGCAGAAACATTTCCAGCAGATGGTCTTCGATACGATCGTCCAGCGGAACATCCGCCTCAGCGAGGCCCCAAGCTTCGGGAAGCCCGCGATCCTGTATGATGCAGACTCCAAAGGTGCCATCAACTACCTGAACCTGGCCAGGGAGGTGCTGCAGAAGAACGAGGCGACCACGCTGAAACAAAAAGACAAAGTTATTGATTCATAATCTGAATATTGATGGCACAGAAAAATGCACTTGGCAGGGGACTCAGCGCCCTGATTGAAGAACGTGGGGAGGAAGCCCGTGAATTGATAAAAATGGCAACTTCGGCCAATGAAATATCCATAAAAAGCATTGAGGCAAACCCTTTCCAGCCGCGCACGAATTTCGACGAGGAGTCGCTCGAGGAACTGGTGGTCTCCATCAAGGAACTCGGGATCATCCAGCCACTGACAGTCAGGAAGATCGACGACAACAAATACCAGCTGATCACCGGGGAACGAAGGTTGCGTGCCGCTGCCAAGGCCGGGTTGAAAAAAGTACCGGCCTACATCCGCGAGGCGGAAGACGAGAACATGCTGGAAATGGCCCTGGTGGAAAATATCCAGCGCGAGGACCTGGACGCCATCGAAGTGGCCATCTCCTACCAGCGCCTGATGGAAGAGATCAACCTCACACAGGAAACCCTGGGTGACAGGGTGGGGAAGAAGCGGGCCACAGTGACCAACTACCTCCGGCTGCTGAAACTGCCTGCCGATATCCAGGCTGCCATCAAGGAAAAACAACTCTCCATGGGCCAGGCCCGTGCACTGCTGGGCGTAGAGGATGCAGAGGTGCAGATGGAGGCTTTTAAACGGACCGTTGAACAGGACCTGTCTGTCAGGCAGGTGGAAGCGCTCGTGCAAAAGCTGAAGCAACAACCTGCGGAAGGTGAAGAGCCGTCAGTCGATGAACCGGATGAATACGAAAACCTCCGGGATCACCTGTCGCACTTCTTCGGGGCAACAATAGATTTCAAAAGGAATAATAAAGGTTCAGGAAAGATCGTTATACCATTCAAGTCAGATGAGGATCTGCAAAGGATCGTCAGCATTCTCGACAAACCGGGTACATGATCACACAGAGGGGACATATGAAACGTATTGTAAAATGGAGAATCGCAGGGTTGATTCTCCTTTTTACTTTCATTGCTTTCCCAATGGCAGCCCAGACCGATCCTCCCGAAGCGGGAGAACGGCCGGAACTGAATGAAGAACAGGGAACAGAACGCCCCACGCTGCAGGAAGCTGCCCCGCGCAACACACCATTGTCACCCACTTCGCTTGAGGATCCGTCCTTCCGCGATGCGCCACAGTCGGATCCCGCAAATATTTCCCGCAGGACCTTCCGTACGAATACCGACGGGGATGATTCATTGCGTGTATCCAGGCAGGACACTACCACAAGGGTCAACGCAGACGTACTGGATCATTCACCCACACGCGCCATGTTTTATTCCCTTGCACTCCCCGGACTCGGACAGGCGTACAACAAAAAATATTACAAGATCCCGATTGTCTACGGCGTTCTTGGCAGCGTAGGCTACTGGATCCATTACAACACGCAGGGATACCGGGCGGCCAGTGACCGGTACGCCGAGGATCAGAGCTCTGCCAACGAACGCTACCTGCGGTTATGGAGGAGGAACCTGGAACTGAGTTATATCACCATGGCCGGGGCCTATGCACTGCAGGTACTGGATGCATATGTGGATGCCCACCTGTTTTACTGGGATGTGAGCCCGGAACTGACCCTGCGGGTGGAGCCGGACATCCGGCCGCAACTCCTGCCAGTGAGGGGTCCCGTTACCAATTATGGATTGAAGTGTAGTTTGACTTTTTAAGGAGGTAATGATATGAGGAAAGCACTTTTACTCTGGTCGTTGTCGGCGATTCTTTTTACAAATACACTTTACGCACAAACAACCCCGGATGAGCAAGGTCAGGCAGCAATTGCGGATACGGTACCGGCACAGGAAGAAGTTGTTCCGGCCGCTGCAACGGAACGCTCACCGGTGGACATCCCTGATATAAGGGATGAGGTCTATGAACTCCGGCTGGAGCAGAACATCGACAGCCTGCTGAATATCTATTACATCAACCAGTCACTGGAATCGATGGTGGATGATGCCGCCTTCGAAGTGCACGATTCACTGGTACCCGATTTCCCCGATTCGGTCTATATTGAACGCCTTTCCAATATCCCCTCGGTGATCGACCTTTCCTATAACCGGCTGGTTAAAAACTATATCAATGTATACACGATCAAACGGCGCGACCAGGTGCGCTATATGCTGGCTGTATCGGATTTCTATTTTCCCATATTCGAAGAGGTGTTTGACCAGCATGGCGTTCCATATGAGCTAAAATACCTCGCTATCATAGAGTCTGCACTGAATCCGCGTGCCGTATCACGTGCCGGGGCCGTGGGCACCTGGCAGTTCATGTATGGAACAGCGCGTATGTACGGACTCCGCATCAACTCCCTGGTGGATGAGCGGAAGGATTACCTGGCGTCCACCCACGCGGCAGCTAAATTTCTGAAAAGACTCTATGCCATCTATGGCGACTGGACCCTCGCACTGGCTGCATACAATTGCGGACCCGGAAATGTGAACAAGGCCATCAGGCGCTCCGGGGGGAAGCGCGATTTCTGGGAGATCTATTATTACCTGCCCCGGGAAACACGCGGGTATGTCCCGGCGTTTATCGCAGCAACCTATACGATGAATTATTATCCTGAACATTTCCTGGGCAAGGAGCCGCTGGAAATCGAACTGCACACCGATACCATCATGATTAGTGAGAAGCTCCATCTCCAGCAGGTTTCCGAAGTGCTGAAAATTCCTGTGAAGCAGCTGCGTGACCTCAATCCGCAGTACCGGTTCGATATCATACCGGCCACCTCCTCACAGCGTTACAGCCTGGCCATCCCGGTCAGCCAGGTGGGGGCATTTATCGACCTGCAGGATTCGATCATGGCCTACAAGGATTCCGTTTATTTCAATAAGGAGAAGATGATCACGTCACCCAGCAGCGTGAATTCCAGGTACCAGGTGGATCTGCCGGCAGACAAGTACGATAAACTGTTCTACACGGTGAAATCGGGTGACAATGTTGGGTATATCGCCGACTGGTACGATGTACGCACCTCTGACCTGCGCTACTGGAACAACATCAGCCGCAACCTGATCCGTAGCGGACAGAAACTAACAATCTATAAACCCAAGGGACATTCTGCGAGGTATAAAGATATGGACAATATGACCTTTACCCAGAAACAGCAATTCGCGGGCAGGACAGTCAGCAGTACCGCATCTTCTGCATCCTCTGCCTCATCTGTCCCCACAGCAGGAGCCTCATCCGGTTCCGAAGGGACATCTCCGGGCGGGTCAGGAGGAGCTGCAGGTGACGAACCAGGCGAATTCATCTATTATACGGTCAGGTCGGGCGACACACTCTGGGACATTGCACAAAAATATCCGGGAGTTTCTGATACAGATATTTCACGCTGGAACAACCTCTCCAACAGCAACAGGATCAAGCCCGGACAGAAGATCAGGATCAGGAAGATGTAGGAGGGAACCCGCTTTTTTCATATATTTAGGTCATGAGTCCGTGGAAGATCTTCATATTCTTCGTATCCGTTTTCGGGTTGCTGCTGATCCTGTCAGAGGTCTTTCCTGAAGAAGGGATTAGCCTGGGAGAAGATGCGCACCTGCGGTTTGTATCCGCAGGGGATTTGTTCCGGGAGGATTCCACCGACTCGCATTATACCGACAGCCTCATCCGGCATGCCAATGTTACCGATGACCCGGAGTATGGTGAAGTAAAAAATACATTTTCTGCCCTGAATGCTTCTCCGGCTTCGAAAACATCCCCGGCTTCAAAAACTTCCAGGTCATTGAATCCTTCCCCGGTCCGGGATAAGACGCTGTCCCATAGAAACGCTCCAGCCCCCGAAAACACCTACGCATTGGATCCAACGGGCTTCCCCCAAAAATCCTCCACCCCGGATCCAACTGGCTCCCCGGAGACCTCCCCGCATCCGGGGACCTCTGTTCATCAGGAAAGCTACCCTTATCCCGAGGTTGCAACTGCCCTGAAAACTTCTCCCGAACCTGCTCATCAGGGCAGCAGTCTGACCGGAAAGAATAATGAAAGGATCAACATGGATTCGATGATCCTGGCACGGATCGACAGTGTAAGCAACCGCGTGTATCCCATTGAAATTCCCGGGCAGAAAGACCCGGGACTACATGTATTTTTTGCGGAGGCAGAAAGGTCCCGTGACGATGGCCGACTGGTAAGGATCCTGCACTACGGCGATTCACAGATCGAAAATGACCGCATGACTTCCTTACTGAGGTACCGTTTCCAGAAGATCTTTGGTGGTTCGGGATGCGGAATGGTGCCCGCCATACCCTTGTATCATGGAAACCCTACGTTCCGGCAGGATTATGAGGGTGAATGGATCCGTTATACCGGGTTCGGAAGGCGCGATACCACGCTCGACCATGCATGCTTCGGCATGATGGCCTGTTTTACTTCTGTGCCCATGCCAAAGGGAGAAGCGCTTCCCTATCTCGAATATGCCTTTTTGCCCGGACGGCGCGCTTCCAGGTTCAGCGAAATGAAGATTTACCTGCATTCCTATGTGGATAACGGTAGCATCATTGTGCATTACAACGACACGATCAGCGACACCATTGCCCCCATTGCCGACGGCTACCAGGAGATAACACAACGGGTGGAAGCAGATGTGAAAAGCGTCAGGCTGGAGTTCGACCTCCGGCAAGGCGGGAGAATCTACGGCATCAGCTTTGATCCCGATGCTGGTGTACAGGTAGACAACATTGCCATGCGTGGCAGCTCCGGACTGGAATTCAGCCGGTCGGACCCCGTAGTGCTGGACACCATGCTGGAAGCAGTGGATCCCGAACTGATCATCATGCAGTTCGGCGGGAACGTGGTCCCCTACATACATAACTACGACTTTTACAGGCGCAGGTTTACCCGGGAGCTGAAATACCTGCGGTCACTTACCCCCGGAACCGCCTTCGTGGTGATTGGTCCGGGTGACATGTCCATGAAGGAGAATGGCATCTTTACCACCTATAATACCCTGGAGCCTGTCAGGGATGCCCTGCGTGATGCGGCCCATGATACGGGATGTGCGTTCTGGGACATGTACGCTGCGATGGGGGGCAGGAATTCCATCCGGGACTTCGTGCTTGCTGATCCGCCGCTTGCTTCCACCGACCATATTCATTTCACGCCCCGTGGAGCCAACCTCATGGCCGGGATGTTTTTCGATGCCATGATGCTGGAATACGGCAAATACAAGGCTGCCAAACAACTTGCTGTCAGCAGTATATCCGAAGAATAACAACAAACCGCCACCAGGCCTCCTCCAAAAGCAATCCTGCCCACACCACTGTATGTAACCTACCCGATCACTGTATGTATCCTGCCTGCATCACTGCATGTAACCTTGCACGTACTACTTATGTAACCTGCCCACACCACTGCATGTAACCTTGCACGCACCACTGCATCTAACCTGACCGTTCCCTCCTGCACGAAACCTGCCTGTCCCCCGAACTGTTGGCATACACTCCCTGTACAATATTTTCATTTTTCCTTCTATCTTTACATCCATGCCCTGGCTCAGCGACATATTTCTCTTTCATCCGGAGAAGCCCCTGATCTTCACGCAGCTCTATTTCTGGATATTCTACGCGGTGGTGTTGCTGGTCTTTTCAATACTCTACAAGGACCGCGCCGTGCGGAATGCCTTCCTGTTCCTGGCCAGCCTGTTCTTCTACTGGAAAACATCCGGACTTTTTTTCCTGCTCCTGGTATTTTCAACGGTGGCCAATTTCTATATCGGTAACTGGATCCACCATGCACAGAAAAAAAATACCCGGAAATTCGGCGTGTTCCTGAGCGTGCTGGTCAACCTCCTGATGCTTTCCTACTACAAGTATGCGTACCTGTTTATCGGATCCGTCAACAACCTCTTCAACACCGATTTTAAAGTGGTCAACCACGTCGCTGCCTGGTCGAACAACCTCACGGGAACCCATTTCGACACCGCCGTGATATTACTGCCGGTGGGGATCTCCTTTTTCACGTTCCAGATCATGTCCTATACCATCGACCTCTACCGGCGAAGGGTCGACCCGGTGAAAAATCTCCTGGATTTTGGCTTCTTCGTCTCCTTCTTCCCCCAGCTGGTGGCCGGACCGATTGTACGCGCAGCTGAATTCGTTCCCCAGCTCTACAAGCGGTACAGCCTCACGATGGAGGAATTCGGATTTGCCCTCTTTCTGATCATGAAAGGACTGTTTAAAAAGATTTTCATCGGGGATTATATCGCAGTGAATTTCATCGACCGCATCTTTGCCAACCCGGCCGGCTTTTCAGGGTTCGAGAACCTGATGGCACTGTATGGCTATTCACTGCAGGTGTACGTCGATTTTTCAGGATACACCGATATCGCTATTGGCGTAGCACTGCTGCTGGGATTCAGGTTGCCACGGAATTTCAATTCGCCCTATAAGGCCACCAACGTGGGGAATTTCTGGAAACGGTGGCACATCTCCCTTTCCACCTGGCTGCGCGATTACCTGTACATTCCCCTGGGCGGGAACCGGAAGGGAAGGATCATGACCGATGTCAACCTCATGATCACCATGCTGCTGGGCGGGCTGTGGCACGGGGCCAGCTGGCAGTTCATGATCTGGGGAGGGATCAACGGACTCGGTCTCGTGGTATACAAGCTGTGGAGGAAGATCAGTCCGTATGAACACAGCAAACACTGGGCCGTCAGGATCTGGAAGATCTTCATTACCTTCCAGTTCATCACCTTTACACGGATCTGGTTCCGGTCCGACTCCATGGAACATGCCAATGAGCTGCTGCGCCAGGTAGCTACCGCCTTCAACGCCTCCATCATCCCCGAAGTGCTGGTCTCCTACAAGTGGGTGTTCCTGGTGATGCTGCTGGGCTACATCACCCACTGGGTTTCGAACAAGTGGAAGCTGGCCCTGCTGAACTGGTACATCAAAACCCCCATCTGGGCCAAGGTCCTGATCGCCATCGTGGTGGTTTTTGTGATCTACCAGTCATGGTCGGCCGACCTGCAACCGTTTATTTATTTCCAGTTCTGATGATGGCGGTCGTTGCTGCAGCAGGATCAATGCCTCCCGAAAAGATGAAGGCCTGGTACTTCTGCAGGGATAATGTACAACCGAAAGCGTAATTCCGCATGATCGGACCGTGCCGCAATTGTATCCCGGGGGGCAAGGTTCCGGGTGATTTGGCAAGTTCGGAGAAGCAACCGGTCATGCATCGGCATCATTTAAAAATTCCCTGCGGGTTTAAACTGTCAAATACCTATCTTTGTGACCGCAAATAATTTCTTACTTTTTTGTTAGCATGGCATTGAACGCGAGAACGGTCTTAATTGTAAAAAAGCTTCCCGGGCTTACTGTGTTGCTGATCTCACTGATCTTCCTGGCAACGAATTTCACACATCACAGCTGGACAAGGACCAATCCGGGAAAACGGGGCGTGATCAAACATGATGTGAACATGTACTACGCCTACCTTACAGCAGGCATTATTGAGAAGGACCTGACACTGGAGTTCATGTCGGAACCCGGTTTTGATAATCAATTCAGGTACTGGAACACGCGGGCGGAAAACGGGAACAGGATCATCATCACCTCCATGGGACTCGCGTTCATGTATGCGCCGTTTTTCTTTATGGCGCACCTGGTGGCGCACCTGTCCGGACTGCCCACGGATGGATATGGCTCCATCTACCAGTTTTTCCTCGTGTTTGGCGGATTGGTATATGTGATTCTCGCGCTGCTGATCCTGCGCAGGTTGCTGATCCGCATTTTCGACCCTGTAACCACCAGCATAACCCTGGTCCTTGTTGCCATTGGCACGAACCTGTATTACTATTCCACCTACGAGGCAGCAATGCCGCATGTGTACAATTTTTTCCTGGTAACGCTGTTTACCCGGCAGGTCATCCGCTGGTACCGGCATCCCGGGTGGAAAAACGCGCTGCTGATCGGCGGCTTGCTGGGATTGATCTCCCTGATCCGGCCCACCAACATCCTGGTTTTTTTCATCCTTTTCCTCTGGGATGTGAAAAGTCTGGATGAATTCAGGCAACGGATCATCTTCTTCCTGCAACGGTATTACCTGGTCCTGCTGATGCTGGCAGCATTCCTACTGGTATGGACTCCCCAGATGCTTTACTGGAAAATGATCACCGGGCAGTTCCTCTATTTTTCATATGGTGTGGCCGGGGCATCTTTCTATTTTGCATCGCCACAGATATTCGGCAGCCTGTTCAGCTTTATCAAGGGATGGTATGTGTATACGCCGGTTATGCTGTTTGCCACCATTGGAATCCTGTTGCTGCACAAACGGTACAAAACGTCTTTCCTGCCGGTGCTTGTCCTGTTCCTTACCATGGTATATGTCCAGAGCTCCTGGTGGTCGTGGTGGTTCGGGGGTGGATTCGGACTCCGGGCATATATCGACATCTACGCTGTAATGGCATTTCCGCTGGCCGCACTTGTTGAGAAAGTGGTGGGATTGAGAACCACCTGGAAAAGGGTGGCAGGCTATGCCGTCATGATCTTTCTTGTCTACCTTTCGTGGCATCAAACCTACCAGTACCACAAGGGAATGATCCATTACTGCGGTATGACTAAAGAATCGTATATGCTCAATTTCCTGAAATACAAATCTGCACCCGGATACTGGTCCGCTGTCAGGATGCCGGACCACCAGCTGGCAAGGCAGGGCATCTATTATTATTACGACACCACCACGAACGATGAATTCAGGGAAATGCAGGAAGCGCATGCATTGGAGAAGATCATTACACAACTGAAATCGGACAACAGGATGAACAGGCAGGTAGCGCGCTATGCAGAACGCGAAGGCCTGGGCCTGGAAGAGGCATATGAGCAGATCGCAACACGCATTTATAACATGAAAACTGATTAAAAAAGGATGTTCGACAACAAAACCGTTGCAGTAGTAGTTCCGGCTTTCAACGAAGCCCAACAGATCGGCCTGGTGCTGGAATCAATGCCTGGCATGGTGGACAGGATCGTTGTGGTCAACGACGGATCTTCTGACAATACACGTGAAATCGTGGAGGGATACCTCAGGTCCGAAACAAAAGACCATGCATGTCCGGGAATCGGGCCGGTCACCATTCAGCCTACCCTGTACAACGAGGCCGAGGTCTTTTTGCAGGAACGCGACAAAGAGGAGCGTGCATTGTTTGTGCCGTCGGAAGTCATCAACGAGGATCCCGGAAAAAGCAGGATCATTTTAATTGAGCACCTGGAGAATGGCGGGGTGGGAGCGGCCATCGCAACGGGGTACAAATGGTGCAAGGATAATAACATAGATTGTACGGCAGTAATGGCCGGTGATGGCCAGATGGACCCGGATGAACTGATCGATATCTGCAGGCCGGTGATCGAGGAGGGTGTCGACTATGTGAAAGGAAACCGGCTGATCCACCGGAGTGCCAGGTACCTGATCCCGCAGAAGCGCTACCTGGGCAATTCCGTGCTCTCGATCATGACAAAAATGGCTTCCGGGTACTGGCGGGTTTCTGATACGCAGACCGGCTTTACAGCCATCGGTAAAAAGGCGTTACGCAAAATCGAAATAGGAAAGATCTACCGGAATTACGGCATGCCGAACGATATGCTGGTCAGGCTCAACCTGGCCAAATGCACCCTGAAGGAGGTGGAGATCAAGCCTGTATACAGGATCGGTGAACAGTCCAAGATGCGGATCGTCCGTGTCATTCCTAAATTATCGTGGCTGCTTTTCAGGAGCTTCTTCAAGCGGATCTGGAACCGCTATTTTCTGAAGGATTTTCACCCGCTGTTCCTGCTGTATGTGTTGTCGATGGTCCTGGGCGTGGCATCGATCCCGTTCCTGGTGGACATCCTCCGGTACATCTTTATTCCCGGACAGGCGACACCGAACAGCATCCTGATGATCTATATTTTCCTGGCCATCTCCGGGCTCCAGTCCCTCTTTTTTGCCATGTGGATGGATATCCAGGACAACGACCGGTTGCAAAAATAGTGTGGCCGGCAGGCAGATTAGGTCGCGTGACAGCACGGGGAAGGACCCCTGTTGTTTCTGCAAAATCCTGTTAGCTATCGCGGTGCTGCGCTTGTCGGGTAAGGTGACATGATGTTCCGTGCGTACAGTGCGGAAATGCAGGATGAGCGATGCATCTCACAGTCAGTTCAGGAATCAGCCCCCGGTTTTTTCTTCCCCGCCAGCCTGAAGATCAGCGCCAGCAGGAAGATGAACACTTCCCCGGCAATAAAGGCAAACCGGTTCAGAAATGAAATGGTCGTGGCAGTTTCAATGTCCATGCCGGCCAGGGTGAGGTAGCCGATGATGATTCCCTCGCGCAATCCGAGTCCACCGGGCAGGATGATGGCGATCAGGCCGAAGGATACACTCAGGGGAAATGCAAACGCCATCACCACATCAATATCATTGCTGAAGATCCGCATGAAGAAATAGAAGGAGAGGGTCCAGGCCAGCCAGATCAGTGACGTGGAGCGAATCACGGGCAACGATCTGCGAAAGTTGATTACCGGGAGTTCGAGTTCGCGGCGGGTGATTTTTCTGAATACCCGCAATGTAAAGTGATGTACGGACGGGAAGAACAGGAACAGGGTCAGCAACACAATGATCAGCACGATCAGGATAGTGATCCACTGGATCCCGTAAAACAGGATCGTCGGGATGGCACTGACCAGGAATCCCACCCAGGTATAGATGAGCTGTTCCTTCAGTGATACAAACGAAGTGTTTTTCAGATCGGTATTGTTTGCTGAAATATAACTGGCCCGGCCCAGGATTACCCAGACCTTTCCGGGAATGTATTTTGCAAAAACCGCTTGTCCGTGAGAGACCACTGCATCACGGTGACGGATGGGCCGGTGGTGCACCCTGAGCGCGGTTTTCCAGCTGAGGGTGCTGACATAAAACCCGAGGAAAAGCAGGATCAGCGATGGAGCGATCCAACGGGTATGCGGAAGGACAGGAATGATCACCTCCTGTTTCCAAAGATAGAGGCAGATAAACAGGAAAGAAATGATGATCAGCAGGTTGAATAGTTTTTTCATTTCACGACCCTTTCCTGCTATGAACACTGGTAGATGGTGGTGACCGTCACTTTAGTCCCTTCCCTGATGATCGTTTCCATCGGTTCATCCACCTTCAGCAATCCGAAATCTTCCTCGTGCCAGGAATCGGCGCTGTCCGCATGGTGTTTTGTTGCCCGCGGTGCGCGTTCCACCCGGACTTTTTTATCAATGCCCAGGACCTGGTCCGTGATGGTGATGTCTGCCGGGCCGATTGCGATTTTCCTGGTAAAGGCGATTCCCGATGCACCAGGTTGATATCTCAGCGCACTGTGCAGCATTTTTGTAAGCTTACTGCCAAAAAGAAAGCTGACCACCCGGAGTCCGAAATGCAGGGAGGGTTTGCTGATTTTTTCCCTGTGCGGGAACATGTGGCCGCTGACTTCCACGGTGTCCCCGGTCGCTTCCCATTTCCATTCATCCGACCAGAAGTGGTTCACAAATTGCTTGTTGCCTGACCGGATCACCCAGCCATAGTCTGAAATCAAGGTATTGTGTTTATTGTACACGGAAAAGACCCCGCCTTTATGACCTGATACGATGAGCCTGTCCTTGTTTTTCAGTTCCCTGAAAATAATCCCTGCACCGCCGAAGGCAAAAGGCATTCCGGGTTGCTTTCCTTTCGGCTTCTGCATACGTTTCTCCTGCAGCAGCAGTTGTGCACGCACAACGGAATGACCGGTGTAGTGTGACCAGTACCTGTCGTCAATGGCGTAAAAGAAGTGCCGGGGTGCCTCCACATCCCCGTACACCAGGTGCAGGATCTCCCGGGCTTGCTGTTCTTGTTCACCTTCGTCATGATCGAGGAACCGGCAGATACCGTAAGGTACGATATAGTCCGTGTTCCGGGCATTGTGCATCCCTGCTCCTCCATACCGGCGGGCGATGAAACCGTGCATGAAATCCAGGGCCTTTCTGGCAGATTGCAGGTAATCCTGATCAAGGGTGACGTCGAAGAGGTCCCACAGGCAATCGAGTGTTACCGAAAGATATCCGAGGTCCGGACCGTCATATTCAGCATACCACCCCTCGCTGTGCTGCAGGGAAAGCGTTTTTTCTTTTTGTTGCAGGTACCTCTCCTGCTTTACCAGGTCGGGACGCACTTTCCTGATCACTGCCAGGGCTGCCAGTCCGGCCACCTGCTGGTTGCCTGCCTGTGATTCAAACCTTTTCTGTAATTGTATTGCAGCCTTTTTCAGTCCGGGCAGGATCTCTTCGGAATCGACAGCACCCTCGAGCACCAGTCTGGCCATGGACAGGGTGGAGAAGGCAAGGGGAGGGTAACCGCGTTCCCAGGGATAGTACTCCTCGAAAGCGCCGCGTTTTGTTGCACGCTCGTTCCAGAATGAAGCCGCCGCACGGGCGATCGCCTCCAACTCCGGTTGAAAGGATCTGTACGCATCGAGTTTCGCATACTGAAACAGCGTGTATCCGCCCTGCTGCAGCATGACCGATGCGAAATCGCGTATCCTGTAATGCCACCAGTTCCTGTCGAAACAGCCATAACAGGAAGCGTTCGGATCGCGGCAAACCTGGGTGAGCAGTCGCGGGAATTGTGTTGCTAAGATCTTTTCAAACATGTCGTTTCCTGGTTGCTGTAATTTAAAATGCTTTACACAAAAGTAAGGTTTTTAAAGCGGATCAGCGAACATGTCAGCAACCATGTAAAAAATGGCGCCTGCAAAGTTGCAACTTTGCAGGCGCGCCAGATAAACCTAAACAGAGTCAATCTTCGTTACCTAGAACTTCAGTTCCTTGAACACCAGGAACCATGCCACTTCGTTGTACTTTGATCCGGGCAATTTCATTTCATCTTTCTCCGCCTGTGTCAGCACGGGAACAATGACATCGTCACCTTTGTTCCAGTTGGCAGGGGTCACCACATTTTGATATGCATACGTTGTCTGAAGGGCAGTAAGGGTCCTTTTCAGTTCATCAAGGTTTCTTCCGACTTCATTGGGATAGAAATAGATGGCGCTGATAATATTATCAGGATTGATAATATATACTCCCCTGATATTCATCACTGTGCTCGATGCATCGTGGATCATACCATATTGTCGCGAGATCTTCATGTCGCTGTCATCAATAATCGGGAAATTGATTTTTACCGGGTTCCTGTCTTTGTAAGAGAGTTCTTCAAGTGCAGCCTTCCAGCTGTTGTGCTGGTCAAGGATATCGACCGACATTACGGCAACCTCGACATCCATTTCTTTTAAACTTTCCTGGGCGTAGGCAAGTTCAAGTATCTCCGAAGAGCATACCGGTGTGAAATCCTTGGGATGTGCAAAGAGGATCTTCCAGCTGTTGCCAAAGTCTTTTGGAAACTTGATTTTTCCATTGGTCGACATTGCTGTGAAAGAAGGAGCTTCCGTACCAAGCTGGAGAATTGATGCTTTCTGAGACCATACCTGGGAAAACATGAAAATTCCCAGCACCATTAATAAATTTACTTTTTTCATTTCTAAAGCGTTTTAATTTTTTGATTTGATTGCGATACAAATGTAGGGTGGAATCCTATGCAGGTGGTAGGATAAATCTCCGATAATGTTGTATTTTTCTTGCAATTTGCATGATGCAGGTCAACTGCGAACACTATTAAATAAACTGAAAATCAATCGATAAGCAATGTGATTGCAGTCCATGGAAGCACAGTGCATGTCCGTTCAGGCTACCTGCTGTCCTGCTTCTTCCAGGCTTTTTTCTTCGGTTATTTTACCCCGATTGCACAGCCAGGGTAATAATATGACCAACATACTGGAAAGATTTGTATTTTCGTGTGTTAAAATTCAACACTGGTACATGGTATTTTCCAGCACGATATTCCTGCTTTATTTCTTCCCGCTCTTCCTGCTGGTCTATTTCCTGTCACCACCAAAAGCAAAGAACTACATCCTGCTGGCATTCAGCATCCTTTTTTATGCCTGGGGCGCTCCGAAATTCATCTTTATCCTGGTCGGCTCCACGCTGGTCACGTGGCATATCGTCCGCTCCATGCATCGCGCCGGTTCAGCAAAACAAAAAAAATGGCTGCTCATTGCCACACTGCTCCTGAATGTTGGCATCCTGCTCTATTTCAAATATGCCAACTTTTTCATGGAAAACTTTAACGATGTGCTGGGCTCGTTCGGGATCAGCAACCTGAAGTGGACCGCCATCGCCCTTCCCATCGGGATATCGTTCTATACCTTCCAGAGCCTCTCTTACTGCGTGGATGTCTACAGGGGCGTGCGCCCTCCACTGCAACGTGCCAGCGATTTCCTGCTGTACATTATCATGTTCCCGCAGCTTATCGCCGGACCGATCGTGCGGTTCAACACCATCGCGGAACAACTCACCGACCGGACCTCCGACGGGTCAGACAGGATCCTGGGGTTCTACCGGTTTACCATTGGACTCGCCAAGAAGGTGCTGATCGCCAATGTCATGGGAAAGTATGCCGACCTCTACATGTCGGGCAACCTCCTGCAGCTCAGCTCCACGGAAGCGTGGCTCGGACTCCTGGCCTATACCTTTCAGATCTATTTCGACTTTGCCGGGTATTCCGATATGGCCATCGGGATCGGGCGGATGCTCGGATTTTCCTTCCCGGAAAACTTTAACAACCCTTACACATCGCGCTCCATCACCGAATTCTGGCGACGCTGGCACATCACCCTCAGTGCCTGGATGCGCGATTACCTGTATATCCCGTTGGGCGGAAGTCGCGTAAACACCAGGCTGCGTTTGTTCATGAACCTCTGGATCGTCTTCCTGATCTCCGGACTCTGGCACGGGGCCTCCTGGAACTTTGTGCTCTGGGGCGCCTACCACGGGCTGTTTCTTGTGCTCGACCGGCTGTTCCTGAAAAATCTGCTGGACCGCGCCGGGACGGTGATCCCGACTGTTTTCACTTTCCTGGTGGCGGTGCTGGGCTGGGTGGTGTTCCGGCTGGAGACATTCGACCAGGCGATGACGTATTACGGCCGCCTGTTCGCATTCGATTTTCAGCCGGTGGAAATCATCCACAAACTGGATATGGTGATCATCATGGCCATTGCATTCTTTTTTTCCTTTGTTACGATGTCCAGGTTCGGGCGACAGCTGGAGCGCACCGTATACTACGATCAATATTCGCTAAAAAGATACCTTATCATGGGAGCAGTCGTGGTGCTGCTGTTCATGTTGTCGGTAGGCTCCATCGCCGCCACCGGGTTTAACCCCTTTATCTATTTCAGGTTCTGATGGAAAGGAAATTGAACATAGCATCATGGGTGCTGGTGGGACTGCTGCTCCTGCCGCTGATTCAGCATGCCACCGGACTGGTGCATGTGCGCAAGCTGAGAGGCGCGGTAACACAGGCGGAGGTGCCTTCGCTAACCGCCGCCGGGTGGTTCAAAGGAACCTGGCAGGATTCACTCGAGACCGCCATGAATGACCGGTTCGGGTTCCGCAACCTGTTCATCCGGATCAACAACCAGGTGGCTTTCACCTTTTACCGCAAGGCGCTGGCCAGCGGCGTGGTGATCGGCAAGGACAATTACATGTACGAGCTGAACTACATCAAGGCCTACAACGGAACAGACTTCGAGGGTGATTCGGTGATCAGACAGAAGGCCGGGCAATTGAAGGAATTACAGGAACAACTGGAGTCGGAGGGGAAGCATTTCCTGGTCACATTCGCAGCGGGGAAGGGGAGTTTTTATCCTGAATATTTCCCCGACCGCTTCGTCATGGAGCCCGGAAGAACCAACCTGGAGGCTTACAGGGAGTGGTTCGACAGCCTGGATGTGCACTATATCGATTTCAACCAGTGGTTCCTGGAGATGAAGGACACTTCCAGGTACGAACTGTATCCCCGCACCGGGGTCCACTGGAGTTACTATGGGATGATCCTGACCATTGATTCCCTGGTGAACTACCTCGAAGCGGCCACAGACAGGGAGCTGCCCGAATTCACCTATTTCGATACGCAGGAAAGCAGGAGGTACCGGAGCAGCGACCGTGATATCGAAGACGGGATGAACATCATATTCAGGGTTAACCGCGACAAGCTGGCCTATCCCAGGGAACGGTTTGTGGATGAGGGAGTCGACAAGCTGAGGGGCGTTGTGATCGCGGATTCGTTCTACTGGGGACTGCACAATATCGGGTTCAGCAGCAGGATCTTCGACCAGGGAGAGTACTGGTTCTATAACCAGCAGGTCATCGCCAATCACCTCGACGTCCCGGTGGACCTGGATACCGTTGACCGTGCCGAACGACTGGAACAATTCGATGTGGTGATCCTCATGGCCACAGCTGCCACACTGCCAAAGTTCCCGTTTGGTGTGGAAGAGTTGATAGAATGAAAAGAGGTGTAGAATGCGGTAAATTGAGAACAGACGGCTGTAGTTGGTGTCACATCAAAGCTTGCAGATTAGTCAAAATCAGTATCTTTGAACGGTAAATAAAATGAGTTTACAAAAAAATCATTGTCAATGCTGAGCATCGTACTGCCATCCTATTTCGAAGAAGCAAATGTGAAATACATTTACACACAAATCCTCGCAGCAGTGGATGACCGGGATGATTTGGAACTGATCTACGTCGATGACGGTAGCCAGGATCAGACATTCGAAGAAGTAAGGGCCCTTGCAAAAAAAGATCCGCGGGTGCGGGGCATCCGGCTGTCGCGTAATTTTGGACAGCAGGCGGCAAATCTTGCCGGGCTGAATGAAGCGAAAGGCGATGAGATCGTGATGATGGATGCAGACGGACAGCATCCTCCCGCGCTCATTCCTGTCATGATCCGAAAGCTGTCTGAAGGATATGATATTGTCAATACAAAACGCACCGACATGGAGGGAGCGGGATTTTTCAGAAAAGTTTTTTCCAGGATTTTTTACCGGATCATCAATTTCTTGTCAGATGTGAATATCGATAATTCACAGGTTGATTTCAGAATATTCAACCGTGCAACCCTGAATGCATTCCTGGAATTCAACGAGCACAACCGATTCAACAGGGGTATCTTTACCTGGATGGGATTCAATCAGGCACAGATCGAATTCAGGGCAGGGCACAGGAACTCAGGACAGTCAAATTATAATTTCAGAAAATTGACAAAGCTGGCCCTGGACGGTATCACATCCTTCTCCACCCGGCCCTTAAGATTATGTTTTTACCTCGGGTTGATCATCATTTTCTCAGGAATGATATATGGTATTTATGCCATCCTGAACTACTTTTTCGGACACACAAATCCTGGGTGGACCTCACTGCTGATCACGATCCTGATCCTTGGAGGTGTACAGCTTTTCAGCCTGGGAATTATCGGCGAATACCTCGGAAGGATCTTTATCGAAACCAAGAAGAGGCCCCATTACCTTATCAGGGAAAGGGTGTGAGATCTAGACCAATAGCTATAGCTTTTTTAGTGCCCGGTTCAGCACTTGTTCCAGCACCTTTTCCGGTTTCAGTTCCAGCACCTGTTTCCAGTACCTGTTCCGGCACTTAATCTAAAAGAACAAACTCCCTCGTGCTTCGGTCAATCTTAAATTCAGGAAGTTTCATGACAATATAATTATCTTCATTGTTGATATAGATAGTATCCAGACGCTCCTGGAAGGTCGACTTTAGTTTTTCCGAGTCTGCATTAATTTTCCGCACAGTAAAATTGAAGACAGGATTCCTGTACCTGCCTTTGCCACCGTCATGGTACCAGTTTTCGTTTGTACTGTGATAAAAGGGGCGGAGCGCGTGACTGAATATGGTATATATTCTCACCTCTTTCCTGGAGAACATGGTCGTATATTTTGCATACCAGTAATCTCCAACCCCGTATTTCAATCCGTGTTCCTCTTTCAGTTCATCAATCACCCGGACTTTTTCCGGATAATAGTCGAAATAGTGCCTCATCCCATCTGAGAATTCCACAGTAGCGATTTTCACTCCAAAGAGTACCAGGAAAGTGAATGTTGTCACTGGAAGCAGGTATCGCAACAGCCTGGCAGTATTATTTTCAGTCATCTTCCAGGTACCCAATACAAGTGGCAGCAACATGATCCCCATGAAAAATGCCATTACATTGAATCTGATGATGGATTCAGCAACAAATGCACCGTTAATAACAGGTATTAAAAGCGTGACAGGTAAATAGGAGGCAATAACGATGATGAGGTATTTTTGATAAAAATGCTGCTCCTGTGGTTCAGGTTTCAGGATCAATTTTCGGTGGTGGAACAGGTACACAAGCGCCAGTACAAGTGCAAAAATGAAAATGATCAGGATACCCCTTTCTGCATGGTAGTTCCTGAAGATACGTAATATATAATCTACAAAGGTATTCCACGATACAGCCAGATTTTCAAAATTAAACATTTTAAAGCCGGTTCCGATAATATAGATGTATCCGGAAACTTTTAAAAGCCTGAAGAATCCCAGTCCCAGTATCGTAGCAGCGATGATCACCGAGAGGGGCCGCAACAGGATTTTCCTGTGGACATGATTCAACAACAGCAATACAAGGGGGAGCAGGCTGAAAACAAATTGAGAGATAAATAAACGGTCGTTGATTACACCCAGCAATGCAGAAAAAAACAGGAGGACAAGTACGGGTCCGGATTTTTTTCTCAGGTACAATAGCAACAGGTTCAGGCTCAGCAGGTACATGATGAAGGACCCCATGTGGTAAGATATACTGATGAGCTGAAACGCAAGATGGAAGCGGTCTGTAAAGACCGGGACCAGGAGAAAAAGAAACATCATGAAATTGAATGTAGCAGCAAGCTGCAACCCGTTCTCCCTGTTCACCTGCCTGAATAACCACAGTACAAGGGCCAGGATCACCAGGTATTGAAAGATGCTGAACAGGAAATTGGCTGTAATGAAATTACCCGACAAGGCCATGAAAATGAAATAGAAAAACATATCGGGGAAGAAATTGGGTGCAGCATTCAGGTGCCACCCTTTGAACCCTGTGCCGTCCAGGAAAATATCCCTGAAGATCACCGGGTCATATAACATGTCGGAATTGAAATAGATGGAAGCAAAACCGGTATCTCCGATATCTGCAAAAATGATTAGCAAAAAACCGATGCTCAGTAGCCCCGATGCAACATACCAGATCCAGGCTGATTTTCTAAGAAGTGACAACATGCAGGGTTGAATTTACGTGAAAGATTGGTAATGTTTTCCTGCATCTAAAGTAGAGAAAACAACCCTGAATTACAATAATTAATTTGCACAGAATAGTATGCAGCTTGCGATACTGTCTCTGGCTTGATGCCCCACCCTTGCATGTGCGCTGCGAACGGCACGGAGTGCCTTACAGTTCCGATGCGATGTTTTTCATCAGTTCCTGCTTTTCGGCCGCATCATATTCCGTGGTGAGTTCCCTGAACACTTCAACCACAGTGGAGATCCGGTCGATCCTGGCACCATTGGTCCCTGTAAAGACAAAACCATCATCCAGGTTTCCCTTGTAGGCCTGCAGCAAGGCATCGGCGATGCAGTACTCGGTTGTTTTCGGATCACATGATTTGATGCAGTGGTGTCGGCACACTTTGGGTCGCCTGTTTCCCTTTATTGCCTCATCAAGGAATTTGTTGTAAATGGACCGTCCGGGCATCCCTACCGGGCTTTTGATGATCCGGATGTCCTCTTCCTTTGCATTGACAAATGCATTCTTGAATTCGGGCGAGGCATCGCATTCCTCGGTTGCCACGAAACGGGTACCCAGCTGAACGGCAGAAGCACCCTGCTGCATGATCCTGTAGATATCGTTACCGGTGTAGATGCCACCGGCAGCGATTACCGGGACCTCTTTTTTGTACTTTTCCCATATGTCTTTGGCCACCTGCACGACCTCGGCAACAAGGTTTTCCAGTGTGTTGCTGATCTCTTCAAGTGCATTGGCCTTGAATCCCAGGTGTCCGCCTGCTTTGGGGCCCTCCACCACGAAGGCATCGGGCAGGTAATCGTAGTTTTGCTTCCATTTTGTAGCCAGGATATTCGCCGCGCGACCCGACGAAACGATGGGCACAAGCTTGGTTACGGAACCTTTCTGCAGGTATTTCGGGAGATCAAGTGGCAGACCGGCACCCGAAAAGATGATATCGATGCCTTCCTCGATGGAGGTCTTCACCATCTCCGAAAAATCGGTAAGCACCGACATGATGTTCACACCCAGCACGCCGGAAGTAAGTTCCCGCGCTTTCCGGATCTCGTTTCTGACTGCTTCAATATTTTTTTTCTTGTAATTCCTTGTTTTGCTTTCGCCGGTCAGTCCGATGGCCACGGTCGAGATTGTACCGATCCCACCCATATTTGCCACAGCCGATGCCAGTCCGGACATTGATATGCCAACGCCCATGCCTCCCTGGATAATAGGAAGCCTTATCTCCAAATCCCCGATCTTAAATGTCTTCACGATAACCTCCGCGTTTAACCTGGATATTTCATGAGTGGCTCAATTTCAGTAACCCCATGCAATGTCCAGGATTGTTTGTAACCAAGTTTCAATAAAACTTGCAGCGAAGTTACCTGCATTGGAATATGCAGGGCAAAGATTCATTCATTATGGGGCGAATAACAGGTTTTTGGGCCGGGCGGGGCGAAACCGCACTGCCCACAGGAGGGGGTGTTGCCACCGGTAGTGTCGGGCCTGGCTGTCCACAGGAGGATCAATAGAGGAATCTTTCCGGAAGAATTTGTTTCCGGATCCAGTAGTTAACAACGTAGTTTTACATCCGGTTACATGCAGGCGAAAAGCAGGAGGGACATCCGCCTCTTAGTGAATCAGTGATAACCAGGTGAACATACTTTCAGGAAACTACCAGGGGCTCATACCACCAGGAAACTACCTGGAGATCGGCATGGCAAAGGCCTTCACATCCTTCCCTTCGATCTTTTTGTCGCAGAGGATCACCAGCCGTTCCAGCACGTTCCTGAACTCCCGGATGTTCCCGGTCCAGTTGATCTTCCTGAATTCCCCGATCGCATCTTCGGTGATCTCTTTCGGTGGAATACCGTATTCGCCGCAGATCTGCTTGTTGAAGTGTTCGGCCAGCGCCGGGATATCTTCGAGCCGTTCGTTCAGCGCCGGGACGTGGATCAGGATCACGCTCAGCCGGTGGTAGAGGTCCTCGCGGAAATGATTCGCCGCGATCTCTTCCTTCATGTTCTTGTTGGTGGCCGCGAGCACCCGCACATTCACATTGATGTCCTTATCGCTGCCCACCCGGTTGATCTTGTTCTCCTGCAGCACACGCAGCACCTTGGCCTGGGCCGAAAGACTCATGTCACCGATCTCGTCCAGGAAAATGGTGCCGCCGTCGGCCTGTTCAAATTTTCCCTTCCGCTGCTTGATCGCTGAGGTGAACGCGCCTTTTTCATGTCCGAACAGCTCGCTCTCGATCAGCTCAGAGGGAATGGCGGCGCAGTTGACTTCAACGAACGGACCCCCGGCCCGGTTGCTCTTATCATGCAGCCAGCGGGCCACCAGCTCTTTGCCGGTGCCGTTCGGACCGGTGATCAGCACGCGGGCATCGGTAGGGGCCACACGCTCAATCATGTCCTTCACTTGCTGGATGGGTGGAGAATCTCCCACCATCTCATAGGCACGACTCACTTTCTTCTTCAGCACTTTGTTCTCTGATGCCAGGGAGGTTTTATCCAGCGCGTTTCTCACGGTGATCAGCAACCGGTTCAGGTCCAGTGGCTTCTCGATGAAATCATACGCCCCCTTCTTGATGGCCTCCACGGCATTTTCCACGTTGCCATGTCCGGAGATCATGATCACCTGCGCATCCTTACCGGTATCAAAGAGTTTCTCCAGCACCTCGATGCCATCCATTTCCGGCATCTTGATATCGCACAGTACGATATCAAAATTGTCTGCTGAAAATTTCTCCAGCCCCTCCGGTCCGTTCTCTGCCAGTTCCACTTCGAACTTTTCATATTCGAGGATCTCCAGGAGGGCATTCCGGATACTTCTTTCGTCGTCGATAACCAGTATTTTTGACATGCTATTTTTTTTGCTTGCATGAAAGCGCCAATAGCTGCGTTATGCTCGTCTGAAAACTCGTCATTTACAACCAGTAAAATCCTTATTTTCAGACTTCTCAGGCCTTGCTCCTGACGCTTTCTTATCAAGCAAGACCAGGAAAAAAACTTAAATACTGACACTTTTCAGGGATCAGCAAGTGTTTTTACCAGCTACCAGCCTGGCCATCACGCCTTCTTTCAGGGCATAGCGCGACTGTGTGATGGATTCCAGCTGACAGCTGTGGTAGACAAAATTAATAAAAATTGTGGCGGGAACGATCATTTCCACGCGAACAGGTTCCATCCCGGGCATGTTAAGCCGTTCTTCCGCGGTGGAATGCAGCAGTGCCTGGTGGATCTCACGGTAGAATTCCGGGGCGATCTGCACCGATGAGGCTCCTTCGGCGCCGATCCCGAAACGGTGTGCTGCCATATGCACAGATGAAACATTTCCTGTACCGATCCCGAACCGGTATGCTGCCATGGCTGCCAGGGTGTCGAAGGTTCCGGAGGCACCCACCAGCATGGTGGGGCGGTAGCGGTCCACCTCATCCATCAGCGGTTTCAGCGCATGTGCATAATATGTCTCGATATTGGAGATTTCGTGGGGTGTGATCGGATCAGAGATGCGGAACATCTCGATGATCCGTGCCATGCCAAGTTCAAAACTGCGCTTCCAGCGGATCCCGCCGGTGTTGCAGATGATGAATTCGTTGCTTCCGCCCCCGATATCGAGGATCATCGCGGTTGCATCTCCAAAGTCCACCGATTCCCGGATGCCTCCATAAATCAGGGCGGCCTCCTCCTCGCCGTCGATGATGTGGGTCCTGAAACCGAAACGTTTTTCGATCATCGCTGCGAACTCCCTGCCGTTGTCTGCATTTCGCATGGCGGAAGTAGCATAGGCGTGGATCTCCCCGGCGTCGTACTTCCTGATGGTCTGCATATGCGCCCCGATGGCCGCGAAACCGCGCTCCATCGCTTCGGGGGTAATCGTGCGTTTGTTGATGCCCCCCTTCCCGAGCTTCACCGGTTGCTTGCCGTCGTAAAGTACCCTGAAACCGGAACCTGTTTGCTCTGCGATAAGGAGGTTAAAGGTATTGGTTCCGAAATCGAGGATAGCAACAGGCATGATCAGTTCTTATAATTGAGCCACTTCCAGAGTTCCTTGTAGTTGACCTTTTTACCGTACATCAGGATCCCGGTGCGGTAGATTTTTCCGGCCACCCATACGGTACCGAGGATGGTCAGGATCAGCAGTCCGCCCGAAAGCAATATCTCCCAGAGCGGCACTTCAAACGGCATGCGCACCATCATCAGTATGGGGGAGGTCAGCGGGAATATACTGAACCAGAAAGCCAGTGGTCCGTCGGGATTTTGCATCACGTTGGCCATGAGAATGATCCCCAGTATCAGCGGCAACGTGATCGGCAACATGAACTGCTGCGTTTCCGTTTCATTGTCCACCGCCGATCCGACCACTGCAAACAGTGAGCTGTACAGCATGTAACCGAACAGGAAGAAGAAAAGGAAGGCGATAATGATCTTACCCGGTTCAACGGATTCGAAGGCCCCGAAAATATCTGCCATGAAAGCTTCTCCCTCTGAAAAGTCTTCCACAGCACCCTGCACGTTTTTGTCCTGGCTGAACAGTTCATTGCCGGACACCTGCTCCATGGGCGCCTGTTGCTGGAGTGTTGTTCCGAATACCGTGGACGCACCCACCACGAGCACTCCGGTAAATACCACCCAGATCATGAACTGGGTGAGTCCCACCAGTCCGACGCCAATGATTTTGCCCATCATGAGCTGGAACGGACGTACGGAGCTGACGATCACCTCCACGATGCGGCTGGTCTTTTCTTCAATGACCCCCCGCATCACCATGGAACCGTAAAGGAAGATGAACATGTAGATCAGTAAACCGGACACGTACCCGATCCCCATCACCAGCCCGGTGCTGCTTTTCTTCGCTTCACCGTCGCGGGTCCACTTGATACTGGAAACCTTGATGTCGGTCGCAACTTCTGCCAGTATCTGGTCCAGGTTTTCTATGTCGTGGGCCACCAGCTTCATGTTCTCCAGTTGTTGTTCCATAGCGTTGCTGATGTGCGAGGAAACATCCAGGCTGGGTTGCTTGTCGGAGTAAAGCAACGCCCGTTCAGAAGTGATCACGTTCTCCGGGATGAACAGCACGGCATAATATCCTGTGCTGGCAAAATTTTCCTGAAGCGATTCAAGTTCCACGTCCTCCAGTGTAATGAACTTGAGGTATTCGGTCTCCGGAATGGTGCTTTCTGCTTTTCCCGTGTTGTAGGAGGTGAGGATCATCGACTCGTCGATCACGGCGATCTGTTTGATCTCTTTGTCTTCCATGTTGGCCAGGAGGGCAGGAAGGACAAGCAAGGCTGCAAAAAGCAGCGGCCCGACAATCGACATGATAATAAAGGACTTTTTCCTTACCCTTGTAAGGTATTCCCGCTGCACGATAAGACTGATCTTGCTCATGATTTCTGTGTGTTTTTGCCTGAAGCAGATTCAACCACCTGGATAAATATATCGTTCATGCTTGGCAGCACTTCGTTGTAGGAATGGATTTCGGTATGTTGCAACAGTTCGGCGATGAGCTCATTGGAAGTTGCGCCACCGGGCAGCTTGATGCGTGCCTCTTTCCCAATCCCGTTTTCTTTGATCTCCAGGATCTCGAAGCGCTTGTTCAGACCGGAGCGGATCTTTTCAGGATCGCCTTCGAAACCGATGCTGATGATATCTGAGCTGAATTTGTTCCTGACCTGGCTGACTTCCCCCTCGAGGAGTGTCTCGGCGTTGTTGATCAGGCAGATATGGTCGCACAGCTCCTCCACGGAAGACATGTTGTGCGTGGAAAAGATAATCGTGGCTCGGTTTTCCCGCAGTTCCAGGATCTCGTTTTTGAGGAGGTTGACGTTGATCGGGTCGAACCCGCTGAAGGGCTCGTCGAAGATCAGCAATTCGGGTTCGTGCAACACGGTGGTGATGAACTGCACCTTTTGCTGCATCCCCTTGGAAAGTTCTTCCACCTTCCGGTTCCACCAGCTGCCGATCTCGAATTTGTCGAACCAGTATTTGAGCCGCTTTTTTGCCTCGGCGTTGGAGAGCCCCTTCAGGCGGGCCAGGTACAATGCCTGTTCGCCCACCTTCATTTTTTTATAGAGACCCCGCTCTTCGGGGAGGTAGCCAATGCGGAAAATATCATCCCGCTGCAGTGGTTTTCCGTCAAACGACACCGAACCGGTATCCGGCGCAGTGATCTGGTTGATGATGCGGATCAGGGTCGTTTTTCCTGCACCGTTGGGTCCCAGGAGGCCGAAGATACTTCCTTTCGGGACCCTTATCGACACTTTGTTCAGCGCCCTGTGTCCCTGGAAGTCCTTGACGACATCCGTGGTGGTCAGCATGTGTTCCATTGTTAGTAATTCGAGGGTTACCTGTTACTGTTTATAAATTACCTGAGCAAATTTAATGTAACTGTTCAAACAAGCAGAATGCTGTTCAGCATTCATGAATTACCTTTCCGATACCCGGATACCAGGAATTCCACCCGGGTTATACCCACATTGTATTCGTTCAGCATTCAGGAATTCATGATCTAATGTACGGGATATCCTTCAGCATTCAATGTCTTTATTCAAAGAAATTTTTCATCCGGTTGAAGAAGCCCTTTTCGCTTTGCTGCGGCTGAGGAACAAAATTCTCAGATCCGTTCAGCTTTTCAAATATCTTTTTCTCCTCGTTGCTGAGGTTTTTCGGGATCCATACATTGATATTCACCAACAGGTCGCCCCGGCCGTAGCCATTGACGTCCGGGACGCCTTTCCCGCGCAGCCTGAGGATCTTGCCCGGCTGTGTCCCCGGGTCGATCTTGATTTTCACGCGCGACTCAATGGTGGGGATTTCCACGGTATCGCCCAGGATTGCCTGAGGCGTGCTGAGGTAGAGATGGTAAATCACATCGTTGCCGTCCCTGACCAGTTCAGGATGTTCCTCCTCCTTGATGGCCACGATGAGGTCACCATTGATACCACCCCTGCGGGGCGCATTTCCCTTGCCGCTCATTTTGAGTTGCATGCCGTCGGAGACACCTGCAGGAATGTTGATGCTGATCACCTCTTCATGTTTCACGATCCCCTCGCCGTAACATTTTTCACATTTATCAGTAATCATTTTCCCTTCACCACGACAGTTCGGGCAGGTGGATTGTGTCTGCATCTGGCCAAGGAACGTGTTGGTTACCTGGGTCACATGTCCTGTTCCGCGACATGTGCTGCAAGTGGAGGTGGCGCTGCCGTTCTTTGCACCATTCCCACCACATGCGTCGCAGGCGGTATATTTCTTGACCTTGATTTTTTTCTCAACGCCATTGGCGATCTCCTTCAAATTCAGTTTTACGGTCACCCGCATGTTGGAGCCCTTGTTCACACCACGCCTGCCGGATGTGCCGCCACCAAATCCACCGAATCCGCCAAATCCGAATCCACTGAAGATATCCCCGAATTGCGAGAAAATATCGTCCATGGTCATCCCGCCGCCGCCGAACCCGCCGGCACCGTCGAACGCAGAATGTCCGAAGCGGTCGTACTTGCTCCGCTTTTCAGGATCCCTTAACACTTCGTAGGCTTCGGCAGCTTCCTTGAACTTGTCCTCGGCGGTTTTATCGCCCGGGTTCTTGTCCGGGTGGTATTTCAGCGCCTGCTGACGGTAAGCCTTCTTGATCTCGTCCTGCGAAGCATCCTTGGAAACCTCCAGTATTTCGTAATAGTCTCTTTTCGCCATTCTTTACTCCCCGATTACTACTTTTGCAAATCGTATCACCTTGTCCCTGAGTGTATATCCTTTCTCGACCACATCCACCACTTTCCCTTTTTTCTTCTTGCTTTCCACCGGGATCTTTGTGACTGCTTCGTGCAGGTCGGTATTGAATTCCTTGTCGATCGCATCGATTGGTTTGATGCCCTGCTGGGTGAGGTAATTCGAGAATTTTGTATGTATAAGTTGCATTCCCAGTTTCACTGCCTCCAGGTCCTTTGCAGATTGCACCACTTCCAGTGCACGTTCCAGGTCGTCCACCACCGGGAGGATGTTCACGAAGATGTCCTCACGGGCCCCTTCCTGCAGATCCATTTTCTCCCGCAGGGTGCGTTTCCGGTAATTGTCATATTCGGCTGACAACCTGAGGTATTTATCCTGCAATTCTGCCAGTTTTTCTCCCAGTTCCTCCTCCTTTGTCTTCTCCTCAACAGTTGGTTCTTGTTCCTCTTCGTGCGCTACGGACATTTCATCCTGGTTCTCCGCAGTCTCCTCAACCACTTCCTGGTCTTTTATTTCCTCCTGTTTTTCAGTCTTTTGTGATTTTTTTGCCATATCTGTATCGAATTTTTATCATAGAAAATCAGCATTAATTTGTCAAATACTCTGCCAGACTGCAAAAATTGACAAATTGACATGATATTCGGGGACGCACTGAATACGAAATGTGCGCCGGTACCTGATGACGATGTGCCATTTTCACTGGCCTGCGCTTCATCCTTCTGGCCTGCGCCTTTACACTCCGTATCTATTCCTTATCGTCTGGCAATGCCACGTACGCATCGATTTTTGCCTGTTGCAGGCGTCTTTTCCTGGAACGAAGGTACAGGAGCACGGCGATGATCAGTGCCAGGACCGTTCCGGATATAACCAGTTTGAGCAGGTTTTGTTGGGGCGCAATCAGGAGCATGAGGTGGTTTTTCAGCAGGTAACCGGTGCCCACATTGATGAGTGTTTCCGGCACCAGGCCGATCATGGTTCCGGCGAGATACCGGCGGGTGCTGATCCTGCTCAGCGGGAAACTGAAGTTGATGATGTTGGTGGGAATGAAATAGACACTCCGGGTGGCAGCTACCGTCCAGAGTCCGTGTTTTTTGACCCGCCGGTTGATCTTCCTGACCATTTTCTTGTCGCCGTACCTTCTTCTGAAGGATTCGAGGAAAACATGCTTGACCATCCAGAAGGTGGCCATCACAGCCACCAGGTTGATGAACCATGTCAGTCCTAGTGCCGGGAGCTGGGGAAGGAAAAATCCCAGTGCCACGCTGAAGTAAAATACCGGCAGCCCGGTCATGGTGCTGAAAATGGTCAGTGCGGCAATCACAAGAACGATCACCACATACTGCTGTTCTGCATTCTCAAAAAGCTGTATAATGAATTGCTGCGGATCGATCTCGGTAGAGATATAGAAAAATCCACTCAATACCAGGAGAATGAAAAATACGATGCTGATGCGCAGGGTTCTCATGTGGATCGGTACGTTATATTTTGTCTGTCCCCTAAAATTCTCCGGTCCCCCTGAACAGGTAAATCCACCCGGTATAAAGGTTGTTTGAAGGTCCCTTCTCATCATCGCCATTGTCCGGCTGGGTTGTGCCGCCGCCCTCCCTGTTAATTCTCCATTGCTCCACGATGTTGGGATCCTTGTATTCCACATTGTCATAACCGAGTCCCTCCACCACGTAATAATACTGTCCTTCCGGTGCATTGCGGTCAGAATTCAGGATGGTGCCCCGCCAGCCTTCCCATTCATAAATATCGTCGATCTTCTGTCTGTATACCACGCGCCCAAACCTGTCAGCAATGGTAATTTTACACTCCTTCAGCGATTGGTGTTTAAAGAGGAATATATCGTTTGTGCCATCATTATTGGGAGAAAACACATTGGGGATCAGCAACTGGGAGGCAACTACTTCAATGCCTTCTTCCAGCGTGAAAGTGTCGATGCATCCTGCATCACTGGTGGAAACCAGGTAGGGGTAATAGATCTCATCAGCCGTGTAATAGGTGAATGTGGGCTGGTAAGCGAAATCGGAAGTTTCTTCAAACTCCCTGGTGGAAAGGCCGGTAATCTCATTGGTTGTATCCAGGAACACCCAGGTGAATGCGTACCCGTTCAGTGATTCGTTGGTAAACCTCACTTCCAGGGGTGCATCCAGGCTTCCCTTGTCCTTGCTCCATTCTGAATTCAGATCGCCACTCCATTCGTTCGTAACTTTATCATAGAAGGTCAGGCTGAACTCAGCCTTCGTATGCTTGGTATCATACAATACCGAATCCACTTCCGTCATGCCCAGGCTGTCTGTCGCTGAAAGGATATAGTATGTATCCTTGTAGGGCGGTTCATTGGAAAAATTGGACCCCATGGCATTCTTGTTGGTGCGGTTGTAGATGGTAAGGTCCGGGTTGTCGCTGGTCCACTCGATATCAAAATCATTCTGGAAACGCACCTCCGCGTGCGAGACCGGGTCGTAATAATAAAAGGTATCCAGTTCCACGCCACCTGCGATGATGACATAGTTGCCATCGGAGCACCCTGACCGGAACGATGCAAGCTTTCCGGCCTCATCCTTCTCGGTATACACCACCAGGTCGTCGAGCATCACCCATGCCAGGAAAGAGGTATCAATGCCTGCGCCATTGGAGATCTGCACCCTGAAACCGCCTTCGTCAAGTCCGCTGATGCTGGAGGTCTCCACCCCCAGGTCGCTTTTTACAGGGATGTTGAATCCATCGGTGCCAGGATCGTATTGTGTCCAGACAAAATCTAACGGACCGGTTACCGGAAGCCCTGCTGTCAGTGACCCCGGCCGGTAGGTTTCATGTTTCTGGTAGAATACGAACAGGGGGTCGGTTGCATCGTGAACAGGGTAGGTGAGCTGCTTTACGGCATCTGCCTGGAGGGAGGTAATCTGTGCAGCAACCGTTCCGCCGGTGGCCAGGGCCAGCGCCAGTAACATCGCAGCCGGTCCGGCCGGCAGAAATGGGCGCAATCTGTATGTGTATTTTGTCAGCAAGTGAATTAGTGAATTCGGGTTAACCTATAAACGTAAAATTTACCTATTATGATACAGAACCGCACAAAAATGCAATTTTTCGTGTAAAGGAACAATTTTCTTTGCACAAGAGCATAACTCGTTAATAAAAAACAACGAATTCCTATCGACATCCTGTTCGCATATGCTATCTTAGCTCGCCCAAAAAAGGAGGAGTATTGAAAGCGTATTTGAAAGATTTGAACAAGCCTCAGCGTGAAGCAGTTGAGCACTTTAAGGGACCTTCCCTGGTCATTGCCGGGGCAGGATCGGGGAAGACACGTGTGCTGACCTACCGGGTGGCGTACCTGCTGGAGCAGGGCGTGCACCCCGGCAGGATCCTGGCACTTACGTTTACCAACAAGGCAGCCAGGTCGATGAAGGAACGCGTGGGCAAGCTGGTATCGCCCGACCTGGCCCGGCAGCTCTGGATGGGCACGTTCCATTCCCTGTTTGCCCGCATCCTGCGGCGCGAGGCTGAAGTGCTCGGATTTCCTTCCGATTTCACCATCTATGATACGATCGATTCCAGGAACCTGGTGAAACAGATCATCAAGGACCTGAAGCTGGACGACAAGATCTATAAACCGGCAGAGGTGTTCAGCAGGATCTCCTATGCGAAGAACAACCTGATCACCTCCGATGTGTACATGGACAACAACGAGATCCGTACGAAAGACCTGGCTACCCGCCGGCCTCAGCTCGGTGAAATCTACCGCCAGTACGTGAAGCGTTGCAAGAAATTCGGGGCGATGGATTTCGACGACCTGCTGCTGCAGATCAACCTGATGTTCCGCGATCACCCGGCTGTGCTGGACAAGTACCGCCATGCATTCGACTATATCCTGGTGGATGAGTACCAGGACACCAACTATTCCCAGTACCTGATCCTCAAGCAGCTTTCTGCACTGCACAAGAACATCTGCGTGGTGGGCGATGATGCACAGAGCATCTATTCCTTCAGGGGTGCACGCATTGAGAATATTTTGAATTTCAGGAAGGACTACCCCGAATACCAGCTGTTCAAGCTCGAACAGAACTACCGTTCCACCAAGATGATCGTGAATGCTGCCAACAGCATCATCGACAAGAACAAGGAGCAGATCGAGAAAAAAGTGTTTTCCGACGGGGAAGACGGACAGAAGGTGCGGGTGCTGAAGCTGCGCGACGATCGCGAGGAGGGGTTCGCGGTGGCCAGTGCCATCTCGGAACTGCGGTTCAACGAACAGCTCGACTATAAACATTTTGCGATCCTGTACCGCACCAATGCACAATCGCGGATCTTCGAGGAGAGCCTGCGGAAAAGCAATATTCCCTACAAGGTATACGGTTCGGTGTCGTTTTACCAGCGCAAGGAGGTCAAGGACCTGCTGGCCTATTTCCGCGTGGTGGTGAATCCCAACGATGATGAAGCGATGAAGCGGATCATCAATTACCCGTTGCGGGGCATCGGGAAAACCACGGTTGACAAGGTGATGGCCTATGCGGAAAAACTCGATACCTCCATGTGGCAGGTGCTGACCCACCTCGGGCAGGTGAACCTGGGACTCAACCAGGGAACGGTGAAGAAGCTGAACGATTTTACCGGTATGCTCAAAGGGTTCATGTCGAAACTCACCGAGATGGAAGCGTTCGACCTGGCCTATACCATTGCCACCACCGCCGGGATCATGGCCGATCTCCGTTCGGAGAAAACACCGGAGGCGGTGAGCCGGTATGAAAACATCGAGGAACTGCTGAACGGGATCAAGGATTACACCGATAACCGGGAATCCGAGGAAGAGCTGACCCTGGCCACCTACCTGCAGGATGTGACGCTGCTCACCGACCAGGACAATGAATCGGAGGAGGACATGAACAAGGTGAGTATCATGACCGTGCACGCATCCAAGGGACTGGAGTTCAGGCATGTGTTCATTGCAGGACTGGAGGAGGAACTGTTCCCTTCTTCCATGAACACCGGGGATTTGAAAGGACTGGAGGAGGAGCGCCGGTTGTTTTACGTGGCGCTTACACGTTCCGAACGATCAGCGACCATTACCTTTGCGGGGAAACGCTACAGGTGGGGGCTGGAGACAATCACCACGCCCAGCCGGTTCATCAGGGAAATACACAGGGATTACGTTGAATTGCCGCACGATTTCTACCCGGTCATTCCAACGGTGGGCGATGAAGAAGAAACCTACCAGAAGACCCGTCCGCGGCAGCCGGAAGGAAAATATCCCACGCTCCAGAAGCGATCGCGTGAAACCTTTGGTGATAAGCAGTTAATGAAGATGGAAAAGGCAACAGCTTCAACGGGCACTGCGGGAACGCCTGTCACCATGGAGAACGTGGAGGTGGGGATGAAGGTGGAGCATCCCCGGTTTGGCATCGGCGAAGTGATACAGATGGAAGGAAGCGCGCCCAATACCAAGGCGACGGTGAAGTTTCCCATCGGCAATAAGCAGCTTTTACTGAAATTTGCGAAACTGAAGGTCCTGGGTTAGGATTGGAGCATTGTACCTGCATGGCAGAAGTATTGACCAGTTTCCGGTATCATATGTCGCTAAGGTGCGTGCAGCCCGCACCATGCGAACGATGGATTTGCTGCCGTGATCCGCACAGGACGGGATACGATCAGGAGGATGCGATCAGGAGGATGCGATCAGGAGGATGCGATCAGAAGATTTAAGGGACATCAGATGCACTCCTGTTAGCGAAGCTTTCCGGTCCGTATTGTATTTAGTTTTCGTAATTTTTTTACTATCAGGATAAAAAGGACTACTTTTGTACCATAAATAAATTTAATGAAATACGATTATAATACCCGCCGGGCTCACCTGGTCCTGCCGGAATACGGCCGCAACATTCAGAAAATGGTTGAACACCTGCTTACGATCGAGGATCGGGAAGAACGCAACAGAGCTGCCCGCGCCGTGATCGCTGTAATGGGTAACCTGAATCCACACCTCCGGGATGTGGCAGATTTCACGCACAAGCTGTGGGACCACCTCGCAATTATCAGTGACTTTAAACTGGACATTGATTCTCCTTATGAGACACCTACCCCGGAGCTGCTCGCAGAGAAACCGAAGAAAATTCCCTATAACCAGAAGCCCATCCGGTTCAAGCATTATGGTCATTCCATCGTGCTGATGATCAATAAGGCAGTGGAGATGGAGGACGGTGAGGAGAGGCAGGACCTCGTGAAGATGATCGCGTATCATATGAAGAAATCCTACCTTACCTGGAACCGTGAAGCGGTGGACGACAGGGAGATACTGGAGGACCTGGCCACCCTTTCAAAAAACAAGCTGCAACTCGAACCCGGTACGGAACTTCCGGAGACACGCGACATTCTGGCTAAAAATGTACGCAAGAAAAAAATAATGGGGAAAAAGAGATAGCCCGACCTGCCATGAGCAAATTTGTCATTGAAGGAGGAAAGCGACTTTCAGGGGAAATCACCCCCCAGGGAGCCAAGAACGAAGCACTCCAGATCCTCTGTGCAGTGTTGCTCACTCCCGAAAAGATCACCATAGAAAACATACCTGCCATCAGGGATGTCATGAAGCTCATTGAGCTCCTTGATGAACTCGGGGTAAAGGTGGAACAGGTGGATGACAAGACCTGGAGCTTCCGGGCCGACCAGGTGAACCTGGACTACCTGCGTTCGGATGCCTTCTATACCAAATCCACCGAGCTGCGCGGCTCCGTGATGCTGGTGGGACCCTTGCTGGCAAGGTTCGGAAAGGCGTTTATTCCCAAGCCGGGCGGTGACAAGATCGGCCGGCGCAGGCTGGATACCCACTTCATCGGTTTCCAGATGCTGGGGGCCACATTTGAATTCAATGTAAAACGCTCCTGCTTCGAGGTGGAAGCACCGAGCCTGCAGGGCAGGAAGATGCTGCTCGATGAGGCCTCGGTGACCGGAACGGCAAATATCATCATGGCCGCCGTCATGGCCAAAGGCACCACCACCATTTATAATGCCGCATGTGAACCCTATATCCAGCAGCTCTGTAAAATGCTGGTACGCATGGGGGCGAAGATTGAAGGGATTGCCTCCAACCTGCTGACCATCCACGGGGTGGAACAGCTGGGTGGGACCGACCACCGGATCCTGCCCGATATGATCGAGATCGGGAGTTTCATCGGCATGGCTGCCATGACACGCTCCGACCTGCTGATCAAAGATGTGGCTTACGACGAACTGGGGATCATCCCGGTATCGTTCAAACGGCTGGGCATCCGGCTGGAGCGCAGGGGCGAAGACCTCTATGTTCCGGCGATGGACCATTACCAGATCGAGACCTTTATCGATGGGGCGATCATGACCATCGCCGATGCACCGTGGCCGGGACTGACACCTGATTTGCTCAGTGTGATCCTCGTTACCGCCACCCAGGCGCGGGGAAGTGTGCTGATCCACCAGAAAATGTTCGAGAGCCGGTTGTTCTTCGTCGACAAGCTGATCGACATGGGTGCGCAGATCATTCTGTGTGATCCGCACCGGGCGACCGTGATCGGGCTGGACAATGCCATGCAGTTGCGGGGGACCACCATGAGCTCGCCGGATATCCGGGCCGGCGTGGCACTGCTGATCGCCGCCATGAGCGCCGAGGGAACAAGCATTATTCACAATATCGAGCAGATCGACCGCGGGTACGAACGGATCGACGAACGGCTGAACAGGCTGGGAGCCTCTATCGTTCGGGAATAGTGATCGCCAGATAACACCAAAAGCAGCGCTATACTCTTTCACTCTGGCTTACTGATTCAGTACGAGCATAACACAGTATTTGTCGTTTTAGTTTCGCTGAGTTCGTAAACCCGGTTCTTGCAAAGACTACTTAAAACAATAAAGCTAATAGGGAAATTTGATGAAAAATTGCAGCAAGATTTGTGTTATATTGATATTTCCCTGAAATGATTCTTACATAGAGTAAATCATATATTTTGTATATTTGTATAGGATGACAGAATCGATGGAAAGCAACGATAAAATACACAATGAAATTAAAGTTATTGTAAGAACTTATATACCTGATGCCCAGGTGCTGCTGTTTGGATCCAGAGCAAGAAATGAAGAAAGCCCGGATAGTGATTATGATATTTTAATTGTTACCGAAGAGTCATTTTCTTCAGAAAGGGGGATTTCCCTCAGGACTAAAATCAGGAAAGACCTGTTAATGAAAGGGTACAGAACGGACGTATTATTACAAAGTAAGTCAGATGTCGAAAGAAAAAGGAGATTGCCCGGACATATTATTCGTAATATTCTCAAGGAAGCAATCATACTATGAACCCGGGAAAGAGGGAGTATATTAACAACTGGCTTTTTAGAGCGCGGGAAGATATTTCCGTTATGCAGAATCTGGAACAGTCTGGTATCGATTACTATGTCGCACGATCTGTTTTCACGCGCAGCAAGCAGTAGAGAAATACCTGAAGGCATTTTTAATTTTACACGATGTCGATTTCCCAAGAACACATGATGTCGACTTTCTGTTGCTTGAATGCCAAAAGATAGATGCGAATTGTTTTAATTTTGATTTCAAGAGTTTGACAGAATTTGGAGTTTCCGTGCGTTATCCTGATGATTTTTATATTCCCGGATTAAAGGAGACGAAGGAATACATAGAAATCGCATTGGAAGTCAGGGATCTGGTTGAACGAATCATAAAACAAGCAACTAAATGATGTTTATTGGTATGTTTTTATTTCTGAATAGAAAAATAGGACAAATTATGAAAATGAAACATTTCAGCATTGCACTGATATCGCTTACGATAATTTTCCTGGCATCCTGCGGGAACAAACCATCCGGCACTACCGCTGAGGAGACCGCCTATACCATGCCGCCGGAGATTGAAGCACTTCGTGTGGGAACTACCCTGGGACTCAGGGCGCCGGAGATCGAAATGCCCAACCTGGAAGGGGAGACCATGCAGCTTTCCTCACTGCGGGGGAAGCTGGTACTGATTGATTTCTGGGCATCGTGGTGCAATCCCTGCCGGCTGGAGAATCCGCATCTCGTGAAAGTGTACGATGAATTTAACGATGCTTCCTTCACGAAAGGGGAGGGGTTTGAGATCTTTTCCGTGTCGCTCGATCGCAACGAGGAAGCCTGGCGAAAGGCAGTGATGCAGGACCGGCTCGACTGGCCCTATCAGCTCGGTACCATGGAAGGGGCCCGTACACAGGCCGCACAGGACTATGGGATCCAGATGATCCCCTCCAATTTCCTCCTCGACCAGCACGGGGTGATCATCGCCACCAACCTGCGCGGCGACGCGCTGAATGAGAAACTAAACAGCCTGATTGCTGCTGAATAGGAGTTTGCTTATTGCTGAATAGTCTGTATGCTGCCAGGGTGAAGCAGACCGGGTATTGAATATTAGCCTGCACACTACCATTTTATAGTTTGCAATGGACCGGTTGTGGGAGATTGAAGCCAGGACAATCGGTCTTATTCAATGGTTTCAATAAACTGTTGGGCCGTCATGACCGGCAGTTTTGAATGCTTAAAATCTTTCAAATTCCTTGTGATGATCAGATCTTGTCCGTTTTCCAAAGCAGAAAAATATTGCAGTGCATCCTCGAAATCTGAAAAATTCTCATCGTTGAGCGCCAGGCCAACAATTTTATCATCCAATGGCAGGATTGTCACGATCAACCTGAGTTTTCTTAAAATTGATTTCGCTTTGTTGGCATCCATTTGCCTTAATAACACATAACTGGTATTGGCGATTGATAAAGAGGATATGGTTAATTCAATTTGCTTTTTGTCTGCAAGTGAAAACAGCATTGCTGATGCTGCAAAATATGGTTCCCTCCGTGATAATAAATCAATCACAATGTTTGTATCAATGAATAGCTTCTTCATGCTAATTTTGAATCTGTCGATTAATTAGAGTAGCTGGACTACCTATTTATATTTTTCTTCTAAAAATCCACGATACTCTTTTTTGTAATCAAAATCAGCCGGCAAATCAATCACGCCGCTTAAACTCTCAACAAGGGGAGTAATTGAAGTCTTTTCTTCCGCTTCTTTTTGTCTGGTAATGGTGTCAAGGTAAGATTCAATCATTTTTGAAAGACTGATCTTATGACTGCGCGCATATTTCTTGGCTCTTTCGATAACAGAAGTATTTAATCTCAAAGTTAATTTTGTGTTCATCGCCTTTAGGTTGTAATACGTACAAATATAAAAAAGTAATACGTCAATTCAAAATTTTTGTATTTCTATCGATCATAATCTACAAAACATTCTAAAAACAGGTTTTTATCGATTATAGTCGATAGAAAACCATATTTCACTAATTCTATCGATTCTAATCTACTACCCGAAGATCTCCGGAGATCAGGTATTGTGGTCTTGCAGATAAAGAAAAAACAGGCATCTTTTATATCGGCATCATCACCTCTTTTCTTTGGGTGTTTTTGAAGTGAACCGGGATTTTTGCGCAGCAATAACCACTTCACGAAGAAATACCCTTAGAAGTAAAGTGTTGTTTTTGTAAGGCATGATCACCTCTTTTCTTTGGGTGTTTCTGAAGTGAACTGGGATTTTTGCGCAGCAATAACCACTTCACGAAGAAATACCCAAAGAAAAGAGGGCGTCCCTGTTGAAGACACCCTCTTTCAATATAAGTATAGTCTCAGTTTTAATCCTCGTCCTGTTCGGCCTCGTAGGCTTTCAGCAGATCATCCTGCAGATCGCCCGGTACCGAAGCGTACTCATCGAAGGCCATGGTGAACATGGCGCGACCGTTGGTCAGCGAACTCAGCGCTGTGGAGTACTTCGACATCTCGGCCAGCGGAACCTTCGCGGAGATCTTCTCGAATCCCTTCTCGCTCGACATGCCCAGTACGATGGCACGGCGTCCCTGCAGGTCACTCATCACATCACCCATCCTGTCGGAAGGTACGAGCACTTCAACGATATATACAGGTTCCATGATCTTCGGTCCTGCATTCTTGAAAGCAGTGCGGAAGGCATTCCGTCCGGCCAGCATGAAGGAGATCTCGTTGGAGTCGACCGGGTGCATCTTGCCATCATACACATATACCCTGATGTCGCGTGCATAGGAGCCGGTGAGCGGACCCTCTTCCATCTTCTCCATGATCCCTTTCAGGATCGCCGGAAGGAAACGGGCGTCGATGGATCCGCCGACAATGCAGTTGATGAACTCCAGCTTGCCGCCCCAGCTCAGCTTGTGTTCTTCCTTGCCTCGGACAGACAGTTTGTAATCACGACCGTTGATCTTGAAGGTCGACTTTTCAGGGGTACCTTCTAGATAGGGTTCAATGATCATATGCACCTCACCGAACTGTCCGGCACCGCCCGACTGCTTCTTGTGCCTGTAGTCCGACTGTGCCGCTTTGGTGATGGTCTCACGGTAGGGGATCCTCGGGGGATGGAATGCCGATTCTACCTTATAAATATTGTCCAGCTGCCACTTGACGAGGTTCAGGTGGTGCTCACCCTGTCCGTGGATGATGATTTGCCGTAGTTCCTTGCTGTACTCAATGATCACTGTGGGGTCCTCGTCGTGGATCCTGTTAAGTGCTTCACCCAGTTTTTCCTCGTCACCCTCACTGAGCGGCTTAATGGCTGCCCTGAATTTGGGGTTGGGGAAGGGTACCGGAGGAAAGGCATAACTGGCTCCGGATCCGCATAATGTATCATTTGTGGAGGTGTTTTTCAGTTTCACGGTACAGCCGATATCGCCGGCCGACATTTTGGTCACCTTGGTACGGTTCTTTCCATAGGGTGCAAACAACTGGGAAATGCGTTCCTTGTTCTGCGTGCGCTGGTTGGTCAGGTCCATTCCCTCGGAAACTTCACCCGACATGATCTTGAAATAGTTGACCTCGCCGATATGGGACTCGAAGGAGGTCTTGAATACGAACATCGAAGGTGCTGCAGATGCATCGCATTTCACTTCCGTTTCGTCTTTCGTCTTTACGGCAGGGAACTGGTCGGCAGAAGGCACCACATTCGTGATGAACTCCATGAGCCGTCCCACACCCATGTTCTTCTCACCCGATACACAGAATACCGGGAAGATCCCCCTTGCAATCAGACCGGTGGAGATACCGGAACGCATTTCATCTTCTGTCAGACCGTCGTTTTCGAAGAAGATCTCCATCAGTTTTTCATCATTTTCAGCAGCTTTCTCGATCAGCTCGTTCCGCAGCTCCTCGGCATGTTCCTGGTGCGCTGCATCGATCTCACCCACTTCCGGCTTCCCGCCCTCGTCACCATAGGTGAGTTGCTTCATCAGGATCAGGTCGACGATGGAATTGAAACCCGGACCGGCATTTACAGGGAACTGTGCCAGCACCACCGGGGAGCCGAAACTGTCCTTCACCGATTCAAAAGCCTTTTCGAAATTGGCCTTGTCATGGTCACACTGGTTCATGGCGATCACTGCAGGTTTGTTGAACCTGTCCAGCCAGCGGCTGTGGATCTCCGTTCCCACTTCAACACCATGCTGTGCATTGATCAGCATCACGGCTGCATCGGCCATGTGCAGGCTCGAAACTGCTCCGCCCACGAAATCATCTGCTCCGGGAACATCCAGGATGTTGATCTTTTTATTATTGTACTCCGCGTACATGACGGTGGAGTAGATTGACGACTCGTTTTCGTGTTCGATCTGGTTGTAGTCAGATACCGTGTTTTGATGGTCTACATCTCCTCTCCTTTCAATGACCCCGCCTTCAAAGAGCATGGCCTCCGCAAGGGTGGTTTTGCCAGAGCCAGCGTTGCCAACCAATGCAACACTTTTGATCTGATCGGTTGTATAGTTTTTCATATCAGCTAAAAATGGTGTTATATGAGTTTAAGTAAAAAATTCCGTACTGGTCTGATGCGGTGAGCAAAAGTAATAATTTTTTGAATAAATCAAGCCTCTTTCTGCCTTATGTCCCAACCCTGTCATCCTCTTGCGAAGGGACCCCGGTGCCGATCCTTCCCACGCACCTTCAGAATAACAAAACGTGTTCTTTAGCATAAATATACAGCTGGTACATTGCGGCGAACCCTGCACGAAGATACGGCTGGTCAAAAATGCATTATTTAATTAAATTTTTCTTGTTTTTTGGAAAAAAAGAATACCTTTGCAACCCGATTTTAGTGAGAACTTAGTGATCAATAACAAAGAATTAAGCATAAATGCCTACAATTCAACAACTAGTACGCAAGGGTAGAAAGGAGATCGTAGAGAAGAGCAAATCTCCTGCACTGGACTCATGTCCGCAGCGTCGCGGAGTATGTGTCAGGGTATATACCACTACCCCCAAGAAGCCGAATTCAGCCATGCGCAAAGTGGCAAGGGTAAGGCTGACGAACCAGAAGGAAGTGAATGCCTACATTCCCGGTGAGGGTCATAACCTCCAGGAGCACTCGATCGTAATGATCAGGGGCGGCAGGGTAAAGGATCTCCCCGGAGTAAGGTACCACCTTATCCGCGGTGCGCTCGATACCTCCGGAGTTGAAGGCCGTACACAGCGCAGATCGAAGTACGGGACGAAACGACCTAAGAAGAAATAATTGATTTATTGTAACAGACAATGAGAAAGTCAAAACCAAAGAAGCATATCACGTTACCGGATCCGAAGTACAAGGATACGTTTGTAACGCAGTTTGTGAATAACCTGATGCTTGATGGGAAGAAGAGTGTTGCCTATGACATTTTTTACGGTGCCATGGAGATCATCGATGAGAAGTTGAAGAACGATGAGAAGTCAACACTTGAAATTTTCAAGGAAGCACTTGACAATATTACACCGCAGGTGGAGGTAAAGAGCCGCAGGGTAGGTGGAGCAACGTTCCAGGTGCCGATGGAGGTGCGTGCTGAACGCAAGGTTTCCATCTCAATGAAAAACATGATCTCCTTTGCCAGGAAGCGTCCGGGCAAATCCATGAGTGAAAAGCTGGCTGCGGAACTTATCGCCGCCTACAATCACGAAGGAGGAGCATTCAAAAGAAAAGAAGAAACGCACAGGATGGCGGAATCAAACAAGGCGTTCGCGCATTTCAGGTTCTAAAGTTCCAACAACAAAAAGATACATATATAAGAGATATTTTAATAAGGTAAGTGTGCATCATTAATGAACCCAGGACTTAAAAATACAAGAAACATTGGGATCATGGCGCACATCGATGCCGGGAAAACAACCACTACAGAACGAATTCTGTTCTATACGGGTATTACCCATCGCATCGGTGAAGTCCATGACGGAGCAGCTACTATGGACTGGATGGTCCAGGAGCAGGAGCGAGGGATTACCATTACTTCCGCAGCCACTACTACATTCTGGAAGTACAACGACCAGGAGCATAAGATCAATATCATAGATACCCCCGGGCACGTCGATTTCACTGTTGAGGTGGAGCGTTCCCTGAGGGTACTGGATGGCGCCGTTGCCGTTTTTTGTGCAGTAGGAGGTGTAGAGCCACAATCAGAAACGGTCTGGAGACAGGCCGACAAATATAAAGTTCCGCGTATGGCCTTCATCAACAAGATGGACAGGGTCGGCGCGGATTTCTTTGGTGTGGTGGGCGAGATACGGGACAAGCTGAAGGCCAACCCCGTTCCATTGCAACTTCCCATTGGATCAGAAGAGAATTTTACAGGAATTGTTGATCTGATCGAACGCAGGGCGATCGTCTGGAAAGAAGACGAGACCCTTGGAATGAAATACGAATATTGCCCGATCCCCGAGGACATGATCGACGAAGTCGAGGAATGGAGAGAGAAACTGGTGGAAGCCGTGTGTGTATCCGACGACGATTTGCTGGACCAGTTCCTCGAGGACAGGAATTCCATCACGGTTGAAGAATTCATGGATTATGCCAGGCGTGCGACCATCAACATGGACATCACCCCGGTATTCTGTGGTTCGGCATTCAAGAACAAAGGCGTGCAGCGTTTGCTCGATGGGATCACCGCACTGCTGCCCAGTCCGCTGGACGTAGGCGCAATCAAAGGGATCAATCCCGATACCGAGAAGTCAGAAGACCGTCACCCGACTGTCGATGATCCGCTTGCCGGACTGGTGTTCAAGATTGCAACGGATCCCTTCGTGGGCCGGCTGGCATACTTACGTGTGTATTCGGGCCTGCTGAAAGAAGGCATCATGGTACTGAACAACCGTACCGGCAAAAAGGAACGGATCACGCGCATCTACCAGATGCATGCGAACAAGCAGATTCCCAAGAAGGAAATTGAAGCGGGAGATATATGTGCTGTGGTTGGTTTGAAGGAACTGCGGACAGGGGATACCATTACCGCCGTGAACAAGCCGCTGATCCTCGAATCCATCGAATTCCCGGAGCCGGTGATCGGTGTGGCCATCGAGCCCAAAACACAATCCGACATCGATAAGCTGGGCATGGCGCTCAACAAGCTTGCCGAAGAGGATCCGACTTTCCAGGTCAGGACCGACGAAGATTCAGGCCAGACCATCATCAGTGGAATGGGCGAATTGCACCTGGAAATTCTCATGGACAGGCTGAAGCGCGAATTCAAGGTGGAATGCAACCAGGGGTCACCCCAGGTAAATTACAAGGAGGCACTCACCAAAGAGGTGCACCACAGGGAAGTGTTCAAGAAGCAGACCGGTGGACGTGGAAAATTTGCTGATATTGAAATATATATTTCACCTGCCGACGAAGGCGTGAAGGGACTTCAGTTCATCAGCGAGATCAAGGGCGGAAATGTTCCGCGCGAATATATCCCATCCGTGGAGAAAGGGTTTACTAACGCCATGTTGAACGGACCACTGGCAGGATACGCCATCGACTCACTGAAAGTGCGCCTGGTGGATGGTTCCTACCACCCCGTGGATTCCGACCAGCTTTCCTTCGAGATTGCTGCCAGGCATGCACTGAAAACCGCCGGTAAGAAGGCGAACCCGGTGCTGATGGAGCCGATCATGGCTGTGGAAGTCGTTACCCCCGAAGAATATATGGGAGATGTGATCTCTGACCTGAACAAGCGCCGCGGCCAGGTGGAGGGAATGGACTCCAAGGCAGGGGCACGGGTCATCAAGGCCAAGGTGCCGCTGGCAGAACAGTTCGGTTATGTGACCGTGCTCCGGACAATCAGCTCCGGAAGGGCAAGTTCCACTATGGAATTCAGTCACTTTGAACAGGTTCCGCCGAACATTGAGAAAGAATTATTAAATAAAGCTTAAGGTAAATCAATAATCATTAAGAATGAGCCAAAAGATCAGGATTAAGTTAAAGTCTTACGACCACAATCTGGTGGACAAGTCTGCGGAGAAGATCGTCAAGACGGTCAAGTCGACAGGCGCGGTTGTAAGTGGTCCGGTTCCCCTTCCCACACACAAGAAGGTGTATACCGTTTTGCGTTCACCTTTTGTGAACAAGAAGGCCCGTGAACAGTTCCAGTTGAGTTCCTTTAAACGTCTGCTGGATATATACAGTTCAACACCCAAGACCATCGATGCGCTGATGAAACTGGAATTGCCCAGTGGTGTTGAGGTAGAAATCAAAGTTTAACCCAGGAAAATTATAATAAGATGCCAGGATTAATTGGTAAAAAAGTCGGAATGACCTCCATTTATGATGCAGACGGAAAGAATATCCCCTGTACCGTAATTCAGGCCGGACCTTGTGTCGTGACACAGGTAAAATCTGAGGACAGCGATGGATATGCAGCAGTGCAGCTGGCTTTTGACGACAAGAAGGAAAAGAATACCCCTGCTGCCATGAAAGGTCATTTTGCGAAGGCAAAAACCACCCCGAAGCGGAAGGTGATCGAACTGAAAGGATTTGTTAAGGACTGGAAACCGGGTGACGTGATCACCGTAGATTATTTCAACAACGACATCTGGCTGGATGTATCCGGTATCACTAAAGGAAAAGGATTCCAGGGCGTTGTAAAACGTCACAACTTCAGTGGTGTCAACGATGCCACCCACGGACAGCACAACAGGAACAGGGCCCCGGGTTCACTCGGCGCATCTTCCTATCCTTCACGTGTATTCAAGGGAATGCGCATGGCAGGACAAACCGGCGGAAAAAAGGTAAAAATCCTTAACCTCCGCGTGATGAAGATCATTCCTGAAAACAACCTTTTGATACTGAAAGGTTCCGTACCGGGATCCAATGGTTCATATTTAATAATTGAGAAGTAATGGAATTAGAAGTATTAGATATCAAGGGAAAAGGCACCGGCAAAAAGGTGGAGCTGGACAAGGATATCTTTGGAATTGAACCCAATGATCATGCTATCTACCTGGATGTGAAGCAGTACCTCGCGCACCAGCGCCAGGGTACCCACAAAGCCAAGGAGCGCTCAGAGGTCAGGGGGAGCACAAAGAAGATCAAAAGGCAGAAAGGAACTGGAACCGCACGATTCGGTGATATCAAAAACCCGATCTTCAGGGGCGGCGGAAGAACCTTCGGACCAAGGCCAAGAACCTATGGTGCCAAACTGAATAAAAAAGTAAAAGAGCTGGCACGTAAATCTGCCCTCTCCTACAAAGTGAAGAACAACCAGGTGATGATCCTGCAGGATTTTACCCTCGAGCAGCCCAGAACCAAGGATTTTTCCGACATTCAGAAAAACCTGAAAGTGGACGATAAAAAAACAATATTCGTTTTAAATGAACGAAATAAAAATGTATATTTGTCGTCGCGAAATTTGCAGAACTCCAAGGTTGTAACTATTTCAGAATTAAATACTTACGACATAATGAACGCGACAGCACTGCTGTTTGCCGAGAGTTCACTTGACGTTTTGCAAAAAAAAGCATAAGAAAATCTGATTAGAATAAGGTCATGAACATATTATTGAAGCCTATAGTAACAGAAAAAATGACAGCCGCCGGCGAGAAATTCAATCGCTATGGGTTTGTCGTTGCGAAGACAGCCAATAAGCTGCAGATCAAGAAGGCAGTGGAGGAGTTGTACGAAGTGACCGTCTTGGATGTCAACACCATGCGCTATGGAGGCAAGCTGAAGACCCGCTATACCAAGTCGGGGGTGCTTTCAGGAAAGACCAATTCATACAAGAAGGCAGTGGTGACTGTTGCAGAAGGCGAAGCAATTGATTTTTACAGCAATATCTAGGAAATTATGCCAGTAAAGAAGTATAAACCAGTAACACCGGGACAACGAACCAAGCTGATGCCTACCTTCGAGGAGGTGACAAGTTCAACTCCTGAGAAGTCGTTGATCAGGCCGATGAAACGGACAGGTGGCCGTAACAACCAGGGCCGCATGACTACCCGTTATATGGGTGGTGGTCACAAGAAGCGCTACAGGCTCATCGACTTCAAGCGTGACAAGGATGGAATGACCGCAAAGGTGAAATCCATCGAGTATGATCCCAACAGGTCGGCGTACATTGCCCTGGTCGTATATGATGACGGAGAGAAGCGGTATATCCTTGCCCCGGAAAAGCTGAAGGTGGGCGATATCATTCAATCCGGGGAAGACATTGCACCGGAGATTGGCAACACCTTGCCGCTCAGTAAGATTCCCCTCGGAACAGGTGTACATAATATCGAACTCAAACCGGGACAGGGCGGCAAGATTGTCAGGAGTGCAGGTGCTTCTGCCACACTGACCTCCAGGGACGGAAAATATGCCATCGTGAAGCTTCCCAGCGGAGAGACACGGATGATCCTGGTAACCTGTCGTGCAACGGTGGGACAGGTTTCCAACAAGGACCACGGACTGGTTCTTTCAGGGAAAGCAGGAAGAAAACGCTGGCTGGGAAGGCGTCCGCGCGTTCGCGGTGTGGCCATGAACCCGGTTGATCACCCCATGGGTGGTGGAGAAGGCCGTGCCTCAGGCGGACACCCGAGGTCAAGAACCGGTCTGATCGCCAAAGGTTACAAGACCAGGTCCAAGAAGAAGCCGTCCAATAAGTATATCGTTGAGAGGAGAAAAACTAAAAAATAATAACACATGAGCCGTTCGTTAAAAAAAGGTCCATTTATCGATTTTAAGCTGGAGAAGCGTATCCTGGAAATGAATGATGCAGGGAAGAAATCAGTACTGAAAACCTGGTCCAGGAGATCCGTCATCTCTCCCGATTTTGTTGGACATACCATCGCTGTTCATAACGGAAATAAATTCATCCCCGTGTATATTACAGAGAATATGGTTGGTCATAAGCTTGGAGAATTTGCTCCGACCCGTATATTCAGGGGCCACGGTGGAAAACAGAAATAAAAATTATTAAATACCTTATAAAATGGGTGCCAGAAAAAGAACCAGGGCCGAGCAGGTCAAAGAGGCAAAGAAGAACCAGTATTTCGCAGTGTTGAGGAACGTTCCCACATCACCGCGTAAAATGAGGCTCGTTACCGACATGATCAAGGGTGTGGAAGTGAACAAAGCACTTGACATGCTGCGCTTCAGCCAGAAAGATGCCTCAAAGGATGTTGAGAAGCTGCTGCTTTCAGCCATTGCCAACTGGCAGGCGAAAAACAAGGGAGCGCGCATTGAGGAAAGTCACCTTGTAGTTAAAGAAGCTTACGTTGACCAGTCACGTACACTGAAACGAATCCAACCTGCTCCCCAGGGCCGCGCCCACAGGATCAAGAAGCGTTCGAACCACGTTACGATCATTCTCGACAGTCAGCACGTGGCCGAAGAAGTTGAATCTCAAGAAAAATAATATAAATGGGACAAAAAGTAAATCCGATAGGGAACCGCTTAGGTATTATTAAAGGTTGGGACTCCAACTGGTATGGGGGAAAAGACTATTCAACCAAACTCGTTGAAGACAACAGGATCAGGGAATACCTGAATGCACGTCTGGCCAAGGCAAGCATCTCCAAGATCATCATTGAGCGCACGCTCAAGCTGATCACCGTTACCGTGAACACGGCCCGTCCGGGGATCATCATCGGCAAAGGCGGACAGGAAGTGGACAAGCTGAAGGAGGAATTGAAAAAGATCACCAACAAGGAGGTGCAGATCAATATCTTCGAGGTGAAGCGCCCGGAACTGGATGCCACCATCGTTGCCAACAATATTGCCCGCCAGCTGGAAGGAAAAGTTTCCTACCGCCGTGCCATCAAGATGTCTATCGCCTCTACCATGCGTATGGGTGCGGAAGGGATCAAGGTTATGATCAGCGGACGCCTGGGTGGCGCTGAAATGGCCCGCTCGGAATCCTACAAGGATGGACGCATCCCGTTGCATACACTGCGTGCCGACATCGACTATGCACTTGCTGAAGCACATACCAAGGTGGGCGTGCTCGGTATCAAGGTATGGATCTGTAACGGCGAGGTATTCGGAAAGCGCGACCTCTCCCCGAACATTGGTGCAAAGAACGTAAAGCCAAAGAGCGGAGGAGGAACCGGTTTCAGAAATAAAAGGAAATAGCAACTGAAGATAACATCGTAATATTTAAAGGGTATGTTACAACCTAAGAAGACAAAATACAGGAGAATGCAGAAAGGGCGCATGAAAGGAAATGCGCAGAAGGGAAATACGCTTGCATTCGGATCCTTCGGAATGAAATCGCTGGAGACAGCATGGATCACCAGCCGGCAACTGGAGGCAGCTCGCCAGGCGGTTACCAGGCATATGAAAAGGGAAGGACAGCTCTGGATCAGGATTTTTCCCGACAAGCCCATCACCAAGAAGCCTGCAGAGGTAAGGATGGGGAAAGGGAAAGGTGCCCCGGAAGGATTCGTATATCCAATCACCCCGGGCAGAATCATTTTCGAGGTCGAAGGTGTACCTTATGAAGTTGCAAAAGAGGCCATCAGGATCGGTTCGCAGAAATTTCCTGTGAAAACGAAATTTGTTGTGCGTCGTGATTATGATATGAAATAAAATATAGAAGAATGAAGAGTTCTGAAATTAGGGAATTATCCACAAAAGAGGTCGAGGAAAGGATCGATACCGAAGAGAACATGCTTGCTCGTCTGAAGATGAACCATGCCGTTTCTCCCCTGGACAATCCGAATAAGATTCCCCAGACACGCAAGAATATTGCGCGATTAAAAACTGAATTGAGAGCCAGACAATCTGCCGGGCAGACCGAAAGCAAAGAATAACAATGGAAGAAGTAACCAGGAAAACCAGAAGAGAACGAGTGGGTGTTGTTGCAAGCAGCAGCATGGACAAATCCATTATCGTCGTTGTAAAAAGGAAAGTAAAACATCCTATTTACGGTAAATTCGTGAACAAAAGCTCCAGGTTCATGGCGCATGACGAAGAAAATACAGCTAATCCCGGTGATACCGTTAAGATCAGCGAAACCAGACCATTGAGCAAAAACAAAAGATGGAGATTAGTAGAAATTATTGAAAGAGCCAAGTAAGCCATGATACAACAAGAAAGTAGATTATCAGTAGCAGACAACAGTGGTGCAAAAGAGGTGCTGTGCATCAGGGTGCTCGGAGGTACTAAAAAGAGATACGCCTCCATTGGCGACCAGATCATCGTCACCGTGAAGAGCGCAATTCCCTCGGGCGAAATCAAAAAAGGTGCCGTTACCAAAGCTGTGGTTGTACGTACCAGGAAAGAGGTGCGCCGTGCCGATGGTTCATACATCAGGTTCGACGACAATGCCGTGGTACTGCTGAATGCTGCCGATGAGATGCGTGGTACACGTATATTCGGACCTGTTGCCAGGGAACTCCGTGACAAGCATATGAAGATCGTATCACTGGCCCCGGAAGTACTGTAATATTTAAAAGAAGAAGCAAATGCAGAAGAAATTACATATCAGGAAAGGTGACATTGTGATTGTCAATTCCGGTGAGTACAAGGGACAGCAGGGAAGGGTACTGGAAATTGACAGCGCCAAGCGCCGGGCAATTGTTGAAGGTGTGAACATGCTGTCGAAACACACCAAACCCAATGCCGATAACCCCCAGGGCGGGATCATCAAGAAGGAAGGCCCCATTCATATTTCCAATCTGAATGTCGCAGACCCCTCCACAGGAGAGGCTGCCCGGATCGGAAGAAGGCTGAATGACAATAATAAATTAGTAAGATATTCAAAAAAATCAGGTGAGGAGATCAAGTAATGGAATACGTACCTACCTTAAAGACAAAGTATAAAGAGGAGATCATTCCCGCGCTGACCGAAAAGTTTGGATACAGCAGTGGAATGCAGGTCCCCAGGCTGCAGAAAATCGTGATTAACCGCGGTGTCGGGCAGGCCATTGCCGACAAGAAACTGATCGATGTTGCTGAAGAGGAACTCACAGCAATTGCCGGCCAGAAGTCAGTGCAGACCATTTCCAACAAGGACATTTCCAACTTCAAACTGAGAAGGGGAATGCCCATTGGCGTGAAAGTGACCCTGCGCCGCGAAAGGATGTATGAATTCCTGGAGCGCCTGGTCAATGTCGCCCTGCCGCGGATCCGTGACTTCAACGGGATCGCTGCCAAATTCGACGGTCGTGGGAACTACACACTGGGTATCACCGAGCAGATCATCTTCCCCGAAATCGATATCGACAAGGTGAACAAGATCTCCGGGATGGACATCACCTTTGTGACTTCCGCCGATACAGATGAAGAAGCATTTGCTTTGCTGAAAGAATTTGGTTTACCGTTTAAAAACGTAAAAAAATAAGAATATGGCCAAAGAATCAATGAAGGCTCGCGAAGTGAAACGCCAGAAAATGGTGGAGAAGTATGCCGACAAAAGAGCCAGGCTGAAAGCCGAAGGTGATTACGTCGGACTGAGCCGCCTGCCCAGGAACTCAAATCCCATCAGGATGCACAACCGGTGCAAGCTCACAGGCAGACCCAAGGGATATATGCGTCAGTTTGGGATCAGCAGAATCACTTTCAGGGAAATGGCATCCTCCGGACTGATCCCTGGTGTGAAGAAAGCCAGCTGGTAATTGTTAAACAGTTGAATAATTAGATAAAAATGACAGATCCGATTTCAGATTATCTGACCAGAGTAAGGAACGCAGTGATGGCGAAACATAAGATCGTCGATATCCCTGCCTCCAACATGAAGAAAGATATCACGCGTATACTTTTTGAAAAAGGGTATATCCTGAACTATAAGTTCGAGGACAAAGGTCCGCAGGGCAACATCAAGATCGCGCTCAAGTACCACCCGGAAACCAAGATTCCGGCCATCAAGGAACTGGGCAGGATCAGTCGTCCCGGACTGCGAAAGTATGCTGACAAAGATTCCCTTCCCCGTGTTTTGAACGGACTGGGGGTCTCCATCGTGTCCACCTCACAGGGTGTGATGACCGACAAAGAGGCCAGGAGCCTCGGTATCGGCGGTGAAGTATTGTGTTACGTTTATTAATAAAGAAAGATATTTACCATGTCAAGGATTGGAATATTACCCATAACGATTCCACAGGGCGTCACGATCAATATCGACGACAACAACCTGGCGACCGTGAAGGGCCCCAAAGGGGAACTGCAGCAGCAGATCGACCCGTCGCTGAAGGTGAAAGTGGAAGAAGACCAGTTGGTGGTCGAGCGTTCCGATGAGGAGATCAGGAGCAAGTCAATGCACGGATTGTACCGTTCACTGCTGAACAATATGGTCATCGGTGTATCAGAAGGATATACCATCAGGATGGAACTGGTGGGCGTGGGCTACCGTGCAGAAGCAAAAGGACAGGTGCTCGAACTCAGCCTGGGATACTCACACGATATCCACTTCAGGATTCCTGATGAGGTGGGTCTGGAAACCAAAACCGAGAGAAGGTCCAACCCGGTGGTGACACTCACAAGTGCAGACAAGCAACTGATCGGACAGGTAGCTGCGAAGATCAGGTCCTTCCGTCCGCCGGAGCCCTACAAAGGAAAAGGGATCAAGTTCGTGGGTGAGCAGCTCAGGAGAAAAGCTGGTAAGTCAGCTGCGGTATAATGTTTGAGAGATTCGCGAAATAAAGAAAAAATTATAGAAATGGCTTTAACAAAGCACCAGAGAAGAAGCAGGATCAAAATGAGGATCAGGAAGAACCTCACCGGTACGGGCGAGGTGCCCCGCATGACTGTTTTCAGAAGTAACAAACAGATCTATGTGCAACTGGTAAATGACCTTACCGGGGAAACCCTCGCCTCCGCTGCTTCCACAGAAAAAAGCATTGCCGGAGAAAAAGTGAACAAGATCGACCAGGCCAAACTCGTTGGCAAAGCGATCGCAGGCAAGGCAAAAGAGAAAGGTATCGAGACCGTGAAATTCGACAGGAACGGTTATTTGTATCATGGCAGGGTTAAAGGCTTAGCCGATGCTGCCAGGGAAAACGGACTTAAATTTTAAACATTGCTATGTCAACAAATAGTATAAGAAAAGTTAAAACAAGTGACCTCGAACTGAAGGACCGCCTGGTGAGCATTCAGCGGGTAACCAAGGTGACCAAGGGTGGTAGAACATTCAGCTTCTCGGCAATCGTTGTGGTTGGCAATGAAGACGGGATCGTAGGACACGGACTGGGAAAGGCAAACGAAGTTACTACCGCCATCGCAAAAGGGGTGGAGGATGCCAAGAAAAACCTGATCAAGGTTCCTGTCATTCACGGTACCATTCCCCATGAGCAGCTTGCAAAATACGGTGGAGCAACCATCTTTATCAAGCCGGCTGCAAGTGGTACAGGAGTGAAGGCCGGAGGTGCCATGCGTGCCGTACTGGAAAGTGTTGGCATCAAGGATGTACTGGCGAAATCCAAAGGGTCATCCAACCCGCACAACCTGGTGAAGGCCACCATCGAGGCACTGCTCGAACTGAGGGATGCACATACCGTGGCACAGCACCGTGGCGTGACAATGGACAAAGTATTTAACGGTTAATCAAACAGAAAATGGGAAAAATCAGAATTACCCAGAAGAGAAGTAAGATCGGACAAACCGTCCGTCAGAAAAGAACCCTGGAAGCACTGGGCCTGAAAAGGATCAACCATACTGTTGAGTTGGAAGCAACTCCGCAAATACTGGGCATGGTAAGCAAAGTGGCGCACCTGCTCAGTGTTGAAGAGGTAAAGTAATATAATAACACTATAGATCAGGAAAAATGGATTTGAGCAATTTACAACCCGCAAAAGGTTCGAAAAAAGCGAAGAAGCGGATCGGTCGAGGACAGGGATCGGGACATGGCGGAACTTCTACCCGTGGTCACAAAGGACAAAAGTCCAGGTCCGGTTACTCCAAAAAGGTCGGATTCGAAGGAGGACAGATGCCATTGCAGCGTCGCGTGCCTAAGTACGGGTTTACCAATATCAACCGCAAGGAGTTTAAAGCCATCAATATCGGAACACTCCAGGAACTGGCCGACAAGAAGAATTTTACTGAGATCTCGGTGGAGACGCTGATCGAGGCCGGCCTGGTGCAAAAGAGCACCCTGGTGAAGATCCTGGGAGAAGGTGAATTGAAAGCAAAGCTGAACGTGAAAGCACATGCTTTTTCAAAATCAGCAATTGAAGCTATTGAAGCACAAGGCGGTACAGCCGAAAAAATCTAAACTTGATGAAGAAGTTTTTAGAAACGCTAAGGAATATCTGGAAGATCGAGGAACTCAGGTCGCGGATCATTTATACTCTTGGAATATTGCTGGTTTACCGGCTGGGGACGCATGTGGTGCTGCCGGGGATCGACCCCACCAGGCTCGCTAACCTGCAACAACCTTCCGGGGGGATCATGGATATTATCAACCTGTTTACAGGGGGAGCGTTTGCCAGGGCTTCCATCTTTGCACTGGGGATCATGCCGTATATCTCGGCAACCATCGTAATCCAGCTGCTGGGTATTGCCGTACCTTATTTTCAGCGGCTTCAGCGGGAAGGAGAGAGCGGACGGAGAAAGATCAACCAGATATCCAGGTACCTTACAGTAGCAATCCTGCTGCTCCAGGCACCTACCTATATCGCCAGCCTTACCTACCAGCTGCCACCGGATGCATTCTCCCCGAACTTTTCAAAGATCGGGGCAGTGATCATCCTCACAGCAGGTTCCATGTTCATCATGTGGCTGGGTGAAAGGATCACAGATAAAGGGATCGGGAACGGGATTTCACTGATCATCATGATCGGTATCATCGCCGGACTGCCACAGGCACTCGGACTTGAGTTTTCTGCAAGACTTGCCCAGCAGGGAGGCGGACTCGTGGCATTCCTTGTTGAAATACTGATCCTGTTCGTGGTGTTCATGCTCTCTATACTGTTGGTACAGGGTACCAGGCGGATCCCGGTACAATATGCCAAGCGGATCGTTGGAAACAAACAATACGGCGGTGTGCGGCAGTATATTCCCCTGAAGGTGAATGCTGCCGGTGTAATGCCGATCATCTTTGCACAGGCACTGATGTTCATTCCCATCACGATTGCCGGGTTTGCGCAGTCCGACTCCGCAACAGGTGTTGCAGCAGCATTTTCCAACCCGGTTGGATTCTGGTACAACTTCACCAACGCGGTGTTGATTATATTGTTTACCTATTTCTATACGGCCGTTACAGTGAACCCCACACAAATGGCTGAGGATATGAAGAAAAACGGGGGGTTCATTCCAGGGGTCAAACCCGGGAGAAAAACTGCGGAGTTCCTCGACTCGGTGATGTCGAAGATCACGCTGCCCGGATCATTCTTCCTTGCTTTTGTGGCCATCATGCCTGCATTTGCAATGATGTTCCAGGTGAACAGCAGTTTTGCAATGTTTTTCGGAGGTACCTCCCTGCTCATCATGGTGGGTGTGATCCTCGATACACTGCAACAGGTCGAAAGTCACCTGTTGATGCGTCACTACGACGGTTTGATGAAATCAGGAAAGATCAAGGGACGCGCCGGCGGTGCATCCTCGGCGATCTAGACTGAGAAACGTTCTTTGATGATCTATTTAAAGACAGCGGAAGAGATTGAATTAATGCGGGAAAGCAACCTGCTGGTGTCGAAAACACTGGCAGAGGTCGGGAAACATGTCCGCCCGGGTGTTTCAACAGCAGCACTGGATGAAATTGCCGAGGCCTTCATTCGCGACCACGATGCGGTTCCCGGTTTCAAAGGATACCAGGGATTTCCTGCAACACTTTGTACTTCCGTCAATTCACAGGTGGTCCACGGGATCCCTTCAAAGGAAGTGATCCTCAGGGAAGGGGACATTGTTTCGGTGGACTGCGGGGTAGTGAAAAATGGTTACTACGGCGACACGGCATTCACGTTCGCAGTAGGGGAAACCGCACCCGAAGTGAAGCGGCTGATGAAAGTGACCAGGGAAAGCCTCTGCAAGGGAATTGAAAAAGCTGTCACAGGACAACGCGTTGGAGATATCGGTTATGCCGTTCAGCAACATGCAGAGAGCCATGGATACTCCGTGGTGAGGGAACTGGTGGGGCACGGACTCGGACGGCGCATGCACGAGGAACCCGAGGTGCCGAACTACGGACGCAGGGGATCGGGCGTGAAACTGAAGAAGGGAATGGTGATCTGTATCGAACCCATGATCAATATGGGGAAACGCCAGATCAACCAGGGGGCCGATGGCTGGACCATCAGTGCAGCAGACCATCAGCCATCTGCACATTTTGAGTTGGCAATTGCAGTTGATAACGGAAAGGCAGATATTTTATCCACCTTTTCCTACATCGACGAAGTAATACATAAATAGTCGATATATGGCAAAACAAGCATCAATTGAACAAGATGGTGTGATTACCGAAGCTTTGTCGAATGCAATGTTTCGGGTGGAGCTGGAGAACGGACACGTTATCACAGCACACATCTCAGGTAAAATGAGAATGCATTATATAAAATTACTGCCGGGAGATAAGGTAAAGGTGGAAATGTCACCCTATGACCTTACAAAAGGCAGGATTTCTTACAGGTATAAATAAAGAGTGAAGAAATGAAAGTCAGAGCATCAGTAAAAAAGCGCAGTGCGGAATGCAAGATCGTTCGCAGAAAAGGACGCTTATACGTTATTAACAAGAAAAATCCCAAGTTCAAGCAACGTCAGGGATAATCTTTAACAGAAACAATTAAAAAAAGAATATGGCTAGAATCGTTGGCGTAGATTTGCCGAAAAACAAAAGGGGAGAGATTGGGCTTACCTATATTTTCGGAATCGGAAGAAGTTCCGCCCAGAAGATCCTCGATGAGGCTGGTGTTGACAGGAATGTCAAGGTCCAGGACTGGAATGACGAACAGGTGAACACGATCCGGAAAATCGTGAACGAGAGTTACAAGGTGGAAGGTGAGCTCAGATCCTCCGTCCAGATGAACATCAAGCGACTGATGGACATCGGCTCCTACCGTGGCATCCGTCACCGTATCGGTCTGCCCGTAAGGGGACAGAGTACGAAGAACAATGCACGGACAAGGAAAGGTCGTAAGAAGACAGTTGCAAATAAAAAGAAAGCAGTTAAATAAGAAGATCATAACATGGCTAAGAAGACAGGATCATCAAAGAAGCGTACCGTTAAGGTTGAACCCGTTGGAGAGGCGCACATTCACGCTTCTTTCAATAATATTATCATTTCACTGACCAACATCCAGGGACAGGTGATCTCATGGGGATCTGCCGGTAAAATGGGATTCCGTGGTTCAAAGAAGAATACGCCTTATGCAGCACAGATGGCAGCACAGGAATGTGCAAAAACTGCCTACGACTTTGGACTGAGAAAGGTGAAAGTTTACGTAAAAGGCCCGGGATCAGGCAGGGAATCTGCGATCCGTACCATTCACGGTGCAGGCATCGAGGTGACCGAGATCGTTGACGTAACTCCGTTGCCACACAATGGATGCCGTCCGGCCAAAAGAAGAAGAGTATAATCATATTACAAATAGTTACAGATGGCTAGATACAGAGGACCAAAAACGAAAATTGCCAGGAAGTTCGGTGAAGCGATCTACGGTACCGATAAATCTTTTGAGAAAAAGAATTATCCCCCGGGATTCCATGGAATGAACAAAAGAAGACGCAAATCTTCTGAATACGGGATCCAGCTGAAAGAAAAGCAAAAGGCAAAATATACCTACGGTGTGCTTGAAAAGCAGTTCCGGAACCTTTTTGAAAGAGCTTCACGCAGCAAGGGAATTACAGGCGAGGTACTGCTGCAACTGCTCGAATCGCGTCTCGATAACGTGGTATTCAGACTGGGGATTGCCCCTTCAAGGGATGGCGCACGCCAGCTTGTCAGCCACCGCCACATCACCGTGAACGGCGAAGTGGTCAGCATTCCCTCTTATACTCTCAAACCGGGCGATGTCGTTGGTGTCAGGGAAAGATCCAAATCACTCGTCGTGATCCAGGATGCCCTTGAAAGCAATCGGGCCGGATCTTCTGCATGGCTGGAATGGGACGGAGCGGCAATGACAGGTAAATTTATGAATCGTCCTGAAAGAGAGGAAATTCCTGAGAACATCAGGGAACAACTCATTGTTGAATTATATTCAAAATAAACAATATACATATTTTATTATGGCCATACTAGCATTCCAGAAACCAGATAAGGTTATTATGCTTGAAGCCGACGATAAGCGCGGCAAATTCGAGTTCAGACCACTGGAGCAGGGCTACGGTATCACAATAGGGAACGCCCTTAGAAGGATACTGCTCGCCTCTCTTGAAGGCTTTGCCATTACCACGGTAAAGATCGAAGGTGTTGAACACGAGTTTTCAACCATCACGGGCGTAATTGAAGACGTCACCGATATCATACTCAACCTGAAGCAAATCCGTTTTAAACAACAGATCGAGGATGTCAACGAGGAAAAAGTCGTTGTTACCATCTCCGGACAGGATACCTTCAAGGCAGGAGATCTTGGAAAATTCCTGAATGGATTCAAGGTGCTGAACCAGGATCTGACCATCTGTCACATGGAATCGGATGTAAAACTCCAGATGGAGCTCAACATTTCAAAAGGACGCGGGTACGTTCCTTCAGACGAGAACAAACCTGCAGAATCAGAATTCGGACTGATCGCCATCGATTCCATCTATACTCCCATTAAAAATGTGAAGTATGAGATCGAGAATTACAGGGTGGAACAGAAAACCGACTACGAGAAACTGGTGATCGATATCGAAACCGATGGCTCCGTTCATCCGAAAGATGCACTGAAAGAGGCAGCCAAGATTCTGATCTACCACTTCATGCTCTTTTCAGATGAGAAGATCACCCTCGATGCAGACGAAGGCTTCGCCAACGAAGAATTCGACGAGGAGGTGCTGCACATGCGCCAGCTCCTGAAAGCCAAACTGGTCGACCTCGACCTGTCGGTAAGGGCACTGAACTGCCTGAAAGCGGCAGAGGTGGAAACACTGGGCGACCTGGTGAAATTCAACAAAAACGATTTGTTGAAATTCAGGAACTTTGGTAAAAAATCACTGACAGAACTTGAAGAACTCCTGGCATCCATGAACCTCAGCTTTGGTCTGGATACCAGCAAATACAAACTTGACAAGGATTAATTGAGATGAGACATAAGAAGAAAATAAACCACCTGGGCAGGCAGAAAGGGCACCGTGAGGCGATGCTTGCAAACATGGCAGCTTCGCTGATCACGCACAAGCGCATCACAACGACAACGGCGAAGGCAAAGGCCCTGAAGATTTTCGTGGAGCCGCTGATTACAAAGGCGAAGAATGACAACACGCATGCACGTCGCCACGTGTTCAGCCACCTGCAGGACAAGGAGGCTGCTGCTGAGCTTTTCCGCGAAGTGGCAGAGAAAGTGGCCGACCGTCCGGGAGGATACACCCGGATCATCAAGCTCGGCAACCGCCTGGGCGACAACGCCGATATGTGCATCATTGAACTGGTGGACTATAACGAGAACCTGCTTGCTGAGAAGGCAGCTGCGAAGAAATCTGCCAGCCGGAGAAGAAGAGGTGGCAAGAAGAAAGGTGAAGAAACAACCGCGGAGACCACTGCCCCTGCAAAAGGTGCAGCTGTAGCGGCCGGTGCTGAGCCAAGGGAAACTGAAACTGCTGTCGCTGAGACCGAAGCGTCTGCCGGGGAAACACCGGAAGCAACTGCAGAGGATGCAGCTGCCGGGGCAACTGCAGAAGATGTGAAGGAGGAAGCACAGGAGGAAACCCCCGCTGAGGAGCCGAAATCTGAAGCTCCCGAAGCATCTGCACCTGCTGAAGAGAAGGCGGAAGAGGCGAAAGAGGAGGAAACACCCGCTGATGAAGCACCCAAAGCGGAGAAGAAGGATGATGCTGAAGATACGGCAGCAGACGACAAGGAAAAGAAAGAATAAATTAATACATCGTTTTTCAATATTACAGGGGGATGAGGTATCTTTGGGTGCTTTATCCCTTTTGTGTTTTAACAAAAAAAAATCTTATATCATGGGACAAATTATTGATGTTCATGCACGTGAAATCCTCGACTCAAGGGGAAATCCAACCATCGAAGTGGAAGTTACACTCGCCAGCGGCTTTGTTGGCAGGGCAGGCGTGCCTTCCGGAGCCTCCACCGGCGAAAATGAAGCACTGGAGCTTCGCGACGGAGACAAGAACCGGTACCTCGGAAAAGGGGTTACCAAGGCGGTCGACAATGTAAATAACCTGATCGCTCCCGAACTGTTGGGAATGGATGCGCTCGACCAGGTGGGTATTGATCAGAAAATGCTGGCCCTGGATGGTACAAAGACCAAGAGCAAGCTGGGCGCCAATGCCATACTGGGCGTTTCCCTGGCCGTTGCAAAAGCGGCTGCAATGTACCACGACATGCCACTGTACAGGTACATCGGCGGTACAAACGCCAAACACCTCCCCGTACCGATGATGAACATCATCAACGGCGGATCCCACTCCGATGCCCCCATCGCATTCCAGGAATTCATGATCCGGCCCATTGGCGCCAAAACATTCAAGGAAGGCCTCCGCATGGGCGCCGAAGTATTCCATGCACTGAAAGCGGTGCTCAAGGAACGCGGCCTCTCCACGGCTGTTGGTGACGAGGGCGGATTTGCTCCCAAGCTGGAAGGTACCGAAGATGCACTGGAAAGCATCCTGAAAGCCGTCGAGAACGCAGGATACAAACCCGGTTCCGATATCACGATCGCGCTGGATTGCGCAGCCTCAGAGTTTTATGAGGACGGCGTGTACAATTATGCAAAATTTGAAGGCAAAAACGGCGCAAAGCGGAGCCAGGCAGAACAGGCCGACTACCTCGCTGAACTGGTTTCCAAGTATCCGATCGATTCCATCGAAGACGGTATGGACGAAGCCGACTGGGACGGATGGAAGATACTTACCGACAAACTGGGTGACAAGATCCAGCTGGTGGGAGACGACCTGCTGGTGACCAACGTGGAATACCTCTCCAAAGCCATTGAGCTGGGAAGTGCCAACTCCATCCTGATCAAGGTGAACCAGATCGGAACACTTACCGAAACACTGAATGCCATCGAGATGGCCCACCGGGCAGGCTGGACCACCGTAACTTCGCACCGCTCCGGTGAAACCGAAGATGCCACCATCGCCGATATCGCCGTGGCAACCAACTCCGGACAGATCAAAACCGGTTCACTGAGCCGCTCCGACAGGATCGCGAAATACAACCAACTCCTCCGGATCGAAGAGGAACTCGGCGACCGCGCCATCTACGGGTACTAAGAACCAACCCTAACCCGCCAATTACATCAAAAAAACCTTCTGCTGAAAAGCAGGAGGTTTTTTTATCTCCCCATCTTCATTTCTTCCCTAAACTTTCCTATCTAAATATTGAAATAATTACATATATATAGTATATTGTAAAGCACTTTTGCAATCAATGATCAAACTGTAACAATATGTCAAACCTGAAACAAAAACTGAAAGACAAAATTGACCTCTGGAGACCGCGGACAGCGAAGCTGATCAAGGAACACGGCGATGTAGTGATCGACCAGGTAACGATCGGTCAGGCCATTGGCGGCATGCGCGGACTGAAGAGCCTGGTTACCGATATCTCCTACCTGGATCCGCAGGAAGGGATCAGGTACAGGGGGTACACACTTCCCGAGGTATTTGAGAAATTGCCCAAACCCACAGGAGCCGAGATGCCCTACGTGGAAGGGGCATTGTACCTGTTGCTCACAGGAGATATCCCCACCGATAAAGAGGTTGCAGATGTGGCGGACGAGTTCAACAAGCGCCGGATCCTGCCAAGGTACGTGTATGAAGTGATCGATGCTTTTCCGTCCGTTTCCCACCCCATGGCGATCTTTTCCACGGCCATCCTGACAATGCACCGCGAATCATTCTTTTCAAAGAAATACCATGCCGGGATCAACAAAAATGATTACTGGGACCCGATGTATGAAGACAGCCTGAACCTGCTGGCCAAACTCCCCGAGATCGCATCCTATATTTATGCCAAGCTCTACCGCGACGGGAACAGAATCCAGTCGAATCCCAACATGGATATGGGTGGAAACTACGCCCACATGATGGGAATCCCGAAACCGTATGATGATGTGTCCAGGATGCATTTCATTATCCATGCCGACCACGAAAGCGGGAACGTCAGTGCCCATACCGGTCACCTCGTGGGAAGCTCCCTTTCCGACGTGTACCTGTCCATCTCAGCAATGATCAACGGACTCGCCGGGCCATTGCACGGACTCGCCAACCAGGAGGTGCTCCGGTGGCTGCAGGACCTGGTGCACCGTATGGACGGAAAAGTTCCTACCAGGGAGGAGATCAAGCAGTTCGTCTGGGATACCCTCAATTCAGGACAGGTGATCCCGGGATACGGTCACGCCGTTCTCAGGAAAACCGACCCGAGGTACTCCCTGCAGCGTGAATTCTGCCTGAACCACCTGAAAGATGACCTGCTGTTCAAGTATACCGATATACTCTACCAGGTGGTCCCCGATATTCTCAAGGAACACGGCAAGGCCAAAAATCCATGGCCCAACGTGGATGCACAGTCGGGCGTGATACAATGGCACTATGGTGTTACTGAATACGACTTCTATACCGTCCTGTTCGGTATCGGCAGATCCATCGGGATCACTGCCAATCTTATCTGGGACCGCGCACTCGGATATCCCCTGGAAAGACCGAAATCTGTCACCACGGAGATGCTCGAAAAAATGGCCATGAAATCCAAAATGAAATAATACTTTCCATTCGGAAACAGGAACCGGGGCCCATCCAGCTCCGGTTTTTTTGGCGCATTTATCAGCAAAAAATAGCTATTAAACACCTATTATTGTATATTTGTCACAGATTAAAAGCTATTCATCCAATTCGTAGGTTTTCATGTTATTCAGACATCATGCGTCGATTTTGCTGTTGCTGTCGGGTAGTTTACTGCTGTTGCAGGAACTGGCCTGGGCCGGATTTGCGTCCTCTCCGGTACTGAAAGCGTCTCTGATGCCGGGCCGGGTTGCTGAACGGTGGATATTGTTCACCCTGCTCATTGTATCCTGGGTATTGTTCCGTGTGCGCACACGCTCGCTGCGAAAAAGCAACATGGTGTTGCAGCAGAAGGAGGTTGCTGCGCAGGAAGTATTGCAGCAGAGGAACCTGTTGAGGCGCAGGAACAAGAGTTTCGAGGACAGCCTGAAATATGCGCAGCGGATCCAGTATGCCATGTTCACAAGTGAATCAGAGATCCGGAAAATGTTCCCCGAGTCCTTTATTTTCCAGCGACCAAAGGACATCGTCAGCGGGGATTTCTACTGGGCCCGGAAGGTCGGGAGCCGGATATTCCTCGCGGTTGCGGACTGTACCGGGCACGGTGTTCCGGGAGCATTCATGTCACTGATCGGACTGGAGTTTTTCCGGCAGATTGTCGGCACGCAGGGGATCCATCAGCCATCGCATATACTGAATGAGATCAACCGCAATTTCGACCTTGTCTTCGACAACATGGATGAGCTGCACATGCGGGATGGAATGGACCTTTCCTTTTGTTCCATCGATATTGTCAGCAGGAAGCTGGAGTTTGCAGGCGCTTTTAATCCCGTATACATTATCCGTAACGCGGAGATCATCGAGATCAAAGGCGATAAGATCATGATCGGTCCGCATATCGGAGTCGACCGGGTGCCTTTCATGAACCACGAGTTCGACCTGGAGGAGGAGGATATCATTTACCTCTTTTCAGATGGTTTTGCCGACCAGTTCGGGGGTCCGGAAGGCAAAAAATACATGTACAGGAGGTTCCGGCACCTCCTGTTATCCATCTACAACCAACCCTTGTCCGTGCAGCGGCACATATTGGAGAAGAGTCTGAATGAATGGAAGGGCGGACTCGAACAGGTCGATGATATCCTGGTTCTTGGTGTGAAGCCTTTACAGAAAACCAGTTCCTGGTTTTACAACAGGGATTTGATCCTTTCCACCAGTTCATCCACCTGGAAAGGTTTGCTGAGGTAATCGTCAGCACCTGCTGCCAGGCAATGGTCCCTGTCGCCCGCAAGGGCATTGGCTGTGATGGCAATGATCGGTATCCGGTTCTCCGTGGTATTCTCGATCTCCCGCATTTTCTTGGTGGCAGTGATTCCGTCCATCACCGGCATCTGGATATCCATGAGGATCAGGTCATACTTTTTCTTGCCGAACATTTCAAGGGCTTCCTTGCCATTGTTTGCCACATCAATCTGTCTCACTTTCCTGTTCAGGCTTAAAAGTACGATCTTCTGGTTGATGGCATTGTCCTCCACCAGCAACACGTTCAGATCGCCAATGCTTTTTTTATCTTCCACTTGTCCGGTCCGCTTCTGCAGGCCGGTGTCGGTCTTCCGGGTGACATCTTTCGGAAAATCCTGGATAAAATAGAGCTGTTGCTGTGCTCCTCCGGAACTGATCTCCAGTTTGCTTCCGGTAAGGGAGAGTAGGCGGAATGCGGCAGGCAAAAGACCCGGTGCCGGGGTGTCCGTGTTGTGGAGCAGTTCCCGGACCTTTTTTTCCAGGGACTGCCAGTGTTGCACATTACATTCGAGCTGGAACCGGACGCTGTATGCGTTCTGATTTGCACCTTCCAGGTTCGTCCGCAGCAACAGCCGGTCGTCTTTCAATCCATACTCAGCAATTCCCTTGATCAGGTTGATAAGTACCGAACGCAGCAGGCTGGGATCACCGATGATATTGTATTCAATTTCCTGTTCCACCCCGCGGTCAAGGACCACTGAAACCTTTATTTCCGAATCCAGGATTCCTGCGATACCGCTCATTGCCTCATGCAGGTTGAAACTGAGTATCGTCTGCTTGTATTCAATAAATGCAGGCTTGGCGATTTCCACCAGTTCATTAACGTCCTGGCTCAGATCTGAGGTGGAGGTTCTCAGCGCCTCCATCAGTTCACCCTGGTCATTGCCCATGCGGGCGTCATGCACCAGCTGGTTGATGAGGGTGATATTGTTCAGTGAAGTTCTGAGCTTATGGGAAAAATCAGCAATGAACCTGTCTTGCTGCAAGGCTTTCTTCTTGAATCGCTCCAGCACCTCCTGCTGCAGGAGCATGCGCTTCCGTTGTTTCCTGCTGAGAACAAGAAGCACAACAATCCCGGTCAACAGTGCGAAAATGGTTAATATCAACAGAATAGTGTTGGTCATAACGTACCTGAGAAAAAAATTATCATTTGAATTCCACGTGCAACGGGTGGCTTATCCCGTTCCCAAATATAAGACTATTAATAGGATTTTAGTGTGAATCCAACAGTTTTACAACGAAAAAAAAAGGCCCTGGCAGATCATTTTCCGCTGCTTTACGTTTAAATTAATGAAGGAGTTTGATAAATTTACTGAATTATGAGGAGCAAGGATTACGGCTTAGTTGTGATGGTGGCGGTACTGATGCTGGTCAGTAGTGGATCATTTGCCCAGGATACCCCCGAAGGAATGGTGAAATATTCACCTGACTTTGAATTCAGAGAAGGGATTTACCCGAATTTCCTTTCAGTAAAACTGAACAGTCCCATCCCCAAGACGCGGCTGGTTACCGATGCTGACCTGTTTTCCCGTGACTTCTACCAGCAGGTGACAGAGCAGAAATTTATCGTGTTCTACGATGACAACGGGGTGCAGCAGCGCCTGAATACATCGGAAATATGGGGCTATGGGAGGAGCGGTGTGCTCTATATCAACCTGGCATCCAAGTTCCACCGGATCAGTTTTATCGGAAAAATCGGGCATTTCGTTGCCTCCATTACCACCTATAATTCGGGGTACTACGATCCCTATTATTACAACCAGAGTTATTACCATAACCGCTATTACAGGTCGCCCAGTGCAAACTACTCTTCCACCGAGGTGCGGCAGTACCTCATCGATTTCGAATCCGGGAAGCTCATGGAATTTGACGTGCAATCGGTCGAGATCCTGCTGATGAATGATCCGGAACTGTACGACGAGTATGTACAGCTGCGCAGGAAGAAAAAGAAACAGTATAAATTTGTCTATATCCGGAAATTTAACGAACGCAACCCGCTTTATTTTCCGCAGCGGTAAAATAATGAATATCCAATGAGAAGAACCACACTGCTTGTGCTGATCGTCCTGCCGCTTACCTGGGTTTACGGACAAAGGGAACACCTTCCCTCAGAGGAGGCCCTGGAGGTGTTCCATGCCACCAAAACCTACATTGTTCTGCAGGACAATCCCATTTCAGATTACAACCTCGAAATCACGGATGCGGTAAATCAGTATTGGGACATTACCGAATATGAGTTCCTTTCATTTGACGATTTCCTGAAAAGATCAAGGGATACCAAGGCATCTTTTCTCTATACGGCAACGGTATCTTTTGAGAAGGACAAGTCAGATACCCGGTATACATTTCTTTGCCTTTCGCTGGGAGGTGACCATGCCACGCTGGACCAGATGAAGGATATTGTGAATATTCCCCTGAGTTACTACGGGGTGGATGAGGACAGCTATTCCTACAAGTTGGGAACCCTGGTACACTTCATGCAGAAGCACGTGAGAATGATTACGGAACACCCGGAAATGATTTCGCAAAATGTCTTCAATGAATACAACGACAACATGTCGGCCATCACCGGGAAAACCCTGTATGTGATAGAGGAAGAGCTGGAAAATACGATCGGTTCGGAGGCACGTTTTCGGTCGGTCTACCCACACGCCTTCAAATTCGTGACCAGGGAAGAGGTGAAGGAGGCGATCATGAACAAGGACGAGGATGTGGTATTCCTGCACAAGGTCGGACCGGAGGGAAAAAAGCTCAAGGCCCGTGTATACAAGATCCTGATCGGGGCAGGGGATTCCGAGTTCTACTATTTCGATTACCACAAGGTGAATGCAAAGAAGCCCGATGCCTTCCTCGAAGACGACCTGAAGAAACTTTCACGCACGAACTGAGCAGAACTGCCGGCAAATCACTAAATTTGCGCAACTGTAAATTTTTTGATCAAACGTCTGCTGTTTATGGCTTCGCAAAAACCATCCATTCCCAAAGGGACAAGGGACTTTTCACCTGTTGAAATGTCCCGCCGCAACTTCATTTTTGAAACCACCAGGAGGGTATTCAAAAAGTACGGATTCCTGCCCATCGAAACCCCTGCCATGGAAAACCTTTCCACGCTGCTCGGAAAATACGGGGAAGAGGGCGACAAGTTGTTGTTCAGGATCCTCAACAGCGGCGATTTTCTGCGCGGTATCGGCAACAGCGAGGTGGAACATGCATCTCCCGCCGCACTGGCATCGAAGATTACCAGCCGCGGACTCAGGTATGATCTCACCGTTCCTTTTGCAAGATACGTGGTACAACACAGGAACGAAATCAATTTCCCGTTCAGGCGTTACCAGATCCAGCCGGTATGGCGTGCCGACAATCCGCAGAAAGGCAGATACCGGGAATTTTACCAGTGCGATGCCGATATGATCGGGAGCGATGCGCTGGTCAATGAATTTGAACTGGTGAAAATCATCGATGAAGTGTTTTCTGAGTTGGGACTGAAGGTGACGGTACGGATCAATAACAGGAAAATTTTGGCAGGAATCTCAGAGGTGATCGGCGAAAAGGAAAAGATCGTGGATATCACCGTGGCCATCGATAAACTGGAGAAAATCGGGATCGGCAAGGTGAAGGAGGAACTGCTTTCGAAGGGAATCTCACAGGCATCGCTCGACAAGCTCGACCCGGTCTTTGTCATGCATGGCGATAATGAACAGAAGCTGGACCAGCTGGAATCGTACCTGGCATCGTCGCAGACAGGCATGCAGGGGATCGCTGAGATCAGGAAGATGCTGGAATACCTCCAGACGGATCCTGTATCGGCAGGTGTTGCGCTGGATATTACCCTGGCCCGGGGACTGAATTACTATACCGGGGCAATTATCGAGGTGAAATCTGATGAGGTGCAGATCGGCAGTATCTGTGGGGGCGGACGGTACGACGACCTGACAGGAATTTTCGGAATGCCAGGGATATCCGGTGTGGGAATAAGTTTCGGGGCAGACCGGATCTACGATGTCTTGCTTCAGCTCGAACGTTTCCCTGCTTCAGCGGAAGAACATACGCAACTGCTATTTGTCAATTTTGGTGAGGAAGCAGTGAAATACATCCTTCCCATGCTGGGAAAACTGAGAAGTGCGGGAGTCCGTGCCGAGTTGTATCCCGACCAGGCCAGGATGAAAAAACAGATGACCTTTGCCAACCAGTCGGGCATCCCTTTTGTGGCCCTGGTGGGGGAGAATGAGATCAGTGCACAGCAGGTTACCCTGAAGAACATGGAGACCGGTGACCAGCAACTGTTAGGTTTTGATACATTGTTGACCATTCTCAGGAGTCAGCTGTCATAGAACATCTTTCCTTTCAGGCTTTTTTCCGTAATTCACACCTGGAAAAACGCCATAGATTATGATAAGAAAACACAGGATCAGTACCGCAGTGATCGACTGGAAAATTATTGCACAGTTGCTTGATAATGACAGTGCACTGGAACTTTCGGAGGAGAGCAGGAAGCTGATTGTAAGGTGCAGGGAGTATCTCGACAGCAGGCTTTCGCAGCGGACAGATTCACTGTATGGGATCAACACGGGCTTTGGCTCACTCTATAATAAGGTGATCTCGAACGATGACCTGGGGCTCCTGCAGAAAAACCTGGTGATGTCGCATGCCTGCGGCGTGGGGGAGAAGGTTCCCGATGAAATTGTCAGGCTCATGCTCTTCCTGAAACTGCAATCGCTGTCCTACGGAAACTCCGGCGTGCAGCTCGCCACCGTGCAGCGGCTGATCGATTTTTACAACAACGATATTTTGCCCGTGGTATACCAGTATGGTTCACTCGGGGCTTCGGGCGACCTGGCACCGCTGGCGCACCTGAGCCTGCCGCTGATCGGAATGGGCGAGGTGGTAATGAACGGGAAGACCGTTCCTTCAGCAACCATGCTGAAGAAATTCGGTTGGGACCCCATCGACCTCCAGTCGAAGGAGGGCCTGGCGCTGCTGAACGGCACCCAGTTCATGAGTGCTTACGGGGTACATCTGTGCCTGCGGGTGTTCAGACTGTCCAAACTGGCTGATATCATCGGTGCCATCTCGCTGGATGCCTTCGACGGCAGGATCGAGCCGTTCCACGAGCTGATCCAGCAGATCAGGCCACACCAGGGGCAGATCAGGACAGCGGCACGCGTGAGGTGGTTGCTGAACGACAGTGAGCTCATGCACCGGGAAAAACCCCATGTGCAGGATCCCTATTCTTTCAGGTGTATCCCCCAGGTGCACGGGGCCTCTAAGGATGCAATTAATTATGTGGCCTATGTGTTTCAGAACGAGATCAATTCCGTCACCGATAATCCCACCATCTTCCCGGAGGAGGACCTGATCATCTCTGCCGGTAATTTTCACGGGCAACCGCTCGCCCTTGCGTTCGACAACCTGGCCATCGCCCTCTCTGAACTGGGAAATATTTCGGAACGGCGCACCTACCAGCTGCTTTCAGGGGCGCGGAACCTGCCCGCTTTCCTGGTGGCAAATTCCGGTCTGAATTCCGGTTTCATGATTCCCCAGTACACTGCTGCGTCCATGGTGAGCCACAACAAGCAGCTGTGCACCCCATCATCGGTCGATTCCATTGAGTCGTCGCAGGGACAGGAGGACCATGTGAGCATGGGCGCCAATGCTGCCGTGAAGGCATATAAGGTGATGGAGAACCTCGAACGGATACTGGCCATTGAACTCTATAATGCTACGCAGGCACTGGATTTCAGGAGGCCTGCCAAAACCTCGTCCTACCTGGAGAAATTCATCGCAGGCTACCGGAAAAGGGTCAGTTTCATTGAAAATGACAAGGTGATGTATGAGGATATCAATGAGACAGTGAATTATTTACGGGAGGTGGAACTGGATGATCCATTCCTTACCGGGGAACTGCTCTGAGAACTGCCGTTCAATGCTGCGGCCTGGCCGGGGACCTGCCCTGGGACCAACCTAATCCCGGCCGCGGTGCGGACCTTTTCCGCTGCCTCTTCCGGCGCGGAATTTGTGCAGGATATGCACCCTGAATTCCCGTTCCAGCGCATACAGCCGCATGGTCTTTTTCTTCCCGATGACCCGGACGAATTTATCGTGGTATTCCGAATTCAGTTCATACCGCTTGTCCTGGAGGTCCATGTATTTCTTGATGGTCTCATCGATCTCATTTTCAGACATGGCCGCATAGTTGCTGTTATAATAGTTCAACAGGGTTTTTTCGTCCTCGTTGACCTTCATTTTGCGGTTGTGCAAATCATCGTGCAAGGGCCAGAATTCCGCCGCCTCTTTCTCGGAAAAATCCAGTTTTTCATTGAAAAATGCGATCTTCTCTTCCTTGAATCTTTGCATCTGGTCACCGGGCTGGGCAAAGACCGTTGCGCCGGTAAAACACATGAGCATGAAAGTGACCAGAACCTTTGTGGTTGTTGCAGTTATTGCCATGGTGTATATTTTTTAATCATTATCAAGTAAATGTATCAGGTCGACCTCGTTGCTGGCCAGGTAGGTGATGGCTTCCTCGTCCCATTCGGTATAGGCTGCATCTTCCTCTTCACCGGTTTCGTTGTAGGCTTCCGCGAGTATCGATTCATCCCGGGTCACCCCGGCCCTGTCGAGCGTGGCAATGTCATAGCCGTTGGTATCGCCCGTGCTGCCTGTCACAGACTGGAGCAAGATGTATACCACCAGTGCAACGCCTGAGATTGCAGCCGCCAGTGTAAGGTAGGGCTGCAGGTATATTTTTCTCCCCCGGGGAACTTCCCGTCCGGGTGTTTTTACAGACTGCTGGATGTCTCCCTCCGCAGGGGCAGGTGTTTTTACGGACTGCTGGTTATTTCCCTCCGCAGATGCAGGAATGCGTTCAGTGCCAGGAACGAGGAGACTGTTTTTCTCTTCCTGCTCCTGCGCCTCGGTCCTGATCCGCTCCATCACCCTTTTCTGCACATCATCAAAATATCCCTCCGGAACCCTGAATGGATTTTCCGGTTTCGGTGGGATGATGTTTGGTATGTTTTTTTTCGGGCTCATAATTCAGTTTCCTGTCTGTTAGACTGTTAAATTTAAAAAAGGTTTACTCACCGGTAAGGTGCTTTTCTATTTTTTTTACCGCGTGGTGGTAAGAGGCTTTCAGTGCACCGACGGAAGTCTGCAGTGTTTCGGACATATCCTCGTATTTCATTTCCTCGAAGTATTTCAGGTTAAATACAAGCCGCTGCTTTTCGGGGAGCGACAGAATGGCCTGCTGCAGCTTCAGTTGCACCTCGTCCCCGTCGAACCACGGATCGGTCACCAGTGTTTCAGCCAGGCTGTTTTCGAATCCCTGGTCCTCCGTATTGTGCAAGTGCTTTTTCCGGTCTTTGATCAGGCTCAGCGATTCGTTGGTGGCGATCCTGAACAACCAGGTATACAATCCCGACTCGGCGCGAAAATTCTCCAGGTTTATCCATACTTTGAGCAGCGTATTCTGCAGTACATCATCTGCATCCTCGTGATCAATCACGATCCTGCGAATATGCCAGTACAGCCGTTCACTGTATGACTCTGCAAGCAGGTTGAATGCAGCTTCCTTCTGCCCGTTCTGCCTGAATAGCTCTAAGATTTTCCTGTCAGGATGGTCTGCCATATATTCTCGTGTACTAAGGTGTTAGAGCCCGAAACCAGGGAAAGGTTTAAACCGGCAGGTTGTTATTTGAATTCCACTACCTCGGAAATGCCCGACCGGATCGTAAAGTCTTTCACCTGGGTATAGATGGTTGACTGCCTGTTTGCAAGCCTGAAGATGATCCGGTACCTTCCCGGTTGCAGGTGATACTCCTGCTGCGTGAGGCCGGACCGGATGTTCAGTACCCACTCCTGGTCCCCATCTTCCGAAAGTCTGAAGAGGGACCCGTACCCGGGTTGTCGTGATGAGATGTGGATCATGCCGGGTTCAGGTATTTCCACGGTAGTGGTATAGCTCTGGCGAATCTCCACATCGCTTAGAAAAATAAGCGGATACACGGGAATTTCCACGTCATACCTTCCTACGAGGTATTTTTCACTGGTTCCCATGAACTGGACATTGATGGTTTTCGGGTCGCCGGCACGCTTCACCAACACCTTTTCCCTCTTGAGGGTATAGTCGCCCTTGCTGATGATCTGCAGGTACCCCTGGGGTGCATCTATCCCGATGTGGTTGTGTTTCCCGGGAACCAGTTCCACCGAGTCAGCAGACACCGGGGGAATGGTCCGGGCCACCACCCTGTACCTGCCGAGATGGTCCAGTGCCAGCGTGTCAGGATTGCCTTTGTTGTTGAGGGTATGGATCATATTGTACCTTACCTTTCCTGACAGCTGGTCGAAAAAGATGACGGCCACATCGGATTCGGAGGGCTGTTGCTCAATATCGATCAGGTTCACCTGTGCGCTGGTGGTGTTAAGTGCCTGGCTGATTACAATCTTCATGACTTCCCTGAACTGCTTTTTCCCCGGGGTATTAAAATAGTATCCTATGCAACCGAAGGTTTCCTGGAACCCCGGATCGCTCCCTATGCCGATAACGAACGGACGGAGCGCGATACCTTTTTCCTGGAGTGCGATGGATACAGCACAGGGATCACCATCACAGGCTTCCACACCATCGGTGATCAGGATAATGATGTTCCTGCAATCCTGGCAATCCGGGAAATCATTCGCTGCAAGTTCAAGAGAATGTGCAATGGGGGTGGTCCCCCTGGGAGAAAGGAGGCGCAGCTTCTCCCTGATTTTTCCCGCATTGCCGGATGCGAATGGAACCTCCAGTTTCGTATCGCTGCAATCCTGGGGGGGGACGGGGCTTTGGTGACCGTAGATCCGCAGGGCCATCTCCACGTTTTCGAGGGTCGCGATACTGTCGACCATCTCTTCGAGGATTCTCCGTGCAATATTGATTTTCGTCTCCCCGCCCCATGGCCCTGCCATGCTGTAGGAAGCATCAAAAATAAAGAGTATCCTGGAATTGGGTTCGTAACCGGTTATGTTTTCCTGCGCGTTTGCACGGAATGCCAGCGAAAACACGATAAGCAGTGCCGTCAGCAGATGTAAAAAATGGCTTTTTACCATTGTAACAAGTTAAAAATGAAGCCTGTGTGTAAGATACAAAAATAGTGCACGCCTTTTTGTACCTGCGGGCCCTTTTCCAGTGGGATTACTTGCGGCTGGCCAGGTAATCCATCACCTGCTTGTATACATTCTCACCATTGAACCCCAGTTTTTCATCCAGCACCTTGTAGGGTGCTGAATACCCAAAACTTTCCAGTCCGAATACCTTCCCCCTGGGACCAACCAGTCCCTGCAGGGTTACCGGCAGTCCTGCCGACATCCCGAATACAGGGAGTGCCGTGGGGATCACGGACTCGCACCAGGCATCGTCCTGGTCGCGAAACCGGCCTTCTGAAATGGCAGATACGACCCGTACCCTGAGCTGTTCACGTTCTTCCAGCAGTGCCGCACCTTCAATCAGCGTGGATACTTCCGATCCTGATGCAACGAGGGTGACCTGTGGCACCTCCTCGGTGTCTTTTACGATATACGCACCTTTTTCTGCATGGAGGGCATCCTGGTAGCGTGTCGATCCGGGCATGGCAGGAACATCAGCGATGCCCTGGCGTGAAAGGATCAGTGCAGTGGGCGTCTTCCTGTTTTCCAGTGCCATTTTCCAGGCCACGATCGACTCTGTCCCGTCGGCAGGGCGCAATACAAGCATCGAACGGTCGCCTGAATGGTTTTTCAGGTGTTCCAGGAGCCTGATCTGTGCTTCCTGTTCCACGGGCTGGTGGGTAGGGCCGTCTTCACCTACCCTGAATGCGTCGTGGGTCCATACATAAACCACCGGAAGTCCCATCAGGGCAGCCAGCCTGACAGCCGGCTTCATATAGTCGCTGAACACGAAGAATGTCCCAACAACGGGCACCACACCACCATGCAGTGCCATACCGTTGGCAATGGCACCCATGGTCAGTTCACTGACACCGGTTTGCAGGAAGGATCCTGAAAAATCATTCTTTTTGAAGGCCGTGGTCTTTTTCAAAAAACCATCGGTCTTGTCGCTGTTCGAAAGGTCTGCAGAGGCAACGATCAGGTTTTCCACCTTTTCATGCAATGCGCTGAGCACCGCCCCGGCAGAAGCCCTGGTGGCCAGGTTTTCCTTTATCGCGATGGAGGAAAAGTCGATGGCCGGGGTCTTTCCATTGAGGAACATCTCCAGCTTTTTGGCCAGCACGGGATTTGCCTGCTCCCATGATTGCTGCTCCTTTTTCTTTTCAGCTACGATTTTGCGCTTGGCATCCAGTACCTCTTTGTACCTGTCGGCCACTTCCGGGAAGATCATGAATGGGTTTTCCGGGTCACCGCCAAGATTGGCAATGGACTTTTCGAATGAGCCGCCGGCCTCGGAAAGGGGCATGCCGTGGGTGGAGGTCTGGCGTTCGAACGAACTTCCGTCTGCTGTCACCGCTCCTTTTCCCATGATGGTTTTGCCGATGATCAGCACCGGTTTTTCTTTTTCTGCGCGGGCCTTTTCCAGTGCTTGAGTGATTTCCTCCGGGTCGTTGCCGTTAATAGTATATACGCGCCATCCCCACGCTTCGTATTTTTTAGCTGTATCTTCACAGGTAACCACATTGGTAGTGGACGAAAGCTGGATGTCGTTGCTGTCGTAGAACATTACCAGATTGTTCAGCCCCAAAAACCCGGCGATGCGTCCCGCACCCTGGGAGATTTCTTCCTGCACCCCGCCATCGGAGATGAACGTGTAGGTCTTGTGCGCCATCCATTCGCCGAAACGATCCACCAGGAAACGCTCTGCGATCGCTGCACCTACTGCCATGGTGTGCCCCTGTCCAAGCGGACCGGATGTGTTTTCAATTCCCCTGGAGGTTTCCACTTCGGGATGTCCTGGCGTGGGACTGCCCCACTGGCGGAAGTTGGCAAGCTCCTCCATGGTATAGGTCCCTGCAAGGGCCAGTACAGAATAGAGCATGGGTGACATGTGCCCGGGGTCAAGGAAAAACCTGTCCCTGAATGCCCAGCTCATATTGTCAGGGTCGAAGTTCAGGAACCTGGAATACAATACCTCTATGTAATCAGCACCGCCCATGGCGCCTCCCGGGTGACCCGATTTGGCTTTTTCAACCATTGCTGCCGATAATACCCTGATGTTGTCTGCTGCTTTTGTGTGTTGTTCCTTGCTCATTGTTACAGTAATTTTGTTTGATTTAATAAACGCCCATAAAAGTAGCGATTTTTTTTTCCTATTTATTTGCTTTGACAAGTCCTTCCTGCATCCAGTTGGTGTAGCTGTCGACATCCAGGTCGGTTCCCCGCGGCTCATGCACCACGTTCCCTTCGCTGTCCATGATCACGTACAGCGGCACGGTGTTGGTCCGGAACATGGAAATCTCGTAATCCACGTTTTGCTGTCCGATGGTTTTTTTCACCTTGCCGTCGACTTCCGAGGTATACCACTCTTCCTCCGGTAGTTTCACGTTCACATCGGTATACAGTGAAATGAGCACGAAATCGTTCCGGAGCATCGATTGTACGGTAGGGTCGGACCATACCGCGGCTTCCATTTTCTTACAGTTGGAGCAGAAGCGGCCGGTGAAATCCAGGAACACCGGTTTCCCGGTTTTCTCCGCACAGGCGAGTCCTTCTTCCAGGTCGTAGAACGACGTGAGTCCATAGGCTGTATGGAACTCATCGGTATGTTTTTCAGGAACGCATTCTTCAGCCACATCACCTGTAGCAACAACCGTTGCAGCCGGAGCTGAAGCCTGCGTCATGTCGATCCACCCGGGTGATTTCGGGGGCAGCAGGGGAGAGACCATGGTCAGCCTGGCGCCGAAGAGTCCCATGAACATGAATATGGCAAAGGCGAAGGATACAATCGCGAGCAGCAGCCTGGGCACCTTGATATAGGGAAGGTCGCTGTCGTGCGCGAATTTCAGTTTCCCCAGCAGGTACATGCCCATGAGGAAGAAGAGGATCGTCCAGACGACCAGTACCACTTCGCGGCTGATGATGTCATGCCTTGGATCGAGCGGTTGCAGGAACTTCATGGCGAAGGCCAGCACAATAAACCCGAGTACCACTTTCACACTGTTCAGCCATCCGCCCGATTTGGGCAGTCCCTTCAGCAAGGAAGGGAAGATCGCAAACAGGGTGAAGGGGATGGCGAAGGCCAGTGCAAAACCAAACATCCCGAGAATAGGTTTCAGTGCGAGTCCGCCTGCAGCTTCCACCAGCAGCGCACCCACGATGGGGCCTGTACAGGAGAAAGAAACAAGCACGGTGGTAAGGGCCATAAAGAACGCACCTGCCACCCCGCCTTTGTCAGCGCTCTGGTCGGCTTTGTTCACCCACTTGGAGGGCAGCACCAGCTCGAACATTCCGAAGAAAGAAAACGCGAAAATGACGAAGAGCAGGAAGAAGATCAGGTTGGGAATCCAGTGCGTACTCAGCATATTGGCTGCGTCCGGACCCAGGTTGGTGAGGCTCACAATCACTCCGAGCAGCGTGTAAATGGCAATAATGGAAAGGCCGAATACCGACCCGCGGAATACACTGCGTGCACGGTTCTGACTGCCCTGCATGAAAAAGCTTACGGTCATGGGGATCATGGGGAAAACGCACGGTGTGAGCAGTGCCAGCAGCCCTGCACCAAATGCGATCCAGAAGAAACGCCACAGCGACTTTTCGTCGTCACCGCTCAGTCCGGCAGACCCTGCGGCGGATGGTTCCGACAATTGCTCACCGGGTGCGCCTGTCACACTCCCGGGCTCCGATGCCGGTTCAGGAACCAGAGAAGTTACCACTTCCCCGGGTTCGCCCGCATCACCGGTGCCTGTTCCATCCGCAATTTCCGATACATTTCCTTCCGCTGCATTCCCTCCGGCTGCGGCTGTGCCGGCTTCACCTTCATTTTCCGCTGCAGTCCCGGATCCGGCAGACTGCAGGTTGAAGGAGAATGCTTCATAGGCCGGGGGCAGACAGTTGGCATCATCACATACCTGGTATTCGATCTCTCCCGAGAGGGTGGCTGACGGGGCTGTGAGCCTTACCTTCTGCCTGAATTCTGCCTTCCCGGCAATGGTTCCCACATCAATCTGGAAACCCGGGTCGAATTTTATTTTTGGCTTGGTTACCTCGATGATGTCGCCCACCAGTTCCACTCCTGCTGTTTCTTCGTAGGAGGGCCGGGTAGGGATGGGGCCGTTTTCGGGGAGGTATGCTGAATAGAGGTGCCACGGAGGATCGATCTTTGCCTTGTACACAAGTTCGAATGTGTTGTCCCCGGTCCGTTCTGCTTCAATGGTCCAGGAAACAGGATCAATGGGCTGCGCAAATGCTGCCAGTGATAGCATCAGTCCGCTTATAATTGCTACAGTCTTTGTCATCATATATTACGTTTTATACTTGCACTGCTGGGATTGTCGAACAACCCCCCGGTTCCTTACAGGCACCGCGTGGTTAATTGACAAAAATAATGATAAATAAACAATGAACCTGTCAGATTGTTTATAGCGGCAAAGTTAGGGGAAATTGTGTGTTACTTGGTCTTTCTCAGCAGTTGTTCACCATTCTGATCGAGGATGATGAATTCCAGGTAGGTGGCAGAATCCAGTGGCTCGACATTGATCCTGCACTTCATCTCGCGGCGCCACCGTTTCAGGACAGACACCAGGCCTTTCTGCAGGTAGGCGGCAAAGAACGGATGTACCTGGAGGGTTACCTTTTTCAGGGATTCGTTTTTCACCAGGGTTTCCAGTTCAAGCTTCACCCGGTCCTCCAGCAGGATGGCAGGCTGAATTTTGCCGGTGCCCCCGCAGGTCGGACACGATTCGGCAGTTTCCACATGCATCTCCGGGCGTACCCTTTGACGGGTGATCTGCATCAGTCCGAATTTACTCAGGGGCAGTATGTTGTGCTTGGTTTTGTCGCGCGACATCACCTCTTTCATGCGGTTGAACAGCTTTTGCTTGTTGTCCGCCTTGTGCATATCGATGAAGTCTACCACGATGATCCCCCCCATATCGCGCAGCCTCAGCTGGCGGGCGATCTCCTCGGTGGCCGCTAAATTCACTTCTGTTGCATTGCTCTCCTGGTCGAGGCCCGATTTGGCCCTGTTGCCGCTGTTCACGTCGATGACATGCAGCGCTTCGGTATGTTCAATGATCAGGTAGGCGCCCTGCTTGAAGGAAACAGTGCTTCCGAAGGATGCCTTCATCTGCCGTTCGATCTCGAATTTCTCAAAGATCGACTGGCTGCCGGTATACAATTTTACGATCTTCTCCTTTTCGGGAGCGACTTCGCTGATGTATTGCTTGACTTCCTGGTAAACCTCCTTGTTGTCAATGAAAATATTTTCGAAATTCCCGTTCAGGTGGTCCCTGATGATGGAGGTGGCACGGCTCTGCTCTTCCTGTACCAGCTGCGGCAGCTGCTTTACATTGATATTGTCGAAGGCACTCTCAAACTTCGTCACGAGCGAACGCAACTCTGTATCCAGTTCTGCCACCTTGCAGTTCTCCGCCACGGTTCTTACAATCACCCCGTAATTCTGTGGCCTGATGCTGTTGATCAGGTTGCGCAAACGCTCCCGTTCTTCCTGGGTAGCGATCTTTGACGAGATGGAAACTTTGTCGGAAAAGGGCATCAATACCAGGTTCCTTCCCGCGATGGATATCTCGGAGGTGAGCCTGGGTCCTTTCGTGGAGATCGGTTCCTTGGCCACCTGTACAAGTACATGCTGGCCTGACTTGAGGACTTCGTTAATTTTCCCGTGTTTGTTGATATCCTTCTCTCTCCGGAACTTGGAGACCGCAATCGATCTCCCCCGTTTGCTCAGGGCCTGGTTGACATATTTTCCAAGGGTACTGAACTGCGGTCCCAAATCAAGGTAATGCAAAAACGCATCCTTCTCATATCCAACATTAACGAATGCTGCATTAAGACTGGGCATGGTTTTTTTAACCCTGGCAAGATAGATGTCTCCAACGGAGAATTTCTGCTCCGGTTTGGACCGGTTTAGCTCAACAAGTCTTTTATCTTCCAGCAGAGCAATTGAAACCTCTGATTCCGAGGCTTTAATGATCAATTCACTGCTCACAATGTAATATCTTTAATAGCCGTTGTATTAACTTAACAGAAATAAACCTAAAGCATCATGGCTTTAGGTTTATATATGTGTTATGAAAAGAACGAAATGGTTATTTCCTCTTCTTGTGCCTGTTCTTCCGCAAGCGCTTTTTACGCTTGTGGGTTGACATTTTATGTCTTTTTCTTTTCTTTCCGCTAGGCATAATCTAAATGTTATTCGGTGCTTAACTTACTTAACGTTTGTTTTCACTTTGTTGACAAAAGTTTTAGCAGGCTTGAAGGAAGGAATGAAATGTTCCGGAATAATGATGGTGGTGTTCCTGGAAATGTTCCTTGCAGTCTTTTTGGCTCTTTTCTTTACGATAAAGCTCCCAAATCCCCTGAGGTAAACGTTTTTGTTGTCACTCAGTGAATCTTTGATGGACTCCATGAATGCTTCTACTGTCTTTTGTACAGTCACCTTTTCAATTCCAGTGTTCTTTGAAATCTCGTTAACGATATCTGCTTTTGTCATTTTAATAAAACCTTTAATTATCAATGATTTACGTTAGTTTCTTTTTTCTAATGTGCAAATATAATTGTTTTTCACAATTATTTACAAATGAAATAGATTAATTTTATTTTCAACCTGATAATTGAAAAATGTGAGGCGAAGATAATGAAAATTAGCGAGATAATATTGGAATGGTACAAAAAAAACAAGAGATTGTTGCCCTGGCGGGAAACGCGGGATCCATACAAGATATGGCTTTCTGAAATCATTCTCCAGCAGACCCGTGTGAACCAGGGGATGGAATACTACCACAGGTTTGTTGCGCGATTTCCCGACGTGCACCAGCTGGCAGTTGCAGAGGAGCAGGAAGTGATCAAGCTCTGGCAGGGACTGGGGTATTACAGCAGGGCGCGCAACCTGCTGGCGGCTGCCCGGCAGGTGGAAAATGAGTTTGGCGGGAAGTTCCCTTCCAGGTACAGCGACCTGCTGAAACTGAAAGGTGTCGGACCCTATACTGCAGCCGCTGTGGCATCGATTGCCTATAAAGCGCCCGTCGCAGTGGTGGATGGTAATGTATCCAGGGTACTGGCCAGGCTGTATGCCGTGCAGGACGCGGTGAATATTCCAGCGGGCGGGAAGCAGATCGAGGCATTGGCCGTGGAACTGCTTCACCGGGGGAACCCGGGCGACCACAACCAGGCGATGATGGAGTTCGGGGCCCTGCAATGTGTACCGGTGGCCCCGGACTGCCTGGCGTGCCCGGTGCAGCAATTTTGTAAGGCATTCAGCAACGACCTGGTGGCAGCATTGCCCGTTAAACAGAAAAAGGCAAAGATCAGGAACCGGTATTTTACCTACCTTATTATAAGGGAGGGGGTGCACACCTATATATCCAGGCGCACCGGCAATGATATCTGGAGGGAGATGTATGAATTCCCGTTGATCGAGCACGACAGTGCGCCGGATGAAACGGAGATACTTCATGCTGCTTCACTGCTGACTGGACTGGAGGGATCGCGGCTGACCATCAGCAGGCTGTCAGACCCGGTGCGGCACCAGCTCACCCATCGCAGGATCATTGCGCGGTTTTTGCACCTGGAAACTCGCGGGAACCTGCTGCAGGCGCCGGGCCACTGGAAGCGCGTGAGATTCAGCGAGGTGGGTGACCATCCGCTTCCCCGGCTGATCGACAGGTATCTTGAACTTAATGGCGAAAGTCCGGATTAGTTCTCACAAATTCTTATCTTTGGGGTTCAAATCAAAAGAAGCAGTATGGCAGTCAATAAAGTTATCCTGGTCGGGAATGTTGGCAAAGATCCTGAAACAAGGTATCTCGATGAAAACACTCCTGTTTGCAAATTCCCTCTGGCCACCAGTGAGGTCTACCGGAACAGGGACGGGGAGAAGGTCGAGCAGACGGAATGGCACAATATTGTGCTGTGGAGGGGGCTTGCCAAAGTAGCGGAACAATATGTGAAGAAAGGCGCACAATTGTACATCGAAGGAAGAATACGCAGTCGTTCCTACGATGACAAGGACGGTATCAAAAGGTACATCACCGAGATTGTTGGCGACAACATGCAGATGCTCGGCCGCAGGCAGGATGACAACCAGCAGGATGGCGGAGACCAGCAATATGGTTCCGGCAGCCGGCAATCCGGCGGTTCACAGGAGTCAGCCGGAACGCAGCAAACAGGGGCTTCGCAGCAACAGGGAACTTCTCAGCAGCCAGGGGCCGCTCAGCAACAGGGAACTTCTCAGCAGCAGGGAGCTGCACAACAACAGGGAGCATCGCAGCAACCAGGCGGAACTTCTCCGTCCGGAAGCAGCCGGCAATCGGATGTATCCTCCCCCGGTGGCTCCGGCGATTCAGGAGATCCCCACGGTGCAGCACCTGGTAATGATCCGGATATTTCAGGTCCGGAAAATGAGCAGGATGACCTGCCTTTCTAGATGAACGAATCATTGAATGGTTTGGAAACACAACTTATCCCACTTTTACAACTGGTATTTCACCCGGTAACAACAACCGTAATTATCGAGCTGCTCGTGGTAGTGCTGCTGCTGGTATGTTCGGCACTGGTATCAGGATCCGAGGTGGCATTCTTCTCACTTACCCCTACAGAAAAAGAGGGTTTGCAGGAAAAGAACAACCGCAGGACCCAGGCGGTAATGGAATTGTTGAAAAAGCCGGAAGACCTGCTGGCCAATATTCTGATCTCCAACAACTTCGTTAACGTCGGTATCGTGATCCTCGCCAGTTTCATTACCACGACCCTGATGGATGCAAGTGCGATGCCTGTGCTCGGATTCATCATCCAGGTGGTGATCATCACTTTCGTGATCCTGTTGTTCGGGGAGATCCTGCCCAAGATCTATGCCGACCGGTTCTCGGATTCCTTTGCATCGGTCATGTCGATTCCGCTCAGGATTACCGGCCGGCTGTTCCGTCCGCTGATTTTCCTGCTCACGAAATCCACTTCCCTGGTGAATAAACGCATGTCGGGCAAGCGCAAGAATATCTCCATGGACGATCTTTCCGAGGCGCTTGACATCGCCACGGGGGTGATCTCCGATGAGAAAAAGATGCTGGAGGGAATTGTAAAATTCAGCAACCTGGAGGCTTCCGAGATCATGAAACCCCGCATGGACGTGGTCAATGTGGAGATCAAAACATCCATGGAAGAACTGATCAGGGTTGTCATTGAATCGGGCTACTCGCGGATCCCGGTGTACGAGGAATCGACCGACAACATCATGGGGATCCTCTATGTGAAGGACCTGCTGCCGCACATCCGGAAGACGCATTTTAATTGGCAGACACTGATCAGGCCGCCGTTTTTCGTGCCGGAAACGAAGAAGATCAACGACCTGCTGCAGGAGTTCCAGCAGACCAAGATCCACCTGGCCATCGTGGTGGATGAATACGGCGGGATGAAAGGGATCGTTACCATGGAAGATATTCTCGAAGAAGTGGTGGGTGAGATTACCGATGAATCGGATGAGGCCGAGGAGTTTTACAGGAAACTGGACAAAAACACCTACCTCTTCGACGGGAAAACGCTGCTGAATGATTTTTTCAAGGTGACGGAACTGGATGCCGATACATTTGAGGATGTCAGGGGAGATGCAGAGACGCTGGCAGGACTGATCCTCGAGCTGAAGGGTGATTTTCCGAAGATAAACGACTCAATGAATTGCAAACATATCCGTTTTACCATTACAGATATGGACAAGCGCAGGATCAAGCAGATCAGGGTGCGTATAAACGATGAGGAGAAAAATGATGCGTAATGGGCTGTTGATCTTACTGGTTACCTTCGCTTACTGCGACAGGAGTTATACTCCGAAACCGGCAGGTTACCTGAAGGTGCATTACCCGGAAAAGGAATACGTCCTGTTTGACGATGCCGGTCCCTACTCATTTGAGTACCCGGTATATGCAGAGGTCCGGCCCCATATTTCACGCACCTCTGAACCCTGGTGGTACGATGTCAGGTTCCCGGAATACGACGGAACCCTCCACCTGAGCTTCAGGGATCCGGAAGGTGACCCGTCGGCGCTGATTGAAGATACCCGGACCCTGGTGTACAAGCATGCCTCCAGGTCGGATGGGATCAACGAGATTCCTTTTGTAGATACAGCCCGTGACAAATACGGGATATTGTATGAGCTGCGTGGTGATGTCGCATCGGCGGTTCAGTTCTTCCTCACCGACAGTACAAGGCATTTCCTGAGGGGTGCACTCTATTTCAATACCGCACCCAACCGCGATTCGCTGAATCCGGTCATCAATTTCGTTCAGGAAGATATCGTGCACCTGGTGGAATCGGTGCAGTGGAAAAATAATGATTAAATTTGCGCACGTTTTTCTAAATAACAGTTTCTGTGGGAATTTTTTTAAAAACAGAAATACAACCCGAGTGCCTGCTGGGTGTCTGGGAAATCACCGAGGAATACGATGAAATTCGTTCCATGGTGTATCTCGACAGGGCGGAGAAGGCCAGGCTGGCAAGTTTCCGCAGTCTGAGCAGGAAGCTTGAATGGCTGAGTGTCAGGGCCCTGATCAAAAGCATGAAGGGACAGCAGGCAAAGATCACCTACAACGAGGAAAACAAACCTTTCCTGGGTGGCGGCGGGAATATCAGCATCTCCCACTCGAGAAACCTGACAGCCATCCTTGTGAGTCCGGATAAACGCGTGGGAATCGACCTGGAATACATGTCGGGCAAGATCAGCAAGCTGGGACACAAATTTATGAACGAGCGCGAGCGGCTGACGGAAAATTCTGCAGTGCAAAAATTCCATTTGTACCTGCATTGGTGCGCCAAAGAGGCGCTGTATAAAATATGTGACAAACAGGATGTGAACTTCAGGGAAGGCATCACGATCCTCCCGTTTGAGCCCGAAGACAATGGTTTCATACGGGGGCACGTTGTGAACAGTGCCGGCGAAGAGCTGTTCGACCTGGAGTATCTGCATCACGAAAATTATGCCCTGGTATGGAGCTGTAAGAAATGAGCAGGTTTTACGAATCATTATCGCAACGCAAGGGATTCGCGGTGCTGGTGGATCCCGACAAGCAGGATGCACAGCAGCTCGGTCAGCTGGCGGCGTCCTTTGAAGGTGCCGCGCCCGATGTCCTCCTGGTGGGTGGCAGCCTGGTCTTCTGCCCGGTAGGCGACACCATCGCTTTGCTTAAAGAATGCACGGATATCCCGGTATACCTCTTTCCCGGCGATGCCACGCAGCTATCGGACCGGGCCGACGGAATCTTTTTTCTTTCGCTCATCTCGGGAAGAAACCCTGAATTTCTTATCGGCAACCATGTGGTTGCGGCACCCCACCTGCGGAGGTCGGGCATCGATGTGATTCCCACCGGCTACATGCTGATCGAAAACGGGCATTCCACTTCGGTGGAATATATCAGCAACACCCGTCCCATTCCCTTCGGGAAGACCGACCTGGCAGTGGCTACGGCCATGGCCGGGGAACTGCTCGGACTGAAGATGATTTACCTTGAAGCCGGCAGCGGCGCAGCCAAAACAGTGGGCATCGATATGATCGCCGCCATCCGCAAGGCTGTTTCAGTGCCCCTGGTGGTGGGAGGCGGCATACGTTCCGTTCAGGATGCAGAAAATGTATACAATGCAGGGGCAGACCTGGTCGTTATCGGCAACCGCCTCGAGGAATTTCCCGGACAGATCAGGGAATTTGCCGCACTGCGCGACCGGCTGAACGGGGCCTGAAAATATCGACGGGTTGCTACTGCCTTATCACTGACAGGTCGGTTCGCAGGTAGTGTTATGCGGCTGGCCCGACAGGGGGTGCAAGATCACCAGGTTACTTCCGGAGTATTCCGGACAAGTGGATTGCTGCCAGCGTTGTGCGACCGGCTGAACGGGGCAGCCTACCTGATTATTCCCGTGATCACTTTTCCGCTTGCGTTTTCGGGTACCGATATTTTCAGGAAATAGGCGATGGTAGGCACGATATCCAGCGGGGAAACCCGGTCGGGGAGGGTGACCCGGTTGACTTTCCAGCCATAAAAAATCAGGGGCACATGCGCATCGTAATGAAAATTCGACAGCGATTCGCGGTATTCGCTCCCTTTCTCCACCCACCCGGGGGTGAGGTAGATGATCACATCCCCGCTCCGTTTCTGGTTGTAGCTGTTCTGGATGCGGTTGAAAATGCCTTCAGTGAAATTATTCCGTTGCAGGATATGTGCCGGCAATGCATTGGAAACCCCCGAAAACTGGATCATGAAGCTGGCCACGCGGTCCTGCACCTCCTCGAGAGAGAGCCTCGAATCCTCGATCAGCTGGCGGTTCAGGTAGATTTGGTTCGCATAATACAGGCTCACCCAGTTGCCCTGTCCGTATACCGCGTTGAGGTATGATTTCAGCAGGGAAATGTTGCTGTGGTAGTTGAAATAGCCCGAAGGGACACGGTGTTCTTCCAGCAGCCGCGGATCATCTGCTATGGCATGGTCGGCGGTGAGGTAGACCAGCGTATTCTCCAGTCCCACCTGCTCATCGAGGAAAGTCAGCAGGTGTGCAATGTCCTGGTCGAGACGGAGGTAGAGGTCCTCCACTTCGACCGACCAGGTGGTGAAATGTTCGGCAAGGTATTTCCCGGCGTTGAAGCTGATGTTGATCCAGTCGGTCGCATCCCGCTGTCCCAGTTCCTCGCTGACGATGGCGTTGATTGCAAAATCCTTGGTGTAGGTGTTCCCGAACGGGGCCACGAGCAGTGCCGAATAGTCGCCCTTGCGGAATCCCTCCCGGGTAATTTTCCTCAGGTCGTACGGGAAGGTATTCTGGCCGTTGAATCCCTCTTCGTAGATGTTGTTGTCGAGCATGCTGGCGGTGTATTCGCTGATGGGCCGCAATGTAGCCCATTCTTTTTCCCGGTAGATGTCCTTGTAGTTTTTATCGTTGAATGCCTCCACCCAGGCCGGCAATGAATCGGCATAATACGTACTGGTGGTCCAGGTGCCGTGCTCCGGATCGTACCAGTAGGCAGCATTGGCGGTGTGGCCCGACAGCAGCACAGAAGCCTTCGGATCCATGGATACGCCGATCACCTTTGACTTGAACTGGGAAACGATCCGCAGCTCATCGGTGAGGGTCCGGGACATCATGGCGGTCGGGGAAGTGTGCCCGTTTCTGTCCGAGCTGACAATGGCGCGCACCGAAGGATCATCGACACAGTAACGGATGGCCTGCTCCTTTCGCTCGTACCAGTAATCGGCCACGATCCCGTGGGCATCCGAACGGGCGCCTGTGGAAATAGAGGCATATCCCACGGCCGATTCCGTGATCAGCTGGTCGTAGCTCGCGTTCCTGCAGTGGGCACCCATTCCTGCCATGCGCCGGAACCCGTCTTCGCTGAATTGATCCCAGTACGAGGACAAATAATCGTACCGCATGCCCGAGATGGTGATCCCGACAACCAGTTTGGGTTTTCCCGAAGGAATCTTCTGTGCCTGTACGTGAATAACTGTTGTGAATATGACCAGGGTGGTTAATATCGTCTTCATCCTCATATGCCCGTTCTTATTATTTGCAGCTCCGTTTTTCAATGCAATGCGCCCCACAGCCATAACGGTTAAAATATTTTTATTATTGGCCATTGGTGGCGGATGCCGGCAAAGTAACAAAATTTAATCGTTTCCTCTTTTGATCTGAATCAATAAATATTTGTACCTTCCCTATTCAAAATTGGTTCAGTTTAATTCTAATTCATTTTTAACGCATATGACACTTTTAGGTATGCCCGGTTTCGGGCTTTTTGGTATCCTGGTCCTCGTAATTTTGTTCCTGCTCATTCCGCTGATCGCCCTGGTGGATGTCCTGATGAATGAATTCACCGGATCCAACAAGATCATCTGGGTGGTATTGATCCTCTTCTTACCTTTCCTGGGCGCTATTTTGTACTTTTTGGTAGGAACCAAACAGAAGATCAGGCGGTAGCATTTGTGGGGCTGGCGCTGGCTGGTTGCTGCGGGGCTGAATAGCGGACCTCTAGGGATCACCTGGCGATGCGCACTGCTCCGCACCTGGATATTGCCGGGCTTGTTGCAGTCGGGCTGAATAGCCTACCGGCAACCAAAGAAATTACCTCACGATGATTTTTATCCCCGGACCGGGAGCTCCTGCCCGATGCAGCAGGTACACACCGCTTTGCAATACAGACACATCCATGGTGAAACTGCTGGTACCTGCCTCCGTCGCTGTTTGGAGCACGGTTCTTCCCGAAAGGTCATAGAGGATGACCACGGTGCCGGCAGAAAATGTTCCCGGTGTTTTTACCCGGAGCTGGTCGTGGGCAGGATTCGGAAAGACCTCAAGCAACGTGGTTGGGTCCCCCTTCTGGTCGTTTTTCCGGTCACCCGGCAGGTTGCCTGCCCGGTCACTGGTTCCCAGGCTGTCGAGTTGCACTGAAATTTCTGTTTTCTGATAATTAAATACTTCGATACCGAAAAGGGTTGCCGGCACGAAGCCCTCTGAACTGACCAGCAGGTCATACACCCCTTCCTCCAGGTACCTGTAAAAATTTCCGGAAACAGGATCACTCTTCACCCATGAGCTGTCATTGTCATGCTCCTGCACCCATATGCTTGCCTGGAGCGGATTTCCGTACAGGTCTGTCACATTCCCGTGGATGCCATACCTTGACTGGGTAACCAGGTTGACCATCGGCCACTTGTTGTAGTTCCAGTGGTCCTCCAGGTATTCAGATTCGAGTTGTTTGATATAGCTGAGTTCCAGCGTCACTTCCCTTCCATGGAGGTAATAATTGACATAATCCTGACGGCCGCCGTAAATGATGTACCAGTCGGCACCGTTGGTGATCCCGGAAGGGTAGAGGTTGAGGTACCCGGAATTCACCGTCCTTGCTTCGTCGGCATATTCCCGGGAGATCAGCACGTACCAGGCATCATCGGGGTGCCTGGCATATTTGTGGTCCCACGGGTAGTTCACCACCTCGGCGCCCGAGTGGATGTTGGCCGACAGGTTGGGACGGATCTGTTTCATGAATGCCATCATTGCCTGCGTTTCCGGCTGGCGGCCACCGGGGTCATCTGCCTCGCCGGATTTCGGGTCGGGGAAATTGCGGTTGAGGTTCACCCCGTTGGCATTGCCCCGGATGGACGCCTGCACCGTGCTGTTGTTGTCGGGGTAATAGGCGCCGTCGGGATTGGAAAGCGGGTTGATCCAGAGTTCCACATCGTTGATGATCCGGTCCACCTCTGTGTCGGAACCATAGTTCGACAGCAGGAAATCTGCAAACCGCAGGCACAGCACATAGCCCACCAGTTCATCGCCGTGCATGGTGGAAGTATAGAAGAAAGCGGGCTCATCCTCATGCTGCTCCACGTTGTCGGAAATCTTCAGGGCCAGCAGCAGCCGTCCTTGCACGCTCGTTCCGAAGGTATCGATCCTGCAGATGGAGGGGTAAGTGGCTGCAAAATGGTGCATCATGCTGTCGTACTGCTCGTAGGTGGGATATTTCTGAAAAGTCATGGCCTCGGCCATGCTGGCGGCCATGTCGGTGTTGTCGAGCAGCGGTAACACCTTCAGGACCCTGAGCCCGGGATACCGGGTCATGTAGCGCTCCAGTTCGGCCGGATCAATGGCAATGTCGGCGCTGTCATTACGGATGCTCTCGCGGAAAAGCTCCCTGTCCCCGCCAAATAGCTCAGCCAGGCTGGATAGTTCGTCATGCCTGTTCTGATCTGAAGGGTCGGTGGACTTCACCTGCCCGGATATCGCAGGGGTCTGATCTGACGGGTCGGTGGACTTCGCCTGCCCGGATATCGCAGGGGTCTGATCTGACGGGTCGGTATTCAGCGCATGGACGGGAATCCTGACCAGGGTTTGGGATGTGTCAGCATCCGTGTGACGCTCCTGCTGTCCATGCACGAGCTGTGTTGACAGCAGCACTGCAACTAAAGATGCTATGACCCGGAAACTATGCATTGTGTATATCTTCTTTTGCCTCTGCACCGCTTAAATATCCTGCCTGGATGATGGCAGTGAACCCCTTAATTTTATCACTCCTCTGCTTCCAGTGGATAGCTGCTTCAGCAGACCCCGGCTACACATTGAACCTGATGTGCAGGATATCGCCGTCGCCCACCACGTAATTTTTTCCTTCCACCGCGAGTTTGCCCGCCACCTTGCAGGCCTGTTCGCTGCCCAGCTCGATGAAATCGTTGTATTTCATGACCTCGGCGCGGATAAATCCCCGTTCCAGGTCGCTGTGGATCACGCCGGCGGCCTGTGGTGCGGTCATTCCCTTCCTGATGGTCCAGGCCCTGTTTTCCTTTGGCCCGACGGTGAAGAACGACATGAGGTTCAGCATGGAGTAGGCCGACCGTATCAGCTTGTTTACACCGGGCTCGGTAAGACCTGCATCTGCAAGAAACTCCGCACGGTCTTCGGGGTCGAGTTCTGCAATCTCCTCCTCCAGCCTGCCGGCCAGCACCAGCAATTCCGGACCGGTGTCTGCGGTTGAAGGATCACCTGAAGTCCCTGCTTTTCCCGTAGTTCCTTTTCCCGTGGTTGCACTTCCAGAGGTTGCACTTCCGGAGGTTGCACTTCCGGCACCGGCACCATTCCCTGCTGCGGCTCCTTCTGCTTCAGACTGCAGAAAGGACTTCACCTCATCCACATACTTATTGCCCGTGGTTGCACTGGCATCGTCCACGTTGCATACGTACATCACCGGCTTGGCCGTCAGAAGGAACAGGTCGTCGATATATTTCCGGTCCGTTTCGCTGACCGGGGCGGTGGAGGCATTCTGAAAGTTTTCCAGGTGGTCCTTGTACACCTGAAGTACCTCGATGCCTTTTTTTGCATCCTTGTCGCCCACTTTTGCAAGTTTCTCCAGGCGGGTAATTTTCTTCTCCACCGACTCGAGGTCCTTCACCTGCAACTCGAGGTTGATGGTTTCAATGTCACGTACCGGGTTCACCGATCCTTCAATATGCGGCAGGTTCTCATCGTCGAAGCAACGCAGCACGTGGATCAGTGCATCGGTGTTCCGGATGTCCGACAGGAACTGGTTCCCGACCCCTTCGCCCTTGTTGGCTCCCTTGGCCAGTCCGGGAATATCCACGATCTCCACGGTGGCGGGGATGATCTTTTCCGTTGGCTGAAAATTTTCCAGGTTGTAGAGTCGCGGGTCGGGCACATCCACGATGCCGATGTTCGACTTGTTGGAGGTAAAAGCAAAACTGGTGGTCTCCACCTTGGTGTTCGACATGCAATTGAACAGGGTGGATTTACCTACGTTGGCGATGCCGATGATTCCGCATTTCAGGGACATATTCTGTTGTTTTTTATTTTTTTGGTTTCAGCGCTACAAAGGTAACGCTTTTCTGAAAGTATCCGCGGCACTGCGCATGGGTTGTGAAGTTGTTCGTGTACGCACACGGAAAAACATCAAACAATTCGCTATTTAGATTGTTTACAAATAACAAAGCGACGATTAATAAATAGATTTATGAACCATAAAAAACAAGTAAAACATGTCATTTAAATTACCGGATCTTACGTATGATTATAACGCGCTGGAACCACATATCGATGCGCGTACAATGGAAATTCACCATACCAAACACCATGGTGCCTACACTTCAAAACTCAATGATGCTGTTTCAGGAACCGACCTGGAAGGCAAGACCATTGAAGAAATTCTGGCCGGCATTTCCGGTCATTCCCCGGCGGTGCGCAACAACGGCGGAGGTTTCTACAACCACAACCTGTTCTGGGAAGTAATGGGTCCCGACGGAGGCGGAAAACCTTCCGGTGACCTGGCTGATGCGATCGAAAAGGACTTTGGTTCCTTTGATGCATTCAAAGAGGAATTCAATAACGCAGCCGCAACAAGGTTTGGTTCAGGATGGGCCTGGCTGGTGAAGCAGGACGGCGGCAAACTCGTTGTGACCTCCAGTCCCAACCAGGACAATCCCCTGATGGATATTGCAGAAGTGAAGGGCACCCCGATTCTCGGTCTGGATGTATGGGAACACGCCTATTACCTGCACTACCAGAACCGCAGGCCTGAATATATCAGCGCCTTCTGGAACGTGGTGAAGTGGGAAGAGGTAGCCAGGCGTTTCGCAGGGTAAACCTTCCAGGGTCCAGACAATAAATCTGACTGGTAATCAGAAAGAGACTCCCTCCCGGAACCATTCAGTGTGCCGGGGAGGGATCAATAGACCTAAAATGCCGGGATCTTGTGGTAGCACAGGACCCGGCATTTTTGCAGATGCCCTGGCACCGCTGATTGTTACGACCGCGACAGCTGTGTTCGAATCCGTTTTGTCAGTCTTTTAATTTACCCAGTGTCTTTTTTATAGATTGCCTGCTTTCTGTTGAGATACCGCTCAATGCCTGCCAGCAATGCCATTTTATGATATGCAAATTCGATGTTGGCAATTATGTTTTAAACAACCTTTCAATATCATCAGGATTTTCTTTTTCTTCCAGGACCTTGTCAAAATCACCCAGGCGTCCCAGGAGATGTGACAGTTTCAGGAGTGAATCCAGTGATATTTTGTTGCCCCTGGTGACTCCGCCACCATCACCAGGGGCTTTTCTCTGAATGCTTCACCTTTCCCGCTTTTTTGTTAGTTTTAGGATCTGAAAAACAAACAGAAAATGACACGATACCTCTTCCTGCTGAAACGTAATCCCCGCCTGCTGAAACGCAGCCCCTTCCTGCCGACGCACGCCCGATTACTGCAGAATATCCGCATGCTACTGATAAATAAGCATTTCCTGCTGACACGCGCCTGCTTACTGCAGAATATCCGCAAGTTGCTGACACGCACGTATTTCCTGCCGACGCACGCCCGCATGCTTTTGCTGCTTATGGCAATCATTGTTCCACTTTCTTCCTGCACCCCGGGCGAAGAAAAACTGAAAGAAAAAGCCGATCGCATCCATCAAAAGGCACTCACGGTAGACAGTCATGTGGACACGCCCCTGTGGCTGACCCGCGAGGGCTTTCGCTTTGGGGAAAGAAACGGCGGTGACCGGAGTCGCAGCAAGGTGGACATCCCGCGCATGAGAGAAGGAGGGCTGGACGGTGTGTTGTTTGCTGTCTTTATCGGCCAGGAAGAACGTACGGAAGAAGGGAACAGGAAGGCGCTTTCAGAAGCGAATGAAATCATGGACTCTATCCGTTCCACGGTGTCGCGCTATCCCGATCAGCTGGACATTGCGGTCAGCCCCGGCGCATTCAGGAATATTGAAAAAAACGACAAACTGGCCATTTTCCTTGGCATGGAAAATGGATACCCGCTGGGCAGGGAGGTTGCCCTGGTGGATTCATTTTATGATGCGGGCATCCGTTACATTACACTGTGTCATTCCTACAACAACGACATTTGCGATTCTTCCACCGATTCCGCAGAGCATGACGGTCTTTCCGCCTTTGGCGAAGTAGTGGTGGCACGCATGAACGACGTCGGGATGATGATCGATGTCTCGCATGCGTCCGACGCATCCTTTTACGATGCGATACAGTTGTCACGGGCACCTGTCATTGCCTCGCACTCCTGTGCCAGGGCATTGTGCGACAACCCCAGGAACCTGACGGACGATATGCTGCTAAAGCTGAAGGAAAATGGGGGTGTGATCCAGATGTGCATTCTCAGTGCCTATGTGAAAACCCCGGATCCCAATCCCCTGAGGGATTCCGCACGCAAAGCGGTATATGAGAAGCATGGCAATTACTTCGAGCTGGACGACCTGGGCAAGGAAGCCTTTCTGAACGACTGGTACAAGGTGGATGTGGATTTCCCGCAACAACTGGCCACGGTCGCAGATGTGGTGGACCACATCGATCATATCGTGGAGGTGGTTGGAATCGATCATGTGGGGATCGGCACCGACTTTGATGGGGGCGGTGGCGTTGAAGGCTGCTTCGATGTTTCTGAGATGGGCAACATTACCCTGGAACTGGTCCGCCGTGGTTATTCAAAAAAAGAGATCGAAAAGATCTGGTCAGGCAACCTCATGCGGGTGATGGAGGAAGTTCAAAAGACAAGTATAAGTTCTTAGTTTCCGGGCGACCTCAGGGGGGTGATGAATCAGGTTGAAAAGCATCAATTGTCGCCCCTGTAAAAGTGTCCGCGTACGAGTTTTCCTACTTCAAACCGTTCCAGGATCGTCTGGTCATTCAGCTCCCTGGAGAGTGAGGCGATGGTTTCCACCGGCACATCGAACAAATCCAGGATCAGCAGCCCGTCGAGTGCATTGTTGAATTTCGGATCCACGTTGAAACTGATGATCTTGCCGTTCAGCTTCAGGTAGCGTTTCAGCAACACCGGCATCTTGTATCCCGAGGTTTCCACATCGTCGATGAAATTATCGAATTTCTGAAGGTTATCGGCACTTTCCAGGATGATGTCCTCATCGATATTGTATCCCGGTACGTTGTACCTGGTGCGCGGACGGATGTACCTGGCCAGCTTCTTGTCGTAATAATTTTTCCGGATATAGTTGATGATCATCGATTTGGAAAATTCCGAGAAACGGTTGCTGATGCTCACCGGGCCGATCAGGTAGCGGTATTCCGAATTCTTGATCAGGAAATAGAGGATCCCTTTCCAGAGCAAAAACAGGGGCATGGGCTTGCGCTGGTATTCCTCCACGATAAACGACCGGCCCAGTTCCATGGACTGGCGGAGGTATTTTCTGAATCCCCGGTGCATCCTGAACAGGCTGTGGACATAGAATCCCTTGACGCCGTATTTCTGCAGGATGTCGTTACCGATCCCGACCCGGTAGGCACCCACGATCTTTTCTTCCTGTGTATCCCAGACGAACAGCTGGTGGTAATAGAGGTCGTATTCGTCCAGGTCCATGGACCGGTTGGTTCCTTCGCCCACACCGCGGAAGGTGATTTCACGCAGCCGGCCGATCTCGTTCATGATGTGCGGTATCCTGGTGGATGGGGTGCAGAACACCTCGAAATTGGTGTTCGAGAAGAGCATTGCTTCTTCATCGGTTCGCAGCTGCCCGATTTCGTATTTTATTTTCGCGGGAGATACCGGTGCCGCAATGGGCTCGGCTTTCTGTACCCGTTTGAACCGGGGCTGGAAGAACCGTTTCACCTCCAGAGCCGATCCCAGCGAATAGGTCTTGGCACGCAGGAACCTGCCATAGCGGGCCAGGTCGGTGAATTCATCCTGTTCTTTTACCGTGATGGGATTGCCGATGCGGATGCGGATTTTCCGGTGTTTCTTGTTGAACATTTCAGAAGGCAGCTTCACGGTCCGCAGTGACGGATGGATGAGCCCGAGGATATGGAAGATCCTTGAATTGGTCCCTTCGAAATATACCGGCACCACCGGCACCCTTGCGTTGCGGATCATCTTGATGGCGGAAGTCTGCCACTGCCGGTCTGTTTTTCCGAAATTGTCGGGATTGTAACTCGAGACTTCCCCGGCAGGAAAGATCCCCAGTACCTTGCCTTCCTGTACATGCTGAATGGCCATCTTGATGCCGGCCAGGCTCGATGCCCTGTCTTTGCGTTTTTCGAACGGATTGACAGGGAACAGGAACTCAGAAACGGAATCGATCCGTTGCACCAGGAAATTGGCCAGGATCCGGATATCCGGACGAGTGCCCGCGATGACCTTCACCAGCAACATCCCGTCGATGCCCCCGAAAGGATGGTTGGAGACGGTGATGAAAGGCCCTTCACGGGGAATCCGTTTCAGCTCATCCTCACGCACCTCGTAATCCAGTTCCAGCTTTTCAATCAGCTTGTCAATGAAATCGATCCCCTGTTCATCACTAAGCTCCTCGACCAGCTTGTTGAGTTTATTGATGCGCAACAAATTCATCATTATCTTCGCCACGCCACCCCCGCCCAGCTTCTTGAGCCGTGCTGATCTGATCAGCTCATCAGTCTCTATCAGTTTACGTGTCTTCGCCATACTTGCAAATATAATACAAAATATTCCCCTCAAATTACGTTATATTTGTAATCTTATTGAATATTATGTCACGATTGACCCGCATACTTTTGTCCGTACTCAGCGGCGTGTTGCTTGCACCGGCTTATTTCCAGTGGGGTACAGGATTCATTATGTTCATTGCCCTGATTCCCCTGCTGATGGTGGAGGAGGACCACTACCAGCGGCGCGCGAAGAACCGCACCGCCTCGCTCACCTGGTATGCAGTGATCACCTTCATGCTGTTCACGGCCCTTACGGTCTGGTGGGTGAAGAATGCCGTCGCCGTGGGCATCATCGCTGCTTTGATCGTTAACACAGCGTTCATGACGGTCCCGTTCATGCTCTTCCACTATGTGAAAAGAAACACGGGACCGCGGCTGGGGTACCTTTCCCTGGGATCGCTCTGGCTCGCATTCGAACTGTTGTTCCTGAATGTACAGGTAAACTTCCCCTGGATCATCTTCGGGAATGCGTTTGCCAATGACGTCCGGTTCATACAGTGGTACGAAGTGACCGGGACCCTTGGCGGCAGCCTCTGGGTGCTGGTCATGAACATACTTATTTTCCGGGTGATCCAGGGACTCAGGAAAAAATTCAGTTTCCGGGCCAATCGCGGCAGGATCAGCTGGGTATTCGGTTTCCTGCTGGTGCCCATGGTCCTTTCCCTGGTGCGGTATGCTACCTATGAAGAGGATTACCGTCCGTATGAAATTGTGGTCCTGCAGCCCAACATCGATCCGCTGATGAAATTCATCGATATGCCCCAGGCCGAGCAGACCGCTTATCTTTTGGAGGAAGCCCGCGAACTGGTGACGGAGACGACCGATTACGTGATGGGTCCCGAGACATTTATCAACAATTCCGTCTGGCACCATACCATCGACCGGCACCCGGAGATCAACAAGTTGTATGGTTTTATCAGCCAGTATCCCGATGTGAAATTCGTTATCGGTGCCATGACCTACAAGCGCTATGCGCCCGGCGATTCCCTGTCACCAACAGCCAAGCCGGTGGGCGACACTTCATATTATTATGACAGCTACAACAGTGCGCTGCAGCTCGACCGTACCCGGGAGATCCAGATGTACCACAAGTCACTGCTGGTGACTGGTGCAGAATGGATGCCCTCTTTCAACAGGTCGTCGTTTATCAGGAAGATCACGGTCGACCTGGGCGGCATCACCCGGAGCCATGGCACCCAGGAAGAGCGGGAGGTGTTCGTCTCCCCGCAGGATGGACTGAAGGTGGCCCCGGTGATTTGCTGGGAATCCGTTTTTGGGGAATATGTAACCGAATATGTCGGGGAAAAAGGTGCCAACCTGATCTTCATCATCACCAATGACGGGTGGTGGAAAGACACCCCGGGGCACAAGCAGCACAACAGCTTTGCACGGTTGCGTGCCATTGAGACCCGGCGCAGCATTGCCAGGTCGGCCAACACCGGGATCAGCAGCATGATCGATCAGCGCGGCGTGGAGCTGCAGCGGCTCGGCTGGTGGAAGCGTGGCGGTCTGAAGGGAACGCTGAATGCCAACGACCACATCACCTTCTATGTGAAGCATGGCGACTACCTGGCGCGGTTCGCCGCCTTTTTTTCGGTACTGCTCGTATTGTATGCCTTTGTCAGGAAACGCGCCCTGAATGAAAGGCCCGCGAAACCAGCTGCCGCGAAACCAGCTGCCGGGAAATCACCACGTGCCGGGAAAACACCACGTGCCGGGAAATCATCTGCTCCCGGAAAATCAAACCCTCTCAAAACGAATCAACGCTCAAAAAAGTAAACCCCCTCAAAAAAGTAAACCCCCTCAAAAAAGTAAACCCCCTCAAAAAAGTAAACCCTCTCAAAAACCAAAAAGTAATGTTCAGGAAAATCTCACCGTTCGATATCGATGACAATGTTTTCAAGATGATGGACAAGGACTGGATGCTGGTAACTGCCGGGACCCGGGACCATGTGAATACCATGACCGCAAGCTGGGGACACCTGGGAATCATGTGGAACCTCCCGGTGGCCATTTGCTACATCAGGCCGCAGCGCCACACCTTTGGGTTCGCCAATGAGCACGACTGCTATACGCTCAGCTTCTTCGGGGAAAAGGACCGGGAGATACTGCAGTTCTGCGGCACGAAATCGGGGCGTGACCATGACAAGATCAGGGAGACCGGACTCATTCCGCTGGAGACAGATTCAGGAAATATCTATTTTGAACAGGCGCACCTGGTGCTGGAGTGCAGGAAGATTTACCAGGACGACATGAAGGCGGAAAACTTCGTTCGTCCGGAAATCGCCAAAAAGAATTACCCGAAAAATGATTTCCACCGGTTCTACTTCGGAGAGATCATCAATGTGCTGGTGCGGTAAGGAGCTATTGTGCTGCAGTCATGGCCTTCGATGCAATGTTAAAATCCCATGTGCTCCGGTGACAGCCTTCGCTGCTTCTTTGAGGCTCCTGCCTGATCCGGTCATAGACTTTGCTGTTTCTTTGAGGACCCCACGTGCACCGGTGACAGCCCTTTCTGCCTGATGAGAACCAGCCTTGGCCCGGAACAGGATGCCACCAGGTCAGGATCATGGGTGGCTGCTGTTCAAAACTTCCATGGTCACCGCAGCATTAAAAACGCTATTTTTGCTGCATGAGATCATTCTGGAAAATCATATGGCCCTACATGAAGAACAAGTATGTGATCACGCTTGTGGTCTTTGCCATCTGGGTCTCATTTTTCAGCCAGTACAACCTCACCGACCTTGCGAAATTGTCGCGGAACTACAAGGACCTGCAGCGGGAGAAGGAATATTACCAGGACCAGATCAGGCGTGATTCGGCACGGCTGCAGGAGCTTACCACCGATAAAGACAACCTGGAGAAATTCGCCAGGGAGCAATATTACATGAAAAAACCGAAAGAGGATATCTTCGTGGTAGTGGAGGAGTAGTCTAACCGCAAAGTACGCAGTAAATAACCGCAGAGTACGCGGTAAATAACCGCAGAGTATGCGGTAATAACCGCCAAGGTATGAAGCCGCAAAGAACGCAGAGTTTGTCGCAATGTTGAACTAAACCTCCCTTTCGGTCGGTAGCTTCACCAAAACGGCAGTGCTTCATCAAAAATAAGATTTTTCGTAA
>JARGFP010000019.1 GCA_029210585.1 Bacteroidales bacterium
TGCCTGCAGATAGCACACATGATAGACCAGTTAGCGTACTTGGCAAGACATGTCAGAGAAACATTCTTCAAGGACAAAAAAGAAACCATGGATTCCCTCGGGGAATTTGGACTTGCCACAATGATGACTATGAAGTTGGGGAAATCCAAGATACTCAGACTACTTGCATCAATCGGGCAATTTAGATATTAGCTCCTTGTATTGAGCCGCAACACTATGTGGCAGGAGAGATCCCACTCCATAATTGGGAACAACAACCGAAAAACAGAAAGGAGGAAAACTACAAAAAAAACATCACAAAAACATTTAACCGCCAGTCGAACAGGACTATCATATAGGATAGCTTTGCCCTATCCAAGAATCAGAAATTATGGACATCAAAAAAAGAAACGATGCGGAATTGCTGGAAACGATGCGGAATTGCTGATATTAACTATTTTTCTGCATATCTTCGGTTTGATTTTTACCAACAGGAATTAAGATGCACAGATTATTCATTTCGATCTGTATAGCGGGCATACTCACTGCCTGTAACAATGATTCGCGCAGCAGCGATGATTTCAGGGACTGGGCGAAGACCCCGCCCATGGGATGGAACAGCTGGGATTGCTATGGCCCAACCGTTAAAGAACATGAGGTGAAGGCAAATGCAGATTACATGGCCGGGCACCTGAAGGATTTTGGCTGGGAATATGTCGTGGTGGATATCCGCTGGTTCGTTGAAAACACCCGGGCAGGGGGGTACAACCAGGACGATCCCATGTATGTCATTGATGCATATGGCAGGTACCTGCCGGCGGTGAACAGGTTTCCCTCGGCTACCGATGGCACGGGATTCAAAGCGCTTGCAGATTATGTGCACAGCAAAGGGCTGAAATTCGGGATCCACATCATGCGGGGCATCCCAAAGGTTGCCGTGGAGAATAAGCTACCTGTCAAAGGCACTGACGGCATCACTGCCGACCAGATCTATACCACAGAGGATCAGTGCAAGTGGCTGAGAGACAATTACACCATCGTGGCCGACCGTCCCGGGGCCCAGGCGTATTACAACTCCATTTTCGATTTGTATGCTGAATGGGGCGTCGACTTCATCAAGATCGACGATCTTTCTGCACCCATCTATCACAAGGAAGAGATCGAACTGATCCGTAAAGCCATTGATCAGTGCGGCAGGGAGATCGTTTTAAGCACCTCCCCGGGTCCCACGCCATTGGAGGCAGCAGAGCATGTCAGCAACCACGCCAACATGTGGCGGATGGTGAATGATGTCTGGGACCACTGGTGGCATATCGATCACCTGTTCGAAGTTGCTGAAGGCTGGTTTCCCCATATTGCGCCCGGAACCTGGTCCGATTGTGATATGATCCCGCTGGGACGGCTTTCCATCAGGGGTGAACGGGGACCTGACCGGATGTCACGACTGACAAAAGAGGAACAATACACCCTGATGACTTTGTTCACGATTTTCCGTTCTCCGCTGTTTTTTGGCGGGGACCTGCCCAGCAACGATGATTTCACACTGTCGCTCCTGACCAACAGGGAGGTCCTTGCCATGCATGCGGAGAGTGCGGAGGTGCGCCCGGTAATATACGAAGAGGACATGGTCGCCATCACCTCTGTGAATGAGCAGGCGGGTCTGACCTACCTGGCGTTGTTCAATATTTCAGATTTCGCGAACATCGATGTGGGTGTTCAGCTTGCCGACCTGGATATACAAGGTACGGTAAATATTACGGATTTGTGGAGCGGGGAGGAGCTGGGCGCATTCGAAACATTTTTCAGTCGTAATTTGTCACCCCACGCATCGGCACTGGTAAAGATTGAACGGGCAGATTAGGACAGAGATTTATATGCCCATTATTGATAGAGAAGAAAAATTCTCTCATTACTTTGCTTCTTTAAAACAAACATGCACAGAATGTCAGAGAAACAATATAAGCCAGATAGACGTTTATAATCAATCTGAGCGATTGTAAAACTGATCGCTTTGATTCAAATGGATTCTGAATGGGGAGCAGGGGGCGAAAATATATCAAGCGGGCAATAAAAATCACGTTCTGGATCGTGGTGGGTATTGTCCTGCTTTTATTTCTTATCGCGGGCCTGGTCCAGGTCCCCGCCATCCAGAGCAGGATCGTGCACAGCATCACTTCGGCAGTGAGCGACAAAACCGGGACTACGGTCGAGATCGACAAGGTCCGCATTGCCTTTCCCAAAACGGTGGTGGTGCGGGGCATATTTTTGGATGACCTGCAGCGTGATACCCTGCTTGCAGCCGGCAGAATCAAGGTCAATATTGCGATCAGGGAGTTGCTGTTTAAAAAGATCAATGTTAACAGTATCACACTTGAAGATGTGTCACTGTACGTTAACCGCTACCCGAACGACTCCCTTTTCAACTACCATTTTCTGATCGCCGCCTTCACAGGTACAGTTCGGCCTCCATCGGAACCATCACCGTGGAGCTTCAGCATCAACCGGGTGAACCTGGATAATATTCATGCGAGGCATGACGATCGGTATGGTGGAATGGAGATCACTCTGGCACTGCAGCGGCTCAGACTGGGATTGGATAGATTTGACCCGGGGGAGTCCGAATATCGTGTCAACCGGCTGGTGATAGATGGATTGCAGGGTGAAGTTGTAATGGCGAACCATAGCAGCCGGCAATCGACACGGGCCGACCTGGGTCGCTTAGAGCTCACCAACGGAGCGGTCGACCTGGAAAATGAAACAGTTACGCTGAATAAATTTTTGCTGGCTGAAAGCGGATTTCACATGATAGACAAGTCAGGGGAAAAGGATTCAAAGGTTGATTTGGAGCAACAGCAATCTGCAATTGGGGAGCAGCAAACCGAAAAAGAGAAGAGCAACTGGAAAATTTCTGTTGATCGGGTAGATTTGAAAAACAATGAATTGAATTTGCTGACTGAAGGTGGTAAGATAAAAGAGAACCGCCACGCAGAATTAGATGGGAATGCAGCGGACCGGTTGACTGAAGAAAGTGAAGGGAAAAGCAATATTTTTAATATGCGTGACCTGGAAATCAACCTGCACGAATTTTTGGCATCGGACCTTTACTACTCCACAGAAAAGGCCGGTGGTACCATTCGCAGTTTCAGTGCGACCGACGGGAACGGGTTTGCCGTTGAAAAGTTTGGGGGTGTTTTCAGGTTCGACGATCAATCCTTTGCAGCAGAGAAATTGCAATTCGCAACCACCCACTCAGCCATTGCTGCCGACGTGCATGCGCAGTACCCGTCCCTGCAGATGTTGCTGGACTCTATCGCATCGGCCAGCTTTACACTTGATCTGCAGCAGCTGCAGGTTAAAAATTCCGATATCCTCTACTTCGCTCCGCAGCTAAGTAAACAACCATTTCTTGCCGACCCGGAAAACAGCACCACCATTACTGGAAATTTTTCCGGCAAGCTCGCTGATATCAAGGTCGTCGACCTGCAAATCGGGACCGGGGAGCAAACGCTGCTGAATGCTGACTTCACCGTTACCGGGCTGCCCGAAATCGATAGTTCCATGGTTCGTCTGCCGGGCCTCTCTCTTGTCTCGGGCCGACAGGATATCAGGATGCTGGCTGGAGAATTGGTGCCTGAGGGCATCACACTCCCGGATCGTCTCAGTCTGCAGCTCGCCTTTGATGGAATGCTGAACGAATTTGATGCAGAGGCGGAACTTGAGAGCAGCTTCGGCGGCTTTCAGCTTTCAGCCGCACTCAATCCCAACGAGTCATTCAGTGGCCAGGTTGACTCGGACGAATTCAATATCGGCCGGCTGCTGGGCGATACAACAATGTTCGGACCGGTGACGGTGACTGCTGAGGTGGTGGGCAGCGGACTGGATCGAAGCAGTCTCAAGGCAAAGGTAGATGCTGATGTGTCAAAACTTTCCCTGAACAGCTATGTGTATCGCGGACTGCATATCGATGGCACATTCAATGACATGATGTTTGAAGGGAGGGTCGGGCTGGAGGATGAGAACCTGGTGTTCGGTTTTGACGGACTGGTGAACCTGCAACCCGGCGAGGAGCATTACCAGTTCAGACTGGATCTGGAGGGTGCCTCGCTTAAGGAACTTAATTTTTCCGAAGATGATATCCGGATTGGTTTGGTGGCAGAGGCAGATGTATATGGTCCGGTCGGGAATCTGCAGGGAAGGATCGATCTGTCGGACATCAATGGAGTCAGGGAGGAAGCGTTGTATGTTCTCGATTCGCTATCGGCAGTTTTTTCAAATATTCCGGGGTTCAGCGAACTGCAGGTCAACAGCAAATTTCTGGAAGTCGATTATACCGGGACCATCCCGCCCACGGCCATCATCGCTGAACTGGAAAAGTTTATAAGTGAGTATGTATCTTTGGCTCAGGAGCGTGAGTCTACTCCACCGGATGACAGTGATGAAAATTTGAGTAAGGTTGCGGCTATTGCAGATAATGTTGCTTCTACTGAAAATGATCGCCCGGCAGCGGAAGAGATTGTAAAAGAAGAGGGCGACGTTGGAGAGGGTGAAGAGCTGTCCGTTCCGTCAAATTTCAGCTTTACAATGCAGTTGCGCAATCATCCTATCCTGTCGGAGGTTTTTCTTCCCGGGCTGACAAGTTTTGAACCGATTGAGGCGGTGGGACAATTCGACAGTGAACTCGGCTTGCTTGAGCTGGATGCCAGTATGAAAAACCTGGTTTACGGGGCAATGGAGATCAGTGATCTTACGGTCGTTGCCGACACCGATTCGTCAGTGGTAAACTATACCATTTCAGCAAAGCGCATTGCAACAGAACAGGTTGCGCTGTCCAACCTGTTGTTTGCAGGAAATGTTGGGAAGCGAGGGATCATCACAGATGTAACCTCTGTCGATGATGACCTTGGGAAAAAGCTGGCGGTTCATACCCATCTCACACGCGAGGGTGACAGCTATCGGCTCGTGATTGTTCCGGATGATCTCTTCCTGATGTATAACCAGTGGGAGATTGATCCCGGTAATCAGATCCTTTTCGGGGAGGAAGGGGTGATGATCGATCGGCTGTTCCTTCAGAACGGAACACGGGAGCTGAAGGTCGCTTCGGTCAACAGGCAGTTCAACGACGACCTCTCCATCAACATCAGTAACTTTCGGTTGGAGGATATTTCGCAAATCGTTGAAAATGATACCGGACTTGTAAAAGGAACGGTTAACGGTTCAATCCTGTTGAAAAAGGCGGTGATCGGAACATCCAGTTCTGCTGCCACAGGCATTATCGCAGATGCCTCAGTTAGTAACATCATTTTTCGCGGTGTCCCAATTGGCAACCTCGCTATCGCCACCACGAATCCTTCAGTGCACAGGTATGATCTGAACGTAACACTTTCAGGTGCAGGCAACGATCTCAATGCCACGGGCCACATCATCAGCAGTCCCACCCGGGAATCCATTGACCTCACCGCCGATATCGCTTCGTTCTCTATGAAAACGGCAGAGGCATTTTCCGGAGGTCAGATCACCGAGGCAGCCGGGACGCTTTCAGGAAATGCCGAAATTCGAGGATCGCTCAACTCACCTGAAGTCACCGGCGAGCTCCATTTCAGCGAGGTCTTTCTCAAGCCTGCGGTATTGAATAACAGGCTTCAGATTGCCAACGAGACGGTGCAGTTGCGGTCCGACGGACTCTATTTCGACAGTTTCAAGATCACTGATTCCAACAGCCAGCCGGCCACCATCAGCGGCACAGTAAAAATGCAGGCGTTCAAAGATATTACCCTGGCCTTGCAGCTGGAGGCAGATGACTTTCTGCTGATGAACACCACGGTACGCGACAACGAAACGGTTTTTGGCAGGATGGTGATCGACAGTGACCTCAGCATCCATGGACCGCTCACTCTCCCGGTGGTCAGAGGTCAGTTAAAGCTGAAGGAGGGCTCACATGCCACCTTCGTGGTGCCGGAGCGCCGGCTTTCTACCGACCGCGGTGAAAATGTAGTGCTGTTTGAAGGACCGGCAGACCTGCACCAGATGCTCGAAGAGGGTAGTACAGTGGCTGCGAGTCGCTCCGGTTTTACGGACATAGATCTTTCCACTATCCTCGAGATCGACCGTAAGGCCACATTGAGGCTGCTAATGGATCCCACTTCCACCGATTCCCTGGTTGTGCAAGGTGAGACAGCACTGAGTCTGACGATGGACAGGAGTGGGAAGATAAGTCTGACCGGCGTATATACAATTTTTGAGGGAAGCTACCTGGTCTCCCTCGAATCGGTGATTAAGCGGCGGTTCGCTATTGTTCAGGGAAGCAGCATCACCTGGAATGGAGATCCGCTTGATGCAACACTGTCGATCGATGCACGCTACACGGTAAGGGCTTCACCTTACGACCTGGTGGCGGCACAGATGGCCGGACTGAGTGATTCCGACAAAGGAGCGTACAAGCAGCAGGTCCCGTTTTGGGTGATATTGAAACTACGCGGGGATATGCTGCAACCGCAGATCAGCTTCGGGATAGAGCTGCCGCCGGAGGAGAAAGGTGCCCTTGGAGGAGCGCTAAGCCAGAAACTGGTGCTGCTCAACCAGGATGTATCGGCGCTCAATAAACAGGTCTTTGCCCTCCTGTTACTAGGCAGGTTCATGCAGGAGAACCCACTTCATACAGAGACCGGCAGTACCGCTGCCATCGTTCGATCCACCGTGGGGAATTTTTTGTCGGCACACCTGAACAGGCTTGGGGCCGGAGTGCTTCCCGGAACCGAGCTGAATGTCGATATTCAGTCATATGAGGAATACCAGAAGGAGCAATTGCAGGGACGGACCGAAGTGGAAGTCGGTATCAAACAGCAGTTGTTCAATGAACGGTTGTCGGTGCAGGTAGGCGGATCCTTTGATGTGGAGGGGGAGCGGGCAATGCAGAACCAGGCAAGCGAAATCACCGGCGATGTGAGGGTGGAGTATAAGATTACAGAGGATGGCCGGTTGCGACTGAAGGGGTTCAGGCAGAACCAATACGAAGGGGCGCTTGAGGGACAGATCATCGAGACTGGTGCGGGGGTGTCGTATGTAAAGGATTTCAACGAGTGGAAAGAACTGTTCAAGTCACCGGAGAAAAAGGAAAAGGATAAAAAGAAAAAGGATGAGAAGCAGGAAGAAGGCACGCTACCTGAAGAAGAGAGGGAGCAGGGACCTTCTCCTTCATCAAATGATACATCAGACCATCCATGATCAAACAGAGGTTCACATACCGCTATCTACTCGTTCCGGCATTACTGTTGGTGACAGCATGCAGTGGTTTAAAGCACCTGCCGGAAGACGAGAAGCTCTATACCGGTGCGAAGACGGTGATCGAATCGGATGAACCGGTCGACAGCAGAGAATTGGAGAAAGCAGTCAAGCGTTCCGTGCGCCCCGATCCCAACAGCAGAATCTTAGGTATGCGTCCGAAGCTGTGGCTATACATGGCTGCGGGCGAAGATCCCGCTACCGGGATCGGCCGCTGGCTGAAAAAGCAGGGTGAGCCGCCGGTTTTCCTCAGTGAGGTGCGGCCTGCGGCAACCGCGGAGATCATCGACGCAACGCTGTTTAACAGGGGGATTTTTAACAGCTACACCGAACCGGAGACAGTGGAAGGGGAACGCACCGCCAAAGTGGTGTACCACAGCTTTGTGCATGCACCGTATAGCTTTGGGGCGCTGACCTACGAAATCGCCGACGACAGCCTGTTAAGGCTGATCCTGCGTGATAGTCTGCGGTCGCTCATTCAACCTGGCGATCCCTACCGTCTCGACGTGTTGAAGAGTGAAAGGATGCGAATCGACGCCCTAATGAAAAATAAAGGTTACTACTTTTTTAGCGTTGATGACCTGCTTTTCAGGGCTGACACATCAGCAGAGAACCGTACCGTTGCGCTACAACTATCATTAAACGAGGGAGTCAGCGAACAGGCGCTCACGCAGTACCGCATCAACCGGGTGGTAATCGACCAGGGTTATTCGTTGTCGGCAGGTAGCGGCGGTGCAAGAGATACGTTGCATCAGGAGGGGTACCTCTTCCCCGTGGGAGAAGCCGAGGCAGCGATCAGGCCGGAGGTGATCCTCGGGTCGGTTTTCCTGCGACCGGGGGAGATCTATTCACGGAAGAAGCACTCCATCACGCTCAACCGGCTGATGTCGATGGGCACTTTTAAGTTTGTGCAGGTGCGGTTCACTGAGGCTGATTCTGCGGCGGGACTACTTGATGTGGAGATCCTGCTTACTACTATGACGAAGCGGAACTTAAGGGCGGAGATGGACCTTGTATCGAAATCGAACAACTTCGCCGGACCACGGATGAATGTCAGCCTGCAGAACAGGAACGCGTTCGGTGGTGCGGAGCAGCTGAACCTGTCGATGGCCGGGTCATTCGAGTCGCAGCTGGGTGGAAAGGAGCGGAACCTCTTCTCTTACTCCGTAAATCCGCAAGTGGAGCTGATCTTTCCTCGTTTCGTGGCGCCCATTCAAGTGGAGCGGCCGAACAGCGTCTATATTCCGAAGACGCGGCTGTCGTTCTCCTACAACTTCCTGAAACGGGTAAACTACTTCAACATGAATACCTTCCAGTTCCTATACGGCTATCGCTGGAAGGAGCGACTGAGGATCGACCATGAACTGAACCCTGTGAGCATCAGCTATACCGCGCTCGGCAACCGATCGGATGCCTTTAATGAGCTCCTCGAATCCAACCCGGTGCTGCGTACCAGTTACCAGGAGATGTTCATCGCAGGATCCTATTACAGTTATACCTATAATGAGCAACTGGGAAGGCCAAAGCGGATGCAGTATTACCTGAACGCCACGGCGGAGACCGCGGGGAACCTTTTCTCGTTGGCGACCGTCGCTACCGGAGGTGAAGTATCGGACAGCGATCCAGCCACAGTGTTTGGCGCTGTTTATTCGCAGTTTGCAAAGGTGAGCGTCGATGGCCGCGGGTACCTGAGCATCGGGGAGCAGGACAAGCTGGCGATGCGTCTGTTTGCAGGCTATGCGAAGGCGTACGGGAACGCTTCGGTACTGCCATACAGCAGACAGTTTTTCAGTGGTGGACCAAACAGTATCCGGGCGTTCCTGATCAATTCGGTGGGTCCGGGTACCTATCTCCAGGATCAGGAGGAGATCGGTTATTTTCATCTGGGAGGTGATGTGAAGCTGGAATTAAACGCAGAGTACCGTTTTACGATCTACAACATGTTTAAGGGAGCGGTATTTGCCGATGTTGGAAATGTTTGGCTGCAGCGTTCGAACCCGGCTGAGGGCAACGACTACTTTGCGCTCCCCCGTATTTTGAATGAACTTGCTGTCGGGGCGGGAGCGGGGCTGAGGCTGGATGTGTCATTTTTCATTTTGCGATTCGATGTGGCGGTGCCCTTGCGAAAACCATGGCTGGCAGAAGGGAGCCGTTGGGTGTCCCAGGAGCCCGGATTCATGGAAGATGGATGGTTGTGGGAGAACGCGGTGCTGAATGTGGCGATCGGCTATCCCTTCTGAGGATCTGGTAGATTGAATGTGATCATTCCGCAGACTAATTTGTCTATTTGCTTGCCTTTGGTACGTGTGATCACCAGTATGGCATTGTCGTTTAAAGAAATGAAAGAAAAATGAATTACCGGCTCCTTTTGTTTTTTTGTTTCTGCCCGGTTCACCGGGGCTATCTCCGGGTTATCACTTTATTATTTGGTATTTAGCATTTTTTACTCGAATTTTAAATTTGCAGACAGGCAAAACGCCGCTTGCTGCAGGGTTGCCGGGGAACGCATCCTCAACAATGGGTGTAAAGGGCATGCCGTCTGACCAGGTAACCATCGCTGAGATATTAAAGGAGCATGGGTTTGTTACCGGTCATGTAGGGAAATGGCACCCGGGGTACACCCCGGAAACCATGCCCAACGGACAGGGCTTCGATTATTCATTCGGACATATGGGAGGATGTATTGACAACTATTATATTGACAACTATTCCCACTTTTTCTACTTGGCAGGTCCCAACAGGCATGACCTGTGGGAAAACGGACAGGAGATATGGCGGGATGGTGTATATTTCCAGGACCTGATGGCGGAAAAGGTCGACTGGTTCGTGGAGGAGAACAGGGACAATACGTTCTTCCTGTATTATGCCATCAACCTGCCGCATTACCCGCTGCAGGGGACTGCAAAGTGGAGAGATCATTACCAGGATATGGAAAGTCCGCGCAGCAAATATGCCGCCTGTGTTTCCACGGTGGATGAACGGATCGGGCAGTTGTTGGCCAAGCTTGAATTTATGGGAATCAGGGAGAATACCATTATTATCTTTCAGTCCGACCATGGACACTCCATGGAGGAACGGACGTTTGGCGGTGGAGGCAACTCCGGCATTTACCGGGGTGCCAAGTTCTCCCTTTTTGAAGGAGGCATCCGGGTACCGGCGATGATCAGCTGGCGGGATCATCTCCCGGAGAACGAAGTGAGAGACCAGTTGTGTGTGAATGTGGACTGGCTGCCAACGGTCCTGGAACTGTGCGGTGTGCCTTACGATACGGTTACATTTGAAGGAAAGAGCATGAAGTCTGTGATCATGAATAATGCTCCATCCTCACACGATGTATTCTGCTGGTACAGCAATGACAACCGTTGGCTGTGCGAAAAGGGGAGTGGAAGCTGCTGAAAAACCCGATCGACCCTGCGCAGGATACACCCATGGATGAAAAGGACGCCCTGTTCCTGTCAAATATCCAGATCCACCCGGAAGAACTTGAAAACCTGGCCCGTGAATACCCTGAAAAAGTATCCGAACTGTTGCAGGCCTACCAGGAGTGGTATGATCGGGTGAAGTAACCGAGAATTATTTGTCTGCTAAATTCCGGTCAGTCATCATGGAAAAATTTAACGGTATTTATACAAATATGCGGCAATCACAAAAAAACCTATACCCGAAATCAAGGGAGGAGCAGCACTGGCGCTTATTCCCAGTATAATCATTATAATGGCAATGATTGCCAGCAGCGCTAATAAAATGTTTTTCATATGTATATGTTTTAGTGGTTCACTTTCATTTTTCTTCTTAAAAACTGGGCATTCACCGCAACAATCACTGTACTCAGGCTCATCAGGATTGCCCCTAACGCAGGGTTGATCAATATTCCTGCACTATAAAGGACCCCGGCAGCCAATGGGATGGCTACCACATTGTATCCGGTAGCCCATACAAAGTTCTGGATCATTTTCTTGTAGGTTTCTTTTCCAAAAATCACCAGTGACGCTATGTCTTTCGGGTCACTGTTCACCAGGATAATATCAGCAGTTTCAGCAGCCACATCGGTTCCTGAACCTACTGCGATCCCCACATCGGCGGTTGCCAGTGCAGGGGCATCGTTAATGCCGTCGCCTGTCATGGCAACAAACTCCCCGTCCTGCTGAAATTCTTCAATTTTCTCAAGTTTCTGGTCGGGAAGGATGCCGGCAAAATAGCCGTCAAGCCCCAGCTCATCGCTCACACTTTTTGCCACCTTTTCGTTGTCGCCTGTCATCATGTACACTTTAATGCCATTGTCTTTCAATATATTTACCGCCTCTTTTGATGTTTCACGGATTTCATCTGCCAGTGCGATAAATCCCGCCAGTTCTTTATCAATCATTACAAATACAACCGTTTCCTGTGCATTGTTATCGGCTTCACCGGGAATTTCAATCTCTTGTTCTTTCACATAACCGGGGCTGACCACTTTCACTTTCTTGCCATCCACATCTGCCTCAATTCCTTTCCCCGTTATTGCATTGAAATTCTCTGCCTCTGGTATTTCGACTTCTTCACTTTTTATTTTATCCATGATACCAGTTGCCAGGGGATGCTCTGATTTACTTTCCAGCGCACCGGCCAACCGGAGGATATCTTTGTCGTTGTAGTCGTTGTGCAATGCCCCGAACCGGGTTACCCCGAAATTTCCTTTTGTGAGTGTGCCCGTTTTGTCGAATGCCAGCAGGCTTATCTTCCTGGAATTCTCAAATGCGGTACGGTTCCTGATCAACAAGCCGTTGCTGGCCGAAATGGATGTAGAGATAGCCACAACCAGGGGGACAGCGAGACCCAGGGCATGCGGACACGTGATGACCATCACACTTGCCATGCGTTCAAGTGCAAAAACAAATGGCTTGTCCAGGATTAACCAGACCGTGAGTGTCCCAAATCCCACCGTGAGTGCTATGATGGTCAGCCAGAATGCAATCCTGTCGGCCAGGTGTTGTGTTTTGGATTTTTTATCCTGTGCCTCCCGCACCATATTGATTACCTTACTCAGATATGCTTCATCACCCACCTGTTGCACCTGCACTTTTAACGAACCGTTCCCGTTGATCGTTCCACCAATCACTTTTTCATCCTTGCTTTTCTTTACAGGTTTTGATTCACCGGTTACCATGGATTCATTCACGGAGCTTTCTCCTTCAGTGATTACGCCATCTACCGGTATTTTTTCACCGGGGCGGACCGATACCACGTCATCTTTTTCCAGTTCATCAACCTTAACGTCCCTGGTATCTCCATCTTCAACCAGGTGCGCTTCAGCAGGCATCATCTCCACCAGTTTTTGCAGTGAACGGGAAGCTCCCATAACAGATTTCATCTCAATCCAGTGTCCCAGGAGCATGATATCGATTAGGGTTGCCAGTTCCCAGAAAAACTTTTTCCCCTCCAATCCAAACGTCGTGGCCGAGCTGTAGCCGAAGGCAACCGTTATGGCCACTGCAATCAGGGTCATCATTCCGGGTTGCTGCTTTTTCAGTTCATCCACCAGTCCTGTAAGGAATGGCCAGCCCCCATAGAAATAGACGAATGACGACAATGCAAAGAGCACATAACCGGAAAACCTGAATGTGAGATCATACCCTATTAAATCCTGGATCATGGGAGAAAGGACAAGAATCGGAATTGTTGCTGCCAGTGAAACCCAAAATCTTTTGCGAAAGTCTTTAATCATCATGGCATGGTGACCGGAATGATCGTGCGAACCGGAGTGATCCTCATGGTTTTCGTGGTTGTGATTCTTTTCGTTGTGGTTGTTTTTGTCTTGATGTTTCATTACCTGGTTTTTTATTCATCATTTGAGATACATCGAATTAACGGGAAATACCGTGCCAAAAATCATAAGTTTGAGATGCTAACATCCTGGAAGTTTTGTACATGTTGACTTACAGACAAGATTTTACTTTTATAACACTTGGGGATGAACATGTCAAAGGGGTCATTTTGAAGAGTTTGTGTGGAGCCCGGTTCTTTCCATGAAAGTGCTATTTCGGGATAGGCTTGCAGTTCTTCTTTAATGCGTTTTAAACCATTGCCCGATTGCTCAATGATGCCAAGGCGTTTGAATACCGGTTCCAATACTTTGTTTCGGATGTCAGACTGGCCTGATTCCATATCGTTGAAATCGACCGATGGCATTAATTTGCCCGGACTGGTAATCTCTATCTTATCATCGAAAACGGCAATTTTAATGTCTTTACCGGTCATGGAATAATCCCGGTGGATCACTGCATTCCTGATTACTTCACGGATGGCAATGACGGGATATTCCCAGCGGTCGTTTCGATATACTCCGGCATAATCGACCGAGCTTTGTGAAATATGCCTTATTACGAACTGGTAGGCTTGTTCGGCTTGCAGGCTCACATTAGTATTAATAGTTTTCTGGTCGATGAAAATGCCCGGAACAGTCCCTTTAAAACGGGCACATTCAATTTTGGCATAAGGGAATTGCTGCTTTCGCAAAGGATCATCTGAAAGCAATATGAGGGCAATGGTGGGCAAATCTTTGCCTTGTTCAGCCCTGTACAAATCCAGCTTTGACAATACCTGTTTTGTAACTTTCTCTCCGGTCTTTTCAATAAAGAGTTCTTTAAACGCATCAATATTTACCTTGTCAAAGGGCTTGCTGAAGATCAATTCACTGTCGAAAGAGATGTTTTGCTTTTGTCTTTCCAGTTCGGCAATTATCTCTTCCGATGCCTGTCGATTGGATGAACCTACCCGGATATAGGTCCCGTTTTTCACTCCCTTGTTTTTTAAATGGCAAGGAGGTGCACTGCCCTTGTGTATTCTGGTAAGGATGATGTGTTTGCCTTCATGGTTCAGGAAAAGGATTTCGGGTAAAATTACCGGAGCACATTGGTCGTGAATAATGTTGCTGATCTTTTCTTCGAGTTCAATCAGGCTATCTTCCTCCAATCCGGTAACTTCTCTCGGATTGCCCTGTATTCCATGATAAAACTCACCACCGGCATCATTGGCAAAGCTGATGATGGACTTTGCCAGTTTAGCATTGGAAGGAAGCTGGGCTTTTAATTCCAGCCTTCTGCCTTCGGATTGTTGCAATATGTCTGATATTTTTGCCATAGTTTCTTTTTTAATACCCCCAATCTGTATGCGAAACCGGTAAGCTGTTCAGCTCATCCCGGTGTGCCCTCCATTTCGGCATGAAGCGATTCATCAGGGCAATGAAATTGTCGTTGTGGTTTCTTTCCAGCAAGTGAACCAGTTCGTTCATAATGATATATTCCAGGCAGTTACATTTTGCTTAACTGGGTAGTGTCGATAGAGAGCATAGTCGCCAGTTGCCTGATGGTAATCGTTTTCCTCCCTTAGTTCTCCCATTCTTTGTCCTATCATTTCTTGACTATTAAATTATTGACATGACAATAATTGACTAATTTATAGAAAAATGTGCAGTAAATGAAGGGGATGACAAACAAAGGAAAATGGTTTACTTCCCGATACAGAAATTCTTGAAAATATTGCCGAGGATCTCGTCGGTAGTGACTTCGCCGGTGATTTCTCCAAGGTAGTGCAGGGTTTCGCGGATGTCCTGGGCAAGCAGATCCTGCGGCAGGGTGGCCGAGAGGCCATCGAGCACGCGTTCCAGGCTGTCTGAGGCGGCGTTTAAGGCATTGTAATGACGGATGTTGGTGATCACCACATCCTGGTGCCTGATGCTGCCTGTGCTCACCGCATTGATCAGTGTTTCACGCAACTGGTCGATGTTCTGGTGGTGCTTGGCCGAGATCCGGCATGCATATTCGTTCTCCTGCAGCTGTGCATCGTCGAATACCTGTGGATCACCGATGTCTGATTTGTTAATGACCAGGATCAGCTGTTTGCCTTTTCCTTCCAGTTGCTGACGGATCGCTTGCAGTGACTCGATGATCAATTCACTGCCATCTGAAGCTTCCACCAAAAGCATCACCACGCTGGCCTGGTCGATCTTCTGGTAGGTGCGGCGTATTCCCAGGCTTTCGATGGTATCGGCGGTTTCACGTATTCCCGCTGTATCAATGAAGCGGTAGAGGATGCCGTTAATAATGACCGTGTCTTCGACCGTGTCCCGTGTCGTGCCTTCAATCTCGGAGACAATGGCGCGTTCTTCGTTCAGCAGGACATTCAGCAGGGTGGATTTGCCCACATTCGGTCGTCCCACGATGGCTACCGGCACACCGGTTTTCAATACATTCCCCAGCTGGAAGGAATCTTTCAGACTGTCAACCAATTCCTTTACCTCAGCCACCAGCCGTGTCAGCTCTCCGCGATCTGCGAATTCAACATCTTCCTCACTGAAATCCAGTTCCAGTTCGATCAGGCTGATGAAGTGCAACAGCCGGTCGCGCAATTCCTTGATCTTTTTCGAAAAACCACCCCGGATCTGCTGCATGGCCACATCGTGCGAGGCGCGGGATTCGGATGCAATAAGGTCTGCCACAGCCTCGGCCTGGGAGAGGTCCATTTTCCCATGCAGGAAGGCGCGCTGGGTGAATTCCCCGGGGCGGGCAGGCACCGCACCATGTTCGGTGAGCAGTTGCATGATCCGCTGCTGGATGTAGGTGGAACCATGACAGGAGATCTCGATGACATCCTCGCCCGTATAAGATTGCGGGGCACGGAACAGGCTCACCAGTACCTCATCCACGATCTCGTCTCCCTCCACGATGGTCCCGTAATGAATGGTATTGGGAGGGAGTGCGGAGAACGCCTTACCTGCTGTGGAGGGTCTGAAGACCGATTGCACGATTTCAAAGGTGTCCGGACCACTTACCCTGATAATGGCCAGGGCACCCTGTCCGGAGGTGGCAACTGCACATATGGTAGTTTCGGAGATCATGCTGCAAAGGTAGGTAAAGCAGGTTATATATTAAAGGAAACATTTACAGCACACATCCCGGAAATAATTTTGTATTTTGGTCCGGGTAACCAAATCTTACAGACCATGAAACGACGAAATTTTATCAGGAACAGCAGTATTGCTGCAGTGGCAGGCGCGGGCCTCGCGGCCGGCGGGTGTGCTGCCAAAAATGAGCAGACCCTTGGCGCAACGCAGATCCAGCATGGCGTGATCTTCACGCTCAAACATAATCCCGGAAGCGAGGCTGCAGAACAATTCCTGGCTGACGGCAGGCGTATCCTGACAGGCATTCCGGTGGTGCAGCATTTCCAGGTGTTCGACCAGGTAAGCAAGAAGAATGATTACCAGTATGGTTTTACCATGGTGTTCGATTCCATGGAAGATTACCAGGCCTATAATGACCATCCCGATCATGTCGCGTTTGTCGAGGAGCGCTGGATGAAGGAGGTGGATCAATTCCTGGAGATCGACTTTGAAGTGCATCCATCTTAACAGGCAGGCTGTTATCCTACTTTCTTGTTCTTCCTGATGTAATGGATATTGATCTCGAAGCGCACGGCAGCGGCATCCAGGTCGAATGATACCTCCTCGAATTCCGGCTTTTTCAATTTGAGAAAGGAGGGATTCGCCGACATGCCCCAGCCCTCCGTGGGAAGGCCCAGCCAGTAGTCCATGGCGAGATTTTCATTCTCATCATCCAGTACTGCGCAGGCATAGGTAGTCCTGGGCAGGCTGTCAATCACCACGGTGATCCGACCATTTTTCATGTCTTCCTTGGTCCAGGTAAATTCATACTTCGGATCATCCGTCCACTGGTCTGCTGCATCATACAGCCCAAGTGCAATCTGCCCCACATCGCTTCGTATGCCGGAGAAGGTAATAATCAGCTTTCCTGTGGTAAAATATGGGGACTGGGCGAAAGCGCCGGCTGACAACAGTCCTGTCAGAATGATGATTATCAACCGTTTAGCGCTCGAGGTAACTGATCGTGAAATATTCATCTTTCGTATCTGTGGTTTGTACCTGGTCCATTTTCATCGTGGATCTCCTCCCGCTCTCGTGATTCAGGGCCACCATTTCCGTGACCATGTATTTTTCCCCGGCAGGGTCCATGGCCATAAATTTAATGGTTTCTATGGTTTTTATCAACGTTTCGCTGAAATCAAAATAGGCCGACTTCCTGACCACGTTGTCTTCCTTCCCAATCCACCGGATGGCTGTGCTGTACCCGTACATATCTTCCAGCGATATGTCGACCGGTACCGCAGTTATTTTCCAGCATTCCGTGCCATTTACCACTTCCGTGCCAAGCAACGTGTATGTGAAATCCCGGATGGCCGGTGCAGTCATATCGGCATTGCTGAATTCTGACCCCATGAAGGAACTGCTCTTTTCGGTACTGACGATCCTCCTGGTTTTACGCAGGGCAGGGAGGTAGATCCACATATCGTCTGCCTGGTCCTCGTAATCAAATATCAGGATCCCGGTACCCTCCACCTCCGCCGGGGCCACAAATTTGATAATCCGTTTTTCTGTCTGGTCAGGATAGGTTTTGGAAGCCATGCTGCTTTTCCTGATCCGCTCGTTCCCCCTGTTGTCGGTGATCGTGAGTGTTGAAACCGCCTCGAAAGACTTCACCTTCATTGCTTTCTGGCTTGCTTTTACAATGTTCAGGGGATCCTGGGCATGAGAATTACCGGCGCAAAACAGAATGGCCAGGATGATGATTGAATATTTCATGTGATTATATGTTATATAAGTTAATATTTGTATTATAATTTAATATGGTTATAATATATTTTATTAAGTTAAGCGAAGGTGACTTGTAAAAGTGCGTCCGTTGTTAGAAAATAATAATTTTATATTATTTTCTGCACAATAACCTACTGGGCCACTGACCTGCGCTCAACTGCTTTTCCGACCAGGTAAATAATGTAATTCACTTATATTGCTTTTAATAACTTTTTTTCTTCCTGACTTTCTTCCTCCAGTTCCCGGGGCTCAAGAAATTTGAACCTGAATGAAAGTACCAGTGCAGGTAGCACTACCAAAGCACCTATAAGACAACTGAATATACTTATAACAATCAGTATTCCAAAAAACCTTATCGGGGTAAATGAGGAGATGATCAGCACGAGAAACCCGATGATTACCGAGAAGGCATTGAACAGGATACCCCTCCCGGTGGTGGTCAGGGTGGTGATCAAGGCTTCCTTGCGGGGCCTGTGCTGTTGCCGCTCCTCCTTATAGCGCCAGAGAAAATGGATGGTGTAGTCGACACCCACACCGATCATGACAGAAGAAAGCAATGCAGTGGCGGCATCCAGGCGCACCCCGGTTAATCCCATGATCCCGAACAGCACCACGATAGAGATTCCCAGGGGAATGATGCTGACGATTCCGGCCTGGAACGATTTAAAGATCGATGCCAGTATCACAAAAACGATCAGGAGTGCGATACCCAGCGAGTAGAATTGTCCCCGTACCACCTGGTTGGCGAATTGGCTTCTGACAAAGCCATAGCCACCGATGGCTGCCACATTGGGATCGTCGTGGGTGATGGTCCTGATCTTTCCGATGATCCTGTTGACTTCTTTATTTCCGACACTGTTAATGCGGATGATCATGTGCGCATATTCGTAGTTAAAATCGACCAGTTGGTCGAGGTTTTCCGGGTCCCCGTTCATGTTGTACAGTGCCATGTATTGTGCAACGGCATTCCTGGAAGGGGGGATCCTGTCGTACATTTCCTCACTTTGTTCATACAGTGCTTTACTGATCTCCCTGATTACATCGGGAAACGACATCACAAGGTCGATCTCCGGCTCTTCCAGGAGCATCTGCTCATAGCCATCAATCCGTTGGAGCAGCTCCGGATCGAGCATATCTCCGCGGAACATGATGGAAAGGTTTTCAGAACCGCCGTAGTGGGCGTTGATCAGCCTGGAAGCCTGTTTCACCGGGTGTTTTTCGGGGAAAAAATTCTCTTCATTGGAGTCCACTTTCAGGAAGAAAATGCCTGCTCCAATAACCAGTGTAACCACCACCGTGACGACAGGGATGCGTCGCCGGTTCCTGATAGTATAATAGGAGAGCCTGTTCAGCAGGTTTCTTTTGACCTGTTTTTTCTTTTCCAGGTTTTTAACGGGGTGCGAAGGTTTCATAAAGGAAAGTACTGCAGGAAGCAGGAAGATGCTGTACAGGAGGGCAGCGACGATCCCGATACCGGCAACCACAGCCATCTGCCGGGCAGGTATCATGGTGTGTGCCAGCAGTGCAGCGATCCCCGCAATGGTGGTGATTCCTGTGATCAGGATCGGTTTCCACAGTTTCCGGGCGATCAATACGGATATTTCCTTCATCGTCATCCCATTTCCAGAGGCATTAACCTCCTGGTACTTGGCAATCATGTGAATCCCGTAATCATTGGCGATGGCGATGAGCATGATCGGGACCAGCAGGCTGATAAAATAGAACTTCCATCCGACCATTGGGATCAGTGCCAGTGCAAGTACGGTTGAGAGCAGCACCACCATGAAGGGAAGCAGCACGCCGCGCCATTCCCTGAAAACAAAATAGAGAAAGATGATCATCAGAAGCAATGCGATGGGTACCAGGATCAATGCATCGCGTTTTATATCCTTGTTCATTTGCTGACGCAGGTAGGGGAGTCCTCCGAAATGAACCGTCTCATTCCCCGGGAATTCCTCCAGTACCCTTTGGATTCCTGCAAAAACAGTATCTTCATCCGCATTGTCGGCCAGCGATGCAATAATGGCTGTGGAACCCAGGTCTTCTGCCACAACGATGTTTTTCACCAGGTCGTTTTTCATGAGCCTGACTTCCAGTTCCTCCATTCCCTTTTTATCTTCAGGGATGTTCTGTATGGCAGGCTCCACGATCATGGCACCGTCCTGCCCGTAGATGTAATTTGCACTGAACACGGATGTGGTTTTCCGTATTCCCTTTACCCTGTTGAGATGCCTGTCGACCTGCCGGACACGCTTAAGGCTTGCGGGATTAACGATGTCTTTCTTTTCAAACAGGATCATGATGATGTCCTGGTTTCCAAAATTCTCCTCGATGCGGTCGGTTGCGACCATCGACTCCATCTTCGACGGAAAATAGCTTTTGAGATCCGACTCGACCGAAATTTCCGATAGAAATCCAGCCACACCCACGGTAACAGCGATGGACACTGCGATGATCAGCCAGCGGTATTTAATGATATGATGCATTTATATTAGATTTTTGTTGTATTTGCCAGGATTTATTTTGTTGAATTGTATATGGTTCATTGTGCCTGGTTAGTGCCTGAAAGAAATCCAAGTTATTCCAGGTACCTGTCATGTGTTCAGAATTTTAGTTGTACCTGCAGGAATCCTGCGTTAAGCGACGGGGCGACCATGTCGTAGAGCGATCCGTCTTTACCATTCAGCAAGTATGCGCCGAACCCGGCGCTTAGGCCATCTGTGATCATGAATTTCACTTCGGGCATCAATGTGAGTTCCCCGGTGGTAAAGTTGTACATGCCCGGTATTTTCAGGCTTGCCTGGTCATGGAACATGGAGATATCGGCGATTGCATAGACCGCATGCATCCATTCCTCACGCTGGTATTCATACAGCCTGTTGAATCCAGTCACCTGTGCTTCCACGTAGTTTGCAAGCAAGGCCGGTTCGGGAGGTGTCCCGGGCGGAAGCAGTTCAGAGATCGGCGGGAACTGTCCGCTGAAGAAAGCAGTTTCCACGGGTGTTGGTTCATAATCAAAAATGTATTTCCCGTAATATCCGGCAATCAGCGATACGTTGCTGCCCGACTGCTCGATCTCCAGGGTATAGCCCAGTTCTGTGAATGGCGCAGCGTCAAGGCTGTCTTCAATGGCATCCAACCACCCGATCTCGGTCCTGATAAGGTAGCTGCCTGCAGGTACGGTCATATTCAGTCCTGCTGAATGTACCCTGACCGTCTGCTGGCCCAGGCTGATCTGCTTCGGAGCGAAGGTGGAAGTGTCCAGTGCAAATGTTTCGGTGGTGAGGACCGGTGTATTCCTGAACCCGTTGTAGTAGGAAAGCTGCAGGTCGAGTGCTCCTGACCGCAGGTCATACCGGAAAGCAAACCCGCTGTCAGTGAATTTCTGATGCGTTTTGGTGAAGGGAAGGATCTCCATATATGCGGGCATGTCAAATGGCCCGGTCAGCAACACGGAGGGCCGGTAATCGGGCAGCCAGAGAAATTCCAGCCTGGAGGTGTTGCTGATCGACAGCGTGGTATTCAGTGCCCAGGTTCCAAGGCGCTGTTCATCCGGATCCGGCGATCTGTAAACGGGATCAACGGGTGAGAAACGGTCCGACGGATTGATGAACCCGGCCGCTCCCCATCTGAGGATTTGTTTCCCTGCCCTAAGTGTTACCGGTCCCAGGAACAGGTCGGCATATGCCTCGCGTAGTTCAATATTTGCAATCCGCGATCCGAATTCCTGCCCGTACCGGAACCTGAGATCGGCAAACGCTTTGCCAAATCCGCCTGCCGGTATTAAGATACCCAGGTTGAGCTGACTGTAGATGCTCTGCAGGTAAGGCTCATCCTCCTCATTGTTGTATCCGGAGTAAACGACACTTGTCAATCCTCCCTGCAGGTCATATACATCGCTTTCCGGGTTCCCGGACGTTTGCAGGGAAGATTCGAACAGACCCTGGGCAGACATATAGACTGGTGTGAGCATGCACAGTAATGTGCACAGGATAAAAAGACGCATAGGTGTATTCTTTATGATGCGAAAGTAGCCTGAGAGCATATTATAATCGCCCGGACCGCTCATAATGGACCGGTCGCGGAAAATTTAGTGGCTCATGCTTAGCGGTCAGGACTCCTGCAGCTATAAGGTTACCGGTGTTCCCTAAGCAATAATGATCGCAGTATGGTGGTTCGTGATCTGTTGATTTTATGTATGTTTACGTCCTGGAAACGGATTGTTTTATCATTACGGCAAGACTGGCGGAAGATTCAAAATGCATTTCAATGGACAAAACATCCATCAATATGAAGGAAATCCTGGGGAGGCAGAAGCAATATTTCCTGGGGGACCATACTTATGATATTCATGGCAGGAAAAAACACCTCAGGAAGCTGAAGCAGTTGCTGCAGGAGAACGAATCCAGGATAGCAGAGGCCATGTGCATGGACTTCGGGAAGTCCTATTTTGAAGTGATTTCAAACGAACTGGGCCTGGTGTATAGCGGGATATCCACGATACTGAAACGCCTCTCCAGGTGGTCCGGGCCAGAGCGTCCCCCCACCAGTCTCCTGAACCTGCCCGGGAAAAGCTGCGTATACCCGATCCCGTATGGGAATGTCCTGGTGATCTCACCCTGGAATTACCCGGTACAACTGGCACTCACGCCCGTGGCGTCGGCAATTGCAGCAGGGAATACTGTAATATTGAAGCCCAGCGAGATCACTGTACACACCTCGGGTTTGCTGGCGGAGCTGATCAACACTGCCTTTCCCCGGGAATTGCTGTATGTCAGGCAGGGTGGCATCCCGGAAACCACTGAATTGCTGGAGCTCCATTTCGACAAAATCTTTTTTACCGGCAGTACAAAGGTGGGACGTATCGTGATGAAGGCTGCTGCTGAACACCTTACTCCGGTGACACTGGAACTGGGTGGAAAGAACCCGGTGATCGTTTTGCCCGACTGTGATTTGTCAAGGACCGCCCAACGGCTGGTATGGGGAAAATTTCACAATGGCGGACAGGCATGTGTGGCGCCTGACCATATTTATGTGCACGAAAGCATCCGGGATAAGCTGGTGGAGGAGGTGAAACAGCACATCAAAAAAATGTTTAACGGCGATGCAAGGAACGGAGAATCCCTGCCCCGCATTGTCAACGCGTCCAACTACGACAGGCTGCAAAAGCTCATCGACCCCGCGAAATGCGTGGTGGGAGGGCAGGGTGACCGGGAGACACTGTTCATCGAACCCACTGTCATGACCGGGGTTGATATCACTGACCCCGTGATGCAGGAAGAGATATTTGGTCCGGTAATGCCCATATTAAGCTTCCGGGACCTGGACACATTGCTCGGTAAACTGAAAGAACGTCCCTCGCCACTTGCGTTGTATATCTTTACGGGCGAAATGCGCCTCGCGAAGGAAATACAATCCACATTCCGCAGCGGCACGGGAATGGTTAATGATACCGTGGTACATTTTGTGAACGGAACGACGCCGTTTGGAGGTATTGGAGAAAGCGGCATGGGCAGTTACCATGGAAAAGCCGGATTTGAATGCTTCAGTCACCGAAAAACCGTACTTCGTAAACCCACGTGGTTCGAGCTCCGGGTGAAATACCCGCCCTACACGAAGATGAAACTGAAGATCGTTAAGTTGTTCCTGCGATAGTGCAGCCGGATGAAGTGGCAGGAACCAATAACGGTTCAGCATCATGATTCAACGAAACACGGGCTGATGCGATATTACTTGGTTACACTGTTCAGGTACTGGCTGGGGGTCATGCCGGTAAGGTCCTTGAAGATCGTATTAAAGGCGGATTTACTGTTGAATCCCGCGTCATATGCGATGGCCAGGATCGTGTAGTTTTTGTATTTCGGATCCTTTAATCTTCGCTTCACCTCTTCCACGCGGTATTCATTGATCAGGTAGTAGAAATTCTTTCCCATATGCTGGTTGATCACTTCGGTGATGAAATGTCTCTGGATCCGGAGGTCTACGGCCACATCGTTGATGGTCAGCTCCCTGTCGAGGTAAGGCTTGCTTTCTTCCATATAAACCAGTACCTGTTGCCTGATCTGCTCCACATTTTTTTTCTTCAGTCCTGATCGCACATATTTATTATTCTCTTCCACTGGTTCAGAGGAAACCATGCCCTTGTGTGAAACTATCTCCTCGAAGATCGAAGGTTGATTGAACCCGAAGAATCCGTAAAGAAATGCAAAAATGGTGAGCCCGATAAATGAAAGTTCGTAGGGGTCGAACGGCATAAAATTGATAAGAATGTCGATCAGTCCGAATATAAAGACAAGCACATAGCTGATGTAGAAGGTAACCGACAGTCCGATCAGCCAATGCAGTGTGAATTTGGCGGAGGAATAGCTGACCAGGCGCTTCAGGTTCTGTTGGTGACGGTGGATCACTATGAAAGTGGCGATACTGTATGCGGTGATAGAAATGAAAAAGGAAGCCCCGTAAATGATCCGCAGGGAGATGAAACGGTCCACCACCAGGAACCCCTTGCTTCCTTCCATGACCGGCTTATCCAGGAAGATCATAGAGACAATGAAAAACACCACAAACGGTGCAAAATGCCACAGGTACCGGTAGTTGAATTTCGGATGTTCAGTCGTCATCATCTTGGCATACAGGTACATCAGGGGTCCATAGGTAAAAGGCAGCACTTTGATGGAATATGGTTCCACCAGGTTGGAATTGATCAGTACGATGACCATCTCGATACAGATCAGGAAAAACCAGGCAGCCAGCACCTGGTTGGCCATGATCCGAGGCTTCCGGGTCGCGATCAGTAAACCTGCAAAGAAGGACTGGGAAATGCCGATATACAGAATCTGTTCCATGTATTAAAAATACATAAATCCGGGCAAAATCCTTGTTAATATACGCTGACTTTTGCGCGAAATATTGAGAATGGTGCAGCATCACCTGGTTGATGGGTGTCGGGGATGCGGGAACATGAATTTCGATGGCATGGAACAGCTGTCGGTGACACCGGAATTTTTTATTTTGAAATCCGTGGTCAGATCACTACTTTTAAGCTTTCAAAAAAACAAGCGGATGAGCGTACTTTTAAATAAGGATTCAAAAGTGATTGTGCAGGGTTTCACCGGCAGCGAAGGAACTTTTCATGCACAACAAATGATCGATTACGGGACCAACGTTGTGGGAGGTGTCACCCCCGGAAAGGGAGGTCAGCATCACCTTGACCGGCCCGTATTCAATACGGTGGAGGATGCGGTCAGGGAAACTGGTGCAGACACCTCGGTGATTTTTGTTCCACCGCCCTTTGCCGCAGATGCCATTTTGGAGGCAGCCGCGGCTGGTATCCGCCTGGTGGTGTGCATCACAGAAGGCATTCCCACAAATGATATGGTGAAGGTACAGGAATACCTCCACAACCGTGATACTACCCTGGTGGGACCGAACTGTCCGGGCGTCATCACCCCCGGGGAGGCAAAAGTGGGAATTATGCCCGGGTTCATTCATGAAAAAGGCGTTGTAGGCATTGTATCCAGGTCGGGCACCCTTACCTACGAAGCAGTGGACCAGGTGACAAAGCAGGGGCTTGGACAGTCCACCTGCATCGGGATAGGCGGGGATCCGATTATCGGGACAACTACGCTGGACGCTGTAAAATTGCTGATGCAGGATGCCCAGACCGAGGGAATCATTATGATCGGCGAGATCGGGGGCAGCATGGAAGCAGATGCCGCATACTGGATCAGGGACCATGGCACGAAACCGGTGGTCGGGTTCATAGCCGGTCAGACCGCGCCCAGGGGACGCCGCATGGGACATGCCGGTGCCATTGTGGGGGGTAAGGCGGATACCGCCGAAGCCAAAATGAAGATCATGGAGGAGTGTGGCATTTATGTGGTGATTTCCCCAGCCGATATCGGAAGTAAAATGGCAGAAGTACTGAAATAGAAAAGGACTGGAATTTCGGGGAACTCTTCCGGAACCTGTTCTGCCGGGAAAAATGAATACGGATGAAGACAGAAGAGATACGCACTGCCGCACAGGTGATTCAACATGCAAGGCACCTGACTGCCTTCACGGGTGCCGGTATTTCAGTGGAGAGCGGGATTCCTCCGTTCAGGGGAGCAGATGGCATCTGGAGCCGCTATGATCCCGGGGTGCTGGATATTGACCGTTACATGTCCTGGCCCGACGAGACCTGGCCGGTGATCAACGAGATTTTCTACCAGTTTTTCGCCAGGGCAAAACCCAACAAAGCTCACTTTTTCCTGGCTCGACTGCAGCAGGAGGGACTCCTGAAGGCACTCATCACACAAAATATCGACAACCTGCACCAGGATGCAGGAAGCAGGGATGTGATCGAATATCATGGCAATTCACAATACCTGGTCTGCACCTACTGTGGTGAAAGGCGGAAAGTGGAAGAACCCCTGGCTACCAGCGAAGTTCCGCGGTGCAGCAATGAAGGGGCACTGATGAAACCTGATTTTATCTTTTTCGGAGAGCCGATCCCGAAAGAGGCCGCCGTGCGGTCAATGGCCGAAGCGGAAAAATCAGATGTGATGGTATTGATCGGAACCACGGGGGAAGTGATGCCGGCCAGCATGATCCCGAAAGTAGCAAAGGGCGCCGGGGCCACCATTATTGAGATCAATACAGAAGCGACTTTCTTCACAGATTCGGTGACAGACCTGTTTTTGAAAGGCAGGGCAACGGAGGTATGCGGAATGCTTCAGCAGGAGATGGAGGCGCTAAAATGAAGCAATCATTCCGTATGTCGTGATTTTTGCATTTATTTGTAATACCAAACAAAAACCGTAATACGATGGAATTATTAAAAGGAAAAGTGGCACTGGTCACAGGTGCTGCAAGAGGCATTGGCAGAAAAATTGCCGAAGCTTATGCCGTTGAGGGTGCTGATGTGGCTTTCACCGACCTCACACGTGATGAGAACATGGCGTCCCTGGAAAAGGAACTGACAGCCCTTGGCGTGAAGTGCAAGGGGTATGCCAGTGATGCCAGCGATTTTGCAGCGGCACAGGAGGCGGCGGATGCGATTGCATCAGATTTCGGCAAGATCGACATCCTGGTCAACAACGCAGGTATCACAAGGGATACACTGCTGATGCGCATGGAAGAGGAGATGTGGGACCTGGTGATCAAGGTCAACCTCAAATCAGTATTTAACTTCACCAAGGCGGTACAGAAATATATGTTGAAAGCAAGGACCGGATCCATCATCAACATGAGCTCCGTGGTGGGCGTGAACGGCAATGCCGGGCAGTCCAACTATGCAGCTTCCAAGGCAGGGATCATCGGTTTTACTAAATCAGTCGCCAAAGAATTGGGATCCAGGAATATAAGGTGCAATGCCGTTGCCCCGGGATTCATTGTCACTGACATGACAGGCAAGCTCTCAGAGGATGTCAAGGAACAATGGGTGAAGACCATTCCGCTGCGAAGGGGAGGGGTGCCGGAAGATGTCGCCAATGTATGCGTTTTCCTGGCTTCAGAATTGTCATCTTATGTTACCGGACAAACCATTTCCGTCTGCGGCGGGATGACCTGATCGCAAATTTCATACGGCAGAAAACAGTTCCTCCCTTGCAGCGCTATACATTGGAGATTTCGAATTTTTACCTTATTATTGCGATCATGCAGCGTGTTGAGAAGGGAAAAATATTGATGATTGTTACCCTGGCAATGCTCCTGGCAGGGTGTGCGGGTTCCCGGAGCTTTGTTTCATTTGAGGTCCTTGAACCGGCAGAGATTACCTACCCTGAAAATGTAAGTAAAGTCGGTTATCTCAACAGGGCGCCTTTGTCAATCCATTCCTTTTCCGAGATCAACCAGTCGGGACTTGATCCTATCGCTTTGCGGATCGTCGACAGCACGATATGCAATAACCTGCGCAGGGGGTTTAACGAGGGCCGGCAGCTTACGGAGCTGACCTACCTGAAAGAGATTCCATTGTACAATTCCCGCCGGACAGATACCATCAACAAGGCTTCCCTGCTGGATGCTTTTTCACGGCAACGGATCTTTCGCAATGCGGGCACTGATGTGGATGCATTGGTGGTACTTGAGTATTATTACATTGACATGGTCAGATCGTACCCTTCATTTGATTTCATGGTCGGGGATTACATCGAGGAATTCAGGCTGAAAATGAATGTTTTGTGGAGGATATACGCAAAAGACAGGGAATCGCCTGTGGACGAATACCTGCAGCAGGACACCCTGTTTTACATGAACCGGCAATCGATGCCTTCCTCTGGTTATTTAAATCCCGCGGATGTGCTCAGGGATGGCAGCCAGGAGATGGGTTTCCGCTACGGCCTGCGTCATATTCCGAAATGGGAGGTAGTATCGCGTGTGATCTTCCGGGGTGGAAGTCCGGAACTGAAGGCTGCTGCAGAACTTACCGATCAGGGTGCATGGGACGAGGCGGCTGGAGTGTGGGTACCGCTTATTCGTCATGAAGACAACAAAATCGCTGCACGTGCCTGTCACAACCTGGCGGTCCATTACGAGTTGCTGGACGACATTGTCACCGCCTCCAACTACATCAACCGCGCCGAAAAACTCTGGGACAATGAAACTACCGAAGCCTACAGCAAAGTGCTCGAAAAACGGCTGTACAACAAGCAGGTGCTGCTGAAGCAGGTAAGGTGACACTGGTTGTCAAAATGTAACGGCAGGCCGTTCAATCATCTTTCGATTTGCTTGTAAACCCGGAGAAAATGATACTTTTGTGGTTCAATTGAATCATTATGAGTGTAGTTGCTGTGCAGGGGATCTTTCTCTTTATACTGATCGGAACATTTTTACTGGAACGCTGGCTGGATCTGAAGAATCTGCGACATTCCGTGCCGGTGTTGCCGGAGGAACTGGCGGATGTCTACGACCAGGAAAAATACCGCAAAAGCCAGTTGTACAAACAGGAAAATACACGATTTTCCTTCATTACCAATTCCTTCAGCCTCGTGATCATGGTGGCAGCCATCCTGCTGGGGATCTTCGGGTGGCTGGACCGGTACCTGGATGCACGGACCGAATCGTATTATGTGTTGGTCCTGCTGTTTTTCGGGATCCTGGGGATCATCTCCGATCTCCTGGGCATTCCGTTTGAATGGTACGACACTTTCAGGATAGAGGAAAAATATGGGTTCAACAAGACCACGCCCAAAACATTTGTGCTCGACAAACTCAAGGGTTGGCTGCTGGCGATCATCCTCGGGGGCGGGATCCTGTTGCTGATCACATGGCTTTACCAGGCAACCGGACCATATTTCTGGCTACTGGCCTGGGGAGTGATTACCCTGTTCTCGCTGGTGATGAACATGTTTTATTCCAACCTGATCGTGCCGCTGTTCAACAAACAGACCCCGCTGGAGGAAGGAGAACTGCGGAATGCGATCGAGGCGTTTGCCGGCAAGGTCGGGTACAACCTGAAAAATATATACGTAATCGACGGTTCCAGGCGTTCCAGCAAGGCCAATGCCTATTTCACCGGGCTGGGACCAAAAAAACGGATCGTGCTGTACGATACACTGATCAATGACCTGGAAACCGATGAGATCGTCGCAGTGCTGGCACATGAGATTGGTCATTACAAGAAAAAACACAGCCTGTCGGGAATGTTCCTGGGAATCATTCAGACGGGGATCATGCTCTACCTGTTTTCTTTGTTTGTGGCGGTCCCGGAACTGTCGCAGGCACTGGGAGGGGAGACCGCTTCGTTCCATATCGGTCTGATCGCCTTTACGATCCTCTATGCGCCGCTGTCGATGCTGCTGGGGATCTTTACGGGGATGTTCTCCCGGAGGAATGAATACCAGGCAGATGCCTACGCTGCGGAACATTACGCTGCCGGCCCCCTGGTCAGCGGATTGAAGAAACTCAGCAGGAACAGCCTCAGCAACCTTACCCCGCATCCGCTGTACGTCTTTTTTCATTACTCCCATCCACCGCTGCTGCAGCGGATCAGGAAGTTGCAGGAAAGGGCAGGGCAGGAATGACAGCAGGTTGTTTCACCTGGAAAAAGAAATATATATATGAAAATATATTAAAATAGTTAGATAAATATATATATCGTATCCTGACCTGGAAATCAGTTCTTTTGAACTTTGAATGATGATGCTGGCGGATGCGGTTGAAGATAAACGTTCAAAAATGACTGTTTCAATAGTAACCATCGGCGATGAGATACTGATCGGTCAGATCACCGATACCAACGCGGTATGGATCGCAAAAAAAATGACCCTCCTGGGCATGCATGTGCAGGAGATGGTGAGTATTTCGGATACACCGGAGCATATCACGGACACGCTCGACCGGCTGCTGGGCAGAACAGACCTGGTACTGATGACAGGCGGTCTGGGTCCCACGAAGGATGATCTTACCAAGCAGACACTCAACGATTATTTCGGGGGAAAGCTGGTGGTGGATGAAGAGGTGCTGGCAACCATCACGGAATTCTTCAACAAGCGCGGACGTTCCATGATTGATTCCAACCGCAGGCAGGCTGAAGTACCTGATGTGTGCAGGGCCCTGCCCAACGATCATGGCACGGCACCCGGGATGTGGTTTGAAAGGGACAGAACCATCGTGGTTTCCATGCCCGGCGTACCCTATGAGATGAAGCCCATGGTTACGGACCAGGTGATCCCTGCATTGAAATCGCGCCTGGAAATTCCAACGCTGGTGCACAGGACCATTATGACCTACGCAGTACCGGAATCCTACCTTGCCGAGATGATCAGCGAATGGGAAAACAAACTGCCTGCATGCATGAAGCTGGCGTACCTGCCACGACCCGGAATTGTACGGCTCAGGCTGACTGTCAGAGGAGAGTGTGCAGAAAAGGCAAATGAACACCTGGATCGGCAGACCGCGTTGCTGAAAGAGAAGATAGGGGACCATATTTTCGGATACGACGACCAGCCCATTGAGCAGGTCATAGGGGATGTGCTCAGGGAGAAAGGCCTGACAGTCTCCACAGCAGAAAGCTGCACCGGTGGAAATATTGCGCGGCTCCTGACAAGTGTGCCGGGCAGTTCCGCCTATTTCAAAGGGACACTTGTCGCATACAGCAACGAAGTCAAGACTGCCCCCCTGGGCGTTGACGCGGACCTCATCGAACAATACGGGGCCGTAAGCAGGGAGGTGGTGGAAGCCATGGCCAAAGGCGCCATGCAACTGCTGGGAAGCGACGCTTCCATGGCCACCTCGGGAATTGCGGGTCCGGATGGCGGTACGGAGGAGAAACCGGTGGGACTTGTCTGGATTGCAGTGGCATCGGGCAACAGGGTCCATAGCCGGGAGTTCCGTTTCGGGGGCCATCGCGAACTGGTCATCGAACAGTCGAGCATCATGGCGATCGGGTTGCTCTACAAGCTCTTGCACAATAAACTGGAAGGGTAACCTGTTCAAGTCCTGGTTTTGTCCAGATAGAAGCAGACAAGGCCGGAAGATCAGGGACACGACGAAGCAACCTTATGATCAACGTATTCAGAATTTTACCCTGTTCATATCAATGTTAATAACTACAATTATTTTTGATTCAAAAGTTTGAATTTCTGAAATAAAATGACGTACTTTGCGCCTCGCTAGTGAAAATGTAAAGAAATCTATTATAACAATGGCTAGAGTTTGTCAGATCACAGGAAAGAAAGTAGTAGCCGGGAACAATGTTTCCCACTCAAAGAAAAGGACAAGACGCAAGTTCTATCCGAACTTATTTGATAAGAAATTCTACCTGGCAGAGGAAGATCGCACGATCACCCTGAGGGTATCCGCACAGGGAATCAGGAAGATCAGTAAGAAAGGATTGAAAGCGTGTCTGGATGAAGCAAAGGAAAAAGGCTACATCGCAACGTATTAATAAAATATTTTTGAAAAATGGCTAAGAAAGGTAAAGGGAACAGGGTCCAGGTAATTCTTGAGTGCACAGAGCACAAAGACAGTGGTATGCCCGGAACATCCCGTTATATCACTACCAAGAACAGGAAGAATACTCCCGACAGGATGGAGCAGAAAAAGTATAACCCGATCCTCAAAAAAGTAACCGTTCACAGAGAGATCAAGTAAAAAATTTGAATTATGGCAAAGAAAGTAGTTGCATCATTACAGAAAGGAGAAGGAAGGGTCTTCACCAAATGTATTAAGATGGTCAAGTCACCCAAGACCGGTTCCTACATGTTTGACGAACAGGTGGTACACAACGACCATGTGAAAGATTTTTTCGCCCAGTAAAATCCAAAGCAAATACCATTAGCATACTGAAAGCTTTCTTTAACGGGAAAGCTTTTTTTATATTTATCACCTGTATTTATCGAAACTATGGGAATTTTTTCACCGGATAAGAAAAAGAACCTGGACAAGGGGTTGGAAAAAACCCGCGAGAATGTTTTCAGGAAACTATCCAGGGCGGTCGTTGGAAAATCAAAGGTAGACGACGAGGTACTGGACAACCTGGAGGAGGCGCTCATCACTTCTGATGTGGGCGTGGATACCACATTGCGCATCATAGAACGGATCGAGGAGCGGGTGTCTAAAGATAAATATCTCAATATCAATGAACTGAATGTTATTCTCAGAGAGGAGATTGTTGATTTGCTGGCTGAGAACAACCAGGAAAACATTGCTGATTTCAGTGCATCACTCCCCGTCCAGCCCTATGTGATCATGGTGGTTGGCGTGAACGGGGTGGGGAAGACCACCACCATTGGTAAACTGGCCTACCATTTTAAAAAAGCAGGGAAGAAAGTGATACTGGGTGCTGCAGACACCTTCAGGGCAGCTGCAGTGGAACAGATCAGCATCTGGGCTGAGCGCGTGGAGGTGGAGCTGGTCAAACAGAAGATGGGTTCCGACCCTGCTTCGGTTGCCTACGACACAGTGGCTTCGGCAGTTTCGAAGCATGCAGATGTAGTGATCATTGACACTGCAGGAAGGTTGCATAACAAGGCCAACCTGATGAACGAGCTCACCAAGATCAAGCGGGTGATGCAGAAAGTGATACCCGATGCGCCCCATGAGATCCTGCTGGTGCTTGACGGCTCGACGGGTCAGAATGCATTCGAGCAGGCACGCCAGTTCACTGCTGCCACGGAAGTGAATGCGCTGGCGCTTACCAAGCTCGACGGCACAGCCAAAGGCGGTGTGGTCATCGGCATCTCCGACCAGTTCAAAATACCGGTCAGGTATATCGGGATCGGCGAAAAAATGGAAGATCTGCAGGTCTTCAACCGGGAAGCTTTTGTCGAGACGTTATTTGGTGCCTGAATCCTGGCCCTGGTGCATTTGCGGTGCGCCGTTGCCGTGTTTCCGGACTCCCTCTTTTCCAACCGGTCACTGTATGCCGTAACCTATTCATCATAAGCAGATTCGCGTGAAAATCAATATCATTACCCTGGGTTGTTCAAAGAATCTTGTCGATTCGGAATACCTGCTGCGCCAGTTCGACGCAAGCGGGCACAAGGTGTTTCATGACGCCACAGGACTCAAATCCGATGTGGTGATCCTGAACACGTGTGGTTTCATACTGGATGCCAAGGAGGAATCCATTGCAACCATTCTTCAGTATGTGGACCTGAAAAAGCAGGGATCGGTGAAAAAAGTACTGGTAATGGGTTGCCTGAGCGAACGGTACCGCGCCGACCTGGAGCAGGAGATTCCCGAGGTGGACGGCTTTTTCGGGGTATGGGACCATGCTGCAATCGTGAAGGCAGTGGGAGCAGATTATTACCCGCAGCTTGCCAATGACCGCATTACCACCACACCCGGTCACTACGCTTTTTTAAAGATTTCGGAGGGATGCAACCGCAGGTGTGCGTTCTGTGCCATTCCCGGGATACGCGGCGACCAGCGGTCACGCAGTATAAAAGACCTGGCCGAAGAGGCAGGGCACCTGATCAGCAGGGGTGCACGTGAGTTGATCCTGATTGCGCAGGACCTTACGAATTATGGGGTCGACCTGACCGGCAGGAGGGATCTTCCGCAGCTGTTGAAGAAACTTGCTTCGCTGGAGGGCGCCGAATGGATCCGGCTGCATTATGCCTATCCCACCGGTTTCCCGGAGGAGGTAATCGACCTGATGGCTTCCACGCCAAACATTTGTAACTATCTGGACATTCCCATTCAGCATATCAATGACAGGATCCTTCGTTCCATGAACCGGGGTCATGACCGCAGGAAACTCGAAAAACTGTTGTGTGCACTGCGGCAGCGGGTTCCCGGTGTTGCCATAAGAACTACGGTGCTGGTGGGATACCCCGGTGAGACCGGGGAAGAATTCATGGAACTCTATGATTTCGTGAAGGCGTTCCGTTTTGAAAGGCTGGGGGTTTTTCCCTATTCACACGAGGAGGATACCCCGGCAGCTGCGTTGCAGGATGACATCCCCGAAAAAGTAAAGCAGGAGCGTGCATCACGTATCATGGAACTGCAGCAGGAAATCTCACTGGAGATCAATACAGCGAAAGTGGGGAAAACCTTTCGTGTGCTGATCGATGCAGAAGAGGCTGAATATTATACCGGTAGGACGGAATTTGATTCTCCCGAGGTGGACAACGAGGTGCTGGTGAGTAAACATGTACCGTTGGAACCAGGTACTTTTGTTAACGTCAGGATTAACGACGCCGGGGAGTTCGATCTGTTTGGGGATGTGGTCGTTTAAAAAGAAACAGTGGAACCGTCTTTGGACCGTCCCACTGTTCGAGGTAACAATTTTTCTCGGTTCAATTTATTTCTTCTCTTGTTCTTCGTCTTTACCCTTACCGGTTGCATCCTCCTGTTTACCTGGTTTTGCATTGCCTGGTGATGCAGGCAGCTCTTTTTTGGCTTCAGGCAGTTCACCGGTGCGGACGATTTCAACAGTAACCTTTTCATTTTCCTTGTCGAAATCCACCACCAGCTTGTCTCCTTCTACGAGGGATGATTTGATGATTGACTCTGCCATCGGATCTTCCAGGTATTTTTGTATGGCTCTTTTCAGCGGACGTGCACCGAACTGGATGTCGTATCCTTTTTCGAGCACGAAATCCTTTGCATCATCAGACAGGCTGATCTCGTAACCGAGTGAGTTCACACGCTCGTACAGTCCCTTCAGTTCGATATCGATAATTTTGTGGATATCCTCACGGGTAAGGGTATTGAAAAGCACCACGTCGTCGATCCTGTTCAGGAACTCCGGTGCAAACGCGCGTTTGAGCGCCTTCTGTATCACACTTTTCGTATGCTCGTTAGCGGTACTTTGTCTTGCTTTGGTGGCAAATCCAACACCCTGTCCGAAATCTTTCAGTTCCCGGGAACCGATATTGGATGTCATGATTACGATGGTATTCCTGAAATCGACCTTTCGTCCGAGTCCGTCGGTCAGGTGTCCTTCGTCCAGCACCTGCAGCAGGATGTTGAATACATCCGGGTGGGCCTTCTCAATCTCGTCGAGCAGCACCACGGCATATGGTTTCCTGCGTACCTTTTCGGTCAGCTGTCCGCCTTCCTCGTACCCGACATATCCCGGAGGTGCGCCCATCAGTCGTGACACGGAGAATTTTTCCATGTACTCGCTCATGTCGAGACGGATCAGGTTGTCGATCGAGTCAAACAGGTATTTGGCCAGGATTTTTGCAAGTTGTGTTTTACCTACACCAGTTGGTCCGAGAAACACGAACGTTCCGATAGGTTTGTTGGGATCCTTCAGTCCGGCGCGGTTTCGCTGAATGGATTTCACCACTTTATCGATTGCCTCGTCCTGACCGATTACACCACCGCGCATATCGTCGGCCATGTGGAGGAGTTTGGTTCCCTCTGCCTGGGCAATTCGTTGCACCGGCACGCCGGTCATCATGGCAACCACCTCGGCCACTTTCTCCTCGTCCACGGTTTCGCGGTTCATTGCCAGTTCCTTTTCCCATTTACGTTTTTCGGAATCCAGCAGTTCGAGCAGTTCCTTTTCGCGGTCGCGGAAGCTGGCGGCCTTCTCAAAATTCTGATTTTTCACTGCCTGGATCTTTTCCTGCTTGGTACGTTCCATTTCCTCTTCAAGCTGCACCACTCTTTCGGGCACGACAATATTGGAAATATGGACCCTGGAACCCGCTTCATCCAGCGCATCAATGGCTTTGTCGGGCAGGTGACGGTCGCTGATATAGCGCTGTGTCAGCTTCACGCAGGCCTGGATGGCTTCGCTGGTATAGAATACATTGTGGTGATCCTCGTAGCGTTCCTTGATATTGTTCAGGATATCGATGGTTTCCTCTACGGAAGTAGGTTCTATGAGCACCTTCTGGAAACGGCGCTCGAGTGCCCCGTCTTTTTCGATATGTTGGCGGTACTCATCGAGTGTGGTGGCACCTATACATTGGATTTCGCCCCGGGCGAGTGCAGGTTTCAGCATGTTGGCGGCATCCAGGGACCCTGTGGCCCCGCCTGCTCCGACGATTGTATGGATCTCATCGATAAACAGGATGATATTTGGATTCTTGTTCAGTTCATTGAGGATGGCTTTCATACGCTCCTCGAACTGTCCGCGGTACTTGGTTCCGGCCACGATGGAAGCGAGGTCAAGTGTAACCACCCGCTTATCGAACAGCACCCTGGAGACCTTTCGCTGCGTAATACGCAGTGCCAGTCCTTCGGCGATGGCTGATTTACCCACACCCGGCTCACCGATCAGGATGGGATTGTTCTTTTTCCTTCTTGAAAGGATTTGCGCCAGGCGTTCGATTTCCGTTTTCCGTCCGACGATCGGATCCAGCCGGTCCTCTTCTGCCGCCTTGGTGAGGTCAATTCCGAAATTGTCAAGCACAGGTGTGTCAGAAGATGGCTTCTGCTGTCCGCCTGCACTGCCACGTCCGCCACCTGCAGGTCCGCCGCTGAATGGTCCTTTTGGCTCGTCGTCTTCGTCACCCGGAAAATCGGCCTTGTTTTCGGGAGCCACGTGTTCCAGTTCCTGTTTTACGAGGTTGTATGTGATTCCCTGTTCCTTCATGTACCTGCTGGCATGGTTATTCTCATCCTTGAGAATAGCCAGCAGCAGGTGAGAAGTATGTATCGTCTTGTCCCGCATGGCCCTTGCCTCCAGGTAGACCAGTTTCAGTATACGTTCTGCGCTCTTTAGCAGGGGAAGACTTTCGGGATCGGCAACCGGGGCGGGGGAGGGATTCCTGATCGCCTTCTCCACTTCCATCCGCATATCATATAATTCGCAACCCAGGACGATCAGCGTCTCGATGGCTTTTCCCTCACCTTCACGCAACAATCCCAGGAACAAATGTTCAACACTGATGTGCGAGTTGCCAAGCCTCACAGCCTCTTCCTTGCTGTAACTCAAAACATCTTTTACCCGTTGTGAAAACTGTGCATCCATATATTATTTTCTCCCACTTAATTTACAAAAATTTAATCATTACAAAGGTACAAATATAGCAATACAACAAACAACAATTATAAACAGTTCAATGTTGATAATTCCGACCTGTAAATGCTAAAAATAGCATATAATTCGTTATTTTCGTAAGTTGATTTACAAAAGGTAAAAAAAGAGTAGTAAATACTTGATTAATAATAAGTTAATATAGATGGCTGAAGGAGAAAAAATTCAAAGAATTAACATTGAGGAGGAAATGAAATCGGCCTACATCGATTACTCGATGTCGGTAATTGTTTCCAGGGCATTGCCTGATGTGCGTGACGGTCTGAAACCGGTACACAGGAGGGTGTTGTTTGGCATGCGTGAGTTGGGTGTGCTTTCCAACAGGTCGTACAAGAAATCGGCAAGGATTGTTGGTGAAGTGTTGGGTAAATACCATCCACACGGTGACAGTTCGGTATACGATACCATGGTGCGTATGGCGCAGACGTGGTCGCTTCGGTATCCGCTGGTGGACGGACAGGGAAACTTCGGATCGGTGGATGGCGACAGTCCGGCAGCCATGCGATATACCGAGGCCAGGCTGCGCAAGATCGCCGAGGATACGATGATTGACCTGGACAAGGATACGGTTGATTTTCAGTTGAATTTTGACGATACACTTGAAGAACCCAGTGTACTTCCCACCAGGATTCCGTTGTTGCTGGTGAACGGTACTTCGGGGATCGCAGTGGGGATGGCTACCAATATGGCGCCGCATAATATTTCTGACACGGTGGATGCCATTGCAGCATATATCGACAACAAAGAAATCGAGATTCCCGAGCTGATCAATATCATCAAGGCGCCGGATTTCCCGACCGGCGGGATGATCTATGGTTACCAGGGCGTGGTAGATGCCTATGAGACCGGCAGGGGACGGATTGTAATCCGTGCAAAATCGGAGATCGAGGTAACGGAATCGGGGAGAGAGAAGATTATTATTACCGAGATCCCGTACCTGGTCAACAAGGCCGATATGATCAAGAAAACTGCGGACCTGATTAATGAGAAGAAGATCGAGGGAATCTCCTACATCAACGACGAATCGGACCGCAGCGGTATGCGTATCGTGATCATCCTCAAAAGGGAGGCCAGCGCCAACGTTGTGTTGAATAACCTGCTCAAGTATACATCACTGCAGACCTCCTTCAATGTGAACAGCATTGCCCTGGTACATGGCAGGCCACGTACACTGAACCTGAAACAGCTGATCCAGCATTTTGTCAACCACCGTCATGAAGTGGTGGTCAGGCGAACCAAATATGAACTTGACCAGGCGGAAAAGCGGGCACACATCCTCCAGGGTTTGCTCAAGGCACTGGACCACATCGATGAAGTGATCGCGCTGATTCGTGCATCGCAGACCCCCGAGGAAGCGAAGGAAGGGCTGATGGAGAAATTCAGCTTTTCAGAATTACAGGCAAAGGCCATCCTCGATATGCGTCTGCAACGCCTTGTCGGACTCGAGCGGGCAAAGCTGCAGGCCGAATACGACGAGCTGATGGAGATGATTGCCTATTACCAGAAATTGCTGGCAGATGAAGGCCTCCGGATGCAGGTAATCAAGGAAGAACTGATGGAGATCAAGGAGAAATACGGTGATGCAAGGAAAACCGAGATCGTTCCGGATGAAGGAGAATTCAACCCGGAAGATTTCTATGCAGATGAGGAAATGGTGATTACCATCTCCAAGCTGGGATACATCAAGCGCACACCGCTCTATGAATTCCGCACCCAGAACAGGGGAGGCGTGGGAGCGAAGGGAAGTACCACGCGCGACGAGGATGTGATTGTGAGTATGTTCTCTGCCAGCATGCACAATACGATCCTGTTCTTTACCGAAAAAGGACGTTGTTTCTGGCTGAAAGTATACGAGATTCCTGAAGGAACGCGCAGTTCCAAGGGACGGGCGATCCAGAACCTGATTAATATTGAGTCCGACGATAATGTAAGGACCTACCTCAGGGTCGGGGATCTCAAGGATGAGGAATACATCAACAATAACTTCATCGTGCTGGCCACCAAGAAGGGGATCATTAAGAAAACCAGCCTCGAGGCTTACTCGCGACCCAGGACCAACGGTATCAATGCCATCAATGTGAGGGAAGGGGATACCCTGCTGGAAGCCAGGCTCACCGACGGTGATATGGAGATGATGCTCGCGGTGCGTTCGGGTAAAGCCATCAGGTTCCACGAATCCCAGGCACGCGCCATCGGACGTACTGCTTCAGGGGTGAAAGCAATTACGCTTGCAGACCCGAAAGATGAGGTAGTGGGTATGATCGTGGCGAAAAAGGATGAACAGGACATCATGGTCGTCTCTGAAAAAGGATACGGAAAACGTTCCGACCTGGACGGATACCGTGTGACCAACAGGGGTGGTAAAGGCGTGAAGACCATCAATATCACTGAGAAAACAGGATACCTGGTTGCGATCAAAGCCGTAACGGATGATGATGACCTGATGATCATCACCACGGCAGGAATTGCCATCAGGCTCTCTGTGAAGAGCGTCAGGGTAATGGGCAGAAATACCCAGGGTGTCCGGCTGATCAACCTCAGGGAAGGAGATGGTATTGCGGCCGCGACCCAGGTACCCAGCAACAACGGTGACGAACAGGATCCTGATGCAATAGTGGATTCGGGCGCAGTAACGGGTCCTGAAGGGCCTGTTACAACTCCTGGTGCAACTGACGAAGGAACAGGGGACGCGGAAGAACAGGAGGGAGGAAATGAGGCAACAGGTGATAACGTTGAGTAAACGGCGCAAATGCTTCGTTCCCGGTAGTCCTTAAACATATTATAAAAGATTGGCACCGTATTTGAACATTACATGAAAGTTCTTATTTTTGAATAAATTAAACCACAATAAAATGAAACGTTTGATCTACTTTGCAGTTCTGGCTGCATTTATGTCAGGAAATGTGGCAGCACAGGATGCCTCAGTTCCTATTATGTTGAATTACAGCACCTTGAAGAAAAAAGCTGAAAAGAGTGATGAGCAGATTGCCCATGAAAAGAAGGGATTGAAGGAAAAAACGTGGATAAAGCGGGGTGAATTGTTCCAGGACATTGACAACCTGGGACTTGAACAACTTCAGATCGGTATTGACAAGAATACGCTGAAGATTTTTTACAGGGAACCAATTTCAGTTGAGCAGAAGGAGGACAATACGGAAATCCTCAAGTATGAAACCATTAATTACATTTTGGAAGATGGAAGATTGCGCGGCTGGACCAGGAATGATCCGATCCATGAAAAGCCTCTTCATGAAGCGTTGAGAAGTTATAAGAAGGCCATTGAACTGGAGGATGCGGACAAGGAAATGAAACTCCAGGAGAAGATCAATGACAATCTGGATGAACTGAAGCTCCAGTTCCAGCGTTCGGGTCAGAACAAATACTATCTCCAGGAGTACCACGATGCATTGCTTGCCTTTGAATCCATCCTTGAAATCAACGAAATCCCTGTTTATGAAGGTATTATCGACACGCTCATGATCAATTATTGCGGGATTGTTGCCAGGGAGATTGGAGCAAGGCAGATGCGCCAGGGCAATGAAGAAGAGGCTGAAAGAATGTACCGCAAGACCATTGATTACTACGACAGGCTTGCTGAGCTGGGGGATGGTGGTTCCTCGAACTATATCCAGATGACCAGGGATTATTATGCCATCGGCGACACAATCGGAGCCATCGAGAACCTGAAGGAAGGGCTGGTACAATATCCGGACAGCTCAATCCTGGTGACCCTTGCTGCGCAGGCCTATTACCTGATGGACAAAAACGAGGAAGGGCTCGAATTCATCGCAGAGCGTCTTGAACAGAAGCCCGAATGTCCTGCTGCATATTACTGGAAAGGACTCCTGATTACCAATGAGGATGATGTTGAGGAGGAGACGATTCAGCAGGCACTTGCGTTGTATGATACCTCGCTGATGTATGATCCTGCCAATTCGAATGTCTGGTACCAGAGCGGGTATGTGAATTATGCTGTAGGTGCAAATTACTTCGAGCAGGAAAGTTATGAAGAGAATCCTGACTTCAGGAAGGAACTCAATGACAAAGGCGTTGATTATTACAAGAGGGCCATTGAAAAGCTCGAAAAGACGTATGATATCGCGGAGGATGACATGACCCTGAAAAAAGAATCGCTTGACCTGTTGAAGAGAATCTACTATAAATTGTATGGTGGAGAAGACGAGCGCTACATCAGAACCAATGAGCGGCTCCAAAATCTTTGATACGGATCGGCATCAGGTAAAGACTGAATAAAATCAGGAAAGGGAGGTATCGATGGATATTTCCCTTTTTCTTTACTACATTCTATTTAACATAATATTAATTATAGGACACAACAAACAAATCCCGGACATATCCGCCGATGAGCAGAATTACTGTAATTGGATGTAATGTGCTGAAGCATAAAAAGCTGTAATGAAACACTGTTCAGGTAAAGTTGTAGTAAAATCCCAATAGTAACCACTTTACGCTAAGAGGATTTGTGGTTCCGAACCATCGTCGTGGTGATGGCTTAGCACCGTCCGCGAGCGCATGGAGTATAAAAATGGCTTAGCAGCGTCCGCGTGCGCATGGACTGTTGGTAATGAAGAATCCGAAAAATCCACCCAGCAACATGCTGTTAATAAAATCACCTGAGGTAATTTCGTTCATGTGTATTCCCTCGGTCAGGTAAAACAATACTGCACCGGCCACAGCGCCCAGTACGATGTATAAGACAGTTTTCCTGATGTGTCTTGATTTCAGGAGCTTTTTAAGACCTTTTGGCTGATTGCTGAGTTCAAGTTCTTTGAATTCCATGTTACATATCTATATATCCAGATACAAAGATATATATATTTTTTTTAATGTCCCTGTATAATGACTGTCTTTGAAAATCCCGTCAAATGAACATTTGGCAGACGCCAGGCTGTTACTGAATGACATTTAGGCTGCACAGACTGATAAAAAATGAATTATCTGATCAAATCACCTATATTTATCGGAAAATTTCATCACACATTATTTGTTAATCAACACCATCATTCGTTAAACACCATCATCCCATGACACGCATTTCAACTCTACTTATACTGTCCGTTATTTTTGGCAGTGCCTGCAAACAGCCCATTGATCTATACGCACAGTTCCGGGGACCCGACCGTACAGGTATTTTCGCATCAGAAACAGACCTGTCCAGGCAATGGCCTGGCGATGGTCCTGCAGAAATCTTTTATATCGACAGCATTGGAGATGGTTATGGTTCCCCGGTCATCACCGACGGTCGCATGTATGTTACCGGCGCCCCCGACAGCATGGCTGTTTTGTATTGTTACGACCTGGAAGGTAACCAGTTATGGAGTATCGAACTTGGCAGGGAATGGGTGACCACCTACCCGGGATCCCGCTCCGCCCCTACCCTTGCAGGTCCTTACCTCTACACGGGGACCGGTTATGGTGACCTTTATTGCGTGGATATACGCGAACAGGAAATCACCTGGTCACGGAATCTGCAGGAGGATTTCCAGGGAATCCTGCCACGATTCGGACATTCAGAATCGCCTTTGGTGCACGGAGACAAGGTGTTCTGGACTGCCGGCGGCAGCGAGTATAACGTGTTGGCTTTGAACAGGTTCACCGGAGAAACCACCTGGTCATCCGAAGGCATGAAAGAACGTTCAGGATACCATCCCCCGCGCGTGATCACTGCAACGGGGGGACGTGAACTGCTGCTGACCTTTACCGCCTACCACCTGATGGCATTCGATGTGGACAGCGGTGAACTGCTCTGGACACACGCACAGGACAACTACCCTGCCGAGGAGCGAAAACCTGGCATCGGCGATACACATTCGAATACGGTGATCTATGAAAACGGTTCCATCTGGTATGCAGCCGGCGACGGCAACTGTGGCGTGAAATTGGTGTTAAGCGAAGATGGCGGCAATATCTCAGAAGCTTGGCGCAACAGGGGCTTTGACAGCTACATGGGTGGTATTTTGAAACTTGGCGATCATATTTATGGCAGCGCCACGGCACAGCCCCAGCTCAGGTCCATACATGCACAAACCGGAATTATTGCAGATTCCCTCATGATCGGCCGGGGAGTCGTGATCGCTGCCGACAGCATGATCTATTACTACAGTCAGAACGGGAAAATGTACCTTGTTGCATACAACGATGGTAAGCTGAAAGAAGTAAGCTCCTATAGGATCAGCAAAGGTTCCAGGGAACATTTTTCGCACCCGATTATCCATGAAGGCGTCCTGTATGTTCGTCGCGGCCAGTCCATCATGGGATATGACCTGAAATCCGAAATTTCATAGATAGGTTTGCAGCACCGGGTATATGCGCACGACATGGTGACCAGTCCATCATGGGATATGGCCTGAAATCTGATATTTGCTAAATGAGGGTGTATATTTTTCTTTTATCACGAGAAAACCATTATTCATGGTAAATAATGGGCTGCTTATATTCAGAAATTTGTACTTTTGAATAAAGAAGACCGAAAATATGCAGCTCAAAATCCTCAGGATCATCCTGCTTACCGGACTGTTTCTGATGCCACCGGTTATATATGCACAAAATGATCCCGTGGAATCACCCGATTCCCTTTTAGCGTTGAGAGGTGGCACCACTGGTATGGAACGGGCCATGGCCGATCTGTCGATTGCCCAGTATTATTTCCAGAAAGATGACGATTCGCTGATGCATTATGTTGCCCTGCTGGAAGAACATATCGCTGAGGATTATAATGCACGGATCGACGCGTTTATAAGGAAATATAAAGGGTACAAGGCGTACCGCGACCTTGATGTGGAGCGGTCCATGGAATTTACACGCGAGGCAATGGTACTCTTCCGGCAGGTCCTGGATTTCAAGGAGATGGGCTGGATTTCCATGAGACTCGGCACGAATTATTACCGGCTGGGTGATTTTGTTCCCGCAACCGAACATTACCTCCAGGGACTTGCTTTTTTTGAGCAGGTGGATCATCAGCGGGGAATTGGCACGGCTTACAACAACCTGGGGCGGGTCAGCTATGAAGCCGGTGACAGTGATAAGGCACGTAAATATTTTGCAACTTCCCTTGAAATATTTGAAGAAGCAGGACACAATAAACCTGCCCTGAAAACATATAACAACCTGGGGCTGTTGCTGATGGAGGAAGGCCAGACCAGGGAATCCCTACGGCATCTGTTTATGGCCGCCGAAGGATTCAAAAAAGACAATGACCTGAGGAGGCTCGCGCTGGTGTATGGAAACATTGCCAATGGATATGACCAGTTGCAATCAATGGATTCAGCCATGTTATTCAGCCGGAAGGCACTGGCGCTCTCAACGCAGCAGCAGGATGAGATGGGCATGGTACCGGGACTGATTAACCTTGGGTATTTCCTGCGCCTGGAACAGCGGTACGACTCCAGCCTGGCATGTTTTGACAGGGCGCTCGAGATGGCAAAGGAAAAGAAGCTGTCTGCCTACGAGGAACAGGTGTATCTTGAATTATCGGATCTGTTTGCCGATATGGAAGATTACCAGTCTGCCTACAGGTACCATATCCTTCGTGACTCGGTGAATAATGTTATCCGTGATGAGAAATCGCAACGCAGGATCGATGAGATGTTGTTCAGTTACAACCAGCGGAGCAGGGACAATGAACTGCTGAAACTTCGGGAAGACCAGGAAATACAGGCAAGGTTAAACCTGATCTTATTGCTGACCATCATTCTTACATTTGTCGTGGTCATTATCCTGATCACCGGGTACCGCAGGAACAGGCATCAAAAGCAACTTCTTGAGCAGAAAAATATCCTCCTGGAGGAAATCAATAACCGGCTTGAGGAATCTGAAAACGAACTAAAGGTTCGTAACAACGAGCAGAGCAAGTTGTTTTCCATCGTTGCGCATGATCTGCGCAATCCCATTTCTGCGGTGAGTGGATTTGCGGAGCTGATCGGCGAGAAATATGATGAGCTTGATGATGAAACCCGCAAGGAATATATCGAGCAAATCAGCCTGGGAGCTTTCCGGACGCTCTCGCTCCTGGAAAATTTATTGCTCTGGGCAAGGTCCCAGATGGACCTGGTAAAGGTAAAAAAGGAAGATTCTTCTGTGAAAGAGTTGGTAGACACCTGCACCCAACACATGATGAGTGCCGTGGAAAAAAAGAATCTTATCCTGACCTTCGATATCCGGGAAGATTTTACGTTGCACGTGGACCGTGAAATGATCAAGGCTGTGCTCAGGAACCTTATCGCCAATGCCATTAAATTCAGTTTCCCCGGGCGTGAGATCATTATCAGCACCTTTATCGACGGAACGGACCATTGTATTGCCATAAAGGACCATGGCACGGGAATCTCCCCTGAAGTGAAAGCATCCTTTTCCTCAAACGGATTCATTACATCCACAGAAGGAACTGCAAAAGAAACCGGGTCGGGTCTGGGCCTGATGATATCAAAGGATTATACCGAAAGGAATGGCGGAACGCTTAAGGTCGAAAGCGATCCCGGGAAAGGATCAGTATTCACGATTTGTTTCCCGGTATAAGGAGCCACGCTTCTTTGCCTGGCACTGATTGCCCTGCCCACCAACTCATTTCAGTTTATCCTCAAATACTTTTTTGAATTTTTCTACTTTGGGCTGGATCACGATCCGGCAATATCCCTGGTTGGGGTTGTTTTCGAAATATTCCTGGTGATATGCTTCCGCAGGGTAAAAATTACTGAATTCAGTTACTTCCGTGACGATCGGGTTATTCCAGATGCCTTCCCTGTCAAGTGCATCGATGATCTCCTCAGCTGCTTTGCGCTGCGCCTCCGAATGGTAAAAGATTGCAGACCTGTACTGTGTCCCCACATCTGCACCCTGCCTGTTCAGCGTTGTAGGATCATGGGTTTTGAAAAATATTTCAAGTAATTCGATATAGGTGATCACATCAGGATCGCAGGTGAGCTGGATTGCCTCAGCATGACCGGTCCTGCCCTGGGTCACCTCCCGGTAGGACGGATTGATTACATGTCCGCCGGAATAACCTGACGTTACCGATTTTACGCCCTTTACCTGGTCAAAGATCGCTTCTGTACACCAGAAACATCCACCTGCAAAGGTTGCCAGTTCTTCGTTATTATTCATTGTGTATTGATTTTCTCTCTTATAGTTTTCTGCCCACACCACCATTCCGGTCAGAAAGAATAACAGTGACAGGATTACACCTGCTTGTCTCATCTGCTTCGTGTTTTAAATGTAAACAACCAGGATTTACTTATTGTTTGGGCCGGATACGTTAAAAAATGTTGTAACTTACTGCGTATGCACGAAGCCAGTTTCTACATCGGGATCCCGGGGAACAAGGCAAAATGCACGCTTTGCCCCCATGAATGTATTATTCAGGAAGGAAAACAGGGAATCTGCAAGGTCAGAAGCTTCAGAAATGAAAAACTGATCAGTGATACTTACGGACGCTTGTCGGCCATTGCGGCCGACCCTGTTGAAAAAAAACCACTGTACCACTTCTACCCGGGTAAAAGCATTCTTTCGCTTGGCTCCATCGGCTGCAACATGCACTGCCGGCATTGTCAGAATGAAGATATTTCCCAGTGCATCGGGATCACACCCGCATCGCTCAAAAGTTATTCTACAGAGGATATCATGCACAGGGCAGCTGCATCCGGCACCGACCTGGTGGCCTTCACGTATAATGAGCCTGTGGTAAATTATGAATTCATGCTGGATACAGCCAGGGCCATGCATGCAGCCGGGAGAGCATGTGTGCTGGTTTCCAACGGGTATATCATGCCGGAACCTCTCGGGGCCCTGCTTCCTTATATTTCAGCCTGCAACATCGACCTGAAGGCATTTGACGCTGCTTTCTACAGGAAGGTTGCCGGGGCAAGGCTTGCCCCGGTGCTCCGTTCCATGGAGATGATTCACCAGGCCGGAAAGCACATGGAGGTCACCTTTCTTGTAATTCCGGGCATGAATGATGACCGGGAATTGTTCAGAAAAATGAGCATGTACCTGGCCGAAAAATTTGGTAAAAGCCAGGTCTTGCACCTTTCCAGGTATTTTCCGCATTACAAAATGCGGCTTCCTGCGACATCAATGGAAACAATGGAAGCACTTGTGTCCATTGCAAGGGAATACCTGGAGTTCGTATACCCGGGAAATACAGGTACTGCAATGGACTCCAACACCTATTGTCCTTCATGTGGAAATCTCCTGATCGGCCGCAACCATTACATGGTCACCATTCCCGGTATCCGGTACGGAAGATGTCAACAATGTGAACAACAGGTCCACGGAAAATTCAGTAACCAATGATTAAAGAAGCATCAGTAGAAGGCAGATTCTATCCCTATGGGAAAGATACCATCTTTCAACAGATTTCAGAAATGGAAGGTAAGGCAAGATACCCCGACCATGAGGGTGATTATCACCGTACCATAGGCGCAGTTGTTCCCCATGCGGGACATGTGTACAGTGGATACCAGACGATTCCGTTTTTCAGGCTGCTGCGTAAAAGGGAGGAATGGCCGGAAACATTCGTCATTCTTCATCCCAACCACACGGGAACCGGTCCGGAAATCGCACTTGATCCCCACGAAGGCTGGAAGAATTCAGCAGGGACAGTACCTCTCGATCATGCATTTGGAGCCTCCCTCTCCTATCCGTCAGATGCCAGTGCACACCGGCATGAACATTCAGCAGAAGTGATCATACCCTACCTGCAATATTTTTTTGAGAACCATAACTTCCGGATACTGCCGGTATGTATGAAGCGACAAACAAGTGAGCAGGCGGAAGAACTCGCGGAGCGGCTGATCAGTGCGCAAAGGCAGCATCAGCGCAATATCATGGTCATTGCTTCCAGTGATTTTTCCCACTTTGTTGCTCCCGATAAAGGAGCCCGGAACGACCAGATGGTGCTGGACCAGGTGGAAACAAGGGACACCAGTGCCGTCGAGGATACCGTGGTCAGTAACAACATCTCCGTGTGCGGGTATGGACCCATCATGACGCTGATGGCCTATTCCGGAATGATCAGCAAGGAGTACTGCACCTCCATTCTTGCCCGTGGGCATTCCGGGGAGGTGTACCCTTCCAGGGAAGTGGTGGATTATATTTCAATACTGTTTTACAGTGAATGACCCCATGGTATTTACAAAGGATCAGGAACATACGCTGATGAGCATTGCCGAATGGGCAATACATGACCATCTGTCGACCGGCAAACGGCATCCTCTTCCGGAAACATTCCTGGTCAACGGACTGCTGTCGGAACAGATGGGTGCATTTGTATCAGTTTATGTGGGCAGAAAGCTCAGGGGATGCATCGGAACCTTTTCAGAAACAGCGCCCCTGTTTGAAAATGTCTGGCAAATGGCCATCCAGGCAGCAACAAAAGATCACAGGTTCAAACCGCTGACAATAAAGGACATTGACCGGATGCAGATTGAAATTTCGATATTGTCCAGGCGCCAGCGCATCCGGGGTCCTGAGGATATAGAAATCGGGAAGCATGGGATATACCTGATTAATGGGTACCGGCGTGCCACGCTCCTGCCACAGGTGGCTGTGAAGCACAATTATTCACCGGTTGAGTTCCTTGAATGCTGCGCTGAAAACAAACTCGGGCTGGACAGGGACAGCTGGAAGGAAGCGGAGTTGTATGTATACGAGGCGGTGATTATTGGATGAATACTTTTGTTATTGAGCAGGTAACACTGGTAAAGATGGAAGAATTAACAACATTTTTCTTTGATGTTTAAATTGAATTGTTATATTTGTTGCCGTTAGTGTGAAGAAAAAACAGTGTTTTAACGATACATACTAACCCTGAAACTACCATTTATATAAGGGAATCCTGTCTTATGCGTAAGGCAGGATTTTTTTTATTTCCTGTTTGGACTCAAATTATGAACATTTTGCACTGACATTTAACAGAAGTTGGTATATTCAAAAATTTTAAACCAAAATTCTAAAAAATTATGGCAAAGCAGGAAGTTAAACAGAACAAAGGACTTGTTATTGTAATAGCATCCATTGCCGCTTTAGGCGGATTGTTATTTGGATTTGATACCGGTGTTATTTCCGGTGCCATACCATTTTTGCAGGATTATTTTGAACTAACCGACAGCCAGGTTGAAAACGTCACAGCACTTGGTCTTATCGGTGCAGTGGTCGGGGCGCTTGTTACAGGCAGGCTGACAGATTTTCTTGGCCGCAGGAAAGTCATTCTCGGCTCGGCTTTTGTATTCGCCACGGGAGCTATCTGGACGGGATTCGCGCCAACTGTCACCCAATTAATGATTTCAAGGTTTTACCTTGGTCTTGCCATCGGTGTATCCTCTTTTGCTGTGCCATTGTATATTTCCGAGATCTCTCCCACAAAGATCCGTGGCAGGTTGGTTTCTATGTTCCAGTTGCTGATCACTGTCGGCATCCTGGCGGCCTATCTCAGTGACAGGGCATTGGCAGATAACAGCAATCCTGAATCGTGGAGACCCATGCTTTGGGTGGGTGTATTCCCTGCTATCATTCTGTTCGTGGGAATGTTTTTTCTGCCGGATACGCCTCGCTGGCTGATGAGCAAAGGCCGGGAAAAAGAGAGCCGCAGGATCCTGGCGAAAATTGAATTCCCCGAATTCATTGATAAATCCATCTCGGAAATGAAGCAACAGATTGCGCTTGAGGAAATGCAGGCCGGATGGAGAGAGATTTTCAAGCCCTGGCTCCGCAATGCACTTATCATTGCTGTCGGGATCATGTTTTTCCAGCAGTTTGTAGGGATCAACACCGTTATTTACTATAGTCCGAAAATTTTCCTCGCTGCAGGGTTTGAGGGAAATGAAGCAGCAATTGCAGCATCCGTGATCGTTGGCGTTGTCAACGTTCTCTTTACCATCGTATCCCTGTTCGTTATCGACCGCCTGGGAAGAAGGAAGTTGTTTTTTATCGGGGTTTCGGGCATTACGATTGCACTGATCTCCATGGGTCTTGGGTTCATGATTGAAGGAGTTTCAAAATGGTTCCTCGTTACCTCCATGCTGGTATACATTGCTTTCTTTGCTATCAGTCTTGGCCCATTGGGCTGGCTGATCATCACCGAGGTCTTCCCGACAAGGGTGCGCGGCCTTGGTTCTTCCATCGGTTCCCTTTCCAACTGGGGATTCAATACCCTCGTCGTATGGACATTCTTTAAGATGGCAAGTGCCTTTGGAAATGCCAAAGATGTTGTTGTTCCTGAAGGTTCGGATCTTTCCTCAGTGTGCCCGACATGCGTGGGAAGCGTTTTCTGGGTTTTCGCCGCCATTGCATTGATTGGTTTGGTATGGGGATATTTCTTTATTCCGGAAACGAAGAATGTTTCACTCGAAGAGATCGAAGCCCATTGGCGCGACGGAAAAAAACCACGCGATCTGAAAGCAGGATAACTGACTGTATCACAAATTATAAGCCCCGGGAATTCCCGGGGCTTTTTTTTGGGAGATTTTTTGGCACATGATTTGATTTACATACATCAAATAATTTGAAACAATAAATCCTCTGGTCATGAAAGCAACAATTAAAACAACGATAATGCTGATGGCGATGACAATCGGTACACTGGCAGCCAGTGCACAATCAGCTCAGCGGGGAACACCGCAAAAAGAAGAACAACGCAAATCTGCTCCTGCAGCAAATTCCAGGGCACAACGCAGCCAGGCAGTGAAAAGCAATAACAAGGCCAGCGGGAAGCAACTCAACAGCAGGTCCGATACCCGGAAGAACAATGCAGTCCACAGTACCTCCACCCGCCAGGAACCCGACAGGCAGGTCAATACCAGGAGCAATGCGCAGAAAAGCACTGCTACACGCAGCAGTTCTTCAAGGCAGGAACCTAACAGGGAAGTGACCTCCAGGACGACCAATCAAAAGTCACAGGCCTACCGTGAGAACAATGATCGCCGTTCCGGTGCGCCTGCAAGCCACCAGAATTCACGACTAAAAAACAGCAATCGCAAGGTCAGCACAACAACACGTCACAATTCAAGAAGCGATTACAGGTCCCCGAACCGCACAGTGAATGCAGGGAAAACACACCTGGATCCCAAACCACGTGCCACCCAGGCGAATCGCAATCCGCACGTGGTTGTGAACAGGAACCATAACAGTAACAGCCATGCGGTCCACCGCAACTACTATCCTTCGAAAAAGGTGAAGGTGCACGTGCATCCCAGGACCTACCACAACCATTACAAGGTGATGTACTATCCTGCGCACAGGGAGATCGTCTGGACCAACAGGATGCACCGTTACTATGTCGATCTTTATCCCGGGTATACCTGGAGATACAACATCGGTTACCACATTCAGACCATCTCAGCCTTTGAGACCCGTTACAATGTAGGTGAAGTAGCCAGGGTGTATGGCAGGGTGTATGCCACCTGGCACAATAGGGACAGCGACGATCTGCTGCTCTTCTTTGGGGGTGAGTTCCCATACCAGGAGTTCACGATGGTCATACCGGGGCATATTGCCCGCAGGTACAACTGGCGCCCGGAGCGGTATTTCCTCGGACAACATATACTGGCAACAGGACTGATTACCAGCTATGACGGAAGTCCCGAGATGATCATCAGGAACAAGAGCCAGATTGACATTTACTAACAGCAGGAATATAAATACATGCACTGAGGCTGTCTCAATAGATCGGGACAGCCTCTTTTTAGTGGTACCCACCTAAGAGCGCCTTTTCAGATTTTCAATTCCCAGGGGTTTAGTTTTTCTTTTGAGACACCACCTTTTTATTGTGGAAATGCTGGTACAGGAATGATTTTACTGACCCTTTCGATGGAATATGCTGTAAAAATTCCCACTGCGCCGTTTTCGAGATTGGTTGAGACGTTTGCCGGCGGGCCGCTGAAGAGCGGATTGTTCCCGAAAATTTCGTTCTGCGCTTCGGTAATGAAATTATAGTATTCCTCCGTGATGCTGTTTACTTCCAGGGTAATTGTATCTCCGGGCACCACCACTTCATCTTCTTCATCATCATTCAGAAAACCTATGGGCAGTCCGGAAATATAGTTGTCCGGGAACAGGTCATCGGGCTGTACTGTGTAATCCGACAGCCTTTTATTCAGCAATTCATTGTTCCGCCAAAGTTTGAAGTTGTAATAATTTACCCCGGGCGGATCCGGGGACCAGATGGCTACCTGGTATCCTGAAAAGAAAGGAGAGATGAATTTCTGCACACTGATGGAATCGGGTGGCAGGATTCCGGGCATTACCGTGGAGGCGCTGTAGGTCTCGGTGATGCCATCCTGATCAACATCCACATTTTCGATCAACAGGTCATACTGCACACCTGGCTCTCCCCGCAGTGCTTCCGGGAAAAAATAGGTGCCCGGGCGTTCAGTCGTTGTTTGCAATGTCATTGTGGTTCCCTCATATGAAACAGTTACAGTTGCATTGTCAACCTTCGGTGGTGCCTCGCTGAAAAAATAATCCGTTGTGGTGGTAAGTTCCACCTCGTGTCGGATCGAGTCGGTGGTGATGGTGCCATAGACCACCAGTCGTGTATATGTTGAATCCAGTTCGATATCGACAATTTCCGTGCACGAAAACATGAGGTTGAACAAAATGAGAAGAGATAATATGCCTGTTGGGTATCGGAGTCTCATCAGAAATTGAAATTATAGGTGATTGCCGGAATGATGGAGAACAGGTAGGTCATCTCCGCATAGGTCCGGTTCGGATCTTCACTGTCCTGCACAAAATTGAGTGTCCAGGGATTTTTACGTGCATAGGCATTGTATACGGAGAAATTCCATTCTCCGCTCCAGGGTTTCCGGGGCCGTTCCTTTTCCCTGATGGTGACAGCCAGGTCGAGCCGGTGGTAATCATCGAGCCGGTACTGGTTCCTGCCCGTATAGAGTGGGATAATGTTTCCATTGATCTTGTACCTGCCCGTTGGCAATGTAAAAGGCAAGCCTGTGGAATAGATCCATGTGGCAGATGCCGAGATCCTTTTCGAAATATCGTAACTTCCTACCAGGGCCAGATCGTGTGGCTTGTCGTAAGGTGCGGGATAGGGAATTCCGTTATTGATTTCATCAAAATACCGCGTGGTTTTTGAATAGGTATAACTGATCCATCCTGAAAACCGCTGGTCGGTGTACCGGACAAACACTTCGGCTCCATAGGAAACGGCGCGGCCGGCCCTGATCTCTCCTTCCAGGTACCTGTTCAGTATGAGCTGCGCATGATCAGCAAAATCAATCGACCGGTCCATCTCCTTGTAGTAGAACTCCAGGGATGTTTCCAGTTTGTTATCGAGAAAATTCCTGAAATATCCTGCCGAGACCTGGTCCGACAGTTGCGGCATGATATTCGGCGATGCCGGAAACCAGATATCCAGGGGTGTGCCAGCACTGCTGTTGGAGGCCAGTTGCATGTACTGAATGGTACGTGAATAACTCAGTTTGATGGAATTTGATTCATTGATTTTGAAATTCATCGCCAGCCTGGGTTCCAGTCCGTGATAGGAATTAAAGAACTCCCCTTTTTCGTATACTGTTGAATCAATCACGTCGTAATGGTCATTATAATTGAATACAGTGGCAGCACCGATGTTGTCGAAGCGTGAATAGCGCAACCCATACCTGACCGACAACCAGCTCCCGAGTTTTGATTCACCCGAGAGGTAGGCACCGCTTTCCAGGGCATGGTCGGCAGCATAGGCGGTTGTATCCTGGTTCTCATCAGAGGTTTTTGTGATGATGGTACCAGGTGAGATGATATGGTAGATGGAAGAGGCCCCGAAGCGGAATGTATGATCAGGCAGCGGGTAATAGGTAAACTCCGCTTTCAGCCCGTAATCAGTGAGATTTGAGAGCCAGGAGAAACGGGGAGCAGCATCTTCCGGAGTGCCCAGCTCATAGAGGTAATTGGTGCTCACAAAGGTGAAATTACTGAACAGTTTCTTGGAGAACAGGTGGTTCCATCTGAAGGTGAGGGTACGGTTACCAAAGGAAAATCCAGCAAAATCATTGGAAAACACATCATCTCCGAGGTATCCTGAAATAAAGAACCGGTTGTTCTCATTCAGCGTGTAGTTGAATTTTCCATTCAGGTCGTAAAAATAGAGCGAATTATCGCGAATGGCCGTATCGCGCGCAAAGGCAAGAAACAGGTCGGCATAGGTCCTTCTTCCTGATACAAGGAAGGATCCCTTGCCCGAAAACAGCGGTCCTTCAAGCGTCAGACGGCTTGAGATGTTCCCGATGCCACCGGCGCCGGCGAATTCCTTGTTATTGCCGTCTTTCATCCTTACATCAAGCAAGGATGAAAGGCGGCCGCCTGCACTGGCAGGAATATCGCCTTTATATAGTTTCACATCCTTGATGGCGTCATTATTGAACACAGAAAAGAAGCCAAGCAGGTGAGAAGCATTGTACACCGTGGCCTCATCCAGCAGGATCAGGTTCTGGTCGGGACTGCCTCCCCTTACACTGAATCCGGATGATCCCTCGCTGGTCACCTGCACCCCGGGAAGCAGCTGGATCGCCTTGATCACGTCCACCTCTCCCAGCAGTGCAGGGATTTTCCGTATGGCCTTGATCTGTAGCTTTGTTGCCCCGGTTTCGAGGCTCGTTATATTTGAATTGGCTGCCTTGGCGGTAACGGTGACCTCTTCCAGTTCCTGGGTTGACTCGCTGAGTTCGACGTTCAATTCAGTATCCTCTATAAAATTCAGCGGATGCGAAATGGTGTTGTAACCGATATAGGAATAGACCAGGGTATAGAAGCCCGGTTCCAGAGAGATGGAATAAAACCCATACTGGTTGGTGATGGTGCCTGTCCCGGTTTCCTTCACTGTAACATTGGCGCCAATGAGTTCTTCCCCGGTACCTGCATCGCGCACATACCCGCTGATTGTCACCCTACCCTGTCCTTGCAGAGACAGGGACATGAAGAACAGCAGGATCATGCCAGGGAGATATGTACGAAACTTATTCAACATCTTGTTATTAAGAGCAAACAATTTTTAGATAAATAAGTTTCTGAAATGGGTAAGAAGAATGCTGAATTATTATCAGAAGCCTGAATCCATGTCCATGCCCCCGCCGCTTTCCTGGCGATCGGAGCGCTGTTCTGTCCGGTAATTATTGATCCTGTAGCTCAATGTCAGCATCACCACGCGGGGTTCACGCTGCATCAGCACATATTGGGTGAATCCATTCCCGGATGCAGTGAATTCCCGTTTCATGCTGCCCATGAGATCCCTGACCTGTAGCGTGGCTGAGAGTTTGCGTTTGAAGAAATCCTGCCGTACTGCCAGGTTGATATAGTACATGCCTTCTGCGGACCCCTGGGCGGTTACTGTAGGACCGTGGTATCCCAGGTTGGCCTGGATCCTGCTGGTTGGCGTCACTGTGAACGTCGTATTTGCATTGGCGTTCCAGCTGACATTCGAATTGTCGACCTCCTGACCGTTCAGGTAGCCCATAATCCTGTAATAGTATACATTTGTGCTGGCATTCAGATTGAACCATTTTGCAAACTGCCAGTTCGCCATGACTTCACTTCCGGCCACATGGTCTTCATTAATATTTGTAAACCGCTGGTAGAAGATCCCTGCATCACTGTCATAATCCGTCACCCTGGTAATCAGGTTGGAGGTATTCCTGTAGTATGCCTCAAATGCCAGCAAGTTTTTGTCCCAACCTTTCTGGTAGCCCAACTCGAAAGAGTTCACGTATTCAGGTTCAAGACCGGGGTTACCAATGCGGATGGTTTGCGGATCGATATAACTGGCCACAGAGTCGAGGAAATAGCTTCTCGGCCGGTTGACACGCTTACTGTAGCTCAGCATCACCTGGTGATCGTTTATAAATTGTCGTGCCAGGTGCAGCGTGGGATAATAATCGAATCTGTTGATCTCGTAAGCAGTGTTGTAGTTTTCGTATTCGATCAACCGGTGTGTATATTCACCCCGCATTCCTGCCTGGTACTGGATTTTCCTGAATTCACCTGCAACCTGCACATATGCGCCCTGGATATTCCGAAAAAAGCTCATTTCACTACTGTTTTCATCTACAGCGTTCCACTGGTCTGTATCGGGATCGAAAACCTGGAAAATATTATCTTCCAGTTCGTCGTCGATACGTGCCTGGTAGCCCGCTTCAAACTTTCCGTTGGCCAGGGGTTTGGTGTAATCCACCTGCAACCGGTACTCCATACCGTTGTCCGTCTCCACATTCCTGTTTTTCTGTGATAACGCAGATTTGAATGGCTCGAAGTTTTCATTTGCTTCGAGGTATTCGAGCATATCCGTTCCGTCTCCTGTGCTCCTTGAGAAATTGGCCATGGCCACGAGCTTGTGTGCGGCAGTGTCGAAAGTCTGGGTGTAATTCAGGTTACCGCTGAAATAAATGCTGTTACGTGACATAACATTGGTATTCACGAAATACAAATCATTTGTGGCAGGAACGGTATATTCGTGCGTGGTGCTGGACCTGTCCATGCCAAATGTGTATTGTCCGCCACTGGCTTCAAAGGTCAGGTTGCTTTTGGGTGAAACATCATAGTCCATGCCGGCCTTCAACTGGTATCCTCCCCGGATGAAATCAAAATTTCCCGTGGCATCGTTGTGTTCCTCTACTCCATTGTCCAGGAACTCGGTTTGTTCCCTGATCATCGATCCTTCATACACATTGTCGTTGTAGCTGCCGCCTATGAAATAGTTCATTTTACCTGTTCTCCTGTTGAGAAGTCCGTCGAACCTGTATTTGTTATTGAGTCCCACGGATGCATTCACGATCCCGGTAGTTCCTTTTTCATTTTGTTTCTTCAATACCACGTTGATGATCCCCCCATTGCCATCCGGATCGTATTTAACCGAAGGGTTGGTGATGATCTCGATATTCCGGATGGTACTGGCCGGTATCTGGCGCAATGCGTCTGCAGCGTCGAGCACGGTGGGTTTTCCATTGATCAGTACAGTGAAGTTTCCGCTTCCCCTGACGGAGACATTGCCTTCGATATCCACCGACACAGAGGGTGTGTTTTCCAGTACATCAACGGCGGTACCTCCCGCAGCACTCAAGTCCTCGCTCACGTTCACCACTTTTTTGTCGATCTTATATTCCACCCTGCGCTGGTCTGCCAGGATCTCTACCTCAGCGAGCGTTTCTGAACTGATTGAAAGCGTCATTTCCCCCAGATCCACAATGCGGTTATTGCGCGATACGACCACAGGGCTGTGCACCGATTTTTGATAGCCCACAAATTTTATTTCGACGTAATATGTTCCATAAGGTACATCTTCCAGTCTGAATTGCCCATTTGTATTGGTAACAGTTCCGGTCACAAGGGAGGAATCTGCTGTCCTGTACACCGCAATGCTGGTATATTCCATGGGCACCTCGGAGAATTCTTCAACTACGGTTCCGGTGATCAGTCCTTTTGATTCAGGATTGGGATCTCCGGGATTCGGCCCGCTTTGTCCGTATAAATAACTACCCGCCAGCGAGATAAGCGCCAGCGCCCATATATTTTTAAATTTCATTCGTTTGATTTCATTCAATGCAACAACACATTTCACCGTCGTTAGACAATGAAAGCAGCAAAGAGTTTAACAGGGAGGTGTTAAAAAAGTGTAATTTCTACACCGTTTGACTGAGGGCATCCAGGAACGCTTCCACAGAAGCGGTGATGATATCCGTGGAAGCAGAAAAACCGTAATAGACCTGTCCCTTGGATTCCACCCGCACGTGCACCTTGCCCAGGTCGTTGCTGCCCCTGTGGATGGCCTGGATCAGGAATTCCTCCAGTTTTACCTTCTTTTTAATGATCATTTTTACGGCACTGAAGGCGGCGTCGACCGGTCCGTTCCCTTCGGCAGTTGCAGAATGGATGGTTCCTTCCCACTCTATGGTAACGGTGGCAACCGGCACAGAACCTTTTCCGCAGAGCACCTGGAGCCGGTGCAGGTGCAGGTTGCGTTTGATATCCCGTGAACTGGCGCCCACCAAAGCTTTGAGGTCATCGTCATCCACCTCTTTCTTGGCGTCAGCCACGGCAATAAACTGTTCGTAGAGTGAATCGATGGCATCTTTTTCAAAGGAATAGCCAAGGGCTTTCAGCCTGTGTTTGAGGGCTGCCCTGCCGCTTCTTGCTGTGAGCACGAACGATGATTCCTTGATCCCGACGGTTTTCGGGTTGATGATCTCGTAGTTTTCCCGCTTCTTGAGCACGCCATCCTGGTGGATGCCGGATGAATGGGCGAATGCATTTCTCCCGACGATTGCTTTGTTGGGCTGCACCGGCATGCGCATGAGGGTAGATACAAGCCTGCTTGCATTATAAATCTTCCGGGGGTTGATGTTGGTCTCCAGGTTCAGGTGTTTCCGGCTTTTCAGGATCATCACCACCTCTTCCAGGGAGGTATTGCCGGCACGTTCACCTATGCCATTGATGGTCACTTCTACCTGCCTGGCGCCATTGATCACGCCCGACATGGTATTGGCAGTGGCCATCCCAAGGTCATTGTGACAGTGTGTGGAAAGGATGGCTTTGTCGATGTTGGGGACATGGTCCATGAGGTATTTAATCTTCTTCCCATATTCTTCGGGCAAGGTATAGCCGGTGGTATCGGGAATGTTGATGACCGTGGCACCGGCCCCGATCATCTTTTCCACCACGAGGGCCAGGAACTTGTTGTCGGTCCGGCCGGCGTCCTCTGCATAGAATTCGACGTCTTCCACGAATGTTTTGGCATACTTCACCGCGTCGATGCCTCTTGCGATGATTTTTTCAGGTGTACTGTTCAGCTTGTGATGAATATGGTAATAGGAAGTTCCGATCCCGGTATGGATCCGTGGTCGCCTGGCATACTTCAATGCTTCTGCAGCCACTTCGATATCGCGTTTGATGGCCCTGGTAAGTCCGCAAACCACTGGTTCCGTGACAGCTTTCGAGATTTCGATTACAGAATTGAAATCGCCGGGACTGGAAATGGGAAAACCGGCTTCGATCACATCGACACCCAGGCCTTCGAGCATTTTGGCAACTTCAATTTTTTCAATGGTATTCAGCTGGCATCCGGGGACTTGCTCACCGTCTCTCAACGTCGTATCAAAAATATATACGCGGTCCTTACTCATGTTCTGATGTTTTAAGTAGTTTTTATCATTCGTTTGCAAATTTATGTTTTATAGCACAATAACCTTACAATTTGCAATACTTTTCCGCTAAAAAATGAATTTTTATGTGCTGGCGTTCCGGGAAAGCAGCACTTCCGGCAAAAAAAAATGGCAGGAACATTGCGGGAAGCTCCTGCCAGATTTTGCATAAAGAGATTGATGCTAGTCGAATTTTTCCTTCAGATCGGCTGCCCAGGCTGTGATCCTTGTTTTGTTTTTCGATGCCTGGTTTTCATAGTCAATGGCCAGTCCAACGAATTCATTGCCACGCACTCCCCTGGAACGTTCATAGGTATACCCTTCCGTACTGGTAAACCCGACAATCTCTGCACCCTGTTCTTCGAGAATTTCAGCCATCAGGCCGATACCATCCTGGAAATTTTCCGGGTACCCTTTCTGGTCTCCCAGGCCGTAGATTGCATATTTTTTTCCTTTCAGATCCATCTCTTCCAGTGCCGGAACAAATTCGTCCCAGTAATTGGGAAGTTCACCATCGAACCACGTTGGTACCCCCAGGATGGCCTGGTCATAGGCGAGGAATTGTTCTTCGGTGATTTCTTCGGCATTCACCATCTCGATGGCCTCATCATTGAATTCCTCCTTGATCTTTTCCGCGATCTTTCCGGTTTTTTTGGTATGGAAACTGTAAATAATTGCTGTTTTTTTCATTTCAGGAATCAGATTGTATAATCGTTATCAATTCATTTAACCTTCAGGTTTTTTTATTGCAGGCATTGATTAGTTTTGCAGAACGTCATGCATGCAGCACGCACCCGGATGGCTGCTAATATTTCAGCAGTTTGTCAAGGGCGGTTTGTATCCTGTCCATATCAGGCAGGATGGCTTTTTCCAGAATCCTGTTAAAGCCCACGGGGGTAAACGTAGAACCCACGCGCATCACCGGTCCGTCGAGATATTCGAATGCAGCCTCGTTGATCTGGGCCACCACCTCACCGCCAAATCCGCTGAAAACCTTGTCTTCGTGCACAATAAGGGCTTTACCGGTTTTTTTAACGGAAGCAAGGATGGCTTCAGAATCCAGCGGGCTCAGGGACCGCAGGTCGACCACTTCCACGGAAACATCTTTTTCTGTCATTTTCTCCGCGATGTCCATGCACATTGGCGTTGTGTTTCCATAAGTAATGATGCTCACATCCGTACCTTCCCTTCTTACCTTTGCTTTGCCAAACGGTACCTCAAAATCATGCGGGATGGGTGTAGCCACCTTGGGTGCATTGTAGAGCGCCTTGGGCTCAAGGAACAAGGTCACACCCCTGGATCGGATGCTTGTCCGCAGCAGTCCTGCGGCATCGTCGGCATAGCTTGGGTACACCACGCGGATCCCTGGGAGTGTTGCAAGGGCTCCTTCGATGGTCTGGCTGTGATAGAGGCCTCCACCAATGTACCCCCCTGAGGCGAGGCGGATGGTGATGTTCGGGCTGAACTGTCCGTTGGAGCGCCAGTAGTCGTGTGATGTATCCACCAGTTGCTCCATGGCAGGCCAGAAATAATCTGCAAATTCAGCTCCTTCGACAACCAGTCGTATTTTGTCATTGAACCTGCTCATCCCGTTGGCAGTCCCCACGATAAAGTCCTCTGCGATGGGTGCGTTGAAAACGCGTTCCTTGCCGAACTCCTGCTGCATCCCCTTGGTAACGTTAAATATTCCGCCTTTGTCTTTGTTGGCCACATCCTGTCCCCAGATATAAGTATCCGGATTGTGCCTGAACTCAGCTTTCAACGTTTCGTTGATGCCCTCGATCAGTTTTTTCGGCTCCCCTTCATGTTGGTGCAGTCCTTCGGGATATTTTTCAGAAACATAAGGTTCCGGGATCACGAAATCGTGGATGGAGGCCGGGTCGGGATCGGGTGCAGCCATGGCTGCCTTGTGGGCCTTTTTCACTTCTTCTTTGGCCTGTTGCTCAATGGCAACCAGCTCTTCTTCGGTAAACCGTTCATACCTGAGCAGCAAGCGCCTGTATTTTGCAAGCGGGTCATACTCGCTGACATAATTGAGTTCGTAGTCGTCCCTGTAGAGGTCATGCCGGTCGGAATTGGAATGGGAATGCATCCTGACGCAGTTGGCCTGCACGATCACCGGGTGTTCATGTTTCTCCACGTATTCCCTGGCTTCGAACATGGTATTCATTGAGTCGAATACATCTTTGCCATTGCAGTGGAAGATCTTCAGGTATTTGAACCCGCTGAAGTTATCGGCCACTTTCCTGTTGGCGGTCTGGTCCTTTTTGGGCACTGAGATACCGTATCCATTGTCCTGGAAAACGAAGATCACGGGCAGTTGTTCATTCGATGCCCCGTTGATTGCCTCGTACACGTAACCTTCCGATACGGAAGATTCGCCCTGGCTGCTGATCGCCACGCCAGGTACCTTGTATTTCTTGATTGCCCGACCTGCACCCGCGGCATGTGGTGCATGGTTCCCGGTACACGAGGAGGAATTATGGATATTCCATTCGGGTTTTGCAAAGTGGTTGGACATGTGTCTTCCGCCCCCGGCCACATCTGTGGCCTTGGAAATCCCGTTCAGGATAAGTTCTTCGGGGGAGATTCCTGCCGAAAGTGCAGTGAGCATATCCCTGTAGTAGGGAAACAGGTGGTCTGTTTCCTTATCGAACACCTGTCCGATGGCCAGTTGTATACCGTCGTGTCCTGCATAGGGTGCATGGTACGACCATCCGATGGCCTGTTTCAGGTAATTGGGCGCCCTGTCGTCAATTGAACGGCCTATTACCATAAGCTTGAACCATTTTTCCAGGGTTACTTTATCTGTTCTCTTTATATGAAATTTTTTTTCTCCGGACATATCAATACAAGTTGTAAAATTTTTAAATAGTAAGGTTGACCTTAAATGGTGCGTTTGATATCAAAATTCTCGATGTAGTCACCAAGCGTTCTCAGGAATGCACCACCGAGTGCACCGTCGATGATCCTGTGGTCGTAAGTAAGTGACAACCACATCTTCTGACGTATGGCGATCACGTCGCCTTCAGGCGTTTCCAGCACAGCGGGCTTTTTCTTGATGGCGCCGACGGCGAGGATCGCTACTTCCGGCTGGTTGATGATCGGGGTACCGATATCGTTTTTAAAGGTACCGAAATTGGTGATGGTAAAGGTGCCCCCCGAGATGTCGTCGGGACTCAATTTATTGCTCCTGGCGGCTTTGGCTATGTTATTGAGGCTGGAGGTAAGGCCATTCAGGTTCATCTGGTCGGCGCGCTTGATGTTTGGCACGATCAGGTTATTGTCCTCGAGGGAAACAGCGATACCAAGGTTGATGTTTTTCCGCACAATGATGTGATCTCCATCCACACTTGCATTGACCATCGGGTAATCGCGCAGTGCTTTCACGGTTGCCTCCATGAATACCGGCAGGTAGGTGAGCTTCTGTCCTTCTTTTTTAAGGAATTCGTCCTTCACCCTGTTTCTCCAGTTGACCACATTGGTAACATCAATCTCGAGCATGTTGGTGACATGCGCGGAGGTTTGTTTGGAGTGGATCATATGTGCCGCGATCAGTTTTCGCAACCTGCTCATCTCGATGACCTCGTCGCCTGCATCTTTTGACACGGGCACTTTCACCTCCGGGGCCGGTTTTGACTGTTTCGGCGTTTCTCCGGACGGTCCGGCTGCTGGTGCTTTTGTTGCGGCTCCTGCGGAGCCCTTGGATTCGATATAGGCAAGTATGTCATTCTTCTGCACCCTTCCGTTCTGTCCGCTGCCTTCGATGGAATCAAGTTCTTCCTGGGAGACCCCTTCTTCCGTGGCTATTTTACGCACGAGCGGGGAATAGAAGCGGCCGGATCCGGAAGCGATACTTTCTTGTCCCCGGGATTTTTCAGATGCGGCGGCAGTTGCGGCAGCTGCAGCTGTTTCCTTAGCGGGTGCTCCTGCAGATTCCTTGCCGGATGCGCCAGCTGTCTCCTTGCCGGATGCGTCCGGACTGTCATCTGGCTGTGTTTCTTCAGCATCGGGCTCCCCGGATTCCCCGTCGGCTGCACCTTTGGCATCCATATCGATCACAGCAATCACGGTGCCTACAGCGACGGTTTCATCCTGGTCGAACAATACTTTTTTTATTACACCTTCGACGGGTGAAGGGATTTCAGAATCTACCTTATCGGTAGCGATTTCGAGCAGAACATCGTCTTCAACAACTTTATCTCCTTCTTTCACAAACCATTTTGTAATGGTTGCTTCTTCGATGCTCTCACCCATTTTAGGCATTATGATTTCAAACTGCGCCATGTTAAATTATGAGTTTAGTTTACGAGTATTTTCAATAATTCGGTGGTATAACAACACTTTTCAGAAAATGTTTTGTTAAAAACATACGATTTAAAACGCAATCAATCTGCCGCAAATTCCAAATCAAGGCTAATGTGGTCCGTAGCGTATTTCTTTTCCGAGGCTCCCCTGACTTTCTGACCGACGCCTTTGTCGTTCCCCATGCCCATAATGAGGGCTGTTTTTTTGTACTGTTTATGGTGATTCGACTGGCTGCCGTTCAGTGTGAAGTTAGGCAGCGTCACCCTCTTGCGGTAGGCATCCGGTGTATAGATTTGTGCAGGACAATAGCTGATCCTCACTTCTGCCCTTTGGTATTTGTCATTGCCATGCAGGTAGTTCAGGAAATTGTCGTACCACCGGCGGGTCATCAGGGTAATGTCAATCAGCACCTTAATATGCTCCAGGTGGAGGTCCTTGAACAGCGATTTGAAATCGGGCTGTCCGAATGGTTTTACAAGGAAGTATTCATACCCGTGTTCCCTGAAGTACCGGTCATTTTCGGCCCGTGCAGTTTCCTTCAGATGATCCGGGGTTCCCAGTACCACATTTTTTTTACCGGGATTATTCAGGTATTTCGGAATACACGTGGAACGGGTTTCATTGCCAGAGCCTGCTATAAACAGGTCCGGCTGAAAGGCTGGCACCTCTCCGTTGCAGTGTTTAATATTGATGAGTTCCACAATGCATTTTCATGATCACAGGGACAAAGATATAAGTAATTGCAAATTTCCAAAGACAAAATGGTTCAGAGAAGTGGATTGCTGACCGGAATTTCTGTAATGGGTCCCGGGTGGTTTTTATCGACCAGGAACAGGTTCAGGTAGGGCCACAGGCTTACGCTGTTCACGGCCCCGAACATCATGGATGAGGTATATCGCTGGATACGCGATTCCTTGTAAGTGGATGTATTCATAAGTATTACCCAGTTCACACCATCCTGCTGTCGAACGAGGAGGGCGGTAGAACCGCTGATGTATCCAGTCCGCCACCAGGTGCCATAATGGTCCTGTCCCCTCCATCCAAACAGTCCCATGCCAGCCAGTTCAGGATCCACCATCATCTCCAGTGTTTCTTTTTCGAGGATATCCCGTTGGTTGCCGAAGCCATCCAGTGCGGTCATGAGCTTGCATAATTCGGGAGCAGACGCCACCCAGCCGCCTGCTGCACCGAGCAATTCAATATTGTTTCCTCCATAGTGGGAAGGCACGATTTCGCCTGATCCATCGACGGCATAGGTCATCAGTTTTCTCCCTTCATTATAATAATTCACCTCATTGGGAAATTTCTCATGTGCATAACTACGGCCGATGTGCATATCGTGAATACCGGCGGGTTTGAGCAGGTTCATGATCACGTAATCCTCGTAGGGCATCCCACTTTTCACTTCGATAACTCTCCCCAAAATTCCGTAGCCCAGGTTTGAATAGCTGTACCTGGTACCAGGATCATAATTCAGGTTCCGGGACAGGGTAAATTCGATGATATGGTCGGTCTTCGCCGGGGGGTCGATTTTTAATTTACGTGCGATATACAATGAATTGAACATCGGATCACCACTGTGTTTTGACCATCCGGCAGTATGGTTCATGAGGTGTCTGACCGTGATCTGCTCCACCCTTTTGTCTTTGTAGCCGCTGAACAAGGTGCTGTCAAGGATACCTGCGGGTCCGAAAACGTGTTCATCCAGGTCGAGGTATCCCTCCTCGTAGAGTTTCATAACGGCTGCTGCGGTAATCAGTTTGGAGACCGATGCGATCCTGAAGAGGTGTCCGGGTTTCACTTCTTCCTTCTTCTCCACGTTTGCATACCCGAATCCTTTTGCGTATACAAGTTCCTCGTCCTTGGAAATCGCAACACTGGCTCCCTTGATTCCCCATTGCCTGATAAACGCTTCTACCATTTCGTCGATCTTCGTGGTTGCCGAAAAATCGGAATACTGGTTTTCCAGCTTGAGTGAAAAAGCCACCTCTTCATTCTCAATGATAAATGAATTTCCATCGTCCGAGAAGGTCAGGGCAATTTCCCCAAAGAAAAACAAAGTGACCAATGCTGATATAATGACAATGCTTTTTTTCATACCTGTTCTAACATCAAAAATGCGGCGCTCTTGCCGTTGGGACAAAATTACGAAGTAATATTAATTGTCAGGCAACTAGCAGGTTAGCCTTATTAACATTTGTTTGTTAATAGTTTTAATACGCTATTAAACAAACAGATAAAGCAATTGTTCATTTAATGAGAATAGAATATACATGCACAATTACAACAACTCTTCGCACCGTATTTCAAGGTTTGATGGATCGTAATGCTGGTTAGGGAAGCTGAATTGGATCATTAATCAAAACATGAGGCGGAAGTGATAAAAGCAGGCAGCGGGAGATAAATGAACAGGAGGCAGAAGGTATAAAAACAGGCAGCGGGAGATAAATGAACAGGAGGCAGAAGGTATAAAAACAGGCAGCGGGAGATTATTAAGAGGAGCTGGGAAGTATAAAAACACAAATGGGAGCCAGTCTGCACTAACTCCCATTTCGATCGCTGGTTACCGTAGTCACCAGTTTTCGTCAAGCTACGGTTTATTATGCCGGAACGCTGCCCGAAAGCTGCATTCCCTTTGCTGTTTGCCGGCCGAAGCCGGTAACAGGCGGTCAGCTGCACCCGTAGATGCCTCTGTCCACATTTCTCCACGCTGCACATTGCCCTGGTTTCCAGGTATCCTCCTGGGCAACCTGTTGCTTTTCCCAATACCTGTTACAGTATCTTTCAAAGCGCCAGCGTCAAGACCGTGACCTGCGTCACGGAAGAGCGACTTCAATACCTGTTTCGGTCACTCTGACTCCTTCTGCTCCGGGGACGAATCCCCTTTGCATATCAGTATGAAAAATCACAAAGAACGGAGTGGCTTTTATACGCTCACTTGATGAATCAAATATAGTCCGAAATACATTCCGGTCAAGACTTTTTGCCCTGAACTAATCAACATAGAATGAACACAGGTTATCAACAATGGTTAATAACTTCTTATATTGCTGACAAACAATATGTTTAGCTGTAGAACCTGCTGTTGTTTGGTGGGACCGGCCAGTTGTGATCCTGTATTATGGGACGGGGAATACATATGTCAGAAAAAGGTACTGTTCCTACAATGACCTACCGGCCGTTATGCAGCAGGTGTCAGAACAAGGTACCGTCCTTATAATGATCCACCGGCCGGATTATTTCCGGGTCAGATGGATCAGCGTTTTTTGTTGAGATTGTTTTACCGATGGTGTATGCTCTCAGTGCATCGTCTGGGTAAGGAACGAGGAGGCGGATTTTCAATGTGTCATCGAGGTGATCAGTGATCCAGGTGGATTCATCCTGTTGGTCAAGGATCACGGGCATTCTCTTTTTCGTATTGTGGATCTTTTCCATCAGGGGGTTGGCGTATGTGGTAACAATGGAGAACGTATCCAGTTGCTGCAGTGTTGTCGGATCTCTCCATTGGTCGTAGATTCCGGCAAGGGAAAAGAGTTCTTGCTGTTGATGCCTGATGTACCATGGTATTTTCTGTCCGGCCACATGCTGCCACTCGAAGAAGCCACTGACCACCACAAGGCATCGTTGTGAGGTGGCTGCCTTCCGGAAGGAAGGTTTTTCATGCAGCGATTCGCCCCGGGCATTGCAGGTACCGGAGCGGATTTTCATGGCCTGTTCCCTGTCGCGTGACCATGCAGGGATCAGTCCCCAGTGCATCAGCCGGACCTTTCCAGGTTCTTGCAGGGTGATCACGGGGATCAGTGGATATTCAAAGGCTTTAAAGAAGTACCGGAAATCGAAATCTGACAACGCCGAAGTATCGGCGTTGAATCGTTTTTCGATGACATCACGTGTGGTTTTGATGCTAATAGTGAAACACATGGGCTCTTTTTTTTCAGGTGGTTTGGAAGATGATTATAAAAAAAGCTGTATTCTGTAAACAAAGCTGACAAATACATTGTTTAGCAACTGAAGACGACATATGCATCTGTCTGTGACAAAAATTATTAATAAAGATGCATTTAAGTATTTCATTTCTTGCATCATGCAACATTTGTCAACGCGCATGGTGGTTTTTATTTGGACTGAACATGGGTAAATAGACAGCGTACATTGGACACAAAACAGAAAATACTGCCTTTTTTTCCCCTCGGGGTCTTTCTCTTTCCAGGGGAAGATCTGCCCCTGCGTATTTTCGAACCCAGGTACCTTCAGCTGATCGATGAGGCCAGCGAAGATGGTTTTACATTTGCCATTCCTTTCTACAAGAACAACGAGATCATGGAATACGGATGCGAGGTAAAACTTCAGCAGGTGGTGGCCAAGAGCCAGCAGGGCCGCAAAGTGATCACGGTCGAATCGGTCGCCCTGCTGCGGATCAACAGTTACACTTCTCAGATGGCCGGCAAATTGTATGCCGGAGGCAATGTGGAGGTGCTTCCGCCCTCCCCTCCCATCCGGAGCAGTGAGCTGATGAATATGGTGGTCCATTACACCGAACATTTTGATAAAAATTTCCTGGAGCCTTTCAACAGCAATGAACTCCGTTACTACGACATTGTCCGTTCCCTGAATCTTTCATCAGAAGACAAATATCTATTTGTACAGATTGATTGTGATGAAAGCCGCGAAAAATTCCTGTCCAGGCAGATCCAGTACCTGATGCTGATCCGCAACCAGGAGAAGATGCTGGATGACGATTTCCGGCTGAACTGATTTTTTCGGTCATTTCCCATAGATACTGTTCTTGATCCGCTGTACATCCTGCTTCAATCCTGCAACGGTCCGCACCAGTTCATTTTCCGGCAATACCGGTTCGGGCAGTTCCTGGCTGATGAAATGGACAAATTTCCAGACTTCCCTGATATCCTGTACCCTGACATCGAATGGTTCATACATGGGATTGAGCGAATAGAGTGTCAGTTTGCCTTCACCGGCCATTTTATTTTCCACCACCTTGAATACGATCCCGTCGTTGAGCGTAAGCACGACGCATGCCTCCCCCGTGACAATCCCGCTCCAGTCCTGCACAAATTCACCGGTCACAAAGGCTTTGTCGGGAATCGGCAGCATGGAATCACCGTTCAGCTGGAAGGTGCGGTATTTCTTCTCCTTCGAAAGAAACGGCAGGCTGAATACAGGCAGTTCACTGATATATTCAGGATCGGCAAACCCGTTGGTATATCCTGCACGTGCCTTTTCACTGACCAGCTCGATGTTCTCTTCGTTGGAGCTGTCTACCGTGGATGCCAGGATCCGCAGGTTTCCTCCCCTGAGGAATACATCATCTCCGTTTTCCAGCTGGTAGAGCTGGCTTTCCGACAAAGTAGAGAGGTCGACCCTGAGGAGGGTGTCGACCGCCATGTTGAAGTATGTTGCAAACTGCAGCAGCACCTCCATACCCGGCTCTGCCACTTTGTTCTCATACCCGCTGAGCGTTGAACGTTTCATGTCCAGGACGACTGCCAGGTCATCCTGCGTCTTGTTCCTGCGCTTTCTCAGCAACTTGATGTTTGAATGAAAATGCATAACGATTTTTTTGTTAAAAGCATTGTGGATTGCCTGACAATTGATTATATTGTAATCACTATTATGATTAAAAACTAATCAAATATAACAGGTATTTTTATTAAAAGCAAATAGTGAAGGGATTTTTTTCATTGGCATGGTCGTTTCCATCTTCCCGGCTGTCAGGGTAAACGGTGCCAGGAGGCATATTCAGGGTCTGCTGAAAAAGTCTGCAGTGCATGAGCTGCAAGGCGGCAAAGCGACGTTGTATAATAATTTGGATAAAAGGGAGATATAACAACAATGGAGCGCAGTATTGTACATATGGACCTGGACACCTTCTTTGTGTCCGTGGAGCGGTTGCAGAACAGCAAGCTGACTGGCAGGCCTGTGATCATTGGCGGGGCTTCCGACCGGGGGGTGGTTGCGAGCTGCAGCTATGAAGCGCGGCGGTTCGGGGTGCATTCGGCGATGCCGATGAAGATGGCACGGGCCCTGTGCAGTGAGGCGGTGATTGTGCGGGGCGACATGGACAGTTACAGCAGGTATTCGAAGCTGGTAACGGAGATCATTGCTGAAAAGGCACCTGTATATGAGAAAGCCTCCATTGATGAGCATTACCTCGACATTTCGGGGATGGACCGTTTTTTCGGATGCATGCAGTGGACCGGCGAATTGCGGGAGCGGATCATCCGGGAGACCGGGTTGCCGATCTCGTTCGGACTGTCGGTCAACAAGACGGTCTCCAAGATCGCCACCGGGGAGGCGAAGCCGAATGGCGGAATTGAAGTCCCCCACCCTACGGTCCCGGGATTCCTCTCCCCGCTTTCCATCCGGAAGATTCCCATGATCGGCAACAAAACTTACCACCTGCTCCGGTCGATGGGCATTTCCAGCATTGGCACCCTGCGCATGATCCCTGCAGAGATGATGGAGGGTTTGCTGGGGAAGAACGGGACCGTGATATGGAAAAAGGCCAACGGCATCGATCCCACCCCCGTGATGCAGTATTCGGAGCGGAAATCGATCGGTGCGGAACGGACCTTTGACAGGGATACCATGGATGTGAACGGGCTGAAGGACCTGCTGGTGTCGATGGTGGAAAAGCTGACCTTCCAGTTGCGCAAAGAGGAGAAGCTGACCTCCTGTATCACCGTAAAGATCAGGTATTCCAATTTTGACACCCATACACTGCAGCAACGGATCGGGTACACCTCGTTCGACCATGTACTCATCCCCGCGGCAAAGGAGCTTTTCGACCGCATCTACCAACGGCGCATGCTCATACGGCTGATCGGTGTGCGATTCTCCGGGCTCATCAGGGGGGTGCAGCAGCTGAACCTGTTCGAGGACACCTCGGAGATGGTGCGGCTCTACCTGACCATGGACACGCTGCGCAAGCGCTTCGGATCCGGTGCCGTGCGAAGGGCCAGCGGGATCCAGCTCCGTGAACTGGAGGAAAAGGCCTCCCACGAAGATAAGGAAAGTGAAGAAGATGCCGCTGCCAGGCGCCAGCAGGTGGACAACCTGAAAAACCGGCGGTGGGGATACTGGAGGTGAACAGACATGCCGCCCCTAGCGGGGCTGCAGACATGCCGCCCCTGACGGGGCTTGGCGGGACTGGGTTGCAATAAAGAAAATCAAGCCCTGTTAAGGGCGGGCTCCGTTAGGAGCGTAATACCTGTAGCAAGAAATGTACCTGAACTGTCATTCATATTACAGCCTGCGTTATGGCACCATGGCGGTGGAGACGCTGGTGGAGGAGGCGGCCAGGATGGGGATTGATTCCCTGGCGCTGACGGATATCAATAATTCCACCGGGATGGTGGATTTTGCCAGGTGCTGTAACGCGCAGGGCATCCATCCCATTGCCGGGATCGAATTCAGAAACGGCGACACATACCTCTATACGGGCATTGCCCGGAACGGGAACGGGTTCCGGGAACTGAACGAATTCCTTTCCTACCACAATGAAGCCAAGCTCCCCTTCCCCGCTACGGCACCGCCCATGCGTGATACCTGGTTCATCTACCGGTTCGGTCAGGTGCCGGACCGACGGCTCAGGGACAACGAGCTGATCGGGGTGCCGCCTTCCGGACTGAACAGGATCCTTTCCTCCCCCTGGCGTGACGATCATTCCCGGCTGGTGATCTTTCACCCGGTGGTGATGCGGCACAGGGCCGATCATGCACTGCACCTGCACCTGCGGGCGATCGATCACAACATCGTGCTGGGAAAACTGAAGCCCGGGATGGCGGCAGGCCTTACCGATGTATTGCTCTCCCCCGACCTGCTGCGGTGTGCATACGAGGATTTTCCGCAGATCATCAGGAATACGGAACACCTGGTGGCAGACTGCGGAATTTCCTTTGATTTTAGCACCGTCAAGAACAAAAGAACCTATACCGGGTCGCGTTCCGACGACCGGATCCTGCTGGAGAAGCTGGCCATGGAGGGAATGGTGTACCGGTACGGGAAGAACAACGCGGAAGCACTGCGGAGGATCCGGCATGAGCTGCAGGTGATTGACAACCTGGGGTTCTCCTCCTACTTTCTCATCACGTGGGACGTGATCCGCTACTCCCTGTCACGCGGGTTTTACCACGTGGGACGCGGCAGCGGCGCCAACTCCATCGTGGCCTATTGTCTGCGCATTACAGACGTGGACCCGATCGACCTGGACCTCTACTTCGAGCGGTTCATCAACCCGAAACGGTCCAGCCCGCCCGATTTCGATATCGATTTTTCCTGGAAGGAGCGTGACGAGGTGCTGGATTATATTTTCAAAAGATATGGCAGGCGGCACACGGCACTGATCGGCACCATGTCCACCTTCCGCGACCGCTCCATCTTCCGCGAACTGGGAAAGGTGTACGGACTCCCGAAGGAGGAGATCGACCTGCTGGTGAAACACCCCGACGACCAGATGAACGACAACCACATCATCCAGAAAATATATAAGCTGGGCAACCAGCTGGTGGATTTTCCCAACCTGCGCAGCATCCATGCCGGGGGCGTACTGGTTTCAGAAGAACCCATCACCTGCTATACCGCGCTGGACATGCCACCAAAGGGACTGCCCACCACGCAATGGGACATGTACGTTGCCGAGAGCATCGGGTACGAAAAACTGGATATTCTCAGTCAGCGCGGCATCGGCCACATCAAAGAGGCAGCCGAAACGATCCGGTACAACAGGGACATTGATGTGGACGTGCACCGGGTCGACCTTTTCAAAAAGGATGAGAAGGTACTGGAGCATTTGCGTGAAGGAGAAACAAACGGCTGCTTCTATATCGAAAGTCCGGCCATGCGCGGACTCCTGAAAAAGTTACGGTGCAGCGATTACAAGAGCCTGGTGGCAGCCAGCTCCATCATCCGCCCGGGGGTCGCCAAATCGGGGATGATGCGTGAATACATCCACCGTTTTCACCATCCGGGCGATTTTGAATACCTGCACCCGGTCATGGAAGCACAACTGTCGGAAACATACGGCGTGATGGTCTACCAGGAAGATGTGATCAAGGTGTGTCACCACTTTGCCGGGCTCGACCTGGCGGATGCCGATGTACTGCGACGGGCCATGAGCGGGAAGTTCCGGTCGAGGAAGGAGTTTGACCGCATTGCGGACAAGTTTTTCAGCAACTGCCGGGAGAAAGGGTATCCCGACAGTCTCACGAACGAAGTGTGGCGACAGATCAGCTCCTTTGCCGGTTACTCCTTCTCCAAGGCCCATTCTGCCTCTTTTGCCGTGGAAAGCTTCCAGTCGCTTTACCTGAAAACCTGGTTTCCCCTGGAGTTCCAGGTGGCTGTGATCAATAATTTTGGTGGTTACTACCGCACGTGGGTATATGTGAACGAGGCAAAAAGAAAAGGCGGCACCATCCACATGCCCTGTATCAACAGGAGCAATCTGCATACCAGCATCTCGGGAACCGATATTTTCCTCGGGTTTGTACATATCCAGCACCTGGAATCGGGACTGACCCGGCGGGTGATTGCCGAGCGTGCGCGGGGCGGGGCGTTTGCAGGGCTGGAAGACTTTATCTCCCGGGTTCCCATCGGGCATGAACAACTGGTGATCCTGCTACGTTGCGACGCTTTCCGGTTTACCGGGAAATCAAAAAAGGCACTGCTGTGGGATGCCCAGGTGATCCTGGGGCATACGAAGAAGCAGGAGACCTCCGGGACCATCTTTCCTGTTCAGAAGAAAGAATTTGTACTGCCGGAACTGGAGCAGTCGGAAATTGAAAATACCTACGACGAGATCGAACTGCTGGGGTTCCCGGTGACCATGACCATGTTTGACATGCTGAAGACCAGCTTCCGCGGAGAGATCATGGCGGGTGAGATGCTGCCGCACGTGGGCAGGAAAAAGCGCATGCTGGGTCAGCTCGTCACCACCAAGAACGTTCGTACCGTGAAGGGGGAATGGATGCAGTTCGGTACGTTCCTGGATGCAACGGGCGAGTTCTTTGATGTGGTCAACTTTCCCAATGCGTTGAAGAGGTATCCGTACAAAGGCACGGGAATCTATATTTTACTGGGAGAAATCACGGAGGAGATGGGATTCCCGTCCATGACCGTTGAAAAGATGGAGAAGATGCCGCTGCAGCCGGACCCGCGGTATTGAATGCATTGGGACCGGGGCAGGATCATGATGCGATGGTACTGCGTTGTGGCAGGTTCACTTCGTATGAAAATGGTTCAGAGAAGCTGCGCATGGTGCCCGTCAGTCAATCCGCCTCACGTTGGCTACTCCCTTCACCTTCTTCATTTTCCGGATGAGTGCTTCCAGGTGCTGGGTATCCTTTACAAAAAGCGTGATCGTACCTTCAAACATCCCGTCTTTGGAATCAATCGAGATCGAACGCATGTTCACCTGGAGGTCCTTAGAAATTACATCCGTAATATTGCTTACGATCCCGATGTCGTCCTGTCCCATGATCAGAATGGAAACTGCAAAGCGTGTATCCGCGCTGGTCTGGGTCCACCGCGCCCTCAGTACCCTGTAACCATAGCGGGTCAGCAGCTGATTTGCATTTGGACAGTTCATCCTGTGGATGGAGATGCCCGCTGTGCGGGTTACAAAACCGAATACATTGTCGCCATGGATAGGATTGCAGCATTTGGCCAGTTTATAGTCGATATTGGCAATTTTTTCATCGATGATCAGCACATCACTGGACTGCTGCACCGCGCTTTTCAGCATTTTATCCACCTGCTCCTCTTCGATGGGTATTGCCTTGCTTTCTGAAGGAGTCGTTTTCTCTGAAAAAATATCCTTTATGGTAAGCAGATCGACCTTTTCCATGGCGATATCGTAGTGCAGGTCGATGGAATCCTTGTACCTGAAGTGCTGTATGACCTTCCTTACATTGCTGTCGTTGTATTCGATCTTCCAGTTCTTGAACCGCCTCCTGAGGATCTCCTTTCCGTGCTCGGCCTCCCGGAGTTTCTCCTCCTTCAGCGATTGTTTGATTTTTGTTTTGGCCTTGCTGGTCACTACAAAATTCAGCCAGTCGACCTTGGCTTTCTGGTTCTTTGACCTGATGATCTCCACTTTGTCGCCGTTGCTGAGTCTGTGCCGAATCGGTACATTTTTCCCGTTGATCCTGGCCCCGGTACAGGAGGATCCCACATCGGTATGGATATCGTACGCAAAATCCAGCACCGTGGCATCTTCAGGAAATTTTTTCAGGTCGCCATTGGGTGTAAAAACAAAGATCTCCCTGGTAAACTGGCTTAGTTTCAGATCATCGATCAGGTTGGCGGATTCTTCGGCATCGGCATGTTCAAGCGCCTCACGCACCTTCCCCAGCCATTCATCGATTCCTGCCTGTCCTTTGATGCCCTTGTATTTCCAGTGTGCCGCCAGTCCTTTCTCAGCAATCTCGTTCATCCTCCGGGTCCTGATCTGCACCTCCACCCATTCGCCGCCCGGGATGACCACGGTGGTATGCAGTGATTCGTACCCGTTGGATTTGGGCACTGAGATCCAGTCACGCAACCGGTCGGGATTGGGCTGGTATGTATCCGTAACGATGGAATAGGCCCTCCAGCAATCACTTTTTTCCTTCCTGGGTGGGCTTTCAAGGATGATCCTGATGGCGAACTTGTCGTATACTTCTTCGAAATCGACATGTTGTTTTTGCATTTTTCGCCAGATAGAGGAGATCGATTTCGGGCGGCCGAGGATCTCACATTTCAGCCGTTCGTCTTCCAGTTTTTCCTTCAGGGGTGCAATGAATCCCTCGATCAGTTTCTCTCTTTTGGCCCTGGATGCCTGTAGTTTCCTGTTGATACTCCTGTATACATCACTTTCCAGTATGCTCATGGCAATATCGTCCATTTCCGACATCATGGTATACAGACCCAGCCTGTGTGCCAGCGGTGAATAGATGGCCCGTGCTTCCATTGCCGCGTATATATCCTTTTCACCCTGTTTTCCGGAAGATTTCCTGAGTTGGTACAACCGCTCTGATATCTTGATCAGGATCACCCTGAAATCTGTTGAGAACGAGAGGATCAGATTGCGCATGTTCTCTGCGTGCCGGGAGGACCCTGCTGTGTTCAGTTCGCTGATCTTCAGGAATTCAGAAAGAATCGATCCGGTCCTGCTGCCCAGTGTCTTTTTTACTGTGGGCAGGAGGTCCGGTTTTTTTTCGATCAAGGGCAGGATCAACACAGCAGATACACCCAGAGGGTCGAGTCCAAGTTCCCTGATTACCATGGTGGAGAGTCCGAAGGCATAATCTGTAATCACACCCACAATGCCGGTGTCTTGGTCCTCCATTTCCTGCAGAAGGAAATCGTGTGATTGCTGAATCAACTGCTGTCCCTTCTTGTCGTATTCCTCTCCGCAGAGCATCAGGAAGTCCCTGTAATTCTTCCGGGTACTATTGAGCTCATTCTGATTCAAATCGGTAGCTGCATTCATGTATATGACAAAGATAAGGAATATTCATCATGCATTAATGAGCTCCACACTGAAGGATGAAAGATGCTGTGGTTCCCGCTTCTGCCGTGCTTTTCAGTCGCAGCTCACTGTCGTGGAACCCGAGAATACTCCTTGCCAGTGACAGCCCGAGTCCGGATCCTTTTTCGTTTTCCGTGCCCCTGCGCCCCTTGCCAAAACTGCTTTCGGAGCACTGCATCAGCTCTCCCTCCGTCATTCCGATCCCTTTGTCCGTTATTTCCACAACCACATGGCTGTTTTGTTGTTGCGCAGAAACAATCACCTCTCCGCCCCTGTATGAATACTTGATTGCGTTGCTGACCAGGTTTGCAAGCACAATCCGGATCAGGTGGGAATCCACGTAACAGTCCATTGGACCAGATTTTTCTACCTGTAGCCGGATTTCCTTGCTGAAAACAGATCTTGAAAAATCCTGTAGTACCTCATCAACAAGGGAGGAGAAACGGACCCGTTTGGGTGTAAATTCCAGGCTTCCCTCCCGCAGGCGGGTCCACAGTGCCAGGTTTTCAAGCATTCCCAGGGATAAGGCGGCAGAGTTGGCAAGACGGGAGAGCACAATTGTACGCTCTTCCTCATCCCTGAATTCATCCTTGGCCAGCACAGAAAGCGCAGTCAGCTGGTTCCCGATGGTCCCCCTGATATCGTGGGTGATCACTGACAGGATTTTGTCCTTGGTACGGTTGTATTCATCCAGTTTAATATTCTGACGTGTAATGATCTGGTTCTGTTGCGTAAGTGCTGCATTGTACTGCTTTTGTCTTCGCTGTATGGTGTACAGCAGGATGAATGCAAGGGCGAAAAGGATGATTGCAGGGATCAGCGTAATGAGGATTTTCCTGTTGCGTTCAATCAGCACGGCATCCAGTTCTGCCTGCAACTGCAGCTGTTCGTTTTTTTCTTCCAATACCCTTGATTCGTATCTGAACTCAATCTCTTTAACAGCACGGGCCTTGTATTCATTCATCAAACTATCGCTGTATTTCTTGTAGAGATCGTATAATTCGAAGGCATGCCTGTAATTGCCGAATTGTTCCATTACCTCTTTCTGAATGAAATAGGCCGATGTGATATGTTCAAGTGCACCGATGGACAACCCATAAAACAGGGATGAATCGGCATACCGGAATGCCTCTTCCGGTTTACCGGCAGCAAGATAGGTCCTGCCGAGGTTGCTGAAACAACGTGCGAGCCCTTCCGGATCATTCACCTCGTGCTTCAATTCGATGGCGTGCAGGTCAAGTTCAATAGCCTCCATATAATTTTCTCTGTAGTATTCGATTTCGGCGAGAAAATTGTAGGCATTGGCAATGGAACGCGTTTCCCCGAGTTCCTGTTTGATATCGAGGCCCCTCCTGATATATGTCTCGGCGAGTTCGTATTGTCCCATGGGTATGTAATTGGTCCCGATATTGGTGAGGCACCTTGAGATTTCAACTTTATCTCCCATTTGTTCGCTGACCGACAGTGCCTTATTGTAATGTTCCAGTGCCTTCCCGTACTCCTGCAGTTTGTTATAGATCACCCCGCTGTTCATCAGCGAAATGGATTCCTGTTTGCGGTTACCGGTTTGCCGGGCATAGTAGAGCGACCTGCTGAAATTTTCCAGTGCCGTATGGTAGTCTCCCTGCTTGACATGCACCACGCCAATATTGATATATGTATCTGTGAGGGAAATGGAGTCTGAATCCCGGAGGCTCAGTTCAATAACCTTCGCATAACTGTCGATGGCTTCACGGTACCTGCCGTAGTTCTTATAAATGATGCCCATATTGTTCAGGCACCTGATCAGACCTGCAGTGTGGTCCAGTTCGCTGAATACCCTGCGGGCGGAATCATATTTGGAAAGTGCAATGTCGTATTGGGAAAGAAAGAGGTGTGCGTTCCCCTGGTCGACCATCACGTCGGCATATTTTCCCTGCAGCCCCGACCGATGGAACCACGATTTGGCGCTTTCGAAATCCCTGAGTGCTTTGTTGTAATCGCCATGGAAATACCGGATCTTGCCCAGCGCAGCGTAACAAAGTCCTGTTCCCCTGTCATCGGATATGCCTGTGGCCAGTTCCCTGGCTTGCTCAATCAATGCAAACGCCCGTGCCGTATCGCTGGTCTTGTATTCCAGGGCCAGTTCGGTGAGCAGTCTCACCCGCGTGGAATCCGACCCTGCCGCTGCAAGCTGACTGGTGATGTGTTCAATTTTTTTTCCCTGTTGTCCGGTTGCAGGGATTGCAATGAGCAATACGATAATTACAAATAGGGTGATTCGCATAGCAGGTTCAAATGGCTCCGGGGGTAAAAATAGGAATTATGGTTGAAATAAAACATTTGTCGGGAAAAAACAGTACACATCATGGTGCACTCCGCCACAACCTTCCTTTCAGGGCGGACAGAAAACTTCCCGATTTTTCTATATTTACAGTTCAAAAAATATCCTTACTATGTTCAAAGGAAAGAAAGTACCGCATACATTTGTTATTGTTTTCGGTTTTATCGTTGCTGCAGCCATCCTCACCTGGTTTGTTCCTGGTGGTGAATTTGAAAGAAAAACCGTCACAGTAAATGAGCAGGAACGCGAGATCATTGTCGAAGGCTCCTTTCAGTTCACAGAAAGCAATCCCCAAACCTGGCAGGTGTTCTCTGCCCTGTTCGACGGGTTCGTCGACAAGGCCGATATCATTGTCTTCATCATCATCATCGGGGGTGCCTTCTGGATCATGAATGAAAGCAAGGCAATCGATGTTGGCATCCAGACCTTCCTCATCCATGTAAGAAAGCTCGACCGGCTGAAATTTTTCCGCTTCCTGGGCGTGGACAATATTGTTATAACACTCATCATGTTGGTATTCAGCATATTCGGTGCTATATTCGGCATGAGCGAGGAGACCATTGCATTTACCATTATTTTTATCCCGCTGGCCATCTCCATGGGATATGACTCCATCGTCGGGGTAAGTCTATGCTTTGTTGCTGCCGGACTCGGTTTTGCCGGTGCTTTGCTGAACCCTTTCACCATTGGCATCGCACAGGGACTTTCCAGTCTGCCCCTCTTCTCCGGCATTGAGTACCGCTTCTTCTGCTGGATTGTCATCAACATCATCGGCATTGGCTGGATCCTTCGGTATGCCGCACGTCTCCGGAAATCATCCACCAGTTCGATCGTATACGAAGAGGACGCATACTGGCGCCAGCGTAAAACGATCGATCTGAAGGAGATGAGTTACTACACCCCGCCTTCCGCCTGGGTCGTTTACATCTTTCTTTCAGCAGCCATGGTTCTTTTCTCGGTACTCAATCCCAACATCACGCTCAATATCGGCAACAGCACATACCAGGGTTATTACCTGCCCGTGATCACGCTCCTCTTCATTGTTACCGGTTTATTTGCCCTGCGGAAATCGCTTCACTTTTTTATACTCAACCTGCTGATGTTCACCATTATTTACCTGATTGTAGGTGTCATGGGTTTCAGCTGGTACATCAAGGAGATTGCTACGCTTTTCCTGGTGCTGGGTCTTGCCAGCGGGATCGCCATGAACAGCAGTGCCAATGAAATTGTAAAGCAGTTCTCAGCCGGGATGAAGGACATCCTCACTGCAGCATTTGTTGTTGGCCTGGCTGGAGGAATCCTGGTGATCCTGGAAGACGGAAAGGTCATCGACTCCCTGCTTTATTACATGTCGAAATCGATGCAGGAGTTCGGGAAGGTGGCATCCGTAACGGTTATGTACATTATCCAGACCGGGATCAATATTGTGATCCCCAGCGGATCCGCAAAAGCGGCCCTCACCATGCCCATCATGTCGCAGTTCTCTGATCTAATCGGCATCTCCCGGCAGGCGACCGTTATGGCCTTCCAGTTTGGAGACGGTTTCACCAACATGATCACACCCACATCTGCGGTTCTGATCGGGGTGCTGGGTATTGCGCGGATTCCCTACGAGAAATGGGTAAAATGGATCCTGCCGTTCATGGTCATCCTGATCATCACCGGCTGGTTATTGCTGCTTCCGACTGTCCTGATGGACCTTTCGGGTTTCTGATACTTTTACAGACCCGGCCGGTAAATAATCTCTCCAAAAAGCATTTCGCACAGCATAGGCGTATCATGCTGCATTGTCGGTGTAAGATCCGTCCGGTATGACGACACAATTATTATGGAATATGTGCTCACATTCCCATTTCAAACATGGTCACCTGTTACCCGGACCACGCCCGGCTGCCTGGAAGAGATGCCTGTTACCAGTACCTGAGCCGGCTACACGGATGAGATGCCTGTTACCCGGACCAGCGCCGGCTACCTGAAGGAGATTCCGATTCCAGCGGTATGGGTGGAATAGAGCGTGCGGGTAAAATCATAATGGATGGTCAGCAACCCGAGTTTGATCCGCACACCAGCATTGAGCCGCAGGTTCCTGAAATTTTCGAATTCCATTTCCTGGATGGGATCCTCCGCAACCATGTAGGTGGTTTTGCCAAAGTCGTCGCCCTCCTCTGTAACGATGGTATTGATCGGATATTTACCGGTCAGTGCAAGTTCGACGAGTGAATTTGCATACCCAATGCCTTCATATACGGTGATGACCGGTATGGACTGTGAGGCAATAAGGTTGACTGTCCAGCCGGATACATCCATATTCAGGAACTGGTCATTGAAATTTGGAGGATTCGTCATGGGCACTTCGGCAATGGGCTGCATATCGAGATGTGCCGACGTGCTGAGTTTCGTATATCCACCCTGCACTGCGATATTGATGAAATCCAGGCTTTTCAGGACAGGTATCCATTGTGAAATCGAATGTCGCCCCCCGATGCCATACAGACCGATCCTGCCGTAGTCACTTAGCCTGACTTCCGGAACAAACCGGAGGGTAAGATCCGTTCCCTTGAACAGTCCGATGGAAGCCTGGGCCATGGGCATGGGCAACCATTTGAGTCCGGAACCGTTGGGATGGGTGACCCTGGCCAGCTCATAGGTTTCAGGAACACCACTCACCGGGTTGTCGACCACGGCTGAATAGACCAGTTCGGGCCTTACGTCCATGTCGCCTGCTGCTGTAGGTGCAATGAATGTAGCTCCACCCACTTCTGCCCTGAGGCCTTGCAGTGCGCTGAGATCATAGCGGAGTGCGGCCGGGGGTGCATATGCGATACTGAATGTTGCGGTAACATCGAATCCGCCGGGTTTGTGGGGTTTGGCCGTGTTGTACCACCCCGCATTCAGGTTTGCTCCCATGATATTGGCATAGGGCCGCATGTATTCCTGGAGTAGCAGTTTTGCGTCATTGGTGTAGCCGTAGACAAAATCGAGGGCCGGTAGCTGGGCACCTGCTTTATTCACTGCGAATAACACCAGAATTACTATAAAGATCTTTCTGAAAGTTTGCATCGCGTATGTTGTTTTATTATCGCTTATGTAATTTAATACTGCAAAAATAGGCAATTTATGGACAGCGCGGTGCAATATATGCCCTGCGAAAGCGGTAATAAATTTCAGTATGCATCAGAATTCAACTAAATTTGTATGCATGGAACCAAAAATACAATTACCCAATCAGCCCCTTGCGGACCGGATGCGGCCCAAATCCCTGGATGAATATTCGGGGCAGGAGCATCTTGTGGGAAAGGGGGCCGTGATCAGGACCATGGTAGAGAGCGGTTCCATGAGTTCATTTATTCTCTGGGGACCCCCGGGGGTGGGCAAAACCACGCTGGCGAAGATCATCTCCCACCAGCTGAACCGGCCTTTTTATAGTTTAAGTGCCATCAATTCGGGGGTGAAGGATGTCCGGGAGACCATTGAGAAAGCGCGGAAACAGCAATTTTTCAATCAACCCAACCCGGTACTGTTTATCGACGAGATCCATCGTTTCAGCAAGTCGCAGCAGGACAGTTTACTCGGTGCAGTGGAAGCCGGGATAATCACGCTCATCGGTGCCACCACTGAAAATCCGTCGTTCGAGGTGATTTCTCCCCTGCTCTCCAGGTGCCAGGTATATATCCTGAACAGTCTCGACAAGGACCAACTGATCGCCCTGGTGAACAAGGCGTTGAAAGAAGACAGTTACCTGAAGAAGCTGGATGTGCATGTACTTGAGTATGAAGCCATGCTGCAATATTCGGGTGGTGATGCCCGCAAACTTTACAATACGCTCGAACTGGTGATCCGCTCTGAGCTTTCGGACGAAGTGGATGAGATTGAGATCACCAATGACAAGGTGAAAGAGCGGCTCCAGGAGAACATTGCCGTATATGACAAAAACGGGGAATTGCATTACGATATCATCTCAGCGTTCATTAAATCCATCCGCGGGGGCGATCCCGATGCAGCCGTATACTGGCTGGCCAGGATGCTGGATGGTGGCGAAGACATCAAGTTCATTGCACGCAGGCTGGTGATACTGGCAGCGGAGGACATCGGGCTGGCCAATCCCAATGCCCTGCTGATGGCCAACAGCTGCTTCCAGTCCATTCATGTAATCGGCATGCCTGAGGCCAGGATCATCCTTTCCGAAACGGCCATCTACCTGGCCACATCGCCCAAAAGCAATTCGGCATATTCAGCTATCAATGCCGCATTGGCACATGTGAAGCAGACAGGGAACCTGCCAGTGCCCCTTCATTTGCGCAATGCTCCAACAAAACTCATGAAAGATATCGGGTACGGCAAGGATTACAAGTATGCACACAGTTACGAGGGAAACTTTGTTTCCGACCAGTTCCTGCCCGATGGGATCAAGAATCAGCAATTTTACATCCCGGGCAGTAACAGCAGGGAGAATGAGATCAGGAAAACACTCGAAAACAACTGGAAAGACAAGAAAAAATATGACAAATAAAACCAGGTACACCGATATCAGGAGCTTCATTCCCGGGGTTGCAGCAGGAGGAAACGGACAATTCTTCCTGTTGGCGGGTCCGTGTGTTGTAGAGAGCCGGGAACTTGTGATGCGCACCGCCGAACACCTCAAAGCAGTTACCGGCAAACTGGACATTCCCTTTGTGTTCAAGGCTTCTTACAGAAAAGCCAACCGATCGAGGGCGGATTCATTTGCCGGTATCGGGGACCAGGCGGCACTGGAAATACTTGCGGAGGTGCGCCGGGAACTGGGAATCCCGGTGATCACTGACATTCATAGCGCCGAAGAGGCAGCAATGGCAGCTGCTTATGTGGACGTGCTGCAGATCCCGGCGTTTCTTTGCCGGCAGACCGACATTCTCCAGGCTGCCGCTGAGACCGGGAAAACCGTTTCTGTGAAAAAGGGCCAGTTCCTTTCGCCCGGGGCAATGAAGTTTGCGGTAGAGAAGGTGCGGGGATCGGGCAATAAAAAAGTGATGATCACAGAACGCGGTACTACGTTCGGGTACCACGACCTGGTGGTTGATTTCAGGGGGATTCCCGAAATGCAGTCCCTGGAAGTTCCCGTGGTACTTGATATTACCCATTCCCTGCAGGAACCCAACCAACAGGCCGGGGTGACAGGTGGCCGGCCGGACATGATCGAAACCATTGCACGTGCGGGGATTGCAGTAGGCGTTGACGGGCTGTTCATGGAAACACATCCCGATCCCTCGTCTGCACGCTCCGACGGAGCCAACATGCTGCCTCTCGGCCAGGTGGAGGGCCTGCTCCAGCGCCTGGTGCGGTTGCGGCAGACTATTCTGCAGTTTTAATCGTTGTATAATTGTCTGTCCATAAAGTCCGATAACTGCGTTACTGCAAAAATTATAAATCCTCGAATACGATAGTATACTGCGGTTTATAATTTTTGCGCGCTTTGTTCCCGAACTTTATGATCCAGCCACGTTGACTGTATTGACAGACTGATTAGTGTTTTTGAAAACTTACAAAACAGTATGCGTATGACAAAGATATCAATCTGGATCCTGCTCTTTCTTTTTACTGCAGGTCTGCAGGCGCAGGATCTCCAGTCGGTACTGGACAAAACCAGCCTGGCCCTGGGTCTTGATGCGAGGAAAGCAATTCCGGTGCTGGAAACCAGCGGCCATTTCATTATGGATGGCACGGACGCAAAAATGCCCTTCAAACTGATCCAGCAGCGGCCAGACCTGCTGCGTGTCGAAACGATCTTGTTTGGTTTTAAGGCCATACAGACCTACAACGGAACCGCTGCCTGGATGCTTACCCCTACCCAGGGACTGGAGGCCGTGAAGAAAGATGCCAGGGATATGGAGTTCATCGCTGCCGCTACGTCAATCGACGGTCCGTTTGCCTACAACAAGGATAACAAATATACCCTCAGGTACCTTGGGAATGATACGTACAACGGGCAGCAAGCTGAAGTGGTTGCATGGACTTCCAGCGAGGAACGACTCAAATATTATGTGAATCCGGACACATGGCTGATCGATGCCGTGCGATATGAATACAAAAAGAATGGCGGATGGTACAGTATGGAATACCGCATTAAAGCATACATGGAATACCAGGGGGCGCAATTCCCCAGTGAAATTGCCGCGCTGGTCAATGGAGTGGAGATGATTAACCTGTATGTAAAGAAGCTCAATACACTGGAACAGGTAGCTCCCGAGCAGTTCGGCAAGCCTTCGTATATGATGTAGAGAGTCTTCGTACATGATGCAGCAAGCCTTCGTATATGATGTAGCGAGTCTTCCTTCAGACATCCCCGCACGAGTTTCCCCTTACCGGGCGCATAGAGGGATTTCACCTCCAGGTATCAGTGCCATACCGGGCACACCGCAATAAAAAATAACGGGGATCGCTCCCCGTTATTCCTTAAGCAGTCCTGTAAGCCAGGTTCTGTCACCCGATGGTATCGGGCGCCCTATCATTTATCTAAGCGGTCTACCCCCCGGCGCAGGCGGGTCGCCCTTAAATGCCGGTATACATGACCTTTCACCCTGCAAGCCGGGCAGCTACGACGGTCACCCGCCGTACTGGTGAGCTTTTACCTCACCTTCTCACCCGTTCTCCCCGGTGGTCCGGAGCGGACTCCTTGTCCATGGGGAGTGGTTATTTTCTTCCCCGGTGCTATACCCTCACGGATATCTGTCTTTCGACAGTGCAGTACCCTGTGTTGCCCGGACTTTCCTCCACGACATGAAGCCGCAGCGATAGAGCGGACTGCTTGGTGCAAAGTTAGTAAGAATCCGGATGCACTGCACATTCCAGGTTACAATAATCGTACCCGGCTTCGTGTGATCATATGTCGGTTTTTATAAGATGTCCGGAAGTCTCCATGGAGCGCGGTATTGCGGAACGATATAGCTGTTTGCACGTTCAGAATTCGAAAACCGGTTGTTGCGGTCGTCCCACACCAGGTAGGGTTCGCCGATCCGGGCAGAGATATTTGCCACATGTACATGCAGGGCAGCGACGCGTCCCACTTCAGGCGGACAGGCAGGAGTTTTCCTTGATTTGACACAATCGATGAAATTGCGTACATGTTCGGCATGTGTTTCACCGCCTTTGTTGAATTCCTTTGCCTCTGTCATGAACTCCTTCTTATCGCCATCCCATTCCGGAATGACCCTGTATCCGCTGCGGTCGGCCTTGATGGTTCCCCGGTCGCCAATAAAGGAGATGCCATACAGATTATCGTAGGGACCTTCCTGGACGCCTGCGGTCATATCATAGTTGATTACAAAGTCTTTCGTGGGGAACATCACATTCATGGTGTCGAAGGTGTCGCGGGACTTTTCAAACCCGCTGTTATTTGTTGCGAATGTCATGACTTCAGTCGGTGCCTTCACCTGGTTTTTCACCCAGAGTCCCATATCGATCAGGTGCACACCCCAGTCGGAAAACATCCCACCACCATAGTTCCAGTAGTGTCTCCACGAGCCATGAAAATGGTTTCTGTTGAAGGGTCTGCTGGGAGCCGGACCGAGCCACATATCATAGTCCACGCCATCGGGAACAGGCTCATCCATTACCGGGGTGGCCCCCAGCCCGTAATTGAAATTGGCCCAGATGTTCACTTTGCGCAAGGGTCCGATCGTCCCGGACCTGACCATGGACATGGTTTCGCGGAACACGTTGCTGCTCCGTTGTTGCTGTCCCACCTGCACCACGCGGTCGTAGTAGCTCGCTGCAGCGGTCATAATGTTGCATTCTTCGATGGTATTTGCCATCGGTTTTTCCACGTATACATCTTTGCCGGCAGCAGCAGCATCAACCATATTCAGGCAGTGCCAGTGGTCGGGTGTGCCGATAATAACCGCATCAATGTCTTTCTGCCCCAGCATTTTCCTGTAGTCAGAATAGCGTTTTGGCTCATCTCCGTAAGTCTTCCTTACTTCGGTAACACGTTCCTGTAAAAGTCCGGAATCCACGTCGCACATGGCCACACAATTCACATCGTCGTTGTCCAGGTGGTGTTTCAGGATCCCGAATCCCATGTTCCTGCAGCCGATCAGTGCCACGTTCACCTGGTCGCTGGGGGCAGGCTTTCCGAAAACAACGGATGCAGGAAAGACTGAAAAAGTGCCAACGGCGGCAGTGGCGGCAGTGGATTTCCTGATGAAATCCCGTCTCGAGTGTCGTTCAGTTTTCATAGGTTTGGCGTTTGGTTGGTAATTTGAGTTGGCATTTGCCGGTACTGTGGGTTGAAAATAGTGAATTCTGCCAAGAAAGTGAAATCGGCAGGAAGATAAGTACGGCACACACCTGCTCACTACAGAAAGGTGTATGCAACCGTAATGTTCAAGATATGAGACCCGGCGTCTGTAAATATAGGGGTAAGCAAAGTGCCGGTCACCTGATCAGTACCATGGTGGCACCAAAGCCATATTCCTTGAATGAGGCATCCTGGTACTTTACCCTGCTGTATTCCCTGTCGAGAATGCGGCGCAGTTCGTGCTTCAGTTTGCCGTTGCCCACGCCGTGAATAAAAACAATACGCCCGGTCTTGTGCAGGATCGCGCTTTCCAGTGCGGTGCGGAAGCGGGATAGCTGTATCTCCAAAATTTCCGCGTTGTCCATATGGGTATGGTTATCCACAAGGTGCTGGATGTGCAGGTCCACTTCTTCGATGCCGGAGCCGGTCGACTGGGGGACGATCTTTGCAGCCGGCCGTTCAGGTTGTACATCACCTTTTTCATACATCGCTTTTTTCAGTGCTTCGGTATCAATCTCCATTTTTGGAGGTTCGGGTCGTTTTCGCCAGTCGTGCAGTGTATGAAGTATGGCTTTCTCCAGGAAATAATCGCTTTCCTGGCGGTGCCCTGCATCATACATTTCAGTTGCGTTTACCCTGATCAGCACATCCAGGGGGGGCATGTGATGAAAAAAGCCGGCATTAAAAAAAATCCCCTGGATGCGAAAGTACTCTTCATCGTTGATGTTTCCCGGCCTGTAGCCTCCCAGCCTGATTTTGACCCCGGCCTCCAGGGTACCTTCATGGAACAGGACCAGTTCGCCTTCCTGCTGACGTGAGATGGTATACTTGAGGTGATAGGAAGAACTGTTGATCAGGAAGGCATCGAAATCGGCACTGCTCTCATCCGGCAGGAATGCGAGCAATACCTCTTCGTCTTCGATCCGTTCGGGACCGGGGTCCTCGAGGATTTGTTCACTGAATGAACTCTTTTCCTTTTTGCTGCTGACTTCTTCCTGGATATGACCGGTTTCTTCCTCTTCGTTGTCATTGTCATAACGCCCGGCATCCACCACAAGGTCTTTGATCATCCACGGTACCTCAAATCCATCGTCTACCAGGACCAGTGCTGTTTTCGGATCAACGATGCGCGTCACCTCACCTGATCCTGTGTCATTCAGAAATTTTACCCGGTCCCCTACTTTGATTTTCATGGAATTATAATTTTTTAAACTGTTCGTATTCTGTATATTATTGTCGTATCAGACAGTATGTATATTGCTGCAGGCCGAAGATGACCTGTTGCTTTCATGCTGTGCTTTTGTGCAAATTTAGCTAATTTTGCCACCTTTAATGAAAGAAATGAGGAAACCGGACAATATACCGATCACAAATTTCGACTACGATCTTCCTGTAGAGCGAATTGCCAAATATCCGTTGGAAGTGCGTGATCGTTCCAGGCTGCTTGTATACGACAACGGGAGCATCTCTTCCCATGTTTTCCAGGATGCCCCTTCCCTGCTGCAGAAGGGTGACCAGCTTTACTTCAATGTTACCAGGGTGGTGCAGGCCAGGCTGATGTTCAGGAAAGCCACCGGGGGACGCATCGAGATTTTTATCCTGGAACCGCATGATCCGGCGGAACACCAGCTGGCCTTCTCTTCCACGGAACCGGTAACATTCACCTGCCTGGTGGGGAATGCAAAGAAGTGGAAGCAGGGATCATTACGTATGGAGGTCGGTGCGATTGTCCTGGAGGCCACCCAGGTGGAAAGGCATGATGATACGTTCATCATACGGTTTTCCTGGAATGACCGTGGTATTTCATTCGGGGCAATCCTTGCGCAGGCCGGGTCAACCCCGATCCCGCCCTACCTCGACCGGGAGGCAGAGGACCAGGATGCCGTTACCTACCAGACCGTTTATGCGCGACAGGATGGTTCCGTAGCAGCGCCGACAGCCGGTCTGCATTTTACGGAAAGGGTGCTTGGTGCACTGGATAAGCGCGGTGTGCAGCGGTATGATCTGACGCTGCACGTGGGGGCGGGAACCTTTATACCGGTAAAGGAAGAGAACGCTGTTGACCATGCCATGCACGACGAGCTGGTTACAGTGGAAAGGGTATTGCTGGAATCTCTGCTGGGTGATCAGCGGATCATCGCCGTGGGGACTACTTCCACGCGAACTCTGGAGTCCCTTTACTGGCTGGGAGTCAGGGCGCACGAGGACACCTCCTTTTCATTTGAGCAGCTTTACCTGGATCAGTGGGATGCATATCTATCCCGTGGAGAGCTGACATTGGAGGAATCTGTACGTGTGCTCCTGGAACGCATGGAATCTGCCGGGTTGGATACATTTTCATTCCGTACACGCATTATGATCACCCCCGGTTATGAATTCAAGGTGATCGACGGATTGTTTACCAACTTCCACCAGCCAAAAAGCACACTGCTGCTGCTGATTGCTGCACTTGTTGGTGATGACTGGAAAAGGATATATGATTTTGCGCTTGAAAATGGTTACCGGTTTCTGAGCTATGGGGACGGGAGTTTGCTTATCCCAGAGAGATGAGCAGTTCCCGGAATTCCTCAATGTCTTTTTCCTGTGTATCGAAGGAGCACATCCAGCGCACTTCGCTGGTGGATTCGTCCCATACATAGAAAAAGAATTTTTCCTGCAATCTGGGGATTATGGCTGCCGGGATCTTTGCAAACACGGCATTTGCTTCCACCGGGCGGGTTATTTCCACGGAAGGGAGATTCCTGACCGCTTCATGGAGTTTTCGAGCCATCCGGTTAGCGTGTGCGGCGTTTTCTTTCCAGAGATCATTTTCCAGGAAGGCCTCGAACTGGGCTGCGATATACCGCATCTTTGAAGCCAGTTGCATGCCCTGCTTCCTGCGGTATTTGAAGTTCCTGCACAGTTCCCTGTTAAAGAAAACCACGGCTTCGCCATACATCAGTCCGTTCTTGGTTCCACCGAATGAAAGCACGTCAACTCCTGCCCCGCCGGTCATTTCGTAAAACCCGGTACCGAGTGCCACTGCCGCATTGCTGATCCTTGCTCCATCCATGTGCAGCAGTAACCCGTTCTCATGTGCATAACCTGCAATGGTCCGGATCTCATCAACCGTGTAGACGGTCCCGAGTTCAGTAGCCTGCGTAATGGAGATCACGGCGGGCTGTGCATGGTGCTCGAAACCAAAACCATGCATGTGTTGCCTGATTAGTTCAACAGTGAGCTTCCCGTCTGGTGTAGGGGTGGTAAGCAGTTTGCACCCTGTGAATTTCTCCGGAGCCCCGCATTCATCCACGTGTATATGTGCTGTATCTGTGGTGATGATTGCGTTATAGGACTGTGTAACAGAGGAGAGTCCGAGCACATTGGCAGCGGTACCGATGAAAACGAAAAAGATTTCCGACTCATCCCCGAATATCTTCTTCATTTTCCGTATGACGCGTTGTGTCACCTGGTCGTCGCCATAGGCGATCTCATGGCCATCATTCACACTTTTCAGTGCATTCAGGACCAGGGGATGTACCCCTGCATTGTTGTCGGATGCAAATCCGCGTTGTGGAGTGTTCATTGGTACAGGTTAAAAAAGTTCGTCATATTTTGTCCAGAGTTCGTCGCCCAGCTGCCAGGCACGGTCTACTACCTTTGTGCCCCAGTGCATCGTATAACCGGTAAGGTATTCCTGCAGCTCATCGTATTTTTTTGCATTGTGCAGAATGAGTGCTCCATTCTCGAAGGAAGCCTGGTTTTCAAACAGTTCCAGTTGCCATGGGTCCCACACCGCGCGTACATCCCAGCGCATATCGCCCCAACGTTGCGCAGTGAGTGTGCCCAGGCGGTTAAAGGCCCACCATGCTGATTCGGACGTGTACCCATTTGGCCTGCCCGGTGTTTTATAGGATTCCGGCAGATCCGACACCGAACCGTACACCGGGATATAGATGGAGGTAGCCACATTGTCCTGTGCCAGCCATGCGACACCCCCGATTTCATCGGGAAGCCAGTCGCGGCACTGGATGATCGTGGCATACATGGTATACCACCTGGCAATGGTACGCTCCCCGCGCCAGCCCCAACCGCCGTTAATATCGAGCAGTTTGTTCATATCGTAGGGCATGTGCGGGTTGGCCAGGGGGGAGATGACCACACGTCCGCTGTCGTCGGCAACCGTGAGGTTTTTGGTCATGTCGAACGGGGTATGTTCGTAATAATCAGAGAACATTTCCACCAGGTCGGCAAGCGTGATCTTCTCGTCAGGTTTCACCGAAAAAGGATAATTTTCCGCGTTGGGATCCAGTCCGAGGGAAGGTGCCGCCAGGTCGAAAACGCGCCATTCCCTGCGCCTGGCTGCCAGGGACGTCCTGCTTTCAGGGGCATATACATAACAGAAGCGGAAAGGCTCTTCTTCTGACCACCAGCCGTTTTCTTCGGCCACTGAAAAGATATTGTCACTGGCCATGAAATAATCCTTGTTACCGGGATCGATCTCTTTGATAGTAGAGGCATTGGCATTCACCGAAATGTGTTCGTCAGGCACCCGCTGCGCTGCCCATACGGCACCGGTTTTTCCTTTGCCGGGACCGACGATCTCCAGGTGCCAGACCTCCTTCTTATCTGCGATGGTCAGGCATTCACCGTAATCGTTCCAGCCATATTGCTCCAGCAGATCTCCTGCAAGCCGGATGGCCTCCCTGGCTGAGCTGGTACGTTCCAGCATCAGTTGACAAAGCCGCTGGCAGTCGATCAGGCCGGAATCGGACTGCAGTTCCTCGCGGCCGCCGAAAGTGGATTCGCCGATGGCAAGCTGCTTTTCATTCAGCGAAGGATATGCCGTATTCAGGTACTGGTATGTATGCTTCACCTGCGGAATTTCACCGATGGGAATATGCTTGTACGTGGGCATTTTGAAACTGTCGCACGCTACCCGTTTGTACATGGTGACGATTTCATTTTTTTTATGGTCAGCGGCGGGAATGATATCCATCCACGATCGTGTCCGGTGGCTGTCGTCGGTATGCGAGGTGATCACGGAGCCATCGGCTGTTGCCTGCTTTCCTGCAGTGATGGAAGTACAACCTTCCGGGTATCCCCCTTCCCAGTCATTTTTTTGGGAATGAATGGTGATGTGAGGTACCAGGAAAAGAAATGCTATTACCAGGCCCGGTCTGTTTTTGAATAACTTTAACGTGCTGTTGTTCATAATCATAATCGTGACATTATATTTTAGGATTCGTTTTGGTCCAAATTAGTCAACCCAATTCAGCGATTCATCAAACCAAGGTAGTTAATTGCTAACCTAACTTTTGTAAAATCGTTTAATATTACGAAACTAACAATAAAAAAATTATGAAAAGATTTTTACTCCTAACGATTTTTGTCCTTTCAGCATTGGCCATCCGGGCACAGTCACCCCTGGGGTTTAATTACCAGGGCGTTGCCAGGGATGCAGAGGGCAATGTGCTCGCCGGGGCATCCATGACCATCAGGATCGGGATCATGAGTCATGATGAACTGGTGTGGCAGGAAGACCATTCAGTAGAGACAAATGCCCTGGGTATGTTTGCGCTCATAATAGGCGATCAGGCTGCTCCCAAAACAGGTGGCAGCGTCGCTGGTTTTGAAGAAATTCCCTGGGATGCCGGAGCTTTCGAGCTGTCTGTAAGTGTTGACCCGGGCTCCGGATTCATCGACCTGGGCAGGTCTGACCTGATGTCGGTTCCCTTCGCCCTGTATGCACAGCATAGTCCGCATACAAACCAGTCACTGGAACTGCTCGGAACGGAACTGGCCATCACGGGAGGAAACAGTGTGGACCTCTCCCCGCTTCAGGATGGTGTGATCGATGCAGATGCAGACCCGGAGAATGAGATACAGGACCTGACATTCAGCAATGGGATGATCCAGCTCAGCCAGGACCCGGGATCAACGGCCATTGATCTTGACACCAGGATCGGTGATTTGAGCGGATGGAAAATACGCAACGATACCGTTTATTCATCACGACCTGTGGCCATCGATTATAAGAATCCTGAGACGCAGGAACCATTGTTTGAAGTTAAAAATGACCTGGGGAACCCGGTTTTCGCGGTATACAACGACGGTGTGGTGGTCTATGTGGATGAAAGCAAGAAAGGAATCAAGGGTGGATTTGCAGTGGGAGGATACAACTCCGCGAAGGGAACCATCACCCAGAAATATGCGCACATCACGCCCGACAGTGTCATGTTCTGGGTTCCGGAAACTCCGGATGCCAGAGGGGTTAAAGGTGGCTTTGCCGTAGGCGGTTACAATACCGGCACCAAGGGACCGGGTGTGAATTTACTGGAGGTAAGCAGCACTCATACCCGGATTCAATTCGATACGGCAAATTCCAAAGGTGTCAAGGGCGGTTTTGCAGTCGGGGGCTACAATACCGGTTCGAAGGCAGCACCGGTGAATTTGATGTCGCTGACGCAAAAAAATTATATGATTGGTGAAAATGCCGGCTGGCTGGTGGATTCACTCGGTGGAAAGAGAAATCTGTTTATTGGATATGAGGCAGGCTACAATACCACGACAGGCAGTTTCAACTCATTTATCGGCTACCGTTCGGGGTATGCCAATACAGTGGGCAATTACAATTCCTTCGTCGGATACAGGGCGGGGTTGAACGCTGACGCTTTTTACAATACATTCTTCGGATTCGAAGCGGGATTAAACAACACTTCAGGAAAGAACAATATTGCCATTGGCTACCAGGCAGGATACGGAGGTGAGGAAGGCATTACCGGGTTGTCGAATATATTTATCGGGCTGAACTCCGGCTTTAGCAATACAACTGGTTCCAGCAACATTTTCATGGGTACTTTATCGGGGACCAACAACTTGACCGGGCAAAACAATATCTTTATCGGTAATGGCAGCGGCAGCAGGACTGAGAATGGAAATTACAACACCTATATCGGATACCTGAGTGGTGAAAATGCAGGGAACGGGATAACAAACGATCCCTCCTACAATACGTTCCTGGGGTATCAGACAGGCCGCAACAATGTTTCCGGAGCCTACAATACCTACATTGGATACAATGCCGGGTATTCCGGAGCAAATGCTTCCGGAAGCAACAATGTGATGATCGGGGATAATACGGGTTTTGAAAATACCTCGGGGTACTCTAATGTTTTTCTTGGTAACAGTGCGGGCCGCAATAATACAACTGGGTTCAGGAATGTATTCATTGGTACCAGTAGTGGATATTCAAATACTACAGGGCAGTATAATGCATTTTTAGGTTATTTGAGCGGTGAGAATAATACAACCGGTACCTATAATTCGTTTTTCGGTTACAGAGCAGGCAGAAACAACTCAGAGGGTGACTGGAATGCATTTTACGGTTTCCAGGCGGGATACTTTAACACATTGGGTGAAAACAATTCATTTTTTGGACCCAACAGTGGCTTTTACAATACCACAGGAAATAACAACTCTTTTTTAGGCTATTTTGCAGGATTCAATAATACTACGGGTAATAACAATACTTTTATTGGATACAAGGCTGGTTTCTCGGGTGCTTCTGCTTCAGGTATTAATAATGTTTTTATCGGTGTTGAAGCCGGTTACAGCAATACTTTAGGCAGCAACAATGTTGGCATAGGCAATCTTGCGGGCCGCAATAATACCACAGGCCAGTTCAATGTCTACCTGGGTACAAATGCTGGAAATTCGAATCAGACAGCGAATTACAATACGTTAATAGGATACAGGTCGGGTCAGAATACTACAGCAGGTTACAATACAATGGTTGGCTATAACTCAGGGATACTCAATACCAATGGCACCAACCAGGCATTTTACGGATATTCAGCCGGAAGCGCCAATACTGGCTCGGGAAATACATTCCTGGGTGCTGAGGCCGGTTACTATAGTGGAGAAGGAAGGGGAAACGTATATATCGGAACGGCAGCAGGGCGTGCATGTGAAGGCAGCTATAATGTTTTTATTGGGAGATATGCCGGATATAGAGAACCTAGTGCGAATAACAATAAACTTATCATCGAGAACAACTATACCAATTCCGATAATGCCAATAATGCACTTATATATGGTGATTTTGGGGCAAAAAACCTGAGATTTAATGCAACGGTTGGAATCAATCGTACTGATTCTGAAAGTTATGGTTTGGTTGTAGATGGAGGAAGCAGCACCTTGTATTCAATGCTTGTATACAAAGGGGCATATGCCTTTGGCAATGGATTCGTGAGTGCATCTGATATATCATTGAAATCAGACATTAAGGATCTGGACAATGCGCTCGGGTTGGTAGAGTCGCTGCGAGGAGTATCCTTTTCATGGAAAGATTCCCAGGATCTGCCACAGCCCGGAAGTAAGCAGATCGGCCTGATCGCCCAGGAGGTAGAAATGGTCTTGCCAGAAGTTGTGACTGAAAATGCTGAGGGTTTGAAGGGGATCGCATACGATAAGCTCACTGCGGTGCTGATTGAAGCGGTAAAGGAGCAACAAGTGCAGATTGAAGCGTTGAAAGCGGAACAGGAGCATTACAGAGACCTGGAGGAAAGACTGCGCTTGCTGGAAGAGCAATTGGGTCAATAGTACAAACCCTTCTTACAGCTTTATACGGATAGGATACGAACTCCATTGCAGGGTAAGAGCCTATTTATTTGTTATATGGAAATCCCCCCGCGTGGCTGAAACATTTTTTGCTTGCGGCTTTAAGCCTCGATTACCCCTTTTGTCGTTGCGTTTTGCTGTCAGGTTTTGTCAGGAGTTTTCGGCTTGGTGTGATACACCTGCACCTAAGTTTTTATCTTTGCAAAAAAAAATCTGAATGGACAAGCAAAAGAAAGCAGGACGGTACAGCAGGATATACAAACAGTTAGAGGAGCTCACTTCCAAACCAGGGACTCCCCTGTCCCGGATGGCAACAATTGCCGCGGTGCTGCACCATAAGATGGACCATTTTTTCTGGACGGGGTTTTACCTGCTGGAAGATGAGAGGCTGATCGTGGGTCCCTACCAGGGTCCGGTTGCGTGCCAGGAACTGGAAAGTGGCAAAGGGGTTTGCTGGGCAGCAGTGATCAGGGATACAGCGGTTATTGTTCCTGATGTAACTCAATTTCCCGGGCATATTGCGTGTGATGCAAGGTCCCAATCCGAAATAACGCTTCCTGTAAAAGATAAAAACGGGAATTGCCGCGCGGTGCTCGATGTGGATTCAGGTGAAAAGGGCCAGTTTGATGAGGTCGACCAGCAGCATTTGGATGCTATAATTAAATTAATCTATATATAATGTAAATATATAATTTAAATTATATTATTATTTATAATGTATTAAAGTTATATTACTATTGTTAAATTAATA
>JARGFP010000001.1:0-77079 GCA_029210585.1 Bacteroidales bacterium
GTTCTTCAAAGGAAGATTCTGCCATATTCAGCACCATGGTTGCGTGGTTTTTCAAAGCCTCTTTATGTGAAGAATTTTTTGCAATCCTGTCGATGGTAATCAGTGCTTCCATCAGCCGGATCACAACTGAAGGGTTTCCTTTGGCATACTGACGTATCTGGTTGAATGCGGCATTCAGCATCCCCTCAAAACTTAATACATCGGCGATTACCCTTAGCTGGCCATCACTGTCCAACCGGTATTTTGAAGGAAATGCCACGCTGGTCAGGTAACACAACGAGGTAGTCAGGTTATCGATACAGGCAATGGCCGTATAGGGATCATTCACACCCGGAGACAAGGCTCTCGCTGCAATCTCAACCATTTGGTTGATCGTATGCTCGGCATCCTGCTGGTGTGTCCTGGTCCTTCCGACAATGAACTGGGATAGCACTCTTTTGAAGTCCTCTTCTTCCAATGTCGTATTGGTACTCACTACTCCAATGTCCATATTTTCTACCAGGTAATCTCCGGGGCGGTACTTCAACTCGATCAGTATTTCTTTTTCCTTTGCAAAATTAATCAGGGCGTTATTGTCGATATACTGCAGGTAACCACTTTTCCCTGATCTCAACGTTTGACTGAATTCATAGGAGGATTTTGCTGTTTCCACATCCGGACTTTCAGTTTCAGCAGGTTCTTCCCCAATGAAATCGGGGAACAGTATTTTCAGATTCGTGGAAAGTGTTGTAGATATGTCGGATATCACATGATCTGCCTGGATACTCACTGCAATATGATGGATAAAAACAATCAGCAGGATAATATTTGCAACTGCTGCGAGCAATGCCAGGAGTACTGACAGCGCAGGAATGAAGATCACCTGGTCGGTTTCCCTGATGGCGTTCAAAATCAGCAGGCAATAAATGTAGGTCGAGACATATGATCCCAGGACCACCTGGTTCAATCTTTCATACATAAAATTCCTGATCAGTCGTGGTCCGAACTGCGATGATGCAAGTGTAAGTGCCACCAGCGTAATGGAGAATACCGTTCCGGCCACCCCGATCATTGCACCTGCAACGGTGGTTAGGATGCTCCTTGCTGAATCGATACTCCCGATGAACAGGTATCTTCCGATCCCCTCCCTTGACACACTGATCTGGCTGTCGAGCCAGACAGAAAAAAACGCAATTGCGATGGTTCCTGTCATAATCAGTGCAGGTACAAACCAGAACGTGGATTTCAGCTCGTTCCAGAAAAAAATTAGTTTTTTAATTGGTATGAAATTCATTTTCTATCAGGTAAGAAAGAAATAATGAATTACTTCAGTCGTGTAAACGATGTATGCTCAAATGTTTTTTGGGGTTGCAGCATGCTTACATCTCAAAATCTGAAAATGATCTCCACTCTCCGGTCCATTGGTTCAGTGCCCGGTGATGCGAATTTTTCCCCGTGATTCTGCCTGAATATTTTCAATGGATCGATTCCTTTACCTATCAATTTATCGGTTAAAACATCCAGTCTTTGCGCTGATATGTAATGATTAGCATCCTCTGTACCGGATGCGTCCGAGAAAGCTGACAGGTATACGGTATGCACTTCTGAAAGTGGCAGAAGATCCAGCTTACTTTCAAATTCTTCCATGTTATTTCCAGTCAGCGAGCTGCTCTCATAATATACTACAAATGAAACCTCCTCTCTTTGATCTACAACATTTCCAACATCTCCAACCATACCGGTAATTTCTTCCTCCAGGAAATTTATTGAATCCGTTTTTCTTTTCAGGATCCTTTCGTAATCTGACCTCAACGTATCCATCCTTCTCAAATATACTGCATTTGCAACTGTATCCCGGGCCGCACTGTCATGCTCAGCCTGTAACCGCTTCAGTTGTTGTTTCAAATCGGTTTTTTCTTTCTCATGTTGTTGTATAGAATCCCGCAGGTTTTTGACTTCCTCATAGTGTTTTAACTGGAGGGTCACAAGCGAAACAGGATAAGTAAGACTGTCGGTGTCCGGAGGCGGCTCATTGCTGCCTGTTGCCGGGATGTTAAAGGTTTCCCGCACCTGGCCGGTCATATCTGTTGTATCCCCAGCCATATCCAAAGTATCCCTCCTGTTTTCCTGCAGTTCTGTAACAGGGTATGGTCCTTGAAATGTCCCTCTAAATTCATTGTTTGGGCTTTCATTCACACGCAGCACAGATTGTTCATTTATCTCTTTTTTTGGCAATTTCATTTCGGATTCCATCTTTTTAAGCAGCACGCTGTTTTCCTGTCCCTGCTGCTGAATGTTCCTTAAACTGGTCTCCAGCCCGCTGGTCAGGGCACGAATGGATGCAGTTACTTCCCTGGCTGGCATGACCAGTTCGCCGGGGGTTGGTCTCCTGGTCACCTGTCTGCCGGGGACGCTGGGCTGCAGGCTGTCGGGACCTGTGGACGGAAGGCTGCCGTGGGCTGTAGTATCAGCTGTGGAATCCGAACCAACTTTAAAAGACGAACTGTCGGGCAGATCCTGCATTTCCCGGACATCCCCTCCTCCGATCCATTCCAGTGAAGCCAATCCGCTTCGGGGCTCTGCCTGCCGCAGTGAATCCATTGTGCTGATCAACGTTTTCAGGAGACGGATGATGGTATCCTGGCCTGCAATAATTTCCCGACCCGCTGTGGGAGTATTTTCCTGTGACGCGGAAGTAGTTATTTCCTTACCCTCTGATGTCGTTATTTCCTCACCTTCTCGAGTTGTGGTTTCCTGGTCCCCTGTAGTTGTGGTTTCCTGGTCCCCTGTAGCTGCGATTTCCACGGCCCCTGTTCCTGTTGTATCAATTTTTGATACGATGGTTTCGTTTACCATCGAATCTTTAGCCTGCTTTGATTCTGAATGAACAGTTGTATCAGCAAACTGAACTTCACCAACACCTGCAACAGGCTTACCTCCAGGTGTGCCTATTTCTGAACCAGTTGTATCTATCAGCGGCGATGTCAACTCCTGAGTAAGTGGTTGGTCTGCCCTGGCTGTATCGGTAATGTGAACCGTGCTGACTGAATCCGCCTTGACTGTTCCAGGCGTCAGAAACGTGCTGACTGAATCCGTCTTGACTGTTCCAGGCGTCAGAAACGTACTTTCTGAATCCACCTGGTTTGGCTGAAATAAATAGACACCCAAAGACTTTTCCACCCGGCAAGCGTGAAAAAGAAGTAAAACCGAACCAAGGATGATCAGCTTAATTATTTTTTTATACCCATCCATACATTTAGTTCCAGCGACAATCCGGCAGTGGGAAGCAGACTTAAACCACTAAAATCCTGTATCCCCTGTTCTGCCAGTACCAGCGCACCCACATTAAATCTTACTACCTTGAAAATTCTGAATCCCAATCCTGCATATACCGGCAACCCTATTCCGGGAGTGATATACTCATTGCCATTGGCATCGGTCACCGGCTCAATCAGTACGCCCATGGAATAGCCAAACGAATCAAACAGTCTTGCCCTTGAAAACAGCGAACTGCGGTTTGAAAAAGGCAGTGTAATTCCAAGTCCGGGTGTAAAGTCGATGTTGCTGACAGATGTATTGTTAATATCAACACTTTTACTCCATGCATACATCCCTGCGTTTACAGGCAGCGTAAAGATATCCTTGTCAGTGCCGACCGATTGAATATCAATCTTCCTGTGAAGCTGCACCAGGTCAGAGTTTATGTATGGTTCAATCTCGGACATGACCAGGTTTGCCAGTGAATTGACGCGCTCCGTAATCATTTCGTCAGCAATTGAATCTTGTTCGCTGATCTGCTTTTTCTTTAGAAAATTACGGAATTTAAAATCAGCATAACGCTCCAGTTCCTCAACCACTAAATTGCTGATTACCGGCTGATCAATTGCATTTTTTGACCGGTAATATTCCAGTGCATCATTCACCAGTTCACAAATATCCCTGTGCACATGTTTAGGTTGGCTTACTTCGACCCTGTTACCGCTGTAGGAAATATTATTCCGCAGATAATAGACGATCCGTTCCCTGAGGCTTTCTTTCAGCATCTCCTTCTGTATCGGAGACATTTCCGTGTAGGTCTTTACCTGGAAATCGTACTTGCTGCTGGATACCAGGGTACCGGGAACAACAATCTCAAAAATCTCAGAATCATTTCTTTTATCCCGGTTCCATGTATAATCGAACGCAGACCTGGAAGCATTTTCATTGAAGATCAATACCTCAACAAACTCAACCTCTTTGTATATCTTCCCCTGGATGATAAATGGCTGATCAAATGGTATGGTCGGGCTGTTGGTAAAGGATGATGATTCAAAATCAACATTTACAATCCGTTCCTGACCATAGGAGGAAGTAAGGCAAAACAACAGCCCCAGTAAGCACGAGAGATTCTTCATATATCTACACATTTAATGTTCATTTCTTCTCAAAAACCTTCTTTAGCTGCTTTTTTGCATCCTCATATCCTTTCTCCATCAATGCTTTTACCTGGTCCATGCTCGAACGGTTAAATTCCGAAAGGTCAGGGGTTATTAGGATATCGGCATTTTTTGTTTGCAATTCTGCTGCTGCCTGCATGGTGTAACGAAAGCTGTTCATAATCACATCAAGGATATTCTCCGGATGCCCATAGTTGTGTTTTGCATTGAGATCCACTCCAACCAGTTTTTTGGCACCCAGCTCCTTTAATGCTTCAACCGGCACACCTTCAACAACGCCACCGTCCACAAGGATCATGTCGTCCATTTCCACTGGTATAAAGATCCCGGGGATGCAAGTACTTGCCATGACAGCCTTTGCCACTGGCCCTTTTTTCAGGACAACCCTTTTGCCATTGTTAACATCTGTGGCAACCATGGCCAGGGGGATGTCAGCATCTTCAATATTCCTGTCGCCGATATGCTTTACAACCAGGTTTCCAAGTTTTTCATTTGAAAGCAATGCAAAACGGGAAAGTGAGATACCTGTCAGATCCAACCATCTCAGTTCTGATGCGATCTCCCGGATCTCCTTCCAATCCTTGCCAAATGCCACAAATGCAGCCACAAATGCACCTATACTTGTTCCTGAAACGTGTGTAATCTCCAGGTCATACTCTTTGATCACCTGCAATACACCTACGTGCGCAGCTCCCAGTACGGCTCCTCCACCAAGCGCCAGTCCGATTTTTTTTTCCTTTTCGGCATTCATGCATTTATTGATTTCAGAACAATAATTTTCAGGAATAGCTTTTTTTCGTATTGATTCGCCGGGGCCTTGAAGAACCTGTTCCTGCCAGGGTTTAGTTATGATCGAATGTGGTCATGGAAATTACAACCCCTTGCGGGTAGGAGGCATCCCCATTGGTCTCTGCAGTGATCAGGATTTCATTGAACTGAAAGGGTGACAATGTCTGCAATTCAGCTCTTTTTGCATTTTTCGATCTCAGCTGACCCACATTCTTGTAGCCGTCATACGTATCCACCCAAACGACATAATAGGAAGCCGGAGGATTCAGCCTGTCGGGGCTGGCAATGTGTTTGGCCTTGACAGAGATTTTATAATTCTCGTTTTTATCTTCCTTTACTTTGAGGTCGATTTCAGCTGCGGGAATAACTTCAGAAACCGGAAATTTTCCGGTGGTGGCACAGGAAGTAGCCAGCAGGAACAGTAATGCTCCTAAAAAATAATTTGTTTTCGTCATCGTATAGAATTTTTACTAAATATACAAAAATTAATGCACAATTAAAAGCCAGAAAAAATCAAAAAAAACCAGATACAACATGATATTGAAAGAAAGTAATCCTTGTCTGCCAAGACTATTCAGGCACTTTAGGATGGTTACTTTCCAATCTTTTCCTATTTTTAATCTTTCAGAAAAACCAAACCAACCAAAAAATGGCAGCAAGAAAAATCAATATGGGAATGGTCGGGGGTGGTCCCGGTTCCTTTATCGGCATTATTCACTTCAACGGCGCAGTGCTCGACGGCCAGGTTCAGCTCGTCTGCGGTGCATTCAGTTCCGATCCGGAAAAATCACAGGCAACGGGCAAAAGTTATTATTTGCCGGAAGAACGCATCTACGGCTCGTACCAGGAAATGATCGAAAGAGAGCGGAAACTTCCTGAAGGTGAGCGGATGGACTTCCTCTGCATCGCCACACCGAACCATGTACATTTCGGACCTGCAAAGATGGCGCTGGAGCATGGTTTCCATGTGGTAAGTGACAAGCCACTGACCTTCACCACTTCAGAGGCACAGGAACTGGTGAACCTGGTGGAAAAGACGGGGCTGATCTTTGCTGTTACGCATGCCTACACGGGCTACCCTCTGGTTAAGGAAGCCCGTGAAATGATCAGAAACGGGGAACTGGGCAAAATCAGGAAAGTGGTTTCTGAATACCCGCAGGGATGGCTCTCCGATCCAATTGAACGGGAACACCAGACTCAGGCCATCTGGCGGACAGATCCCCGGCGATCGGGTAAATCAGGTTGCATGGGTGATATTGGAACACATGCACTGAACCTGGCTGAATATGTTACCGGACTGAAAGTAAAGGAATTGTGTGCGGACCTCTCCACCATGGTGGAAGGAAGGCCGTTGGATGACGACGGCAATGTGCTGGTACGATATGATAACGGGGCACGGGGGATTATTTATGCCAGCCAGGTCTCTGCGGGCGAGGAGAACGGGTTGAGGATCAGGGTCTATGGAGAAAAAGGAGGCATTGAATGGGTCCAGGCAGAACCCAACCGGATGGAGGTCAAATGGCCCGACCGCCCCATGGAGGTAAAAAAACCCGGAAACGGTTATCTCAGTGCACTCGCCCAATACAATACCAGGATGCCGGCCGGACACCCGGAAGGGCTGATCGAGGCTTTTGCCAATATCTACAGGAACGTTGCCACCTGCATCCAGTGCAGGATTGAAGGAACAGAACCCCCTGGAGAGGCGCTTGATTTCCCGGATGTATACGATGGGCTCAGGGGGATGCAGTTCATCGATAAACTGATCGAATCGAGCGGTTCGGACCGGAAGTGGGTGGCATTTTAAACGGGAACGCATCTTATTCAAGCATACAGGAATACAACATTTTTACATCATAGTGCTGATTTGTGGCTTTTGTAAAAGTCTGCATTTCTAACAGTTGGCAGGGTCAACAGCCTGCTTTGAAGCATGCAGAAGTATTTAGTTCATCCCAAACGTTGCATTTGCTGCCAGAACTACCTATCTTACATAAGAATAGCAAAAGCCTGTCTGAATGAGTCGTCAATTGTATCTGCTGATAGTGGTGGTGATTATGGGATCTGTTGCCTGTAACCAGCCGCGCACTAAAAATGCGGATGTAAAAAAAACGGCTGATCAATCCACAATGGCATTCGAAGATATCCGGACGATCACGTTTACCCTGAATAAGCTGTTGCAAAAAGGGAGGTACTTCAAGTTTGAAAGCTATTATTCTACCTGCAGCAACCTGTTGCCAGAGAAATACAAAGTGTATTTTGATATTTTCCATTGCGATCTTTTTGGTTATCCTGAGTTGCTGGAAGAACGGGATCGGATGCTTCTCAGAAGATATTACAACGAGCTCACCGAATCAGAAAAGATCTCATATCACCTCATAAAGATTTCTCACTACCAGAAAAAATATGAATACAAAAATGCCTACACTGAAGTGTTGAAAATGAGACAGTTCGAGGATCATCTTGACTCATTCATTATAGCTGACCTCCGACAATACCATACAAAATTCTTAGCCTTACAACACGTTCCCCCGATGTCGGTGAGGAAGTACATCAATGATTCCGTTCAACTGGAAAAAGTCTGGGCCCATATGTATATTCCGGTATCCATCAATGGTAATATGGTCAACCTGATTTTCGACACCGGATCGGAAAAATCACTGATCTCAAAAAGTCTTGCAGAAAAATTCGGATTAAAAGTAATTGAAACGGAAACGGAAATCACGGGTACAACCGGCGCCAGGGCTGCAACAAATCTTGGCATTGCCGAAAAAGTATTTATCGGAAATACAGTGTATGAGCACGTTGTTTTTGAAGTGATCGAAGATTCACTGCTCGGGGTACCTGAATATGATTTTTATTTTGATGGTCTTGTCGGTTTTAATCTACTCTATCCACTTGGCTCAATAGCGCTTACTGCAGATGGTTTATTGAAGATCAATGCATCTTCCAGCCATGACCAACTCAATAATCTGGCAATCCGTCACTTCAGTAACAGGGTTTCCATTTCATTCCAGGACAAAACCATTCCTGTGAAATTTGACACAGGTGCATACATGAGCATATTTAACAAACATTTCTATGAATTATACCGTACTGTGTTATGTGAAACCGGTACGCCTAAATCATTTGAATACGGGGGAATCGGAGGTGGACGAACGGTATTTAACATGATTCTCCTCGACACCATGGCATGCGCTGTATACAATGACAGTGTCTTTCTGAAGGACACCAGGATCCATTCTAAATACATTCATGCGGATACTGTGACCTATTTTGGTTTGCTGGGTATGGATTTCGTTGATCAATTTCATGAAATAACCATGAATTTCAACCCGCATTCCATCCAGTACAAAATCAGAAACTAAACAGTTCAGATGTAGATTGTATGAACAACTTATCTGAATTTCAACATTATTGCATATCTTCACTTTATCTATTGCAAACAAAAACAGCGAAAACAGATCAGACGCGGACGTACAATAATTCCTGGCAGGTACATGGTGGCAATCATACTGCTCAATTGCGTTGTATCATGCAACAGGACTGCCACTGATATGCAACATGACCTTGCAGTGTCGCTTGCAGAATTGTATAGCAATGAAGCATATTTTGAACTGTGGGAACAATACCAGGCATCCGGACACTTGCTGCCGAAAGCATACCGGATCTATTTCAAAGCACTTTCTGAAAATGCCTTCTATGCGCATGAAGCCTCGAATAAAAGTATAGATAAACTGCTTGACAAATTCCTGGATGCACTCTCAGGTGAGGAATTGAAAAACATGTACAAAACAAGATACATGAATTATTCCAATCTCCATGAATACAGCGAGGCACTGGAATCATGTTCCCTGCTGATTGCCGATTATCAGCACCTGATCGATACCCCGGCCTATGAGCACCTGCTGAACGAACGGAAGATCCTGGAAGCGCTTGTGGATACCCCACCCCAGGAAGTGATAAAACCTGCTGACTGTGGTGTGCGTTTGAGAAAAGATAAAATGGGTTTGGTAAATATCCCGGTGTCCATTGGTGATACAACCATTGACATGCTTTTTGATACCGGATCGAGCTTCTCTTTCATTAAGCGAAGCATCGCAGCGCAACTGGGCGCGGAGCTTATTGATGTCGATTTCGAAGTTGAAGGGATCACGGGAAATGTTGTGGTTTGTGACCTCGCTGTGACGGATGAACTGTTTCTCGGAAGTATCGGGGTACAGCATACTGTATTCTGGGTTTTTGATGATGCCGACCTTACCCTCCCTGAATATGATTATTCAGTTAACGGTGCCATCGCATTCCCGGTACTAAAGGCGCTTGGTGAATTTCACATAATCAGGAATGACTCGGTATTCATCCCGGTGCAAACCAGGGACTACAACATCTTCAACCTGGCCATTGATGACCTCGACCCGGTGGTTGCAGTGGTGGTTGAACAGGACACACTGCCCTGGTATTTTGATACAGGTGCAGCGTTCAGTTCATTTTACAAACCTTATTATGATATGTACAGCGGAGTAATTGACTCAACCTGCGAAATGCATACATACGACATCGGCGGATTGGGCGGTACCAGGGAGTTCACCTCCTATATCATCGATTCAATCTACCTCGAAATAGGCGGCAGCGGAGTATACATCCACGATACAGAAGTTCATACAGCATCCATTTACAAAGATCCGGAAAAGGTGTACGGGAACCTTGGCCAGGATTTTATCTTTCAATTTGACAAAATGGTCATCAGCACCCATTCGGCGTCCATGTTCTTTGAATAGCTCAACTGTTGTAAGTCCACATGTCCTGTTGATAACGACACTCATCAAGAGACCTCAGCGATACATTTGCAAACGATTCAGTTATTGACAGCAGGGTATTTGCATTTTTTTCTGCGATTCAGTTACCAGCCATTCAGGATATGCTGAATTTAATATACAATTCACACAGACACGGATCATATTGGCTCCCTTTCTTTATCTTAGTACCCTTAAAATCACCGCGGCTGATGCCTGGTTATGGAGAAGCGATCGACGATTAACAACAACTAAATTAAAGCAAAAAACCATGGGAAAACTTATCATTAACAGTCATGCTGATTTTGAGAAACAGACTGGCCGGGTGTTGGGCGTATCGGAATGGTACAAGATCACACAGGAACAGATCAACAAGTTTGCTGATGCGACGCTGGATCACCAGTGGATCCACACGGATCCTGAGCGTGCAAAAAAAGAGAGTCCGTTCGGCACGACCATCGCACACGGCTACCTGAGTGTTTCCATCCTGGCCTATCACTGGGAACAGATCGTTGAGGTGAATAATGTGAAGATGCTGGTCAACTACGGTATGGACCATCTGAAATTCGGACAACCGGTGCTGGTAGACAGCGAAGTGCGGATCGTGGCAAAGCTGAAGTCCATCAAGGACCTCAGGGGAATCTCGAAGGCTGAAATTGATGTGACCATGGAGATCAAAGATGGCAGGAAGCCTGCTTTTGATGCCACGGTGATTTTTGTATATCATTTTAAATAAACCCCTGCTCGGAGACGGGGAGACGGGGAGAGAATGCATTGATTGTTCACTATTAACTAAAAAGACAATACCATGAGACCAGTAACACTTTTTACCGGCCAGTGGGCCGACCTGCCCCTTGAGAAAGTCTGCAAAAAGGCAAAAGCATTCGGATACGATGGCATTGAACTCGCTTGCTGGGGGGACCATATTGAAGTGGAGAAAGCCGATGATGCCTATTGTGAATCCAGGCTGGAATTACTGAAAAAACATGGCCTTCAGCTGTATTCGATTAGCACCCACCTTGTGGGACAGGCTGTTTCCGACAACATCGATGAGAGGCATAAATCGGTGCTGCCTCCTCATGTGTGGGGCGATGGCGATCCTGAAGGGGTCCGGCAACGCGCCGCACAGGAGATCATCAAAACCGGTGAAACAGCAAAGAAGCTTGGCCTGAGCATCGTGAACGGATTTACAGGCAGTCCCATCTGGCACCTCCTGTATTCCTTCCCCCCTGTTCCGAAATCGATGATTGACAAGGGATACGAAGATTTTGCAAAGCGGTGGAAACCGATCCTGGATGCCTATGAGAAAATGGGCGTGCGTTATGCACTGGAGGTCCATCCCACTGAGATCGCGTTCGATATCGCGTCAGCTGAAAGAACACTGAAGGCACTGGACCATCACCCGGCTTTCGGATTCAATTATGATCCGAGCCATTTCCCATATCAGGGAGTGGATTACGTGGAGTTTATCTACCGGTTCGCCGAAAAGATCTTCCATGTCCATATCAAGGATTCGAAATATTCGGTGACACCCACAGATGCCGGTGTGTTTGGTGGCCACCTTGAATTCGGTGACCGGCGGAGGTTCTGGGATTTCGTGAGTCCCGGACGAGGCGATGTGGACTTCGAGGAGATCATCCGTGCCCTCAACCGGATCAGTTACAACGGACCGCTCTCCGTGGAGTGGGAAGACAGCGGTATGGACCGTGAACATGGTGCCCGGGAGGCCTGCGAATTTGTCCGCAGCATCGATTTCAAACCCAGCGATGTGGCTTTTGATGATGCGTTCCAGAACCAGTAACGGTTTTGCAGTTCATTTGCAACATCCATACAATTTTCATTCTGCAATGTAAGGCGCAATACTATTGTCACCTGCACTGGAAACCGGTCTGCAACCCACGCTGCATTTAACTGATCCTTTCAGTTAAAAAAACATAACACTGTTGCGTTATTAAAATATTTTCCTCAACTTTGCATCTCATAGTACTTTTAAAATGAAAAATTCTGAAAAGCATTTACAGGACCTCAATGAGATCCGACAGATCATGGAGCGATCGACGAAATTCCTGTCGCTCAGTGGCTGGGCAGGAATCCTGGCAGGCATTATCGCTATCGTGGGCACGGTGGCAGCAATCCTGTATCTCGACAGCAGGGCCATATCCTACGAAGCATTGTTAACGATGCACCACGAAGATGCAGCAAACGCTCCCCTGGTATTTTTTATCGCTGACGCCACGATCGTGCTGGTACTCGCATTGTCAGGAGCTGTTTTTTTCTCCTGCCGCAAAGCAAAAAAATCAGGTGAAAAGATCTGGTCACCCGTGACAAAGAGATTGCTCTATCACCTGGCCCTACCCCTGGTTACGGGCGGAATCCTGGTCCTCATCCTGGTATGGCAGCGAAATGTGCACCTGGTCGCACCCTTCACCCTGATATTTTACGGACTGTCGCTTGTCAACGCAGGGAAATATACAAACAGGGAAATTGTATGGCTCGGGATTGCTGAGATCACCACCGGGCTTGCAGCAACAATATGGACACAGCATGGCCTTTGGTTATGGGGTACGGGATTTGGAATCTATCATATCATTTACGGCATCACACTCTATCATAAATACGAAAGGAAAACAGTGGCGCATGGATAATCCGATCAAGAAACTGAACAAGGATTTTGAATCCAGGGTACGGCTGGGGGTGATGTCGGTGCTCTCGGTCAACGAATGGGTGGATTTCAACACCCTCAAGGACCTGCTGGAGGTGACCGACGGCAACCTGGCAAGTCATATCAGATCTTTGGAAACCAGTGGCTACCTGGAAGTAAGAAAACAATTTGTCGCCCGGAAACCAAAAACATCCTATAACATCACGTTGAAAGGAAAAAAAGCCTTCTCGGAACACCTCTCTGCCCTGGAAGCATTGTTAAAGTAATTTTTTTATCTTATTACTTTGTGATTCAAAGTACTTTTAAACAATAAGGCATCAAACGAAAATACGAACAATAACAAAAATGCACTGCAATATCAAGTTAAATCTGCTCAGTTGCCTCTCTATAGTGGCGTCAGTACAGTTATGTCATAGCAGTTACGACATACCAGATACATCAGCACAGTTACGACATACAGGTTACATAATTACAGCTACGACACAACAGTTACATAAGTACAGTCAAATAATAATTCAATTAAAAAAGAAAATCATGAGCACACACATTGGAAATTTCTTTCGTTCACCCAGCTTTAAATTTATGCTCATAGGGATCCTTTCACTTCTCCTGCTGATCCCGGCAAGCATGATAAGGGGACTCATCCGTGAGCGCGAAACACGCAATGAAAAAGCCCGGAAAGAGATCAGCGAAAGCTGGAGCGATGCACAGACACTTACCGGTCCCTATCTCAGCATTCCCACAGGTGCACTTGATAAAGGTGGCCGGAAAGACGGGATCTTCAAAGATACCTATCATATCCTGCCGGAGCAGCTGCAGATCGACGGCTCCGTGGACCCCATTGAAAAAAAGCGGGGGATCTTTACGGCGGTGGTCTATGATTCCAGAATCACTATTACCGGGTTTTTCAACCTGGCAGATACACCTGTTTCAGTCACATCAATTAAGGGATCAACAAGCCAGCTGCTCTACCTGTGTATTGGCATCAGCGACCTGAGGGGGATCGGTAACGGCTCCTCCATCATGCTTAATGGCAAGTCATTCGAAATGATGCCCGGTGTCCACAACAGGGACATCACCGCAACAGGGATCCATGTTCCACTGCAAATCGCTGAATTCACAAAGATGGAAAAGGTAGAGTTCAGCATCGTGCTCGACCTGAAAGGCAGCTCCGAATTATTCATTACACCTATCGGGAAAACAACGGATGTTCAGTTGGCATCCACCTGGCCGGATCCCTCTTTTACCGGCAACTTCCTGCCTGTCGAGAAAAAGATTGGTCCCGATGGCTTTGAAGCCACGTGGGGAGTGAATTACCTGAACCGTAATTATCCGCAGGGCTGGTACGACGACGCGTATGCCGTGGACGAATCGGCTTTTGGTGTTCACTTCCTGGTGCCAGTTGACCATTACCAGAAATCGGAACGGTCCGTGAAATATGCATTCATGTTCATCGCCCTCTCCTTCCTGGTGTTCTTCCTTACAGAGATCATCCTGAAGACCCGCATCCATCCGATCCAGTACCTGCTGGTGGGATTTGCACTGATCGTCTTCTACACGCTGCTGGTATCCCTCTCAGAACAGATCGGGTTCAATATGGCCTACCTGGTCTCCACCCTGGCGACGATCCTCCTGGTGGGATTTTATATGCGCTCCGGCACAGCATCAGGAAAAGTAGGTCTTATCAGTGGCGCGCTTCTCCTGGCATTGTACGGATTCCTGTTCACCACCCTGCAACTCCAGGAATTGTCCTTACTGATGGGAAGCATCGGACTGTTTATCATCCTTGCAGTGGTCATGATGGTATCCAGGAAAATCAACTGGTACAAAGAGGAAAATAACGAAGGAGAAAGCAGGTGAAATGTGACAAGGGATTATGTGAAAGGGTGATCGGGAAAACGATACCCCTTATCATGGTCGCAATGAGAGGGCTACATTAAAAAGGTATGCCGGGAACGTGAGAAATCAACGGATGATCTTCCAGGGTCTTTCCCGGCATACCTTTAATAAAATTATCTACGATGATCGGGCGTACGCCTTACGAACGATTCCGTTGCCGGTTGTTCCGCTGTCCGGAACGTCCGTTTTGTGGCGGACGGCTGGAATCCCGGCCCTGTTGCCGGTACGAATTGTGCCTTGCACCAGAACCACCATTGTGGCTACTGATCGAAGAACTTACAGTTTCCTCCAGTCCGAAATCCACAAACGGATGTTCCTCCACCACGTTGATCTTCTGACCGATCAGTTTCTGGATGTCCTTCAGGAAAGCCTGCTCTTCCGCATCACAAAACGAAAGGGCCACGCCGCTGGCAGCAGCCCTGCCGGTACGGCCGATCCTGTGCACATAGGTTTCAGGGATATTGGGAAGGTCGTAATTGACCACCAGGGAAAGATCATCAATGTCAATGCCCCGTGCAGCAATATCGGTAGCAACCAGTACCCTGGAGCGGCCCGATTTGAAATTCCCAAGTGCCCGCTGCCGTGCATTCTGGGATTTATTGCCATGTATCGCCTCTGATTGGATCGAAGCCTTTGAAAGCATCTTCACGATCTTATCTGCACCATACTTGGTACGGGAAAAGACAAGTGTCGAATCATATTGCTGGTTTTCAAGCAGGTGCACAAGCAATTTTGGCTTGCCCTTCTTGCTGACAAAATAAATGGACTGGTCCACTTTTTCGGCGGTGGTCTGTTCAGGCTTCACGCTCACTTTTTCAGGATTCCCCAGGATCTGCTGCGACAGCCGCACGATATCGGGGGGCATGGTTGCCGAAAAGAACAGAGACTGGCGTTCCCTCGGAAGCCGTGCGATGATCTTTTTGATGTCATGGATAAAACCCATGTCAAGCATCCTGTCAGCTTCATCGAGAACGGAATACTGTACGTCCTTCAGTGAAATGTATCCCTGGTCCATCAGGTCAAGCAGCCGGCCCGGTGTGGCGACAAGGATATCGACTCCCTGCTGCAACGTGGCGGTCTGCGCACCCTGCTTCACGCCACCGAAAATCACAGTATTGCGGATTCCCGTATACTTTCCATAGGTGGTAAAACTCTCACTTATCTGTATCGCCAGTTCCCTGGTCGGTGTGACCACGAGGGCTTTTATTTTTCTTCTTCCCTGTCCGTTGTGCTTGTCTGCATACAGATGCTGTAATATCGGGATCGCAAATGCTGCGGTCTTCCCGGTCCCGGTCTGGGCACACCCCAGCAGGTCCTTTCGTTTCAGAAGTATGGGAATGGATTGTTCCTGTATTGGTGTTGGTTGTGTGTATCCTTCATCGCCAATGGCTCTGAGGATGGGATCAATGATCCCTAAATCTTTGAATGTCATTATATTAAATTTGTTATGGCCGGCAAAGGTAAGACAATTGGCCGGATAAATAAGATATTATTAAATCATTGGCAACTGGTGGTCATCTGCGGCCACCCTGGTCGCTCTTGCGGTAGTTTCCTTTTTTCTTTTGGTAATAGCCCTGTCTTTTCTGCTTTTCCCTCCCGGACCAGTCCGGGCCTTTCCCGAGTTCATCGGGGGGCTGTTGTTTCGGGATTTCTTTTTCGATCAATTGCTCGATCCTTCTGAACCGGCTCATGTCACGCGGGCTGACCAGGGTGATCGCTTCCCCTTTGGCCTCCACGCGGGCGGTTCGCCCTACCCTGTGTACATAGTCTTCTGCATCCTGCGGAACGTCAAAATTCACAACCAGGTTGATCTCTTTCACGTCGATTCCCCGGCTCATCAGGTCGGTGGCCACCAGGATCCTCGTCCGTCTCGAACGAAATCCGCGCAGCACCTCTTCCCGCTGGTCCTGGTCAAGGTTCGAGGAGATTCCCTTCGAAGGCAGCCCGCCTTTGTTCAATGAACGGACGATCTCCCCCACCTTGCTTTTCGTGGAGGTAAAGATCAGGATGCTGGAGTATTCTTTTCGATCCTCCAGCAGCCAGTTCAGTAATTTATATTTCTGTTCATCGAAGGCCATGTATACCTGCTGATCCACTCCCTCTGCCGGCTTGGCAATGGAAAGTGAAATCTCTGAAGGTTTGTACAGGATCTGTCTGGCGAATTTCCGGATATTGTCCGGCATGGTCGCACTGAACATCAGTGTCTGTCGCTCCTTAGGCAGAAACGTAATGATCTTATTGAGATCATCAATGAATCCCATGTCCAGCATGCGATCCGCTTCGTCAAGGATCAGGTGTTCCACGGTGCTGAAATCCACATATCCCAGGTTCAGGTGGGAGAGCAGCTTTCCGGGTGTGGCGATCACAATATCGGTACCCTGTTTCAAAGCTACCTTCTGATTGATAAAATCCTTTCCCTCACCTCCGCCGTAAACGGCGATCGATCCGATATTCAGGAAATAGGAAAATCCCTGTATCTGCTGTTCGATCTGGATGGCCAGTTCCCGTGTGGGAACGATGACCAGGGTATTGGTACCTGTGTGTTTCTTGCTTACCAGTTTCTCCAGTATCGGCAGCACAAATGCGGCTGTTTTCCCGGTACCCGTTTGCGCACAGGCAATCAGATCCTTGTTCTCCAGGATCATCGGTATGGCCATTTCCTGTATTGGCGTAGCATCCTCGAAACCCATGTAATCAAGGGCGTCCAGGAGGTCATCATCTAAGTTAAATTCAAAAAATTTCAATATGTGTAAATCGTTTAATTCTGTTCTAAATCTGTCATTTTCTCAAGGGCCTCCAGCATATACTGTGGCACCCGCACGGGCCTGTTGCTTACAGCGTCGAGGAATACCAGGGTGACCTCGGCAGTATGCACCACCTCGTGTTTCTCATTGTATATGGTATGAAAAAACACCATCCTCGCCTGCGGCATCTTCTTCAGTGCGGTCTCGATGGTAATCAGTTCATCATAATAGATCGGCTTCTGGTATTTGGCATGCACAGATGCCACCGGCATAAACACACCGGTTTCTTCCAGTTCCTTGTAGGTATACCCCAGGTCCCGGATCATTTCCGATCGCCCGATCTCATAAAATCTCGGGTAGTTCCCGTAATACACAACCCCCATCTGGTCTGTATCCGAATAGCGTACACGATACGTTGTTGTGGTGATAAACATCGTACTAAGCTTCTATTCCCAGGAGCATGAACATAAATGCATACTCCATGGCCGTTTCCCTATATTTTTCGAAGCGTCCGCTGGCGCCACCATGACCGGTGTCCATATTACAGTACATCAGCAGCAGGTTGTCATCTGTTTTCAGATCCCGCAGCCTGGCCACCCATTTGGCCGGCTCCCAGTATTGTACCTGGCTGTCGTGCAGACCGGTTGTCACAAGCAGGTTCGGATAATCCTTCGCTTCCACCTGATCGTAAGGTGAATAACTGAGCATATAGTCGTAGTAATCCTTGTCGTTCGGATTGCCCCATTCATCGTACTCACTGGTGGTCAGAGGGATCGATTCATCCAGCATGGTGGTTACCACATCAACGAAAGGAACAGCTGCTACAACACCCTTATACAGGTCGGGACGAAGGTTGATCACGGCGCCCATCAGCAATCCTCCGGCACTTCCGCCCATGGCGAACAGCTTATCCGGATTGGTATATCCCTGGTTAATGAGGGCCTCCGAACAGCTGATGAAATCGGTGAAGGTATTCATCTTATTAAACAGCTTGCCATCTTCATACCACGGCCTTCCATTTACCTGGCTTCCCCTGATGTGTGCCATGGCATATACAAACCCACGGTCAAGCAGGCTCAGTCGCACGGAGCTGAACCCGGGATCCATCGTAGCGCCATAGGAACCATATCCATAAATGAGTGCGGGATTCTCGCTGTCCAGTTCGATCCCTTTCCTGTATACGATGCTCATCGGAATTTTCTTGCCATCAGCGGCCGTGGCATACAATCTTTTTGCCTCGTAGTTTTCCGGGTCAAAATCTCCCAGTACTTCCTGCTGCTTCAGCAATACTTTCTCCCGCGTTACCATGTCGTAATCGTAGGTGGAACTGGGGATGGTCAGCGAGGAATAGCTGAACCTCAGGGTATGCGTATCAAATTCCGGGTTCACTGAAATACCGGAAGTATACACTTCTTCCCAGAAATCCAGGTAATGTTCTGATCCATCTTTCATATTGATAATCCGCAGGTGGTTCAATCCTTCCTTGCGTTCATCCACCACCATAAAATCACTGAATAATTCGATTCCTTCAAGCATCACATCATCCCTGTGGGGAATCACCTCAAACCAGTGTTCTTTGGTGGTTTGGTCCAGCGGGGTTTTCATCAGTCTGAAATTCGTCGCCTCCAGGTTGGTGACAATGAAAAAATGGTCGCCATAATGATATATGGAATACTCAAGTCCCCTGGTCCGCGGCTGTATCACCTGCCATTCACCCTCCGGCTGATCGGCATCAAGGACCCGGTATTCACTGGTCATGGTACTTCCTGACCCGATAACAATGTATTGCTCCGATTTGGTTTTATAGACATATGTGCTGAATGTTTCATCGCCTTCGTTGAATACCAGCATGTCTTCTGATGCAGGTGTCCCCAGTATATGACTGTGGATGGCCTTGGAACGAAGCGTCTGTTCGTCTTTCCTGGTATAAAAGATTGTTTTGTTGTCGTTTGCCCAGACCGATGATCCGGTGGTGACCGGAATTTCATCCGCCAGGAGCTCTCCTGTCCCGAGGTCTTTTACATGGATCGTATATTTTCTGCGGCTTACCGTATCCACACCATAGGTCAGGAACCTGTTATCCGGACTCACACTCAGTCCAGAGACGGAAAAGTAAGCATGGCCCTCTGCCATTTTGTTTACATTGAGCATGATCTCCTCCCCTGCATCCAGGTTGCCTTTCTTCCTGCAATACACCGGGTATTCCTTTCCCTCTTCATACCGGGTGTAATAATAGTAACCGTTCTTCTTATAGGGCACCGACTCGTCGGTTTGCTTGATCCTTCCCACGATTTCATCAAACAACTGCTCCTGGAGTGTTTCGGTCTTTTTCATTACCGCTTCCCTGTAGGCATTCTCGGCTTCCAGGTAGGCAATCACCTCCGGATTTTCTCTTTCGCGAAGCCAGTAGTAATTATCGATGCGGGTATCCCCGTGGATGGTCAGTTCCTTTGGTTTCTTCTCAGCAATGGGTGGGTTCATAGATGTTTCTGTTTTACAGGCAGTCACCAGCAGGATGAATGCAGGTAAATAGATAAAAAAAATTGGTTTCATGGAATAAATTTTCATGGGGAAACTGAAAGTGCTATTGCGTTCCAGCTAATAGTCATAACATTCTGCACCGGGATTGGTTCATTGTACGCAGGCACGAAGGTAATAAAATTAATTCTCATTGATGCCGCGAACCGGGAAAATGCGCATTGAACACCTCAATTGAGACAATTCAGACCCTGTACTTTATGGAAAGTCACTACCAGGTATATGGTTACCCAATCTTATTGTGGCTGGATCAACCTTCCAGAAATCAAAGTATACCTGGCAAGACAACCAACGGACATAATGGAAAGTCACTAAATATATTTGGTCACATCTCCAACGATCTCCAGTCCTGCGTGTTCTCCCTTGCCTTCATAGATCATTTCTCCATTACGTTTCAAAAGACGTACACTCAGATCAGCATCCAGGCTTTCTGCGATCTTGCGTTCCATCTGGCCTTTTACCGGTGCCATGAGTTGTCCGCTTACCTTGCGCTCCACACTGACTTCCAGTACATATTTCCTGTTGGTCAGTTCCATCTCCACTTTGTCGGGCTGCAGCACCAGGCTGTCAAGCTTCGACCTGTTGTAGGTCGCAAAGCGGTACACCTGTCCCCCGATCCTGAAAAAGGACAAGAAACCGGGAAAATACCCGGTCAGCCATGGAATCCGCGCCACGGAAACCATCATCGAGGCATCGGTTGCCTCTGTAAAATGGTTGCACTGCATCCAGATCCAGTCCGATGGCATGGAGCGGCCCCAGTCTTTCTCGATATACCCTTTCCCGCCGGTGAAATCAATTGCCTTTCCATTGATCTCCAGATGTCCATGCAGGGTATGGTTCATCGATACCACCCCATGATAACATTCCATGAAGGGTGCGTAGGTATACCAGCCCATGATCCCCGGTGCCATGATTTTCTGGGGGTAGTCCGACACAGCCCTGTAATCGAGGCAACCTTTTATACTGAACTTTTCACCCGACAGGTCAAGCTTGATCAGGTCTTTCCGAATAGAATTCCTGCCGATGGTGACAAACAGTTCCCGGCGGTCGAAGGTAAAATCGCCGGGAGCGAACCGGATATAGTCGGTCTCACCTGTCTTTCCTTCGATGACCTGGATGAAACTATGTGGGTCAGCCGAATATGAAATCCCGAAAATAACCGACCAGATGTGTTTACCACTGGCGTCCACATGTTTGTAGTACCACCCCTCAAAATAATTCCTGGCACGGCGTTTCCCCTGGTATACAGGAGGATGGAACAGGCGCGGAAAAAAAGACGGAAACTGCATAGGCGATTTTAAATTGATCAGCGGTCGGCAAGATAAAAAAATCTATTTGATCCCTTTCATGCTGAGGCTGATCCTGCTTCTGCGCTCGTCCACTTCGAGTACCCTGACCTTCACTTTCTGGTTGAGTTTGACCACGTCGTTCGGGTCTTTTACGAACCGGTCGGCCAGATGGGAGATATGTACCAGTCCATCCTGCTTCACACCCACATCCACGAAGGCACCGAAATTGGTAATGTTGGTAACGATGCCCGGCAGTTCCATTCCCGGCTTGAGATCAGAAACACTCATCACCTCTTTCGAGAATTCAAATACTTCTATGCCCTCCCTGGGATCGCGACCCGGTTTCTTCAATTCCTCGACGATGTCCTTCAAGGTGGGAATCCCCACTTTGTCGGTAACATATTTATTGATATCGATACTGCTTACGAGTGATTCGTCCGCGACCACCTCCTTCAGGTCACGTCCGAGGTCCTTCGCCATCTGCTGCACTACGTGGTAGCTTTCAGGATGCACCGCCGAATTGTCGAGCGGATTCTTTGCATTGCTTATCCGCAGGAACCCGGCGCATTGCTCAAAAGCCTTGTCCCCCATGCGGGGCACTGTCTTCAGCGAGGCACGTGACTTGAATGCACCTTTCTCAGCACGGGTATCAATAATATTTTTCGCCAGTGCCGGACCGAGTCCGGAAACGTATGTCAGCAGGTGCTGACTGGCGGTATTCACATCCACGCCCACCATATTCACGCAGCTTTCCACCACGTCGTCGAGACTTTTCTTCAGGCTTCCCTGGTCCACATCGTGCTGGTACTGTCCCACGCCGATGGACTTCGGCTCGATCTTCACCAGTTCGGCCAGCGGGTCCATGAGCCTGCGTCCTATGGAGACGGATCCCCGAACAGTAACGTCATAATCCGGAAACTCATCCCGTGCCACCTTAGATGCTGAATAGATGGAAGCGCCTGCTTCATTCACCACGAAAACACTGACATCCTCCGGGAGGCGGACCAGCTTGATGAACCGCTCGGTCTCGCGGCTGGCGGTGCCGTTCCCGATGGCGATTGCTTCGATCTTGTATTGCTGCACCAGTGCGCTGATCTTCCGGGTGGCACCGGAGCGGTCCGACTGTGGGGGATGCGGGTAGATGGTGGCGTTGTGCAGCAGGTTGCCCTGTGCATCCAGGCATACCAGCTTGCAGCCGGTCCTGTATCCGGGATCGAGCGCCAGTACACGTTTCTCGCCAAGCGGGGATGCCAATAACAGCTGACGCAGGTTTTCGGCGAATACCCGGATCGCTTCCTGGTCGGCACGCTCCTTCGATTCGGCCTTGAATTCGTTTTCGATGGAGGGAGCCAATAATCGCTTATAGGCGTCATGCACGGCAACTTCCACCTGTTGGGAAACGTCATAGCTGCCTTTTACAAACAGTTTTTCCAGATCTTCGAGCACCCTGGGTGCCTCCGGTTCGATGGAGATTCTCAGGAATCCCTCCTTTTCACCCCTGCGCATGGCCAGGATACGGTGGCTCGGACACTTTTTCAGCGGTTCATAAAAATCGAAATAATCCCGGAACTTCTCTCCCTCCTCCTCTTTTCCCTTCACTACTTTTGAATAGATGACTGCGCTGCGGGAGAAATGATGCCGCACGATATTCCTGGCACGCAGGTTCTCGCTGATCCATTCAGCAATGATATCGCGTGCACCCTGCAACGCCTCCTGAACGGAAGGAACCTCATCGGTAATGAATGCCTCAGCCCGCTTTTCCAGCAGGAGTTCCTGCTGTTGCATAATGAGCTTTGCCAGGGGTTCCAATCCTTTGTCACGGGCCACCGTGGCACGGGTTTTTCGCTTCGGTTTGTAGGGCAGATAGATATCCTCGAGGGTCTTCATATCGAGGGTCTCCTCGATCTTCTTCTTCAATTCATCGGTGAGTTGCCCCTGTTCATCGATGGTTTTCAGGACATATTCCTGTCGCTTCCCGAGCTCCTTCAGCTCCTCGTAGGCATCACGCACGCCTGCTACCTGCACTTCGTCCATGCTTCCGGTGCGCTCCTTGCGGTAACGACTGATGAAGGGCACTGTCGCACCTTCGTTGATTAGCTCCAGGGTATTCTTCACCTGGACGAGTCCCAGGTTCAGTCTTTCTGCAATAACTTGTTCAAAAATGATCATAATTCCGGTCTGCTGGTATACAGACCAAAATTAATTTAATTCCCCGAAATGTCGTCGTAATAAATGGGGTTTTCCCAATTATCGACAGGCGATGGCAGCTTAATGGTGATAGAGTCTGTGTCAACCGACATCCCCCCGAGGATCCCGACACCGTTCTCAATGTTGTTGTGCACGACTACCGGAACAGCAAAAGGGTCGTTCTTTGCATAGTAGTGGTCCGTCCTGCTGTCGATGTACTTGTAATAGTGTTCATCAATGGCATGGAGGCTGATATATATTGTAGCCGAATCTTTTGCCTGCTGAAGGTACCAGGCATAGAACCGCCCTGTGATGGAATATTTTTTCCCGTCAAACAACTTATCGGAGAAAATGATCCTGTTCTGGTAGCTGTCTTCGTTGTCAATGGCCAGGTTTTCCGATTCAAACCAAACGTTTTCATTGCGCACATCGAGGTATTCTGTGGTATCCTGCCGGTATCCCATCACCACTGTGTCTTTTTCCGGATCAACGTAAAGTGTATCAAGGATATAATTGAAGTCAATCCGAGCGATCTCATAGTACGATCTCACAGCAAGCATGTAATAATTCGGTACCTCCGCAGGGTCATCAAAGACGACGGAGAAATCGAACATCTGTTCGCCCCATTCATCCACGGAACTGCTCGTATCCAGGCGCACCATGGGTACAGGTTCAGGGATCAGGCTGGTCGCTGAGATCGCATTGTAGCCAGTTGCAGAAGCGCTTACCGTATATTCTTTTCCTGACTCAATGGTCATGCGGTTGGTCCTGTAGAGCTGATCAGATCCGTAAGTGAGCGTATCTGTATTTCCCTCCTCATCAGCAATCACCACTGTAGCATTCTGGAGCGTGGTGATCTGCATATTGTCCAGGATATGCCTGGTCCTTGAAAGGTACATATTCACATGGTCCCCTTCTGTGAGAATACCGTTTAAAACGATCATGGTCTCGATCTCATCAATATCGATATCAATGTTCTTCTCGCATGCAGAATGGAGCACCGCGAGCAGCGCAAGCAGGAGTATATATTTTGTGTTTTTTCTCATCACTTAAAAATTAAAGGAATAACTGACGGATGGTATGATCGGGAACAGGCTCACCTGCCGCAGCTGCCTTTTGCCATTGTAGTCTGAACCGAAATAGAGATAGAATGGGTTCTGCCTGTTGTAAATGTTGTAGGCACCAAAGCTCCAGGTCTGTGTTCCCCATTCTTTGGTCTTGTGCCTGTTGAGACTAAAATCAAGCCGGTGGTAGGCAGGTTCCCTGAACCCGTTTTTGCCATCGTAATATTCTATCTCATCCCATTCCCCGTAGTAGTAGTCACCATTCTCACGGTTGGCCCAATGGTCCGGCGCATACCTGGCCACACCCAGTGTCACCGCTCTCCCGGTTCCATACACCCATGTGGCACTGATATCGGTTTGTTCGCTGAACCTGTACATGGCGACAACGGAGATATCGTGCCTGCGGTCGTAGGTATATGGAAAAACCTTGCCATCGTTCAGCGTGAGAAACTGCCTGTTGGACCATCCCAGCGTATAGCCGATCCAGCCTGTAAGCCTGCCCACATCGCGCCTGGCAAAGAATTCGACACCATAGGCCCAGCCGTCTCCCGTTTCAACCTTGTCTTCCCATTCCGTATTCACTTCCAGGAAACTTGAACCCTCCCTGTATTCAATGAGGTTCATCATGCTTTTGTAAAATCCCTCGACCGTGAAGCTCCATTCATTGTTGAGATTATATGCAAATCCCAGCGCACTCTGCCATGATTCCTCAGGCGGGATCCTTTTGGTAGTGGGAAGCCACAGGTCGGTGGGCAACCCGATCGTGGCGTTGGTGAGCAGGTGAATATATTGCTGCATGCGGGTGAAAGCAGCTTTCACCGATAATTCGTCAGTGATCAGGAACCTCCCGCTGATCCTGGGCTGCAACGATTGGTAGTATTCATCCTGGACGATGAAAGCTGAATAATGCAGGCCCAGGTTGACCAGGAGCCTGTTGCCGATGTTCATTTTGTCTTCCGCGTATACATAAAACTCCTGCGCGTCGATGATCTCATTCCCGAATTCCAGGTCGAGGGAATCAAGCTCCTGTGTTGATTTGTAAGCCAATACACCTGGCTTGAAACTGTGGTAGAGGTACTTGCCGCCAAATTTGATAGAGTGCCGCGGGTCCGGGTAGTAGTCAAAATCCAGGATAGCACCCACATCTTCTATTCCCGAAAAATAGTCGAACTGGAACCGGGTGAAGGGTTGTTGGTTCTTCAGTGTTTCATAGGATTCGTATACGTCGAACTTGTAGTTGCTGTAGAGTACCGACAGGTTGCTGAAAAACTTGTTTCCGTATTTGTGGTTCCATCGCAGCACGGAGGTCAGGTTTCCCCAGTACAGCCCGTAATCTGTTTTTTCTGTCTGCAGTGTATCGCTGAACATGTATTCGTATTCGTTCCTGACCATCAGTTTGTCCCGGCCGCTGTAGGCACTCAGGTAGAGGCGGTCCTTGTTGGAAAATTTATGGTTGATCTTCAGGTTCGCATCATAGAAAAAATAGCCGGCCATTCCCTTGTTGCCGGTCTGGTTATTGACGATCCGGATGACCGGACGTGCCAGGATGTCCATGTAGGTTCTTCTTCCTGAAAACATGAACGAGGTTTTATCCTGAACGAGCGGTCCTTCCAGCATCAGCCTGGAGGAGATCAGCCCGACGGAACCGCTGCCTTTGAACTCCTTCATGTTTCCTTCCTTGAGACGAATATCGATTACTGAAGAGAGCCGTCCGCCGTAATGTGCCGGGAATCCCCCCTTGATGAGTGTTACATTTGAGATGGCATCCGGGTTGAAAACAGAGAAAAAGCCGAACAGGTGGTCGGCATTGTAAATAGGTATTCCATCGAGCAGGATCAGGTTCTGATCGGGTCCCCCGCCCCGCACATACATTCCGCTGGTTCCCTCGGTACCTGACTGCACCCCCGGCATGAGCTGCAGCGCCTTCAGCACGTCCGATTCCCCCAGGAAGGAAGGCATTGCCTTGATCTGTTTCGGTGAAAGCTGAACGGAACTCATCTGGGAGCTTCGCACCACGTCCTGCGGCCGGTTGGTGGTGACCGTAACCTCCTCTATCCGGAGGTCGGGTACCAGCTCAACCTGGTATTCCAGGTTCCTGTCGAGTACCATGTTTTTCTGAAAGGGCGTATATCCCACGTAGGAAACCGTCAGTGCCACCTCTCCTTCGGGCAGGGTGAGGCTGAAAAAACCGTATTCGTTGGCCGTGGTTCCCAGTCCGGCTTCGGCATCAAATACCGAAGCGCCGATCAGTTTTTCACCAGTGGCCTGGTCCTGCACATACCCGCTGATGGTAAACTTTTGTGCTGCAAGGTGAAGGGGGAGCAATATACTGAATACAAAAACCGCGATTCTTTTCATATATTCATTCGTATATATCTTATTTAAAGTCTTATAATATAATTAGTTATAAATTCTTTTTTAACTCCGGGTGACTAGTTGCCTCGCAGAATATTTATATTATAAGAGGCGCTCGGCTAACCCTCATCATGGTACCTGAACTCTCCGTTCTATATATACATGTTCTTTTGTCTTTGTACCGCTGAAATATCTATGCTCAATGATGAGGGTTTCACAGGGTATGTTTAGGGAACATGGCTTTATTGTTCAGGATGCAACCGGGAGGCACAACGTTGCGCCTGCAGTAATCATTTTTAACGATGTAAAAATACAACAATTCCCGGTCCTGCAATGTTTCCTGATTAACCCGGACGCAAGAAACTGAAATTTTTCGGCAATTATCGCATGTTTTTCCTTCGGGGAACACTATTTTTGTAAAAACGCACTGTATGAAACACCAGATCGCACCTTCCATTCTCAACGCCGATTTTCTGCGGCTGTCTGAAGTGATCCATATGTTGAACCAAAGCGAAGCGGACCTGATCCACCTGGATATCATGGATGGTGTATTTGTTCCCAACCTCTCGTTCGGTTTTCCGATCATCAGCCAGATCAACGAGATGGCAGAAAAACCACTGGATGTGCACCTGATGATCACCGAGCCCGACCGGTACCTGGAACGTTTCAGGGATGCGGGTGCTGACCTTCTTACAGTGCATTACGAGGCATGCCATGACTTACATGCTACCTTGAAGGAGATCTCTGCACTGGGCATGAAGCCATCGGTTTCCCTGAAACCGGAAACAGATGTTTCCGTGCTGCAGCCTTACCTTCCGAACCTGGACATGGTGCTGATCATGACTGTTGAACCGGGTTACGGGGGACAATCCTTTATGGAGGAGTCATACGGACGTGTGCAGCAGCTCCGTGACATGATCAGGAAAGCAGGGGTGCCTACTGTCATTGAAGTAGACGGAGGCATTGGCAGGCACAACCTGCATGATCTGAAGGATGCCGGGGCAAGTGTTTTCGTGATTGGCACTTCGATTTTCCGCGCTGATGATCCGGCAGCCATGATCAGCGAATTGAAACATATGTAATCGGATTATCCCTTCAGGTAGTTCTCAAGATACCTGAAGGGCTCCGTTAGTTCACCGTTCCTGGTGATGGTTGCGCGGTGCACAATGCCTTCCCTGTCATCTCCCAGCAGCGGAGGGACGACATTTTTCAGCAGGGCTTCGCCAAAATCCTTCGAGGCATCCCGTGGCAGTTCACCCGGGAGATTGTCCACGGCCATCACCGTAACCACATCTTCTTTGAAGGGGTCTTCTGCTTCCTCTCCTGTTGCCGGATCATAGCCGTAGAACGGATCCGCGATGGTGGATGGACGAATGGTGGAGGCAATCGGCCCGTCGATATCACAGCTGATATCCGCAATCACACGGATGGGAATACCCGGATCCTGCAGGTCCTCCCGTGAAAGCAGCACAGGCGACCTGGGGTCCCAGAAGTGACAGGCTATATACATGTCGGATTTCCTGGCATAAGGTTGAAACGCGTTTTCATATGCATCGGGATGGTCGATGAAGTGGTCGAAATTAAAATCCGGTTCGTGAATATGCCGGGCGTAGTGCCACGGATCCAACCGGCAGAACCGGGTTTCAATGTTGTCATCTACCAGGTAAGCCATGGGGGTTACCTCCCTGATCCCTGCCGCCCTGAGAATCTCCATGGCGCCGTGTGCCACCCTTCCGCCGCCTGTCAGCACAATCCGGGTATGCTCCACCTGCAGGTTCGCCAGGTGCGTTTTCATCTCCTCCAGTCCGGAAAGCCTCCAGGCCGGCCGGAGCGCGAATGCCCCCGTTCGCAGACCATATGCACGCAGTCCGTTGTATGCTCCCACGATCCCTGCCCACCTTCCAAAGGCCACCACCCGTGAATGATCGGCACGGACCAGGTATTCATAATCCACCAGGGTGATATGCATCCTTGTGATCTCCTGCAGCAGCCTGCGGTTATAGGGTTGCTCCTTGGCCGTATGTGAAAAGAACAGGTAGGTTTTTTTGCCTGCCAGGGCAGAGATATCCACTTCCTTCACCCCCATGAGGATGTCACAATCCCGCAGGTTTTCCTGCAGCGTTATACCGGCCTCCCTGTATTCGGAATCAGAAAAACAGCGGTTCAACGAAGGCTGCACCACCAGTATGGTCCCAGGGTACAAGGCAAGCAACTGTTTACATTGTCCGGGTGTAAGTGGAACCCGCCTGTCGGGGGGAGCCTTTGTTTCCCTCAGGATACCTATTTTCATTTTCTGTCGTTTGCCACTAATTTAATGATTTACATTCAGACGTGGCAGTTTATGTAAATGTTTGAAGACAGCAAGCAGCAGCAACCGCTCATTATCATTCCCTGTCTGAACACTTCCGGCCAGGCGGAACCCGTCGTTGTAAAACGCCTGGCCGATTGCAGCAAATTCTTCAGAGGTTCCGGGTATTGTCAATGCCTATTGTTTTAAAGGAAATGCAATCATGGTTTTCCATGTCATCGGGTTGTCCGACTCCATCGGAGAGGTCAGGTAGACTTCAAAAGCCTCCCCGGTAACTTCCAGGTCATTCGATGCAACATATTCTGAAAGCGCTTCATATGATTCTGAAAGGTATTCGTATTTCCCGGTATGCGTAGCCGCCACAGCTTCGATCGCCGGGTAAAACCGGGGACGAACTTCACCGGCTGCAGTACCAGGGGCTTTTACGGGCATCGCAAGCAGTGCATTGGATATACCGCTCTGTTCATCATAGTCGAGATAATGCGCAAAAGGAGGGCCATTGGGTTCCAGCCCCTGTTGGCGGATCACCTCCTGGAGCAACGGAAACCCTGTCTGCATCTGGCTGGCAATCTCCTCCATGGTTCCTGAAGCAGGGACCACCATCGCGTAGGTATCATATGACCTTTCGGTGCCAATGACTGACAGTTCATACATCTTCGGGGGATTGGCCTCCAGGAAAGCCTTGTAATCGGCCAGTCCGGAAGTAAAGGAGGATTCGAGCGGCCCTTTCATCATCAACAGCATGAATCTTCCGAAAGGATAAGATCCCTCCGAGGTAAATTGCCAGGTAACACGGGTGCCCCCCTCCTGCTCTTCCAGGGTCCACTCCACCAGCGACGATTCAGAACTTTCGCCGAACCAGATGCTGGACGCGATGTAACCGGGGTAATGGACAGAATCGACACGCATTTTCCCATTGCCGATCTTATCGCCTTTCCAGGTATAAGTCGACCCTACATACCCGGGTTGCGGACTGATGGTCACATCTGCATCCGGCTCCATGCGCAACCATGGATCCCATGCAGTCCTGTCTGCATACCGCGCCGTCTGGTGAAAGACCTGTCCGGGGGAAAGGGCTATCTCCTCCTGTGCAGTATTTGTTGCTTCTCCGGGCAGAAAAACCGGGATTATCAGCACCAGGCCTGCAATGACCAGCAAGATGATCAATACTACTTTTAAAAATTTCATGACAAATGATTTGGTTAGTTTGCAGCAATTTAAGCAACCGGACGATACGATACAATACCTGCAGGAATTTAACACTTTTTTCACTTCCCGATTTCCTGCATCCCGTTGTGAACGCCTCGCCATTTTCATTACTTTTACGGCCTGAATGTAACCGATGAAAAAAAATAAAGCCAACCTCCGTACCTTGCCCCTGCTTGCAGCGGTGATCATGCTCAGCAGCTGGGGTAGTACAGGTCATACCATGATCAGTTTCAGGATCAACCTTTCATTCAACCAGGAAATGTCGCGCTTCAACGACTGGGTGTTCTATCTTTCTGAACATGCCTCCGATGCTGACAAAAGGAAGAGTGATGATCCCGCTGAGGGTCCGAAACACTATATCGATATTGATAATTACGACAGTTTCGTGGAAAACGGCACCATCCCCCACGCATTGGAGGAATGTATCTCGGAGTATGGTGCCGGGTTTGTCGCAGACAATGGATACCTTCCATGGGCCACGCTGGCCATGTACGATTCGGTGGTGAATTGCATGCGCCGTGAAGACTGGACCAATGCAAAGAAATATGCTGCTGACATGGGGCATTACGTGGCCGACGGGCACATGCCCATGCACCTGACCGGGAATTACGATGGACAGTTTACGGGTAACAAGGGAATCCATGCACGTTACGAGATTGACATGATTGCACGGTACCACGATCAAATCGTCTATGAGGGCACTCCTGCAGCAACAATCGATGATCCCCTGGCGTACATCTTCAATTATATTTATGCGAACTATCCGTACATGGATTCCATCCTGATTGCTGATGATTATGCCACAGAAATGGGAAATGGAAATACTTCGGAACAGTATTACCTGGCACTTTGGGAACGTACGGAACACCTCACCCGGAAGTTATTCAGCAATGCCTCGCATGCCTTTGCAGAACTGCTGTATGCTGCCTGGATCGAAGCCGGCCGGCCCGGGGCCGAAGCCACAGCCATTTCTCCGACTATGCCCGCCACCACACTTTCCGGACTACATATTTCTCCTAATCCAGTAGGTGCACAGGCAACCATCAGCTATTACAACAATGTGCCTGGTTTGCTTACAGCCACCGTTTTCAACGCCACAGGGCGCACTGCCATGCTGCTTGACGATCTCAGTACCACAATTGGCCGCCACACGCGTGAATGGAACCCTTCCCAACTCTCCAACGGAAATTATTACCTGGTCCTCCAATCCGGCTGCCGGAAAGTGTGTGCTCCATTTGTCGTGATGCACTGACCCACCGGTTATTCCCGCGAAAAAAATTTCTCCCGGGCAATCCAATACAACTGTATTCTTTACTGAATCAGAAATCCAACTGAACAGGCATCTGAACATATCACATAAATATATGTTCTAAAGCATGTATGTGAAAGAAGTTTCTTAACTTTGCAGACTTCCGGGCATTGTCATGTCAGCACCCCCTTCACACATCGGCGGTCTGCCCGGAAAAACTGAAGCAGCAGATGTTGCAGAAAGAACATTTAATAAACCGAAAAAAAAAACGAAGAGCAGTGGCTGGAAAAACATTATTTGACAAAGTATGGGATGCGCATGTTGTGCAGGAGATCGAGGGTGGCCCGAGTGTATTGTACATTGACAAACACCTGATTCATGAAGTAACGAGTCCGCAGGCATTTGCGGGGATCGACGCCCGCGGGATGAAGGTTTTTCGCCCGCAGAATACCGTAGCGACGCCGGACCACAATGTGCCCACAATCGATCAGCATGTGACCATCCATGACGAACTGTCCAGGTTCCAGGTAAATAAACTGACACAGAATTGTGAGAACCACGGCATTGAATTGTACGGACTCAACCATCCCTACCAGGGGATCGTACATGTGATCGGCCCTGAACTTGGCATAACCCAACCGGGCATGACCATCGTCTGCGGGGATTCACATACCTCCACGCACGGTGCCTTCGGCAGCGTGGCATTCGGCATCGGCACCAGCGAAGTGGAAATGGTGCTCACCACCCAGTGTATCCTCCAGCCCAAGCCAAAGAAAATGCGGATCAACGTGGAGGGTGAACTGGCCAAGGGTGTGACAGCGAAAGACATCATCCTGTATATCATCTCACAGATCTCCACCAGTGGCGGCACAGGCTACTTCATAGAATATGCAGGTTCGGCCATCCGCAGCCTCTCCATGGAGGGCCGGATGACCATCTGTAACATGAGTATAGAAAGCGGAGCCCGGGGTGGTCTGATCACACCTGATGCAACCACCTATGAATACATCAGGGGCCGCGAATTCGCTCCCAAAGGAGAAGCCTTTGAGAAGGCCGTGCAACAATGGGAATCATTGAAGACTGATGAGGATGCTGTTTTTGACCGGGAGCTGACGTTTGCCGCATCGGATATTCAGCCGATGATCACATACGGTACCAATCCGGGCATGGGAACGAAGATCTCAGGAAACATTCCTGCTGAATCCGACATTGAAGCCTCGGGACAAAAGAGCTTTAAAAAATCTCTGGCATACATGGGTTTTGAGCCGGGAGTGCCGCTGGAAGGCATGCCTGTGGATTTTGTTTTCGTGGGCAGCTGCACCAATGGCAGGATCGAAGACCTGAGGGCCTTCAGCGCTTTCGTGAAAGGTAAAAAGAAAGCGGACAACATTACCGCATGGATTGTCCCCGGCTCCAAGCAGGTGGAAAAACAGGCCATAGAAGAGGGCCTTGACAAGGTCCTTGAAGCAGCCGGTTTCGAGCTGCGTCAGCCCGGCTGCTCCGCATGCCTGGCCATGAATGATGACAAGATCCCGGAAGGAAAACTGGCAGTGTCCACTTCCAACCGAAATTTCGAAGGGCGCCAGGGACCTGGTGCAAGAACGATGCTCGCCAGTCCGCTGACAGCAGCAGCTGTTGCTGTAACGGGAAAAGTGACGGACCCTTCAGGTTTAATCCAATAAAAAAAAACAGAATGGTTATAGAGAAATTTACTACAGTACGCTCAACAGCAGTCCCGTTGCCCATTGAGAATGTTGATACGGACCAGATCATTCCTGCACGCTTCCTGAAAGCCACCACGCGGGAAGGATTCGGCGACAATCTATTCAGGGACTGGCGCTATGACAAAGCAGGGAACCCAAAAGAGGATTTTATACTCAACCAGGACAGATACAGCGGTTCCATCCTTGTGGCAGGCAAGAATTTTGGCAGCGGATCAAGTCGCGAGCATGCAGCCTGGGCCATCTCTGACTATGGTTTCAGGGTGGTGGTCTCCAGTTTCTTTGCCGATATATTCAAAAACAATTCCCTGAACAACGGGCTGTTGCCGGTACAGGTATCTGAAGCATTCCTGCAAACCATCTTCGACATGGTCGAAGCAGATCCGGGCACCGAGCTCGAAGTCAACCTGGAGCAACAACAGATCAGTATTGCAGGCACGGACCATGCCGAGACCTTTGAGATCAATCCCTATAAGAAAGAATGTATGCTGAACGGGTACACCGATATCGATTTCCTGATCAGCATCAAGGATAAGATTGAGGCATTTGAACAAAGTCGAACCTAAAATAACCGGACCATGAAAATAACCTTAATGGACACCACGCTCCGCGATGGTGAACAGACTTCCGGTGTTTCATTCACAGCGGGCGAAAAACTGAATATGGCCAGACTGCTCCTGGAAGAGCTCAAAGTCGACAGGATCGAGGTTGCATCTGCACGCGTTTCGGAAGGCGAATTCCAGGGTGCCAGGGAAATCTTCAGATGGGCAGGAGAGCACGGGTATCTCGACCGGGTGGAAGTGCTGGGTTTTGTTGACGGGAATGCCTCGCTGGACTGGATTAAAGAAGCCGGCGGGAAGGTGATCAACCTGCTCACCAAGGGATCATTGAACCATTGCAAGAACCAGCTCAGGAAAACCAGGGAGAAACACCTGGCTGATATCAAAGATTCTCTGAAAAGGGCAAGGGAGAAAGGCATCCGGGCGAATATCTATTTCGAAGACTGGTCGAACGGGATGCGCCACTCAAAAGACTACATGTATTATATGCTGGACAACCTTGGGAAAGAATCCATTGAACGGTACATGCTTCCTGACACGCTGGGAATACTTAACCACAGGGAAACCTATGATTTCTGCCAGGACATCAAACAGCGGTATCCTGACCTGGCATTTGATTTCCACGCACACAACGATTACGACCTGGCAACTGCGAATGTGTATGCAGCCATCAGTGCCGGCATCGACGGAATCCATACCACCGTAAACGGCCTCGGTGAAAGGGCAGGAAATGTGCCTGTTTCCAGTGTGATCGGGATCGTAGAGGACCATTTCAGGTACGAAATGTCGGTGGATACTTCCAAGCTATACGCTGTGAGCAAATTTATCGAAACCTTTTCAGGGGTGCGCATTCCAGAGAACAAACCGCTTATCGGTGAGAATGTCTTTACGCAGACCAGCGGGATCCACGCCGATGGTGACCAGAAAGACAACCTGTATTTCAACGACCTGCTGCCCGAACGTTTCGGCAGGAAACGTGCCTATGCGCTGGGCAAGATGTCGGGGAAGGCCAGCATCCTGAAAAACCTGGAGGAACTGGGCATTGAGCTCTCCAAAGAGGATATGAAAAAAGTGACCAGGCGGGTCATTGAGCTTGGGGACAAGAAAGAGGTGGTTACCCAGGATGACCTGCCCTATATCATCTCAGATGTGCTTCGGGGGCAGCGCATCAATGAAAAGATCAAGATCAGGAATTACTCGCTTTCAGTGGCAGCCGGGTTACGGTCCATGGCCACACTCAGCATCGAGATCGACAAAGAGGTATACGAAGCGACTGCCAGCGGAGATGGTCAGTACGACGCATTCATGAAGGCGCTCTGGAAGATCTATGACAAACTCGGCAGAAAACACCCTGTGCTGGTGGACTACAACGTTACCATTCCGCCGGGAGGAAAAACAGATGCGCTGGTATTGTGTGCAATTACCTGGAAGCATGAAGGTAAAACCTTCAAAACAAGGGGACTGGACTCAGACCAGACCGTCGCTGCCATTAAATGCACCACGCGCATGCTGAATGTCATCAATGTTTAAAAAAATCCAACAACAGAAGCCGGCCCGGCCGGTACAACCAAAAAACAAATATACATGAACTTCAAAATCGCTGTATTGCCAGGAGACGGTATCGGACCGGAAATTGTTGAACAGGCTGTAAAAGTCCTGAAAGCTGTTGCACAGAAGCACGGTCATGCATTTGCCTTCACTGAGGCCCCGGTGGGTGCTGCTGCCATTGACCAGACGGGCAATCCATATCCTGACGAGACACATGCGCTGTGCATGGAATCGGATGCAGTATTGTTCGGCGCCATCGGTGATCCGAAATATGACAATGATCCGAAGGCGAAAGTAAGGCCCGAACAGGGACTACTGGCGATGCGGAAAAAACTCGGGCTCTATGCCAACATCCGGCCGGTGTCCACTTTCCCGTCGCTGATCCACAAATCGCCCTTGCGCAAGGAGCTTGTTGAAGGTGCCGATTTCGTGGTGATCAGGGAGCTGACCGGGGGAATATATTTCGGTGAGCCCCGCGGAAGATCGGAAGACGGTGAAAAGGCTTATGACACCTGTATCTATACAAAGGATGAGGTGAGAAGGATCGTGAACCTTGCATTTGAATACGCCAGGAAACGCGACCATCGCCTGACGGTCGTTGACAAGGCAAATGTACTGGCATCATCACGTCTCTGGCGCGAGACCGTGCAGGAGATGGTTCCGGAAAACAAGGACGTGGAAGTGGATTATATGTTTGTCGACAATGCAGCCATGCAGATCATCCAGTGGCCAAAGAAATTTGATGTGATGGTAACGGAAAATATGTTTGGTGATATCCTTTCAGATGAAGCCAGTGTAATCACGGGCTCGCTGGGGTTGTTGCCTTCGGCTTCCGTGGGCATACATACTTCCGTTTATGAACCGATCCATGGTTCCTATCCTCAGGCTGCAGGCAAGAACATTGCCAATCCCCTCGCCACCATTTTATCGGCAGCCATGTTGCTGGATGGTCTCAGCCTTGCCACCGAGGCCCGGGCGGTCAGGGATGCCGTTGCACTTTCGATGGAAGAAGGCGTTGTAACCGAAGATATCGCTGAAGGAAAAGCATCCAGCACCAGCGAGGCAGGCGAATGGATTGCCTCCAGGTGTGCCGTCTGAACAGATCCGGGAAGCACCGCAGCGATAGTACAGCATGGCAAACAGGTCGCTGTTACGGACAACCAGGTCGCGGTTCCGGTTTATTCTATCTCTTTGCGCTCAGAGGAATTCACAAAGAGTACGTGCCCCAGCTTTTCGTACCCTTCAAAGACGGATCTGCCCTTATATTTGAGCAGCTCTCCTGTAAAGCCGATGATTGTGAGTGCGGCCTGCTCCGACCTGTTGATCACCTCTTCCTTAAAATCACGCTCTTCACTTCCCTCGATGATATCGATATTCTTCGATATAATGGGAAGTCTGCCGGTCTTCACCAGGCCCTCTAATCCTTTTCTGGCTTCCTGCTTCTGACCGGGCCTGCATATCTCAAAGATCCGGATATTGCTCTTCTTCCAGTCGGGATGTCCCTGGATGATAAAACTAAGCAGGATCATCAGGTGGGAGTTGTCATAATCCAGGGAGCGCAGCCATACATCGATACCCAGTTTGTAATTCATGGGTCTGCTGGAACTTCCGAGGATGCAAACGTCAAAATTTCCTGCATTGATCAGTGAAAAATTATCGATGATACTTGTCAGGTTCACAGGATCCTTCTTGCTGTATTCAAGGATCAGCATGTTGTTCTCCATTCCTGAAATCCCGGGCAACTGTATGGTCTGTGCAATGGCGGATGTATAGGAGGGTGAAATGAGGGTATCGATAAACACATGGCTCCCCATGCCTTTGTATTGCTCGATCAGCTTTTTGAGCACCACCTGTGATTCTTTGTGCACCGATTTCGAATAATAATCTTCAATCAGGTGGATATATGTTCCGAATCCAAACCTGTGACTGATCCAGTTCAACAACTGGAATGCCTGCTGCCGGTCGAAAGAGTCCTTGGAGATACACACAGCACTGGGTCTCCACTCCTGCTGCTGTCCGCCCGACTTCCTGCTTTGCTGCAGGTACACCTGCAAGGTCCGGTTAAGCTGCATCAATGCATTTGTGAAAATCGAAACCAGGCCTTTCCTTCCTTTATGATAGTTGCTGAGGTATATATACAGCAGTACGATCAGGACAATGGCCATAACAGCATACAATGAATTGATCCGGAACATCACCCACAATGCGGTAATGAACCCGACCAGGGAAATATACCACCTGGACCTGAAGCTCGGACGGTAGGAGGGCGATGCACCGAAGTGATACAGGAAAGAGATCAGGCACAGTGCACCATAAGTTACCATGAAAAACATGGAGATGATCTCGGCAACGGAGTTCACGTTCCCCAGTGCGACGAAAACAAAAGCGATCACGACAGTAACCAGGGTGGCATTGTAGGGTTCGTTGGTTGCTCCCCTGCCCCTGGCCAGGAAAGCATTCAGCTTGCGGGACGGAAAGGACCTGTCTCCCGCCAGTGCCTGCAGGGTCCTGGGAGCCACCATCACCGATCCGATGGCTGAGGATATCGTAGATGCCGCCAGTCCCAGCGGAATAACAAAACTACCCCCCAGTGCTATCTTTGCCATGATCAGCTGGTTTTCCGTGAGATCCTCCATACTAGCTGATGATGCAAGCTTGTAGACAATAAAGAAATAGACGATCATCCCGGAGACTGTTGCCACTGTTGTGCCCAGCGGGATTGATTTGGAAGGATTCTTCAGGTCCCCCGACAGGCCTACCCCGGCAGTCATTCCGGTAAACGCAGGAAACACAATGGCAAAGACAACGAAGAAACTGTCCATATTCCTGGCTTCCAGGTCAAACAGCGAAAAGCTTTGCTGCATGCTGTAGTCTGTCTTGCCAAGAAAGAAGAGAACCAGGGAAACAAAAAGAATGAATACAACGATATAGAGCATTTTCACTCCCATATTGGCGCCCTTTTTTAGTATAATCACGGACAGCGCCAGCATGGCAGGCAAACTGACCACCTGCCGGGGCAGGTACATATCGAACTGCTCACCGACCCATTTAAAGAAAAATTCAAAAGCTTCAGTAAATGCGATGATGTAAAATGCCACGCTGATGGCCTGGGATAGATACAGGGCAAAGCCAATGGTTGCACCAATATTGAGTCCGAATGAACGGGAAATAATGAAGTATTCGCCTCCGCCTTCCACGCGTTTGTTGGTGGCAAGCTCTGAAATGGCCAGCGCGGTGGGAATCGTTACCAGGTGACCAAGCAGGATGATTACGATAACGCCCCAGAATCCCAGTGTACCCACTGCAAATCCGAAACGCAGGAACAGGATTGCACCGAGGATGGTGGAAATTGCTGTGAAAAATACAGGTGCGGTGCCAAATGATTTTGCAGAAGATGCGGCCATTTATTTTTTTAGCCAAATGTACAATTTGTTGGATAAAATGATGCTGAAGCGCTGAAAAAGTTGGGAAACATTAAAAATAGAGGTCCCGCTCCCCTGTTTTCACACGTTCGAGCCGGTCGCTGAGCATCGATTTGAAACGTTCATCATCATACTCCTTCAACTGCTTATCAATCAGCTTATACCCTGCTTCCCTTGTATCAGCGGGCGCATAATCCTCCAGGTACTCTGCCAGTGTAAGCATGGCATTGGGTGTACAATAACGCTTGATGAACCCGGGAACCGAGAATTCCATGAAATGCTCTCCTGTCCTGCCGACGCGGTAGCAGGCTGTGCAGAAGGAAGGACTGTATCCCGTATCGATCAGCTCATCCATCACTTCGTTCAGGGTACGGCTGTCGTTGATCTCGAACTGCTCGGCATCCAGGTCCTGCTGTGGCTTGTTTCCTGAATAGGCCTTTAATTCGATCCTGGTCCCTCCGTCGATCTGCGACACACCGTATTTCAGCACTTCTTTGCGAATATGCGCCGGCTCACGGGCAGTGAGAATCAATCCTGTATAGGGCACTGCCAGCCTGAGGATGGCCACCATACGTGTAAATTCCTCGTCAGATACCAGGTATTCGGGATCCACATTTACGTTGGAAGCCTTTTTAATACGTGGGAAAGAGATGGTATGCGGCCCCACATTATAGACAGATTCAAAATGGTTGACATGCCTGATCAGTCCCATCACCTCGAAACGCCAGTCGTACAATCCAAACAGCGCACCGATCCCCACATCATCGATCCCGGCTTCCTGGGCCCTGTCCAGCGCAGTGAGCCGATAATCATAATTCCTTTTCATTCCACCCTGGTGAACTTTGGCATAGGCTTCCCGGTGATAGGTTTCCTGGAACACCTGGTAGGTACCGATACCCGCCTCTTTCACGGTCCGGAAACCATCAGTATCCATCGGTGCCGCATTGATATTCACCCTCCTGATCTCCCCGTTGCCTTTCTTTACCTTGTAAACTGTGCGGACCGAATCGGCAATGAAATCCGCATTGTATTTCGGATGCTCACCATACACCAGGATAAGTCGTTTCTGCCCGGAATCTTCAAGCATCCGGACCTCGCTGACCAGTTCTTCTTCAGAAAGCGTGGTGCGCCGCTGCGCATGGTTGGATGTCCGGAACCCGCAATATGAACAGTTGTTCGTGCACAGATTTCCCACGTAAAGCGGGGCGAAAAGCACGATCCTGTTTCCGTATACCTGCTCCTTGAGCGTTCTGGCACCTTCCTTGATCTCCGCGATCAGCCCGGGATCCGTAGTGTTGAGTAAAACCGCAGTTTCCTGCATGGTAAGTCTTTGCTTGTTCAGCGATTTAGCGATGATTGCACGTACCTTGTTTGTGTCGGCATCGGCCTGTTCCAGCATTTCCCATATCTCCTTTTCGGAAATAAATGGCTGCATGGCTTCGTCAGGAATGGCGTATGTTTGCGGATCGTATATCATATTTGTGCAATTACGATCCTTCGGAATTACCGTAAGAAATCCTTGATGACCTCTTTTCCTTCAGGGGGTTCCTCGGGATCAGATAAACAGTTCAGAAATCCTTGATGACAGGACGACCATCATCTCAGACGCTGCAAAGATATGTATTGTTATTTAAATAACAATATTATCCGCCGCGTTTTTTTTACCTGTAATTTTTATCTTTAACAAACTTTTGTAACGCGGTAGCGTAAAAAGCTGAACCGGGATGCGCTATAAGGCAAACGGACAACCTGGAATACAGGTACGGTACAGGCCAGAGGTAAAATAAAGACATACTGGACCATACGAGCACGTTATAAATATCCGGATGACCCGGGCGAATAAATACAAGGAGATTACGAAGAATGAACCGACTGATTTTTATAAGCATGTGCATGTTGCTTTGCCAGGGGGTGCTGTCCGCACAACCTTACAAAAACTCCGTGGGTGTCAGGGCCGGCTATTCTTCCGGGATTATGTTCAGACATTTCACCGATCGCGAAGTCTTCCTGGAAGGGCTGGCGCTATACAACATGCATGGATTCCAGTTCACCGCCCTGTATGGATACGGATTTTCGCCCTATGCAAAAAAAAGGCTCTACTATTATGGCGGTGCCGGTCTGCATGCCGGCAACTGGCAGGAAGAATTTTCACTTGGAGCTGCAGTTGCCGTTGGTTTAGAATTTGCATTCCGTAAAGCCCCGGTCATCATCGGCCTGGAATGGAAGCCGATGATCAACTTTTTCCGTGTTTTTGATGCGGCTATCCCTGATCTGGCGGTTACGCTGCGTGTTTCACTGGACTGATCATCCCGTACTTTGCACACCATCCGAATTACTTTGTCGGTGTTATTAAAAAAAATCGTATTTTGACCAGGGATAACCCATCACAGGGAGCCCAAGTCGAACCAAATTTTAACTACCATGCTACCAGGTTTTGAAGAGATCAAAGATGCCGTCATGCGGGTAAAACCGTATGTGCATAACACGCCGGTATTTACATCATCCACTGTGAATGAGCGTACCGGAGCGACCGTGTTTTTCAAATGCGAAAATTTCCAGCGGATGGGCGCATTCAAAATGCGGGGTGCCATTAACGCGATCCTGCAACTGCCAAAAACCGACCGTTCGAAGGGAGTGGTAACCCATTCTTCCGGAAATTTTGCCCAGGCACTGGCGCTTGCTGCCCGCTCACTGGATGTAAAAGCCTATATTATCATGCCCAATAATGCCCCGCTGGTAAAGGTCGAAGCAGTGAAGGGATATGGCGCTGAAGTCATTGAGTGTGCGCCCACACTTGAGTCCAGGGAAAAGACCTGCAATGAGATCCAGGAGAAGACCCAGGCAACATTCATCCATCCATCCAACGATATGAACGTGATCCTCGGACAGGGTACTGCTGCCTATGAGCTGATACGTGAGGTGAAGGAACTGGACATATTGCTTGCACCTGTTGGCGGTGGCGGACTTATTGCAGGGACTGCCATGGTACAGCACTACCTCCTGCCTGAATCACAGACCATCGGAAGTGAGCCCTTCGGGGCAGATGATGCATTTCTTTCACTCAAAATGGGCAAGATCCAACCCTCTGTAAATCCAATAACGATTGCCGACGGACTAAAGACCCAGTTGGGAGATCAGAATTTCCCGATCATTCACAAGTACGTAAGCAACATCATCCGGGTGGAGGAATCGGAAATCATTGCTGCCATGCGCTATATCTGGGAACGGATGAAAATTGTTATTGAACCCTCAAGTGCGGTTGCAGTGGCTGCCCTTTTCAGGAAAAGGGAAAGATTCCTGAAAAAGAAGGTGGGGGTTATTCTTTCCGGCGGCAATGTCGACCTATCGAATCTTCCGTTCTGAAATCGATGCACCATATAACCGGAAAGGTCTTTCATGGAGGACATGGGGGGGGGAAATCTGCATTTTTCCAGGAACGTGGAGGATAAGTAACATGCTGATTAAATGAATGTTATTCAGAATAATCATTTTTTCTTAAAAAAAAACACCCGTTCATGCGAGATTTCTTCCTTTCATCACATCAACCATAAAAAAACCAATGGTGAATTCAGGAACCATAGAGATTCTCAAACGAATGGATCAGATGATCCGGACGAAATCCACGGGTGCCCCGGGGGATTTCGCGGGAAGGTTGTATGTATCCGAGAGGTCAATGTACAATTATATCGGGCTGATGAAGGCGCTGGGAGCACCCATCAGGTATTCAAGGACAGAGAGAAGTTATGTGTACGAGGAAGCGGGGAGGTTTGTAATCGAATTCAAACAACCAGCAGATCTCGAGTATGCGACCTGACCATAAAATAATCCAGGGCATAGCCGCCCACGACAACAGCACCCTGAAGGAAGTATACCAGGAAATGCTGCCCTATGTCGAGGCATATGTTATCCACCATGGCGGGACGACCGACCAGGCCCGGGATTTGTTCCAGGAAGCAATGATTATCATTTACAGAAAAATTGAAGCAGGAAACCTTGAACTGCATTGTAAATTCAGCACATACCTTTATGCTGTTTGCAAAAGGCTCTGGATACAGGATCGAAAGAAGCATTTCCTGAGGGCCAATAAACTAAAGGAAATTTCGGCAGTATCCGAACCGGAAACACCCTATGGAAGGGAGGACATGGATGAGGCAAGGGAGCTATTTGAAAAACATTTCAATGCACTTGGGCCTGACTGCCAGTTGATCCTGAGCATGCATTTTAATGGTCTTACGATCGAAGAGATCCGGAAAGCAATGGGCATCAGCACGGTACACCACGCATCAGACAAGAAATACCGGTGCAAGAAAAAGCTGATTGATGCCATCAAGGCAGATCCGCTATTCAGAAAATTTAAAAAATGAACAATACAGATAAGATCATTACATACCTTTCAGGGGAGATGAAACAGGGAGAAGCTGATCAGTTCGACCTGTTGCGTTCCTCCGATCCTGAACTGGAAAATGCATTCCAGTCGATAAAGAAGATCTGGGAGATAACGAGGGAGAACCTGATGCTGGAGGATCTCCCGGAAGAAAAGATCAGGGACCAGTTGATAGCGGAGGTCATGGCCCACCATGATATTGAGCGCTACCGGAACCTGGCACCAACAAAAAAGACAAAAGCCTTCCGGTCAGCACTCGAAAAGGCCGAAGCGGCGATGCATGATCCGAAAAAAAATCAGGACAGCAGATCGTGGTGGTTTCATCTGCCGACGATCCTGCTGGCTGCTGCATCTCTGGTGCTGCTCTTTCTTGTATTAAGGCCTTCAGCGGACCTCCGGGAACTGGCGATCGCCTATTATGATCCTGCCGGAAGCGAACTGGCTTCCCGGCATGCGTTCAAGACAAGGAGCAATGAGGCCATGGCATTGCAGTTCTTCCGGGACAGGAACTATAAAGCTGCCAGGTATTACTTTGAAATCGATATGCAGACCATTGGCAACGATCCGATGGCCCGGCTGTTTTATGGCATCAGCTGTCATGAAACCGGCGATCCGGAAAAGGCCATCGCTGTCCTGAAGGAACTGGCAACTTCAGCAGCCACAGGAGAAGCCGGCAGTTCAGGACAGACAGAAAGTTTCTTACAGTCTGACAGTTCCAGGCAAACGCATACAGCAGCCTACCATGCAAAATGGTACCTGTCACTGATCCTGGTGAATGAGGGAAAAACAGAGGATGCGATCCCCTTCCTGATCGATTTATCAAGAACTGAAGGACCTTTTAACAAAAAAAGCACGCGGCTTCTGCGCAAAACAGGGTAAAGACGCCCGGTAGTTGATAACCTGCAAAAACTGTTATCAAATATTTTATATTTTTAACAAACCAAGCAGCAGGCTATGTCGACATTTCCTTTTTACCAGCAACTTGATGCGATGGACTGCGGTCCAACGTGTCTGCGGATGATCGCAAAACACTATGGCAAGCATTTTTCTTTGCAAACGCTGAGGGATAAGTCGTACCTGGCACGCGATGGTGTTTCCATGCTTGGCATTGCAGATGCTGCTGAATCCATCGGCTTCAAATCCCTGGGTGCAGTCATGACCTGGGAAAAGCTCAGCAGCGAAGCTCCCCTGCCGCTGGTCGCCCACTGGAAGCAAAACCATTTCGTTGTAATATACAAAATCCGGAAGGACAAAGTATATGTTGCTGATCCGCAGTTAGGCATGATCACCTATTCCAAAGAGGAATTTCTGAAGGGGTGGCTCAGCACCACGCAAAACGGGGAAAACAAAGGCGCTGTCCTCCTGCTCCAGCCCACCCCGGAATTTTATCAACAGGATGAAGAAAAGAAAAAACAAAAAGGTCTTCAATTCCTGCTCAGGTACCTCGTTCCGCATCGGAAACTGGGATACCAGCTGATCATCGGGTTGCTCCTCGGGGCAATCATCCAGGCCATCCTCCCCTTCCTGTTCCAGGGAATCGTTGATTTTGGAATCAGTAATGCCGATCCCGGGTTTATCTGGCTGATCCTCCTCTTCCAGTTCGTGCTGCTCATGAGCGCCATGGGCATCAACTTTATCCGGAGATGGATCCTGCTGCACATGAGCACAAGGATCAATATCGCCCTGATCTCCGATTTCCTCACAAAAATGATGCGGCTGCCCGTAGGCTTTTTTGAAACCAAACATACGGGAGACATTCTGCAGCGGATCGGCGATCACCGGCGGGTGGAATCATTTGTTACCACTTCGTCCCTTAACATCCTGTTCTCCCTGTTCAATCTCGTTGTATTCTCCATCATCCTTGCCATCTTCTCCTGGAAGATCCTGGTGCTCTTCCTGGCAGGATCCATCCTCTATTTTCTCTGGGTATGGATCTTCATGAAAAAGCGACGTTCACTGGACCACAGGCAATTCAGCAAACTTTCGGAAAACCAGAGCAAACTTATCCAACTGGTTCACGGAATACAGGACATTAAGATCAACAATGCCGAACGACCCAAAAGGTGGGAGTGGGAAAACATCCAGGCCGGACTGTTCAAAATCAATACCAGGGGGCTGGCCCTTGACCAGTACCAGGAAGCAGGTGGTCGTTTTGTCAACGAACTGAAGAATATTCTCATCACAGTTGTGGCCGCTCTGGCGGTGATCAACGGATCCATGACGCTAGGTATGTTGCTGGCCGTCAGCTATATTCTCGGACAACTCAATGTTCCCCTGGAACAAATGATCGATTTCATGCACAGGGCACAGGATGCAAGCATCAGCCTGGAGCGTCTCAACGAGATACACGACACCAAGGAAGAAAATGAAAACCGTGGAGGCATGCCCATACTGGTCGAAAGATCCGGAATCAAAATCGGGGAGCTCTCATTCAGTTACGGGGGTCCGCATTCAAAACCCGTGTTACGTGATATCAGCATGGCACTTCCGAACAATTCAGTTACGGCAATCGTTGGGCGGAGCGGAAGTGGTAAGACGACACTCGTGAAACTATTACTCGGATTTTACCCGCCTGTTTCGGGAGAGATCCGCATCGGCGACCAGAGCATCGTGCACATCCCTGTTGATTTCTGGAGAAGCCACTGTGGGGTAGTGATGCAGGACGGGTATATTTTTGCAGACACCATCGCCAACAATATCGCCCTGGGAAAGGAAGTGATCGATACCAGTAAACTGATACACGCAGCAAAAATGGCGTGTATCGACGATTTCATCGACCAGCTCCCCCTGGGCTACAATACCGTCATCGGCAGCCAGGGACTTTCACTCAGCGGTGGGGAAAAACAGCGGATACTCATCGCCCGCGCCATCTATGATGATCCCGACTTCCTGTTCATCGACGAAGGTACCAGCTCCCTGGATGCAACAAATGAGAAGCGGATTATGGAAAACCTTCAAAAGGTTTTCCGGAACAAAACCGTGGTGATCGTCGCACATCGTCTCAGTACTGTGAGAAATGCAGACAAAATTGTCGTACTTGAAAAAGGGAATCTCGTGGAGCAGGGTACCCATACAGAACTCACCAGGAAGAAAAAACACTATTATGAGCTGATCCGGAACCAGCTGGAAATGGGCGAAAATTAGCCGAACCCGGGCTGTGATCCGGAACTAACCGGAAAGGGGTAAACGCAAGCCGAACCTTCCCGGCGTGTGTATTTCCCGGCTGAAATCAGATATCATAATTCCGCTGGTCCTGCATGAACCATCTTACGCGGCGCCTGCTGTACTCTCCGATCCGAACACCAATAATCACCTCGTGCGATCCTGATGAATAGGTACGCACCGGCCCGATATCCATATCAAAGGCATACCCCATATACAGGCGGTCGATTTTACCTCCCACCATGAAGACCACCGAATTCACCGACCGGTAGGTAACACCTGTCCAGAAATTATCAGTGTAAAACACCCTGGTGGTCAGGTCAACCATGAAGCTGGTGCGGCTGCCCTGGAGAAGAACGGAAGGTTCGACCGACCATGATGACCCTGCCGGGAGTTTTGCACCGGCCAGCAGGTTGTATTTCCTGAGCGTTTCGTAATCGGAATAGACCTCTCTCCCCAGCTTCAACTGAGATGCCAGCAGGTCTGAGAGGGCTACACCCCCATATACCACGCCGTTGGTGACAAATATTCCTGCACTCGCATCCGGCACGAAGAAGGTTTTACTGTTGCCTGACAATAACGGGTCCCCTTCATCAGCCAGCGGAACACCAGTATCATCCACCCTGAACTGGTACCCATGCAGGGTGAGTCCGCCTGACAGTTGCCACAGATTCCTGAAGTTGAGGTGGTAGGCGTATGTTCCCTGGAAACCCGTTCGGCTTACAATTCCGTTCCTGTCAGTGAATACCGATCCCGCCAGTCCGACCCTGCCTGACCGGCTTTTTTTGGTGGCATCATTTCGCAGGCGCAGTCGCCGGAGTATATAGCTGTCTTCCAGCAGCCTGCTCTGTGCATTCAGCGCAAAGGTCCGGGGGGCATTCTCCAACCCTACATATTGCTGGCGCGATATCAGATTGATTGTCGTTATTCCGTTGGCGCCGGCCACAGCAGGGTTCACAATGAATTTATCCAGCATGTACTGGCTGTAAACCGGTTGCTGCTGTCCACTGACCGTGGCGAAACAGCCTGTCAGAAGCAACACCAGCATATGTCTGATTAAAAACCTCCTCATTACCGGATAATTGTTATGTTTCCAATGATACGCTCCGACCCGTTGTGCAAATCAATAACATAATGGTATGATTCCATCGGAAGCTCCTTTCCGTTGTATGTTCCGTCAAAACAGGCAGCATGACCTTCAGAATAAAAAACCCGTCTGCCCCAGCGGTCAAATATCTCCAGCGTCACCTCCGGGTATACCTCGAGCCCCTCGATCCTCCAATAGTCATTGGAGCCATCCTGGTTGGGGGTGATGATCCCGGGTACTGTGAAGCAGGCGTCATTCTGAAAACCAACTGCCGCCGTTCCATCTAAAGCACAGCCATTTGCATCAGTCACCGTGTAATCATAGGTCCCCGGTGACAGGTCCTGCAAATACTCAGTCGTTCCCCCGCCGGTCCATGCAACCATATAGGGCGATGTGCCGCCTGTGATTGCTGTCAGTTCAACGGACCCATCTGAGAAATCCGGACAATATGCATCCTGTACTTCATAGTCAACTTCCAACGGACCAGGTTCAGAGAGCCCGATCTCCAGCGTGTCCATGCAACCATGACTGTCTTCAACCAATACACCGTAGGTTCCTGCAGTTAAACTGCTGATCGTTGCCGAGGTCTCATCCCGGTCCATCCAGTGATAACTGTAGGGTGCTGTTCCTTCCTCCGATGTAACAATGATGCTGCCGTTCCCGTCGTTATAACAAAGCGGGGTGATCCGCTCGCGGACAGAGAGTTCCGGCAGCGCATACACAGTAATAAGTACCGCTTCAGATGGCAGGCTCTTCGTACCATGTGCGTTGGTAACCACCAGGGTAAACGAACCTTCGGTGGTCACCGTTTTTTCCCTGCCGGTGGCGCCATCAGACCAAGTATATGCGCTGAATCCTTCCGGACCGGTAAGGGCAACACTATCTCCCAGGCAGAAGGCCAATACACCGTTGACAGTGATTTCAGGAGGGGGCAGAAATTTACTCACCGTTACTGTCACTGTTGCTGAAGCAATACTCTGGCAGCCGGATTCATTTTCCACAATCACTGCATAGTCACCTGCAGATGAGACATCGACCGACCTGATGGTGTCCCCTCCCGGACTCCACAGGTAGGCTGTTGCCTGTGAGGAAGTAAGCCGGATGGTTTCTCCCATGAACAGGACTTGCGGCCCTGGGGGTGTGATCACAGGTTGCGCAGGCAATGCCAATTCCGTCACGTCAACACTGTCTGAATAACCACCCACACATCCATTTGCATCTTTCACGAAAACCGAATAGACACCACTGGCATCCACCATGCGTTCTTTGCCTGTAACACCGTCATTCCATGTATAGGACACAAAATCTCCCCCGGCAGTAAGCGTTACAGATTCTCCCTCACAGAATTCCAGCGGTCCGTCGGCGGCAATCTCGGGGGGATCCGGAAGCGGGTTGACTGTTACTGTGATATCTGCTGACACAGGGCTGTCACAGCCAAAGGAGTCTGTGACCACAACGTTGTAGTTCCCTGCTTCATGAACGGTAATTTTCCGGGTATTTTCACCTGTTGACCAGAGGTACGAAGCAAACCCTTCCGGGGCTGCCATTGCAACCGTATTCCCCTGGCAAAAGGTTGTCGGGCCACCGGCCGAGACTTCAGGCTTTGCCGGAGCAGGAACCACATGTACGGTGACCCCGGCCTGTTTTGTAAGCCCATACCTGTCTGTCACCTCAACCGAATAGTAGGTGGTTGCATCCGGACCGGCGATCACTGTGTCATTGACAGTGGTATTCAATCCGCCGGAAGGTATCCAGGCATAGGTGAAAGGACCTGTTCCCCTGGCATCTGCAACCAGCACTGCCTGGGAGGCATTACATGCACCAACCACAGTATCTGAAGCGAGTATTCCCACCTCCAGGTCATCATTTAATATCGTATGCCTGGATGTCGGGATCCCGCCAGCCACAACACCGGGTGTGGATGAGGATATCTGCACATCGAAATACTCATCCGGAATTTCAGGCACATCGTCATCGAGCACCAGCGGAATAATATTTCCTGAATGGTTTCCCGGATCAATGATAATGACTGACGAAACCAGGGAGAAGTCCTCCCCCTGTATTGCGGTACCTCCAGTAACTGTGTAGCTGACCTCCACCGGTGTGGATACCGCGTAGTTCAGGACAACCTCCATCACTGGGTTGGCGACAGTTTCAAGTGAGGCTGTTGCATCTGATACGAAGGAGATGACCGGACGGACAGCTGCGATGGTGACATAGTCGCCATGCGATATGGACAGGTTATTGATCACCAGTTCATTGTTGAGTTCATAAGGTCCGTATGCTTCCGCCCCCGATGAAAAATCTCCGTCGGTATCTACAAGGATATTATATGCGACATAACCACCCGGTAATGCCGGAAGCGCATCTTGTTGCAGACCCAACGTAACCTCCCCGGGCGAACCGGTGAGCGCTATCCGCCACATACGCTCCATCCTGACGATGTTGGTATCACCTGCAGGCCCACCGCTGCTGCTCCACGAGATGGCATCGCCATTGTCATGACCGAACAACAGGAATTCATTGTCATCAAAATCATCTGCACCACTTACGGAGAGCAATCCTGCAGACATCGCTTTTGTGTGGGTATTATCTGCGTCGATGCGGCCGATCCCTGCCACATCGTAAGGAAACGTAGCTTTGTAGGGATAAAAATCATTTTCAGCAAGCGGGATATTATACTTGGCCGAGAGATAGTTGTTGACGATGATCTCCTGCGCACGGTTCAGGGATTTCCGGTATTGGATCAGCTCACTGATTTGCCCTGCGAAAGGTTCAGTGCCCTCCCATGAAGCCCCCATGCGGAACGTTCCGTCGGTCTCCAGCGGCAAAGGTTCCTGGTCGACCAGTTGTGGTTGCCCGTTCAGTTCCAGGCGATGCAGGGAAACTGTGTTTGTATGTGCCACATTGAAAATATGGGTTACCCCCTCAGCCAGGGGCGGTCCCGAAAGGTCTCCACCGGTAAAACTGAAGTACCGGCCATCGGTGTCGCGCGACAATGAAGCGGTCTTGGCAGGAAAAGCATCCCCGATGGAAACCATGGTTTGCCGCTGGCTTCCCTGGAAACTCCCTGTGGCAAACCAGTGCAGGGGAGCATCCCCTGATCCGGATTCCAGTTCAAAAAAATCATCGCCACCGTCAAACTGCAGTGCACCGAAACGACCTGCTGCAACAGCAACATAAAGGGGCCGGGATATGCTGTTGTCTTGTACAAGGTGCTGCGCATTCCCCGATTGATCCTCCCAGCTCCTCACCGGTTCATTTTCCGATGCAATGGAACCTGTAGCGTTGTATACCCCTGATTCCGGTTTGAACCAGTAGTCAAGGCTCACCGAATCGCCAACCCCGCCGGGACCCGAAAACCCCGTAACCGGTGCTGCGGGATCCGAAGCACAAATACCGAACAGTCCGCTCTTGGCCTGTTCACCAAACAACCGGATGTACACCACATCACCCGGCGCTATATCCGGTGCTGCAAGGATCACAGATGGCATGGCACCTGCGTCATCCACACATGCGATCCTTTCAGATGGCAGGAGGTTTGCATCCGGACTCTTGAAGATGTCAAGTATGGCGTAATCAAGCGAGCCTGTAAAGGTTTCAAGCTTCAGCACGCCGGATGCCGGGACTTCTGCCCGGAACCATACATCCCCACCAAAATAGGTCTGACAGGGTGGGCTGCCCAGGCTGGTTGTATTAAACGCACCCTTGTTGCTGTAGAAGGAAGGGGAACATATATTGCCCACTACCAGTTCTTCCGCATCGGCGGGATCATTGTTAAAAGGCGCAGGCAGGGCTAAAATTTCAGCCACCCACCCCGAATCCACCTGCCCGTCAGCATCCGAAATAAACCCCACCGTTATACAGGTACCCTGTGATGTAAAGCTGAACGCAGGTGTATTGTCGTGATAGACCACATAACTGGCGCCCGGATAATCCACCGTGATATAATCATAATCGGTATATGAATCTTCGCCCAGGATGCCACCGAAATGTGTTCTGAAATCGGAAAAATCGATGGTCAGCGGACTTCCGTTTTCCGAACAGAATGTGACGGACCAGTTCTGGTCTTCCTGGTATACATCATTCCCGCCATCGTCATAAAACCAACCCGAATTTGTATATACCGTATCACCGCTGACGAAGCCATTGTCCAACCAGTACACATCAGCTCCTGTTTGAGCAATAATGAGTGTATGACACAAGCATGCGAAAAGTGTTATCAGGACAGGGTTTTTCATTGGCTGCACAGACAATTCTCGAACGAAGTTAGGGATAATTTTTAAAGGCAGGGTGCTAAGGGATGCTCCATTTGCGTTATTTCTTTGAACCATTTATCAACAATATCGGGAAGCATTGCTCCGCCGGTTACAGGGAGAAATTTCGAAGAACACATTCATACTTAATTGCGAATGGCTTACCTTTATAAAAAAGTCTGAGAATGGACAACGACTGGAAAAAACGCCTGGGAGTCGTATATTCCACCAACGAGGATTTCAACTACGACCAGGATGAAAAGAAAAGAGAAGAGACATTGCCTCCTGCGCAACAGAAGCTGATCGTTTCGCTGGATAAAAAAAACAGGAAAGGAAAGGCAGTGACCCTTATAGAAGGATTTACCGGCAACGAAGATGACCTCAAGGCGCTGGGCAAACTGCTCAAAACCAGGTGCGGCGTCGGCGGATCTGTAAAGGAAGACACCATCCTGCTCCAGGGGGACCACCGCGCACATGTCGTTGAACTTCTCGAAAAGGAGGGCTACAAGGTGAAACGTTCGGGAGGCTGAACAGGAATGGACTTCCAAGCAAAAAACCGGCATCTATGAAAAAACCGAAAGTGACGCATGGTGTTTTAATTGTTGTACTGACACTATTGTCAACTGCAGGCCTGTATGCACAGGAACAACCGGCAGCCGTGGAACAGGAGGTGCTTCAGGAGTCAATACATGAACACCTCCTGGCCGAAGGTGCCGGCCACCCTGCACCGGCCCGGCTGTCTGCACAGCAGGAACAGCAGCTGCCTGACACTTCCTATTTCAAACCCGGGGAAGATGACTGGAACCTGCTGGAATCAGTGATCAGGAACAATCCTGTCAATACAGCCTTATTGCTTGAACGCGGTGCAGATCCTGATGCAGTTTCAGCGATCGGCAATACAGCCCTGATGTACGCTGCAGAAAAAGGCAACATGCAGATCATGAAGATGCTTGTTGCAGCAGGTGCCGAAGTAAACACCACAGGGTTCAACGGTGCAACCCCTTTGTTCCTGGCCATCCTCAACAACGATTTCCAGGCCACAAAATACCTGCTTGAGCAGGGTGCTGATCCCAATGTGAAAGACGATTTCGGGGTCACTCCCCTTTTGTACACGGCTGCCACCAACCAATACCAGTCGGCAGACCTGCTGCTGTTCCATGATGCTGATCCGGAGGTGCGCGATGCAGAGGGCAATGATCCGCTCATGGCTGCTGTGACCTTCGAAAACCTGGAAACGTCAGATGTATTGCTGCAGAACGGCCTGGATCCTGACACACGTGATCACCGGAACAATACGCCCCTGATCGTCGGAACCCAGCGCGGTAACTACAGTATCATGGACCTGCTGCTTGACTATGAAGCGGATGCGAACCTTGCCAACCGGAAAAACTATACCCCACTCGCCTATGCAGTAACTTACGGTGACCTGAAAGCCTCGGGGATGTTGATTGACAATGGGGCCGATGTGGAACATGTGATTGAAAAGGGAAGGAATATTGCTGAACTGGCCCGGATCAATGGCAATGACAGTTTATTGCAGCTGATCATGGATCATGGCGGGGAAGTTCCCCAGGGACCCGATTTTTCCGAATTCAGGGTGCTTTTTGGAAATTCCTTCAATACAAGCGACTATTTTATTCAGTTCAGGGGAAACGTGGTTGATACAAAAAAAGGATATTTTTTCGGAACAGGGATCGATTACAGGCCGTTCCTGCTGAAAATCCAGACCATTGTGAACGACAGCATCTTCCAGTTCAGGGAGAGAAGAATCGGCTGGAGCCATACCATAGGCAGAAATTTCAGTCTTTTCGAAACAACATCGGGGACGCAATTCTCCCTGTATACGGCACTGAACGGCTATCTTTCCTTCCCCCGTTACCCTGGCACGATCAAAGACCCGGGTGCAACATACAGGGTCATTCCCTCAGCCGGGTTTGACGTACACGGAAAGTACCTGGGACTGAAAGCCGGTGCCGACTGGTACCATTTTGAAAGCACCCTGGACAAACCGCTTAAATTCAGCCTTTCGGTTTTTTTCCGTATTGAGTATCCTGAAGTACATTACGACAGAAAAGAAATCAACTGGGAATGAAAAAGATCCATTTAATAACAAAGTCATTGCTTTTCCTGATCCTGGCACTTTCCTTAAAAACAACCGGATGTGAGCAGGAGGACCTGGACTTTTACATTGATTGTGATCTGTGCCTGGAAGCCGTACCGGATTCTGCGGACCTAATTGTTACGGTGACCATCAACGAGGAAAATCCCTATGTACCACTTACATTTTATAAGGGAGATTACGAACAAGGCATTGTGGATTACCGGGATACGGCACGCACAGGGGAACTGTTCCTGTATTCCGAAGTGGGCACCGATTATGCTGTCATGGCAACCTATCAGAAAGACGCGGAAACCATATACGCGATCGATGGTGACAGGATGCGCGTGGTGAGCGGCGAAGGAGAATGTTACCCGCCATGCTATTATATACGTGGCGGCACACTTGACCTGACCCTGAAGTAAACAAGAAAGGTCACACTCAGAGTTGTCCCATCAACCCTTCTGGCGAGTCTTCCGTGTTCCCATTCTGACCCGGGAACAACATCAGTCCGGTCACTTTCCCGGGAACTGTTCCACCCTTACTTTCACTGAATACAATATTTTTCCGCCCGCAACGGTAACCCGGAGCACATACATACCTTCCCTGCTGAAGACCTCCCCTGCCCTGTATGTTTTCTGTGTTCCTGAAAAAGCATCACGATACACCAGCCGGCCATTAAGGTCAAAGAAGGCGATGTGCGACGGTTGCCGCAAGGCACCGGGAATAAGGATGGTGAATTGATTCATCACAGGATTCGGGAAGATTCGGAAGTTTTCCTGCTCCTCCCTTTCAACGGAGAGCACATTCCAGTACACAGTTCCCTCAACACTGTTGTTACCCGGAACACTGTCGGCATCTGCCACGAACAGGTAATCATACCAGCCTTCCCCCAATCCCATGCCTGTATCAATAAGGGTAACAGCTATTTGCCTGGATTCTCCCGGTTCCAGCAGCACATCAACCGAATCGCGTTTCACATGTTCATTGAGATAGAGATGGTAGTACAAAGTTTCAGCGGGTATGTTGCCCAGGTTTTCAATTTCCAGGTCCAGATGAACAACTTCCGACGCCAGGCTGTCGATACCCAGCATGCCAACGGCGATATCAGGAAACATGTAGTGCGATGCTGCCCAGTTCATTGTATTGTTCCCCGGGTATGTATCCCCGCCAGCATCTGCTGATACTGAAAAGTTATAGGTCGCAAAACCCGACAGGTCCAGTGCTGCAGGCAGGGTCAGTTCTGCCATCTGTCCGGGCACCAGGATTTCGTTAAAAGTAATTTCCGACCAGTCTCCTTCCCCGGACTTGTAAGCAAGTGTAAAATGCTGTATGGTATCTTTCCCTGTATTGATCACCAGTACACTGATCGGCTCCCCTGCTCCAAGCGACCGGCTGTTCAACGGGTGCAATGGCTTCAGGATTCCGACGTCCCTGGCTGTGAACACTCCCGGAGGGAACACCACGTCGTCGATCCATGCAGCATCTTCGCCCCTGGTGGTATTGCTGTCCTTGTCATAGCGCCACTCAAGCACATGCTGCCCGGAGTCAATGGGAAAGCTGCCCTGCTTCCAGTCCACATACCCCGACCATCTTTTAACCAGCACACCGTCGATAAAAAAGCTGAGGAAATCGTATCCCTTTTCAGAAGAGACCCTGTACCGGAAGCTGATGGTGTCATCCTGCGGGAGGCGTACCTCAATTTTCAGAGAGGTTGCCTGGCTGTGTGATATCGTTCCTGATCTCATGGAATAGGGTCCTCCGCTGAATGTGCTGCTATCTGCAATCCATCCGGCAGAACCGTTCATCCAGTGGAACCTTGACAGGTCGCCTGTGGAGAAATCCTCAAGATGACTACCCGGTACAAAAGTGAGTGTATCACTGACCGCATACCTCTTGTCAGTAGCTGAAAATGGAAGTCGCGTTACTGCCTCGCTGCCGGCGTGCTCATCCAGCTTTGCTGCCAGTTGAAATGTTTTCGCGGCTCCCGCGGGAATGGTCCCGAAAGTAAGTGGCTGGAAAGTGTTGAAGAGGGCGCCGGACATATCCGTTAATTGCAGAGATACCGAATCGGACCGGTAACCACCGTCATTCCTCATATCCCATGAGAACAGGAGTTGCTCACCGGGTTCAGGGATTCCATTGCCATTGCCATAGGAACGGTCCTCCCACCTCACCCCGCTGGATGAGAGCAGTGGTGCCCGGACCGATTCCCCGAGGAACATCCTGTTGCTGCTTATGTCATCGGCTCTTTCCAGGGAAAACGTAAAGGATGTCATGTTAGCGGGCGCTCCCTTCAGCCTGATCCTGAACACGCCGTTCAATGTCACTGTTTCGCCTGGCTGCACTACACCGGTACTAACAACCGGATTCTGAATTTCCATAAACCCGGAGGCACAATCAAGCACCAGGCTTCCTGGCAGAACCACGTTGTCACTGCTGTTCAATATCTGAAGATCGAGGGAAAAATTTTCTCCTGGAGAGATGATCCCGTCCTGCTCCACAGATTCGTTTGCAAGCTGGTACCCGGTAAGCTCAAGGTAACCATTTGCAGGTGATCCCCGCATAATGGTATCGATATAGGGTTGCCTCAGATCGCCTGTTACCACCAGCACCAGTTCCCCCGGCTGGTCTGTTTCAGGAAGCCGGAGGTACACCATTCCCGACATGTCGGTATGTGCTGCATGCAGCAATTCTCCTCCCGATGAAACAGCCACATAATCGTAAGGGGATGCCTGGACACTGATATTTCGTGCAGTGGCGGGGACCAGGGAAGGGTGGGTAACAGCTTCATTTCCCGGGGTGGTGAACCAGGGAACGAGGCTCGGGTCGCCCATGACCTGGTAGATCTCCCAGTAGTATTTCTTTCTCGCGGAAGTGCTCTGCTGCACGGTCATATTCCCGGCAAAGATCATCTCTCCCAGGCTGGGTGACCAGTCCTCAACTGCCTCATCGCCCAGGTGGAACAATTTGTCATAATAGCCGTGGGTTGTGGCTTCATACAGCGGATCGGAGGTGATCAACCCCACGCCGACGGACCAGTAAAAATCTTCATCCCAGTATGAGTCATTGGTACACCCGATATAGCCGATGGCTCCCCGGTTTTCCAGTTTCAGGATCGCTTCGGCAAAACAGTCCCCATCTGTACGGCTGAACTGGTTGGTACTGCATCCGTTCCCAATCATGAGCCCGAACCGGTACTGGTTTTCCATCTCATCTATATGCTCCATCCGCAGGGCCGGGTCCAGCCATCCGTAGTGTTCGCCATGCCCAGTATAATTAACCAATGCGGCACCCAGCGAAATTTCCTGCCTGATCTCGGCATCCAGGGTTGCTGCCTGTGGATGAAGATGTACTTTCGCGTTGATGCCTTTGCTATCATTGAAATAATAGCTGGCAGCATAATTGATCTGGCCGTTCCCGTGCACAGGGGCATAGGACGCATCATACCCTGCAATCAATATACTCCTGTCGAGAAAAGAAGGATCCGGAAATTCGTATCTTTCGTACATGAGGATCTTATTGATCACATGTGTCAGCTGTAGTTCGTTCTTCACAGAAATACGTCCGTGGAACATCTCCGGCAGGTAATCTTCCGGGCCATCAAAGGTAGTATAGTACAGATCTGTAACCTGTCCGACGGGTTGTGAAACGGGGACATGCTCCACATCACCTGCGATCAACAGGTAAGATGGTGGTGTCATCCCGGGAGGCGGGTCATGGTAGAGTCCCGACATGAATTCCCTGATGGAAGCTGCTGTGTTCCCCACCTGGGGATCTGTCGTATATGCTTCGATCACCCTGAACCCTTTTAACTTTTTCCATTCCACCAATGGCTGCAGTGCATCCCTGAAAGTTGTATCCGACAGCATGACCATGGTTACCGGTTCATCCTGTACGATCCGTTTCAGTTCGCCACGACCGTCATCCATAACCACACCTGACATGGATCTCCTGAAGCGGGCTGAGCGCAATCCGCCCGCGCTGCCGGAATAGTGCTCCGGGATCAGTGAAAACGCCACCTCGTGGTATACTGTCAGTTTCTTTTGTTCCGGGTCGTACCTGAAGGGCGAGAACTGCACCCTTGCAAGCTGTATTCCTCTCATATGGCCTTCATGACTGATCCCTGCAAGGGGGAGCGCTTCCTGCCCAAATGCAAGATATTCCGGTGAAATATCAACTATCGTATCCGGAATCCCGGCCTGGTTCTTGATGGCGGGTGGCTGCACCGGCAAAATCCAACAGGAAGAGAAAGCCTCTTCCATGTTGATCACCGTTGAGTCCAGTGCGGCAATGGTGAGTTGGTAGCTGTTTGCTGTGTCTGCTTCCACCAGTTTTGAAAATACTGGCAGCCCGGGCATTCCCGGCTCTCCTGCAACAAAGGCCCCGGGCAATGAAAGACGAATAAATGTTTTTCCTGAAATGGTATGCAGGTCCACATAAAAGTGGGAGATCCCGGCATGCCCCGTGATCTTTCCTTCCGACACCTCCAAATCAAATCCTGTTTGCGGGCCGGAAAGATTGAATTTCACCTGTGCTTCCACCTGAGTGTAAAAGGATACCAGCACCCCCGCGATCATTAATAGTCTACGTCTGTTCATCGTAATTAAAGATTCCCCACAGTCTCAAAAATATACAAATAAACCAAAACTGCCGGCATATATTTAAAACCACCAACCGGAGATATGGTTGCCTCATATTAAATTAATTTTAAAAAACAGGCGGGTTAACCATATTTTTCAATATTTTAGATTACTCAAAGTATCCATGGACAATGAAGAGATTTACCGGACTAATACTGACATTCCTCTCCCTCTGCTGCCATGTGCATGGACAGGTCAATCCTTATGTGCATGCACCTGTAGTGAATTACCCCGCCGGGATCACCAATGGAAGTGAACAGAACTGGGCAATCACCGAGGATAACCGGGGTGTGATCTACGTGGGAAATGACGATAAAGGGGTGCTTGAATACGATGGCAGCGAATGGAGGAATATTCCCATTCCCAATAAAAGCATCGTCAGGTCCCTCGCCTGTTCAGAAGATGGTACCGTATATGTAGGTGCCGTATCGGAAATTGGCTACCTGGCGCCTGATGCACAGGGAAACATGCAGTATCACTCCCTGGTTCATCATCTCGACAGCACAGGCCGTCGCTTCTTCCATGTATGGAAAACCTATTGTACCGACGACAAGGTTTATTTTCATTCACAGAAGCACCTGTTTATTTATCATCCGGAAAAAGACAGCCTCAGCTACCAGGAGAACAGCATGAATGTGCTCTTCGGATTTTTTGAAAACGACCATTTCTACCAGGGTGATTTTGCGGAGGGACTTATCGAACTAATGGGCGATTCGGTTGCGGTTCCTGCTAAGAACGGTGACTTCTACAGCAAGAAAAATATTTTTGGTCTTACCTCCTATGACGAGGAACGGATTCTGATCGGCGTCAACTACCAGGACGAGGTGCGCACGGAACTCAGCCTTTACAATACCGAAACAGGGGCGATCGATTCCACTTTCGGGTCACCTGAAGCCCTTGCATACCTCAGCGACAATTACCTTACCCACCTCCTGCAGCTTTCCAGTGGATCTTTTGCTGCCTCGACAGTTGCAGGCGGCATCGTTGTCCTGGACAGGGACGGGGAAATTGTTGAGCTGATCACAAAGGATCATGGATTGCAAAGCCAGACGATCTTCAATGCGTATCAGCCACCCGACAATTATCCGTTTTCACATGTGTGGACCGCCCTGGGATTTGGCGTTGCACGCATTGACTTCACCGGGCCATTGCGCAGTTTCACTGAAGAATCGGGCCACCAGGGACTGATCCATTGTATTGAAGACCTCGATGGCCGGCTGCACATCGGCACCACCAATGGCATTTATGCGTATGTTGCCGTTAACAACCTTGCCTGTTTTGAAAAAATCGGCGAAGATATTCAGCGGAATGTCTGGGATTTTTCCAAATTCACCCTGCAGGGTGGTGAACAGATACTCCTGGCAATTGGTGAAGATGGTCTGTTCGAGGTGCACGCAGACGAACGGGTTGTGGGCATAAAGGAAATGATGGCCGGCGACATCAAAGAAGAGGACAAGACCTTCTGGGGATACAAGGTGATCACCGACCCGCACCAGTCCAACCAGATATACATCGGCAGGGAATCCTCTATTGTTTCGCTCGTGAATGAGGGCCGTTACTGGCGACAGCTTTTTTTTGTTGCCGAGATGGGCAGCGACATCAGGAGCCTGGCTAAGTACTGCAAAGATACACTGTGGTTCGGCTCGACCCAGGACGGACTAGGGTATATTACTCCGCTGGATGCCAGGGCTAAGAAATATTATCTTGAAGAGAGGTCGGGGCTCCCGGAAAAGTTCGATAACCACATCTTTGCTATTGACAACCGGCTGCTTGTGGGAACTACCGACGGCGTTTATACCAGGAGTGATGGGGCAGGCCAAGTAATGTTCAGTCAGGACACCCTGCTCAACAGCTATCTCCCCGATAGTACCAACAAGGTGCTTAATATTTATGAAGATCACGCCAATGCACTATGGATCAGCTTCGAAAACAACAATGAAGACTGGATGGTCACCCAACTGATTCCCCGGGATGACGGCAGCTACCAACCCATTACCAGGCCCTTCCAGACTCTTCACAATTTCTCCAGCGATGCTTTTCACAGCACCGATACAGGAGGAACCTGGTTCACTGTTTCCAGTATGCTCTACCATTACAACAGAAGCGGAGAATTCAGGGAAGGGACATTCAATGCCCTGCTCCGGAAAGTCACTATTGATAATCACTCCATCATCTATAACGGCGCACACCACCGGTCTGTGGGAAATAACCAGTTCAGGATCAGCGAAAAACAATCAGCAGATATGCTGACTACCTTACATGATTCGATAAATAATATAGAATTCCGCTGGAGTGCTCCCTATTACCACCAACCTGAAGAGACGGAATTCAGGTATTTCCTGGAAGGTTTCTCAAAGGATACATCCTCCTGGGAAAAGGTACTCTACCAGGATTTTACCAACCTGCGGCATGGAAGTTACACCTTTCACATATGGGCCAGGAATGTATATGGTGACATCAGCAGTGCAGACTCTTTTTCGTTTGAAATCGCGCCTCCCTGGTACCTTACCTTTTTTGCTATAGTGGCATATTTCATTATCGCGGTGTACATCATTTACCTGATCATACTGCTTTACACGCGCAGGCTCAAAAATGAAAACATCAGGCTGGAAGGGATCATTGAAGAACGCACCACTGAGATCAGGAAACAAAAGGAAGAACTGACGGACAGTATTGAATATGCGAGTCGCATACAGCGGGCATTGTTACCGCCCGAGCAAATGCTGGTAAAACAGGGGCTGGAACATTTCATCCTGTTCCGCCCGAGGGACATTGTCAGCGGAGACTTTTACTGGTTCGGCAGGAACAATGGCAAAATATTCATCGTAGCGGCCGACTGTACCGGTCATGGTGTACCCGGGGCATTTATGAGCATGCTTGGCATCTCTTTCCTTGACGAGATCGTGATCAAATCAGGAATCACCGAAACCAATAAAATCCTGGATGCCCTGCGCAACCATGTGATCACATCCCTGCGACAAACGGGACAGAGCCTGGATGAGTCCACCAAGGATGGCATGGACCTGTCCATGGTGGCCATTGATGACCGGACGAAACATATCCAGTATTCAGGTGCCTACAATCCGCTTTACGTGGTGCGCAGGCTCACCCGTGAGGAGAAGGAGATGCGCAGGCAGGGAAAGGACCTGGACCTGGACCGTGGGTCCATCTGCAATAACGAATACCTGCTTTACCAGGTAAAGGCGGACCATATGCCCATCGGTATTTCGGAAAAAGCACATGAATTCAACGCCACCACCATCGTAGAGAAGGACGTTGCCATTTACCTTTTCTCTGATGGGTATGTGGACCAGTTCGGGGGGCCATTGGGAAAAAAATACATGTCGAGGAACTTCAAGCGGCTGCTATTGGATATCCAGGACTTTCCCATGCAAACCCAGAAGGAGAAATTGCAGGCGGAACTGACCAGCTGGATGGGAAACATCAGTCAAATCGATGATATCCTGGTGCTTGGTATCAAACCTTAAACAAATCAATGATAACAGTGCGTGCAGAGAACAACTTGAAATTATCAAGGGAGGACTTGCTGGAACAGAGAAGAGAATTACTGGCCAGCATCAAATACGCCAGTTTCATCCAGAAGGCAATCCTTCCCGATTTCAATTACCTGGACAAAGTATTGCATGAGTATTTTATCTTTCACCTGCCACGGGACATTGTAAGCGGGGATTTCTATTATTGTACGCGGAAAGATGAATATATCATTGTTGCAGCAGGAGATTGCACCGGGCATGGCGTGCCTGGTGCCCTTATGAGCATCATGGGAGCCTCATTCCTCAATGATATCCTTAGCGGAAGGGGCCCATGGCAAGCCAGCCGGATCCTCAACCTGCTCAGGGAAAGAGTGATGAAAGCACTGCACCAGACCGGAGAGGATGAGGAAAACAAGGATGCCATTGACATGGCCCTGGTTGTTTTCAACGAAGATACCGGCAAACTCTATTATGCCGGAGCCAACAATCCCCTGTACCATGTGAGAAAAGGGGTACTGACTGAGATCAAGGCAGACAAAATGCCGGTAGGTGTCAATGCCATCGAGGAAGACTCATTCACCAACCATACCCTGCAACTGATCTCCGATGATATGATCTACCTGTTTTCCGACGGTTATGCAGATCAGTTTGGCGGAGCGCGGAACAAGAAATTCAAATACGGTCCTTTCAAGAAACTGCTTACTGAAAATGCGGGGCTTGACCTTACACTGCAGAAGCAAAAGCTCTATTCTGCTTTTTACGACTGGAAAGAAGATACGGAACAGGTGGATGATGTGCTGGTCATGGGGATAAAATTTATGTAAAGTCAACGAAAGTAAATCCCTTATTTTCATTATACTTGTCATATAATCCAACGTTACTTTATGAAATTAACAGCCTTTCGGATCAAAAATTTCAGGTCCATTAAAGATACAAAATGGCATGACCTGGCGTTTGACAATATCACCTGCCTGATCGGACAAAATGAATCAGGAAAAACATCTGTGCTGGAAGGTTTGCGGGCATTTCACGACGGCCAGCTCATCGAAGACATGCTGCGGAGTGATCTCTCCATGCCGGAAGTAACCTGCAGGTTTACATTCGATATTGGTGAATTTGAGGACAGCATTGACTTCAACAGGATCCACCCGGAAATCAGGGAAAAGCTCACCAGCACGGATACCATTTCCATTACCCGCACCTGGGAGCCTGACCTGAGCAGTTACCTGGTCACAGGTGAAGAACTGAATGAAATCTTCCAGGCGAGGGATGTTAAGCGCAAGGCACGGGAGGAGAAGGTGGAAAACCTGCTTCAGAAAACGGATGAAGAAATTAAGAAAACCCATATTGCCATTGAAAAAGCAGGAAAAGCATTCCTTGCTGCGCGAGAAGCACTTGAGGACCAGCAGGAGAAAGTGAACGAGATAAAGAAAACTTCCAGGTCGCTTTTCTCCAGGAATAAAAAAGGCACCTGCAAAGAGGAATCATTGCGGATCCAGGAAGATTTCAATTCACTTGAGGCAGATTATAAAAACAAGAAAGCAGCCCTGGATGAAAAAAGCATTAAGCTGGAAGATCTGAAAGAAAAAGACATGTTGCAGCAACGGATCAATAAAGTAAAGGATGAGATCCGGCTACGCAAAGATCAACTGGCAGAAGCCAGGGAACGTTTTCTGCAATTCCCGGATGTCGCTGGTCTCTCCCCTTCCGAAAAAGAGGTACGTGCAGCAGAGAATGCGCGGGAGCAATACAGGCTTGAAATCGAGCTTGCGAAAGATGAATTGCAGGAAAGCCGCGCACAATATGATATCCTGCTGCGCACCGCAGAAAAGGTATATGAAGGCCATTCCTACGACACTGCCTATGAACAGACGAAAACCGAAGTCAGCAACCAGGAAAACTACATGGGACCTGAGGAACTTGGCGGTGCATTGTTTAAAAATGTGCCTGAATTTGAAATGTTTGAAGATTTCAGTTCCCTGCTCCCCAACAGGATCGACCTGCAGGACATTGCCACAGGAAACACATCGGCAGAGGGCTATAAGGCAGCTGTTAATTTTCTCACCATCACCGGGCTCGACTTTTCATTTTTCCAGCAGCCCTCGAGCAGGATTCTGAAACAGAAAATCGAAAACCTGAACGGTGAGCTCACTCTGAACTTCCAGGAATTCTGGAGACAGAATGTGGGCAAGAATAACAAGATCAAGATCAACTTCGAACTTGCCCATTACGATCATTCCCATGGAGAGAAAAGCGGCAAGCCCTTCGTGGAATTCTGGATCAAGGACGAAGCTGAAAGACTTTATCCCAAGCAACGAAGCCGCGGGGTACGCTGGTTCCTTTCATTTTTCCTGGAGCTCAAGGCCACTGCCATGGATAACAGCCGGCGCCATAAGATCCTGCTGATTGATGAACCCGGTGTGAGCCTGCATGCCCGTGCCCAGGAAGATGTTCTGAAAGTATTCGACGATATCAGGGAGCACATGCAGATCATCTATTCCACCCATTCACCGCACCTGATCGATGTAAACAAGCTATACAGGGTGATTGCAGTACAACGTGCTGTAGAAGACGATATGAAAAGTGAAACAGTTGTATTGAACGCCCGTTCGCTGAAAACAGCCACAGCCGACACGCTCTCCCCTGTGTATGCCATGATGGGGGCGCGTCTGAACCAGCAGGACATCATCAAATCATTCAACAACGTGGTCGTCAAGGACCTGGCAACATTCTATTTCCTGAAAGCCATCCTTCAGCTTACTTCCTATAACAAAAAAGAGTGTTATTTCCTGCCGGCATCCGGTACGGCAAGCATGCCCATGATGATCAATATACTCATCGGCTGGGGACTGGAATACATTGCCCTGAACTTCGGCAATGATGAAGAAAAATTCATGTACAACAAGCTTCGGAAAGAGTTATTCGACAACAACGTCGACCTTGCCAGCATGCAATTGATCTTTATAGGCGATTTCCCTGATGTGGAAGACCTTTTTTCAACGATTGATTTCAAGAAATACATTGTACATGTACGCGAGGGAATTACAGCGCATAATTCTGAATACCTCAGGGAAAACAGCCAGTCCAGGGCAGTAATGGCTTCCAACTTTCTGCAGAGTGTGAACCGCGGGGAAGTGCGTTTAAAAGACCTTGATGATGAAACACGTGAAAACCTGGATATGCTGACCGAAAGACTAACCGCCTTGTTGAAATAAAAAAATGGAGCTGTAACCGGAAGAGTTCCCTATTCAATTTCGATAAAATTGATGTTCAGGTCGAGGATCGAAGCATAATATTCACCTCTTTCCCTGATATCATCGTCCCCTTCCTCGTAGATCCAGTTGATTTTTAATTCATGACCCTTTAGCTCAATGTCCTTGATCACTTTCAGTATCTTCAGCATATACTTTGAGGTTCCGCTGTTGAGATATTCCATCTCCACATCCACTTCGGTTACAGGTGAAGCGGCATTGCTGTAGATACGCACCCAGTCAAGAATTTCATCATAGAACAGCGTAACATCCTCCGGGATTGACCTTCCACGGAATTTGATTGTTCCGTTCGGGTCAAGCAGGACATAAGGTGTTTTGGATGTAGGCACATGCTCTATCCTGTCCATGGCATGAAAATTTCAGTCTAAGATAAAAACTTTTAAGAAATTATCCACCCTTTAAAAGTGATTTTACACCGATGCATCCAATGGAGCCGATGGCATTTGCTAAAAATGCATCCTCGCCAAAGGGGTTATGTCCTGGTCCGCAAATTCGTTTTTCTGAAATTTATAAAATCCTGTAATTGCAATCATTGCAGCATTATCGGTGGTAAAACTGAATTGTGGTATGTGTATTTTCCACCCCTTTTCAACGGAGGCCGCAGTCACGGCATTCCGTAAACCGGAATTGGCCGACACACCTCCGGCCAGTGCGATTTCGGACACACCGGTGAGGTCCACTGCCTGTTGCAGCTTATCCATGAGAATCTCAATGATGGTCCGCTGCAGGGATGCAGCCAGGTCCGGCCTGTTCTTTTCAATGAACTCCTTGTCTTCCCTGAGGCGGTCCCGTAGGAAATAGAGAAATGAAGTTTTCAATCCACTGAAAGAATAATCCAGGGCAGGAATACGGGGTTTATTAAAATCGAACCTGAACGGATCTCCCTCAGCGGCAAGTTTATCGACTACCGGTCCTCCCGGGTAAGGCAATCCCATTACCTTGGCACATTTATCAAATGCTTCACCGGCCGCATCATCGATGGTCTTTCCGACAATCTCCATTTCCAGGTGGTCGCGCACCAGCACGATCTGGGTATGGCCGCCAGAAACAAGCAGACACAAAAAAGGGAATGACGGGCTGTCGGTTTTGGTCGCTGTCTGGATAAAATGCACCAGCACGTGTGCCTGCAGGTGATTGATATCGATCATGGGGATTCCCCTGGCCAGTGCAAATCCTTTCACAAAGGAGGTTCCCACGAGCAATGAACCCAGCAGTCCTGGTCCGCGTGTAAACGCTACAGCATCGATCTGGTCTGCGGTTACCCCTGCCTGTTTCAATGCCTGGTCGACCACCGGGATAATGTTTTGCTGGTGTGCCCGCGATGCCAGTTCCGGAACCACCCCGCCATAGGCCCGGTGCACCTCCTGGCTCGATATGATATTGGATAACAACAACCTGTCGCGGATTACCGCTGCAGATGTGTCATCACATGATGACTCGATTCCTAAAATTGTAATGCGCATAACTATAAGGAATAGTGTGAACTATTATCACTATTTTTGCTCTCAGATTGTTTACAAATAAAGGGACAAAAGTATTAAAAAGTTAGCTAAAATATCACTTGTCGTTATCCTGGTGCTGGTATCCCTGCCAACACTGGGATTGCTATTCATGAAAAACAAGCAGGTGCAGACCGCGTTTACCGAATATATTACGGATGGCCTGGCAAAGAAATTCCAGGCTGAAATTTCAGTTTCCGCTGTAAATTACAGTTTTTTCAAGCGGCTGCAACTGCACGACTTTTATATGGAGGACCAGTCGGGAGATACCCTCATGTATGCCGAAATATGCAATGTAAGGATCAGTACCTTCAGACCGGATAAGCAGCAGATCCGATTCAAGAAGATCTCCTTCGACAATGCCCTGTTCCAGATCATCATGGACGAACAGCGCAACAGTTCCCTGCAATTCTTTGTCGAAAGTCTCAGGACAGACAAGCCGCCGGAGGAAAAAGTCAATGTAACAATCGACCAGGTACGTTTCATCAATTCCAGGTTCAAAAGGATCGATACGTACAAACCGTCGGCTGACTATGGCGTAGATTTCACCCACCTGGACGTTCGAAATGTGGATGTTGAAATTGAGGATTTTCGTTTCAGGCAAGACACTACCTTTTTCAGCGTCCTCCGTGCCTCAGGCCGCGACATCTCCGGGTTCAGGATCCACGATGTTGCGTTTGACATGTCGTTCAGCAAACAATTCATGGCCTTTTCTGAAGGTACTTTGACGACACGTTTGTCCACGGCGATTCTACCCCTGATTAGTTTCCGGTACAATGATCCGCAGGATATGAAGCAGATATTTGATTCCGTTGACATGTTCATCTCATCTTCCAACTCCAGGCTGGACTTTGAAGATCTCGCCTATTTTTTTCCGCAAACGCGGGAACTGACAGGTGAAATCGACCTTAATGGCAGCATTTCCGGAAGATTTGGAGATTTCACCGGGAAAAATATCCATGTGGACTACCTCGACAATACCCGGCTTGCATTCGATATGCGCCTGGCTGGACTGCCATCAACAGACAGCCTGTACATGGATTTTGATTTCCGAGGGATCAGGACCGTCCCTTCAGAATTCAGCACCCTCACCTCCGGGTACGATCTTGGGATTCTCCATGATACACTTTTCTATTCCGGGCTGACTGAAATGAGGTACCAGGGAGGTTTCCGGGGAACCAGGAATGATTTTGAAACCAACGGGCTGCTCAGCACCAATGTGGGAGATATCGTCCTGGACCTGAACATGCGGCCCGAATCAGCCCGGACTGTCAGGTTCAAAGGAGACATGGAATCCCCTGGATTTGATGTGGGGCTGCTGACTGGCAGAAAATCTGACATTGGCAGGATTGTATTCAATGTTGCACTGGATGGGGTCAACAGTGACGGGAACCTGGAAGCGATTGCTTCAGGCACGGTGGATACCCTGGGATTATATGGGTATGATTACAGCAATATTCAGCTGGAGGGCACCTTTACCAACAGGAAATTCGACGGCAGCTTTTTCATCAGGGATCCCAACATCGATTTGACCTTTTCCGGCAGGATAGATTTTGAAGAAGATATCCCGACCTTCGATTTTTCTGCTGATGTTGCCACATTACGCCCCTATTACCTTAACCTGCAGGAAGACGATCCCGAATACTTTGCATCCTTCAAGGTGGCGACCAGAATGACAGGCAACCGGATCGGCAACCTGAATGGACACATCCAGCTGGTTGACAGCCACTTTAAAAGAACCGGCAGCGAGATCCAGTTGGAAAATGTCTTTCTTGAAACAGGCAACAGCACAGATACCTCTTTCATCACCCTCTGGTCCGACGAACTGAGTGCCGGTATTATCGGCAAATATGACCTGCGTAGTCTTCCAGGGACTTTTTCCGGCCTGCTGAACGATCATTTCGAAATCCTGGATACCACCCAGACATTCAGTGATTCGCTGACTTCATTCGGCTTTTTTGTAGATATCGGTGATGTGAACCCGATCCTTGATTTCTTTTTTCCCAGTTTCAATATAGAACCGGAACTTTCAATGGAAGGAAACTACGAACAGCAACTGCATAGCTATACGTTCAGTTGCAACGGGCATTTCCCCATGTTCAGTTACAGGTCCCTGAATATGGAGGATATGGACTTCTCGATCCATTCTGATACTTCCGTACTCTCCTTCCACCTTGATGGATCATCCTTGTATACCGATGATGGCTTCGAGATCGTGGCCCCGGAAATTGATATGCGTTTCCGGGACAATAAAAACGAGCTCCTCATCCACTGGGACAATGAAGATGAACCCAGGTATGCCGGCGATATTGTCACGGAAGGCCTCTTATCTTTAGATGACAGCCTGGGAAAGGTGTACCGGCTGCATATTCAACCTTCCTACTTTTATTATGACAGTAAACGATTTGCACTTCCGGGATCCTATCTCAGTTTTCAAAAAGACAACATTGTGGCTGACAGTATCTACATCATGGGTGCAAACCAGTTTATCCTGGCCAATGGTACCTATTCCGATTCACCCGGGGATTCCATCACGCTGAACGTCCATAACATGAACCTCCACATGTTCAATGACCTTTTCACCAGTTTTCCCCTTGACCTGGAGGGCTTTCTTTCGGGACATACTTCCCTGAAAAAGGAGCATGGAAATCCCCTGATTACTTCCAACCTGGCAACTACAGACCTCCGGTTGAATGACCAGTATTTCGGAACCGCACTGATCCGGGCCGACTGGCTTCGCAGGGAGCAGGAACTGGATATGCGCATCACCAATGTTACCGACAGTGCCAGTACCATCGATCTGAAAGGACGTTTCAACCCATTTTCAAAAGGTATTGACTTGCGCCTTGATCTGACATCGATCAGTTTACAAACGTTTCAGCCTTTTCTGGGAGGAACGCTGGAAGCAGTGGAAGGGCACGTGGATCTTGGCCTGGGTCTGGAAGGTACACTGAATGCCCCGGAGGTGAATGGATTCATTGCCCTACAGGATGCTTCAGCATTAGTCAGCAGGACAAAAACACGATACCACACCAGTGATGTAGTCAGAATATCGGATAATGACCTTTACCTGGATGCTTTTACCATTACCGACGAAAACGGCAGCAAACTGACCGCAGAAGGCAGCATACTTACCAATGATTTCAGTGGTTTTGACCTTGATATCCGCCTGCAGGCAGATAATTTCAACTTCCTCTCCACCACGAGGTTCGACAATGAACAGTTCTATGGTGATATCTATGCAACTGCAACTGCAAGCATTACGGGACCTGTTGACCAGATGCATATTCGTGCCACTGCAAATACCGAAAAATTCACTAACCTGAAACTGCCCCTGTACAATGCTGCGCAGATTCAAACAACGGATTTCATCACGTTCATCCAGGCAGAAAAAAACACAGCACCCCATAAGGTCCCTGAGACCAGGAAGAAGAGCCGGTTGACACTGGAAATGGACCTGGAGATTGAATCCAATACAGGCGTGCAGCTGATCTTTGATCCGAAAGTGGGAGATATCATTGAAGCCAGCGGTAATGGCACGCTCTCGCTCAATATAAATGAGAACGGGGAATTCAGCATGTTTGGAAATGTGCTGATACAACAAGGCGAATACCTGTTCACGCTTCAGAATGTAATCAACAAAAGGTTCCGCGTCAAACCCGGCGGAACCATTCGCTGGAACGGATCCCCCACCTCTGCCATCATCGACCTGAATGCAGTGTACGAAACAAAGGCCTCCACTTACAGCCTGGCCCCTGATCCGACTGAAGCCATGAAAAAACGAATTCCGGTACATTGCCTTCTTTCTTTGCAGGGCGAACTGAAAAACCCGACCATTGTTCCAAGCATTGAGCTTCCCACCGCAGAACCGGAAACCAGGTCGGTCGTGGAAACCAGTATTGGTACCGAAGAAGAATTGATGCGACAATTCATCTCGTTGCTGGTAATTAATAATTTCATCAGCAGCGCAGAATTCGGATCCGCTCCCCTGGGCGGCACCTCATCAGGTGTGGCAGGTGTTACGGCAAGCGAATTGCTTAGTAACCAGCTGAGCAACTGGCTTTCACAGATCAGTAATGATTTTGATATCGGTGTGAACTACAGGCCCGGGGATGCCATTTCCAGCGACGAGGTTGAGGTGGCGCTTTCCACGCAACTGCTGAACGACCGGATCATTTTCAGCGGAAACCTGGATGTGGTGGGTGATGAAGTGAAGACACCCGGCGGGGAAGCTTCAAACATCGTGGGCGATTTTGACCTTGAATTCAAGATGACAGACAAGATAAGCATCAAGGCATTCAACCGGGTGAATGATGACCGCATTGTAAGGCCCTCTCTCTACACACAGGGTGTGGGTTTCATTTACAGGAGTGAGTTCAATAATATCGGTGACCTGTTCAGTAAAAAAGACAGGCAATCTGTCCCGGAAGAAGAGGATCCCGCCGAAACGGAAAGCGCTGCGATCAGAGATGAGGAAACAATGCCCGGACCACGATGAAGCTAAATCCAATACGGCGCATTATACATATAATACCGGGAGTAATAACACATTCCCTTCAGCACAATTATGCAGGTTACGGCCATCTGCAGGAATCCTTTCCCGGTCCTGTTGAAAAGAAAACACTTTTCTTGATAACGAGATATACTACAATCCGGTATATCTCGTTTTTTTATATATATTCGCCAGAAAATTAATCAGATATGAAGCTATTTATTATCCTGCAAAGTGTTGCCACAGACACCACCCTGACAGATGGGACTGCGCGCGAATCGTTTATCGATCTTGCGATCAAGGGAGGATGGGTGATGATCCCGATCGTGCTGCTGAGTTTCGTTGCTGTATACATCTTTTTCGAGCGTTGGTTCGCCATCAAGAAAGCTGCCAGCATCGATCAGAATTTCATGAACAGGATCAAGGATTATATCATGGATGGCAAGGTGGATGCCGCCAAAACACTTTGCCAGTCAACAGACAACCCCGTCGCGGCCATGATTGAAAAGGGGATCTCCCGGATCGGCCGTCCGTTGAATGATGTCAACGCAGCCATCGAAAACGTCGGACGACTGGAAGTGTATAAACTCGAGCGTGGACTGCCAACACTTGCAAGTGTATCGGGCGGGGCCCCGATGATCGGGTTCCTGGGTACGGTAATTGGAATGGTAGAGGCCTTTCACCAGATGTCCACCGCAGGGAACAACATTAATGTGGGTGAGCTTTCGGGTGGTATCTACACAGCATTGATCACAACGGTAGCCGGACTGATTGTGGGGATTATCGCATTTTTCGCCTACAATACGCTCGTTGCAAGGGTCGACAAAGTGATCAATACCATGGAAGCAAGCTCCACAGAATTCATTGATCTGCTTAACGAGCCGGCAAAATAACGCAGCATATGGCAATCAGGAATAAAAACAGGGTATTGAACAATTTTGCAATGTCGGGAATGACCGACATCGTATTCCTGTTGCTGATTTTCTTCATGCTCACATCCACCCTTATCGCCCCCAATGCAGTCAAGCTGCTTATGCCAAGTCCCGGCCGCACCCCAGTAGCTGTTGAGTCTTCGGTTCCCACGGTTACTGTTTACCCCAATTCAAGGATCACGGTGGACGGGGTAACGGTTCAGTATGAAAACCTTGGCACGTTTTTGGATGCGAAACTGGCAGGACAGGCCGAACCAACCGTTAAGGTTGTCACTTCACCCCAGGTGTCAGTGGAAGATGCTGTGAAGGTGATGAATATTGCGGCGGAAAGAAACTACATTGTGGTAATAAAACTACTCTGATGGCGATAGTGTCGAGAAATAAAAGAAACATCAATTTTGCCATGTCGGGAATGACTGATATTGTATTCCTGCTGTTGATTTTCTTTATGCTCACCACAACCCTGATCGTACCTGCATCCAAGCATGTCGATCTGCCTGAAAGCAACAACCAGACCCAGGCCAGTCCTGTACTGGTGCTTTCTATAGCCAATGATAAAACGGTATATGTCGAGGACCAGGCCTACACCATGAGTGAACTGGAACCTGTACTGCGGAGAATGCTGGAGCCTCACGGTGACACACCAACGATCAGGCTCAATGCCGACAGGTCGCTGGTGATGGAAGAGGTATTTGCAGTACTGAACATCGCCAAAAGGAACCGGTACAGGGTCATCCTTGGAACGAAACCAGAAAGCTAGATCCATCATGCGAATCAACAGGAGAGGTTTAATAGGAACGATCACCATCCACGGGCTGTTGCTGGCCCTGCTGATCCTTGGTGGCCTGACTTTCGCGGATCCGCCCCCGGAAGAGGAGGGCGTGCTGGTCAACTTCGGTACCGATAACACAGGATTTGGTTCCATCGAGCCACAGGGCGATGAAGCGAACCAGGGCACTCCCGAACCCCAGGTAACAGAAGAAATCATTGAAGAGGCACCTGCTTACAGCCCTCCTCCGCCTTCCCGTGCGGAAACGGCCCCGGCCGATAATACCCAGGATGTGGAGAAAGTGAAGGTAAAGGAGGATCCCAAACCTTCTGCTGAAGAAATCGCTCAGCAAAAGGCTGAAACAGAGCAGATCAGGAAAGCGCAGGAGGAAGAGCGGATCCGGCGGGCGGAAGAAGAACAAATCAGGCAGGAACAGCTGGCAGAACAGCGACGGATCGAAGAAGAACGGCGCAAACAAGAGGAACAGGCCAGCAGGATCAATAACCTGGGGAGAAATACTTTTGGCCGCCAGGGTGTGGGCGAGCAGGACGGCTCGGAAGGGGTCAGTCCGGGTACAGGAACCAACCAGGGGACCACCACCGGATCGGCCGGGGTCCCGAACTATAGCGATGGCAGTGGCCTGGGGAACGGGCCCACCTACGGACTTGGAACCCGTAAGGCGGTTGGGCAAATCCCACTGCCAAATGTCGATAATTGCAATGTGACCAGTCGTATCGTTGTAACTGTGGAGATACAGGTCGACCGGAATGGGAACGTGGTGGGCGCAAGTGTGAAATCAGCAACCTTTGCCGACAACTGCATCTGGAACACCGTACTGGAGGCAGCACGCAAAACCAAATTCACCAGCGACCAGAATGCTGCTTTCAAACAAACCGGGTGGATCAAATATACCATCGAACCCTAGCCTGCGTTAGAGAATGCATTTACCGCTACCCGAACAGTGCCCTCAGCTGCGGAACCAGTAATTTTACGGCAGCGATCATGACGGCTGCCAGCAACATGTACCTCAGGAAACGTGCCCCCCACTTCACGGCTATGTTCACCCCAATATACGCACCGGCCATGTTTCCTGCTGCCAGCACCAGCCCGTAGATGGTATATTCCCAGGTAAGCAGTCCCTGGTAAATAAATATTCCGAGTGCAAAAGGGGTATACAGCAGGATGATCAGTACTTTAACCGCATTGGCCTTCACCAGGTCGAATCCGCAACCCAGCACGAGTCCTGACAACAGGAAGAACCCCACCCCTGCCTGGATGAATCCGCCATAAACACCAATCAGGAAGAATATAAGGTACTGTAACCATTTTTTCAGGGGAGGCTGGTCCTTCCTGTCCCTGACCCAGCTGTTGGGATCCACCAGGATCAGCAGGAACATCACCAGCATTACAACGCCGATGGCTGCATCCATTGCAGGGACCGAAATAATGGTGGCAATAAAGGCCCCCAGCACGGAACCAATAACGGCAGGAATACCAATCCTGTAATCCAGGCGCAGGTTCAGTACTTTCTTTTGCTGGAACCGCCTGACGCCAATGATATTCTGAAGCAGGATGGCGATCCTGTTGATGGCATTGGCATTCACGGAGGGAATCCCGAGCGGGATAATCAGCATGGGTAGCGCGAGCAGCGAACCTCCTGCAGCAAGGGTATTGATCAGTCCTGCAATAAAGCCAACTCCGACTACGGCGAGTATAAGGTACCACTCCATAGGAAAGGATCAGGCGAACATCGGGTATGCATTCATCACTTCATTGACCTGCTTTCTCACCTTTTCGATCACAACCTTGTCTTCAATATTGCTGATCACTTCGTCAATAAAGGATACGACCATAGGAATCATATCCTCCTTTATTCCCCGGGTGGTAATCGCCGGTGTTCCCACACGTATGCCACTGGTCTGGAAAGGTGAACGTGAATCAAACGGCACCATGTTCTTATTCACGGTGATATCTGCCTCAACCAGGATATTCTCCACCTGTTTCCCTGTTGTTTCAGGAAATTTCGACCGCAGGTCGATCAGCATGGAGTGGTTGTCCGTTCCGCCGGAAACCACTTTGTATCCCTTGCTGATGAATGCCTCTGCCATTACGGAAGCATTCTTTTTCACCTGTGCCTGGTAGGCCTTGAATTCGGGGGTAAGCGCTTCACCGAAGGCAACTGCCTTTGAAGCAATGATATGTTCCAGCGGACCTCCCTGGATTCCAGGGAAAACAGCAGAATTGAGCAGCGAGGACATCGTCCTGATCTCCCCTTTCTTCGTGGCAATGCCCCATGGATTCTCAAAGTCTTTTCCCATCAGGATAACTCCTCCCCTTGGTCCCCGCAATGTCTTGTGGGTCGTGGAGGTAACAATATGTGCATGCGGCAGCGGATTGTCGAGCAGTCCGGCAGCAATCAGTCCCGCGGGATGTGCCATGTCCACCATGAACAGTGCACCAATCTGATCAGCGATGGCCCGCATCCGTGCATAGTCCCATTCGCGTGAGTATGCCGAGGCACCGCCAATGATGAGTTTCGGTCGCTTCTCCAGGGCGGTTGCTTCCATTGCATCGTAATCAATCATGCCTGTTGCTTCATCCAGACCGTAGCTGATGGCATTGTACAGTATTCCGGAACTGTTCACCGGGCTACCATGCGACAGGTGTCCTCCATGCGAGAGGTCAAGTCCCATGAACGTATCGCCAGGCTGCAACGCCGCCAGGAATACTGCCATATTGGCCTGCGCTCCTGAATGTGGCTGCACATTGGCATATTCGGCATCATAGAGTTCACATAAACGATCAATGGCCAGTTGCTCAACCTTGTCGACCACCTCGCATCCACCGTAATAGCGCTTACCAGGATATCCTTCAGCATATTTATTTGTCAGGCAGGACCCCATGGCCTCCATTACCTGCTCACTCACGAAATTTTCCGAGGCGATGAGCTCAATTCCCTGTTTTTGTCGGTGGTATTCCTGGTCGATCAGACCGAAAAGTTGGTTGTCTCTGTTCATTATATTTATATTTTTTGCTGTGTATTCTGAAATCGTAGCCAAAGTTACGCTTAAAAATAAAAAAAGAAACCCTGCCAGGCAGAAATCACTCGATTTACCATCGATTCAGAACAGCCATTGGTGCAGCAGGAAAAGAGAGGCAGCCAGCACGGCGCCGATGACTGGTCCGGCAACGGGCACCCATGCATATGACCAGTCACTTGTTCCTTTGAATTTCATGGGCAACAGGGCATGCATCACCCTGGGTCCAAGGTCCCTTGCCGGGTTGATTGCATACCCGGTGGTCCCGCCCAGGGAAAGGCCGATGGCTGTTACCAGCAGGGCAACAGGCAAAGCCCCCAGTGTTCCCAGCCCGATCCTGGCAGGTTGGTTGTCGGGAAGTTCCAGCCCGGGTTCCGCAATATACAGGATCACGAAAACCAGCACGAAGGTCCCAATCACCTCACTGATTACATTACCGGAAATCCGCCTGATAGCAGGAGAAGTGGCATAGGAGGCCAGGATGCTCCCATGGTTGTCCGTTGCATTGAAATGGTCTTTGTAAAACAGCCACACCAGGGATGCGCCTGCCATCCCACCCAACAACTGGGCCAGGATGAACGGTATCACCCTCATCCAATCGAAAAGACCGGCTACAGCGAGTCCAATGGTGACTGCAGGATTGATATGTGCCCCGGAAACCTGTCCCGCGACCGCGACAGCAACGAAAACGCCCAGGCCCCATCCGAGGGTGATGACAATCCACCCCCCGTTGTTTCCTTTTGTCCCGTTAAGTACCACATTTGCAACCACACCGTTGCCCAGCAGAACCAGCAACAATGTACCAATGAATTCAGCAATTATCTCATTCATTTTTCAGAACAGTGAAAACGTTTTTCAATTATGGTCAGGCAATTTAGTAAAATTGAATGAAAATATAGGGAAGAGGCGGTTCCGCCACCTGCAGATACAAAAAAAGAGGCTGCCTCGTTTGAAACAACCTCTTCTTTTTGTGCCCAGGAAAGGACTCGAACCTTCACGTACTTGCGTACACTAGTCCCTGAAACTAGCGCGTCTACCAATTCCGCCACCTGGGCAAATCTTACAATACTTAAAAAAGAACTTTTGACAATTCTAACTTACTACCCGATTATTACAGCGGGTGGCGGAATTGTCAGCCCTGCAGCCTGGCCCCTCACTAAATTGCTCCACCGGAGCAATTATTAACGTTCGGTCCTGCCACCTGGGC